>NZ_JAAIYP010000033.1 GCF_011022235.1 Magnetospirillum aberrantis SpK | reverse complement strand
CTAGGGGTGAGGGACATGGTCGGTCCGGTACCACAGTCCTTGTCTTCGTCCCCGGCCGCATCCGGCGTGTCGGTTCGTGGCAGCCTGCTCGTCCGCGCTTTCCTGATCGCCGTGATGGCGCTGGGCGTCTTCGCCGTCTCCACCTACGCCCTGATCGTCACCCCGACCATCGAGCGCCTGGCCGACACCCAGATGCGCCAGACCGCGGGTGAATTGAACTCGCGGGTCCAACGCCTGCTGGCGACGGTCGAGGTCACGCTCAACACCAGCCGCCACTGGGGCTTGAACAACAGCCTGACACTGGATCAGGTGGAGAAGTTCAACGAATTCTTCTTCCCGGTCATCGAGAACCACCCGGAAATCTCGTCGGTGCTGGTGGCCCATGAATCCGGCCGTGAAATTTTGCTGCTGTACGCCGACGGCAAGTGGATCAACCGGCTCAGTGATCCCCAACGTTGGGGCAAGAAGACCACTTGGATGACCTGGAGCGGCAATCGCGTCCTGGAAAAGACCGAGATCCTCGAGCGCGACTATGACGCTCGTCGGCGACCCTGGTTCGGCGGCGCCATGGCGCTCGATCGGGACGACGACGTGTTCTGGACCGCGCCCTACATCTTTTTCACCACCAAGGAACCGGGCATCACGGCGTCCAGTCGCTGGACCGCACCGGACGGCGGTCGCTATGTGGTGGCCCATGACGTCAAGCTGCTGGACCTGTCCCATTTCACCCGCAAGATCACCGCCGGCACCAGCGGGGTGGGCATGCTGCTGGATGATGCCGGGCAGTTGGTCGGCGTTCCCCGAGCGGAGCGTTTCTCCAGCGACGACGAAATCAAGAAGGCGGTGTTGAAGCCCCTGGCGGAGCAGGGGGTGCCGCTCCTGGCCGAAGGGTGGCGCCGCTGGAACGAGCAGGGGCGGCCGGACGGCAGCCTGAACGCCATGACGTTCGAGGGTGTGGACTGGTTCACCCATTTCGGCCGCATCTTCATCGGCAAGCAGCCGTTCTGGCTGGGGGTGATGGCTCCCCGGCAGGATTTCGTGCCGATCAGCGGCGAGCAGGCGGTGCTGCTGGTGGCGTTGATCGTGGGAACCTTGGTCTTCGCGGCCCTGGTCACCTTGCCCATTGCCCGCCGCTTCGCCGTGCCGCTGGAGGTCCTGGCCGAGGAAAGCGCGCGCATCGGGCGCATGGACCTGGCACGGCCGGTGGACATCCGCTCCGACTTGAAGGAGATTGCCGCCCTGGCCTCGGCCCAGGAAGCCATGCGCGTCGCGCTCCAGGCCTCCACCGCCAGCCTGGAGGAAGCCAACGCCACCCTGGAAACCCGCGTCGAGGATCGCACCCGCGAACTGGAGCATTCCCGCCGTGCCGCCGAGTGGTCGCGCCAACTCATGCGCGACATGGCCGATTCGCTCCCCTGCGCGGCCTTTCGTTTCGAAGTCGCGCCCGATGACACCGAACTCTTCCGCTTCGTCAGCGCCAAGGCTGAGGAAATCTGGGGAATCCCCTCGTCGTCGCTGCTGGATGATCCGGACCAACGCTGGAAGCGGGTCCACCCCGACGACCGGCAGACGGCGCGCAACACCCTGATCCAATGTATCCGCGACAACATGCCCACCAACCTGCTGTACCGGGTCATGGACGGCGATTCCGCGTTCCGCTGGATCGAAACCCGATCCATGGTCTCGCTGCTGGCCGATGGCACGCGGGTGTGGAACGGCTATTGGTTGGATGTCACCGAGCGCGAGCACGCCCTGCACCGAATCCAGGCGGCGGAGGAGCGCCTGCGGGCCCTGACCAATTCGGTGCCGGTGGCGGTATTCGAACTGCGCAGCGAGGGCGAGCTGTTTTGGTTCACCTTCCTGAGCCGGCAGGTCTACGACATCCTGGGCGTCGGGCGCGAGCAGTTGCAGGCCAACGGTGACCGCTTGTACGGCGCGGTGCTGCGGGCCGACCGGGACGGGCTGGAGGCGCAGGTGACCGGCGCCATCGGCCGGGGAGCGCCCTTCTCGGTCCAATTCCGCCTGGATACCGATGGCGAGGCTCGCTGGGTGCACATGGAGGCTCTGCCCATCGGCGGCGATGGAGCCATCATCTGGGCCGGCTTCTTCCAAGACGTCACGGCGGTCAAGACGGCCGAGGCCGCGCTGACCCACGCCAAGGAAATGGCTGAGGACGCCACCCGCATGAAGTCGGATTTCCTGGCCAATATGAGCCACGAGATCCGCACTCCGATGAATGCCATCATCGGCATGTCGTACCTGGCACTCAAGACCGAGCTGACGCCCCGCCAGCGGGATTACGTCAGGAAGATCCAAGGTGCCGGCCAGCACCTGCTGGGCATCATCATCAACGACATCCTGGATTTCTCAAAGATCGAGGCCGGCAAGCTGCCCATCGAACAGGCGGATTTCGACCTGGACGCCATGCTCGACAACATCGCCAACCTGCTGACCGACAAGACCAATGCCAAGCAGTTGGAACTGGTGTTCGACATCCCGTCCGAGGTGCCGCGCGCCCTGGTGGGCGATTCGTTGCGGCTGGGCCAGATCCTAATCAACTATGCCAACAACGCCATCAAGTTCACCGAGAAGGGCGAGATCGACATCATCGCCCGGATCGCGGAGCGCACCGAGGACGAGGTGCTGCTGTACTTCGCCGTGCGCGACACCGGCATCGGCATCACCGATGAGCAGAAGGGCCGTCTGTTCCAGAGTTTCGAGCAGGCTGACACCTCGACCACGCGGAAATTCGGCGGCACCGGCCTGGGGCTGGCCATCAGCAAGCGCCTGGCCGAACTGATGGGCGGCGAGGTCGGGGTGGACAGCGAGTTTGGCAAGGGCAGCACCTTCTGGTTCACCGCACGCCTGCGCGTCGGCACCCAGCGCAAGCGCGAACTGCTGCCGTCGCCCGACCTGCGCGGTTGCCGGGTGCTGGTGGTGGACGACAACGACAACGCCCGCGCCGTCCTGTGCGACCTGCTGTCCAGCATGACCTTCCAGGTGGCCGACGTGGACTCCGGCCTGGCGGCGGTGGACGAGATCAAGCGGGCGGCGACGGCTGGTCAACCCTATGCCCTGGTGCTGCTGGATTGGCGCATGCCCGACCTGGACGGCGTCGCCACTGCCGGCCAGATTCGGGCGCTGGGCCTGGAATCCGCACCGCGGCTGCTCATGGTCACCGCCTATGGCCGCGAGGAAGTGTTGAACCAGATCGCCGAGGCCGGCATCGAGGATGTGCTGATCAAGCCGGTCAGCGCCTCGGTGCTGTTCGACACGGTCATCCGGCTGTTCGGCGGCCTCACCGCCGCCGAGCCGCGCAAGCCGGCGGGCGGCATATCGTGTTCGCTCGAGAGCCTGGCCGCCATCCGGGGCGCGCGCATCCTGCTGGTGGAAGATAACGAACTGAACCAGGAGGTCGCTACCGAACTGCTCGCCGATGCCGGCTTCGTGGTCGATGTCGCCGGTGATGGCGCCGCCGCCCTGGCCCGGGTGCAGGAGGAGCCCTACGATCTGGTGCTCATGGACATGCAGATGCCGGTCATGGACGGCGTCACCGCCACGCGGGAAATCCGCAGACTGGGCCGCTTCGACCATTTGCCCATTGTCGCCATGACCGCCAACGCCATGCAGCGCGACCGCGATCGCTGCCTGGAAGCAGGCATGAACGATTTCGCCGCCAAGCCCATCGATCCAGAGCATTTGTGGGGCGTCCTGCTGCGCTGGATCCCGCCGGGCGAACGGGCGCCCGCCGCGCCTCGGGCCGTCGCCGACGCGCCTGAGCCGGCCCTGCCGGACATCCCGGGACTGGACATGGCCAGCGGCCTGCGCCGGGTGCAGGGCAAGGCGTGGCTCTACCTGTCATCGCTGCGCAAGTTCGCCGCCAGCCGCCGGACCTCCTGCGACGATATCTGCGCGGCCCTGGACGCCGGAGACTGGCAGACGGCCGAGCGTTTGGCCCACACCCTGAAGGGTCTGGCCGGCATGATCGGGGCGGACGAGGTCCAAGTCCCTGCCGGGGAGTTGGAGTCCGTCTTGGCCGAACGGGCACCGCGCGACGCGGTGGAAGACGCCATCGAGGTGCTGCGTCAGCCCCTCGGTACCCTGATCGCCGCCCTGGACAATCGGTTGCCACCCGAGGAGGAGGTGATCCGCGCGGAGGTGGACCGGGCCGTATTGGACCAGGTGTGCCGTCGCCTGCGGAACCTGCTTGCCGAAGACGACGCGGAGGTTGACGATGTGCTGGAGGAGAATACCGGCCTGCTGGCGGCCGCCTTTCCCGAGGAGTACTCCCGCCTTCACGCCGCCATCAAGGATTTCGATTTCGAAGCCGCGCTGGCTGTCTTGAACCGGGCCATGGGCAGCGTATGAGGATCTGAGCGATGGAAAACCGGGGCTTTCTCGAAAGGGCCACCATTTTGGCGGTGGACGACACGCCGGACAATTTGGCGGTCCTGAGCAGTCTGCTCAAGGATGAATACCGGGTGAAGGTGGCCAGCAGCGGCGAGAAGGCCTTGAAGGTCGCTGCGGCGGACAATCCCCCCGATTTGATCCTGCTGGACATCATGATGCCGGGCATGGACGGCTACGAGGTGTGCCAGCGCCTCAAGGAGACGCCAGAGACCCGCGACATCCCGGTGATCTTCCTGACGGCCAAGGCGGAAGTGGATGCCGAGCGCAAGGGCTTGGACATGGGGGCGGTGGACTACATCACCAAGCCCATCAGCCCGCCCATCGTGTTGGCTCGTGTGCGCACCCAGCTGAAGCTCAAGGCCACCGCCGACTTCCTGCGCGACAAGAGCGCTTTCCTGGAGGTGGAAGTGGCCAAGCGCACCGAGGAGGTCATGGCGATCCAGGACGTCACCATCCTGGCCATGGCGTCCCTGGCCGAGACGCGGGATCTGGAAACCGGCAACCACATCCGCCGCACCCAATTCTACATCCAGGCCCTGGCGACCAAGCTGCGCGGCCATCCGCGCTTTGCCGCCCAACTGGACGATGCCACCATCAACATGCTGTTCAAATCGGCGCCGCTGCACGATATCGGCAAGGTTGGCATTCCCGACCGCATCCTGTTGAAGCCCGGCCGCTTCACCCCCGAAGAATTCGAAATCATGAAGACGCACACCACGCTTGGCCGCGACGCCATCACCCATGCCGAGCGGTCTCTGGGCTCGAAGGTGGAATTCCTGACCTTGGCCAAGGAAATCGCCTATTCGCACCAGGAAAAGTGGAACGGCAGCGGCTATCCGTTGGGGCTCGCGGGCGACGACATCCCGCTGTCGGCGCGCCTGATGGCGGTCGCCGACGTCTATGACGCGCTGATCAGCCGCCGTGTCTACAAGAAGCCTATGCCCCACGACGAGGCCGTCCAGATCATGGTCGAGGGGCGAGGCAGCCATTTCGACCCCGACATCCTGGACGCCTTCCTGGATATCCAGGACGAATTCCGCGCTATCGCCAATGATCTTTCCGATTCCGATGCCGATATGGAACGCAAGCGGACGCTGCTGTCCCAGGCCGGGACCGCCATTGCCGAGACGGAGTGAACGAGCGTGATTGGTGCCTCGGAATCCATGGAACGGCCGACGATCCTGCTGGTGGACGACACGCCGGAGGATCTGACGCACATCTCGCAACTGCTGAAGGATGATTATCGCGTCAAGGTCGCCAACAGCGGCGAAAAGGCCCTGAAGGTCGCTCAGGCCAACGAGCCGCCCGATCTTGTGTTGCTGGATGTCATGATGTCGGACATAGACGGCTACGAGGTGTGCCGGCAGCTCAAGGCCGCTCCCCGCACCCGTGACGTACCAGTGATCTTCCTGACCGGCCTGTCGCGCATGGCCGACGAAAAGAAAGGCTTCGACCTGGGTGCGGTGGATTACATCTCCAAGCCGGTCAGTCCCTCCATCCTCCAGGCCAGGATCAAGGCCCATCTGCGGCTGAAGAACGCCGCCGATTTCCTGCGCGACAAGAACACCTTCCTCGAGCGCGAAGTGGCCAAGCGCACCAAGGAGGTCACTGCCATCAAGGACGTCACAATCCTGGCCATGGCGTCGCTGGCGGAAACCCGCGACCTGATGACCGGCAATCACATCCGCCGCACCCAGTATTACATGAGCGCGTTGGCCTCGGCCTTGCAATCCCATCCGCGCTTCGCCGGTGCACTGGACGAGCAGGCCATCACCATGCTGTTCAAGTCGGCGCCTCTGCATGACATCGGCAAGATCGGCATTCCCGACAGCATCCTGCTGAAGCCCGGTCCGCTGGCGCCCGAGGAATTTGAAATCATGATGACCCACGCCGCCCAGGGCTGCTCGGCCATCGAGCATGCCGAACGTTGGCTGGGCAAGAAGCTGGAGTTCCTGACCACCGCCAAGGAGATCGCCCGCTTCCACCATGAGCGCTGGGACGGCAACGGCTATCCCGAAGGCCTGTCCGGCGACGACATCCCGGTGTCGGCGCGCCTGATGGCGGTGGCGGACGTGTACGACGCGCTGATCAGCCGCCGCGTCTATAAGCAGGGAATGCCCCACGAGGCGGCGGTCACCACCATCGTGGAAGAACGGGGGCGCCGCTTCGACCCCGACGTGGTGGACGCCTTCGTCGGCATCCAGGAGGAATTCCGGGCCATCGCCAAACAGTACGCGGACCCGGATTAGGCGGTTATCATGCCGGTCGTGGGCTTGGGGTGGGCAAAGGTCATGAAGATCGGAATTCGACAGAATTTCCTGCCCGCGCCGCGATTCAACTATCCCTCGACGTCCGCTTTTTCAGAACCAACGCCGATAGCAGACAGCCTTCTTCCGGCCCGTCATTGCCGAAACGAGTAAGATAATTTGTCAGGCCTCCCCCTTCAGCGCCGCCCATCAAGACCCAGCTCGATCCGTTTCTTCTTTGACAGGCCTAGCGCGACGATAGCATGCGACCGGCGGATATAGTCCCGCAGATCGCCATCCGACAGACCGGGCTTGGCATAATGCTGAATCCACTTGAGGCCGCGTGATGCCAAGTATGGCGCCGGACGCAAGCCCGGTTGCTCCTTGAGTATCTCGTAGGACAGGTCGCTGACCTTGAAGACGAAGCTCGGCTCGCCTTCGTCCCAACCGCCGATCGCGAAGACCTTGCCGCCGACTTTCCAAACGTCGGCGCCGCCCCACTGGACCACATGGGTGGTGGCGGGAAGCGCTCGGCAGAACGCGTTGAATTCCTCGTAAGTCATCCGTTCCGTCCAGATTGCCCGCTTATGGTCCTGTTCGCCATCGGCCCAACGAGGCCAAATCAAATCCCTTTGCCGTCACTCCCCTGCCGGCAACGCATACCGCACCACCCGCATCTCCGCGTCGGCCTCATTCTCCAGCGTCACCTCCAGCACCTGATTGACCAGATCGGGCTGGGTGAACGCCTGCTGATCGCGCTTTTTCAGCCGCTCATACTCTTCGACGGAGAGGAGGACATTGCGCGGGCGCCCATTCTCGCTTTGCCACTTGGCCGGTTTCGTCGCCTTGCCCATGATTGCCGCCCCAATAGTATCGGACACCCGCCCGGCAGCCAGCTTCACCGGGTCGTTGGCGAGATGGGCGTAGCGGGCGGTGGTCTGCACCTGGGTGTGGCCGAGCAGCTTGCCGATCATCGGGAGGCCTTCACCCAGGGCAAGGGCGCCGCTGGCATAGGAATGGCGCAGATCGTGGATGCGCACATCGGGAAGATTGGCCTTGTCGCGGATGCGCCGCCACGGATGCTGTAGATCGGTGCGGCGACTGCCCCCCCTGTTCCTTCAGGATGCCGATGATCTGCTCTTTACTGAACCTCCTGCGCTTCATGTCGTCCGTCCTTTGATGGGCCGGACTCTACTGCAAACTGGAGGAGATTTCCCAAGGCAGGTCAATTGCTGCTTCTGGGACCTTTGAAACATGTAACGATACGGCATAGGTTCATATTTGAAACGACCTGCCGGGCTACTTTTACTCCCCCACAATTTTATCGATCTGGTCCGCTTTATAATCGATTCGCCGGGGTGAAATTGCCCCGTTTTGGGACGGCAGGAAAAGTGGGGCAAGCTTTCGCGCCATGATGGCGTGCATAGAATGCCGGTGATATAAACCACGGCGGCCGGCATATGGATAAGGGGTTGGGGATGCCCATAAAGGATGTGAGCCTGGGGAAGGGAGTCAAAATATTCCAACCTGATCTCGTCAATATTTATGGTTGCCAGATTGGAGACGAAAGTCGCGTTGGTGCTTTTGTTGAAATCCAGAAAGGTGCGACTATCGGGTCACGCTGCAAAATTTCCTCCCATAGTTTCATATGCGAGGCCGTCACCATCGAAGACGAGGTTTTCATCGGTCACGGTGTCATGTTCACCAATGACCTTTATCCTCGTGCGACGACAGATGATGGATATCTACAGGGTGCCGAGGATTGGACGGTAACGCCCACCCTCGTCAAGCGCCGCGCTTCTATCGGCAGCAATGCCACCATCGTGGCCGGCTGTACGATCGGAGAGAACGCCTTGGTCGGCGCGGGCGCGGTCGTGACCAGGGATGTTCCTCCCTTCGCCATCGTCGCCGGTGTCCCCGCCCGTGTCGTCGGCGATACGCGGTTTCCCGAAACCGGAAAGGAAGAACTGTGATAAGGATCGGCGTGATCGGCTGCGGCTATTGGGGGCCGAACCTGATTCGGAACTTCCATGACAATGACCGCTCAGCGGTTGCGATGGTCTGCGATCTGGATCCGGCCAAGCTGGCACGGGCGACTCGATTCGCACCCACGGCGCAAACCACTACCGACGTGGCGACCATGTTGACGTCGGACATCGATGCCGTGGTGATTGCCACTCCGGTCAGTTCCCATTACGAGTTGGCGCTGGCGGCGCTCGAGGCTGGCAAGCATGTGCTGATCGAGAAGCCGATGGCCGCGACTTCGGTCCAATGTGCCCGCCTGATCGAAGAGGCGACACGACGCGGTCTGGTGCTGATGGTGGATCACACCTTCGTCTATACCGGTGCGGTGCGGAAAATCCGCGAGTTGGTTCAAAACGGAGACCTGGGGCAGGTCTACTATTATGATTCGGTGCGCGTGAACCTTGGGCTTTTCCAGCACGATGTGGACGTGTTGTGGGATCTGGCGGTGCACGATCTGTCCATCATCGAATACGTCCTGGGTCGTCATCCCGTGGCGGTGTCCGCCAGCGGGGTGTCCCATGTGACGGGCAGCCCCGCCAACCTCGCCTTCCTGACTCTGTTCTTCGACGACGAGACGGTCGCGCATGTCAACGCCAACTGGCTGGCGCCGGTCAAGATCCGCCGAACGTTAATCGGCGGTTCGAAGAAGATGATTGTCTACGACGACCTCGAACCCAGCGAAAAGATCAAGATCTACGACAAGGGGATCACCGTCGCAGAGCAGGATGAGGAGATTTACAAGATGCTGATCGGCTATCGGGTCGGCGACATGTGGGCGCCGAATCTCGATTCCGTCGAGGCGCTGAGGCGGGAAACTGATCACTTCCTCGATTGTATCGAGAACCGGCAGCGCCCGGAAACCGACGGAGCCATGGGCCAGCGGGTGGTCGAGATCCTGGAGGCCGCCAGCCTGTCCATGCGGGAGCGCGGCCGGCCGGTAGCCCTGAGCGAAAGGACGGGGAAATGATACCGTTTCTCGACCTGCGGCGGCAGTATGACCAAGTCCGCGACGACATCGAGGCCGCAGTGAAGGGCGTTCTGGATAGCGGGCAGTTCATCCTGGGGCCGGCGGTCCAGCGGTTCGAGGGCGATTTCGCGCGCTACTGCCGGACCGAGCATGCGGTTGCCGTCAGTTCGGGCACGGCGGCATTGCATTTGGCGTTGCTTGCCGCTGGGGTCGAACCCGGTGACGAGGTGATCACCGTTCCCATGACCTTCGTGGCGACTGTTGCCGCCATTCTTTACGCCGGAGCCCGACCGGTCTTCGTTGATGTGGACGAATCCACCTGGACCATGGATGCCGCCCAGCTTGAGACCGCGATCACGCCGCGAACGAAGGCGATCCTGCCGGTTCATCTGCATGGCCTGATGGCTGACATGGAACCCATCCTCGCCATAGCTGCCCGCCGGGGCATCGCTGTGATCGAGGATGCCGCCCAGGCCCACGGGGCTGAGTATCGGGAAAAGCGGGCTGGCTCGATGGGACGGCTGGGCTGCTTCAGTTTCTATCCGGGCAAGAACCTGGGAGCCTGTGGCGAAGGCGGAGCGGTCGTGACCGACGATCCCGCCTTGGCCGAACGGGTCCGGGTTCTGCGGGATTGGGGGCAGGTTCGGAAATACGAACACCTGTTCCAGGGCTTCAACTACCGCATGGACGGCATCCAGGGCGCCATCCTGGGTGTCAAGCTGCGGCATATCGAGGACTGGACCGAGGGGCGGCGGCGGGCGGCGGCGGGCTATGACCGCAATCTGGGCGCTATCCGGCGTCCAAGTCCGCCCGACCATTGTCGGCACGTTTACCACGTCTACGCGGTGCGCGTCGTCGATCGCGACCGTGTCCGTGCGGAATTGGATCAGGCCGGCATCGGTACCGGCATCCACTATCCGGTTCCGGTCCACCTTCAGCCGGCTTATGCCGGCCTGGGCTACAGGGCGGGTGATTTTCCGGTGTCGGAGCGCATCGCCGCGGAGACCCTGTCGCTGCCCATGTTCCCGGAACTGGAAGACGGTCAGGTGGAAGAGGTATGCCGCGCGGTGATCAGGGCGGTCGATGGTGGGGAGGGCTGAGTGGGTGACCGGCGATGTGGTCGTCCGGCCGCTATCGGCCACCGATGACGGCGTTCTCGGCGCCTTTCTCGACGAATTGGGTGAAAGGGAGCCGCTGGCGGTTCTCGCATATCATTACCCGTTCTATCGAGACATGTTGGTCGCGATCGACGTGGGCGTCCCCGCCAGCCTGGGGGCTTGGCGCGACGGTTGTCTGAAGGCGGTTCTGCCGGCTTTTCGCCGCACCGCCGCTGCTGGCAGCGTTCTCTGCTCGCTTCCTTTTTTCGGGCCGAATGGCGGCGTTCTTTGTGCGGCCGGCGAAGCCGGCTGGGCGGTTCCCGCCCTGATCCGGGCGGCGGTCGCCATGCTGGATGAACTTCCCGACCCGCTCGCCTTGACTATCTGCGGCCCGCTTGAGGACCGGAACGGTGCCGAGACAGTGGCGGCCATGGAGGACCGCATCACGGTCGAGCGGTTCTCGCAGGTCACGACGCTGGACGGGACTCCCTGGTCGAAAAGCCTGCGCTATGACATCCGCAGAGCGGAAAGCCTGGGGGTGACCGTCGTCGAGGAAGCTGACCCTGACCACTTGCGCGAATTCTTCCGCCTTTACGAAACCAATTGCGCCGAGGCCGGCATCCCCCTCAAGCCGTTCGCGGCCCTTGAGGCACTTGCGCGCCATGCGCACCCCGAGGGGCCGGTGCGCCTGTACTTCGCCATGCACGATGACAGGATGGTCGCCGGATTGATGGTGCTGTGGGGGCCGCGCTGTGTCAGCTACTACATGCCCTGCACCCTGGCCGAAGCGCGAGCGTTGCAGCCGGGGGCGCTGCTGATCGACCGTGCCGTCGCTGATGCCCGCACCAATGGCAAGACGTTCTGGAATTGGGAAAGCTCGCCATCACGCGAAGGAGGGGTCTATCGGTTCAAGCAACGCTGGAACGCGTGCGAAAAGTCCTATTGCATCCGTATCCTCACGCGGCGTCCGCCGGCCCGCTTCGTCGAGCTTGGCCGGCTGGGCCTTTCCCAGGCCTTTCCCGGCTATTTCGTTTATCCCTTCGACAGGCTTTGACCAAACATAGCGGATGGCACGGTCAAGGCATGTGGTCTAGAATGCCGCCGCTTCGGTTGACGATCCAGGTTCCATGGCTGCCGGCATTGTTCTCTTCGCGATCAACACGTTTGGCGGCACGGTGCTAACCGAAATTCTCGGCCATGGTGCGCTGGATGTCCGTCTGGTGGTGACAAGGGCCGGATATGGTCCCAAATCCCATCTGATGCCCCACGCCATCGCCGACAGGCATGGCTTGCCCTGGACCACCGATGAGGCGGGCGGTCAGGCGTTGGAATCCCATGTTGCCGCCTTGGCGCCCGACGCGATCCTGGTCGGCGGCTATCATCGGCGCATTCCTCGATCTCTCTTCGAAACGGCGGCTGCGGGTGCGGCCAATCTTCATCCTTCGCTTCTGCCGGCCTATCGTGGTGCTACGCCGGTGGAGTGGTGCATCGCCAACGGCGAGACCGAGACCGGCCTGACTCTTCACCGCCTGGAACAGGGCTTCGACACCGGCGACATCCTGTGGCAGGGCCGGGTCGCAATCGGTGCTGACGATACCGCCGGCGACGTTCTCGAACGGATTACCACGTCGCTGGTGCCGGCGGGGGTCGCCGCCTTCGCCGAACGTGTCGCCATCGGGAACTTCCGGGGCGTGCCGCAGGATCCGAACCTTGCCAGTTGGCAGGCCAAGCGGAGTGAGGGCGACGCCGTGCTGGATCTACGGTGGGACGCGGCCAAGGTACATTGCCGGGTTCGCGCCATGGCGCCGTGGCCCCTGGCTTCCGTCATGCTGGATGGCATGGTCCGCAGGGTGGCGCGCAGCCGCCTGATCTCCCAACCTTCACAACCGACACTCCCGGCCACCTTGGTCTCGGTCGCCGAGGGAGGCGAAAGGGCGATGGTGGCGTGTGGGGACGGGCGGCTGGTGGAACTGATTGATCTTGATCCCCCGATTGGCAACAGGCCCTAAGATGAAGCTATCCGTCGTGATTCCCGTGTTCAACGAGGGCGATGCGGTCCACGAGGCCCATGCCAAGGTGTCCGAGTGCCTGAGACGCGACCTTTCCGACTGGGAAACCGAGATCATCTTCGTTGATGACGGCAGCCGTGATGACAGCTTTTCCCACCTGAGCCGGCTGGCGGTGGAACATCCCGGCGTCAAGGTTCTCAAGCTGGTCAGCAATGTGGGGGCGCACATGGCGGTGCGTGCGGGGATGGACGCCTGTAGTGGCGATTACGCGGTGTTCCTTGCCTGCGATCTTCAGGATCCGCCCGAGTTGGTGTCCACCCTGTTGGCGCGCTGCGTCGGAGAGGTCCAAGTGGTTTGGGCTGTGCGGGCCAGTCGCGAGGATTCCTGGTCCAGCAAGCTGTTTTCCGCGGTTTTTTTCGCGTTGGCTCGCCTGATGGTCAGCCGAAACCTGCCGCCGTCGGGCAGTTCGATGATGCTGCTGGGGCCGAAGGCGCTCAAGGTTCTGCGTTCCTACACCGAACGCAACCTGACCCTTGACGGTTTCCTGTCGACGGCCGGATTCCAGATGGATTATGTGCCGATCGACCGCAAGGCGCGTCAATCAGGCGTCAGTAAGTGGACGCTGGGCAAAAAGCTCAAATTCGCCCTCGACTTCTTCACCGGCTACAGCTACGTGCCGATCCGGGCGATGTCCCTGGTCGGCGTCCTTACGGCCATCCTTGGCATGGCCTATGCCGCAATCGTGGTCATTCGCTGGATGGCGGATGGAATCGACGTGCCAGGCTGGACGTCGCTGATGGTGGCCTTGCTGATCGTCAGCGGCGTCCAGATGTGCATGCTGGGCGTGTTGGGGGAATACGTTTGGCGCGGGCTCGACGAAACCCGCAAGCGGCCGCGCTACATCGTCGACACCGCCCTGGGGTTCACGTCTCCCGATCAGCCGGGCATGACCCAATTCTCGAGCTTGTCCTCCAGCAAACCGGACGGATCTGGATATCTGGTTGAAAACCAGTCGACATAACGCTCCAGCCCCTGTTCGAACCCGATTTCGGCGGTGAATCGCAGCAAGTCCCGCGCAAGGCTCGTGTCGGCATGCAGGGCGTTGACATCGCCGGGGCGGGGGGCGGCATTCACCGGCTGTAGATCGGGGCGCTGGCAAAGACGGCACACGGCCTGGGCGACCTCGCGGATCGAGACCATCCTGCCGAACGCGATGTTGACCTCGCGTCCGATCAGCGCGTCGCATGCCGCCGCCATGGCGAGGCCACGAGCGGTTTCGGTGACGTAGGTGAAATCCCGGCCGGCCGATCCGTCGCCGAAGATCACCGGGGCCTTGCCGTTCCGCACCCGGATCACGAAGCGGGGAATGACCTCGGCCAGATCCCCTTGATCGTGTTCCCGTGGACCATAGGCGTTGAACGGCCTGACCACCACTGTCGGCATTCCGTAGGTGCGCCAGTAGGCGAGGGCATAGTTTTCCCCCGCCAGCTTGGCGGCTCCGTAGACGGTGGTGGGGGCGCACACGGTTGCCCGTTCCGACAGCAGGCCCGTCGAAGCGTTGCCGTAGACCTCGGACGACGAGCAATAGATGAAGCGCGTGACCCTGTGCTTGCGCGCAGCCTCGAGTGTCATCAACGTCCCGGTAGCGTTCACCTCGTGGCTTTCCATGGGGTTGCCCAGCGACCGGCGGACGCATTGCACCGCCAGATGGAAGACGACGCAGCATTCCGTCATGGCCTGCGAAAGCGCCGCTGCGTCTAGTACCGACCCCCGCACCAGCCTGACGTCGCCGTTACGGCGGGCATCCTCCAGGTGTTCCATCTTGCCGGTGGACAAGTCATCGAGAACCGTGACCCGGTGCCCCTTGGCCACCAAGTGGTCGACCAAATGGCTACCGATGAAACCGGCGCCGCCGGTGACCAGAATGCGTGTCATCGATTTTCCTTCGTAACGGCGCAAGCCTTGACCAGCGCACGGACCACGTGAAGCTGCTCGTCGTCGGACAGACCGGGGAAAAGTGGCAACAAGATGCCGTGGTCCTGGGCTGCTTCCGATTCCACCAGGGGATGGGGCAGGGGCGTGCCGGCATAGGCCGGTTCACGATGAATGTTCATGATTCCGCGGCGGGTCGCCACTCCGTCATCCAGCATGGCCTGCATGACCGTCATCTGGTCGGCGCCAGGGGGCAGGCGCACGCAATAGCTCTGCCAGTTGGGTCGAGCCCAGGCCGGCGCCATCGGCGCTCTCAAGCCCGGAATGTCCGCCAGCAACCGGCCATAGGTTTCGGCCTGGCGGCGGCGTTCCGCCAAAATCGCGGGCAGACGGTGCAATTGGCAGCGGCCGATGGCGGCCTGGACATCGGTCATGCGATAATTGAACCCCAGTTCCTCATAGGATTCGAAGATCACCGTGCGGGCATCATGGCGTGCCCGATCGGGCACGCTCATTCCGTGCTGCCGCAGCAACCGCAGCCGGGCATCGAGGTCTTCATCCGCAGTAGTGATCATGCCCCCGTCCCCGGTGGTGATGACCTTGCGCGGGTGGAACGAGAAGCAGGCGGCGACGCCATGGGGCGCGCCGATGGGCCGCCACCCCTCGGGGTCGAGGATTTCGCTGCCAATGGCGCAAGCGGCATCCTCGATCAGATGGAGGCCTCGTGTTTCGGAGATGGGGACCAGGGCTCGCAGGTCGCAGGGCATCCCCATCTGATGGACGGCGATGATGGCCTTGGTCCGTGGGGTCACCGCCGCGTCGACCAGGGGCGGAGAAAGGTTGAAGGTCGATGGCTCGATATCGACGAAAACCGGCTGAGCCCCGGTGTAGCGGATAGCGTTTGCCGTGGCGATGAAGGAATGGCTGGCCGTGATCACCTCGTCTCCGGGGCCGATCCCCAGCGCCACCAGCACCAAATGCAGCGCTGTCGTGCAGCTTGAGACCGCACAGGCGTGGGGAGCGCCGGTCAGCCGGCCGAACTCCTCTTCGAAGGCCGCCACCTGGGGCCCTTGCGTCAACCAGCCGGACAGGATGGCTTCGCGCGCGGCGGCGGCCTCTTCCTCGCCGACGACTGGACGGGCAATCGGTATCATTGGCTGGCGCCCGCGTCGTTGGGATTTCTGGTCAGGACGAAGGTTCCAGGCGGATTCATGTCGGATCGTAAGATCGCTTCCACCCATGGCTGGCCTTGTAGATCGGCGAGTTCCGCCTTGAACTTGTTCACGACGAATGGGCGGTAGCCGGAGTACATCCCGTCACCGTAGGGGAAATACAGGCTGGGATAGCCCAGCTTGGCGACCAATTCGCCAAGCGAGGCGGAATCTTGCGCAAGACGTTCCATCGGGTCGCTGTAGAAATCCCAGTCGGTCATGAAATCGCCGCCGATGAAATGGCGGATGGCGAGGCCTGGTTCATAGTAGAAATAAACGATGGGACGCTCGGCTACGCGGGAAAGGTCGTCTCCCAGGTTTTTCTTCAACGCGCGGGCCATGACGTAATCGGCATTGTTGCCGCGATAAGACGCGAAGACGTGCTCGAAATAGTCAGTCGCACCTTCACCGACAAAGGGATGGGTGGCGAACCACCGGCTTCCCGCCCAGCTTCCGGCCGCGAACACGGCAAGGCCGACGGCCAGGGCAGCACCGCGCTGCCAGCGTTCCAGGGCGATCCGGGCCGGCACGAGGCGGCTGATCACCAAGCAGGGATACCAGGACTGGACGAACAGTGCGAGAATGAACACCTTGCTGTAGGTGTCTCCAGTGCGATAGCCCGTCACCACTTCGAGAGCGATGGGCGGCAAGAACAGCGCCAGGGGGGCAGCCCCGGCGATCAGGGCCCGAATGCGGGCGTGGCGGCGGCGCAACGTCATCAGCGCCAGGGCGGCGAAGGCCAGAACCCATGCTCCCCGGATCGCTTGCGGAAAGCCCAGGCGGTTATCGGTCAGCAGACCTAGGTCATTCAGCATGTCGCTGCGGGTAAACAGGCTGCGCGCCGTCGCAAGCTGGGTGCTGCCGGGATAATAGGGGCTGGGGGGCACCAAGATGCACCACACTTCGCGCAGCGAGAACACGGCCAGCAGGGCCAGGACGATCAGCCAGGGACCCGGTTTGCGGTCATGATCGACGAACCACGCTGCCGCCGCCGCAAGGCCGACGACCATCAGGCTCTCGGGGCCGCCATAGGGTCTCGGGAAAGCGACGAACGTGGAGATGGTCGCCGCCGCCAGGGCTGCGGTGCGCAGGCGCCCGCCGCGTACCATGTAAAAGCACATGGTCGCGCCGACCAGGAACTGCATTTTGTCGCCCCAATTGCTTGCCAGTACCAGACGGTAGAAGCCATCGACGCGCAGGAACGCCAGGGTCAGCAGGCAGAAGGCAACCAGGGCTATGCGGTGGTCGCGTAAGGCATGGGCGAGGATGAGGATGCTGGACATTCCGGCAAGGATACCGCCCGCGAAATACGCCGGATAAAAGCTTTCGGTGGTGAATGCCCCCGCAAGCAGGGTCAGGCCGTTGAGGTCGCCGATATAGAAGATGCTCGTCATGTAGCCTTGGCCGAACTGCATGTCCTCGACACGCAGCAGCCGTCCGGCCTCGAACGATCCCTTGGCGTATAGCGGAATCCAGCCGTGATGCGACGACAGGCCCGCCGAGGGATCGGGCATGACGATCGAAACGATCCACACCGCGAGCAGCGGGAGGGCGACCATCGCGAAAAAGATCGGGTCGAACCGCCAACGGGTCGATGTGGGCAGCAGCCGGCGCAACAGCCAGGCGATGGTTGTCGCCATGGTCAACGCGAGCAGAAGGAACAGGTTGATCGGCAGGTTGAGCGCCCGACTCGTGTACATGGCCAGATCGGCGGCCCCGGCCACCACCAGGAATCCCACCGCAAGGGCCTCTGCGATGGAAACGCGGCCGGCAAGACGCCCGAATCCCAGACTCAGGGCCGCATAAAGGACCAGCATCGCGGCCGTGTCCCACTGCGGTTGCTGAAGCAGCAGATAATCAAGTGCGATCATTCAATTTCCGCCCGAACTGTACTCTTCCGTGATGTGCCCCTCAGGCTGTCAGAGCCCGAAGATCGGGGCGTGCCCTGGGCCTCAGGACGTTTCTTGTATTCTCTCGGTATGCCAAGGTCCAGCGATCTCAACCTGGGAAGTCGAGGCCCCCGGAATGTCGTCACCTCGCCGGTGGCAATGGGCGAGCTCTCGCCGGGGCTTGGTTCGACTGCTTAAATTCTGGTCGCCCTGAATGCAAGACGGGCAATGCGGGTGGCCCTTTGGAGGTGCCCGCCGAGGATTGCTGCGCCGCGGCAACTGGTATGGTTTTTGCTTTGTATCCTGGTGTGCTCTGGATATGGAGGACCGAAGATGTTTCTGCGCGGCAAGGCGACTTCCTGGTCCAGCATCCTTTTACGTGACGAGATCCTGCATGCCGGGATCAGACCTGTCCGTACCCTCCTCAAGGTTTCACACCATCGCGACGAACATTCCGACGGCGACGAGGCGGCGGCCCTGGCACCGCTTTCTTCCGACGGAAGCAATGGTGTTTCCGTAATCGCTTGCTAAACAGGTAGCCTCGGGACTTCGCCCGATTGTCATGAGCCATCGGCAAGAGGGATGATCTGGACGGGGGCGTAGGAGGGTGCGATGGATTTCGACTTTGCAAAGATCGACGCCCTGACCGGCCTGTTGGTTGCGGAAATGGACGGCCAAGAGTTTGACCGCGAAGCAGCGCGCCGTCTGGCCGCCGACATCCGGGCTGAATATCCGGCGATTCGTGAAACCATGGACTTGGTTCTGGTGCGGTTGCAGGAAAAGCGGCACTGAGTGGTTGCGAATATCAGGGAACCTGCAAGGCGTCGGCAAGTCGGCGTGCATGTTCTGGAAGCGCGCCGAAATCCCGCGCGCACAGATCGAGCCGTCGGCACGCCCAGGCATCGGCCAGGCTCCGCACCGCCACCTTCATCGTGACCTGACAGCGTCGGGCCGCCACTTCCGGGATGATCGCGACGCCGACGCCCTGTTCCACCATGCGGCAGATGGCGTCGAAACCGCGCATGCGGGCCCGATAGGAAATCCGTTTGCCGCTGCGCGCGGCGTGTCCCGCCAGGAAATCCTGTAGCGCGCTGCCGTCGTCCAGGCCGATGAACGGCTGGTCAAGGGTGTCGGTCAGCAGCAGCGAACCGCCCCCCGCCGCCAAAGGATGGCCGCAGGCGGTCACCACCACCAGCGGGTCGCGGCGGAACGGCCGCGTCTGCAAACCGTCGAAGCTAACGGAATTGGCGGCGATCCCCAGGTCGACCACGCCTTCGGCCACCGCCTGCACCACCCGATGGCTCAGGTGCTCCTCTAACTCCACGTCCACATGGGGATGGTCCGCCAGGAAGCGTGCCAGGATTTCCGGCAGGTATTCGCTTAACGCCGAGGTGTTGCAGGCCAGCCGGACATGCCCCTTGAGGCCCTGGGCATAACGCCCCAACTCGCCGCGCATGCGCTCCATCTGGCCCAGCACCACGCGGGCGTGGTGTGACAGGGTCAGGCCGGCCGGTGTTGGCGTAACGCCGCGGCGGCCTCGGGTCAACAGGGGGGTGCCCAGGATTTCTTCCATTCCCTGGATACGGGCGCTGGCCGAGGCCAGGGCCAAGGCGGAGCGTTCGGCACCGGCGGTGATGCTGCCGGTCTCGATGATGTTCAGGAAAAGGCGAAGGTCTGTAAGGTCGAAGCGCATTTTTCCGTCCATGGCTTCGGTTATGGCGAAGGCTGTCTCAGTAAATCCCAGATTTTCGGCCAAGGCCAGAGGCGGCATGGTGAGGGCATGGAAACGCAGCTTCTCTCGCATGGCATGCCCGTTCTGGCGGGGATCGCCGCCGTCTTCGTCCTTGCCGGTCTGGTCAAGGGAGTGATCGGCCTGGGCCTGCCCACGGTCGCCATGGCCTTGCTGGGGGTGATGATGCCCCCGGCCCAGGCCGCCGCCCTGATGGTTCTGCCGTCGCTTGTCACCAATCTGTGGCAATTGGCGGCCGGTCCCGGTCTGTCGGGTGCGGTCGGCCGGCTGTGGCCGCTGTTGGTCGGCATCTGCCTTGGCACCTGGGGCGGTGCCGGTCTGTTGGACGGAATATCCGCGGCCGACGCCCGGCACGGCCTGGGATTGGCGTTGGCCATCTATGCCGGCCTGGGGCTGGGGGCGTGGTCGTTCGTGCTGTCCGGGCGGTGGGGGCGGGTGCTGGCCTTGCCGGTGGGGATGGCGACAGGGGTGGTGACGTTGGCGACCGGCGTTTTCGTGGTGCCGGCGGTTCCCTATCTTCAGGCCTTGGGCATGACCAAGGACGAACTGGTTCAGGCGCTGGGCCTGTCCTTCACCGTTTCCACCGTGGCGCTGGCGTTTGGCTTGGCCGACAGCGGCGTATTGTCGGTGCCGGTTCTGGGGGCGTCGGCCCTGGCGTTGTTGCCGGCACTGCTGGGAATGGCGTTAGGGCAGTGGCTGCGCGGCCGTGTCGGCAACCGCGCGTTTCGTCTCTGTTTCTTCGTGGGTTTGCTGGCGTTGGGGGGGCATCTTTTGCTGACCGCCTGATCAGCCGTAAAGCGCCTCCAACTGCTCGCCATAGGTCTTGCGGATGATGTGGCGGCGGATTTTCATGGTGGGGGTCAACATGCCGTTGTCGGTGGTGAAGCCTTCGGCGGCGACCACCACCTTGCGGACCTTCTCGATGGTCGACAGCCCCTTGTTGACGCGGTCCACCGCCTGTTGCATGGCGTGGCGGAAATCCGCGTCGGCCACCAGTTGCGTCAGTTCGGCCGGCTTGCCGTTGTCGCGTGCCCAGCCCGCGGCCCATTCGGCGTCGGGCACCACCAGCGCCACCAGATGCGGCCGGCGGTCGCCATGGGCCATGGCCTGGGCGATTTCGGGCGCCAGGGTCAGGAAGCCTTCGACCCGCTGGGGCGAGACGTTGTCGCCGCCGGAATTGACGATGATATCCTTTTTGCGGTCGGTGATCTTGAGATAGCCGTCTTCGTCCAACTCGCCGATGTCGCCGGTATGCAGCCAGCCGTCGCGCAGCACGGCGGCGGTCGAGGCCGGGTCGTTCCAATAGCCCAGCATGACGTTTTCGCCGCGCACCAGAATCTCGCCATCGGCGGCGATGCGGACCTCGACCCCGTCCAGCGCCGGGCCGACCGTGTCGATCTTGATCTTGCGCGGATGGTTGGCGCAGATCACCGGCGCCGCCTCGGTCTGGCCATAGCCTTGCAGGATGCGGACGCCCAGCGCGGTGAAGAACACGCCGACGTCGAAGGCCAGGGGCGCACCGCCCGACACCATGGCCACCAGCCGGCCGCCGAAGCGGTCGCGGACCTTGGACCGCACCAACCGTTCCAGGACCATGTCGGCCAGCGATTCCAGCGGACCCAGCCGGCCCTGATGGTAGCGCTTGGTGCCCAAGGCCACCGTCATCTCGAACATCTTGCGCTTGAGCGCGCCCTGGCGGCGCAAATTGTGCAAGATGCGCACCCGCATCATCTCATAGAAGCGCGGCACGGCGGTCATGATGGTGGGGCGCGCCTCGGCCATGTTGGGCACCAGCGCCTCGATGCTTTCGGCGTAATAGATCTGGGCGCCGATCAGGATCGGCAGGATCAGTCCGGCGGTGTGTTCGTAGGCATGCGACAGCGGTAGGAACGACAGGAACACGTCGTCGCCGTCGGTGATGCTGTCCACCAGCCGCATGGCGCCCTTGGCGTTGGACAAAAGCGCGCCGTGCGACAGCATGACGCCGCGCGGGGCGCCGCCGGTGCCCGAGGTGTAGATGATGCAGGCCGCGTCGCCGCGGGCGGGGGTGACGGGTTGCTGGGTCTCGGGCGGCGCGGTGCGGCCCAGCCGCAAGGTGTCGTCCCACGAGATCAGGCCGCCGCCGCTCGATTGCTTGACCTCGGGCGGAGTGATGGCGATCACGGTGGGCGGCGTGTCGGCCTGCCACGCGGCGGCCATGACCTTTTCGGTCAGCGCGCGGGTCGAGGTGACGACGAAGCGCGCCCCGGAATTGTTGAGGATGTGCAGATGGTCCGATGGCGTGTTGGTGGTATAGGCGGGAACGGTGATGCCGCCCGCCGCCATCACCGCCAAATCGGCGATGGCCCATTCCGGGCGGTTTTCCGACACCACCATGACGCGGTCGCCGGTCGCCAGTCCCAAGGCCCGCAAGCCGGCCGCCAGGTCCAACACGTCGGCCCGCGTTTCGGCCCACGACTTGGGCAACCAGGCGCCGTCATGCTTGGCCCACAGGAACGGGGCTTCGCCCTTGGTCTCGGCCTGCGTCAGGAACAGGTCGGTGACGTTCTGGCAAACGGTGGAATCAACGGACATACTTCCTCCCCCGAACTTCTCTCGGGCCCTTGATTAGCCGATCAAAGCGCCTTTTGATAGATGCGCGTTCTTGGACGTGCTGATGCACATACCCATATCCCGTTCCGGACAAGGAGTCACTGAATGACCGTTACCGAAAACCTTGGAATCCTTCCTGAATGGGATTTGTCCGACCTTTATCCCGCCCCTGATTCCCCGGAACTGGAAAATGATCTGATGGCCGCCGAAACGGCGGCCGGCGCTTTCAACCGGACCTATGCCGGCAAGCTGGCCGAGTTGGACGGCGACACCTTCGCCGCCGCCATCGCCGAATACGAACGCATCGGCGAAGTGATGTACCGTGCCGCCTCGTATGCCCAACTGCTTTATGCCGGCGACCAGACAGACCCCGAGCGCGGCCGCTTTTATCAGGGTATCCAGGAACGGGTGACGTTGATTTCCAGCCACACCTTGTTCTTCACCTTGGAACTGAACCGCCTTGACGACGACGTGCTGGCGGCCAAGCTGAGCTCGCCCAAGGCCAAGCGCTATGCGCCGTGGCTGCGCGACGTGCGCATGTTCCGGCCGCACCAATTGTCCGACGAACTCGAGCAATTGCTGCATGACCAGTCGGTGACCCACGGCGCCTGGAGCCGTCTGTTCGACGAGACCATGGCGCGGCTGCGTTTTCCCATGGGCGACAAGGTGCTGACCTCGGCCGAGGCGCTGCACCTGATGAGCGACCGCGATCCGGCCACCCGCAAGGCGGCGGCGCAAAGCCTGGGCAAGGTGTTGGGCGAGAACGCGCCCTTGTTCTCGCTGATCACCAATACCTTGGCGAAATCCAAGGAAATCGACGATAAATGGCGGAAATATCCGCGCCCGCAATCCTTCCGCAACCTGTCCAACCAGGTCGAGGACGAGGTGGTGGACGCGCTGGCGGCGGCGGTCAGGGGCTGCTACAGCCAGCTCAGTCATCGCTATTACAAGCTCAAGGCCAAGTGGTTCGGCGTCGAACGGCTGGATTACTGGGACCGCAACGCGCCGTTGCCGACCGATGCCGACCGCACCTTCAATTGGGATCAGGCGCGCGACAGCGTGCTGGGCGCCTATGGCGCCTTCAGTCCCGACATGGCGGTGGTGGGCAAGCGCTTCTTCGACAACAACTGGATCGACGCCCCGGTACGGCCGGGCAAGAGCCCCGGCGCCTTCGCCCATCCCACGGTGACCACCGTGCATCCCTATCTGCTGGTCAACTTCCAGGGCAAGACCCGCGACGTCATGACCCTGGCCCACGAATTGGGGCACGGCGTGCATCAGGTGTTGGCCGGTGTCCAGGGCGGGCTGATGGCCGACACGCCGCTGACCCTGGCCGAGACCGCCTCGGTGTTCGGCGAGATGCTGACCTTCCAGTCCATGCTGGCGGCGGAAACCGACCCGGTGCGGCGCAAGGCGCTGCTGGCCGGCAAGGTCGAGGACATGCTGAACACAGTGGTTCGCCAGATCGCCTTTTACCAGTTCGAAAGCCTGGTGCACGATGAACGCCGACGCGGCGAATTGCCGGCGGAACGCATCGCCGAATTGTGGATGTCGGTGCAGACCGATTCCCTGGGTCCGGCCCTGCGCTTCGACGACGAATACAAGTGGTTCTGGACCTACATCCCCCACTTCGTCCATTCGCCATTCTACGTTTACGCCTACGCTTTCGGCGATTGTCTGGTGAATTCGCTGTATTCGGTGTATCGCGCGGGAACGGTCCCGGATTTCCCGGTCAAGTATCTGGACATGCTGCGGTCCGGCGGCGTTCATCGCCACAAGGAATTGTTGGCGCCCTTTGGTCTCGACGCTTCGGACCCGGAGTTCTGGCGCAAGGGTTTGGATGTGGTTCTGGGCTTCATCGACGAGCTTGAGGCCATGTGAGGGAAGGGGGGCTTCTCTCTCTGCCCGCCTTGTCCGGCGGGCAGGGTGGGGGAACCGCCCACCCCCATGGAGAGCGTGCCTACCCCTTGGGGCGGGCATATTTCAGTCCTTGTCAACTACCCGTATGGCATAGTCCGCACGATCCCCTCGCCTCGGCCCCGGAACTGGTGTATCGGGGAGGCTGGTGCGCTGCACAACAGCGCCCGGACAGGGTGAGCCATGCCGAAATGACGAAACAAAGCGATAGGTAGAATGGGGTTTGGGGTTGTAAAATTACTCTTCGCACCCCACATGGGCGGCCCTCCGCCCGACTGTCGATCAACGAAGGCAACCCGTCTCTCGAGTAGGGGATAAGATAATGAAGATTGCCATACCGAAGGAGCGTCGCGCCGGCGAGGCGCGTGTCGCCGCCTCGCCCGACACGGTGAAGAAGTACGTCCAGATGGGATTCGAGGTGGTGGTGGAAACCGGTGCCGGCGACGGCGCCTCCATCGCCGATTCCGTCTATCAGGAAGCCGGCGCCTCCATCGCCGCCGATGCGGCGACGGTGTTGGGGGCCGACGTGGTGCTGAAGGTCCAGCGTCCCACCGACGAGGAGATCGCCCAGCTCAAGGAAGGCGGCGTGCTGATTTCCAGCCTGTCGGCGCTGACCAACAAGGACATGGTCCAGAAGCTGGCCGAGCGCAAGGTGACCGCCTTCGCCATGGAGCTGGTCCCGCGCATCACCCGCGCGCAAAGCATGGACATCCTGTCGTCCCAGGCCAACCTTGCCGGTTACAAGGCGGTGCTGGACGCGGTGCATGAATTCAAACGCGCCGTGCCGATGATGATGACCGCCGCCGGCACCGTGGCGCCCGCGCGCTTCCTGGTGCTGGGCGCCGGTGTCGCCGGTCTTCAGGCCATCGCCACCGCCAAGCGCCTGGGCGGCGTGGTCCACGCCTTCGACGTGCGCCCCGCCGTCAAGGAACAGGTGGAATCCCTGGGCGGCAAGTTCGTCGAGGTGGACCCCGAGGCCACCAAGGACGCCGAGACCAAGGGCGGCTACGCCAAGGAAATGAGCGAGGACTACAAGAAGAAGCAGGCGGCCAAGATCGCCGAGGTGCTGACCAAGACCGACATCGCCATCTGCACCGCGCTGATTCCCGGCAAGCCCGCGCCCGTCCTGATCACCGAGGACATGGTCAAGGGCATGCGTCCCGGTTCGGTCATCGTCGATCTGGCGGTGGAAGCCGGCGGCAATTGCCCGCTATCCGAATTCGACCGTGTGGTGGTCAAGCACGGCGTGACCCTGGTCGGCCACGGCAACGTGCCGGCGCGTCTGGCCGTCGACGCCTCGAACCTGTTCGCCAAGAATTTGCTGAACTTCATCAGCCCGCTGGTGGACAAGGAAAGCAAGACGCTGACGTTCAATTGGGAAGACGAAATCCTCAAGGGCTCCTGTGTGACCCGCGACGGCCAGATCGTCCATCCCGCGCTGGCCGGCTAAGGAGAGAACGCTATGGATCCCAAGGATATCGTCGACGCCGCCGCAAGTCTTGCGACCGACGCCCAGGCCATGGCCGCCAAGGCCGCGCTGCTGGCGCAACAGGCCACACAGATGACCGGCGGCACCGAACACGGCATGGGCTTCATGAGCCTGTTCACCGTTTTCGTGCTGGCCTGCTTTGTCGGCTATTACGTGGTGTGGCGGGTGACACCGGCCTTGCATTCGCCTTTGATGGCGGTGACCAACGCGGTGTCGTCGGTCATCATCGTCGGCGCCCTGATCGCCGCCTCGACCGACGTGTTCGCTTCCAAGCTTCTGGGCTTCTTCGCCGTGATCTTGGCCTCGATCAACATCTTCGGCGGCTTCCTGGTCACCCAGCGCATGCTGTCCATGTTCAAGAAGAAGCAGAAATAAGGGGACGGCGACATGTCTGAAAATCTCACGCAATTCGCGTATCTGGTCGCCGCGGTCTGCATGATCATGGCGCTGCGCGGGCTGTCCAGCCCGGAAACCTCGCAAGGCGGCAACCGCTGGGGCATGGCCGGCATGGCCATCGCCATCCTGACCACGGTGATCTCGCCGCATACCTCCTACCTGTTGATCCCGGCCGGCATCGCCATCGGCGGCGGCATCGGTTACGTGGTGGCCAAGAAGATCCAGATGACGGCGTTGCCGCAGCTGGTGGCGGCCTTTCACTCTCTGGTCGGTCTGGCCGCGGTGTTCGTGGCCGGTGCCGCCCTGGCCGCGCCCGAGGCCTATGGCATCGTTGGACCCGATGGAGCCATCAAGATCGCCTCGAAGATCGAGATGAGCCTGGGCGTGGCCATCGGCGCCATCACCTTCACCGGGTCGCTGGTGGCGTTCGGCAAGCTTCAGGGTCTGGTGTCGGGCAAGCCGCTGGTGTTCCCGCTGCAACACCCGCTGAATGCCGGCCTTGGCATCCTGATGGTGGTGCTGATCGCCATGTTCTCCATGGGGGGCGATTCCGTCACCTTGTTCGTGGCCGTCACCGTCATCGCCCTGGCGCTTGGCTTCCTGCTGATCCTGCCGATCGGCGGCGCCGACATGCCGGTGGTGGTGTCCATGCTCAACTCTTATTCGGGTTGGGCGGCGGCCGGTATCGGCTTCACCTTGCACAATCCGCTGCTGATCATCGTCGGCGCCCTGGTGGGGTCGTCGGGTGCGATCCTGTCCTATATCATGTGCAAGGGCATGAACCGTTCGATCTTCAACGTCATCCTGGGCGGTTTCGGCGGCGAGACCTCGGCGGCGGCCGGTCCGGGCGGCGCCGGTGGCGACAAGGCGGTCAAGGCCGGTTCGGCCGACGACGCCGCCTTCATCATGAAGAACTCGTCCAAGGTCATCATCGTGCCGGGCTATGGCATGGCGGTGGCCCAGGCTCAGCACGCGCTCCGTGAAATGGCCGACATGCTGAAGAAGGAAGGCGTGGACGTGCGTTACGCCATCCATCCGGTGGCGGGCCGCATGCCCGGTCACATGAACGTGCTGTTGGCCGAAGCCAACGTGCCCTATGACGAGGTGTTCGAACTGGAAGAGATCAACCACGAATTCGGCACCGCCGACGTGGCTTTCGTGATCGGCGCCAACGACGTCACCAACCCGGCGGCCAAGACCGACCCGGCCAGCCCGATCTTCGGCATGCCCATCCTGGACGTGGAAAAGGCCAAGACGGTGTTGTTCATCAAGCGGTCGATGGCGTCGGGCTATGCCGGCGTCGACAACGAACTGTTCTTCCGTCCCAACACCATGATGCTGTTTGGCGACGCGAAAAAGGTCACTGAAGAAATCGTCGGGGCGCTGGGCTGATATCCGTCCAAACGCGTCCCTTACCTGGGCGGGGCCTTCGGCTCCGCCCTTTTTTTGTCGTGACCAGGAGAGGGGCGTGGGGTGGGTTGACCTATGTCGGGTTGTTTTTGCCTACTCTGAAGTGCTAATACCCTTGATGTAGGGAGAACGCTCCACGGGAGAGGGGCGGCCAAGAGAGGAGAACGGGATGGCGACGGGCACCGCGCGGCTGCGTGACGTGAACGAGGGGGAAATTTGCCCTGAGGACAGCATGGCGGCGGAACAGGTCGCCTTCCTCGAGCAGATGGTCGACATGATCCTGGACGGGCGCTATCACGCGGTTCCCGACGGCAAGTGCCGGCTGACCCACAAGCTCAAGGAAATGGCCGTTCAGCTTGAGGGGCGGTCCCTGGGGCTGCTGAAACAGAACGTCGCCATGTCGGTCAACATCAACGAGGCGGTGACCGAGACCGCGACCATGATGCGCGACATCGGCGAGGTCGACCGCCGCAGCCAGACCATCGCCGCCGCGTCCGAGCAATTGGTGCAAAGTGTCAGCGAGATTTCCGGCAACTCCAATGCCGCCGCCGCCGACGCCCGTGGTGCCTTCGAGGCGGCGCAGGCCGGACAGAAAGCCGCCGATCAGGCGGTTTCCAGCATGTCCACCATTGCCATCGCCGTTCAGGATGCCATGACCAAGGTCGAGGCGCTGGCCCAGGCGTCGGCCCAGATCGGCGGCATCGTCAACCAGATCGAAGCCATCGCCAAACAGACCAATCTTCTGGCGCTGAACGCCACCATCGAGGCGGCCCGCGCCGGTGAGGCCGGCAAGGGCTTCGCCGTGGTGGCGCACGAGGTCAAGGGTCTGGCCAACCAGACGGCCAAGGCCACCGAGGACATTCGCGGCCGCATCGAACATTTGCGCCAGGAAATGGGCTCGATCGTGCGCAGCATGGAAGACGGTGCACGCGCCGTGGAGAAAGGCCAGGACGTGGTGCTGTCCACCGGCGGCACCATGCGGCACGTGGCAGATCAGGTGGCCCAGGTCACCCAGAAGATGGGCGAGATCGCCGCCATCCTGACCCAACAGACTTCGGCTTCGTCCGAGGTGGCCGAGGGGGTGTCGGTCATCGCCAAGATGTCGACCCGCAACGTCGCCGCCATCGCCCGCGTCGCCGACGTCATGGACGATTCGTGCAACCGCATCGCCGACGTCCTGGGGGACATGGCCAAGCTGGACATTCCCGACGTCACCATCCATATCGCCAAATCCGATCACATGATCTGGCGCAAGCGGCTGGCCGACATGCTGGTGGGCCGTGCCAGCCTTAATCCGGCGGAACTGTCCGACCACACCTCGTGCCGGTTGGGCAAATGGTGCGCGACGCTCACCGACCGCTCCATCCTCGACCATCCCGCCTTCAAGGCCATGGAGGAACCCCATCGTCTGGTGCACATGCATGGCATCGAGGCGGCCAAGCTTTATCGCGCCGGCGATCTGGCCGGGGCGGTGGAGTGCGTCGCCAAGGCCGGCGTGGCTTCCAAGGGGGTGATCGACGCCCTTGAGGCGCTGGGCGAGCGCGGCCGTTTCTAGGCGGTGGCGCCCGACAGAGTCACAAAGCCACGACCGCCCAGCACATTCCGTTTGCCCATCCGAGGCAAAAGCGATAAACCGGGCTGTTTCCGTTCCGCCGCTTCGGCGGGAAACCCTGACACGGTCCAGACGTCTTCGCATGAATGAACTTGCCAACCGGGCGCTGCTTCCCGCGGGCCTGCGCGACATCCTTCCCCTCGACGCCGAACACGAAGCCAACGTGGTTTCGCGGCTTATGGCGCATTTTTCCGCGCAAGGTTACGAACGGGTCAAGCCGCCGCTGATCGAGTTCGAGGAAACCTTGCTGGCCGGCGTCGGGTCCGCCTCCGCGTCGCAATGCTTCCGCGTCATGGACCCGCACAGTCAGAAAATGATGGGTGTGCGCGCCGACATGACGCCGCAGGTGGCCCGCATCGCCGTCACCCGTCTGGCCGGCGCGGCGCGTCCGTTGCGCCTGTCCTATGCCGGTCAGGTGTTGCTGGTGAAGGGGTCGCAATTGCGGCCGGAACGTCAGTTCGGCCAGGCCGGCCTAGAGCTGATCGGTCCCGATTCCGCCGCCGCCGACGCCGAGGTGGCCGTCCTGGCGGCCGAGGCTCTGGCCGAGCTGGGGGTCGCCGGCGTGTCCATCGACCTGTCGCTGCCAAGTCTGGTTCCCACGCTTCTGGCCGAGCTCAAGCTGTCGGCCGAGGAATCCCTGCGCGGCAGCCTTGACCACAAGGACGCCGCCGGTGTCGCGGCGCAGGGCGGTGCCGCCGCGCCGGTCCTGTCCGCGTTGTTGTCGGCGGTGGGGCCGGCCGAACGGGCGCTGCCGATTCTTGCCGCGCTGGAATTGCCGCCGGCGGCGGCGGCCGTGCGCGACCGTCTGGCCCAGGTGGTGGCGCTGATCCGGGAAGCGGCGCCCGAGCTGACGCTGACGGTGGACCCGGTGGAAAACCGCGGTTTCGAATATCATACCGGTATCGCCTTCACCCTGTTCGGCCGCAACCTGTCGAGCGAACTGGGGCGGGGGGGACGGTATCTGGCCGGCGGCGTGGAACCCGCCACCGGCGCCACGTTGTTCATGGACACGGTGTTGGCCGTGCTGCCGGCGGCCAATCCGCCCCGGCGCATCCTGATTCCCACCGGCACGCCTCGGGCCTGGGCCCAGGCGTTGCGTGCCCAAGGGTGGATCACCGTGGCGGCATTGGAAACGGCCGATGACTGGTCGGCCGAGGCGAAACGGATGGGCTGCGGCCATGTGCTGGCGGCCGATGGCGTCAAGAACGTTTGAATAAGGGACCTTGAAGATGGCGAATGTTGCGGTGGTCGGCGCCCAGTGGGGTGACGAGGGCAAGGGCAAGGTCGTCGACTGGCTGAGCGAGCGGGCCGACGTGGTCGTGCGCTTCCAGGGCGGTCACAATGCCGGCCACACCCTGGTGATCAACGGTGTCACCTACAAGCTGTCGCTGCTGCCGTCGGGCGTGGTGCGCGGCAAGCTTTCCATCATCGGCAACGGCGTGGTGGTCGATCCCTGGGCGCTTCTGGCCGAGATCGAGCGGGTTCAGGCCCAGGGCTTGAACATCACCCCCGACGTGCTCAAGATCGCCGAGAACGCCTGCCTGATCCTGCCGGTGCACGGTCATCTGGACCGCGCGCGCGAGGAGGCTTCGGGCGCCGCCAAGATCGGCACCACCGGACGCGGCATCGGCCCGGCCTATGAGGACCGGGTCGGCCGTCGCGCCATCCGCGTTTGCGATCTGGCCGACGAAGCGCTTTTGGAAGCCAAGGTGGAAAAGCTGCTCAAGCACCACAACGCGCTTTTGGCCGGCCTGGGGGCCGCGCCGGTGGACGGTGCCGAGATGCTGAAGCAGATCAAGGACGTCGCCCCCAAGATCCTGCCCTTCGCCGACGTGGTGTGGCAGCGTTTGGACGAAATCCGTCATACCCGCAAGCGTGTCCTGTTCGAGGGCGCCCAGGGCGCCATGCTCGACGTCGACCACGGCACCTATCCCTTCGTGACCTCGTCGTCGACCGTGTCGGGCAATGCCGGCACCGGTTCGGGCGTCGGCCCCGGTCAGGTGGGTTACGTCCTGGGTATCTGCAAGGCCTACACCACCCGTGTCGGCGCCGGTCCGTTCCCGACCGAGCTGGACAACGATATCGGCCACCTGATCGGCGACCGTGGTCACGAGTTCGGCACCGTCACCGGCCGTCGCCGCCGTTGCGGATGGTTCGACGCGGTGTTGGTGCGTCAGGCGGTCAAGGTCGGCGGCATCGACGGCATCGCGCTGACCAAGCTGGACGTGCTCGACGGTTTCGACGAACTCAAGATCTGCACCGGCTACAAGTACAAGGGTGAGGTCATCCACCACCTGCCGGCCAGCCAAGCCGCCCAGGCCGAGGTCGAGCCCATCTACGAGACCATCGAGGGTTGGAAGGAATCCACCCGCGGTGCGCGCTCCTGGGTCGAGTTGCCGGCCACCGCCATCAAATATGTGCGTCGTATCGAAGAACTGATCGAGGCGCCGGTGGCGCTGTTGTCGACCAGCCCCGAGCGCGACGACACCATCCTGGTCCACGATCCCTTCGCGTCGTGATCGGCGGATGATGTGGCAAAAGGGCCGGTTCCCTCGGGGACCGGCCCTTCGCATTGGCGCTTGAGCCCACAGCCCTTGCCTCGTACAAAGGGAGCAAGGCCAAGAAACGGCGCATCAGCGAACGGACGCGAGAATGGCGGAAGCCGCAGGGGCAATGGAACAACAAGAGGCGCAAGCCGCCGCCGGTCCGCCCGGCGTGTTGCGGGAACGCTATCTCATTCGTTCCAATCAGCCGCTGCCCGACCTGTCCACGCCCAATGCCGAAGCCTTCGTGGCCGAGGACAAGCGCGATCCCAAGCGGGCGTTGTTCGCCCTGATCTGTCGCCCCGATCTGCCGGTGCGGGTCAACGTCATGCGCGCCATCAAGGGCATGCAAAGCGGCGGCCTGATGCAGATGGTGGAATGGGGGCCGATGAATTGGCCGCCCATCGGGCGCCAGTGCATGACGGTGATTTACGAACGTCCCGTCGGCAAACGTCTGATGACCAACATGCGTTCGGAATGTCGGCGCATCGACGAATACGCCATGACGCCCAAGGTGGTCGAACCTTTGGTCGCGGCCATCCGCGAACTGACGTCGCGCGGCATTACCCACCGTTCCATCCGCACCACCAACCTGTTTTTCATGGACGAGGCGGGCGAACGCATCGCGCTTGGCGACTGCGTCAGCTCGCCGCCGGGTTTCGACCAGCCGCTGTTGTTCGAAACCATCGAATCGGGCATGGCCAACAACGTGGCGCGCGGGTCGGGAACTTATTCCGACGACCTGTATTCGCTGGGCGTCACCTTGGTATTCCTGTTGCTGGGGCGCAATCCGGTCGCCCACATGGACGACGACACCATCTTGCGCATGAAGATGCAACAGGGCAGCTATAACGTCCTGGTTGGTGACGAACGTCTGCCGTTGGCTTTCGTCGAATTGCTGCGTGGCCTGTTGTGTGACGACGCGGAACAACGCTGGGATGTCGAGGGGCTGGATCTGTGGCTGTCGGGACGGCGCCTCAGCCCACTTCAGCCGCGCCACGAAAAACGCGCGGCACGCGGGTTCCCCTTCAACGGCAAGGAATATTTCCATTGCCGTGAACTGGCCGCCGCCATGGCCCGTAATTGGGACGCCGCCATTCCGCCGGTGCTGGAAGGCAAGCTGGAATTATGGTTGCGCCGTGCCGTCGAGGACAAGGAGCGCGCCCAGGCGGTGGCCGAGATGGTGCGGGTGGTCCTGAACGGCGGCGGCGAGCGGCGTATCGCCACCGACCAGTTGCTGTGCAAGGTCCTGATGCTGTTGGACCCTGCGGCCCCCATCCGCTACAAGGGGTTCAACGCCATGCCCGACGGCGTCGGCACGGCGTTGGCCGCGGTGATGGCGCAAAAAAGCGACACAAGGCTGGTGGTCGAGGTCATCTTGCGCGAGGTGCCGCGTCTGTGGTTCGAGGCGCGCAAGTTCTATTCCCCCGACAATTCGCTGATGGAAGGCAACTTCCGCGAACTCAAGAATTACATGACCCAGACCGGGTTGGGGTTCGGGCTGGAACGCTGTCTGTACGAGATGAACGACGCGCTTCCCTGCCAGAGCCCGCTGATCGGCGAGGAATACATCACCGAGCTCAAGGAGCTGTTGCCGGCCTTGAACGCCACCGCCGGAAAGCAGGGCGTGTCCAAGCAATGGCCGGTGGACCGCCATATCGCGGCTTTCATGGGGGCGCGGGCCCGCTCCGACATCGACCGCAACCTGACGCAACTGAGCGATCCCGACCAGGGAAAGGCGTTCATGGCGCTGTTGAACCTGTTCGCGGTGTTCCAATATCGTTTGGGGCCGGAACAATTGACGGCGCTGGCCGCCTGGATCGGCGCGCTGGCGGCGCCGGCGGTGGCGGCCTATCATTCACGCGACAAGCGCAAGGAGCTGGAAAAGGAACTGGCCAAGCTGGTGCGGCGCGGGTCGGTGGTGGAAATCTACAACCTTTTGGAAAATCCCGGCGAACGCGACAAGGACGAGAACGACTTCGCCTGGGCCCAGGCCCAATACCAAGCCGCGGACGACGAGGTCAAACGCATTCAGGGCAACGAGGAAGACCGCGACAAGGAAGCGACCCGCATCGGCAAGCAGACGGCGGCGGTCACCGGTATCTTGATCGCGCTGATCACCACGACCATCGTGGTCATTCTGAAGGTGTGGTAGGGCATGGCGAAAAAACCATCTGCGGTGGCTCTGGCCCAGGCTCAGGCGGCGGCCAAGGCGAAGAAAGGCGGCGGCGGTGGCGGCGGCATGAACAAGGCCGTCGTGCTGATGGTCCTGGCCGCGCTGGTGCCGTTCTCGCTGCCCACGGTGACGCTGTTGTTCTTCACCATGTTGCCGACCCTGGCCGCCTGGGCCAGCGAGAAAGGGACGAACAAATACGCCTGGCTGTGCGTGGGTGGCCTGAACTTCGCCGGGGTGATCAAGTACCTGTTCGACCTGTGGTTCGGCGTCCACACGCTGGACGAGGCGTTCAACCTGTTGTCCGAAGCCAACGTTCTGTTGTGGGCCTATGGCGCTTCGGGCATCGGCTGGCTGATGTATCTCAGCATGCCGCCCATGGTGGCGTCGTGGCTGGCGTTCACCACCGACCGCCGGGTGGCGGCGCTCAAGGCCGCGCAAAAGCGTCTGGTCGAGGAGTGGGGGGACGAAGTCACCAAGAAGAACGCCGCCTGACCTCGTCGTCCCCCGCCGGCCTGTCCTCTACAGGAACATGCCGCCGGACGCCTCGATCCGTTGGCCGTTGATCCAGCCGCTTTCGTCACTTAACAGCGCGGCGACCACTCCACCGATGTCGTCGGGCAAGCCGACCCGACCCAACGCCGTCTGGGCCGCCAGGAACCCGTTGATTTCGGCGTTGTCGCGGACCACGGCGCCGCCGAAATCCGTTTCGATGGCGCCGGGGGCCAGCACGTTGACGGTGATGCGGCGCGGCCCCAGTTCCTTGGCCAGGTAACGGGTCAGCACCTCGACCGCGCCCTTCATGGCCGCGTAGGCGGCAAAGCCGGGCAGGGTGAAGCGGGCCAGTCCGGTGGACACGTTAAGAATGCGCCCGCCATTGGCCAGCAACGGCAACAAATGTTGGGTCAGGAAGAACATCCCCCGGAAATGGACGTCCAGCAATTGGTCGAACTGCTCTTCACTGGTGTCGGAAAAGGCGGTGGAGATGCCGATGCCGGCGTTGTTGACCAGAAAGTCAAAGTCACCACGGCCCCAGGTTTCCTGTAATGTCGCGGCGAGCGTTCCGATAAAGGCGGGATAGCTTTTGGTGTCGCCCACCGACAGTTCCAGGGCCACCGCCTTGCCGCCACCGGCCGCGATCTCGGCGACCACGGATTGGGCTTCGTCCCTGCCGCTGCGATAGGTGAGGACCACCCCCACGCCGCGACGGGTCAGGTGCAGCGCCGCGTTGCGTCCCAAGCCCCGGCTGCCGCCGGTGATGATGGCGATCTTGTCTTTCATGTCTCTCTCTCCCGATGGAATGTTGGAAAACACGGTAGGGGAGGGGGATGTCTGGATAAATCAGTCATCGGCGACTAAATTGTTCGGAAAAATCGAACAGATGGGTGCCGCATGGACCGTGCCGAGGCGATCCGCATCTTCCTGAGGGTGGCGGAACTGAACAGTTTCACCCAGGCGGCCGACACTCTGGGGTTGCCCCGCTCGACGGTATCCGAGGCGGTGCAAGGGCTGGAATCGCGGCTGGGGGTTCGTCTGTTGCAGCGGACCACCCGCAAGGTCAGCCTGACTCATGACGGCATGGTGTTCTATGAACGCGGCCGCGACCTGTTGGCCGATCTGGACGAGATCCAAACCATGTTCCAGCATGGCGGCAGCGAAATTTCCGGCCGCTTGCGGGTGGATTTGCCGCTTGGGCTGGCGACCGCGCTGGTTGTTCCCCGCTTGCCGGAATTCCTGGCCGCCCATCCCCGTTTGGAAGTGGAACTGGGCAGCACCGACCGCTTGGTCGATCTGGTGCGCGAAGGCTACGATTGCGTGCTGCGGGTGGGCGGAACAGCGGATTCCGGCCTGATGGTCCGGCATCTGGGGGTGCTGTCCCAGATCAATTGCGCCAGTCCATCCTATGTGGCGACCCACGGCATACCGACTGACCCCGACGATTTACGCGGCCATCGGCTGGTTTATTACGCCTCGGTGCTGGGGCGGCGCCCGGACGGTTTCGAGATCGCGTCCGAGGACGGCGTGCGCATGGTGCCGGTGGGGGGATTGCTGACGGTCAACAATTCCCAGACCTATGAAGCGGCCTGTATCGCCGGGCTTGGCATCATCCAGGCGCCGGAGGTGTCGTTGTTGCCGCATTTGACGGCCGGCCGGCTGGTCGAGGTGCTGCCGGCTTGCCGCGCGGCGCCCATGCCGGTGGTGCTGATGTATGCCGGTCGCCGCCATCTGCCCAAACGCACCAGGATTTTCATGGATTGGCTGGCGGACGTCCTGCGTCCCCACCTGCGTTGAGTTCAAACGAAAAAGCCCCGGTCCAGGGACCGGGGCTTGGTGGGGCGAAGCGGCTTCAGCCCTCCAGTTTCCGCAACATGTCGGCGGTGATCAGGGTGACCCCCTTGTCGGTGCGGTCGAAGCGCTTGGCGTCCAGCTTGGGGTCTTCGCCGACCACCAGGCCGGGGGGAATGACGCAGCCCTGGTCGACGATGCACTTCTTGAGCTTGGCATGGCGGCCGATGTCGCAATCGGGCAGGACCACCGTGTCCTCGACCAGGGAATAGGAGTTCACCCGGACGTTCGAGAACAGCATGGAACGCCGTACCACCGCGCCCGAGATGATACAGCCGCCCGACACCAGGGAATCCACGGCCATGCCACGGCGGGTGTCGTTGTCGAACACGAACTTGGCCGGCGGCAACTGGGCCTGATAGGTCCAGATCGGCCAGTTGGTGTCATAGAGGTTCAGCGACGGCGTCACCGTGGTCAGGTCGATGTTGGCTTCCCAATAGGCGTCGATGGTGCCGACGTCGCGCCAGTAATGTTCGGTCGCGCCTTCGTGCATGACGCACGAATCCTGGAACGGATGGGCGATGACCTTGTGGGTGCCGATCAGCTTTGGAATGATGTTCTTGCCGAAATCGTGTTCGGTGCCCGGCTCGCTGGCTTCCTCTTGCAGGCGGTCGTACAGGAACTGGGCGTTGAAGATGTAGATTCCCATGCTGGCCAGCGCCTTGTCGGGCTTGCCGGGGGCATGCTGGGGATTGGCCGGCTTTTCGTCGAAGCGGATGACGTTGTCGTGGTCGTCCACCGCCATGACGCCGAAACCACGGGCATCCTCGAGCGGGACTTCGAGGCAGGCCACGCTGACGTCGGCGCCGCACGCCAGATGGTGCGCCAGCATCTTGCCGTAATCCATCTTGTAGATGTGGTCGCCGGCCAGAACCAGCACGTATTCGGGGCCGTGTTCGCGGATGATGTCCAGGTTCTGGTATACCGCGTCGGCGGTGCCCTTGTACCAGGCCTCGCCCTCGGTGCGTTGTTGCGCCGGCAGCAATTCGATGAACTCGTTGAACTCGCCGCGCAGGAAGCCCCAGCCGCGCTGGATGTGCTGCAACAGGGAATGCGCCTTGTATTGGGTCAGCACGCCGATGCGGCGGATGCCGGAATTGATGCAGTTGGACAGGGTGAAGTCGATGATGCGGAACTTGCCTGCGAACGGGATGCCCGGTTTGGCGTGCCAGTCGGTCAACGCCTTGAGACGTGAGCCGCGTCCACCAGCCAGCACCAAGGCCAAGGTGCGGCGCAACCGCAGGTTAACTTCGATGTCGTTGATCACCCGATCCTGAGGCTCCATCATCAGTCCGTCTCTCCAAGATGTCTTGCGAGTTTTGGCGCCGTCCCTCCCGGAACCATCCAGGGACCGTGCCACACTTCCCGCCCTGGGACAACACCGCCTCTAGCAGAGGAGCCCTACTTCATCTTTGGGTAATACTGCCGGGAAGCGGCTTTCGCCTGAGAGCATCCTGCGATAGGCTTGGCAGTCAACAAGACGATCTCCGACGGGGGCCCCCCATGCGCGTGCTGTTCGCTGCGTCCGAAGTTTTCCCTCTGGTTAAGACTGGGGGGCTTGCCGACGTGTCGGGAGCGCTTCCGGCCGCGCTGATCGAGGCGGGGCAGGATGTGCGCGTGCTGATGCCCGGCTACGCCGCCGCCATGGACAAGGCCGAGGGCAAGCGCGAAGTGGGAAACCTGGGCGACCCGCTGGGCGTGGGCGCCGAGACCGTGTTGGTCGAGGGCACCTTGCCCGGCACGGCGGTCCCGGTGTGGCTGTTGGATTGCCCGGCGCTCTATCATCGTGCCGGCGGTCCCTATCTGGATGTGGACGGTGCCGATTACGCCGACAATTCCCTGCGTTTCGGGCTTTTGTCGTGGGCGGCGGCGCATTTGTGCACTGCCGGCAGTCCTTCCAACTGGCGACCCGACGTGCTGCATTGCCACGACTGGCAGACCGGTCTGGCGCCGGCCTATCTCAAGGCGTGGAACGTGGCCGAGCGGCCGGCGACGGTGTTCACCATCCACAACATCGCCTATCAGGGCCAGTTCCCGCCGGAAACCGTGCCGCGCCTGGGGCTGCCGTGGGATTTCTATTCCCTGGCCGGGATGGAATATTGGAACGCCATGTCCTTCCTCAAGGCCGGATTGGTCTATAGCGACAAGCTGACCACCGTCAGTCCGCGTTACGCCAAGGAAATTCAATCCTCTCCGCATGGCTGCGGCATGGAAGGGATTCTGGCCGAGCGGGCCGCCGACCTGGTTGGCATCCTGAACGGTGCCGACACCGGTGTCTGGGACCCGGCCACCGACCAGCACATCGCGCATCGCTATGACGCGGCCGGTCTTGTCGCCGGCAAGGCCGCCAACAAGGCGGCGCTTCAGGCGGAACTGGGACTCGCAGCCGATCCCGAGGCGCCGCTTTTGGTCATCGTGTCCCGTCTCAACGACCTCAAGGGCATGGATCTGGTGCTGTCGGTGCTGCCGGCGATCCTGCGCCAGGGGGCGCAACTGGCCGTTCTGGGGACCGGTGATCGTGGCCTTGAGGACGGCTTCCGGGCGGTGGCCGCCGCCAACCCGTCCCAGGTGGCGGTCAGTATCGGCTATTCCGAAACACTGGCGCACAAGCTGCTGGCGGCGGGCGACATGCTGGTGATGCCGTCGCGGTTCGAGCCTTGTGGCCTGACCCAGCTTTACGCCATGCGTTATGGCACCGTGCCCGTGGTGCATGTCACCGGCGGTCTGGCCGACACCGTGGTCGACGCCACATATGACAGCCTGATGACCGGTACCGCCACCGGCTTCGCCTTCGAACACGCCAATGCCGGCGCCTTCCAATGGACGGGGGAACGTGCGCTGGACGCCTATCGCCAGCCCGAGCAATGGCGCAAGGTGCAAAAGGCCGGCATGGCCCAGGACTTCACCTGGGGCCGTTCCGCTGGCCGTTACGTGGACCTGTACCGGGCGCTTGCGCCCGGCAAGGCATAAGGGAGCGTTTCATGGTGGCGTTGATCGCCGACATCGGTGGCACCCATGCCCGTTTCGCGCTGGTGGAGGGGGCGGCTGTCAGTGAGCCGGTGGTCATGCGTTGTGCCGAGCATGCCGGTCCGGCCGAAGCGGCGGCGGCATTCCTTGCCGCCCATGGCGGCGGCGTCCGGCCGGATCGCGCCGCCTTCGCCGTGGCTTCGCCCATAACCGGCGACGTGGTCGACCTGACCAATTCCGCCTGGCATTTCTCGATCGAGGCGGTTCGCCAGACCTTGGGACTGGAGCGGCTCGAGGTCGTCAACGACTTTACCGCCGTGGCGTTGTCGGTGCGCCATCTGGAGGCGGAGCATCTGTTGAAGATCGGCGCCGGCGTGGCGGTTTCCGGCTGTCCCGTCGCCGTGCTGGGGCCGGGGACCGGGTTGGGGGTATCGGCCGTGGTGCCCGACCGTCAGGGCCGGTGGACGGCGCTGGCGACCGAGGGCGGGCATGTCACCCTGGCTGCCACCAACGCCCAGGAAGACGCGGTGCTGGAATGGCTGCGCCGGCGTTTCGATCACGTCTCGGCCGAACGTGTGCTGTCCGGGCCGGGATTGGTCAATCTGTACCAAGCGTTGGCCGGACTGCGCGGGGTACATCCGGTCTATGGGACCCCGGACGCGATTTCCCAGCGCGGCCTGGACGGGTCGTGTCCGTTGTGCCGCGACGCGCTCGAGATGTTCTTCGCCATCCTGGGGACGGTGGCCGGCAATCTGGCGCTGACGGTGGGGGCGCGGGGCGGTGTCTATGTGGCCGGCGGCATCTTGCCGCGCATGCGCGACGCTTTCGCGCAATCGGCCTTTCGCCATCGTTTCGAGGACAAGGGGCGGTTCCGCGATTATCTCGGCCCGATTCCCACATGGCTTGTGGTGCATCCGCAACCGGCTTTCGCCGGCTTGGCGGGGCTGGTCAACGAAGCGGATTGATCAAGGCGGCATCGGCCGGCGCCTTGGGACGCCGGCCGAATACCCGCTTGCGTCAGGATGCTGCCCGTGCCCGCTTGAGCGCCCACAGCCCGATCACCGGCACCAGGGCCAGCAACAACACCGCCTGCGCCGCGATGGTCTCGACGGTGGGGAACAATCCCAGCGCCGGCACCGACGGCACACCGGCCAGCGGCGTGGCGCCGATCAGCCGGGCTTCCTGAAGCTCAAGCACGCCGTTGCCGGCGAAGGTCACCGCCAGCGCGTACAGCAGCACCGCGGTGCCGGCGAAGAACGGTCCCAGCGGCAATTTCATCGAGGCGTTGCGCATGACCCAATAGATCGCCACCAGGGCGATCGTGGCGGTGGCGAAGCCCAGGGCGATGGCCGAGCCCTGGCCTTGGGCGCCCCCCATCAGCGCCTGATAGAACAGCACGGTTTCCGCGCCTTCGCGATAGACCGACAGGAAGGCGGCAAAGCCCAGCGAGAACATCTGGCCGTCGGACAGGGCCTTGTTCACCTGATCCTTGATGTATCCTTGCCAACGCTGCGCCTCGCGCCGGGCGAACAGCCAGTGGCTGACATAGGCCAGGACCAGGGCCGCCACCAGCATGGTCATGCCTTCGACCGCTTCCTGGCCGGCGCCCGACAACGCCACCGCCACGTTGAGCGCCCAGGCCGTCGCCGCGCTGGCGACCAGGGCGGCGGCCACCGACCACCACACCACCCGCACCTTGTCCCCGGCACCCAGGCGCTTGAGATAGGCGACCAGGGCGGTGACCACCAGCATGGCCTCGAACCCCTCGCGCAGCAGGATCAGAAGCGATTGCAGGAACGCCGCCGCCCAGCCGCCGCCGGCCGCCTGGGCGCGGACCTCGGCCACTTCGACCAACCGACTTTCCAGGGCGCGCCAGGCCTGTTCCACCTTGTCCTTGGGGGCCGAGGCGGTGGCCAGGCCGACCACGGCCGCGAATTTGGATTCCAGGTCCGTCTTGGCCGATGGGTCGGCGGCGCCGATGTCGATCTCCATGCCGGTTTCTTCGAACTCGGAAAAATAAAGGTCCGAGAAACCGTCGGCGGTGACGATGCCGTTGGCGGGAGTATAGGCCGTCATCAACGTGTTCCCTTGGGCGACGATGCGGGCGGCGACGGCCCGGTGATCCAAGGGGGCGTCCTGGGCCTGGGCCAGTCCGGGAACCAACAACAGCATGACGAACAGAAGCTGGAAAAGGATGCGCGACATTGCTTCACCTCGAAAACGCCTGGGGCATGTTTCCAGGCGTTATTAAGAATGCGACTTTCTTGCACTAACCACGGAGCGGCGGGCCGTTTCAAGTGCTAATCGTTCTTAATCTCATGAGTGTGGGCGCGGCGGACATGAAAAAACCCGCCAGGGCATGGCCAGGCGGGCTTGATCGGATGGGGGGCGGCTTAGCGCTGGGCGGGGGGGACTTCCGCGATGCGGCCGACTTCGCCGGTAATGTGGGTGTCCACCAGACCGGCCGAAGGAGACAAGGCGACGACGAATCCCAGGGCAAGCGCGTAGACGGCGCCAAGGACCACGACGCGCAAAACGCTTTCGCGCGTGGAGCGCGGTGGGTTGTCCGGTAAGTTATTCATGCCATCCTATCCTAAAGGACATGATCTCCCCAGCCGTCGTATAGGGTTTGTCCGCCGCCGAGTCAAGCAGGCATGGGCGGGGTGTTCCCCTTCGGACGGGTAGGGAGTGGCGCGCAGATAAACGTAAAATTCCGGCTTTGGTCAAGGATGTTGCGCACAGGAAAGTATGCGTGACACGCATGCTCGACAAGTCTGGTCGCGCCAAAGGGGAAACGGCGATATTGCTTTCCGCGCGTGCTTTTCTCCAAGAATGCGGGGAAAAATGGAACCCATCCAACTGTTACGGTTGATGTCTTCACTCCGAGGCCCTAGCATGAATGGTTACGGGGGGTCGGATAGAGCATGCAATCGATTCGCAAGATCGAGGTCAGCACAGGCATCTGGTGGGTGGAGGTGCCGGGAGCTGACATCCGCGTCCTGTGCGGGTGTCCCGCGGACGCGGTGAAGCATTTGATGAAAAGGGGCTTGATCGCCCCGACCGAGGACGGGGGCGTGTCGTTCGAGACCGGCCCCAACGTCATCTTGTTGTCGGACGTCATGGTCCAGAACGGAACCTTCGCCAATCTGGGCGAGTTTCCTGTGCTCCAGATGCTTTATCGCCAGGGTATGATCATTCCCGGCCATCCCGGCAACACCGGTGTCAGGCCGTTGATCATCGGCTCGCCCGAGCAGGTTCTGGCGCAACTACAGTATATCTATCGCGGCAATTACGGTCTGATCAGCGAGGAAGAGCTGATCGACGCCGGCGCCACGCCGGAACAGGCGCGCGAGCGCATGCGGCTCAAGCTGAAATTCGCTTTTGGTCATATCTGCCATCCTTCGGAACTGATCGACACCCAGGCCATCGAGGGCGAGGCAGTCGAAATCCGCGACGGGGTGTTCGTGCGCCGGCTGCGCCTGAACGTGTTCGAGTTCAGCTATGGCGACGCCTCGGTGACCGTCGACCTCAATCTGCAACCCTTCGAACAATACGAATGTCCTTATCCGCTCGGCTTCTACCACATGCCGCGCGAATATTTCGCGGTGGTGCATTCCGGTGAAGGCGACGGGTGGGACATCAACCGCGCCTCGATGGGCGCGGTACTGATGTTCCAGGGGCGTGTCTACCTGATCGACGCCGGCCCCAACATCCTGCACACGCTGGATGCCTTGGGGATCGGCGTCAACGAGATCGACGGCATCTTCCACACCCATTCGCACGACGACCATTTTTCCGGTCTGACCACGCTGATCCGGGCCGACCATCGCATCAAGTACTACGCCACGCCCTTGGTCCGCGCCTCGGTGGCACGTAAGTTGGCGGCACTGCTGTCCATCGAACCGGGCGCCTTCGCCGATTATTTCGAATGCCACGATCTGGTCGAGGACCAGTGGAACGACATCGAAGGCCTTGAGGTGAAGCCCCTGTTCTCGCCCCATCCGGTCGAGACCACGGTGTTCCTGTTCCGCGCGTTGTGGGAAGGCGGGTTCCGCACTTACGCCCATCTGGCCGACATCTGCCGGCTCGAGGTGCTCAAGGGTTTCATAACCGACGACGAAAGCCAGCCGGGTATCACCCAAGCGCTGTACAGCCGGATCGTCGACGACTACGCCACCCCGGTAGACATCAAGAAGGTGGACGTGGGCGGCGGCATGATCCACGGCGACGCCTACGACTTCCGCAACGACACCTCGGGCAAGATCATCCTGGCCCATACCGCCCTGCGCAACACCATCGCGCAGAAAGCCATCGGGTCCACCGCGTCGTTCGGCACCGTCGATGTGCTCATTCCGTCCAATCACGACTTCATCTGGCGGGCGGCCTATGAATTGCTCATGGGTTATTTCCCTGACATCGCCCACCACCAGATCAGGGTCTTGCTGAACAACCCGGTGGTGACCTTCAATCCTGGCACCATCCTGGTCAAGGAACGTCAGCCGGCGGAATCCATCTTCCTGTTGCTGTCGGGCAGCGTCGAGGCCATCCACATGAACGGCGGCGCCCGTTCGGTGCTGTCGGCGGGCGCCATGATCGGCGAGTTGTCGGCGTTGTTCGGGTCGGCGGTGTCGGAAACCTACCGCGCCATCGGCTTCGTCAAGGCGCTGGAAATTCCGTGTTCGCTGTATGGCGAATTCGTGCGCCGTAACAACCTGTCGGGCGAGATCACCCGCATTTTCGAGAACCGCGACTTCCTGCAACGCACGTGGCTGTTCGGCGAGGTGGTATCCACCCGCACGCTCAACCGTATCGCCAAGGAAATGACGTTGCACCGCTTCGACGCGGGGGAAACCATCGATATCGGTCCCGAGGCGGTGGCCTTGGTGGTGGCCGGTTCGGTGGCGCGCATCCTGGGCGAGCACGTGGTCGAGGTGTTGGGGCCTGGCGACTTCTTCGGCGAGGAACTGGCCATTTTCTGGACCCCCAGCATGTTCCGCCTGAAACCACAGGAGCCCACCCACGTCTTCCTGGTGCCGGCGTCGTTGCTGGCCGGCATTCCGTCGGTGCGCTGGAAGCTGTTCGAGGCCTCGGGCAAGCGCATGACCTCGATCTTCGAGGGCGAGCACATGGGCCGCGTCGTGCTGCAATGGCACGAGGAATACCGCGTGGACGTGCTTCGTCTCGACACCCAGCACCGCCGCCTGTTCGAACAGGCCAACGCCATCCTGGACGCCGCCGATTCCGGGCGCGATCTGAGCGAGGTGCTGTCGCTGATGGATGCCATGGCGGAATACGCCAAGTATCATTTCGGCGAGGAAGAGGCGTTGATGTTGCGCCATGCCTATCCCGAGACCGAAACCCACCGGACCCGCCATGCCCGTCTGATCGACCAGCTTGCCGACATGCGTCAGCTTCTGGCGGACAAGAAGGATGTCGACAGCGCCGAGGTGTTGGCCTTTCTCAAGGACTGGCTGGTCAACCACATCTGCACCGACGACCGGCGCTACAGCCATTTCCTCAATTCAAAGGGCGTGTACTGATTTCACCCAACGGGCGGCGGCCAGACCGGCCACACGGCCGGTGGCGAAACAGCCGGTGAGCAAATAGCCGCCGGTGGGGGCTTCCCAATCTAGCATTTCTCCGGCGATGAACAGCCCCGGCCGGGTCTTCGTCATCAGGTCGTCGTCAAGGGCGTCGAAGCGGACACCGCCGGCGGTGCTGATGGCTTCCGTCAACGGGCGTGGGCGTCGCAGCGTCAGGGGCAGCGCCTTGATCGTCCGGGCCAACGCCGCCGGCTCCTGGGGCAGGGACAAGCCCCCTTCGCGCAGCAATCCGGCCGTCACTCCCTTCAATCCGGCGGTGCGTTCCAGATGGTGCGACAGCGACCGGCTGCCGCGCGGGCGGGCCAGGGCGGCGGCCAGTTTCTCGACGCTCCAGTCGGGTTTGAGGTCGACAATCAGCCTGGCGTCGGGGCACGCATCGCGTAACGGTGCCGACAGGGCGTAAACGGCGCTTCCCTCGATACCGGTCCTGGTCACCACGAACTCGCCCTTGAGGCTGTGGCCGGCGACGGAAAGCCCCACCGACTTGACCGGCTGGCCGGCGAAGCGGGCGCGGAAATGCTCGCTCCAATCGACGTCGAAGCCGCAATTGGCCGGCCGCAGCGGGGACAGTTCGATCCCAGCCTCTTGCAAGACCGTCATCCAGCCGCCGTCCGATCCCAATTGCGGCCATGATCCGCCGCCCAGCGCCAGGACGGTGGCGTCCGCCTGGATGGTCGCCTCGCCCTCGGGGGTGGCGAAACGCAAGCGGCCATCGGGAGCCCAGCCCAACCAGCGATGGCGGGTGTGCAGCCGCACGCCTTGTTCCGCCAGCCGTCGCAACCACGCGCGCAGCAGGGGCGCCGCCTTGAAGTCGGTGGGAAACACCCGTCCCGAACTGCCGACGAAAGTTTCGATGCCTAAACCGCGAGCCCAGTCCCGTTGCTGTTCGGGACCGAATTCCGCCAGCCAGCGGCCGAACCGTTCCGCCTGGGCGCCGTAGCGGGCGACGAAACGCACCAGCGGTTCCGAGTGGGTGAGGTTGAGGCCGCCGATGCCGGCGCGCAGGAACTTGCGTGCCGGTGTCGCCATGGCATCGAAGATTTCGACGGCCACGCCGGCTAGGGCCAAATGTTCCGCCGCCATCAGGCCGGCCGGGCCGGCACCGATGACGATCGCGGTTGGGTGGGAATTGGACATGGCCTATCCCTGCCCAGCGGGACGGGGACTGTCAACCTCTGTCTGTGTTTCCCCGGAAACGATGGCGGCGGCCAACATCGCAAGCTTGGCCGGGCCATGCGGTCTTGGTGCTTACACAAGACGGGCAATCCGCGTTACCCTGGCGCCATTCGGCAACGAGGAGACCTTGAGCAATGGCTGCGGCGATCAAGGATGAACGGATTCGTGGCGTTCTGGCCCCGGTGCTGACGCCGTTCGACCGGGATCTTAACCCCGACACCAAACGTTTCGTCGCTTTCAGCCGGGTTCTGACCCAATTGGGCATCGGTCTGGCGCCATTCGGTACCACCAGCGAAGGCAACTCGCTGTCGGTCGAGGAAAAGATGGCGCTTTTGGACGCGCTGGCAGCCGGCGGCATCGACATGGGCCGGGTGATGGCGGGCACCGGCACTTGTTCGCTGCCCGACACGGTACGGTTGACCAAGCACGCGGTGGCGGTGGGTTGCGGCGGCGCCCTGATGCTGCCGCCGTTCTATTACAAGGGTGTTCCCGACGAGGGATTGTTCCGGGCCTATGCCTCGGTGATCGAACGGGTGGCCGATTCACGGCTCAGGATCTATCTCTACCATTTCCCCAAGCAATCGGGGGTTCCTCTGTCGTTGCCGTTGATCGAGCGGTTGCTCAAGGCGTTTCCCGGCATCGTGGTCGGCATCAAGGACAGTTCCGGCGAGATCGCCAACATGGAAGCCATGCGCAAGGCATTCCCCGGCTTCGACGTGTTCACCGGGACCGAGGCGCTGGGGTTGCGCATGCTGCGGCAGGGCGGTGCCGGCATCATCTCGGCCAACGCCAACGTCAACGGCGCGGCCATGGTGGAACTGGTGCGACGCTGGCGCGATCCCGACGCCGAGACGTTGCAAGAGGCGCTGACCGCCTTTCGCGTCGCCATGCAGGATTTCCCGCTGATCGCCGCGTTGAAGGCCCTGGTGGCGCGGGCTACCGGCGACCAGGCCTGGCGTATCACCCGGCCGCCACTGGTCGATCTGACCCTCGAGGCCGAGGACGCCATGGTTCGCCGCTTGGAAAAGGCGGGGTTCCCGGTTTAGTTCCGTTCAGCCGAACGGGTCGTCGCACTTGCCGCACATGGGCACGTCCGCCAACTCGCCCCGGCGGAAGCCGTCGAGGATGCGGCGGAATTCGGCGCCCTTGCGGATGTCGGCCAGCGATTGTTCGGCGATGTGGCCGATCTTCAGTTCTGCGTTGGAATCGTAGCAGCCGCAGGCGGTCACCGTGCCGTCGCAGAATACGCCAACCGCCTTGAGGAACACCCGGCAGGGCATGCGGCGCTGGTGTTCCAGGTCCTTCAGCGACCACACGCCATGGCGTTCGAAGAAGGTGCCGTGCTGGACGTTGCCGCCGAAATTGTTGGCGATCACGGTGAACACCCGTTCGATCCCGTGCTTGGCCAGGAAGTCGCGGGTGCGGTCGCGCACTTCCGCCCAGTTGTCGCCCGAGCACACGGCCTTGACCATGAAATTGGTCTTCGACCCTTGGGTCAGGTCGGACATGCGCTTCAAGTTCTCGACCACCCGCTCGAACTTGGCGCCCACATAGGTACTTTCGTAGCTTTCCTTGTCCCAGCCGGCGAACGAGAACTGGAGATAGGACAGCCCCATGCCGGCAAGGCGTTCGCAGCGTTCCGGGGTCAAGGGCGTGCCGTTGGTGACGATGCCCACTTCCAGTCCTTGAGCCACCGCCTTCTCCAGCATCTCGAACACCTGGGGATGCAACAGCGGTTCGCCCTGGCCCGACAGGACATGCAGCTTCTTCACCTTGTTGGCGGCGCATTCGGCCAGCACGCGATCGAACAATTCGGGCTCCATGAAGCCGGAATTGGACTTCCACACCTCGTGCCCGCACATGGCGCAGCGCAGGTTGCAGCGCCTGGCGATCTGGACGTAGACCTCGACCGGGGCAAGGTCTCGCCTTTCCAGCCAGTCGACCATCATGGCCCGCGCGGCCATCAGGTCGCGGGCCCCTTCCTCGTGCCGTCCCGCCTCGTCCAGGGCGATGCCGCGGCAATAACGGGTGCGCTGGTCCGACTTGACGCGCACGGCGGCGTCCAGCAACGGCACCGCCTCGGCGGCGCGGTTCTGTTCGACCAAGGCGCCGGCCAGTCCCATCATGCTGTCGAAGTGGTTGGGGGCCAGCGACAGGATGCGGGCGAATCCCTGTTCCGCCTCGGGCCAGCGCTTGAGCAACGACAGCAGGCAGGCACGATGGAAGATGCAATCGGGATGGTCGGGGAAACGCGCCAGAAGCGTTTCCGCCTCGACCAGACGTTGGAGCATGGCCAGACGCTGTGCCTGGGCCAGGGCGTCGGCGGGAGTCTTGGCGCGGGGCGTCGCGGTGGCGGGGCGGTGGGGACGGCGGCTCATGGCAAGAGGCCTAGCACAGGCGGTGGCCTGGGTGCAATTCCCCCCTGTTCCGGCTCTCCCCTGCCCATGGGTATGGTCTTCACCCGGTTGTCGGACAAACAGGCATCGGGCATAGTATGGACCTCAGCCGGGGGAGGCCGGAACCTTGAACACGTCCACGCATCCGCAGATCGAGGCGCAGCCCCCGGCGCCCGCTGGCGGCGACGGTGGCGCGCCGCGCGGCGGCGGGAGATTGTGGCGTTTCGGTATCCGCGCCAAGCTTCTGGTGGCGGTGGGAACCGTGGCGGCCATGACCTTGCTGGCCGGCGCCTTGGCTTGGTTCAGCTATTCCCACGTCGAACATCTTTTGGCTCAGGTGACACGCGACAACCTGCCCAGCGTGTCGGCGGCGCTCAAGCTGTCCGAGGCGACGGCACGGCTGGCGGCGGCGGCGCCGGCTCTTGACGGGTCCCGCAGCCAGCTTCAACGGCAAAACAATTTCATCGCCCTTCAGCAGCAATCGGAACGTTTGCGCGGGTTGATCGAGAATATGGCCGGGATCGGCGTGAGCCAGGGCCAGTTGGACGAATTGCGCGGTCTGATGGCGGCGATCGGCGGCAACCTGATCAGCCGCAACGTCCTGGTGGAGCGCCGTTTGGCATTGCTCGAACGTCAACGGCGGATGGCGTCGGCGCTCAGCGACCTGGATGCCGGTCTGCTTGCCCTGCGTGACGTGCGCGGCGCCAACGAATTGACGATCTCGCTGTTGCTGGACGCGGTGGCGGCGTTGCGCCAGTCGTTCATCATGGCCGACGACGATTCCCTGGCGCGGGTGCGCCACGGTTACGACGAACACACCCGGCGTGTCGCCCAACTGGCCGAAGCCTCGGGGGCGGCGGAACAGGGCTTGCGCGAGGCGGCGCGCAAGGTGGTGGCCCTGGGGGCCGGTCCTGATAACGCCTTCGAGTTGCGGGTTCAGATCCTGGGGATCGAAGCGCGGTTGGACGCCGCCAACGAGGAAGGCCGCGATCTGGTGGCACGCACCGCCTCGGCCGCCGGTCATCTGGTCGGGCTGGCCGAGGCCGAGGCCCACGCCAACGAGGACGCGGCGGAGGAAGCTTTGGCCGCCGGCCGGCGGACCATGATCCTGATCGCCTTTGGCACCTTCTTCGGGCCGTTGCTGTTCGTGTGGCTGTATTTGGGCCGCAACATCGTGGTGCGTTTGTCGGGGCTGGCGGCGGCCATGCACCGTATCGTCCAGGGCGATTACGCCACGCGGGTGTCGCGTTCGGGCAATGACGAGATCGCCGACATGGCTGGCGAACTGGTGGTGTTCCAGGACGCCATGGCGCGTTTGCAGGAATCGTCCGAGCTGCTCAAGGAAAGCGAGCAGCGTATGCGCACCATCCTCGACACCTCGCCTTTGGCCTTGGCCATATCGCGAGTGGGCGACAATGTCTTGCAATACGTCAACCCGCGCTGGGCCGAACTGTACCAGATGTCGGAAGCCGAGGCGGTGGGCATGGACGCCGCCTTGTTCTATGGCGACGGCGACGATCGTTTGCGTGTGGTCGAACTGGTGCGCAACCAGGGCTATCTGGCCGATTTCGAAAGCCGTATGCGTCGCGGCGACGGCGGCGAGTTCTGGGCGCTGTTGTCGGCCACCGCCATCGAGATGGACGGCGCACCTGCCATTTGCGTGTCCACCACCGACATCACCAAGCGCAAGGAAGGCGAGGCGCAATTGGCCGAGGCCAAGCGGCTGGCCGAAGAGGCGAGCCAGGCCAAGTCCTTGTTCCTCGCCACCATGAGCCACGAAATCCGCACGCCGATGAACGGCGTGTTGACCATGGCGCAGTTGCTCGAGGAAATGAATCTGCCGCCCGAGCAGAAGGAGATGGCCCGCGTCATTCGCGATTCGGCCACGGCCCTTCTCACCATCATCAACGACATCCTCGATTTCTCGAAGATTGAATCGGGGCGTCTGCATCTCGAGACGGTCGAGATGAACCCGGTCGAACTGATCGAGGGAGTGGCCGAACTGATGAGCCCGCGCGCCCAGGAAAAGGGCGTCGGCCTGATCACCTATGTGGACCCGACCTTGCCCGAGCGTCTGCGCGGCGATCCGGTACGGCTTCGACAGATCGTCACCAATCTGGCGGGCAACGCCATCAAGTTCACCGAGAAAGGCTGTGTGCGGCTGTCGATCGAGGCCGAAAACCCCGGCCAGCGTCCGTTGCGTCTGCGCTTCGCCGTCACCGACACCGGCATCGGCCTGGACGACGAGCAGCAGGCCCGGTTGTTCGAACCCTTCACTCAGGCCGACGCCACCATCGCCCGGCGCTATGGCGGCACTGGGCTTGGCCTGTCCATCTGTCGCCGGCTGGTGGCCATGATGGGGGGAGAGATCGGGGTCGACAGCCGGGTGGGTGAAGGTTCGACCTTCTGGTTCAGCGTGCCGCTCGAGGTGGCTTCCGACTGGCCGGAACAGGGGCCGGATCTGGCCGGCGTCGCCGTCCTGGTGCTGGCCGAGGGGCCGGTGGCGGCCGAAGCCATGCGGCAATACCTTGGCCATCTGGGGGCTCAGGTGGCGGTGGTGGCCTCGACCGATGGCGCTTTGGCGGCGGTGCGGGCCGCCGCCCTGGCCGGCTGGTGCTATGACGTGGTGCTGATGGACGGTGCCCAGGATTTCAAGCTCCGGGTGTCGGTGGCGCGCGCCTTGCTCGCGGCGGCGGGATCGGCGGCGCCGACCCGCATCGTCATGGTGGCGCCCCATTCCGCCTATTCGGCGGCGGCCAGCGACGCCCGCGAGGCAGGATTGTTCGGCACGGTTGCCAAACCGGTGCGTCGCGGCACCTTGTGGCGCACGGTGGCGGCTGCCGCTAACCGTGGTTTCCTGGACGACATCGAGGAAGAACACGGCCGCATCGACGAAACCTACATCCCCCCCAGCATCGAGGAAGCCGCCGCCGCCGCCGCCCTGATCCTGGTGGCCGAGGACAATCCGACCAACCAGGTGGTGATCCGCCGATTGATGGAACGTTTGGGTTACGCCATCGAGATCGTCAGCAATGGCCTGGAAGCCTGGGACCGCATGCAGATCCGCGATTACGGCCTGTTGCTGACCGATTGCCATATGCCGGAAATGGATGGCTACGAGCTGACCACACGGGTTCGCGCCTGGGAACAGGAGACGCTGAACCGCATGCCCATCGTGGCGTTGACCGCCGACGCGCTGACCGGCACCGCCAAGAAATGCCAGGAATGCGGCATGGACGCCTTTCTGGCCAAGCCCATCGATCTGGCGCAGTTGGATGCCACCATGCGCAAGCTGTTGCCGCGTGCCGTGGCCTTGCGCCGCCGCCGCGGCCTGGGCGAGGGGCCGGAACCCGAGCCCACGGCCCCCATCGCCGCCGTCCCCGCGGCTTCCGGCGATAAGCGGCTGCCGGTGCTGGACCTGACCCCGATCCGCGAAATCTTCGGGTCGATCACCGACGACGCCCGCGAATTGCTGACGTTGTTCGTCGACAGCACCCGGCCTCTGGTGGCGGAAACCCGCACGGCCCTTGAAGCCGGAGACATCGAGACCGCGCGCGAGGCCGCCCACGGCGCCAAGGGGGCGGGCAATTCGGCCGGCGCCTATCGTTTCGGCCGCTTGTGCGCCGAGATCGAGGCCGCCTGCGCCCGAGGCGAGGGCGAACTGGCGGAATCCCTGTTGCCGCCCATGGAATCGGCGTTCGAGGAAACGGTTCAGGCCATCCAGGGATTGTGAGCGGGCTTGCCCGTCGGGGCAGAAGTCAGGCCCCGCCCATCACCTTAAGGATCTTGTCCTTGAGTGCCGGCGGCAGCACCGGCTTGGCCAGGAAGGCGTTGATGTTGAGTTCCTTGGCACGGGCCAGGGTGGCGGCATCGGTGTGGGCGGTCAGCATGATGACCGGGGTGTGCGACACCGCCGGGGTGGCCCGCAACTGGCGGACGAAGCCGAAACCGTCCACCGGGCGCATCTGGATGTCACAGATCACCAGATCGGGGGCTTCGCGCACCACCTGATCCAGGCCGGAATTGCCGTCATGGGCCTCAAGCACCGTGCCGATTCCCAATTGGCTCAGCATCTTCTTGACGATGGTGCGAACGAATTCCTGGTCGTCGATGACCAGCACCTTCAGCGACGCGAGATCGACTCCGTCGGACATCCCTGTTTCCCCCCTTGGACAGCACTCGTCCAATGCTAGCAGAAGCGTCCGCGAAAGCAAAAGGGGGAGGCGTCAGCCTCCCCCTTTCCAAAAGCATGATAAGGCGAAGACCTTATCCTCGTTTCAGAAATTTCCGACCTGGGGCCGGAAATTTCTTATAGCCCCTCGCCGGGCGCTCGCCGCAGCCTCAACGGCCGCAGACCGGTCCCACGAGTCGGGAATTCGCGGAACCGGTATTATTGGTTGGCCGCCAGCTTCTGGGAACCGCCGGCACGTTCGCGAGCGGCGGTTCGGCCTTGTTCGAAGGCCTTTTGGTTGACCTCGACCATGGCCGGCTTGCGGGCACGGAAACGGCCAAGAATTTGTTCCTCAAGGTCTTCGGCCGGGAAGGGCAGATAGTCGGCGATGGCCCCCAGCATGACGGTGTTGATCAGCCGCAGGTCGCCCAACGACCGGGCGATGGCGCCGGCGTCGAAATCGTAGACGGTGACCCCCGCCGCCCGCATGGTCGCCACCGGGTCCTCGGGATACTTGAACAAGCCGGCGGAAACCACCGGCGGCGTCAGGCGGATGGTGTTGACCATGGCCACGCCGCCGGGGCGCAGCATGTCGGCCCAGCGGGCGCCCTCGGCCACCTCGAAGGCCACCAGGATGTCGGCGGTGCCCGGCGTGATCACCGGCGACCATACCTTGCTTCCGAAGCGGACATGGCTGGTGACCACGCCGCCGCGTTGGGCCATGCCGGCCACTTCCGACTTCTTGACGTCGTAACCCTTGGCGATGGCGGTCTGGGCCAGGATTTCGGCGGCGGTCATGACGCCCTGGCCGCCGGTGCCGCACACCAGGATGTTGGTGATGATGTCGCTCATGGTCCTCTTACTCCACGGCCACCGGCTGGGCCGGCAGGATAGCCTTGGGCCCGCACGATTCGACGCACATGTGGCACCCGGTGCACATGGCGGTATCGATGGTGGTGTACTTCTTGACGATGTCGGGGGCGCCGTCGCGCTTGACCACCTCGGTCTTGGACACCGAAATGGCCGGGCAGCCGACGTTGATGCAGTTGCCGCAGCCGGTGCACTTGTCGTCAACCACCCGGTACGGCGTCAGCTTGCCATAGAATTCCGACAGCACGCAGGGGCGGTCGGTAATGATCACCGACGGCCCGTCGATCTCGATTTCCTGACGGATCAGCTTGAACAGCACCGGCAGCTTGTAGGGATCGACCTTGTGGATACGCTCGGGCGAGACGCCCAGGGCGGTACACAAGGTGGCGAAGTCGACGCGCGGCGCCTCCTGGCCGTTCAGGTCCTTGCCGGTGCCGGCGTGATGCTGGCCGCCGGTCATGCCGGTGGTGCGGTTGTCGAGAATGAGGGTGGTGACGTTGCCGCGGTTGTAGACGATGTCCAGCAACCCCTGCATGCCCATGTGCAGGAAGGTGGAATCGCCGATCACCGACACCACCGCCTTGTCCTTGGTTTCCTCGGACCGGGCCTTGTCCATGCCCAGCGCGATGCCCATGGACGCCCCCATGGAAATGGTGGTGTCGAGCGCGTTCCACGGATGGCCGGCGCCCAGGGTGTAGCAGCCGATGTCGCCCGAGATCTGCACCCGCTTCCTGAGCCGCGACAAGGTGTAATAGACGCCCATGTGCGGACAGGCCGGGCACATGGTCGGCGGGCGCGGGAAGGGTTCGTACTTGGGATAGGTGGTGGCCGGCGGCGGCTCCTCGCCCCGCAGGCGGTAGATGGCCGGGATCAGCACGTTGGGAGTCAGTTCCCCCAGACGCGGCAGGATGTCCTTGCCATGGATGTCGGAAAGGCCCGCGGCCTTGAGCTCGTTTTCGATCAGCGGCTCGGTTTCCTCGACCACCACCAGCGCGTCGACGGTGGCGCGGAAGGCCTTGATCGCCTCGACCGGCAGCGGATACGAGAAGCCCAGCTTGAGGACCGGCGCGTCGGGGAAGCTTTCGCGCACGTGCATGAAAGCCGGGCCCGAGGTGACGAAGCCGACACGGGTGTCGGAACCGTTGTCCACCAGATTGAGGCCCGAGGCTTCGGACGCCTTGCGCAATTCGTCCTCGCGGGCGATCTGCTTGGGCAACAGCACCTTGGCGTTGTTGGGGGTCATCACCCAGCGCTTTTGGGTGATGTCGAAGCCCTTGATCGCGCGCTCGTCCTTTTCGCCCACGGTGACCATGGCCTTGACGTGGCAGACGCGGGTGGTGAGCCGCAGGATGACCGGCGTGTTGTATTGCTCCGACAGGTCGAAGGCGGCCTTGACCATGTCGTAGGCTTCCTGGCTGTCGGCCGGCTCCAGCACCGGGACATGGGCGAAGCGGCCCCAGAAGCGGGTGTCCTGTTCGTTCTGTGACGACGACAGGCCGACATCGTCGGCCACCGCCACCACCAAACCGCCGACCACGCCGGCCAATGTCTGGGTCATGAAGGCGTCGGAGGCGACGTTCATGCCCACATGCTTCATGGCGCAGAACGCGCGTGCGCCGGACATGGAGGCGCCGATGGCGACTTCCAGCGACACCTTCTCGTTCACCGACCATTCGGCGTAGAGATCGGGATAAAGGGCGATGTTTTCCAGCATCTCGGTGGACGGCGTACCGGGATAGGCGGCGGCGACCTTGACCCCGGCCTCCCACACGCCACGCGCGATGGCTTCGTTGCCCGAGAGCAGCAGGCGGCTGGCGGCCTTCGCCTGGACGGCAGCGGACATGGAAATCCTACCTCTCTAGAAGTTCTGTCGTTGGTTATGTTTCAGTCGCGGCTGAACCCCCCGCGAAAGGGGCTAGACCCTAACATTATTAAGGTCGTTGTCCCAAGCGGAATGCGCCTTGATCCCGGTCATGCGGGTAGGGTGGGGGTCAGGTGACGGATTCCAGCCGTTCCAGGGCGGCGGCGGCGGCGCGGGCCAGGATGTGCAGGGTCGTGCTTTCGTGCTCGGTGGGGTCGTGGAACTCGGCCCAATAGGAACCGATGGCCGCCGCTCCGCGGTCGCCGACGGGCACCATCTCCAGGCTCTTGACGAAGGTCCGGCGGTAAACGTCGTGCGGGATGCGTTCGTCCTGGAAGATGTTGGGAATCATCGTGGCCCGGCGGTTGCTCATGACCCAGCCGGAAATGCAGTGTGCGGCCGGGTACTTGTTGCCTTTCCACAACGGGCTGATGGCGTCTTCGTCGAGATAATGGCAAAAGCCGTTCTCGTTGATGACGAAGGTGATGCCGTCGCACCCGATCATGCGTCGCCCGACGCCGATGATGGCCCGGGCGATCTCCTCGACCGAGGAGGCTTGGGCCAGCCTCGCCTCCAACAGTGCCAGTTCCGGGGATGGCATGGCCACATTCCGCTCAAGGGGTACTTCCTCTTGACGATACGCGCCTTGCGAGAAAATTGGAAACTGTTCAAAAGTTGAGGGCCGAATGCGACTTTCGGCCGTCAGGTGGTACAGCGACCATTTGACTGGATCAGTGCGCAATTCGTTGATTTCGTGGGCCGATTCACCAGACAGAAGGTTCATGTCCATGAACCGTCTGTCTGGATCGGACCACTAGACGGAAGCGGGAGCCTTGCGCAGGTCGCGGACCCGTACCGCCTTGCCCTCGCTGCGCGGCAGTTCACCGGGCAGACGGATAATGACCTCGGCCGAGACGCCGATCATGGTCTTGAGATGGTGGCGGACCTGATGGGCCAACAGACCGCGAGCCTCTTCCCCGCGTATTTCAGCAGCCTCGGCCTCGACGGTCAGGTGGTCCAGACTGCCTTGGCGCGACACCACCAGCTGATAATGGGGGGCAAGGCCGGGAAAGCCCAGCAGCACCGATTCGATCTGGCTGGGATACAGGTTGACGCCCCGGATGATCAGCATGTCGTCGTTGCGTCCGGTGACGCGCAGAATCCGCAGGTGGGTGCGGCCACACGAACAAGGTTCGTCGGTCAGGCGGGTGATGTCGCGGGTGCGATAGCGGATCATCGGCAGGCCGACCTTGGTCAGCGTGGTGATGACCAACTCTCCGGCTTCGCCCATGGGCAAGGGTTCCTGGGTCTCGGGGTCCACCACTTCGAACAGGAAGTGGTCTTCCCAACCGTGCAGGCCCAGGCGGTATTGGCATTCCATGGCCACGCCCGGCCCCATCACCTCGGACAGGCCATAGGAATCCATGGCTTTCAGGCCCAGGCGGCGATCCAGTTCGGCACGCATGGTTTCCGACCAGGGTTCGGCGCCGAACACGCCGACCCGCAGCGAGCCGCAGGACAGGTCGACGCCCATGCGCTCGGCGGCTTCCGCCAGATTGAGGGCATAGGACGGGGTGGCGTTCAACACGGTGGCGCCGAAATCGCGGATCAGCGTGATCTGGCGCTCGGTCTGGCCGCCCGAGATGGGGGTCACGGTGCAGCCCAGCCGTTCGGCGCCGTAATGGAACCCTAGGCCCCCGGTGAACAGGCCGTAGCCCAGGGAATTGTGCATGACGTCGCCCGGCCGCGCGCCGGCGCAGGCCAGGGAGCGGGCGATCAGTTCGGCCCAGGTGTCGATGTCCTCGCGCGTGTAGCCGACCACGGTCGGCTTGCCGGTGGTGCCGGAACTGGCGTGCAGACGCACCAGCTTTTCACGGGGCACGGCGAACAGGCCGAAGGGGTAATTGTCGCGCAGGTCGGTCTTCACCGTGAACGGGAAACGCCGCAAGTCGTCCAGGCTTTTCAGGTCGTCGGGGGTGACGCCCTTGGCGGCGAAGGCGGCGCGGGTATGGGGGACGTTGGCATAGGCGTGGGCCAACGTGCGCTTCAGCCGCTCCAGTTGCAGACGCTTGAGTTCGGCGCGGTCAAGGCGCTCGATCTCGGGCGCATACATGAAGCCGTCGGCCACGGTGGCGGTCATGGTCGTTCTCCCCTCTGTTTCCGTTTGACGACGGAACAGCGGGTGTAACGCTTTGACCGCAAGGTTCCAAGGGACTTTTTATCAGGGTGCGATCAGTCCCTGGCTGATGGCCTTGTCCACCGCCTTGGCGGTGGTGGAGGCTCCCAGCTTGAGGCGGGCCGAGCGCAACGCCCCGGCCACATCCGGTTCCGGGCGGTGGATACGCCCGGAAATCTCCCACAGGGACTGGCCGTGGGCGACCCCGGTCAGGCATTGGCGTTCCATGGGGCTCAGTTCCTCGGCGACGGGGGCCACGTCCAGCAAACGCTCGATCGCCGTGTGGTAGTTGACCGCCAACAGCTTCAGCCGGGTCTGGTTTCCCATCACCTGCGTCAGTTCCTCGACCGAGGTGAAGGCATAGGACATCATGGCGATGCAGCCGTCGGCACAATGGAACGGGATGGTGAAGCCGTCGCGAATTCCGAATTCAGCGGCCTCGGCGAACAATTTGCGTTGTTCGGGACTAAGGCTGGCGGGGCGGTTCATCAGGAAACGCCAGCCAAAGGGCAGGCGCGTGCGCTGGGCCTCGATCACCACCGGATCGATGAATTGGTAACGGTTGGCCAGGTAATGGGCCATCCATTGCGGCGGATAGGTGCTGTCGATGTAGGGATGTTCCAGCCCGGGGCGGGAATTACCATAGATATAGTAATCCACCCCGCACTGGAGGGCGAGTTCGCGGACCGCGTGTTGGGCGGAAGGAATATCCTCAGCCCATAACACCCTGGTGGAAAGGTCCGCTACCCAATCATCCACGATCCCGTTCCCTCTCCCCCAAGGGCGACAGCTCCTGTTACTGTACCTGCCCCTGGGTTTTCCCTCCAGCGGGAACGGTCTCTCTTTGTTACCTCTTAGGTCTGTAGGGCTTTCACCCTAGACCGCCCATGCAGACATATTTGACTTCCAAATATTCCTCGATGCCCTGTCGGGCACCTTCGCGGCCGATGCCCGATTCCTTGACGCCGCCGAAGGGGGCGACCTCGGTCGAGATGATGCCTTCGTTGACGCCGACGATGCCGTATTCCAAAGCCGCCGAAACGCGGAAGCAGCGGCCGACGTCGCGGGAATAGAAATAGGCGGCAAGACCGAACTGGGTGTCGTTGGCCATGCGGATGGCCTCGGCCTCGTCCTTGAAGCGGAACAGCGGCGCGACGGGGCCGAAGGTTTCCTCGCGGGCGCAGGCCATGTCGGCGGTGACGTTGGTCAGGATGGTCGGTTCATAGAAGGTGCCGCCCAGCGCATGGCGCTTGCCGCCCATCAGCACCGTGGCGCCCTTTTCCACCGCGTCTGCGACGTGGCGTTCGACCTTTTCCACTGCTTGCCGGTTGATCAGCGGTCCTTGCTGGGTTTCGCCAGCCAATCCGGGGCCGACCACCATTTTCCCGACCGCTTCGGCCAGCTTGGCGGCGAAGGCGTCGTAGACGCCGTCCTGAACCAGGATGCGGTTGGCGCACACGCAGGTCTGGCCGGTGTTGCGGTATTTCGAGGCCATGGCCCCGGCCACCGCCGCGTCCAGATCGGCGTCGTCGAAGACGATGAAGGGGGCGTTGCCGCCCAATTCGAAGCTGACCTTCTTCATGGTGTCGGCGCATTGCTTCATCAGAAGCTTGCCCACTTCGGTGCTGCCGGTGAAGGACAGCTTGCGCACGACGGGATTGGCGGTGAGTTCGCCGCCGACGGCGACATAATCAGCGGTGGGCAGAACGTTGAACACTCCGGCCGGAATGCCGGCCCGTGCCGCCAGTTCGGCCAGCGCCAGCGCCGACAACGGCGTGTCCTCGCCCGGCTTGACCACCACGGTACAGCCGGCGGCCAGGGCGGGCGCGCATTTGCGGGTGATCATCGCGTTGGGGAAGTTCCAGGGCGTGATGGCGGCGACCACGCCGATGGGTTCGCGCGTCGCCAGGATGCGGCGGCCAGGGGCGTTTTCCGGGATGATCTCGCCATAGGTCCGCTTGCCTTCTTCGGCGTACCATTCGATGAAGGAGGCGCCATAACTCACCTCGCCCTTGGCCTCGGCCAGCGGCTTGCCCTGTTCGGCGGTCATCAGCACCGCCAGATCGTCGGCGGCGGCCAGGATCAGGTCGTACCATCTGCGCAGGATGGTGGCGCGTTCCTTGGCGGTCTTGCCCCGCCAACCCGGAAGCGCGCGGGCGGCGGCGGCGATGGCGCGCCGGGTTTCCGCCGCGCCGACCGAGGCGACATGGGCGATGATGCCGCCATCGGCGGGATTGGTCACCGCCATGGTGTCGCCGGAATCGGCGTGTATCCATTGACCGTCCACATAGGCGTGGTGCCGAAGCAGGGCGGTGTCCTTGAGCTGAAGCATGACGTCCTTCCCATAGGCGAAATCGAAGAGACAGATATACTCTGCCCACAGCCCCAACGGAAAGGCCCGGAGGCCGCATGCCCACACCCCACGCCGAATCCCGCTCGCGCTACTTCTCGGTCGGCGCGCATGAAATCCACGTCACCGAATGGGGCGATCCTGAATTGCCGCCGGTGGTCATGTGGCACGGTCTGGCCCGCGTCGGGCGCGATTTCGACACCTTGGCCCGCGCCTTGGCGCCGCTGTTCCACATCGTCTGTCCCGACACCATCGGCCGCGGCCTGTCGTCGTGGTCGTCCAATCCGGCGCAAGAGTATCAGGTGCCGGTCTATTGCAGCCATGCGCTGGCGCTGATGGACATGCTGGGATTCGAGCGGGTGCGCTGGGTCGGCACCTCCATGGGCGGCATCGTCGGCATGGCCCTGGCCGCCACCGAGGCGGCCGCAAACCGGATCGAGCGTCTGGTGCTCAACGACGTCGGCGCCTCCCTGAACGCCGAAGCGGTCGAGCGCATCAAGGCCTATGTGAGCGTGGTGCCGGAGCACGACAGCATGGAGCGGTTCGAGGCGTTCCTGCGGATCGCCTATGCCCCCTTCGGCCAGTTGAGCGACGCCGAATGGCGGCGCATGGCGGAGACGTCGGTGCGGCGTCGCGACAACGGCAAGCTGTCGCCCCATTACGATCCGGCGGTGATGGAGGTTTTCGCCGGCCAGTCCGGTCCGGTCGATCTGTGGTCGCTTTACGAGGCGATCCGCTGTCCGACCTTGTTGTTGCGGGGCGAGAACTCCGACCTGTTGGACGCTGCGGTCGCCGACGAGATGACGCGGCGCGGGCCGCGTGCGCAATTGGTGACGGTGCCCGGTTGCGGCCACGCGCCGGGGCTCAACACCGTGGATCAGATCGCGATGCTCAAGGGGTTCCTGGCCTGAAAACGGCATTGGCCGGGGATCAGGTCCCCGGCCAATGGGTTTCGTCGGCGTCAAAGGCGATTTCCGGGGCCGGCGGCTTGGGCTTTTTCTTGCGGCCCCGGCGTGGCTTGCCGCTGTCGTCGGCATCGGCCCGTTCGATCATGCGCGCGACAGTGGCCAACACCCCTTCGACCCCCGGCGCGAGTCGCTCGGTGATGCCCTGGTCGTCGGCGTCGGGCAGGATCTCGGCAAGGCCGCTGGCGGCTTCGTCCTGTTCTTCCGGTTCCGTTTGGGTCTCGGTTTCGAGTTCCGCCTCTGGTGAAAGCTCTTCGTGAACGGCCATGATTTCGGCCACATGGGCTTCGATCTCGGTACGGCGGCGCAGGTGGTACACGGTCTGTTTGCCGAAATCCTTGGCCAACGACAGCACGCCTACATATTCGCACACGAAGCGTTCCTCGAACGCCTCGCCGTTGTTGAGGGCTTCCGAGCGTTGGGCCGATTGTTCGGCGGTCAGCACGGCGACGAATTGCTGGGTGGCGTAAACGTGCCCGACCACCGTCACCGGCTCCAGCCGGGCGGCGCGGTTGATGTGGCTGCCGTAAAAATTCTTGCGGCCGCAGATGGGGTCGATGGCTTCGAACACCGGCCCGGCATGCAGCGAGATGCGCAGGTTCAGGGGCTTCGGGAATTGGTCGCGCATTTCCTCGCCCAGGCGGGTGACTTCCTCTTGCATGGTCAGGGCGTATTCGGCCATGGGCGTGGCCTTGTCCATCACCGCGAAGATGGCGTCGCCCCAGGTGTTGATGCTGATGGGGGCGACGCCAGCGCGCTCCAACCCCTGTTTCAGCCGGGCCAGGAATTCCAGGAAGGCGGGGGTGTTTTCTTCCTTCAGCTTGGAATAGCCGGCGATGTCGCAAAACAGCATGGAGCGGATGACGCGGCCCTGTCCGGCTTCCTCGTCGGAATCGCCGAAATCCAGGTTGGGCATGGCCGGCCCGTCAGGTCCGAGCAATTCCGGGTGTTGCTGTAACAGGCCGTCCAAGTCGACGATGCGCAGGCGGGTGATGTCTTCCCATTGGTCGATGAAGTCGCCGGCGCCGCCGACCAACGATCCGGGCATCATGTCCCATACCGCCAGCAGATATGGCGAGGTCCGAAGGAAACCCGAGCGCAGCGTCGCCAGCCCGTGCAGGCATTGGTTGGCGAAGCGGTACAGCATGTCGTGGCCGAGATAGCGTTCCTCGGTGGCGTAGGTCACCGAGGCGGCCAGCTTGAGCGCGTTCCTGAAGCGCATTTCCCAGCGCGGCCCGCCATAGCGGACGTTGTTGGCGACGAAATCGTCCAGCGCGAACGGCATCACCACGTTGACCTCGGCGCCGCGTTCCAGCATGGCTTCGATGAACAAGAGGTCGGAACCGCAGGCGGCGGTGGAATAGCCGACCTGGGCGTTCAGGTCCTCCAATTGCTGGGCGATCTCGGCCCGCACGGTGGCCTCGATCCCCGGCGGGAAATGCGGCCCCTCGCCGGGGCGGTCGAGCGCGTGGCCGGTGAACACCACCACGGTGGGCGGCTTGACGATGTCGGCCAGTTCGTCCGGCACCTCGATGCCGCCGTGGCGCAGAAGCTCCAACTGCTTCAGCGCCGACACGACCCGGCCGTAATGCACGCCCTCCAGCGCGCGGGCCCATTCGAAAACGGCGACCGCCTCGGCCGCCTCACCCAGGATCAGATGGGCTTGGCCCAAGGTCGCCAACAGCCGGTAACGCTGGTCGGTGGGCAGGTCGGGGGGCGTCTCCTCGGCCGCAAGGCTGGCCTTGACCTTGGCGGCCAGAGTGCGGGCTTCGCCCCGCTTGCCCAGCAACAGGCTCATCACCGCCGCTTCGATGCCGTCGCGCGGGCTGTTGCCGGTGTGGAAGGCGCGCAGGAACAATTCGCGGCAATGGTCGAGGTCGCGGCGGTCGCCCAGCGACAGCCACGCTTCGCGGAACACGCGGGCCAGGGCGTTGTAGGTTTCGGCGTCGGCGGTGGCTTCCAGCCGTTTGCCGCGCACAAGGTCGATGGATTCCGACAATTCGGCGATGGCGGCCAGCGCGCTTTCGCCGCTGTCGGCGCCAGGGGTCAAGGTGGCGATGGCACCGCGCAGGGCGTTCTGCAAACGGCGGAACGGACCCTCGTCGATGAAGATTTCCGCCAGCAGCGGCGCCAAAAGCCGCCGCGCTTCGTCCACCGCACCGGTCTGCGACAGGGAAATGGCACCGAAGATGGCAAGCTTGAGGCTAGCGGGATAGAGCCTCAGCCCGTCGCGGCAGACGTCGTGAGCCAGGAAGTTCTGGCCTTCGTCCAACAACGCGCGGGCGGCCCGCTCCCATTCTTCCTGCGATCGTGTCGCGGCGTTCCCCATCGTGTCGGCCACGGGCCGGATCCTCCAGCAAAGCCAATCCCCAAACCCATCCCTTGTACCACGCCGGCAGGTTCCGCGCTAATGCCCACCGATAAGTTGCGCACAAATCGCCTATTTGCTTGCGCAAGCAACATCATTGCGATATTGGGGTTTGCCCGTATAAGCAAACATCAAAAAACGGGCAAAAAATAAATCAGGGATTGCTCACGGCGAGGACATAACCATGCGCTTGCGGGCGCCATAAGGGAGAAAACGATGTCCCAGATCGCCTCTATCGACGTTCAAAGCATTGCTGCCGCGGCCAAGCCCAAGCTGGCCAACCCGGCCGCTGTCGGACTGGCCGGTTTCGGCCTGACCACCTTCATGTTGCAGATCCACAACCTGGGCCTGGCGGGTATTGGCCCGGTGGTCTATCTCGGGCTGTTCTTCGGCGGTCTGGCGCAGATGATCGCCGGTCTTCAGGAACAGAAGTGCGGCAACAATTTCGGCTATTGCGCTTTCACCTCGTACGGCTGTTTCTGGATCGCGCTGTGCGCCGTCCTGCTCGGCAACAAGTTCGACGTGTTCAAGTCGAGCGAGACCGACGTCGGTTGGTTCCTGGTGGCGTGGACCCTGTTCAGCTCGATCCTGTGGGTTGGCTCGATGAAGGTGCACAAGGCGATGTTCGCCACCTTCTCGACGCTGATGGTCGGTTTCGTCTGCCTGGATCTGGCGCATTTCGGCGCGCCCAAGGAATTGTTCACCACCATCGCCGCGATCGACCTGATCGCCTGCGCCTTTTTGGCCTGGTACATGATGGCGGGTGTCATCCTGAACGACCTGTGGGGCCGTCCGGTGCTGCCCATGGGCAAGCCGGTTCTGTGAACGACGCGGTTTTCGCACGTTGACCGAACGGCGGGGTGGCGACACCCCGCCGTTTTCGCATCCGGCTTCTGGGGGGTGGCGACACCCCGCCGTTTTCGCATCCGGCTTCTGGGGGGTGGTGACACCCCGCCGTTTTCACGTCCGGTTTCCGACGAGGCGCCACCGTCCCGAAGACGCCATTCGTTTTGACGATGGGCAGCCTACAGATACTTCACCAAGCTCAGGCTGCTGAGGTTGCCCAGCGCGGAATAGGATGCCTGAAGCTGGGTTTCGTATTGCGCCAGCTTGACCGCCACCTCGGCGGTGTCGACTTCCTTCAGGTCGCTGGCGACGCTTTCCAACAGGCTGATGGAGTTTGTCTGGCGGCTTTGTGCCGTTTCCAGCCGTGCCGCGGTGTTGGACAGGCCGCTTTGGGTGGCGATCAGCGCGTCCAGCGCTTCGGTCGCCAGATCATAGGCTTCCTCGAGGGCTGTCTGGTCCAGTGGCGAGGCATTGGCGACGACGTTGAGGGCGCGCACAGCCTTTTCGAAGCCGGTGCTGTCGGCGGTGACGCCATAGCTGATGCTTTGCTGGCCCGACACCCGGACCGAGGCTTCCTCGCTGTCGCCGGTGTAATAGGAGGTGTCGGCGCTGGACGGCACCGATGGCGTGGAGAGCAAGCTGGTGTCCACCGGCGCGGTGTCGGTGTTGCTGCCGGCGAACAGGTAACGGCCGTCCATCTGAAGGTTCATCAGATCGGCCATGTCGTCCAGAAGATCGGCGGCGGTGTCGTCCAATCCATCGGTGTCGGTGGAGGATATGGCCGAGCTCAGGGTCGAACGGTAGTTCTGTAGCAGGTCGACCATGCTGCCGACCGCCGAATACATGGACTCGGTGCGGTCCAGCGCGGTGCCGGTGTTGGTGTACCAGGTTTCCAACTGGGCGGTGGCGGCTTCGGTGGACAGCAGGGACGACGCCTTGGACCCCAATCCGCCGTAGGTGGTGGAAGCCAGGCCAGAAGATTGTTGAACCGCGGTGTTGGCGTATTTGCTCTGCACGCTCAACGACGAGGAGAGCATGGTCTGGCCCAGGCCGAAGGTGGAGACACGTCCGATCATGGCTTAGCTCACTGCGTTGATGAGGTCGTCGAACATGGACTGGACGGCGCTCAGGATCTGGGCCGACGCCGCATAGGCGTTCTGAAGCTCGGAGATCAGGGCCGTCTCTTCGTCGGTGTTGACGCCGTATTGCGAGGAAAAGCTGTCAACCAAGGTGCTGAGGCTGGTTTCGGTCGAGGTGGCGGCGCTTTCGGCGCTGGACAGCATGGTCGCCACCGCGCTGACGATGTCCGCCGCGGTGTCGGTCACTTCGGCGTCGCGCAGCGCGTCGGCCATGGATTGCGCCAATGTCCCCGATCCCGAGGTGACCGCCGCTTCGCCCACCGTCAGCGACGACGACAGGGTTCCCACCGGAAACAGCGTGGAATCGTCGGCCAGTTCGGATTTCACCTCAAGGTTCGAGGCGCTGTCGCCCACCAGAACGTCGTTGAGGCCGAAATAGCCGGAAAAATTCTCGCTGCCGATGGTGCCGCCGCTGACCGCGACGCCGTTGCCGGAAGACGTGGTCTCCAGCACCAGATGACCCGACGAATCCAGGCTGGCCGAAAGGCCGCTGATGCCGTTGAGCGCGGTCAACAAGTCGCCGACGGTGGAATAGGTGGACAAGTCGATGTCTTCGTTCGACACCAGATTGCCGTCGGAATCGGTGATGGCCACGGTCAGTGTGCCGCTGGCCGACAGCGCGTCGGTCGAGGAATAGCTTTCCGATCCGGTCAAACTGCTGGGCGGCGGCGAGGCGCTGCCCTCGTTGGCGATGGCGTTGATGGTGTCGCGCAAGGTGACGGCCAGGGTGTCCAATTCGTCCTGCACCGCCGGCAAGGTGCTGTCGCGCAACGTCACCAGGGACGAGATGGCGCCGGACGAAATGGATGTGGTGATGTCCTTGCCGTTGACGGTGATGCCGGACAACGTGCTGGGATAGGAATCACTGGCCGAAACGCCGTTGGCGGTGGTGAAGCTCAGCTCATAGACCTGGGAGCCCACCAGAAGCTGCCCGGATTCGGTGTAGACCGTCACCGCGCCATTGGAGCCGGTGTAGTAGGTGATGCCGATCTGTTCGGCCACGGTCTGAAGGGCGGCGTTGCGCTGGTCCTCAAGGTCGCCGGTGGATTCGCCGGCCGCCTGGGCGCGGGTGATGGCTTCGTTCAGGTCGTCGATCTGATGCAGCGCGTCGTTGACCGTCTCGACGGCGGAGGCGATGTCGGAATCGGCCTGGGAGCGCAGGTCCTGCACCTGGGCCGAGGCGTCCTGGAGGGTGGCGGCGCTGTCTTGCAGGTCGGTCACCACCTGGGTTTTCACGGTGGTGCTTTCCGGGGTGGTGGCCAGTTCGTCCAGCGCCGATTCCAAGTCGGACAACTGGGTCGCCAACGTGTCCCCGGAACCGTCGCTGGACAGGGTCCCAAGTCCGCTGCTGAGCGATTCCAGATACGAATAAAGGATTTGTGCCGCGCTGTTTTCCGCCGTCGCCTCGACGATGTTCTTGACCAGATAGCCGCTGACCTTGCTGTCGATGCCGGTGATCTGAACGCCGGTGCCCAGCGTTCCGGTGACCACCGACGACTGGCTGGCCGTCTTGGCGGTGTAGTTGACGTCGTCCGCGTTGGCGATGTTGGACGCGGCCACCGCCAATTTAGTCTGGATGGCACGCAACGACGAGGTGGCGGTGCTAAGTGAGGCGGACAGAGTCATGGCGGCCTCTCACGACAGCGCGGGTTCATGGGTCAGGCGTGGTAATCCTTGCCGAACGCGGCCAGACGGGCGTTGAGGGGAATGTCTCCCTTGGCGCCGTAAGGCACGTTCTCTTGCGCGGCGGCGCGAACGGCGCGCATCACCGCTTCGACACGGCGCCGCGACGCTGCCATGGCGGCGTCCAGCCGGGTCAGGTTCTCGGCGGTCGCTTGGCGCAACTCCACCACGGCATTCATCAGCTTGTGGGCGAATTCCGGGTCGGAGGCCAGGATGTCGGCCTGTTTGTCGGCCAGTTCGGCATAAAGCTCGTCGTAATTGTCGGACAATTCGAGCTTCCGGTCGATGTTGGCCGAGACGCAGGCCGGCAAGCCTTCGGCAAGGGCGGCGTTTTCCTCGACCATGACGGTGGTCAGTTCGGCGACCACGGACAACAGACGATCCGGCAGATCGTGCGAGCCAAGGCCGGCGTGCGACAGGTGGGCGGCGGGGAGCATGGGAGTCTCCTGGGTCATGGCGTTGCTCCTAGCGGCGGGTCTTGGCCGGGGCCTGGGCGGTGCGGCCATAGGCGGTGGCGGCGGCGGTGTGCGAGGACACCTTGCGCAGTTCCTGGGCCAGGTCGCCCATCTGCGCTTGCAAGGCGTCGATCAGACCTTCGAGGTCGTGCACCGATACCAAGAGGTTGCGGCGCAGCAGGTGGCGGTCGTCCTCGGGCAGGGACTGCAACTGAACGGCCACGCGCCGGGCCAGTTCCTCGGCCTGGAGGGGGCTGGTCTCTTCGGGAAGAAGACGGGTCTGGGTGGCGGCCAGGGTACGTTTGGTCCGGGCCTCGGCCAGTTCCACGACGGCGGCCATCTCGCGGGCGGCTTTGGGGGTGTTCTTACGGGTCATGGCGTTTCTCCCATCACCGATCAGCGCACGGCGCTGATAAGGGCGTCGTACATGTCCTTGGCCGTGGTGATGACCTGGGACGCTGCGGAATAAGCCTGTTGGGCGACGATCATGCGGGTGAATTCGTCGGCGGTGTCGACGGTCGAGGATTCCAGGCTGCTGGCGCTGATCGACCCGGCCGACCCGGTCTCGGCGGTGCCGATGATGGCTTCGCCCGAATCCGCGGTCTGTTGGTAGAGCGTGCCGCTCAGCGCCGCCAGTCCGTCGTAATTGGCGAAGGTGGCGACGGCGACCTTGTAGAGGCTGATGGTCTGGCCGTTGTCGTAGGAGGCGCTGACCGTGCCGTCCGACGAGATGGTGATGCCGCTCAGGTTGCCCAACTCGTAACCGTCGTTGGTGACGTCGTTCAAGGTGACGCCGTCGGTCGAACCACCCATGGAAATGCTCGACAGGTCCAGGGTAATCGAGCTGTCGCTGGATGCGTTGTTCCAGTCGAAATCCAGGGTCAGGCTGGAGGGGTCGACGGTCACGTTCGACGAGTCGGTGGCCGAGGTCAGGTTGCCATCGCCATCGAATTCCAAGGTCAGGGTGTCAAGCGTGGTGGTTCCGTCGTCGCTGGAGAACGACACCGTCCAGGTGCTGGTGTTGGCGCTACTGTCCACGGCGGTATGGGCGAAGGTGGCGGTGACGATGTGCGAACCACCCATCGAATCGTAGACCTCGAACGTCTTTTCATAGGTGGTCGAGGACGAGACATCGGTGTCGGCGCCCAGCGAGGCGTCGAGGGAAACGGCGGTCGTTTCCTTCCAGGACGTGTCCTGGTCGGTGACGTTGATCTGGCTCAGCGTCTTGGCGGTGGTGCCATCGGAATTGATGGCATAGCCCATCAGATAGACCTTGGTGCTGGCGTTGTTATAGAGGTAGCCGTCGTCATCGACGTCGAACTCGCCGTTGCGGGTGTAGTACTGGGCACCCGAGCTGTCGGTGACCACGAACATGCCGTCGCCGCTGATGGCCATGTCGGTGACGTTGCTGGTGGCTTCGATGTTGCCCTGGGCGTCCACGTTCTGGCGAACCGACGACGTCACGCCGGCGCCGGTATAGGCGGTGCCGGAAAACGCTTGGGTGACCAACGACTGGAAGCTGGTGGTGACCGACTTGTAGCCGGTGGTGCTGGAATTGGCGAGGTTGTTGGAAATCGCCGACAGGGCCTGGCTTTGCGCTTTCAGGGCCGAAACGGCGGTGGTCATGGCGCTGGAAAGGGTCATGGTGGCTCTCCCGTTCAGGCGGCCAGGCGGGTGACGTCGGACAGGTCGATTTCGGTGTCGCCGATTTCGAGCACCGTCGAACCGCTGGACGAATCGACGGCGGTGACGGTTCCGACGATGGAGGTGGTGGTGTCGATGCTGTCGCCATCGGCGTCGGTGGCGGTGACCACCAGGGTGTATTCGCCCGACGAGACGGCATCGCCATCGCTGTCGGTCCCGTCCCAGGTGAGGGAATGCGAGCCGGCGCTGGTTTCCCCGCTGCCGCTCCACACGGTGTTGCCGCTGGAATCGACGATGGTCAGGGTGACGTCTTCGGCCGCGGAATCGAGTTCGTATTTCCACGACCCGTCCACCGTGCCGTCGCTGTCCACGGACAGGGTGTCGCCCTCGGCCTCGACGGTCAGGCCGATGTAGCCGACGCCGGTGGAGAACGAGAGCGAGTCCATCGAGCTCAGGACCGAATCCAGCTTGTCGTTGGTCTCGATCTGCTGTTCGAGGGAGGCGTAGGTGGCCAGCTGCGAGGTGAATTCGGTGCTGTCGACCGGGTCCAGGGGGTTCTGCGTCTGCAACTGCGTGGTCAGCAGCGTGAGGAACATCTCATAGCTTGCCGACAGCGAAGTCGAAGAAGAGGAGCTGGTGGTCGATGAGGTCGACGAAGTGGAGGAAGTGACCGAGTCAACCATGGCACATACTCCGGTTGATGCCCTTGGGACTTGATCGGCGGTTTGCCTCGTCCCCTCTGTTGGCTTCTACGGTCCGGTGTATGGATTCGGTCGGAGTATTTTATGCTGTGCCGTTGTTAACTTGTTTAATAGTCAGCAAAAATCGCGCGATCTTGGTCGCGTGTTCTAGGTTGATACGGCTGGGATGGGGAAACCGGGCGCAAAAAGACGGCTCATCGCCGATTTGCGGGGAACGGCCCTTCAACAGGCGTCACCCTGGCCAAGCGGAGCGCGAGCCGGGGTCCATGGTGCCATTTCCCGCAATCCGGCGATGAACCTAAAAACCCGCCGCCCTGAAACAGGAGCGGCGGGCGGTGTGCGGGTGTCAGCTTTTGCGGCGAGGGGGGCTGTGCAAGGCCGCGTCGATGATGCGGTCGGCCAGATCGGCGGGCGCCTTGGGCATCTGGGCCAATTGTGCGTCCAGCTTTCGCGCTTCGTCCAACAGGCGTGCAGCCGTGGGCGATTGGGCGATCAGCATTTCGGCGGCGGTGCGGTCGCGCGCGGGCCAGGAAAGGATGTCGCCGCCAAAGCGGTCGATCAAATCCTGAAACCCCTCCAGCGAAAGGGAGGATGCAGTCATGGCGCCTCGATTTCTTCGTGGGCTGTGATACCCCCGGACTTTACCGGGTCTCATGACTTTATCTGAAATTCGCCGAAAAAGACAGGTTCAAACGGGTGTCTGCGTCTTTTCATGGCGGGGGGAAACCGTGGCCTGCGGGGTTTCCAGGGACGGCATTCCGGCGATTTCGCTCCAGGCGTTGCGCAATTCCCGAAGGCCGTCGGCGATACGTTCCAGGCATTCCTGCGCGTTCTTGCGTCCGACCGAGCTCATCATGGCACGCATGTTGGCTTCGTAGGTGTCGCGCAGCCGTTCCGACAGACCACCGCCTTGCTTCATGTCCAGCGCCGCCAACAGACCGCGCAGGATGTCGGTGGCCCGCAGGATCTGGTTGAACTGTTCGCCGTAATCGCCACGGTTGGCGGCGTCGACGGCGTTGCGCAGGCGGATCAGTACGCCATCGTACAACAGCACCACGGCCTGCAAGGGCGGGGTGGTCTGGATGGCGTTCTGGTAGGCGGATTGGGCATAGCGTGGGGTCATGGCATGGCCTCCTAATCGCTGCTGGCGTTCAGCAGTGCTTCCAGAAGTTCAAGGGTGGTCTCGGCTTCCGAGATGGATGCGGCCATCGTGGAATAGAGTTCGTACAGATAGTCGGAATACGTACTGATGGACGATTCCAGGGTCGATATACTGTCCTCGATGCTTTCGTTTGTGTCTTCGAGATTGTCGATCAGGGTGGTCAACGCCCCGTCGTCCTCGTTGGCGATGGTGTCCACCGCGTTATATAGCTGGTCGGCGATGCCTTGGGTGGTCGTAACCGTGATGCTTTTGCTGGTGCTGCCGGTGTAGACCAGGGTCAGCCCTTCGTATTCAGTGCCCTCGGCTCCCTGGATGGTGCTGCCGCTGATGGTGAACAGCGAGGTGTCGCCATCGACGCCGACACTGGAAATGTTGCCGTCGTCGTCGACGGTGATGTCCAAGGTGAAGTCGAGCGCGGCATCGGGGTGGCGGACCAGGCCCAGATCGCCGGACGACGCGGTCATCTGATAGCTGAACAGGGACTGGATGGTGTCCAGGTCGTCCAGCAACAGGTTCTCCAGCGTGCTCGTGTCGAGCTCCAAAAGATTGTCTTCATCCAGCGTGATGCCCAAATCCGACAAATCAGCGTCGCCGATACCCGAACTGATGATGGTCTGGAGATAATTGTTGAGCGACCGCAAGGTGGAATCGCCATAAAGGACGGCGTCGTCGGCGGCGGTACCGTCGGTGTTGGTGCTCTGGTTGGTGATGATGAATTCACGGACGGCGTTGTAGGCCTCGACGAACGCTTCCACGGCGTCTTGGATGCCGGTCAGGTCGTTGTCGACCTCAAGCGTCAGGGTGGTGTCGGCGTTGGCGGCATAAAGGTGCAGGGTGATGCCGTCCAAGACGTCGTCGATGTCGTTGCTGCTGCGGGTGATGGTGACGCCGTCCACCTTCAGGATGGCGTCCTGGGCCTCTTGCAGCACCATGTCGGAATCGATGTCGCCGTTGCTGTCGACCAGTCCCAGCGAATCGCTCAGCAGGGTGCCGCTGACGTCGCTGGCGGTGATGGTCTCGCCGGTGTCCGAGGTGGTGAGGATCAGTTTATAACTGCCTTCCGACACCTGCATGATCGAGGCGACGACGCCCGTGGTGCTGGTCTCGGTGTTGATGGCGTCGGCGATGTCGCCCAGCGACATGGAGGAGGTGACCTCGATGTCGGCGCTGTCGCCGTCTTTGGTTCCCAACGAGAACGTGCCGGTCCAGCCCAGGGCGTCGTATCGCGACGTCTGTTTTTCGCTGCCCAGGATGTTGGTGGTGGCGATCTGGCTGATGACGACGCTGTGGGTGCCGAGGTCGGTTCCCTCCTCGACGGTCGCCGACATGTAGGTGGAGGCGTCCACCGAACTGGACGACGTCAGATAGGCGGTACGGTCCAGGAAGACGTCGTCCGACTGTCCGCTGACGCTGGGATCGCTGCGCAGGGTTTGAAGGGTGTCGCTCAGGGTGTCGAGAAGGTCCTGAAGATCTTCGTAGGCGGCGATCTTGGTTTCGTTATCGGAAACCTCGGTTTCCATGCTGTCGAGGCGTTCGTAGCGAGACGCCAGCTTGGCTTCGACCAGGGATTCGACATCGAAATCGTCGTAATCCGAACTGCTCGAAGACGTGGACGATGTCGATGTCGTCGATGTTGTCGATGTCGACGTGGTCGATGTGGTGCTGCTGACGCTGGTCATGCGACGCCTCCTCGAAAATGACGGGCGGAGTGGGGTGTTACGCCGCTCCGCCCGTCGCCTCATGAACCTCCGGTGAGGGTATGGGGGTTAGCCTTAGCTTTTCAGCAGGCTGAGGAGGTTCTGGGGCATGGCGTTGGCCTGGGTCAGGGCGGCGATCGCCGCCTGGGCCAGGACGTCGGCGGAAGCCAGTTTGGATTTTTCCGACGCCACGTCGGCATCCATCACCGCCGATTCCGCGGCGCTCAGGTTCTCGATCGAGGTGTCGATGGTCTGGGACCGGAAATCGAACCGCGACATCGAGGCGCCGACCTCGGCACGGGCCGCCGAAATGGAGGAGATGGCGGCGTCAAGCGCGGTGACGGCCGCTTCAGCCTCATCCTGGTCGCTGACCGTGGTGGAGTTGATGGACAGCGCGGTGGTGTCGACGTCGTCGATCTGGACCGAGATGGTGTCCGAGATCGAGGTGCCGACCATGAAGTCGACGCCCGAGAAGTAGTCGCTGGTGCCGTTCAGCAACGATTCGCCGTTATAGCGGGTCGAACTGGCGATACCGTCGATTTCCTCCATCAGCTCGGCGTATTCCGACTGGATGTAGGTGCGTTCGTCATTGGTGACCGAGCCCGAGTTGGACTGGGTGGCCAGGGCCTTCATGCGCTGAAGAATGTCGCTGATGCGGGCCAGGCCGCCGTCGGCGGTCTGAAGGATGGCGGTCGCCTGCGAGGCATTGGTGGACGCCTGTTCCAGAACGGTGACGTCGGATTGGATGCGGGTGCCGATGGCGAGACCGGAAGCGTCGTCCGAGGCCTTGGTGATGCGCGAACCCGAGGCCAGCTTGGAGGTGATGCTGGATTCCGCGTCGGAATTGACGTTCAGGTAGCGAAGGGACGAATTGGCGGCGGTGTTAGTGGCGATGACGGGCATGACGGTGTCTCCTTCTGATCCATTCAGTCCCGCTTGGCGGGACCGGCCATCTTCGGACGGCCTTCATGGTTGGAACGGGTCGGCGAAGACGATCAGGCGGTGTTTTTTCAGGCCTCGGCGAAAATGTGGCGGATGTCGCGTTCGGAACGGCGCAGCCGTTCGCGCAGGCCCTGGCGACCGCGCTTGAGCAGGCTTTCCACCGCCTGGACCGTGGTGCCCAGGACAGCGGCGATCTCGGCGTTGCCCATGTCGTCGAAATAGGCCAGCGTCAGGGCCGCGCGCTGTTGCTCGGGCATGGTGGCCATGGCGTCCTCGAGCCGGGAATAGACTTGGCGGCGCTGGATGGTGTCCACCGAATCGGGCTGGTCGTCCTCGGGCTCGGCGACGTCGTCGAGGCAGGAGTTGGACGGCATGCGCTTGAGGTCGATGCAGCGGTTGAACACCACCCGGTAAAGCCAGGTCGAGAACTTGGCCTTGCCCGGTTGCCAGGAATGGCGGTGGGTCCAGGCCTTGACCAGGGCTTCCTGGGCGACGTCCTCGGCATCGGCCGGGTTGCGCAGCGTGCGCAAGGCCAAGGCGTAGGCGCGGTCCACATGACGTTCGACCAACAGCCGATAGGCGTCGGCATCGTCGGCCTTCATGCGCTCCAGCAAGGCGTCGTCGTCCTGGTCCCTGAGCGGGATGTCGGTCGGGGAGGAAGTGCGGCTGTGCGGCGAGGTGTGGGGCATCATCGCGCGGGTTCCGATCTTTGCGGTCTGGCGGGACATGGGCAACATGGCCGCCCGTTACAGACTTAAACGCGCCGGGAAGCCGAAGCAGGCGCGGAAAAATCATATAAATCAACATGTTGACCGGGCATGTTTTGCCGGGTCGGCGGCAATTAATGCCCAGTGCTAGGCATGTTTTGCCGGGTTGTGGCGATAAAGGAAAGGCTGCCGCAGGTGGCGACAGCCTTGTTTTCTCAGCGTGGGCGCGGGGGCGGGGGCGGCCGATGATCGGCCAGACGCTTGCGCCCTTCGGCGGACATCTTTGGCAGTGCTTCGGCCAGGATGGTGCCGATCACCGCGCCTTCACGTGCACGGTTGGCACGAAATTCGCTTTCTTCCTTAAGGAAGGCTTCGAGGTCGAAGGGGTCGGCGGCGAGAATTTCTCGCATGCGTTCGAACCCGCGGGGTTGTCCCGGCTCGTCCGGGAACTGGCTCTTATGGGCTTCATAGGCTTGGCGCAGAATGCGCGCATCCGGTTCCGGCAGGCTTTCAGCCATGTCCAGAATCATCATTCCGGGGCGCCCGGGGCCGGGTCCAGGCCCAGGTCCCCTGGGGTCGCGGAAGAAGTGCGTGCCGACGACGGCGCCGAAATACACGTTGAAGGCCAGCGAGGCGACCAGGAGCCACAGCCAGGGTTTCGAATTGGTCATCGTACGTCCAGCGAGGAATAAGCGTTCGACATCGCCAGCAGTTCGACCGCCGACACGGATTGTTGTGTGGTGCCGGTCGGCAGAAAGCCGCCGGTCACCAGTCCAAGCATCGCCGCCGCCGCCACCGACGCGGCCAGACGCGGTCCCCATTCCCGGCCGGCGCCAAGCGCCGTGCCAAGATGGTCCAACGCGACCCGCCAATGCGGGCGGCGGCGGGCGGGGGTGCGCGGAATCTGGGCCAGGACGGAATTGGAAAGGCGGGTCACCGCCGCCCGGTCCACCATTCGGCCGGGATCAAAGGCGCGCATGGCCGTCTCGACACGCTCGGCCTGGGCAAGCAGGGCGGCGGCGGCGGGTTCGCGGTCGATCAGGGCCAGTGCGGCGGCGCATTCGGCCTCGGGCCACTGGTCGCGCCGGCAACCATGGCGGTCGAGCAGGGCGGTGAATTGGTCCAACGTCATAACACGTCTCCCATTTTCTCCAATCCGCGGCGGGTGAAATAGTCCCGAAGCCCCCGCCGGCCACGAACAAGCAAGGATTCCAGCGCGGACAGCGAAATGTCGAGAGCTTCGGCGGCTTCCTGACAGCTGACCTCGCCGTAATAACACAACGATACCGCCGCACGCTGGCGGTCGGGAAGAGTGGCCAAGGCTTCGGCCACCAGTTCTCGGGCCTGGTCGCTGGCGCATCGTTCCAGGCCGTCGGGGGCGGTGTCGGCGGGTTCCGCGACATCGTCCAGGGCGGCCATGGGGGCTCGGCGCTTGCGGTCCAGGCACAGGTTCATCACGACCCGGTAAAGCCAAGTCGTGAAGCGTGCGCCCCCCGGATTCCATCTGGCCGCGACCGACCATACGCGCAAGAACGCCTCCTGAGCCACCTCTTCGGCGTCCTGGATGTTGCCGGTCATGCGGATCGCCAAGGTCATGGCGAACGCTCCGTGGCGCTCCATCAGGGTTGCGAAAGCCGTAGGGTCTCCGCGCCCGATTGCCGCGAGCAGGCTTTCATCATCCATGGTGTCCGCGGTCGTCTCCGTCTTCCCGGCCAGGGTTCCTTGCGACTGTAATGCTTATACGGACGGCTGGCCGACTTCCTGCGCGGAAGGTCCGAAAAAAGTGACGACGCTCAATGATGATGGTGGTGATCGTGTCCGCAGGCGGCGTGGTCGCGGGTCCATTGGTCGAAGGCACGCATCATCGCCGCCCGCAGTTCCGATGGCTTGATGTCGGGAAACAGGTCGGCCAGCGCGTCCCAGATCTTTCCGTTTTGCAGGAAGTTCCTGCCAAAGGTCTCCAGATCGGCGGCGTTGTCGTGGTCCAGCGCCTGATAGATGTGACGGAACAGGCGGTCGGCGGTGGTCGGGTCCATGGTCGGGTCCGTAAGGGAATGGGGTCAGGACTGGTGTTCCAGCAACGCCTGGCGTTCGAAGCGGCGGTAGACGTCCTTGAGCTCGTCCGGGGACAGGAATATGCCGAACCCCATCAGGTCGTTGCGGATCTTCAGCATCAGGAATCCTTCTTCCGCCCTGGTTTCCACCTTGGCGAAGTCGGCGTCGAGCAACAGCCGCAGATAGGCTTGGTTGTTCTCGTCGGTCAGGTCGCAGGCCCAGTCGGCCAAAAGCCGGTTGCGCCGGGCTCGCACCCAGAACGCCTGTTCCGCAGCGCCGACGAAATTAGCCTGGGAGGTGGTGCCCTTGGCCGCGAAGGTGTCGAGAATGGACATGGTCACAAGGTGGTGCCCACCCAATTGCCTGCCGATGGATCGGTGTGCAATGGCGGGCCCGAAACGTCAGTGATGTCCGTGACCGTGTCCATGCCCTTCGCTGGGGGCTTTGGTCTGCAAGGCCGAGATCAGGCCGTAAACCACGACGCACCCCACCAGGAACAAGACGATTCCTTGCAGCAAACCGGGCATTTCGAACTCCTTGAAGGCTATTTTTCGACAAACTCGCACCCTTTTGCCGGCGCTGTCAACGCGGCCCCGGCTTTGGTGCGGGGAAATGTCCTAGTAAGCAATATTGGTATTGTTCTGATTGCAAATCATTGTCTATGGCATATGACGTATAGGTAATTTATATCACCTATAGATGTTAAGGAAAAAACACCTATATCGTGCATGTTTTTCCGTGTTTTTTTGCCGGTTTTCGGCGCTGCAAAAAATATGCTGCACTGCGGAATATGCTGGGTAATCTTGGCGTGCGCCTTAAATGTCGAAGGAAATTGATCCTAAGTACGGGTAATTATCGATGTGACATTTTCTGCTTACGTTGACGTAAACGTAAATGTATATCTGAACCCTTATAAGAGGCTTCAGGAAGGGACGGAACAATGTCCGATGTGGAGGAGCGTTTGCGGGATGCCCTGCCCAAGCTGAGTAGGCTTGGCGCGACGGTGCGTTTCGATTTGGGCAAGGACGGGATGTGGGTGGTGGACGCCAGTGGGGCGGCTCCGACCCTGAGCGAGGATGACGACGGCGACCTTGATGTCGCCTGCACCATCAAGATCACCAGCGACAATCTGGTCAAGCTGATGGATGGCAAGTTGGATCCCATGCTTGGCTACACCCTGGGCAAGATCAAGGTTTCCGGTTCCATGGGCGTGGCCATGAAGCTGGTCGGCGCCATCGGTTGACGGGGGGCGGCATGATTTCTTCCGTCAAGGCTTTCATCCTGGCCGTCGGATTGGTGGCGGCCGTCGCACCGGTGGCGTTGGCCGCCGACACGGTGTCCTTGGGTTACGACATCCGCAAGGAAGGCGAATCCATCGGCAAGGAGCAGGTGCGGATTGCCCGCGCCGACGATGGTACTGCGGTCGTCGATGTGCAGACCAAGACGCGGGCCAAGGTTCTGTTTCTGGAATTCCGCTATGACCATAGCCGCCGCGAAGAGTGGCGGAATGGCGCCATGGTGCGCATGGTGGCCGATACTGACGACGACGGGTCCAAATTCCATCTCGAGGCTGAGCGGTCGGCCGGCGGGTGGAACCTCACCGTCAACGGTCAGGCCAGCGAGCGGCCTGGAGACCTTTTGCCCCTGACGCTGTGGGGGCGGTCGATTCTCGAGAAAAGCGAGTTGTTCAGCATCATCGACGCCAAGCCCTACAAGGTGAGGGTGGAGGCGTTGGGAAGCGAACAGGTCTCGGTCGGCGGCCAGATGGTGACGGCCGAGCATTTTCGCATGAGCGGCGGTGTGGAGCGCGATCTCTGGTACGGGTCCGACGGCTTTTTGCTGCGGGCGACGTTCCAGCGTTCGGGTTATCCCATCGAGATCGTGCGTGAATAGAGGTGTCCCTGCGGAGGTTGGGCATCCTTGGGTATAATCATAACGTTTACGTTAACGGAAACCCCTTGACGTAGCTGTGGGGCAACTCTAGGGTTCATGCAAAAGGCGGCAAAAGTCCGCTATTGGGAGGAAACGGCATGTGGAAGAACGTTCGTGGTAGCGCGCTGACCAGCGCCCTGGCTTTGGCGACCGTCCTGGGGGCGGGCAGCGAGGCGATGGCCGCAGGTTTTCAATTGCGCGAGCAAAGCTCGGAAGGTCTGGGCAACGCCTTCGCCGGTTCGGCGGCCAAGGCCTACAACCTGTCGACCATTTTCTACAATCCGGCCGGCATGACCCGGCTCGAGGGCAACCAGACCGCTGGCTCTGCCACCGTCATCATGCCGGTGGCCAAGTTCGAGGGGTCCAACACCCTGACCACCGGCACCCAGACGACGGGCAGCATGGGGGGTGACGCCATCAACGACGCCGCGGTGGGTGCGTTTTACGCCATGTGGGACGCTCGCCCCGACTTCAAGGTCGGCGTGGCGGTCACCGCGCCGTTCGGTCTGCGCAGCGATTACGAAGAAGACTGGGTAGGGCGCTTCCATGCCCTGGAAAGCTCGATCACCAACATCAATTTCAGCCCGAACGTCGCCTATCGCATCAACGATCATCTGTCCATCGGCGGTGGTGCCCAGGTGGCTTATACCAAGGTGCGACTAAGCAACGCGGTCAACCTTGGCGCGGCGGGGCAGGCCAAGGCCGTGGTGGAAGGCGACGACGTCTCTTTCGGCGGTGTGGCCGGCATGTTGTATGAGTTCACGCCCACCAGCCGTGTCGGCGTGAACTACCGTTCGCGAATGAAGAACAAGCTGAAGGGCGACGCGACCTACCAGGCTTCGGCGGCGACCAAGGCGGCCGTCGGTAATCCGCAAAGCTTGCAGGATGTGGACGCCACTGCCGACCTGACCCTGCCCGATACCATGACCTTGAGTCTGTATCACGAGCTGTCGCCGGAATGGGCGGTGATGGGCGACGTCCAATGGACCAACTGGTCCACCTTCAAGGAAGTGCGCATCAAATTCGCCGATGGCCGCGCTGACGCGGTCACCGAGGAAAAGTGGGACGACACTTGGTTCTTCTCGCTGGGTGCCACCTACACCATGAACGAGCAGCACAAGTTCCATTTCGGCGTCGCCTACGACCAGGCGCCGATGAGTGACCAATATCGTACCGCGCGTATCCCCGACGCCAACCGTTATTGGCTGTCGCTCGGCTACACCTACGATGTCGATCCCAACTTCAGCACCAACATCGGCTACACCCACATCTTTGCCGACAGCGCCAACATCAACGAGCAGAACAAGAGCAACAGCGGTGTCCTGACGGGGTCCTACGACGCTTACGTGGACATCATCAGCGCCAGCTTCGTGGTGAAGTTCTAAGGCCGGGCAGCTGGAGGAAACGTGTCGTGACTACAGTCGTGCAGCAGTCGAGCAGCCCGATTCCGGCGGTGCCGGTGTCCACCATCCTGGATCAGGCGGTGGCCCAGTTCCCCGGTCAGAACGCCATCGACTTTCTTGGCAAGCGCACCACCTATGGCGAGTTGGGTGAATTGGTGGAGCGTGCGGCGCGGGGCTTCCAGCAGCTTGGTGTCCGCAAGGGTGTGCGGGTGGGCCTGTGCCTGCCCAACACTCCCTATTTCGTCATCTGTTATTACGCGGTGCTGAAGGCGGGCGGCATCGTCGTCAACTACAACCCGCTTTACGTCGAACGCGAGCTCAAGCATCAGATCGGCGATTCCGGGACCACCATCATGGTGACCCTGGACCTCAAGCAGATCTATCCCAAGGTCGCGGCCATGCTCGAGGAAACCTGCCTCGAGCGGGTGGTGGTGTGCCGCATGAGCGCCATCCTGCCGGCGGTCAAGAGCGTGATGTTCTCGGTGCTCAAACGCTCCGAGATGGCCGAGGTGCCCGACGACCTGCGCCATGTGCCGTTCGAGCGGCTGATCGCCAACGAAGGCAAGCCGCGGCCGGTGGAGATCGAGCCGAAGGGCGATGTCGCCGTGCTGCAATACACCGGCGGCACCACCGGCGTTCCCAAGGGCGCCATGCTGACCCACGCCAACCTGACGGCCAACGCCGAACAATTGCGGCGCTGGATGCCCGAGATCTATGCCGGGCAGGAGCGGGTGCTCGGGGTGCTGCCGTTCTTCCACGTCTTCGCCATGACCGTGGTGATGAACCTGGGGGTCAGCATCGGTGCCGAGCTGATCCTGGTGCCGCGTTTCGACCTGCAACAGGTGCTGAAACTGATCGGCAAGCGTCGGCCGACCCTGTTCCCCGGCGTTCCGACCATCTACACCGCGCTCAACAACGCCGCCAGCCAGGGAACGTTCGACCTGTCGTCGATCCGCTATTGCATTTCCGGCGGCGCGCCGCTGCCAGTCGAGGTGCGGACCCGTTTCGAGGAGATGACCGGGTGCCGTCTGGTCGAAGGTTACGGCCTGTCCGAGGCGTCGCCGGTGGTCACCTGCAATCCCATCGCCGGCCAGATCAAGAGCGCTTCCATCGGCATGCCGCTGGATGAAACGGTGGTCGAGGTGCGTTCCACCGTCGATCCCACCCAGATCCTGGGCGTCGGCGAACGCGGCGAAATCTGCGTGCGGGGGCCGCAGGTGATGGCCGGCTATTGGCAACGTCCGGCGGACACCGAACAGGCCTTCATCGACGGCGCCTTGCGCACCGGCGACGTCGGCTATCGCGACGAGGACGGCTATCTGTTCCTGGTCGACCGCATCAAGGACGTCATCCTGGCCGGCGGTTTCAACGTCTATCCCCGCGTCATCGAGGAAGCGTTGTACCAGCATCCGGCGGTGGCCGAGGCGGTGGTGATCGGTGTTCCCGACCCCTATCGCGGTCAGGCGCCCAAAGCCTTCGTCCGGCTGCGCGACGGTGTCGAGGCCGACCCGGACGAGATCAAGTCGTTCCTGACCACACAGATTTCGCGCATCGAGATGCCAAGAAGCATCGAAATCCGCGATGAACTGCCCAAGACCATGATCGGCAAGCTCTCCAAGAAGGAGTTGGTGGCCGAAGAACAGGCGCGGGCGGAAGAAGAAGCCGAGTCCAAGGCTCGCCACATTTCCTGAAACAGTGACGCACCGAGAGAACGGCTATGAACCGGATGGATTTCCATGGTATGAAGGTTACGCAAAGGGAAGTTATCAGCCCTTCACGTAATTATTTCGCCCTGGGGAACCACAGCGCTCATGGAAAAGATCTACTCGGTGACCGAACTGGCCAAGGATCTGGGGGTCACGCCGCGCACCATCCGCTTCTACGAGGATCAGGGGCTGATCCTGCCGCAGCGGGCGGGCACCACGCGGGTCTACACCCATCGCGACCGGGCGCGGATGATTCTCATCCTGCGCGGCAAGCGGCTGGGCTTCTCGCTCAAGGATATCAAGGAATTTCTCGACCTCTACGTGGTGGACACCACTCAGGTCGAGCAGTTGAGGGTGTTGGTGACCAAGGTCCGCGGGCGCATCGCCCAACTCGAGGACCAGCTTCAGGCGGTGCAGACCAGCCTGGACGAATTGCGCGAGATCGAGCGGATGAGCCTCGATTCTCTCACGCACAAGGGCGTGGACATGAACTCGGTCTAGGGAAGGAGAGCGGCGCAGACCTTCCTTCCTTCCCGACGACCTCTCCCAAAAACGAAAACTCGGAGATTCGTCGATGAAGAAGGTGGTTGTCGCCGGTTACGCGCGTTCGCCGTTTACCCCGGCCAAGAAGGGTGAACTGGCTTCCGTCCGTCCCGATGAACTGGCCGCGCAGGTGGTGCGCGCGCTGGTGGCCAAGACCGGCATTCCGGGTGACGACATCGAGGATCTGATCCTCGGTTGCGCCTTTCCCGAAGGCGAGCAGGGCTTCAACGTCTCGCGTCTGGTCAGCCTGATGGCCGGCCTGCCGCGGTCGCTGGGGGCCATGACCGTCAACCGCTTCTGCGGTTCGTCCATGTCGTCGGTGCACATCGCTGCCGGCGCCATTCAGATGGGGGCCGGCGAGGCTTTCATCTGCGCCGGCGTCGAAAGCATGACCCGCGTGCCCATGATGGGCTTCAACCCGCTGCCGCATCCCCAGTTCGCCGCCGAGATGCCCGGCGCCTACATGGGCATGGGCGACACCGCCGAGAACGTGGCGGCCAAGTGGAACATCTCGCGCCGCGAGCAGGAAGAGTTCGCCGTCCGCTCGCATCAGCGCGCCAGCGCAGCCCAGGCCGCCGGCAAGTTCGCCGACGAGATCGTCGCCATCACCGGCCGCAAGGGCACGGTCTCGGTGGACGGCTGCGTCCGTGGTGAGACCACCTTGGAAGGTCTGGCCGAGCTCAAGCCCTGCTTCAACGCCAGTGGCGTGGTCACCGCCGGCACCTCGTCGCCGCTGACCGACGGCGCCGCCGCCGTTCTGGTGTGCACCGAGGATTACGCCAAGACCCACAACCTGGACATCCTGGCGGCCATCAAGTCGGTGGCGGTGTGCGGCTGCGATCCCGAGATCATGGGTATCGGCCCGGTGGGCTCCAGCCTCAAGGCCCTGGCCCGCGCCGGTCTCAAGGCCTCCGACCTCGACGTGGTCGAACTGAACGAAGCCTTCGCCTCGCAATCCATCGCCTGCGTGCGGGAACTGGGCCTGGACGAAGCCAAGGTCAACATCGACGGCGGCGCCATCGCCCTCGGCCATCCGCTGGGCGCCACCGGTGCCCGTATCGTCGGCAAGGCGGCGTCCCTGCTGAAGCGCGAGGGCGGCAAGTTCGCGCTGGCCACCCAGTGCATCGGCGGCGGCCAGGGCATCGCCACCATCCTGGAGGCGGTGTGATGGCGGAAATCAACAAAGTCGCGGTGATCGGCGCCGGGGTCATGGGCGCGGGTATCGCCGCCCATGTCGCCAACGCCGGTATCCCCGTCGTCCTGCTCGACATCGTCGCCCCCGCGGGCGCAGGACCGCAATCGAACGGCTCCAACCCTAACCGCAACGCCATCGCCGAGGGCGCGGTGGCCAAGATGCTGAAGACCGATCCGGCGCCGTTCATGAGCAAGGCGGCGGCCAAGCTGGTCACCACCGGCAACATCGAGGACAATCTGGACCTTCTGGCCGATTGCGATTGGATCGTCGAGGCGGTGATCGAACGGCTCGACATCAAGCAGTCGCTTTACGCCAAGGTCGATGCGGTGCGCAAGAAGGGCTCGGTGGTGTCGTCCAACACCTCGACCATTCCGCTGGCGACCCTGGTCGAAGGGCTGTCCGACAGCTTCGCCGAAGACTTCGTCATCACCCACTTCTTCAACCCGCCGCGCTACATGCGGTTGCTGGAAGTGGTGGGCGGCGCCAAGACCAAGGCCGAGGCGCTGGACGCGGTGTCCACCTTCGCCGACCACAAGCTGGGCAAGTCGGTGGTGCGCTGCAAGGACCGCCCCGGCTTCATCGCCAACCGTCTGGGCGTCTATTGGCTTCAGGCGGCGGTGGTCGAGGCGTTCGACGCCGGTCTCGACATCGAGGACGTGGATGCCATCGTCGGCAAGCCCATGGGCATTCCCAAGACCGGCGTGTTCGGTCTGCTCGATCTGGTCGGTCTGGACCTGATGCCGCACGTCAACGCCTCGCTGGCCGCGGCGCTGCCCAAGGACGATCCCTTCCACGCCATGAACCGGCCGTTGCCCATGGTCGAGAAGATGATCGCCGACGGCTATACCGGCCGTAAGGGCAAGGGCGGTTTTTATCGCGTCAACCGCGCCAAGAACAAGGCCAAGGAAAGCGTCGATCTGGCCACCGGCGAATACCGCGCCACCAAGCGGGCCAATGTCGAGGCGGTCAAGTCCATGGGCCGCAAGCTGACCCGGCTTTTGGACCACGACAGCGAGCACGGCCGCTATGCCTGGCGGGTGCTGGGCCAGACGTTGGCCTATGCCAGCGCCCTGGTGGGCGACGCCGCCGACGAGATCGAGTCCATCGACGAGGCCATGCGCCTTGGCTACAACTGGAAATTCGGCCCATTCGAGCTGATCGACCAGATCGGCGTGGACTGGCTGGCCGCCAAGCTGGAAGCCAGCGGCATGGCCGTGCCGGCGATCCTCAAGACCGCCAGCGGCAAGACCTTCTATCGTGTCGAGAACGGCACCCGTCAGGTGCTGGGCATGGACGGCGCCTATCGCGATCTGGTCCGCCCGGATGGCGTGGTCATGCTGGCCGACATCAAGCTGAAATCCCAACCGGTGCTGAAGAACGGTTCGGCCGCCCTGTGGGATATCGGCGACGGCGTGGCGTGCTTCGAGTTCACCAGCAAGATGAACGCCCTGGACCCCGACATCATGGACTTGCTGACCAAGTCCATCCGCCGGGTGAAGAAGGATTTCAAGGCGCTGGTGGTCTACAACGAAGGCTCCAACTTCTCGGTCGGCGCCAACCTTGGTCTGGCTATCTTCGCCGCCAACATCGCCGCCTGGACCGAGATCGAATCCTTGGTGGCGGCCGGTCAACAGGCCTACAAGGCGCTGAAATACGCGCCCTTCCCGGTGGTCGGCGCGCCGTCTGGCATGGCTTTGGGCGGCGGTTGCGAAATCCTGCTGCATTGCGACGCGGTGCAGGCCCATGCGGAGACCTATATGGGTCTGGTGGAAGTGGGCGTCGGCCTGCTGCCCGGTTGGGGCGGCTGCAAGGAAATGCTGACCCGCTGGGCGTCGTCCGGCAAGTTGCCCAAGGGCCCCATGCCGGCGGTCGGCAAGGCCTTCGAACTGATCAGCACCGCCACTGTCGCCAAGTCGGCGGCCGAGGCCAAGGAACAGTTGTTCCTGCGCCCGCATGACGGCATCACCATGAACCGCTACCGCCTGTTGGCCGACGCCAAGGCCAAGGCGCTGTCCATGGTCGATGGCTACCAGATTCCCGAGCCGCCGGTGCCGTTGGCGTTGCCGGGTCCGTCGGGCAAGGTGGCGCTTGAGATGGCGGTGGCCGGGTTCCAGCGTTTGGGCAAGGCCACGCCCCATGACGGCGTGGTGTCGGGCGAGGTCGCCAACGTGCTTTCGGGCGGCGATACCGACGTGATCAAGACGGTGGACGAGGACGCGCTTTACGACCTCGAGCGTGAGGCCTTCATGCGGCTGGTGCGCCATCCCGGCACCTTGGCCCGTGTCGAGCACATGCTGCTGACCGGCAAGCCGCTTCGCAACTGATTCCGCGCAAAAGGAACAACACCATGGCCAGTTACAAGGCTCCCCTGCGCGACATGCGCTTCGTTCTCTTCGAGCTGATGGGCGGCGACGACCTTGCGTCCTTGCCCGGCTACGAGGAATTCACCCGCGACCTGATCGACCCGGTGCTGGAAGAGGCCGCCAAGGTCTGTGAAGAGGTTCTGCACCCGCTGAACCGTTCCGGCGACGAGGAAGGCTGCACTTTCGAAAACGGTGTGGTGCGTACGCCCAAGGGTTTCATCGAGGCTTACAAGACCTTCCGTGACGGCGGCTGGACTTCGATCGCCTGCGATCCCGCCTATGGCGGCCAGGGGTTGCCCAAGTCGGTCAACACCCTGGTCGAGGAAATGATCTGTTCGGCCAATCTGTCGTTCGGCATGTATCCGGGGCTCAGCCACGGCGCCTATGTGTCGCTGCACGGCTATGGTTCGGACGAACTCAAGGACGCCTATCTGCCCAAGATGGTGGATGGCACCTGGTCCGGCACCATGTGCCTGACCGAACCCCATTGCGGCACCGATCTCGGCCTGTTGCGCACCAAGGCGGTGCCGCAGGATGACGGCAGCTACAAGATCACCGGCACCAAGATCTTCATCTCGGCCGGCGAGCACGACCTGACCGAGAACATCATCCATCTGGTGCTGGCCCGTCTGCCCGACGCGCCCAAGGGGGTCAAGGGCATCAGCCTGTTCCTGGTGCCCAAGTTCATGCCCGATTCCGACGGTAATCCCGGCCCGCGCAACGGCGTCGCCTGCGGCTCCATCGAACACAAGATGGGCATCAAGGCGTCGTCCACCTGCGTCATGAACTTCGACGACGCCACCGGCTGGCTGATCGGTCAGCCCCACAAGGGCATGCAGGCCATGTTCGCCATGATGAACACCGAACGTCTGTCGGTGGGCATCCAGGGGCTGGGTTTGGCGGAAGCGTCCTACCAGGGCGCGGTCACCTATGCCCGCGAACGCATCCAGGGCCGCTCGCTGACCGGGGTCAAGCATCCCGACAAAGCGGCGGACCCGATCATCGTCCATCCCGACGTGCGCCGCATGCTGTTGACCCAGCGTGCCTATGTCGAGGGATGCCGTGCGTTGGGCGCCTGGGCGGCCCGTGCGCTCGACCTGCAAAAGCATCACACCGACCCGGCGGTGCAAGAGGAGAACGAGGAATTCGTTGCCCTCATCACCCCGGTCATCAAGGCGTTGATGACCGATTTGGGTTTCGAGGCCACCAATCTGGGCGTCCAGGTGTTCGGCGGTCACGGCTTCATCCGTGAACACGGCATGGAGCAATACGTCCGCGACTGCCGTATCGCCCAGATCTACGAAGGCACCAACGGCGTGCAGGCGCTGGATCTGGTGGGGCGTAAGCTGCCGGCCAAGGCCGGGCGCAACCTGCGGCGTTTCTTCCACCCGGTGGCCGAGTACATCGAAACCCATGTGGAAGACGACACCATGGGCGAGTTCGTGCAGCCGCTGGCCAAGGCTTTCGTCCGTCTGCAACAGGCCACCGCCCAGGTGGCCCGCGCCGGCATGGCCAACCCGGACGAGGCGGGGGCGGCGGCCACCGACTACCTGCGTCTGTTCGGCCTGACGGCGCTGGCCTATCTGTGGGCGCGGATGGTCGAGGTCAGCCTGCCCAAGGTTGGCGGTGCCGACGATTCGGACGGCTTCTACACCGCCAAGGTCAACACCGCGCGTTTCTACATGGAACGCGTGTTGCCCCAGACCAACGGCCTGTTCGCCCAGATCATGGCCGGCGGCAAGTCGATCATGGCCTTCGACGAGGCCGCGTTCTGACGAAACTCCTCTCCCTCTCCCGGCACCGCCGGGAGAGGGCAGGGTGGGAGCATGAAAACCATGAACCTCTGGTTTCGTCTGCTCAAGGTACTGATTTTCGGGCTGTTTCGTCCCCGCCTGGCCATGACCGAAGTGTCGCGGCTGCGGTTCCGGGTGTGGCCCAACGACATCGACATCAACGTCCACATGAACAACGCCCGCTATCTGGCGCTGATGGATTTGGGCCGCTTCGACCTGATCGCGCGGGCCGGACTGTGGCGGCCGGTGCTGCGCAAGCACTGGCAACCGGTGATCGGCGGCGCGCTGGTGCGGTATCGCCGGCCGCTCAAGACGTTCCAGCCATTCACCCTGGCCAGCCGCATGCTGGGCTGGGACGACCGCTGGATCTACATCGAACACCGGGTGGAGACCGAGGGCGGGGTGGCGTGCGTGACCATGGTCCGTGCCGCCTTCCTGGAAAAGGGCGCCATCGTGCCGCCGGATCAAGTGGCGGCCGAGGTGGGCTTCGCGGGCGAGGCGCCGCCGGCGCCGGCCTGGGCCGGACAATGGCGGGCGCTGGACGAGAGTGCTTTCGACGACGCGGCGCCGCTTCGCGCCGCCCAATGACCAACGACATTCGCCGCGTCAAGACGGCGGGGGAGGACCTGACATGCGTTCGCTGAACGGCAAGACTCTGTTCATCACCGGCGCCAGCCGCGGTATCGGCAAGGCCATCGCGCTCAGGGCGGCACGCGACGGCGCCAACGTCGTCATTGCCGCCAAGACGGTGGAAAGCCATCCCAAGCTGCCGGGCACCATCTACACCGCCGCCGAAGAGATCGAGGCGGTGGGCGGCAAGGCGCTGCCTTTGGTGGTGGACGTGCGTGACGAGGCCAATCTGGCCGATGCCGCCGCCCAGGCGGCCGAAGCCTTCGGCGGCATCGACATCGTGGTCAACAACGCCAGCGCCATCAACCTGACGGCAACGCCGGAAACGGCCATGAAGCGCTATGACCTGATGATGTCGGTCAACGTGCGCGGCACTTTCGCCACCACCCAGGCCTGTCTGCCGTATCTGAAGAAGTCGGCCAATCCGCACATCCTGACCCTGTCGCCGCCGCCGTCCCTGGACCCCAAGTGGTTTGGCGGCCACGTCGCCTACACCATCAGCAAGATGGGCATGAGCCTGTGCGTGCTGGGCTGGGCCGAGGAATTCAAGAACGTGGGCATCGCCGCCAACGCGCTGTGGCCGCGCACGGTGATCGACACCGCCGCCCTGGCCATGCTGGGTGGCGCCATCAAACCCAGCCATTGCCGCACCCCTGACATCGTCGCCGACGCCGCGCAGGCCATCCTGACCCGGCCGTCGCGGGACTGCACCGGCAACTTCTTCATCGACGACGAAGTGTTGGCGGCCGAGGGCGTCAGCGACCTGTCGTCCTATGCGGTGGTGCCGGGCGGCACGTTGCTGCCCGACCTGTTCATCGATTGAGATCGAAGAGGGGGATCGCCATGCGTGGCCAAATGATGCAACTTCCGCTCGATATCGGGTCGATCCTGCGGTTTGCCGCCAAGTTCCACGGCGACACCGAGATCGTGTCGCGCACCGTCGAAGGCCCGGTGCACCGCACCACCTATGCCGAGGCCGCGCTGCGCGTGGCCCGGTTGGGCAACGCGCTCAGGCGTCTGGGCGTCAAGCGGGGGGACGTGGTCGGCACCATCGCCTGGAACGGCTATCGCCATTTCGAGCTGTATTACGCCATCGCCGGCTTGGGCGCGGTGTGCCACACCACCAATCCCCGGCTGTTCGCCGACCAGATTTCGTTCATCCTCGACGATGCAGGAGACGAGGTGCTGTTCTTCGACCTGACCTTCCTGCCGTTGGTCGAGACGTTGGCAGGGCGGTTGCCCAAGGTGCGGGCCTTCGTGCTGATGACCGACCGCGCGCACATGCCGGCCAACAGCCCGATTCCCAACCTGCTGTGCTATGAGGAACTGGTCGAGGCCGAAAGCGACGACATCGACTGGCCCCGGATCGACGAGCACGAGGCCTCGGGCCTGTGCTACACCTCGGGCACGACGGGTAATCCGCGCGGCGTGCTTTACAGTCATCGGTCCAGCGTTCTGCACGCCATGGCCTCGAACCTGGCCGACGGCTTCGCTTTGTCGGCGCGTGACGCGGTATTGCCGGTGGTGCCCATGTTCCATGTCAACGCCTGGGGCATTCCCTATTCGGCGGCCATGGTCGGGGCCAAGCTGGTGTTTCCCGGACCGCATCTGGACGGCACCTCGCTACGTTTGCTGATCGCCGACGAAGACGTCACCATCACCGCCGGCGTGCCGACGGTATGGATGAACCTGTTGGCCCATTGCCGCGACACCGGTACCGATCTGGCCGGGCTGGAACGGGTGGTGGTCGGCGGTGCCGCCTGTTCGGCGTCGCTGATGGAAGGGTTCGAAGCGTTGGGCGTGCGGGTCATCCATGCCTGGGGTATGACCGAGACCAGCCCGCTGGGACTGGCCAATACCCCCAGCCGCAAGAGCGCGGCCCTGCCGGCCGAGGCGCAGCGCAAGATCGCCCTGAAGCAGGGGCGGCCCATTTTCGGCGTCGACCTCAAGGTCGCCGACAGCCATGGCAATCCCCTGCCGCAGGACGGTCACAGCCCCGGCGCGCTCAAGATTTCCGGCCATTGGATCTGCGACGGTTACTTCCGTCTCGATCCGGTCGATGCCCATGCCGAGCCCGGCTGGTTCGATACCGGCGACGTCGCCACCATGACCGACGACGGCTTCGTCGAGATCGTCGACCGCACCAAGGACATGATCAAGTCGGGGGGCGAATGGATCAGTTCGATCCAACTGGAAAACGTCATGATGTCCCATCCCATGGTGCGCGAGGCGGCGGCCATCGCCCGGCCCGACGACCGTTGGGGGGAACGGCCGCGTCTGGTGGTGGCGTTGCGTGACGGCGCCCAGGCGACGCCCGCCGAATTGCGGGAATTCTTTGAAGGCCGGGTGAGCAAGTGGTGCGTTCCCGACGATGTCCTGATCGTCGATGAACTGCCGCACACCGCCACCGGCAAACTTTTGAAAACCGCGTTGCGCGCCCTTTACGCGCAAGTGCCGGTCGACGCCTAGTGGTCCGGTGAATCGGCCCACGAAATCAGTGCACGAGGAGGAAACAAGCATGAAAGCCCTGGTGGCGATCAAGCGGGTGGTCGACTACAACGTCAAGATCCGCGTCAAGGCCGACCAAAGCGGCGTCGAGACCGCCAACGTCAAGTACTCCGCCAATCCCTTCGATGAAATCGCGGTGGAAGAGGCGGTGCGCCTCAAGGAAGCCGGCGTGGTGTCCGAAGTGGTGGCGGTGTCCGTCGGCCCGGCGGCGGCCCAGGAAACCCTGCGCACAGCCTTGGCCATCGGTGCCGACCGCGCCATCCTGGTCCAGACCGACGACGAGGTCCAGCCGCTGGCGGTGGCCAAGATCCTCAAGCATCTGGCCGAGGCGGAAACGCCCGATCTGGTGATTTTGGGTAAACAGGCCATCGACGACGATTCCAACCAGACCGGCCAGATGCTGGCGGCGCTTCTGGGCTGGGCCCAGGGCACCTTCGCCTCGAAAGTGGTGGTCGAAGGCGGCAAGGTCCTGGTAACGCGCGAGATCGACGGCGGTTTGGAAACCGTGGCCCTGACCCTGCCGGCGGTGGTCACCACAGACTTGCGCCTGAACGAGCCGCGCTATGCCTCGCTGCCCAACATCATGAAGGCCAAGAAGAAGCCGCTGACGGTGGTGCCGGTGGCCGAGACCGGGGTGGACGTGGCGCCGCGCCTGACGACGCTGAAGGTCGAGGAACCGGCCAAGCGTAGCGCCGGCGTCAAGGTGGCCGACGTCGCCGCTTTGGTGGACAAGCTCAAGAATGAAGCCAAGGTGATCTGATCATGTCCGTTCTCGTTCTCGCCGAACACGACGGCCGCGCGCTCAAGCCGGCTACGCTCAACACCGCCACCGCCGCCGTCCGCCTGGGCGGTCCGGTCAACCTTTTGGTGGTCGGCCAAGGCGTCGGCGCCGTGGCCGAGGCGGCGGCCCAGATCGCCGGTGTCGCCAAGGTTCTGGTGGCCGACGACGCGGCCTACGCCCATCCGCTGGCCGAGGTTCTGGCTCCGCTGGTGGTGTCCCTGGCCGATGGTCACGCCGCCATCCTGGCGCCCGCCACCACCACCGGCAAGAACGTGCTGCCGCGCGTCGCCGCTGTTTTGGACGTGCAACAGATTTCGGAAATCACCGCCGTCTTGTCGGCCGATACCTTCGTCCGCCCCATCTATGCCGGCAACGCCCTGGCGACGGTGCAGTCCAAGGACGCGCTCAAGGTCATCACCGTGCGCACCACCGCCTTCGACGCGGCGCCGGCCACCGGCGGCGCGGCGGAAATCGTCACGGTGTCGGCGGCAGCGGCGCCATCCGCCGTTTCCGCTTTCGTCGGCCAGGAACTGGCCGTGTCGGAACGTCCCGACCTGACCGCCGCCCGCATCGTCATCTCGGGTGGGCGCGGCATGCAGTCGGGCGACAATTTCCACCTGCTGGAAAAGGTGGCGGACAAGCTGGGGGCCGCCGTCGGCGCCTCGCGTGCCGCCGTGGACGCCGGTTTCGTCTCCAACGACCTTCAGGTCGGCCAGACCGGCAAGATCGTCGCCCCGGAACTGTACATCGCCGTCGGCATCTCGGGCGCCATCCAGCATCTGGCCGGCATGAAGGACAGCAAGGTCATCGTCGCCATCAACAAGGACGAAGAGGCCCCCATCTTCCAGGTGGCCGATTATGGCCTGGTGGGCGACCTGTTCGTCGAGTTGCCCAAACTTTCCGCGGCCCTCCCTTCTCCCTGACGAGGCCGCACCTTGGAGGGGGCGGGCAATCCCGATGGCAACCACCGCCCGCCCCCTCTCTTTTTCCGTTCAGAGGTGCCGTGATGAGAGATGATCGCGAAAGCATGGAATTCGACGTAGTTGTTGTTGGCGGGGGTCCTTCGGGTCTGTCGTCGGCGATCCGTCTGAAACAGCTTTGCCCGGATCTTTCGGTTTGCGTCCTGGAAAAGGGGTCCGAGATCGGGGCGCACATTCTGTCGGGGGCGATTTTCGAGCCGCACGCGCTTGCCGAACTTTT
>NZ_JAAIYP010000032.1 GCF_011022235.1 Magnetospirillum aberrantis SpK | reverse complement strand
ACGTGATCTGAAGCGGCCCTGGCCTGGAAAGGCTGGGGCCGTTTTTTTTGATTCATCGCCGAATTCCGGGAGACGGATGCCCGCGAAAGCGGGAAACCATGGCGGGAAATGGCACCGTGGAGCCCGGCTCGCGCTATGCTTGGCCAGAGTGACACGGATTGAACAGCAGCGTCCCGGAATCCGGCGATGAACCTTTTTTTGGGGGGAAGCGCTGAAGGACCGTCAACGCCCCATGTCGTGGTTCGCCAGCGCCCTGTCCGCCAGGGCGCGGGCAAGGTCGTAGACGCGGCGTCGCACAATCGGGTCGGAAATGCAATGAAAGGCGCGGACCAGTTCCAGGGTTTCGCGTTTCAGTTCCATGCCGACGGCGGGCGGAGTGGGGATATCGCTGGGGGGGGCGACCGGCGGCTCCGGCTCGGCGGGGGCCAGACCATCGAAAAAGAATCCGACGGGGACTTCGAGGATGCGGGCAAGGTCGAACAAACGCGAGGCGCCGACACGGTTGGCGCCGCGTTCGTATTTCTGAACCTGCTGGAAGGTCAGGCCCAAGGCCGCGGCCAGCTTTTCCTGGCTGAGCCCCATGATGGTCCGGCGCAATCGGATGCGTTGGCCGACGTGAATGTCCACGTCGTTGGCTCGCCCCCGGGGTTTGTCCGCAATCGGTGCCACGGAATGGTTCCTGTTGGTGGTCGGAGGAATGTCCTGGCCACCACGGACACCCGCCGTCAGGTCTTTGGGATGCGGCCGGGTCCTGTATACCATGTTGAGGGGCGAATGGCAGTCTATTCCCGTTATCCGGGTCGCATCATAGTCATATCCCAGCAAAAATGGCGACCGCGACGCGGCCGCCATTTGATTTCGTCAAAGGAGAGATGGTTCAAGCCCGCAGACGGACGACATTGCTGGGAATCTTGGGCGCTTCGGCGCGCTTGGCCTGATTGGCGTCGTCCAGTGACAGGCGGGCGACTTCCAGAAGGTAACCGGTTTCGGGATACCCCGCCTTGTAGCATTCCGATTGCAGGTAATAGAGGGCGACCTCGATATCCTTGGCCTTGGACATGTTTTCTCTCCTTTACGCGACTTTTTCCAGGGGGAGTTGGGCTACCCGGCCATCCAGTCCGCCATTGCGGCGGATGTCTTCCAGGGCGTTGGGACAGACTTGGAATTCGACGGCCAGCGCCACGCAATTGCCGATGCGGCGGGGCTTGCCGATACGGCGCATGGCGCAACCGGCGCGGCGCAGGATGCGTTCGATACGCACGTCCATGACCGCGACCATGTGGGTGATGCCATGGTCAAGCCCGACTTCGTGAATGCCGGCGACCAGGGCATAGGTGATGGTGTTGATCTGGCCGGCCCCCAGCGGGGTGTCGCCGGCGTCGATGCCGAAACGGCTGACTTCCCAGACCTTGGTGTCGGCGGGGATCGTTTCGTCCGCCAGATCGGGGAAGATGTCGCGGATCATGTTGGGGCCGGTGGTGGCCAACAGGCGCACGCACCCGACCACGTCGCCGGTTTCGCCATGATAGGCCAGGTAGACCGGTTCTTCCTCGTCGAACTGGTCGTGCTCGAGCCCGTCGCGGCTGGGAACGTCCCAGTCCAGGCGTTCCTTGAACACCCGGTGACGCAAACGGAACATGGAGCTGAGGACTTGTTCGGACGGAGTGAAGTAGTCCGATCCGTAAACACCCAATCCCTGCATGGGGAGTCTCCCGATAGCCGTTCCAACACGGCTATTGGTGACTTGTTCGGGGGATTTAGGGTGCTAGCAGAACTGATAGGTTGCCGCCCGGTGCCCGGACGGTGAAAATCCGGCGGACGGCGGTGCCGTCCGCCGGCACGGGGGCGGGCTCAGGGGTTGATGATGCCCATCATCACCGCTTTGACGATGGCGTGCGGGCGCGAATAGACCTCGAGCTTGCGCATGGCGTTTTGCATGTGGAAGTTCACCGTCGCCTCGGAGATGTTGAGGATTTCGGAGATATCCCACGAACTTTTGCCCAGTGCCGACCACAACAGGCATTCGCGTTCGCGGCTGGTCACCGACACCTTGGGGCTTTCGTTGCTGATGAAGTTCTCGGCGACGTGGGCGTGGTAATAAAGCGATAGCAGGTGCAGTTGGTGCTGATGCGCCCGCATCAAGGCGGTGAATTGACGGGGCGTGGCGTCGATGGCCACGCTGACCAGACCGAATTCGCCGCCGGCGGCATGGATGGGGATGGCGCTGCCCTGGCACAGCCCCATTTCCGCCGCTTCGTTCAGGAACTTTTTTTGCCGCGGTGTCACGGTCTTGCGGTGTTCGCGGGTTCCCCAATGCATGGGGGTGCTGCGTGACGGCGCCTCCAGCATGACCGGGTCGATCTGAAGGTAATTGTTGCCGTCGTAATGCTCGACCCATGGCTGGGGATAGGTGGTGATGAAGAAGGGGCGCCCGCGTGGCCCGCTGCCGCGAAAGCGCAGGCCGAGATAGGCGTAGTGGCCGACCTCCAACTGCTGCAATGTCTTGGTGAAGAGGTCGCGCGCGCCTTCCACCGTAGTGGCGCCTTGGAGGGCGGTAATGAAATCGTCCACGACGTGCTCGTTCATGGCGCGCACTCATCACTAACACATGGGGTTCTGTGCAAGTTTAAAGCGTGTGTGGCCACTAAGAAAACGACTTTCTTAGGGAGTGGACTACGAAATCGCGCCGCCATCTGGCTGTATGGCAACCAATGTACTTTGGCTGACTATGCCATTCCACGATTGGTAGACCCTGGGTGGCGCTTGTCGCTGGTGGTGGGACGAAAAGACGCGCCAGTTGGTGGCGGCTTCCTGCTGTTCAGTCGGTTGTCTTGCTAGCCCAGCGGCTGGCCGGATAGCGGTGCGCAGGTTTGCCCGCAACTGCCGTCGGCTGAGCAATCTCGGGCTCCACGGCTGGCTCAGCAGCCACCTTGGCACCCAGCCCCAGTTTGGACTTGTGAGCCTTGGCGGGAATTGGCGCTGTCGCTTCGCCCAGGGCAGCAGGCTTGCGCCCCAGGCCACTTTCCTTGGCCAGCGAGGACCGATGTAAAGCGTAATTGGGTGCGACCATGGGATAGTCCGGCGGCAAGCCCCACTTGGCCCGGTATTCGTCCGGAGTCATGCCGTAGGTGGTCATGAGGTGGCGCTTCAGCATTTTCAGCTTCTTGCCGTCTTCCAGGCAGACGATGTAGTCCGGCTGCACCGATTTCTTGATCGGTAAGACGGGAACCGGGACTTCCGTAGCAGCAGGAGCTTCCCCGACCGTCGCCAGGCTGTGGTGGATCGCCTTGATCAACTCGGGAAGTTCGTCGACGCTCAGGGAATTGTTGCGCAGGCAAGCGGCGACCAACTTCGCGGTCTGCTTCAGCATTCGTGCCTCGTGGGAGGGATATGGGATCATCATCCCATACGCCGAACCGAGTTCAGCGGCAAGACCTCAACGGTATAGGTCCCAAATCAGGCCTATGCTGGAGATGTTACTGACGTACTGCTCAACGAGCAACAACAGGCGGCGACGCGCCCTTCAGTTTACCGCCTAATATAATAGTTTGTGCCGGCACCTAACAGCACCGCCCCCGGATCTGCGTCATATCCACTTAAGGCATTGAACGTTATTGATAAATGGTCGGGGAGACAAGATTCGAACTTGCGGCCCTGGCGTCCCAAACGCCATGCTCTACCAGGCTGAGCTACTCCCCGTGCCGCGCGTTGTAAGAGGTTTCAGGGGCTTTGGCAAGTCTGCCGATCAAAGGAGAGCAGGCCGTATCAGGGGGAGGCGTTTGTTTCTCCTGAAAATGGAAACGCCGCACCATGGGTGCGGCGTTTCCCTGCAGGGGGGTGGGGATGGGCGGGAAGGCCCCCCGGCAGATTGGTTGTCGATGGGAGCTGGTTTCTCACCGTCTCGACAAGGCAAAGATAGCCAATCTGTTCAGGCTTGAAAACAGGAAAATCTCCATATCTGTACTTTTGTTTGTATTGCTAGTCTTACTGCATATTTGGCTTTCTTAAAGATAAAATTTTACGGAATTAATTGATGCAATGGCTTGGGGCTTCTTCTGGAACCACCGTTTTGTGCTTATGCCTAATGCACCGTGCAGGCCATGCACGGGTCGAAACTGCGCACCACGTGTTGAACGGCCAGAGGCGTGGTTTCGCCGGGGGTGATCGGGGTGCCGGCCAGGGCTTGTTCCAAAGGTCCCGGAACGCCAGCGGCGTCGCGCGGGCTGAAGTTCCAGGTGGTGGGGGCGACGATCTGGTAGGAACGGATGATTCCGCTTTCCACCTCAAGCCAATGGCCCAGGGCGCCCCGTGCCGCCTCGGTCAGGCCGATGCCGGTTCCGCGCAACGGCAACGGGCTTTCGACGCAGAACGGCGCGCCCGGTTTCAGGGCGCGGACCCAGTTTTCCATGGCCGGCACCAGCCGGGCCAGTTCCACCAGCCGCATGACCACGCGGTCGCGCACCGTGCCGCCGGAAGCGGCGACCAGATCGCGGGCCAGCGGGTCGGCGGCGATCACCTGACGGGCCAGGGCGCCGACCTCGACCACGCGGTTGCCCAGACGGGGCGCCTTGCACCAGGAATAGGCGTCTTGTTTGTCGGCGTCGGGGATCGACGCCGTTTCCATCCAGGCATGGCTGATGTCCTCGGCCACTTGGGCCGGGTCGAAGGCGAGGGGGGTGCCGTCCACCATCGCACCGGCCGGCCACAGGCCAAAGCTGCCATGGGACAGGAACGCGTTGGGGCCACGCCCCAGCCGGTCGAGCCCCAGGTCGCGGGCGATGTGCAGGAACAGACGGAAGTCGCCGTGGTCGAAGGGCCGGGACTCGGCCCAGGCGTCCAACGCCGCTACCGTTCCGATCACCGCCACATTTTCCAATGTGTCGGCGAAGACGACGTGTTCCAGCGTTTCGCGGAATTCCGCCAGGATCGACAGCAACCGCACGCGTTCGCCGGGATCGATGCTCTTGGTGGTGCCGCCGGGTTGCAGCGCCAGGGAATGCGGCCATTTCCCGGCCAAGATCCCCATCACATGCAGGAACCGAGCCCGAGCTGGCACCAAAATGGATGGCGCTTCGCCGTGGCTGGCGGCAAAGCGGCGGCGGGCGGCGTCGAACCACCACCGCCCGGCATAGGCGGGGCGGGCAAAATCGGGCATGAAGAACAAAATGAAATGGGTCAGGTGGTCGGCGGCGTTTTCCGTCGCCAGCACCAGATCGGCGGCCAGAACTCCGTTTTCGGGAACCTCTACTTCCGCCACCTGGGCCAGGGCGCGAGCCGCGGCCACGGATTGCGACACCGAACAGATGCCGCAGATGCGTGGCGCGATCGCCAGCGCGTCCTCGGGGGCGCGGCCGGCCAGGATGCGTTCGAAGCCGCGATACATGGGGGCGGTGACGCGGGCGTCGCGGACCACCCCGTCGGCGATGTCCAAGGTGACTTCAAGGTCTCCTTCGACACGGTTGAAAGGACCGACGATCAGGCGGTTGGTGGCGGCGGCGGTCACGGCGTTTTCGGGGGTTTGCGGGCGGGGGGCACCACCACATGGTCGGCGTGGGCGTTAGTGCGGACCCGTGCCGGAGTGGCGGATTTGGACAACGCCGCCAGGGCGACGAACCACGCCTTGGGCATGTCGAGCGGAAGGCCGACCGGGATGCCGGCCAGCTTGGCGGTTTCCTGGAACGGTGCGCCGGGGTCCTGGAAACCGGGGCTGGTGCAGTTGATGCAGGTGAAGCCGCCATCGGTGCACGAGCCGTACCCGTTCCAGCGGCGGATGTTGCAATCGCCCGGCGCCTGGGTCGCCTTGCATCCCAGGTTTTCCATGAGACAGCCGCGATCCGACGCCTTGGCGGCGCTGGCCTTGAATTCATAGAATTCGTTGCGGCCGCAGCCGTGGTGGGCCAAATGGTCGGCGAAGGCGCGCGGTCGGCCGAAATGGTCCAGGCGGGCGCTGTCGAAATCCCCCAGGGACAGATCGGCCAGGGTCTCGACGATCCAGCCGGGATGGGGCGCGCAACCGGCGACGTTGATCACCGGCAATCCGGTGACCGAGCGGAAATCCGCCCCCAACAGACCGCCGCAATCGCCACCCGCATAGCCCAGTCCCACCGCATCGGTGGGATTGCCGGTGGCGGTGGGCACCCCGCCATAGGCCGCGCAACTGCCTACCGCCACGACGGCGCGGGCGTGGGCGGCGATGGCGGCGATCCAGTGCGACAGCGGCTTGCCGGTTCCCGACAGCATCTGGAAACGCCCTGTGCCGTTGGGACCGGTCAACACGGCACCTTCGACACACAATGCGTCGACGCGCACCCGGCCAGCGGCGGCGTTTTCCAAGATGGCGAGCGCTTCGGCCCCGGATTCCTCGGACAGGGACGGGTGCCACAACAGGCGGATGCCGAAACGCGCCAGGGCGCGCACCAGCCCGATGTCGTCGGCGGCCAGCGCCGACATGGTACAGCCGCCGCAGCTTCCCGCCTGGAGCCAAAGGACCGAAAAAAGTTCGTTCATGACAAGGAGATTAGGCGTGCGGCGCGCGTTGTGGCAAGCATGCTGGCAAGGGGCGGGAAAACCACATCCATCTAAAGAATGTGCCGTTTGATCGTTGACTTAATGAAAGTTGCGGTCTTCGTGAAACGGGCCTACGCTTGCTGGGACGTGGCCACGGGAAGCAAGAAGGAGCAGAGGGCTCTGATGACCAAGACGATCTCTGACGCCGAGGCTCATGCCATGGTCGAAAAGGCTACTGGCCCCGATTCTGCCGCCGCTCGGCAGGAACTCCTGAAATGGCTGAAAGAGGGGGCCAAGTTCGAATGCGAGGCGACCCGGCGCTGGGTCAGCCACATGGTGATGATCCACGATATCGGCTAGGGCTGCGCGACACGGCGAAACGAAACGGGGAGCCCCTTTTTAGGGGCTCCCCGTTGTTGTTCAGGCGGTGGCGCCTTCGGCCGGGGCCTGGGGCTCGGCCGGGGCCGGACGTTCGGGCGTCTTGGGCGGGAATGTCGAGATGATCGAGGTGATCAAGGCCGCCAGGAACGGCATGGATTGCACCACCAGCACCACCGACCACAGGCGGATTTCCGGGTCGTAGAAATTGTGCTTGGGGATCAGCACGGCGATGGCGGCGACCCAGTGCAGCGCCATCAGCGTGGTTTCCTCGAGCGTCATCTTCACCGCGTCCTTGAGTCCCACCTTCTCGGCCATCTTGGGCGTGCGCATGAAGGGCGTGTGCTTGGTGAAGATACCCTGCCACATGGCCAAGGCGATGGCGTAGGTCAGGCCCATGCCGGCGATGGCCGACAGGACGCGACGTTTCCAACTGCACTTTACCCGCGTGGTGTACAGGAAGATGTGGTGGACGATCTTGGCGACGAACACGCCCACCGTCGGCAGGATGAAGAAGGCCAGGGGGGTGTCGAAATAGCGCGGCGCCAGGACCATGCCCAGCGTCCAGAACAGGCCGGTGACGCAGAACAGCAGATAGAAGGCGTCGGCGAACCACGGCAGCCAACCCGAGACGAAATGGTATTTCTGGGCCGGGGTCAGGCCGGTGTTCTTGAATGGAATCAGCGCCTTCCAGTGGGCCTTCAGAATCTGGACGGCACCATAGGCCCAGCGGAAACGCTGTTTCTTGTAGGCCATGAAGCTGTCGGGAACCAAGCCATGGCCCATGCGTTCCTGGATGTAGCAGGATTCGTAGCCCATCTGCATCATCCTGAGACCCAATTCGGCGTCCTCGACGATGCACCATTCGGCCCAGCGGCCGGATTTCTCCATCACTTCCTTGCGCACCAAGGTCATGGTGCCGTGCTGGATGATGGCGTTGGCTTCGTTGCGGAACACCATGCCGATATCGAAGAAACCGGCATATTCCCAGTTGATCATTTCCTTGAACAGGTCGTTTTCCCAGTCGCGGTGGTCCTGGGGCGCCTGGACGTGGCCGACCTTGGGGTTCTCGAAATAGGGAACCAGGGCCGACAGCCAATCCTTGCGCACCTGATAGTCGGAATCGACCACACCGATGATTTCGGCCTCGGGGTCGGTGACGGTCAGGCCGAAATTCAAGGCGCCGGCCTTGGCACCGGGCCACGGCGCCAAGTGATAGAACTTCACCTTGTCGCCCAAGGATTTGCAATATTCCTCGACCGGGCGCCACACCTCTTCCTTCTTCGTGTTGTTGTCCAACACGATGACCTCGAAGTTGGGGTAGTCCATGGCCATCAGCGAATCGATGGTCAGCTTCACCATGGCCGGCGGTTCGTTGTAGCACGGCAAGTGGATCGACACCTTGGGGAAGCGCGTGCCGCTGCCGGGAGGTAGCGGTTTGAAGCCGCGCTTCATGCGGCCGGTCCAGGTCAGTTCGGTCAATTCGATGCCGTTGATCAGCACCACCACCAGCAACAGCAATTGTGCGGGCAACAGCACGAAGATCATCAGTTCCGTGGCTGGCGCCATGTCGCGCACCACCGGCGTCGACATGGTCCAAATGACCATGGCGGCGGCGAATTGCACCAGCACGGCGAAGAACACCTTGCCCGGCAGGCGCAAATCCTTCCACTTACCGAGGAACCAGACGATGGGCAAGATGGCGATCAAGGTGGCGGCGGCCGCCTGGAACGGCCATTCCTTGAACTCGATCACCGGGCCGATCCAACTGAACTTGGGCTGACGGTCGACGGTGAAGATGCCCCAGTGCTTTTCCGAGGCAGTGTTGTCCAGGTTGACCTTCCACGGCTGGTCGAACGCCTCGACCACGTTGTAGTCCAGGTTCTCCTCGTGCGCCCAGTTGAGGAACTGGCGCAGGAACAGGGCTTGGTTGACCAGGGATGGTTCGGCCCCGCCGTAAGAGCGTCCGGCCGACGGCCATCCCACCTCGCCGATGAACAGGGGCTTGTCGGGATAGGCGTTCCTGACCTCGTTGACCATGCGCTTGGTGAAGTCCAGCGCTCCCGAGATGTCGACGCGCTCCCAGAACGGCAGGGTGTGCAGCGTGATGAAGTCAACTTCCTGCGCGACCTCGGGATGCTCCAGCCAGATGGACCACGCTTCGGCGGTGGAAATCTTGACCCGTTCCGGCAGCATGGCCCGCGCCCGGCGCAGGTATCGGATCATCTGTTCGGGCGTCAGGCGGTGCAGCGTCAGGTTTTCGTTGCCGATGATCACCCGTTCGACATTGGGATTGTCGCGGGCGATGCGGGCGATGTTGGCCAGTTCGACCTCGTTGCGGGCCAGGCGTTCGTCCAGCCATGCGCCCGGCAGGGCCTTGAGCCCGTGCTTGCCGGCCAGTTCCGGCACCACGTCCAGGCCTTCCAGGGTGGAATAGGTGCGCACCTGTTCCACCTGGCCGGCCAGCATGGCCAGATCCTCGTCCATTTCCTCGCGCGTTGGCAGCAAGGTGGTGTCGAGGTGCGGCATCTTGCGCACCACGGTGGGATCGTCGTCGGCGCGCGACGGCGAGAACGACACGCTTTTGATGGTTCCAGCCCACGGCATGGCGCTTTGCGGCCGGTTCATGACGAACCAGAAGCCAAGATTGCCGAGCACGATCAGCAGAAGGACCACGAGACCGGAGAGACGCATGAAGATGCTAGCCCGTGTTTGGTTGGAGCGGTGGCCGCGAAGCCGCCGGGGAGGCGGCGCGGCCCGCGACGCCCGTGAGGTGGTCATCATCGCACCAACCGGGCGCCGCGAAAAGATGGCGGCGAACATTATCCTTGGCCGGTGACGCTGTCCATGGGGTGGGTGGCATGGGGGAGATGGTTTCGATGCGTCGCGGCAGGGGTGAAGGGGCTTCCCCCGCCGCCCTGTTCCGGGGTACACGAGGCGTTCGTTCCGACGATCCTCAGGGGAAAGATGTCCGCTACCGTTTCCATCGTCTCCCGCATCGCCCAGGAATTGGGTGCCCGCGACGCTCAGGTTCTTGCCGCCGTTCAGTTGTTGGACGAGGGCTCGACCGTGCCGTTCATCGCCCGCTACCGCAAGGAAGCCACCGGCGGCTTGGACGACACCCAATTGCGCACCCTGGAAGAGCGGTTGCTGTATCTGCGCGAGATGGAGGACCGCCGCGCCGCCATCCTGTCCAGCATCGAGGAACAGGGAAAGCTGAGCGACGAATTGCGGGCACTGATCCTGGCCGCCGACACCAAGGCGCGGCTTGAGGATCTCTACCTTCCCTATAAGCAAAAGCGCCGTACCAAGGCCATGATCGCCCGCGAGGCCGGGCTTGAGCCCTTGGCCGACGCGCTGTTGGCCGATCCCTCCCTGTCGCCCGAGGCCGAGGCGGCCAAATACGTCGATTCCGAAAAGGGGGTGGCCGACGTCAAGGCGGCGTTGGATGGCGCGCGGCAGATCCTGATGGAGCGTTTCGCCGAGGATGCCGAGTTGTTGGGGGCGTTGCGCGATCATCTGTGGGATTCGGCGGTGCTGGTGTCCACCCTGGCCGACGGCATGGCGGAAAAAGGCGCCAAGTTCAGCGATTATTTCGATTACCGCGAACCGATCAAGGCTATCCCGTCCCATCGGGCCCTGGCCTTGTTCCGCGGCCGCAACGAAAACGTTTTGAACCTGAAACTCGTTCCCGGTGACGAAGCGGCGGTGCCGGAAGGCGAGGTTTTTCGCGGCCCCGGCCAATGCGAGCTGAAGATCGCGCGGCGCTTCAACGTCGCCGACCATGGGCGTGCAGCCGATGCATGGCTGGCCGAGACGGTGCGCTGGGCGTGGCGGGTCAAGATGCACCTTCATCTGGAGTTGGAGTTGACCGGGCGCTTGCGCGACGCCGCCGAGGAAGAGGCCATCTTGGTGTTCGCCCGCAACCTGCGCGCCCTGTTGTTGCAGGCACCGGCCGGGCAAAAGCCGACCTTGGCGCTGGACCCCGGCATCCGCACCGGCGTCAAGGTGGCGGCCATCGACGGCACCGGCAAGGTGGTGGAAACCACCACCGTCTATCCGTTCCCGCCGAAACAGGACGTCATGGGGGCGTTGATGGCGATGGCGTCCCTGTGCCGCAAGCACAAGCTGGAACTGGTGGCCATCGGCAACGGCACGGCCTCGCGCGAGACCGAGCGGCTGGTGGTCGAGATGATGAAGCGCCACCCGGAACTGAAACTGCAAAAGCTGGTGGTCAGCGAGGCGGGGGCCTCGGTCTATTCGGCGTCCGAACTGGCGGCCAAGGAATTCCCCGATCTTGACGTCAGCCTGCGCGGCGCGGTGTCCATTGGCCGCCGTCTTCAGGACCCGCTGGCCGAACTGGTCAAGATCGATCCGAAAAGCATCGGCGTCGGCCAGTACCAGCACGACGTCAACCAATCCAGGCTGGGGCGCTCGCTCGACGCGGTGGTGGAGGATTGCGTGAACGCGGTCGGCGTCGAGGTCAACACCGCCTCGGCCCCGCTTTTGGCCCGCGTCGCCGGTCTGTCGGGCACGGTGGCGGCCAATATCGTCGCTTTCCGCGACCGCAACGGCCCGTTCGCCAGCCGTGACGCGCTGAAACAGGTGGAACGCCTGGGGCCCAAGGCGTTCGAACAGGCGGCCGGCTTCCTGCGCGTCATGAACGGCGTCAACCCGCTGGATTCCAGCGCCGTCCACCCCGAGGCCTATGCGGTGGTCGAACGCATCGCCCAAGCCACCGGCCGTGACGTCAAGGGCATGATCGGCGATGTCGCCTTCCTGCGTTCGCTGAAGCCCGCCCAGTTCATCGACGATCGTTTCGGCGAGCCGACCGTGCGCGACATCCTGAAAGAACTGGAAAAGCCCGGTCGCGACCCGCGTCCCGAATTCAAGACCGCCGAGTTCAAGGACGGCGTCGAGACCATGGAGGACCTCAAGCCCGGCATGGTGCTGGAGGGCGTGGTCACCAACGTCACCAATTTCGGCGCCTTCGTCGATATTGGCGTCCACCAGGACGGTCTTGTCCACGTTTCGGTGCTGGCCAACCGCTTCGTCAAGGATCCGCACGAGGTGGTCAAGCCCGGCGATGTGGTCAAGGTCAAGGTGGTCGAGGTGGACTTGAAGCGTAAGCGTATCGCGCTCAGCATGCGCATGGACGAAACGCCTGTCCCGCGCCAGGATCGTGCCCCGGCGGATCGCGGTCCCGGTGGCCGTGGCCCGCAACAGCGGGGGCCGGCGCCCAAGGTGCCGTCCACGCCGTTCTCGGGCGGTGCCCTGGCCGACGCCTTCGCCCGCGCCAAGAAAAAGTAACCGCGAGGAAGCCCGCCATGCTCCGCCGCCTGTTGACTGCCGCTTTCGCCTTGATGCTGCCCACAAGCGGCGCGCATGCCCTGTCCGGCGCGTCCGACCCGTCGGTGGTGGTGGGGGTGATGGCGACGCTGACCGGGCCCGGCGCCATCACCAGCCAGGATGCGGTGGACGGCTTCAACCTGGGCCTCAAGGAACTGGGAAACCGCTTTTCCAATCAGGAAGTGCGGGTGGTGGTGCTTGACGACAAAGGGTCGGCCGACCTGGCCAAGCAACAGGTCAGCCGCATGCTGGAACGCGAGCGGATCGACATGGTGGTGACCGCGCTGTCGCCGCCGTCCTTCGCCGCGGTGATCCAGCCCTTGCTTTCGGCGCGGGTGTTCGTGTTCAACCTGGACCAGATGCCGCCAGCCCAGGCGGGAGCGGGGTGTTCGCCCTGGCTGTTCGGTTTGGCCCCTCCCTTGGGTGGCGTTCATGAGGCGTTGGGCCAGCACCTGACGGCGACACAGGTCCGGCGGGTTGCCCTGGTGTTGCCGCCGTTCAGCCTGTCCGCCCCCATGGTCGAGGCGTTCCGCCATTCCTTTGCCGGCGAGGTGGTGGCGACGTTGACGCCGCGGCCGGGCGCGACCACCTTCGCCCCCGAATTCGCGGCCATCGCCCGGCACAAGCCCGACGCCATCTATTCGTTGTTGTCGGGGGGTATGGGCGGTGCGTTCGTGCGCGCGTGGTACGATTGGCCCGAGCGCGGCGAGATGGCTTTCTATTCCCAGGGTGGGGGGCTGGAGCGCCCCTATCTTCCGGCCATGGGCGAGGCCGCCGAGGACGTGGCGGACGTCGGCACCTGGAGCCCGGACATGGACACCCCCGTCAATCGGCGTTTTGTCTCCGATTTCGAGTTGGAGTACGGGCGTCAGGCCACCACCTGGGCAGCCCAAGGCTTCGATGCCGCCTTTCTGATCGACGCGGCTCTCAGGGCGACCAATGGCAAAACCGGCGACCCGGATGCCATCCGGGCAGCCCTGCGTCGTGCCGAGTTCACCTCGGTTCGGGGAAGCTTCAAATTCAACTCCAACCATACGCCGGTGTTGAGCTATCTGTTGCGGAAGGTCGGCCAGGACGCCAAGGGACGGACCATCCCGGAAAGCCAACAACCGGTTCTCAAGGAGTGGCGAGACCGTCAGGCGCAATCCTGTTCCATGCATTGGGTCGAAGAGGTCATTCCGTTAACGTCAACAAAGAAGCCTTGACGTAAGATTGGTGACGTCAATAAAAGGGGTGGCCTGTCCCGTCTGGAGCTCGCCATGACCCTGTCACCCCGTCTGTTGCGTGTGATTTTCAATTTGTGGCCGCCGTTCTTCGGCACCGGCATCCATGTGCGGCGTATCTCCGGCGATTGGCGGGAAATCGACGTCGAGGCGCGGCTGCGCTGGTATAATCGCAACATTGTCGGCAGCCATTTCGGCGGCAACCTGTTCGCCATGACCGATCCGTTCTACATGACCATGCTGATGGGGGTCCTGGGATCCGGTTACGTGGTGTGGGACAAGGCGGCCAACATCGATTTCGTTCGGCCCGGACGCGGCACCGTCACCGCCCGCTTCCGTTTGGATGAAAGCCAGATCGCGGCTTTGCGCGCCGCCACCGAAAATGGCGACAAGGCGTTGCCCGAATACGTGGTCGAAATCACCGACGCGGCGGGCGAGGTGGTGGCCCGCGTGCACAAGACCCTTTACGTGCGGCGCAAGAGCAGTGGCGCGCGAGAGCGTTCGGCGCCTCTGGCGGCTTGAGCGTTCGGCCCCATGCGTTCTCGTCGGAGGATGGGTGCAAGATGACGGCTGTTATCGGCCTTTGTTTCTGTTACACTGCACGCGACCGGCCGGCCCTGGAACATCTTGGGCCGGCCGCGTGTTCATTGGAAAAAGGCGCTTTTGCGTGGCAAAAGAAGATATTATCGAATTTGATGGCGTGGTGGCCGAGGTGCTGCCCGATTCCCGTTTCCGTGTGACCTTGGACAGCGGCCACGAAATCATGGCCTATGCCTCGGGGCGCATGAAGAAGAACCGTATCCGCATTCTGGCCGGTGACCGTGTGACCGTCGAGATGACCCCCTATGATCTGACCAAGGGGCGCATCAACTTCCGTCACAAGGATACCGGTGCCGCTCCGGTCACTGCCGGCAGCCGGCCGCCGCCGCGCCGCCGCTAAGACCTTTCGCGAAGGTCCGGCCTTCGTTGAACATTTCGCAAGGTTCGGCCTTGCCGGGAACCATCGGACGAGAGCACGCCGGCGACCGCCTTTGACGCGGTCGCCTTCTCTCCGGTTCCCCGATGACTCTGTTTCTCCCAGTGGTCGCGTGCCCCACGGGCGCCCTGGAACCCTATGGTTCCGCGACCACGCATGTCCGCCCGCAAGGGGCGGCGTGGAGACGGAGCCCTTTTTGAAAGCATTTTCATGACGACGTTTTCCGAGCTCGGTCTGGCCGAGCCTTTGATTCGTGCCCTCGACGCCGAGGGTTACACCACGCCGACGCCGATCCAGGCCCAGGCCATTCCCCATTTGCTGGAAGGCCGCGACGTTTTGGGCATCGCCCAGACCGGCACCGGCAAGACCGCCGCTTTCGCCCTGCCCATCCTGCACCGGCTGAATGCCGACCGCCGTCGTCCGGCGGCGCGGACCACCCGCGTTCTGATCCTGACCCCGACCCGCGAACTGGCGGTGCAGATCGGTGAAGGTTTTGCCGCTTATGGCAAGAACGTTCGTTTCAAGCGCGCGGTGATCTTCGGCGGTGTCGGACAGGTGCCGCAAGTGCAGGCGGTGGCGCCCGGCATCGAGGTGCTGGTGGCGACGCCTGGCCGGTTGATCGATTTGATGGACCAGGGCCACCTGACGCTTACCGGCGTCGAGATGCTGGTGCTGGACGAAGCCGACCGCATGCTGGACATGGGCTTCATCCACGCCGTCCGCAAGATCGCCGCCAAGCTGCCGAAAAAGCGCCAGACCCTGTTGTTCTCCGCCACCATGCCCGATTCGGTGGCCGAGCTTGCCGCTGGTCTGTTGCATGATCCGGTGCGGGTCGAGGTGACGCCCGTCGCCACCACCGCCGAAAAGATCGACCAGAAAGTGCTGTTCGTCACCCGCGACAACAAGCGTGCGTTGCTGGTGGATCTGCTGCGCGACAAGGCGGTGGGACGGGCCATCATCTTCACCCGGACCAAGCACGGCGCCAACCGCGTCGCCGAGGCGCTGTCCAAGTCGGGCGTCGCCGCCGACGCCATTCACGGCAACAAGAGCCAGGGCGCGCGGCAAAAGGCGTTGAACGCCTTCAAGACCGGCGACATCCGCGCCTTGGTCGCCACCGACATCGCGGCGCGTGGCATCGATGTCGATGGCATCACCCATGTCATCAATTTCGAGTTGCCCAACGAACCGGAAAGCTATGTCCATCGCATCGGCCGCACCGCGCGTGCCGGCGCCGATGGCATCGCGCTGAGCTTGTGCGACGCCGAGGAAGTGGCCTATCTGCGCCAGATCGAAAAGACCATCCGCATGCCGGTGCCGGTCGAGGTCGAACACGAGTGGCACGCCGAAGGCATCCACAAGATTCACGTCTCCAAGGGTCCGGCCCCCAAGCCGCCGGCCCAGGGGCAGCGCGGCCGTGGTGGTTCCAGGCCGCAGGAAGGCCGCCCCGCGGTGGGCAAGCCGGCCGGGAGCAAGCTGGCCGGAGGGAAACCCGCAGGTGGGAAGCCGTCGGGAAGCAAGGGGCAGGGCGCCAAGCCCGCCCATCGCGACGGCCAGGGCCAGCACGGCCATGGTCAGCGGGGCGCACGCGCGCGATAAGGGCTGTCAGATCGGTTCCACGGATCGGAAGTTCGTGGAACCGGCATCAGGCCCAGTCGGGGTCGATGACCTGACGGGCTTTGCGGTCCTCGGCCAGTTTTCGGACATGGGCCAGGTTGCGTTCGGCAACCTGGGCCGGTCCCTTGGCACCATGGGCGCGGAACACGTCCAGCGCCTCTTCCAGCACTTCCATGGCCTGGAGCAGGTGGTTGACGCCGCCGCCATGGCGGTCGAGCAGGAACAGTGCCGAACCCAAGGTGTTGCGTACCGACGCCCAGGCCAGCGGTGTGCGGTCGCGTGACCGCACCTCGAGCACGCTTTGACAGGCGTCGATGGCGCGTTTCAACACTTCGGGATTCTTCAACTGGTCGCCATAGACCTCCAGCACCTGGGCGATCAGGTGCATGATCTCGGCCCATCGCTCGGGCGCTTGGCCGCGGGTGTGCACCTGTAACGCCAATTGCAACGCCTGCAACGCCTCGCGCAGCAATTCACTGTCGCCGGTGATCAGGTCAAGCCGGTACAGCGCGGCCCCCAGCCGGGTCTGCAACGCCGCCCATTCCTGGGGCATGGTCGCCTTGCCGACGCATTCCACCGCCGACCGCCAATGTTTGACCGCTTCATCCAGGTTTTCTTCGGCCCGTTCCTTGATGCGTTCGGCCCGCGCGGTCAGGACGGCGGCCAGGTATTTGTGCATCAGGCCGCTTTCGAACGGCGGGTCGACACGCGGGTTCAGGCGTTTTTCCGCCGACCGGTAGGCGTTGATCGCACGTTGGAACCATTCCGCCGCCTGTGACGGCGGCACCACCTGGGCGCAGGCGGCGGCCACGTGACCATGGATCAGTTGCGCCGTGCGCTGCTGGGGCATGGACCACGCCACCGGCGGCTTGGCGGCGATGGCGTCGAGCGGCGGCGAGGCCAGGGGCAACAGGCGGCGCAGGCCGGCGCGTTGGATATGGTTGAGGGGTTCGATGGCCGCCAGGATGGCGCCGTACAGCAGATGCAACTGCGGCTCGTCCAGCTTGGCCGGGAAATCCAGGCGGCAGGCGGGGCCGAACAGGGTCGGCCGGTCTTCGTCCGGCATCGACGCGGTGGACAGGCGCAGGCGGTATCCGTCCTTGGTGACGTCGCCCCAGACCATGACGTCGGCGGTTTCGGCGGCGACCGCGTGGCGGGTGTTGGTGACCACCGCCGCCATCTGGGCGGGATCGTCCATGACGTCCAACTGGAACGGCCGGGGCAGCGGCTTGACCTTGAGGGTGGTCTTGCTGTCCAACAGCTTGAACAAGGCCTGCGACGCGGTGCCGTCGGCGGAATCGCCGTTCATGGCCGCCACCAGCACGGTGAACAACGGCGCCTCGCTGGGTACGGGCGGGGGTTGCTGTTGCTGCTGTTGTTTCGGGTCGGGCTGCGGCTTGGGTTGCAGCATCTTGGCGATGGCGTCGAGCAGACGCGCCAACCCACCCGGCGCGGTGGCGGGTGGCGGCGCCTCTTCCGGCGCGGGTTGCGGCTGGGGCGCGTCCAGACGCCGGGACGGCAGGTTCAGCGTCGGCCGTTCCAGCGGGCGTCTGAACCGCTCGCGAGGGTTCTCGGGGTTGCTCATGGACTCGTCACGAAATGACCCTGTCCTTTGTTCTAGAGCACGCCGGAGACAAGCGCCAGCCATTCGTCTTCGCTCAGCACCGCGATGCCCAGCTTTTGCGCTTCCGTCAGTTTCGACCCGGCGCCGGGACCGGCGACCACGTAATCCGTTTTCTTCGACACGCTGCCCACCACCTTGGCGCCCAATGCCTCGGCACGGGTCTTGGCCTCGGCGCGGGTCATGGTGGTGAGTTCGCCGGTGAACACCACGGCCTTTCCGGTTACCGGGCTGTCGGTCACGGTGACCTGTTGGGCGGCTTGGATATCAAGCTGCGCGGCCAGATCGTCCAGCGCCTCCAGGTTATGGGCTTCGTCGAAGAAATTCAGGATATCGGTGGCGACGGCGGGGCCGATGTCTTCGATGCTGATCAGGTCGTGATAGGCCTCGTTCTCGCGCGGGACGGCATCGACCATGGCCTGACGCCACGCGGCGAAGGTGCCGTAATGGCGGGCCAGCCGCTTGGCGGTGGCTTCGCCCACCTGGCGGATACCCAGGGCGAAGATGAACCGCTCGAGGGCGATGGTGCGGCGCTGGGCGATGGCGGAGAACAGCTTCGACACCTTCTTTTCGCCCCAGCCCTTGAAGTTCTGGAGCCGTTGCAGACCTTTGCTGTTCTTGTCCTCAAGGCGGAAGATGTCGGCCGGCTTGGCGATCCAGCCGCCGTCCACCAGGAATTCGATGTTTTCGTCGCCCAGCCCCTCGATGTCGAAGGCGTTGCGGCTGACGAAGTGCCGCAGCCGTTCCTTGACCTGGGCCTTGCAGGTCAGACCGCCGGTGCACCGGCGGATGGCCTCGTCCTGTCCCCGCACCGCGTGAGCGCCGCAGACCGGGCAGGTTTCGGGAAAGACGAAAGGAAGCGCGTCCGGGAGGCGTCTCTCCAGCACCGGCCCCACCACCTGGGGGATGACGTCGCCGGCGCGTTGGATGATCACGGTGTCGCCGATGCGCACGTCCTTGCGTTCGATTTCGTCTTCGTTGTGAAGGGTGGCGCGCGACACCACCACGCCGCCGACGTTGACCGGCCGCAGATGGGCCACCGGGGTCAGCGCGCCGGTGCGGCCCACCTGGATCTCGATGCGCTCCAATTGGGTGGTCGCCTGTTCGGCGGGGAACTTGTGGGCGATGGCCCAACGCGGGCTGCGGCTGACGAAGCCCAGCCGTTGTTGCCAATCGACGCGGTCCACCTTGTAGACGATGCCGTCGATGTCATAGGGCAGTTCGGCGCGTCGGGCCGCCATCTCGGCATGGAAGGCCAGCAACTCGGCGGCGCCGGTGCAACGCCGGGCCAGCGGGTTGGTGGGGAACCCCCAGCGGGTCAGGCGTTCCAGGAAATGGCCATGGCTGTCGGCCACGCTTTCCGAGGAATCGCCCAAGGCATAGGTGAACAGGCTCAGGGGACGCGACGCAGTCACCTTGGAATCGAGCTGACGCAAGGAACCGGCCGCCGCGTTGCGCGGGTTGGCGAACAGCTTTTCGCCGGCCGCTTCCTGGCGCTGGTTCAATGCCAGGAAATCGTCCTTGGTCATGTAGACTTCGCCCCGGACTTCCAGCACGGCCGGAGCGTCGGCGATCTCGCGCGGCAATTGGGCCAGGGTCATCAGGTTGGCGGTGACGTCCTCGCCCTCGGCGCCGTCGCCGCGCGTCGCCGCCTGGACGAAGCGTCCCCCTTCATAGCGCAGCGAAATGGACAATCCGTCGATCTTGGGCTCGGCCATGAAATGGATGGGCTCGTCCGGGGGCAACGCCAGGAAACGGCGGATGCGGCCTTCGAATTCCTGGACGTCCTCGTCGGAAAAGGCGTTGTCCAAAGACAGCATGGGCACCGCGTGGCGGACCTTGCCGAACCCTTCGGCCACCGTCGCGCCGACGCGGGCGGTGGGGCTGTTGGCCGCCAGTTCGGGATAATCCGCCTCGATCGCCAACAAGCGGCGCTTGGCGTCGTCGTAGGTGGCGTCGTCCACCTCGGGGGCGTCGTTGGTGTGGTACAGACGGTCCCAACGGGCGACCTGTTCGGCCAGCCGGCGGTGTTCGATGCGGGCTTCCAACGGTGAAAGGGGCGCGGTGTTCAGTGTCATGGCGCTTTTATAGCGACGGCCGAAGGGCTTGGCTAGTGGTCCACCCCAGACGCTTGGTCTCCAGGCATCTGGATAAGGTGGCCCGCCAACCTATTGAATTGTGGAGAAAATCAGACGAAGGCAAAGGGGGGATTTCGTCAGATTTTCTCCACTAGGCGCCGCCCTCGGGGACCAGCGGGACGGTGACGGCGAACATCGAACCTTGTGTCGGCCGCGACGAAACGTCGAGTGGATGCTGAAGCAGGTGGGCCGCGCGTTCCACCACCGACAGTCCCAGGCCGACGCCCTTGGCGCGGTCGCGTTCCGGGTTGTTCAGTTGGAAAAACTCCTCGAACACGATGCCCAGATGGTCGGCGGCGATGCCGATGCCGGTGTCCCAGACCTCGATGCGCAAGTTTTCCCCCCGTCGGCGGCAGCCCAGCAATACCCGTCCGTGCGTGGTGTAGCGCAAGGCGTTGGCCAGCAGGTTGTGCAGCATGCGATGCAACAGTTCTGGATCGCTGCGGATCGTGGCGGTACAGGGCACCATTCGGATCGACAATCCCTTGTCGGCGGCCGGGGCCGAAAACTCGCCGGCCAAATCGCGCAACAGCGGCGCGACGGCGATTTTTCTCAGGTTGGGGCGGATCAGGCCGCTTTCCAGCAACGACACGTCGAGATAGTTGCGCAGCAATTCCTCGCCCGACGCCAAGGCGGTCTGGGCGCTGGCGACCACTGCCTGTTCCGGGGTTCCTTCGAGCCGGTGCTCCAGGGTGTCGAGATACAGCCTGAGCGCCTGAAGGGGCTGGCGTAAATCGTGGTTGGTGGCGGCCAGAACTCGACCTTTGGCGGCGATGGCGCGGCGCAATTGTTCGTCCGAGCGGCGCAGCGCCGCCAAGGCGTTGTCGCGTTCGGTCAGGCTGTCGCGGAAACAGGCCATCGCGCGGGCCAGGGCACCGACCGGGGTCGTGGCGCCTTCGTAGGGAATGGCGACCGAGGTGTCGCCATCGGCCAAGGCCAGCAAGGTCGAACGTAGCCGGCTGAGGGGGCGATGGGTGTGAAAGGTCAGGACAAGTCCACACAAGGTGGCGGTCAGGGTGGCGCTTGCCAGCACCGCCAGGGCCAGCATCACGTGCTGCACCGACCGGCGGGCTTCATTCGCTTCGGCCCGAAGCCTTTGGGCGTTGTGCCGTTCGGCGGACTGGGCGCTTTCCAGCGTGTCGTGCAAGGCGCGATACAGGCGTTCGCTCTCGGTCTCGAACAGTTTCTCGGCTTCGGCGCGGCGGCCGGTGGCGACCAGTTCGGCGACCTGGGCCCGGTTGTCGCGCCATGCCGAGATGGCCTTGACCAGCGCCACCAGGATGGAATCGTCGCCGGCATGTCGTGACACGACCAAATTCAGCGCTTCGCGCAACGCCACGTCCTGGGGGGACGCCCGGTCGGGAATTGCCGTGGCGGCACCGGCGTTGCCGGTGCGCACGATGTCGTGCAGCCCGGTCTGAAGTACATGGATTTGCTGATGGGCACGCAACAGCGCGTCGGCCAGCATGAACGGCTGTTCGCGCAATTCGTCGGCGCTTTGCGCGGCGTGGTCGGCACGCCCCAGGACGACCAGGGCGATGACGAAGGAAATGGCGAAAAACAGGCCGAGAGCCAGCCACCGTGCGGAGCGTGTTTCCACTGGACGACACAGACCGGGCAGGGCGTCTCCGGTGGGCCGGAACGCGGGTTGTCGAAAGTGCGGGCCGAAAGGGCACGCGGAACCCGGCCACAATAAAAGTGCTCTGTGTCGCTAGGAATAGCGCCAAAGTCCTGGGCGAACTGCGTTGCCTAGGCTAAAGGTCTGGATGTGGAGTGTTGTTTATCAACCGGCGACAACGGAAAGTCCAGGTTCCGCCGTTCCGGCAACCTTTACGTGCTCGGTGAAGTATTTGATGCGCTTGGCGGCATCCACCGTCGGCTGGGCGAAATAATAACCTTGTGCGTAATCGATGTTGACCTCGCGCAGGACCTGCAACATTTCGCTGTCTTCCACGCATTCGCCCACGGTGACGATGCCCAGATCATGACACAGCGAGGTCACCGCCTTGAGTACCGAACGCCCCCGCGGGTCGTGGCCGCCTTGGATGATGGTGGCGTCGATCTTGACGAAGTCCACCGGCAGGAAGCGCAACAGGTCGAAACCCGACCCGCCCAATCCGAAATCGTCTAACGAGATACGCACCCCCAGGCGGCGGATGCGCGACAGCAAGCGCTTGGCTTCGTCCAAATTGTAGATTTCGGCGGCGTCGGTGATCTCCAGCACCAGCCGGCCCAGCACCTGACGGTTCTGCTCCAATATCTTGAACAGCGATTGATAGAACGCCGGGTTGCCCAGCGAATGGCCCGACACGTTGACGGCGATGGTCGCCAGCGTCGACACCTCGCCGGGGCTGCGCAGCAGGTTCAACGCCTTGGTTACCGCGATCACGTCGAATTCGCCGATCAAACCCACTTCGGTGGCGAAGGGAATGATCTGCGATGGCACGAAGAAGGCGCCGTTATGGGTGATGCGGCTGAACGCCTCGTATTTCAGGACGGCGCCGGTGCGCAGGTTGACCACAGGTTGGTAGAGGAACGCCAGCTTCTCGCCGCCGCGCACCATGGCGCGGAAGTTCTTGACCCGGACCAGGGTGTCCTGAATGGCCAGCTTGGCGCCTTCGGCCAGCGACTTCATGGCGAATTGGGTGCTGTCGCGCACGAAGCCGTTGACGATGTAGGTCATGGCCCGCGTGATGTCTTCGTCCGAAAGCGCGCTGTCGTCCATGTCCAGCGTCGCCGAATGCAGCTTGAGTCCCGATCCGCCGCCGGCCTTGCCTGCGAAGCGTTCTGCCAGGGCGGCCATGCGCTGGCGAACCATGGTGGAGGGAACCTTGTCGTCGTGCACCAGCCCGAAGGAGTGCGAAGTCAAGGGCCCGGCCGAGGCGCCGCGCACCGAATATTCCTCGAGCGAGTCCATCACCGTGGACAGGAAACTTTGGGTGGTGGATTGCTCCATCCGGCTGAAGTCGTTATTGGAGAAATCCACCAGGGTCAGCGTGTAATCCTTGCCCAGGCGGTTGCCTTCGTTCAGGCGTTGCTGAACCATCTCGATGAAACGGGCCTTGTGGTCGACCTCGCCGAATTGCCGTTCGGGCGTGGCGGCGGCGACGGGCGGGATATGCGACAGCACCAGATGGTAGGAACTGGGAAATTGCGGCAGCCGGATGCCCGACATGCGCAGTTTGGACACTGCGCCCGAGGCCCCGGTCATGGTGATGACCATCTGGTCCAGCCGGCCGGTATTACGAAGCTTGAGGATGGATTCCTCGAACCGCTTCTTGTCCTTGGGATGAATGAATTCGGCCAGTTTCTTGCTGGTCAGATCCGCGTCGGAAAGACCGTAAAGCGCTTCCCCCGCACCGGCGGAATAGGCGATGACGTCGTCTTCGCCCACCTCCAGCAACAGGTCCGCCCCGGCGAACGCGAAGGCGATGAAGCGGTCACGCTGCGCCTTCAGTTTCTCGACGACCGTAGAATCCTCACCGCCCATATGCCCTCCCCCGAGAACTGGGTCCGGGCGGACTTTAACAAATTTTTAAACTGTGCGCAAATACTTCCCTCGCAGAAGTATTAATTGAAAGTTGTGGAATTCTGCGGTTCCAACGCGGAATTGCCATAAAAAAACATGCGGAAATCTTGCCCCGCTGCCGTGCCGCCCCTAGAGTGCCGCCGTCACGCCTGCGTGACGGCGGCAAGGGGAGAGGTCCATGCGTTGTCTGGCTAAACTGGGAATGGCGGTAGCCGTGTCGGCGGCGGTGTTGTCGGGGGGTGGAACGGCATTCGCGGGCGAGGTGGTTCGCATCGGCGCCTTCCTGTCGGCCACCGGGCCGGCATCGTTCCTGGGCGAGCCGGAAAAGAAGACGCTGGAACGTTACGTCGAACGCCTGAACAAGGATGGCGGTATTGGCGGCCGTATGATCGAACTGGTGGTCTATGACGACGGCGGCGCGCCCGACAAGGCGGCGACCCTGGCCAAGCGTCTGATCCGCAACGATAACGTCGACATGATCATCGGCGGCACCGCGACCGCGACCACCATGGCGGCGATCAAGGTGATCGAGCCGGCCGGGGTGCCGTTCATCTCGCTGGCGGCCGGCATCGACATCGTCGAGCCGGTCAAGAAATGGGTGTTCAAGGTCGCCCACACCGACCGCATGGCGGCGGAAAAGGTGTTCGCCGACATGAAGAGGCACGGCGTTTCCAAGATCGCCCTGGTGTCCGAGGATTCAGGGTTCGGCAAGTCGGGCCGCGACCAGTCGTTGAAGGCGGCGCCGGCTTTCGGCATCGAAATTGTCGCCGACGAGGTTTATTCGCCGAAAGACCCGGACGTCACCGCCCAGTTGACCAAGGCCAGGAACGCGCCGGGGGTCCAGGCGGTGTTCAATTTCGGCTTCGGCCAAGGGCCGGCCATCGTCACCAAGAATTATCGCCAGTTGGGTATCAAGCTGCCGCTGTGGCAGTCGCATGGCGTGGCATCCAAGGAATTCATCCGTCTGGCCGGCGACGCCGCCGAGGGGGTGCGCCTGCCGGCGGCGGGACTGGTGGTGGCCGAGCAATTGGCGGCCACCGATCCGCAAAAGCCGGTGGTGACGGCGTTCAAGGCCGATTACGAAGCGGCTTTCAAGTCCGAGGTCTCGACCTTCGCCGGCCATTCCTACGACGCGCTTCAGATGGCCGCCGCCGCTGTCCTGCGCGCCGGGTCCACCGACAAGGCCCGCGTGCGCGACGAGTTGGAGAAGACGTCCGGTTATGTCGGCACCGCCGGTATGGTCACCATGTCGCCCACCGACCACATGGGCCTCAACGCCTCGGCGTTCCACATGGTGGAAATTCGCGGCGGCGGTTGGGTGTTGTCGGATTAGCTCGGGACTTTCCCGTATCAAAGATGTGGGCATCTTGCCCTGAAAGGAATCGGGCCATAAAGTGCGCTGTCAACCGGCCGCCAGACGCCGGAACAGAGGGAGGAAAGGAATGAAGGGCTTGGTATGGATGGGGGCGGCGGGTGTCGCCGTCCTGGGCTGTGTCGTGTTCTCCGGGGGCGTTCAGGCTGCTGAAACCGTCAAGATCGGCAGCTTCCTGTCGGTGACCGGGCCGGCGTCGTTCCTGGGTGAGCCGGAAAAGAAGACGCTGGAGCGTTATGTCGAGCGCCTGAACACGGATGGCGGTATCGGCGGCCGCAAGGTCGAACTGGTGGTTTACGACGATGGTGGCGCACCCGACAAGGCGGCGACCTTCGCCAAGCGCCTGATTCAGAATGACGGCGTCGACATCCTGGTCGGCGGCACCACCACCGGCACCTCCATGGCGGCGATCAAGGTGGTCGAACTGGCCGGCGTGCCGTTCATTTCGCTGGCCGGTGGTATCGACATCGTCGAGCCGGTCAAGAAATGGGTGTTCAAGACTCCGCACACCGACCGCATGGCGGCGGAAAAGGTGTTCGCCGACATGAAGACGCGCGGCATCTCCAAGATCGCCCTGGTGTCCGAGGATTCGGGGTTCGGCAAGTCGGGGCACGACCAGTCGCTGAAGGTGGCGGCCAACCACGGCATCGAAATCGTCGCCGACGAGGTTTATTCGCCGAAGGACCCGGACGTCACCGCCCAGTTGACCAAGGCCAGGAACGCGCCGGGCGTCCAGGCGGTGTTCAATTTCGGCTTCGGCCAGGGGCCGGCCATCGTCACCAAGAACTACAAACAATTGGGCATCGCCCTGCCGCTTTATCAGTCGCATGGCGTGGCGTCGAAAGAGTTCATCCGTCTGGCCGGCGCTGCCGCCGACGGCGTGCGCCTGCCGGCGGCGGGACTGGTGGTGGCTGGACAACTGCCGGCCACCGATCCGCAAAAGCCGGTGGTGACGGCGTTCAAGGCCGATTACGAAGCGGCTTTCAAAACCGAGGTCTCGACCTTTGCCGGTCACGCCTATGACGGCCTGCAACTGGCCGCCGCCGCCATCTCGCGGGCTGGCGGCACCGACAAGGCGCGCGTGCGCGACGAGTTGGAGAAGACCTCGGGATACGTGGGAACCGGCGGCATGGTCACCATGTCGGCCACCGACCATATGGGCCTGAGCCCGGCGGCGTTCCACATGGTGGAAATCCGCAACGGTGACTGGGTGCTGTCGGATTGAGTGAGGAGCCCCTCTTCCGGTGTCGCCGGAAGAGGGGGAAACTGAGGGTCAAATGTTCGCGGAATTCCTGCAATACCTGTTTTCCGGCCTGACCTCGGGGGCGATCTACGCGCTGGCCGGGTTGGGCTTCGCCATCATCTACAACTCGAGCCACGTGATCAATTTCGCCCAGGGCGAGTTCATCATGATCGGCGGCATGGCCACCGCGACCATGGTCGCGGCCGGATTGCCGCTGCCCTTGGCGGCGGTGTTGGCGGTGGTGGCGACCATGGCGGTGGGCGTGGCGCTGGAGAAGTTCGCGGTGGAGCCGGCGCGGGGTGCCGACGTCACCGCCATCGTCATCATCACCATCGGCGCCTCGATCTTCCTGCGCGGCGCCGCCCAGGTGCTGTGGGACAAGGAATTCCACGCCCTGCCGGCCTTTTCCGGCGACACGCCGCTAAGGCTGGCCGGCGCCACGCTGATGCCGCAAAGCCTGTGGGTGGTGGGGGCCGCCGTGGTGGTGATCGCGCTGTTGTGGTGGTTCTTCAACCGCACCTTGTTCGGCAAGGCCATGCTGGCCACCTCGCACAACCGGCTGGCGGCGCAGTTGATGGGCATTCCGGTGCGTTCGGTGCTGGTGGTGGCCTTCGCCCTGTCGGCGATGCTGGGCGCGGTCGGCGGCATCGTCGTCACTCCGATCACCTTCACCAATTACGAAGCCGGCATCATGCTGGGGCTCAAGGGGTTCTCGGCCGCCGTGCTGGGCGGGCTGGGCTCGGGGGCGGGGGCCATCGTCGGAGGTCTTCTGGTCGGCGTGGCCGAGGCGCTGGCCTCGGGTTATCTGTCCTCGGCCTACAAGGACGCCATCGCCTTCGTCATCATTCTTTTCGTCCTGTTCTTCATGCCGAGCGGCCTGTTCGGCAAGAAGGGCACCGACCGGGTCTGACGCCATCATGTGGAAATCTCCCCGAACCGGCGGGTTGGCCGTGCTGGTGGCGCTGGTGACATTGGCGCCGCTTGGCTTTCCCAACGCCTATTTCTACGACGTGGCGGTCAACGCCCTGTTCAACGCCACCTTGTGCGTCGGCCTGAACCTGTTGGTCGGCTATGGCGGCCAGATCAGCCTGGGCCATGCCGGGTTCTTCGCGTTGGGGGCCTATGGCTCGGCGCTGTTGACCGGGCGGTACGGCTTGCCGCCGCTGGCGGCGCTGTTGCTGTCGGCCGGCGTGGTCGGCGCCCTGGCCTTCGTGGTCGGGCGGCCCATCCTCAAGCTCAAGGGGCATTATCTGGCCATGGCCACCTTGGGCATCGGCATCATCATCCACATCGTGCTGAAGACCGAATCGGCCGTTACCGGCGGTCCCGACGGCCTGGGCGTCGACGCCTTCTCGGTGGCGGGGCTGACCGTATCCGGCGACCAGGCGTGGTATTGGCTGGCGGCGGTGCTGGTGGTTATCGCGGTTTGGCTGTCGCTCAATCTGGTGGATTCTCCGGTGGGCCGGGCGCTTCGCGCCGTGCACGGCTCGGAAGTGGGAGCCGAGGTGGTGGGCGTCGACACCACCGGCTACAAGGTGCTGGTGTTCGTGGTCTCGGCGGTGTTCGCTAGCGTGGTGGGCTCGCTGTTCGCCCACAAGAACGGCTTCATCACCCCCGACATCGGCAGCTTCTTCCGCTCCATCGAGGTGGTGACCATGGTGGTCCTGGGCGGCATGGCCTCCACCTTCGGCGCGGTGGTCGGCGCCGTTCTGCTGACGCTGCTGCCGCAGTTCCTGGCGTCGTTCGAGGATTACGAGGCCATGGTGCTGGGCGGCATCATGATGGGCACCATGATCTTCATGCCCAAGGGGTTGTTGCCGTCGTTGCGTCTTTTGCTCGCCAAGCGCCGGAGGACGCCATGAGCCTTTTGACCGTCGAGGGGTTGAGCAAGGAATTCGGCGGCGTGCACGCGGTCGAGGACCTGTCCTTCGCCATCAGTCCCGGCACCATCCATTCCATCATCGGCCCCAACGGTGCCGGCAAGACCACGCTGTTCAATCTGGTGACCGGCATCTACACCCCGACGCGCGGCGCCATCCGGCTGGACGGCCACGACATCGCGGGACGCAGGCCCAGCGAACTGGCGGGTTTGGGCATGAGCCGGACCTTCCAGAACCTTCAGGTGTTCTTCAACATGAGCGCCGTCGAGAACGTCATGGTCGGCCATCACCTGCATCTCGACCGCCGTTTCTGGGCGTCGCTGGTGCGTCTGCCGTCGGTGGTGCGGCGTGACCGGGCATGCCGGGCTCATTGCGTCGAACTGTTGGATTTCGTCGGCCTGGGCCGTTATGTCAATTCCGACGCCGCGTCCATGCCCTATGGCGCGCTCAAGCGGCTGGAAATCGCCCGCGCGCTGGCGGCCAAGCCGCGTCTGTTGTTGCTGGACGAACCGGCGGCGGGGCTGAACGCCACCGAAAGCCGCGAGATCGACGAGGTCATCAAGAAGGTGGCGGCTATGGGCGTCACCGTGGTTCTGGTCGAACACGACATGAAGATGGTGATGGGGATCTCCGACCATATCCTGGTGCTGAACTACGGCCGCAAGCTGGCCGAGGGCACGCCGACGGAGGTGCGCGCCAACGCCGACGTGGTTGCCGCCTATCTGGGAGCGCATGTCTGATGCTGCTCGAAATTTCCGATCTCTCCAGCCATTACGGCCGCATCCTGGCGCTCAAGGGCATCGACCTCAGGATCGAGCAGGGGGAACTGGTCGCCCTGGTGGGTGCCAACGGCGCCGGCAAGACCACGCTGCTGCGCTGTCTGTCCGGGGTGCAGCCCTTGAGCGGCGGCGCCATCCGCTTCGACGGCGCCGACATCTCGCGCATGTCGGCCGAAGGACGTGTCGCCGCCGGCATCGCCCAGGTGCCCGAAGGACGTCAGGTGTTCGGCCCGCTGTCGGTCGAGGACAACCTGCGTCTGGGCGCCTATCGCCGCCGGGGCAAGGGTGTGGCCGCCGACATGGAACGCATGTATGCGCTGTTTCCCATCCTGCGCGACAAACGGCACCTGCCGGCCGGCACCTTGTCGGGCGGACAGCAACAGATGCTGGCCATCGCCCGTGCGCTGATGGGGGCGCCCAGGCTGTTGCTGCTGGACGAGCCGTCCATGGGGCTGGCCCCCTTGCTGGTGGCCGAGATTTTCCAGACGGTCCAGGATTTGAAGCGCCAGGGAACCACCATCTTCCTCGTTGAACAGAACGCCACCGCCGCCCTGGCCATCGCCGACCGCGGCTACGTGCTGGAAACCGGGGCGGTGGTGATGGAAGGAACCGGCGCCGAGCTTTTGGCCGACGACAAGGTTCAGGCGGCTTATCTGGGGTTGTAGCCTCTGCGTGCGAGGGGTGGCGGCGGCGGCCGGTTCATGATTGAATGCGCATGCGCCCTTCACCTTTGACCGAGGCAGGATATGAAGACCTGTGTGGCCATCCGTCATCTGGCGTTCGAGGACCTGGACCTGTTGGAAGGAGTGCTGGCGAAACGCGGTTTCAGCGTGCGCTATCTTGAGGCCCCCACCGACGACCTTGCGGCGTTGGACGCCCTGGCCCCCGACCTGATGGTGGTGCTGGGCGGTCCGCTGGGCGCCTATGACGAAGAATCGTTCCCCTTCCTGTTGCCCGAGATGAAGGCGGTGGAAAGCCGGCTTCGGGCCGACCGCCCCATTCTGGGGCTGTGCCTGGGCGCCCAGATCATGGCCCGCGTGCTGGGGGCCAAGGTCTATCCCAACCCCGCTGGCAAGGAAATCGGCTGGTCGGCGCTGTCGCTGACCGAGGCCGGAGAGAACTCTCCTTTGGCCGAGTTGCAGGGCGCGGCGGTGCTGCATTGGCATGGCGACACCTTCGACCTTCCGCATGGGGCGGACCTTCTGGCCTCGACACCCGTCACTCCGAACCAGGCCTTCGCCTGGGGACAGCGGGCCTTGGGTCTGCAATTCCACGCCGAGGTCAGCGGCCGCGGCCTGGAACGGTGGTTCGTCGGCCATCTGGGCGAGATTTCGGCACAACCCGATCTCAGCGTCGGGCAATTGCGTGCCGAGACCGCCCGCCACGCCCCGGTCATCGAGAAAAAGGGGGCGGCGGCGCTGGGGCGGTGGCTGGATCAGGTCTGCGCATAGCTGTTCAGACCTTTGGAACAATGTATAATATCGGGTGGCCGCTGACCGGCGGACCCGCAAACCGAAAGAAAAGCGGACGTGGACCAGAAGCTGAACGAGGAAGACGTCGCCCGGTTGCTCGCCAATCCATCGGCGGACACGCGGGCCGAGATCGCCGGGAAGATCGCCGGACAGCATCCGGCGTTGAGCACGGCGCAGCGCAAACTGGCGGAAGACATCTTCCGCCTGATGGTCAAGGACGCCGAGGTGCGCGTCCGCGAGGCGCTGTCGCGCCAACTCAAGGAAAACCCGCTGGTTCCCAACGACGTGGCGGTGGCCTTGGCCCGTGACGTCGATAGCGTGGCGTTGCCCATGTTGCAATTCTCCGAGGTCCTGACCGACGAGGATCTGATCGAGATCGTCAAGGCACAGTCGCCGGAAAAGCAGGTGGCGGTGGCGCGGCGCGCCCATGTGTCGGCCCACCTCGCCGACGCCTTGGTGGACAGCCACAACGAAGCGGCGGTCGCCTCGCTGGTCGCCAACGAAGGCGCCGAGTTGACCGAGGCCGCGTTGCAGCGTGTGGTGGACGAATTCGGTTCTTCCGAGATGGTGGGAAAGCCGCTGGTCGAACGCGCCTTGCTGCCGGTGACCGTGGCCGAACGGCTGATGGCCAAGGTGTCCGAGAACTTGCGTCAGGCCTTGGCCGCCCGCCCGGACATGTCGCCGGAAATGGCCGCCAACCTGTTGTTGCAGGCGCGCGAGCTGGCGGTTCTGGGGCTGGCCGACACCGACACCGACGTCGCCAAGCTGGTCGATCACCTCTATCGCAACAATCGCCTGACGCCGTCCATCATCCTGCGCGCGGTGTGCATGGGCGACATGACCTTCTTCGAATGGGCGCTGGCCAAGCTGGCCCGCATCAAGCTCGAGAACGCCCGCACCCTGATCCATGACGCCGGCAAGCGGGGGTTCGAGGCGCTGTTCGACAAGGCTGGCCTGCCCAAGGCGTTCTTCGCCGCCATGCGGGCCGCCGTCGACGTGTCCTATGAAATGGAGTACGACGGTGGACCGAACGACCGCGAGCGGTTTTCGCGTCGGATGATCGAGCGCATCCTGACCCAGTATGGCGACCTGGGTGTCGAGTTCGAAACCGACGACCTGGAATACCTGCTGGCCAAGATGAACCAGCTTCCGACCACGATCTTGAACGAATAGTCCGGGACGATCCGGGCACAGGGGATGGGACAAGGGATGTCCGACAAGGGCAAGCCTGCCGCCAAGGCGGTGGACAAGGACGCGCAGAACCGCAAGGAAATCATCCGCGCCATCAAGGGACCCGTGACGGAACGGGTGCTGGAACTGATTCCGGCGCTCAAGTCCTATGACGATCCCTATGGCACGGTCATGGCGACGCCGGATTTGTTGTTCGCCTGTCTGCAACTGGTCACCACCCGGCGGGAAAAATTCCACGACCTGATCGTCGACGGTAACGGCGCCCCGGTCGAGGACAACGACACTCCCTTGCGTTGCGAACGGACGCTGAACCAGATTGTCGGCATGGTGGTGCGTTCGGGGGCCAAGGCCTATGCCGACCATCGTTGGGGAACCGCGCTCAAGCCGCCCGGCAAGGTGACTCAGAGCCCGGCGACCAAATCGCTGTTGGACAAGTTGGCCGATCTGGTCAAAGGCAAATGGAGCGAGGCCGAACAGCCCAAGCCGTCGCCGACCCAGGGCGACAAGTTCTATGCGGCCATCAAGGACCATCTGGACTTTGACTGGCAGGTGCCGCTCATTCCGTATTTCGCCGAAATTCCGGTCAAGCTGATCAACGAATTGGGCAAGGGCGTCACCACCCTGCGCACCCCCGAAGGCATCGCGTCGCTGGCCGACATCGGCCGCCATTCCATGGAACAGGCCCGCAAGATCCTGTCCGACGAGATGATGCGCGAGATGTTGGACACCCAGCCCTTGGCCGCCAAGGGTGTCGCCTTCCTGGGCAAGGAGCGTTACGAATTCCTGCACGGCGCCGTCTACGAGAAAATGGGCGACAAGTTCTGGGAGATGTGCGTCGATTGCGACCGTCTGGAAGCCATGGAGGTCCAAAACGCCAAGGACCTGGAAAACATGGCCGAATGGCTGCACGAGATTTCGGGCGAGACCATCAACCAGTTGGTCCACTACCTGCAATTCAACCAGATTCCGATCTTCCTGGGTGTGGCTCAGGAACGGCTGGGCGAGGGCCCGTTCCGCGCCATCTTCGGCCCGCCGGGCAACAAGAAGCTGATCAAGATGTTCTGCGAGAAGACGCAGCGGACACCGTTGGACCCGTCCGATCCGCTAGAGGATTTGAAGCGGCGTCTACCGGACGTGTTCGGCGCCTATCTGCGGTCGCCGGCCGATTTTGAAAAGGGGCTTTAAGCCCCTTTTCCTTTTTTCTTCTCCATGTGCCGGCGAAAAGCCTCGCACTGATCCTCGCGCTCTGCCGCCGGGGTGAACCACACCGCGTCGAATGGCGGTGTCCGGGTGCCGAAGCGTTCGCCATAGGCGGCGGGGTCGGTCATGCCGTCCTTGACCTCAAGAAAGCCGACCGAGAACGCCTTGGCCGTCGGTGCAAGCTGGGACAGCGCAACCGGGACACCGCGGTCGGTGCGGGTGTGGCCGGCACCGGCGATCAGGATGGCGTGGCCGTGGTCATGCATCCCCTGGATCAGGGCCTCGGCCATCACCTTGTCGCGGCTGCGCTGCACCCGCACCATGCCGGGAACCGCCGTGTCGGGCAGCATGCCGCAATGGCCGTCCTTGATGTCTTCGCCGATGCTGGCCAGTTGTTGCCGGGAAATGGGGGGAAGGCCGTGGTCGTCGCCGTGTCTGACGATGTCGCCAACCTGTTCGCGGGTCAGGTTGGCGGGAGCCAGCGCAGCTCCGGCCCGTAGCGCCACCTCGGCGATGGGGCGATAGAGCGACCAGGACGGCCACGCGCTCTTTTCCCAGGAAAGCGCCGGCCCCAATCCGGCGGCGTCGCCGGGATGATCGGCCAGATGGCGCCTAAGCGCCTTTTCCTGTCCGGCGTCGATCATCTCGAATGCCACCAGCGGGGGGCGGCCGCTTTCCATCAGGCGGGCCGTCATCCAGGCCTGAAGGGCATGGTGGTCGGCGTTGTCGTGGGTTTCGCCCAACAACACGGCGTCGGCGGCGCGGGCCAGTTCCACCACCTCGTCGGGAGTGGCGAAACGTTGGGTCGCCGGCAGCCACAGCTTGCCCACCAGGACATGGTCGCGCATCAGCGGTGCCTCGAAGCTTGGCAAGGGTGTTTCGGCGCGGGCGGGGATTGCGGCGACAAAGGCGGCGACAAAGGCGAGAACAAGACGCATGACGGTGTCCGGCAAGTTGGTTCCGGTCCAATGTAGGCGGCGGGGGCGTTCCTGCAATGCCGGCCGGAACATTCAGCTTCGGGTCGGCGACAGCCGGTATTCCAGCACCCCCTCAAGGCGGTCCAACGCTTGGACCAGCAGTTCCGGCTTGGCCGGCGCGTGGGCGTGCAGGACCATCTGGTATTCGAAGCTCCGGCCCCCCTCGCCGCGTTGGAAGGACCAATCCGATACCTCCCAGCCGCATTCCTCCATCATCTCGCGCAACGGGCCGGTTTCCGGGGTGTGGGCGCGTGGGAACTTCAGCGTCAGGTGCATCATGGTGGTGTGGGGCAGCGCCGTTTCGATGCTGCGCACGCCGCTCATCAACGCGATGGTGATGATGGCGGCACTGATGGCTGCGCCATAGAAGCCCAGGCCGATGACCACGCCGATGGCCGCCGTCATCCAGATCGACGCGGCGGTGGACAACCCGCGTATGGACATGCCTTCCTTCATGATGACGCCGGCGCCAAGAAAGCCGATGCCGGTCATGATGCCTTGGATGACGCGGGTAGGATCGGCCGAGGCGGGTGGCGTCGACAGGCTGCCGAACCATTGGCCGGGATAGGCGTTGACCACCGTCAGCACGCAGGCGGCGACGCAGACCAGGGCATAGGTGCGGATGCCGGCGGCGCGGCCGTGGAAGGAGCGTTCGTAGCCGATCAGCACGCCCACTGCCAGGGCGCCCGACAGGTGCATGAGAATGATGACGTTGGTGGTGATTTCGTCCACCGACCAATAGGCCTTGAGCAAGTCCATGGGCGTTTCCCCGGATGACGTTCCCCAAAGGGTAGGCCGTATCCGGTGAACCGAGGCTTAACCGCGCCGGACCGCGCACAAATCGGCCAGGAAACCGTCCACCGCCCGATCCAGGGCGCCGGCATGGCCCGACAGGGTTTCGGCTGTGGTCATGACCTCGGACGAGGCGGTTCCAGCCGCCTCCACCGCTTGGACCGCGCTGTCCAGGCCGTGACTGACCGCCGCCGCGCCGTCCGACACTTGCCGGATACTGCGGGCGATGTCGTCGGTGGCCGCCGCCTGCTGTTCCACCGCCGCCGCCACCGTGGCGGAAATGACGTTCATGCGTTCGATGATGGCGTCGATGGCACCGATGGCGGCGACGGCTTTTTGCGTTTCCGCCTGGACCCCGGCCACCTGGGAGCCGATTTCGTCGGTGGCACGTGCGGTTTGCCCCGCCAGATTCTTGACCTCGTGCGCGACCACGGCGAAACCCTTGCCGGCGTCGCCGGCACGGGCCGCCTCGATGGTGGCGTTCAACGCCAACAGATTGGTTTGCGCGGCGATGTCGGCGATCATCGACACGATCTCGCCGATGCGGCCGGCACTGGCCGCGAGGTCGCGCATGATGGCCGAGGTTTCGCGGCTTTGCGCGGCGGCCTGGGCGGCGATGCGGCCGGATTCGTCCACTTGCTGGCCGATCAGTCCGATGGAGGCCGACAATTGCCCGGTGGCGCCGGCGACCTGGGTGGCGGAATGGGCCGCCTGATGGGCGGCGTCCTCGACCCTTGCCGCGTCGCGGCGGGCGGTGTCCGACAACGCGCCCAACTGGCGGGCCGAGACTTCCATGCGGGTGGCCGCGTCGGCCACCTGGGCGACAAGGCCACGGACCGAGGAATCGAACTCGGCGGCCATGCGTTCGCGGGCGGCGCGACGGTCGGCGGCGGCGCGGGCTTCGGTGTCCGCCTGGGCCGCGCGCAATTGCTCGCGGTCGATGGCGGCGTCTTTGAACGACGCCAGAGCGCGGGCGATGTCGCCGATTTCGTCACGGCGTTGGGCACCGTCCACCGCGATTTGGGTGTCCCCCGCCGCCAGCCGGTTCATGGCGCCAATGATGTCTGTCATGGGCCGTGTGATGGAGCGCGCCACCACCGCCGAAGCGATCGCCAGCAACGCCAGACCGAACAGCCCGACGCCCAGGCCGATGCCGCCGGCCGTTCTCCAGCCGGCCGAGGCCCGTTCGAAATCGTCGCGGGCCAGGGTGATCTGGAGGTCCATCAGGCCTCGCAATGCTTCGGTGGCGGCGGAAAGCTGATCCGTGGTCCGCTCTTCCAGCATTTCGTGGGCGCCGTAGCTGTCGCCACCGCGAACCATGCTCAAGGTGTCGTTGGCGGCGGCGAAAAAGGCTTTGACCGCCTCGTGCGAGGCGGCCTCTAGGCTGCGTTCGTCGTCGGACAAGGGGCCGGCGGAATAGGTGCGCCACAATTGTTCCGCCTCGGTTTCGGCGGCGGCGATGTCCTTTTCCATGCGTTCCAGGGTCAGGCGCGAATCGCTTTGCACGACGGTCGAGACCCCGGCCCCCACCCGGTTGACCGCGTCCTGGATCTGTGCCAGCAAACCCAGCGGCACCACGCGGGCACCGTAAAGCGAGGTCATCCCGCGCGACAATTGGTGCCCGCCCAGAATGCCGGTGGCGCCGATGGCCGTTACCAAAACCACGCTGACCGCCAGCAGGATGGCCAGACGGGTGCCGAATTTAATGCGGTGCAGCATGTATTTCCTCCGTCCCCATGTATTTTTTGTGCGCATAGGGGGAGGATTGACTACGCCGACTTGCGGTCCCGTGTATATTGCGGATATCCGCAAGTCACCGCCGCGCGATTACGGCTTCAGTTTTTGGTGTCTGCCTTTTTATGACGATACGTCACCAGTTCGTGGACGATGCCGTGCAGGGTTTGCACTTCCTGGTTGGTCAGATTGGCGCGTTGGAACATGTTGCGAATGTTGCGCACCATCACCGGCCGTTTGTCGGGATGGCGCAGAAAACCGCAATCGTCCAACTCGCGTTCCAGATGACCAAAGAACTCCAGCAGCTTTTCCTTGCTGGCCGGCGGCTGGGCACCCTTGGTCATGTGCCGTTCCGGCAGTTCCGGGTCGGCCGCCTGATACCATTCATAGGATACCAGCAACACGCATTGCGCCAGATTGAGCGAGGAATAGTCCGGGTTCAGCGGCACGGTTACGACCGTATCGGCGAGGGCCACGTCGTCGTTGTGCAATCCGGTTCGCTCGGGACCGAACAGCACGCCGAAGCGCGTGCCCTCGGCCGCCAGGGCGCGCATGGCGGTCGCGGCGGTCTTGGGCGTGTCCACCGGCTTGACCATGAAGCGGTTGCGCGCCGTGGTGGCCCACACCCGTTGCAGGTCGGCGACCGCCGCTTCGGTGGTGTCGAACACCTTGGCTTCCAGCACCACCCGGTCTGCACCCGAGGCGGCGGCGATGGCCCGCTCGCTCAACCAGTCGGGCTTGGGTGCCACCAGACGCAGGTCGGTCAGGCCGTTATTGAGCATGGCGCGCGCGGCGGTGCCGATGTTCTCAGACAATTGCGGACGGACCAGGATGATCGCCGGTCCGGTGGAGGAAAGCGTGGTTTCGGCCATGTTTAATGCAAGATGCCCATGAGATAGCCGGCCAGCACGGCCAGGACGGCGGTGGCGGGCAGGACGATGTTGGTCAGGGTGCGGCGGGTGGCGTCGGATTTCTTGGTGGTGAAGACGAAATGGCGTTGCATGGTGCGCACCACCACCTCGACCGCCGCCGCGCCGGCGAAATCCGAGAACACGCCAGACACCGCCCACGGCGCATAGGAACCGTCCTCGAACTGGTTGAGCACGGCGCGCGAGGTCTTGTCGTCGTCGTCCAGGAATGTTTCCCAGCCGCATACCACCTTGCGGCCCTGGACCTTGTCCATCTGGGCATCGACGCGGTGGAAGGTGTAGGTGGTGTCGATGACCCGGACGATGCGGGAATTGGGTTCCTCGCGCTTGACGACGGGCGGGGTGGGGCGCGGCTTGGGCGGCGGGGGCGGGCTTTCCGCCTGGGCGCCGCTGTTCAGCACGGCATGCAACGGATGGTCGGGCGGCGCCAGCACCTGCCAGCGTTTCAACACTTCACGCGCCAGTTCCATGTGGCCGCTGGCCACCAGCCGTTCGGCCAGGGTCCGCCACAACTCGGCTGCGTCCTCGCCTTCCGATTGCTGGGCGGCGGCGCTGAGCGCGGGCAGAAGCTCGGGGCGCAACGAAGCCGGGCAGTGCAGCGCCACCCAGTTCAACACCTCGCTCATCGCCTCCGACATGGTCCGTCCGTTCTTTGTCTGGTGCCGTGCGAGAATAGCGCCGTGCTCTAACGTTGCAACAGGTTGACGCGCATGGGCTGTTCGAAGGCCCATCCGCTGTCGGTGCGGGTGCCGTTGGCTTCGAACAGCGCACGCAAGGATTCGCGGTTGGCGTCGAAGCGGGACTCGCGTTCGATATTGGCCGAGACGATGCGTTCGCGGAAAGCGTCGAAGGTGCGCATCTGAACGGTGTGGACATACCGGAATTCCTGAACCGGCTTGAGCGCGGCGCAGGTCCTGAGGGCATTGTAGGCGAGGGCGCGGACCTCGGTCTCGTCGTCGACGGCGCGGCAGGTTTCGAAAAAGCGGCCTTCGGCGACGGGCTCCGAGACATAGACCAGCCCGCCCGGCTTGAGCACGCGGGCCGCTTCTTCCAACGCCTTGCCCATCACCGCCTGCGGGATGTGGTGCAGCGAGTTGAAGAACACCACGTAATCGGCCTCGCCGCTGGGGGCGGGCAGGGACTGGCCGACACCTTCGACGATCTCGACGCTGTCCACCGCTTCGGCGGCGCGGGCCTTGGCCAATTGGCGCGGGGAACATTCCACGCCCAGGACACGGGCGCCGAATTTGGCGAGATGGCGGGCGAGATGGCCATCGCCGCAGCCGACGTCGATGACACGCTTGCCATCGACCGCCAGGGTCTCCACGATCACGTCGGCGTTGCGGCGCTTTTCCATCTTGTGCTCCATGACTCCTTGAGGGATTTGCTTATCCGATGTGGCGCCCTGCTGTCGATTCTTATGACGTGGCGATCATCCTGGGCGCGCGGCTCGCCGACGACGGCACCGCCTCGCCGGCATTGGTCCGGCGTGTCGTCCACGGGGTGGAGTTGCTGCATGCGGGGGTGGTCGGGGCGCTGGTGATGAGCGGCGGCCCCACCTCGCCCGCCGGGATCGAGGCCGAGACGATGCGGGCCATGGCCGTCGCCGCCGGGGTGGAGACCGCCCGTGTGATGGTCGAGGGACGGGCGCTCAACACCATCCAGAACGCCCTGTTCTGTCGGCCGCTGCTGCGCCGCCATGGCTGGCGCCGCGTCCTGGTGGTCACCGACGCGTTCCATGTGCCGCGCACCCGCTACATCTTCGCCCGCCTGGGGCTGGCGGTCACGGTGACCGGGGTGCGCCCGTCGCGTCCGTCGGCGCAATGGTGGCTGGCCCATCTGCGCGAGGCGGCGGCGGTGCCGTGGACGGTTCTGCGGGTCGAAGCGTTTCGGTCAGGGATGTTTCGCCTTGCTCGGAGGGGACGGTGGTTTCGCCGTCAGTCTTAATATAATTCCATCGTTTCGCGTTTTTTTGGGGGCTCACTCTTTGCGTCCACCCCGCCGGCCGTGACCGTGGCCGCCGCCGCAAGGGGGGGACGCTTCAGCCGCTGGTGCGTCGTCCAGCCGGCAGGGGCCGCCTTCGATCCTGAGGGCGCAGCCCTGGGTCAGGGCGGTGGCCACCACGGCGCGTGCTTCCGCTAGAATCCGCGAGAAGGTCGGGCGGGAAACTCCCATTTCGCCGGCTGCGCCTTCGTGGTCCAACCCCTCGGCGTCGGCAAGGCGCAATGCCTCGAACCCGTCCACAGACAGCACGATCTCGCGCAATTGCCGGGCGGGTATTCCTTGTGGCTTGTACAGACAAGCCGGCGGCAATTGCTGGATTCTTCTCGCTTTGTGCGGCCTGGGCATGGGGGCTCCGTTTCGGGCGTGCGTTCATAACCTAAGCCCAAGGGCGGTTGTCCTCCCATGACAATTCACAGCAACAAAAACATCCGCGCGATCCAGGCCGCGCGGATGCTATTGGTTCCCTTGGTGTGAAATGCTGATTTTGGGCCGCATCCCGGCTGGGATGCGGCCCTTGTCTTATTCATTCCGGTTGGGTCGGGGTGGCGGTTTCAGCCAGCATCTGGTCCAGATAGGCGAGGCGCCGCTTCAGGGCTTCGCGCTCGGCGGCCAAATCCTCGGCCGGTGCGCAGGCGCCCATGCGCCGGCAATTGCCCAGGCCTTGTCCTTGTCCCCGGTTGCGCATACGGCCGCGGCGGCCGCGGCCCCATCCTTCCTGCTCGGCGAAGCGGGCGCGGGGGGGGATTTCTTCAAAATCGGTCATGATGGTCTCCTTGGTGATGGGGCGGCCAAGGGCCGCCTTGCAGGTTCACGTCCATTCCCGTGGGATGTATTTATGAACGTATGCTCATAACATAGGTGCCGGGGGCGGGCTCTCCCATGACAATTCGCAGGCGATTCGCTTAAACTGAATTTCCTATCGGCACCGCAGGAACCGCCATGGACGCCATCATCGACATCTCTCGGGTGATCGCTTCGGACTCGGTGGTCTATCCGGGGGACCCGCCGCTTCGTCACCACGACATCTGCGCCGTTTCCCAAGGCGATCCCTTCAGCCTGACGGCTCTTTCGGGGTGGTCGAGCCATCTGCTGACCCATGTGGACGCACCGTCGCATTTCCTGGCCGACGGCGCGTCCTTGGATGCCGTGCCGCTGGCTCGCTTCCTTGGCCGCTGCGTGGTGGTCGAGGTGGCGGGCGACCGCGTCGAGGCCCGAGACGTGCTCGGCGCCGGTGTCGGGCGTGACGGCACGGTGCTGTTCAAGACCCGCAATTCGGCCATTCCGACCAACGCCCCTTTCCGCGAGGACCATGCCCATATCTCGCCCGAGGCGGCACAGGCGGCGGCGGAACTGGGATTGAACATGGTCGGTTTCGACTACATCGACGTTGAACGGGGTGGCGACAGCGATTATCCGGTGCACAACACCCTGTTGCGGGCCGGCGTGCTGATTCTCGAAGGACTGGACCTTTCATCGGTGGCGGCGGGGGAATACGGCTTTTGCGCACTGCCCCTCAGGATCGAGCGTGCCAACGGCGCGCCGGTCCGCGCTGTCTTGTTCGCGGATTCGTTGACAGGGCACGGGGCAGGGTGAAAGGCTGCGGCCATCATGACCGACGCTTCCGAAGAAAAACCGCTCCGTTCGGGCTGGACCACCGGCGCCTGCGCCACCGCCGCCGCCAAGGCGGCGTGTTCGGCGCTTTACGGATTGGGTTTTCCCGATCCCGTCGGCATTTCCTTGCCACGCGGCGAGACGCCGTCCTTTGCCTTGGCTTTGGCCGAGACGGGGGATGGTTGGGCACGGGCCGGGGTGGTCAAGGATGCCGGCGACGACCCCGACGTCACCCACGGCGCCACCATTGTCGCGACCCTGCGTCCGGCGGCGTCCGGCAGTGGTATCGTTTTTCGCGCCGGTCCGGGTGTCGGCACCGTCACCAAGCCGGGTTTGCCGTTGCCGCCGGGCGAAGCGGCGATCAATCCGGTGCCGCGTAAGCTGATGGCGGCCGAGGTGGCGGCCTTGGCGGCGTCCGTGGGGCGCATTCCCGATTTGGAAATCGAGATATCGGTTCCCGGTGGCGAGCGTTTGGCCCAAGCCACCTGGAATCCTCGCCTGGGGATCCTGGGTGGGCTGTCGATCCTGGGCACCACCGGGGTGGTGGTGCCTTATTCCTGTTCGGCGTGGATCCATTCCATTCAGCGCGGCATCGACGTCGCCCGCGCCACCGGCTTGACCCATGTGGCGGGATGTGTCGGCAACACCTCGGAAAAGGCGGCCCGCGCGCTGACCGGATTGGGCGAGGACGCCATCATCGACATGGGTGATTTCGTCGGCGGCATGCTGAAGTATCTGCGCCGCCATCCGCTGCCCCAACTCACCATCGCCGGCGGTTTCGCCAAATTGTGCAAGCTGGCGGCGGGAGCCATGGACCTGCATTCCAAGCGCTCCCAAGTGGACATGGCGTGGCTGGCGGCGCAGGTGGCGGCTTTGGGTGGCGATCAGGCCATGGTGGACCGCACCCGACGTGCCAACACCGCGCTTGAAGTGCTGGAGATGGTCCGTGCCGCCGGTCTTCCCTTGGGCGACGTCGTTGCCATCCAGGCGCGGCAGGTGGCGCTTGGGGTGTTGGACGGCGCTCCGGTGGCGGTCCAGGTCCTGGCCTTCGACCGTACCGGCGGCCTAGTCGGCCGGGCGCAATGACCATTCCTCGGCGGCGGCCGGGTCGGCGACGGTGGGAAGATCGGGGCGCGCGGGGCGGGCCCGCATCACCACCCTGAGACCCAAGGCACGGGCCGCCGCCAATTTGCCGTCGGTGGGGCCGCCGCTGTTCTTGCAGACGATGGTGTCGATGCCGTTTTGGCGCAGCAGTTCGATCTCGTCGGCCTCGGCGAAGGGGCCGCGTGCCAACAGTATTTGGGCTTGGGCGAAGGGCGGCATGGGATCGGGCGCCTCGACCGAGCGGATCAGGAACCAGACCCGTGTCAGGGCGGCGAAGGGGGCCAGTTCCTGTCGGCCCAGCGCCAACAGTACGCGGCGGCTGTCGCCCAGGGCGGCGACCGCCTGGGGCCAATCCGCTACCATCCGCCACCAATCGCCGGGGCCGGGCTGCCATGCCGGGCGTTCCAGGCGCAGCAGCCGCACCCCGGCCAGGGCGCAGGCTTCGGCCGCGTTCCATCCCATGCGCGCGGCAAAGGGATGGGTGGCGTCGACGACGGCGTCCACCCCGGTTTCCTCAAGATAGCGGGCCAGGGATTCCGGGCCGCCGAACCCGCCGATCCGCACCTCGCCGGAGGGCAGTCGCGGGTTGCCGGTCCGGCCGGCAAGGCTTGAGACCACGCGGACGCCCACCCTGGCCGCCAACCGGCCGGCAAGGGCGTGGGCGTCGCTGGTGCCGCCAAGGATCAGGATGGTGCGGGCCACGGGTCCACATGAGAAAGGAAAGGCCGGGTCGGCATCAAAGCATCCGCCGCCCGGCCTTGTCCAGATCAGCCCGGCTTGCCGTCCACGCGGGGGCTTACCAGCCAGCGGCCGTATCCGGCCAGGAACACCAGGTAACCCAACGACCACAGGCCGGCGGCGGCGGCCAGGACGGCGGGAACGGCCGTCGCCGCCACCCACGGTTCGGACAGCCGTACCACGCTGCCGGCCACCACCGCGCCATAGGCGGGGACCATCCACCACGCCACCTTGGGCGGTCGGCCGGTATGGCCCAGGCTGGCCCGGCTCATCAGTGCCAGGGCCCAGGTGCCGATGGCGCCGGCCGCCAGTCCGTGCAGCAAGGCCGACGGCAAAGGGGACGGCGCCATTGCCTGGAGTGCCACCAGGGCAAGTCCGATGGCGATCCACCAATATCCCAGGTGCAGCACCGCCAACAGCGGGTCGCACCAGGTGCGCCAGCCCTGCCAGCCCCACAGCCGCCAGGCCGTCAACACCGCCGCCACCATCGCCACCCCCGCCGTGGCCCATCCTTCCGGCCACAGGGTGTACAGGGGGACGAAGGCCGCCACCGCCGTCTGGGTGGCGTGGTTGAGCCAGGGAACGCGCCGCACCAAAGCCGGATTCAGACCATGCTTTTCCGCCCAGGTTTCGGTGAAGGTGGGGATGATGCGCCCGGCGACCTCGCCGATCTTGAGGGCGACGGCGGCCAGGAACAGTCGTCCCCCCATGGCCGCGCCGCCCTCCAACCAGCCCAGCCATTCGGCGTGGAACATCAGGTTGGCGACGATGAAGACCGCGAAGATCACCGGCAGGATGCGGTCGCGTTTTTGCCCATGACGCAGCAGTTCCGTGGATGCGAACAGGGCGAAGGCGACCGGATAGGCCAGGTCGATCACCGCCACCGTCACCGGCGGCAAGGCCCCCCAGAACCAGATGGCGACGCGGCCGGCCAGCCACAGCCCGGCCAGCCCGGCCAGCCGTGCTCCGGCCAGCGGCGGGCGGTTGCACCAATGGGTGATGGCCGTCAGGAAAAAGCCGCCGGCGGTGGCCATGACGAAACCGAACAGCATTTCATGGGAATGCCATTGCGCCGCTGGCAACGCCGGCCCGGCCATGCGGCCGCCCAGCATCAGCGTCCACAGGGTCAGCGCCAGCACGCCCCAGGCGGGGGCCAACAAGAAGAAGGTGCGAAAGCCATAGGCCAGGACAACGGGTCGAGCCATCTGTTCCTCGTGAAGTGTGTCAGCCTGGGCAACCATCGACGCGCGGTCGCAGCAGCCAGGGGGAAAAGGTGCGCAGCCACAGGCCAAAGGCCGTCAGCCACAACAGCATGGGAATGGTGACGCCGGCCATCGCCATCGCCTCGGGGGCCAAGTCGGGCACCGCCACGCGCAAGGCGGTGGCGACGGACACCAGCGCCGCCGGTCCCCAGGTGGCGGCGGGCAACGGAAAGGGCCGCGCGGTATGGCGCAACGACACCACCGACATCACCGTCAGCGCGGTGGTGGCGCCGGCCCCCAAGCCCAGGGCGTGGCGGGCGGCGGCCGGGTCCAAAGGCATCCCCAACGCCGACAGGCCCAACAGGGCCAACCCCAGCGCCATCCAACCCTGTGCCACATAGAACAACGCCGCCTGCGGTCGTCTCAAAGCCCCGGCCAGATGGCATTCGCGCATGCGGTCCACCTGGGCGCAGGCGGCGGCCAGGGCGATCCAGCCGGTTACCGCGTGGCCGGGCACCACCGCCTCGGCGACGGTGAACAGCACCAGCGTCGTCACCGCCAGATGGCGACGGCCTGGCATCAACCGCACTTGCGGCGCGCGTCCCGCCTCGATTTGCGCCGAGCGCAGGACCACCGGCAGGATGCGTCCCAGGGCCAGGGCGATCAGCACCTGAAACAGGTTCAATGCCACCGTCGCCGCCCGCTCGGGCGCTACCTCGACCACGCCCAGGCGTCCCAGATGGAAGACAGCGTTGACGGCGGCCAGCGCCGCCAACGCCGCCACGAATTCCCACGGCTTGGGGCCGGGCCGCCGCAAGACCGGCACCACCGCGACCAACAGCGCCGGCAGGAACAAGATGTCCGCCGCCGCCACCAGGGCCGGCGGCAACAGTGGGTCCAGCCAAAAGGCGATGCGGCCGACCAGCCACAACAGGCACAGCCCGGCCAGATTGCGGCCGGTGACGGGCGTGGCGCCGGTCCAACTGGGCAGCGCGGTCAACAGGAAGCCGGCCAGGGCGGCGGACAGAAAGCCGAATACCTGTTCGTGCCCATGCCAGGCGCCGATGCTCAGGTCACCCCACATGCCGCCCCAACCCAGCCAGATCATGGGCAGCGGCAGGACGGCGGCGGCACCGGCCAGTGGTGCCAGCAAAAAGAACGGACGGAAGCCATAGGCAAGCACGGTGGCGTTCATTGCCCGCCCCCGTGTCCCATATCCTCGACAGCCAGGGCGCGGGCGGTGGCGGGGTCGGACAACAGCCGGTTGACCTCGGAATGGACGAAGCCGTCGTCGCGTTCGGCGAAGGGACGGGCGATGTCATGCCGTGCCGTCAGCCGGGCCGGCTTTCCCGACAGGACGAAGACGCAATCGGCCAGTCGTACCGCCTCGGCCAGATCGTGGGTGACCAGGACGGCGGTCAGGTTGCGCTGGTCGATCAGCCGGCGAACCAGGGCCTGCATTTGACGGCGCAAGCCCAGGTCAAGGGCGCTGAAAGGTTCGTCCAGCAACAACAGGTCGGGTTCGATCGCCAGGGCACGGGCCAACGCCACGCGCTGGCGCATGCCGCCGGAAAGCTCGTGCGGGTACTTGCCGACGTCGTCGGGGGCAAGGCCGACTACTTCCATCAGCCGGGCGGCGCGGCAGCGGCGTTCGTTTCTTCCCACACCCTGGGCCTTGAGACCGAAGGCGACGTTGTCGCGGGCGTCGCGCCACGGCAACAGGCACGGGTCCTGGAACACGAACACCGGATGGCGGAAAGCGTGGGCGATGGTGCCGTGGGTGGGTTCGCTCAAGCCGCCGATCATGGATAAAAGGGTGCTCTTGCCACAGCCTGACGGACCGATCAGACAGCCCACCCGACCGACCGGCAGGCTGAATGTGACGTCGTCGAGCACGCCTTGCGGCCCGAACGAATGGGAAAGTCCCTGAATGGACAGGGCGGGAGCAGGGGGCATGGCGTTCATCTCACAACAATCCCCGTGTCATGGCGGAATCGCCGCCTTGGGCTTCGCGTCGCCAGGTTTGCAGGTGGCGGCGCACCGGTTCCAGCAACAGGTATTCCAGCGCCAGCAACAGCCCGACCACGGCCAGCACCCAGGCCAGGGCCTTGACGGTGTCCAGTTGCACGCGCGCGGTGGCCAGACCGTCGCCGATGCCGCCGGCGCCGCTCAGCAGTTCGGCCATCACCGCGATCTTCCACGACAGCGCCAGGGCCGAAGCCAAGGCGGGAAACAGATAGGACAGCATGTGCGGCAGATAGACGTCCCACACCAGCATGGGGCCGGGCACCCGGAAGGCGCGGGCCATGCGGCGAAGGTCGCCGTCCAATGTCCGTACTCCTTGGGCGGCGCCGGAAAAGACGATGGGGGCGGTGGTCACCACCACGGTGAACGATGCCGCCAGTCCCGAGCCGCCGAACCACAGCAGGGCCAGCACCACCCAGGCGATGGCCGGGATGCCCAGCATCAGGGTGGCGATGGGCTGGAGCAGCCGGCGCATCATGTCCGACGCCCCGGCCATGGCCCCCAGCACGCCGCCGACCAGCGAGGCGGCGACGAAGCCGCCCAAGGCGTTGCCGGTGGTTTCGACGACCGCCGGCAACAGGCGGCCGTCCCCGCCCATGCGGACCAGGGCGGCCACCGTGTCGCGCGGACTGGGCAGGACAAGCGTGCCGTAGGCGGCGTGTCCCGCCTCCCACAGCGCGGTCAGCAGCAACAGGCTCGCGGCCGCGCCCCAACCACCCCACAGATAGTCGAGCGCGCGTGACGCGCGGTCGCGGACCCAGTTCATGACGTCATGCCCCCCAATAGAAGCGGTCGTCGGGCAGACGGCCGCCGACGATGTCGGGCGACATTTCCATCAGGTCGTTGAAATAGGCCTCGAGCTCGGGTCGAGCCTCGGCCGCCGAGGTGATGTTCAGACGGAACCACGGCAGCGAACGCTCGATGATGGCCGGTTGCAGGTCCAGGTAGTCGGCGCCCAGGCGGCCGGCGCTGGCCGGGTTGTTCAGAACCCAGCGGGCGCTGGCGACGCAGGCCTCGTGGATGGCCTTGACCAGTTCGGGGCGCGATTGCACCAGATCCTCGGACACTCCCAGGCCGGCCTGGGCGATGCGCGGGGCGCGTCCGGTCAGTTTGCCATAGGCCTCCGTCAGGTCGATGGCCCGCTCGACGCTGATGCCGGCTTGCATGCCGCGCAGGATCACCGCCGACGATGCCGGTTCGGGTAGCACGGCGATCTCGGTCTTGCCGGCCAGGAACAATTGCGATGCCTCGGTCGGCGTGCCGACATAGTGCAGTTTCAGGTCCTTTTCCGGGTCAAGGCCGGCGCGGCGCAGCACCAGCCGGAAGATCAGGTCGGGGGCGTCGTTGCGGAAAGCCAGCACCACGTCCTTGCCGGCCAGATCGCTGACCGAACGGATTTCCGGGCCGCGGGTCATCAGGTACAGCAAGCCCCAGGTCATGATGTTCATCAGCCGTACCGGAACGCCGCGGTTCATCATGTTGGCGCAGGAATAGGACGGCGTGCCGAACACCTTCATGTCGCCGGACAGCACGCCGGCCCGCATCTGGTCGGGGGTGCGCCACACCTTGAGGGTGGCCTTGGCCACATGGGCCGACAGCGCGTTGTTTTCGACCAGATGGGCGACTACCACCGATGGTGTCGCCGGCATGGCGTTGATGGTGAACTGGTCCAGGGACTGGGCGGAAAGAGGGCGGCCGCCAAAGGCGAGCGCACCGGTGGCGGCGAGGCCCGCCAGGGCCTGACGCCGGGTCAGAATGGTCATGAGGATGCTCCTAAGAGACGGATGTCAGAAGGTCACCAGGCCGCGCACATAGGCCGTGCGGCCGGGGGCGTAGACCGTGCTGGGATTGGCTTCGTCGGTGCTGGTGTAGGGGTTGTGCTCGGAATAGGCCTTGTCGAACACGTTGTCGATTCCCACCCGCATGCCGAAGGTGTCCATCACCTGGAAGCCGGCGAACAGGTCGAGCAGACCGAAACCGCCGGCGTTCTCGGCGTCGAAGCCGCTGCCGTAGGACGGATCGTCGTCCAGGCGGTTTTGCGCGGCCACCGCGCGTACCTTGAAGCCGGCGTTCCAGGTGCCGAGGTCGGCCAAAGTGTCCTGGTATTCCACCAGCCAGTTGGCCTCGAGCGGGTCGATGCCGTAAAGGGCGCGGCCGTCGGTGGCGTTCTGGCCCCACCGCCAATAGCCGCCCAGCTTGGTCGACCAGTTGCGGGTCAGGTTGACCGACAATTCGATTTCGGCGCCGGCCAGGTCGGCATCGACGTTGCGCCAGATGAAGGCGTTGTCGCTGCGAATCGTGCCCGATTGCCCGTGGGCGCGGTCGCGGCTGATGAAGTCCTTGACGTGGTCCACGTAGCCCTTGGCGCTGATGTTCCAGGAACTGCTGCCCAGCCAGTCCTCGCCGCCCGGCCGCTTGCGGCCGTAATCGACCCAATCCTCGCCGTTGAGCGCGGCGCCCAATTCGGCGCGGTAATGCTGTTCCGGCGCCAGATCGGGGTTGCCCACCTGACGGGTTGCGCTGGCGGTGGTGGGCGACGGCAGGGTGAAATAGCGTTCCTGGGTGTCGGCGGCGCGCATGATGCGGCCCACCGACCCGGTCAGCGACAACCGGTTGGCCAACAGCTTCTGTTCGCCGTCCACCTTGGCGCTGAACATGTGGTCGTCGCGCGCCTTGTCGATGCCGGTGCCGTAGTAATATTCGTAAAGCGCGCTGGGGGAACCGCTGTAATTGCCGATCCGCATGGGGTTGTCCATTTCGGTCGCCTTGGCGCCGGCATAGTCGTAGCGCAGGCCCAGGTTGACGGTGGCCCCCTCGGCCGGACGCCACGCCAGGTCGGCGTTGACCGCGCCTTCCCACATCTCCACTCCCGGATATTGGTAGCCGGAAATGGTGTCGATGGTGACGCCGCCGCCGCCGGCCCGGCTGGCGTCGTGCCAGATGCGCGAGCCGGAAACGGTCAGCCGTCCCAACAAATTGTCGGCTAGATGGGTGTCGCCGGACAGCGACGCGCTCAGCACGTCGCGGTTGGGGTTGGCTTCGTTGACGGTGGTCGAGGTGTAGGGGCGCAGCTTGAAGTTGTTGGCCCGACGCTTGAGGCCGACATAGCGCAATTCCAGCTTGACCGCATCCAGGCCGTCCATGGGGGCGGTTTTTTCCACCGAGGTGGTGGCGATGGTGCGTTCCGTGCGGATAGGGTCGGCGCCATAGCCGTCAACCATGTTGGCGACGCCATTCTGGGTGACGCCGGTGGCGGCCAGGGGCAGGACGTGGTCATCGATCAGGTCGTGAACCAACCCGGCCTTGAGGGTGGTCCCGGACAACGGCCGGAACACCAGCCCCACCTGTTCGGTGGTGCGGTCGTAGCCGTATCGGACCTTGTCGCCGTTGCCGTCCTTGTAGGTGCTGGCGGTTTCGGCGGCGGTCGAAGCCATCACCGTGGCCTTGGCGGTGCGCATGGCGGCTTGGGCGAACGCCTCCTTGGTGTCGCCGGCGCCGCTGTAGCCCAGGCCGATCTTGACCGGCGAGGCCGAGTTCATCAGCGTTCCCAGCACACCCGCGCTGGGTTTCATCTTGTCCTGGCGATAGGGCATTTCGCCGGGGGCGACGGACATGTCCACCAGCGGCATGATGGGAAAGGGTTCCGGTTTGTCGTGCTGACGCAGAACCGGGATCACCTGCTGGTCAGGTAATTTCAGGTCGGTGGCCGTCTGGGCCATGGCTGCGGAAGCGGTCAGGGCGGCCGTTACCAGCGCCGTCGACCCAAGAATGTACCTCATGGTTTATCATACCCCCTTGGCAATTAGTCCTACAGACGTTAAATTCGACGACATGAAAATGCAAGTGATTCGCATTCTCATTGACTTTAATCAATTCGAGCGGATTTCACACCATGCGCAAATGCCTCTTCCTGCGCTGTCAGCGCGACCACGCGCCGGCGGCTTTCCGGTCTCCGTCCTGTGGGGGGCGGGTCGATTCGGTCGGTCAGTACGAGTTGGGCCGCACCGACCTTGACACCTATGACGCCATCCTGGTCTCCATGCTGGCCGACCAGCACAGCCTGATCGACCAGACCCCGCGCCTCGAGGCGTTCCTGGATCGGGGCGGCACTCTGGTCCTGAACGGCCACATGGCCTATCCGCCGGTGGCCGGCCTCAGGCCGTTCGTGCCTCAGACCGGGCGCGGCACCGAGGCGTTGACCATTCATCGTCTTGCCGATCATCCGGTGTTCGACGGCGTGGATGGTGCCGACCTCACCTATCGTCGTGGTGTCGCCGGTTTCTATGGGCGCGGTCACAATCCGGCGCCGGACGGTGCCATTGCCTTGAACGGCATCGGTCCCGACCGCGACCCGTTGGACTGGGTGTGGCAGCGGCCGGCCGGCGGCACCGTGTTCATGCATGGCGGCCTGGACGTCTGGGCTTATGCCGCCGATCCCACTTCCGCCGCGCGCATGGCGCCGCAACTGGTCGACTGGCTGACCGCCGCCTGAGGAGAACGAGCATGCGATCCATTCTGGCCGTCGATGGCGGCACCTATTTCCACCATTTCGCCTATTCCGATCCCCAGGTGGCGCGTCATATCCGCCGCCGTGTCCACGTGCGCAAGCTGGCCGAAGTGACGCTGGCCGATTTCGACGTGGTGGTGTTGCCGTGTCGCCTGGACCCCGACCTGATGGCCCCGCTGCGCGAGCCGCTTTTGGCCTATCTCGGCCACGGCGGAACCGTGGTGTCGCTGTCGGCGGAAGGGGCCGAGGAGTTCCTGCCCGGCGTGGTGTGGTCGCCGTCCGAGGTGAATTTCTGGTGGTGGCTGGATCAGACCAACGACCCCGGCATCCGTATCAGCCGGCCGCACCATCCGCTGTTTCGCTTCATCGGCGCGGCCGACGTGGTCTGGCACCACCACGGCGTCCTGGTGCCTCCGCCCGGTGCGGTGCCGCTGGTCGAGGTCGAGGGTAAGGGGGCCCTGGTCTATGTGGACCGGGTCAGCACGCCGGGCCGGTTGGTGGTGTCCACCCTGGACCCGGTGTTCCACCACGGCAGCAATTTCATGCCGGCGGCCACCCGCATGCTGTACGGCATGATGCGCTGGCTGGCCGAGGGCGACCTGGGCGATACCCTGGCTCCCACCGTCGCTCCGCTCGACGCGGTGACGCGGTCGCGCCCCGAACCGGCAGAGCCGCCGGCTCGTTGCTGCGCGTGAACGGCAGGAAAGCTCCCCGTCAATCCTGACGGGGAGCCGGCTTGCGGCGCCTGAGGGCGTTCAACAGGATGCCGATGGTGGTGCCGTTGTGCAGGATCGACGTCGCCACCGGCGACAACAGGCCCAAGGCGGCGGCGCCCAGGATGGCGGTGTTCAGCCCCACCGTCATACGGTAATTGCGGCCGATCAGCTCCATCACGTCGTTGGCCGCCTGTTTGGCGTCGGCCACCCGTTCGATGTCGTCTTCGAGCAAGGCGACATCGGCGGTCAGCCGCGCGATGTCGGCCCCCTTCTGCATGGCGATGCCCACATGGGCGCCGGCCAGGGCCGGAGCATCGTTGATGCCGTCGCCGACAAAGGCGATACGGGCGCCGTCCTGGTTCAGCGTTTCGATGATCCGGGCCTTGTCCTGGGGCATCAGTTCGGCGTGCACGCCGTCCAGTCCCAGTTCGGCGGCCAGTTCCTCGGCCCGGTCGCGATGGTCGCCGGTCAGCAGCAGGATGCGTTTCACCCCCAGTTCGCGCAGCCGGCGGATGGTGCGGGCGCTGGTGACGCGGGTGCTGTCCTTGAGGGCGATCAGGCCCAGAAGACGCCCACCGAAGCCGATGAACAGCAAGGTCTTGCCTTGCTGATACAGCGCGTCGATGACGTGCTGGTGGGGGGTGACGTTGACGCCTTCGTCTTCCTGGACGAAATGGCGCGACCCCACCACGATGCGCTTGCCGTCGATGACGCTGGCGACGCCGTGGGCGACGATGAACTGAACTTCCTGATGGTCGAAATGGTGATTGTGGGTGGCGCGGGCGGCGTTGACCACCGCCAGGGCCAGCGGGTGGAAATAGTGTTCCTCGACCGATGCCGCCAAACAGATCAGATCGTCGGCGCTGTAGCGTTCGTCGAAGGTGATGGCGTCGGTGACCTCAAGGATACCGGTGGTCAGGGTGCCGGTCTTGTCGAACACGAAGGTATCGGCCTGGGCCAGACGTTCCAACGCCGATGCGCCCTTGACCAGGATGCCGGCGCGGCCGGCCCCGTACATGGCCGATTTGAACGCCACCGGCGTCGCCAGTTTGAGGGCGCAGGAATAATCGGCCTGAAGCACCGAGGCGGCGCGTCGCCAGTCGCCCGACACCAGGAACGCCGCACCCGCCAGCTTGAGCACCACCGGCACCAGCCGGTCGGCCATGCGCGCCGCCTCGAGCTGGGCTTCGCTCTTGGCGGTCAGCGACTGTTCCACGTATTCGGCGATGCGGGCGGCGGCGGTGGCGGTTCCCACCTGCTCGGCATAAATGGACAGCCGCCCTTCCTCGACCAGGGTACCCGACAGCACGCCCTTGCCCCGGTTCTTGACCACAGAGACGCTCTCGCCGGTCATGGCCGCTTCGTTGACCATGGCCTCGCCGCCCAGAACGGTGCCGTCGACGGGGATGACCGTGCCGGTGCCGACCACCACGGTGTCGCCCACCTCGACCGATTGAGTGGGAACCTGGACCTCGACGCCGTCGCGCAGCACCCAAACCTGGTCGCTGGACGGCCGCAACAGGTGTTTCAGCAATTCGTCGGAGCGTCGGGCGATGGAATCTTCCAGATATTCGCCCAGCACCAGCATGAAGGTGGTGGTGTTGGCGGCGGTGTAATCGGCCCGTGCCAGCGAGATGGCGACCGCCATGCCCTCGAGCACATGCGAGGTGACGCCCTTTTCCGTGTAATCGGCGGCGGCGTGGCGGAACAACGGCAAGGCGCCGGCCAGAGCCACCGGGAATTGGATGGGGCGGGGCAACAGGCCGCTGCCCACCAGGGTCGCCAGGCTGGCGGCGACCGCCGCGCGGCCATCGTCGCGAGCGTCAGCCGGAATCAGGGCCAGCGGCGCCGGCAGGTTCCGCATGCCGTCCGCCACCTGTTCGGCGCAGGTTTCCTCGGGGGCGAATTCGACCACCACGGAACGGATGCGGGCGTTGACCCGGCAATGGGAAACGCCGGGAAGGTCGGCCACCAGCCGGCGCAAGGCGGCTGCATCGTCGGGCGTGTCGGGGGCCAGGCGATACCGCAACCGCACGCGGCCCGGAACGCGGTGGAGGACATCCACCGCGCTCAGCCAGAAAGGAACGGTCATAGGCTGCCGTTCTGCTCGGCCGTCAGCTCGGCACGGATGTCGGCCATCTGCTCCTTCATTTCCTCGAGACCGCCGACCATGCCGCCATACAGCTTGGCGCCGGATTTCATGATCTTGCCGCGCAATTCCTCGTCGCTCAGCACGTAGGTAGCGGCGGCGCCGAGCAACAGGCCCACCAGGAACTGGTCGGTGCGGCGCGACGGCAACAGCCGGCTCAAGCCGCTGAACAACCCGCTATTCTGATTGGCAGCCAGGGTGGCGTTGGCTCCCATGGACGATTGCATGTCGCGCATCAGGCGCTTCAACTGCTTGGACTGCTTAGACTTCTTCTTGGCCACGGCCACTCTCCTTGATGTCGTCGGTGTCGGGGGAAGGGATCAGGGCTTCGGCGGCCAGCACGCCCGCCGCGCCGGCGGCGATGGCGGTCAGCGCCAGCGGCAGATCGTTCCGGGTCAAGGCACGGGCTGCGACCGTTCCCGCCGCCAGCGCGGCACCACCCTGAAGGGCATGGCGCAGCACCTTGGCCGGCGCCGCCGGACGGCGGGCGGCCCGCCGATCCTGGATCGCCACCAACAGGCCGGTCACCATCATGCCGCGCAGGAAGACCGTGGGAACGTCGTCCCCGGCCATCAGATCCTTGCGCTTGGCGCGCTTCACGAGGCCTCTCCGGTGGGGGCGTCGGCCACGGGTTCGGCGGCCGGCTTGGCGGCGGTTTTCTTCCGGGGGGCCGGGCGCTTGCGGGCCGGCTTGGCGGCGGCGGCCTTTTCAACCGTGGCTTCGGCGGGAGCTGTTTCAGTTTCCGCCGGGGTCAACTTCTGACGCAGCGACGCCGAAGACTTCTCGATGGCGGAAAGACTGGTGACGGCGGCGCCGCGCAAGCCGCTTTGCGCCTGATCCAGACCTTGGCGGGCCTTGTCGCCCACGGTGCTGGCCGCGCTGCGCAGGCTTTCGGGAGCTTTGACCGACTTGGCGATACGGACGCCGACGATGCCGGCGACCAGGCCCGATGCGAAAGTGAGCAAAGGAAGCATGGCGGTTCCTTTCATGACGCGACGCCGAAAGTTCGATGCTCGCGTGAGGTGTGCCTTAAAACCGTAACATCGTGCTACTCGGTATGGCGACGTACAATGAAAAAAGTTGATTTCACCAGAATTAGATATGGTGATCATTTTATTTGAAAGAATTAAGAACTGTTCTCTTCTTTATGAAAGAAAGAACTAAGAATTGTTCGCGGTATGTATGGCGGACAACAACTGTCCTGCGGCTGCGGTGCGGTTGCCGGATACAAGGTCTCCCCACGCCATGGGGGCGATTTGTGACGGGTCGTATTCCACCACACAGGAGCGGGCCAGCAGGTTGAGGTTGACCGAACGGATGCCGGGAACCCGTTCGACTGCCCGCACGAAGCTTTTGGCTTCGTCCACGGCGGCGGCCAGCCCGGCTTCGGCACTGGCCGCCACTTTCAGGCGGACCCGTCCGGGAATGTGGTGGGCGATGTTCAGCATGGTGGCGAAACGCCACAGGGATTCGTTCGTGGCGACAAAAGAGGACGCGGTCATGGCCTATCGCAGCAATTTCTTACGGTATTTGACGAGGTGGAACGCCAGGAAAGCCAGATGCAGGCCCCCCAGGGCGGCATGGAACTTCTTGCTGGCGGCAAGGGCGAGCAAGCTGCCGCCCATGGTCGCCATCATGCCGATCTTGACCACACGATGGATGTCGCCGTCGTCAAGAACACCTTGAAGCTTGCTTCGGCGGGGATTGCGGGCGGGTTTGGCGGCGGGGGAAGGGGGCGCCGCTGTCCCAATCATTTCGGCAAGACAGGCGGAGACCCGTGTTTCCATGTTGGACGGCGCCAGTCGGGCCGGGTCGTAAAGGACCAGCACGCCGCCGGTGGCGGCGTTGCCCTCGACCGAGAGCACGCCTTCCCACCCGGCCAGGGTGGCACGGAACGCATGGTTGTCGTCCGTGCGCCTGAGCCAGTCATGGCGCAGGCGCAGACGGCCGGGAAGGCGCGACACCAAAGGTGATCGGGCCATTCAGCCGACCCACTCGTAGACGGTTTCGGGTTTGTGGCCACAATTGCATCCGGTCTTGCAGCCACTGCCTTCGATCGCCCGCAAGCGTCCCTTGCCGACCCAAAGCTGGGCGGCTTGGCGCACCGCGTCGGGGGACGAACCGAAATGGATGGCGATGTCGCCCAGGCTGGCCTGTCCCCGTTCGGCCAGATAGGCCTTGAGTTCGCTGGCAGTCATCGTGCCTCCCTTATTCCGCCGGCATGGTGGCGGCCAGACGACGGCTTTGCGTGCGTCCGGCCACCCACATGATGCCGACAGCCGACAGCACCGCCACCCCGCATCCCAACAGCCAGGCGGTGGCGCTGGCGGGATCGCGGCTGAAGATGGAAATCTGGTAGAAGCTGACGGCGGCGATATAGCCAAGCGAGGTGGTCCAGGCGGTGGCGAACGCCGTCCAGGCCAGACCCGCTTCGTGCCGGATGGCGCCCAGCGCGGCGACGCACGGGGTGTAGAGCAGGATCAGCAGCATGTAGGCGAACGCCCCGGCGGCGCCGTCGAAGCGGCTGACCATGGCGCCGAACACGCCGTCCTCGACCTCCAGTTCCTCTGCGGCTTCCGCCGCGTCGCCGGTGTACGAGACGTTGAGGCCCAAGGGGTCGCCCAGCGAATCGGCGACACCCGCCAGATTTTCGGGAATGGTCGCCACGGCGGCCAACAGCTTGGTCCCCAGGGTTTCCTCTTCTTCCTCGGCGGCGGCTTCGCCTTCGCCCGCGTTGGCTTCGTCAGCCGCAGCCGCGGCGGCGGCGTCTTCGGCGCTGGCCTGGGCGTACAGCGCGTTCAGGGTGCCGACCACCGCTTCCTTGGCGAAGATGCCGGTGAACAATCCCACCGCCGCCGGCCAGTTCTCGTCGGTCAGGCCGATGGGATGGAAGATGGGGGTGATGGTCTGGCTGGCCGCCGACAGGACGGAATCGCGGCTGTCTTCCTTGCCGAAGGTGCCGTCGGTGCCCATGGCGTTGAAGAAGCTGAGAACCATGACGATCGGCACGATGATCTGGCCGGCCCGGAAGATGAATTCGCGCAAGCGCTGCCAAGCCTGCCAGACCACGGTGCGCACGGTCGGCAGGTGATAGGGCGGCAGTTCCATGACGAAATGCGACGCCTCGCCCTGCAACAGGGTGGTCTTCAGCACCAGACCGGTCAGCACGGCGAACAGCAGGCCCAGGAGGTACAGGCCGAACACCACGTTCTGGCCGTTCTGCGGAAAGAAGGCGGCGGCGAACAGGGCGAACACCGGCAGACGCGCGCCGCACGACATGAACGGCGCCATCATCGAGGTCATGATGCGGTCGCGGCGGCTTTCCAAGGTGCGGGTCGCCATGATCGCCGGCACGTTGCAGCCAAAGCCGACGATAAGCGGCACGAACGACTTACCCGGCAAGCCGATGGCTCGCATGGCACGATCCATGACGAAGGCTGCGCGGGCCATGTAGCCGGAATCTTCCAGGAACGACAGGAACAGGAACAGGCAGGCGATGATCGGAATGAAGGTGGACACGGTCTGGACGCCGCTGCCCAATCCCTGGATCAGTGCGGTCAGCCAGTCCGGCGCGCCGGCCGCGGCCAGCAGCACGCCGACCTCGTCCACCAGAAGGGCGCCCACCGCCTGGTCGAAGAAGTCGATGAAGGCGCCGCCGATGTTGATGGTGAACAGGAACATGACGTACATGGCCAACAGGAACACCGGCACGCCAAGCCAGCGGTTCAGCACCACCTTGTCGATGCGCCGGGTCATGGCCAGCGACACCTTGCGCGGCTGGTGGAAACACGCGGCCATCACCGACGAAACGAAGTTGTAGCGTCCGTCGGCGACGATGATGTCGGCTTCCTCGCCACAGGATTCCTCGATGGCGGCGCGCTGGGCGGCGAGCGTCGGGGACAGGCCGGTTCCGGCCAATGTGTCGGCGAAGCTGTCGCCTTCGATCAGCTTGAGCGCCGCCCAACGCGCCGGAACCTTGGCGGCGGTGGCGGCGGCGGACAGTTCCGGGGCCAGTACGTCGATGGCGGCGTTGACCGCCTCGGCGTGTTCGGGCTGATGGGCGGGGACCTTGGGGTTGGCGGCGGCGGCGGCGATGGCGGCACGCAACTCGGCGACGCCCTTGCGTCGGCTGGCGACGATCGGCACCACCGGGCAATCCAGAATCTTGGACAGGGCGGCGACGTCGATATGGATGCCGGTCTTTTCCGCCAGATCCATCATGTTGATGGCCACCACCATGGGCACCCGCATCTCAAGCAACTGGGCGGTGAGATAGAGGTTCCGTTCCAGGTTGTAGGCGTCGACGATGTTGACCACCACCTCGGGCTCGCCCGACAGGATGTAGTCCCGCGCCACCCGTTCATCCTCGGAACCGGCGGAGATGCCGCCGATCATGTAGACGCCGGGAAGATCGACCAGATCGAAGGTCTCGCCGTCATGGCGGAAGGTGCCGACCTTCTTTTCCACGGTGACGCCGGGCCAGTTGCCAACTTGCTGGTTGGCCCCGGTCAGGGCGTTGAACAAAGTGGTCTTGCCGCAATTGGGATTGCCGACGACGGCGATCGCATGGGCCATGGGTTCAGATCCTTTCCGCCTTAAGGATTGCGGCTTCTTCCCTGCGCAAGGTCAGGGTGAAGTTGCGTACCGAAATTTCCACCGGGTCACCCAAGGGGGCGACCCGTGTCACCGAGAACACCGCACCCGGCGTCAATCCCATGGCCAACAGGCGCTGGCGGTAGCCGCGCTCGCCACGGGCAAAGCCGGTCACCCTGGCGGTTTCGCCGGGTTTCATGGTGGTCAGGGAAATATCCATGGGAAGCCCCTTTGATATCGAAAGTCAGAGTCACTCGCATATGTCGGGCAGGCTAACAGGTCGTTTGCGTCATAGCCACAGGGAAAATGAGGAGACAGCCGTGTCGGGAACGCAATGCAGATGCGATTCAGTCTCTCTTGCGATCCTTGATCGACAAAGCCTGGCGCAACAAGATCGCGACGTGCACCGGCTTGCGGCCGGTGCCGTCCTCCCTGGTTGGCGGGATACGCAAGAAATGGGCCACAAGCTCTGCCGTTTTTGCGGCAAAAAAAGCCTGTCTTACCTTCGTCGAGGGTATCTAAGCTGTTGGTTTAATTGGCGGAAATAGAATTTTCAGGGTATCCTGTGAGAATTGGAGGACATGTTTCCCCCGCCCGGCAAAATCCTTGCACAAAGGAGAACATCATGGGCGTCCAGATCGACTCCATTCTTCCCAACGATCAACGCTTGCGCAGCCGCTACGACAATTTCATCGGTGGCGACTGGAAGGCCCCGACCGAGGGGCGTTACTTCACCGACAACAGCCCGATCAACGGAACCAAGCTGTGTGAACTTGCCAAATCCACGGCGGCCGACATCGAACTGGCCCTTGACGCCGCGCACAAGGCCCGCGACGCCTGGGGCCGCACCGCGCCGGCCGAGCGTGCCCGGCTGTTGAACAAGATCGCCGACCGCATCGACGAAAACCTGGAACTGCTTGCCCATGTCGAAACCATCGACAACGGCAAGCCGATCCGTGAAACCCGTGCCGCCGACATTCCGCTGGCGGCCGATCATTTCCGTTATTTCGCCGCCTGCATCCGTGCCGAGGAAGGAACCTTGGCGGAATTGGACGACGACACCGTGGCCTATCATTTCAAGGAACCCCTGGGGGTGGTCGGCCAGATCATCCCATGGAACTTCCCGTTCCTGATGGCGGCGTGGAAGATTGCCCCGGCCCTGGCCGCCGGCAATTGCGTCATCATCAAGCCGGCTTCGGACACGCCGTTCAGTCTGGCGGTGTTCATGGATCTGATCGCCGACATTCTGCCGCCCGGCGTGCTCAACGTGGTTACCGGCAGCGGTGCCGAGGTGGGACGGGCCCTGGCCGCCAACCCGCGTATCGCCAAGATCGCCTTTACCGGCGAAACCACCACCGGCCGCCAGATCATGCAGTATGCGGCCGAAACCATCATTCCCATGACACTGGAACTGGGCGGCAAATCGCCCAACATCTTCATGGCCGACGTGATGGACCGCGAGGACGCCTTCCTGGACAAGGCGCTCGAGGGGTTCACCCTGTTCGCCTTCAACAAGGGCGAGGTCTGCACCTGCCCGTCGCGGGCGCTGATCCACGAATCCATCTTCGACCGCTTCATGGAAAAGGCCGTCGCCCGTGTCGAGGCGATCAAGATGGGGCACCCGCTTGATCCCGCCACCATGATGGGGGCACAGGCGTCGCGTGGCCAGCTCGAGAAGATTCTCGGCTACATCGATGTCGGCCGTCAGGAAGGCGCGCAACTGGCTACCGGCGGCGAACGCGCCCATCTGGGCGGCGATTTGGAAAACGGCTTCTATGTCCGCCCGACGGTGTTCGTCGGCCACAACAAGATGCGGATCTTCCAAGAGGAAATTTTCGGTCCCGTACTGTCGGTGACCACCTTCAGGACGTTGGAAGAAGCCATCGCCATCGGCAACGATACTCTTTACGGCCTGGGTGCCGGGGTATGGTCGCGCGACGGCACCACCGCCTATCGGGTCGGCCGCGAGATCAAGGCCGGCCGGGTGTGGACCAATTGCTACCACCTCTATCCCGCCCACGCCGCTTTTGGCGGTTACAAGCAATCGGGCTTCGGGCGTGAGACACACAAGATGATCCTGGACCATTACCAGCAGACCAAGAACCTGTTGGTCAGCTACAGCCCCAAGGCCTTGGGCTTCTTCTGAGCCTGAACCGTGACGGGCCGGCGGCATCCGCCGCCGGCCCGCGAAGGGAACGACCATGATCGAAAGGGTCCGCATCACGTCGGCGGCGGCCGAGGTTCTGCGTGGGCTGGTGGCCCGCCACGGGCCGGTGTTGCTGCACCAGTCGGGTGGTTGCTGCGAAGGCAGCGCCCCCATGTGCTTCCGCAAGGGCGAGTTTCGAATCGGTGGTTCCGACGTTCTTTTGGGCGAGGTCGAGGATTGCCCGGTCTATATCAGCGCCGCCCAGTTCGAGGCCTGGGCGTCCAGCGAGATCACCATCGACCTGATCGAGGAAGGGGGCGGCGACAGCTTTTCGCTGGAGGCCGCCGACGGCGTGCGCTTCGCCACCCGCTCGCGAGTGTTCACCGCCGACGAATTGCCAGAGGTGCGCCCGGTGGTTCGACCCGTGGTGGGATAAGGGCCGTGGTGGGATAAGGGCCGTGGTGGGATAAGCTGGAGGTACAAAGCCCTCGCCTATGGCGAGGGCTTTGTCAGCGGTATTAGCGCCCGAACAGGCTGCCGGGATTGATCGGCAACGGAATGTTCGAGCCGCCGGTCGAACCGCCCAGTTTCTTGTCGATGGCGCCTTGCAGGGCCTCTTGCGCCTTGCCCTTGGCCAACGCCTCAAGGTCGGGGCGGAAACTCAGGTTCTCCCACGGCCCCTCGACGATCACCGGCACGGCGACGCCGCCCAGGTCGGACTTGCCGCCCTGGCCTTCAAGGCTGGCGACCGCCTTGGGGGTGACGCGGTAATGCACCGTGCGCGGCGGCAATTCCACCGTGCCGGCGCCTTCGACCCGCAACAGCGGCGACTTCAGCGCCAGATCCTTGTTGGTGACGATGCCGTTGGTGATGGTGAAGGTGCCGCCCAGTTCCGCGAAGTCGGTCTTTTGCGTGCCGCCGCCGGTGGTGAAGGCGGAACCGACATTGCGCACCATCTCGGCCAGATTGATTCCCTTGATGGCGCCGTTCAGGAAGGTGACGGCACCCTTGCCGCTCAGGCTGGAAACCAGGGCGCGTTCGCTCTTGCCGCGTCCCGCCACCTGGATGTCGAAAGCGCCGGTGCCCGCGATACGGTCGAAACCGGCGGCGTCGGCCAGGAATGGCTCTGCCGCCAGATTCTTGAGTTGGAACGTGGCGTCCAGGCCGATTCCCGGCTGGCTGCCGTCCAGCATGACCTTACCCTTGCCGCTTCCCTGATAGAGTTCGAACTGTGACAGATCGGCGGTCATCTTGCCGCCCACCAGCACCACCCGCAACGCGCTCTTGCCGACCTTGATCTTTTTGACCGTCAGCGAGCCCAGGCTGAGGGCGAAGTCGACATCCGCCGCCTTGAGGCCCGAGGCGTCGATGGTTTCATCGCTCCAGTCGGACTTTCCGGCCGCGCCGCCGCCGGCCGAACCGCCGCCACCGCTCTTGGCCGTCGCCGGTTGTTCAGGCGGCAGATAGGGGTTCACGTCGAGCGCCGCCACGTCCAGCTTGCCCTTGAGGCTGGGACGCGCCCCGCCGGTGTCCACGGCGAAGTCGCCGGTGGCCTTGATGGCGTCCAGCGCGATGGCCGCCTGTGACAGCGCGACCTTGGTGCCGCCGGCGGCAAGCTTACCCTTGACCGCGAACGTCTCCAGCCCGGAACCGGGGGCGTCGAGCGGCTTGCCGGTGGCCCACAGCACCAGACCCCGCACCGAAGGAACCGTCAGATCCAGGTCGCCTTCGACGGCCCCCAGGCTGGCCTGGCCCTTGAGCGCCAGTTTGACCGTGTCGGCGGCGACCGACAGGTCCAGCGGCGACGTCGCGCCCTCGATCAGGGCGCGTGGCTTGCTCAGGTCGGCGGTGATGTCGATCACCTTGCCGTGATAGCGCAAGCCGCCCTTGGCCTTGAGCGGGGTGTCCAGGTTCTTGAGCTCGATGCCCAGGTTGATGGCGTCCACTTCCTCGCGCGTGCCGGCCTTGGCGTCGACGAAGGTCAGCTTGCCGTTGTCGATGCGAACTTCGCCCAGGCTGATGTCGGACAAGGTTGCCCCGCCAGAACTGTCGGCGGATTTGCCCTCGGTCTTGGTTTCGGCCGACTTGGCCTCGCTTTTGGCGGTTTCGAACACCCAGTTGCCGCGCCCTTGACGGTCGACCTCCAGGCTGATGACCGGGTCGACCAGGACGAAGCTGTCCACCTCGACCTTGCCCGACAAGATGGGCAACAGCTTGAGCTTGAGGTCCAGCGCGCCCAGGCGCACCAGTTCCTTGCCCTGGAACCCGGCCGGGTTGGACAACGCCACCGAGTTGACCTGAACCGACAACGACGGGAAGGCGGATACCGCAACCTTGCCATCGATGGTCAGGTCGCGGCCGGTGGCCGCCTTGACCTGGGACACCACCTCGGCGCGGATCTTGTCGGCCGGCACCAGGCTGGGCAGGATCACCAGGGCGGCGACCACCAGCACGGCCAGCGCCCCCAGGACGATTGCGAGTTTCTTCATGGGGCGTTCTCCTCCTGGATCAGTTTCCAAAAACCTTGCGCAGCAATTCGCTGCCGCGTTTGGCCGGATTGTCGCGGATGGCCGCTTCCTCTTCGGCCAGATAGGCGAAGATGCCGGAAAGCGCGCCGTCAAGAACGTGGTCGGTCAGCATGGAACGGGCGTCGCCCACCATGGGCAGTCCCTTGGCCGAACTGGTCAGCGTCTCGAACGACTTGACCGCTCCGGCCTCGGCCACCGTCTTGTCGATCACCGGGCGGAAGGCGGTCTTGAGGTCGGGGGTCATCGCCTTCTTGAAATATTGGGTGGCGCTGTCCTTGGGGCCGTTCAGGATGGCGCGGGCGTCGTCCAGTGTCATTTTCTCCAGCGCGCTGGTGAAAATCTGCTTCGCCTTGGGGGTCGCCGCTTCGGCCGCGCGGTTGAGCTTGAGTTCAAGGTCGTCGGCCAAACCGGACATTCCCGTCATCTTGAGTGCCGACTGCACGGATCGCAGGCTATCGGGAAGCGGGATGTGCACCTTGGGATCGGCGTTGAAGCCATCGGCCTGGCCCAGGCGCTGGGTCACCGCCGCCGAACCCTGGCGCAGCGCCTCTTTCAGGCCCGAAGCGATGTCCGAGGTGGACAGCGCGGCACCAAGCCCGCCGGAATTGGACGAGGACGTCGTGCCGCCGGTGCCGCCCACCTTCTGTTGCAGGACGGCCTTGCCCATGTCGAGCAGCGACCCTTGGGCGACCGCGATCGCCGGGGCCGTCAACACCAGGGCCGCCGCCAGAATTCCCACCCGCATGGTTTCTATCCCCCCGATTTAGAAAAATTCATTCTTGGATGGTACTGCATCCATGCTGTGCTTATCCATCCCGCAACCGAACGAGGCAGAGGAACCCAAGAAGATGACGACAAGGCGGTATCTGGAAGATTTCGCGGTGGGCCAGGTTTTCGGCTCGGATTCCTATGCGGTGACCGTGGACAACATCAAGGAATTCGCCGGGCAATGGGACCCGCAATTCTTCCATGTGGACGAGGTCGAGGCCGAGGACAGCTTTTTTCAAGGACTGGCCGCCAGCGGTTGGCATACCGCCTGTATCACCATGCGCCTGTTGGTGACCGGAGAATTGCGCCCCGCCGGCGGCATGATCGGTGCCGGAGTCGAGGAATTGCGATGGTTCCGTCCGGTGCGTCCCGGCGACGTGCTCAAGGTCCGGGCCGAGGTGGTGGACACGCGGGCCATGCGTTCGAAGCCCGGCTACGGCATCGTGCGCATGCGTGTCGAAACCCAGGACCACCTGGGAGAGACGGTTCAGACCTTCACCACGCCATTGGTGGTGCGGGGACGGGGGGATTGAAATCCCTCCGCACCGCGGGCCTGATCCGGCGGCGCAGGGCGTTTCGCTTTGCCCGTCCGCGATGCCTGGGCTAAGACTTGAAGGGATGAAAGACGAACAGGAAATAAGCGTATCCCGTCAGGGATTGGAACGGGGCGACCTGCACCGGATGATCGCCCAATCGGGCTGGGGGCATCTGTTGCTGGATGAACGGCAACTGGCGCAATCTCTGGCTTCGGTCCGCCCGCCTGACGACGCCTGCTGGGTGTTCGCCTATGGGTCGTTGCTGTGGAACCCGCTGTTCGATCCGGTCGAACGGCGCGATGCCCGTCTTGCCGGCTATCACCGTCGCTTCTGTTTTTGGATTCATGCCGGCCGTGCCTCGCCGGGGCATCCCGGTTTGATGATGGGCCTGATGCCGGGCGGCACCTGTCGGGGCCAAGTGCTGCGTATCGCACCCGACCGCGCGGCTGAGGAATTGTCGCTGTTGTGGCGCCGTGAGATGGTGACCGGCGCTTATGCGCCACGCCTGTTGCCGGTGGCGACGCCGCAAGGTGTGGTACGGGCTGTGACCTTCGTGGCCAATTCCCGCCATCCCACTTTCGCCGGGGCGCTTGCTCCAGAACGGGTGGCGGCGGCGGTGGCGGCGGCCGAAGGGCCGTTGGGGCGCAACAGCGACTACCTCTGGCGCACGGTGGATGCCCTGCGCCGTCTGGGCATTCCCGACCAGGGGCTTGAACGGGTCGCACGCCATCTCGGTTGAGGACTTGCGCAAGCGCTGAAGCGTCATTATGGTGCCCGCGTCATTGGGGAGTAGCCGCCCTCGCGAAGAGGGGGACACGTCAACAGACTTGGGCCGCGGCCCATGGCGTGTCCGACTGCAAGGCAGTTTGGCGAGACCTTTGGTTTTGTCCGCCACACCCGGGGGCCGGGGGGCGGCAAGCCATTGGTCTGTCCATCCGGCCCCCTGTGGTGTTTTCATGGAAGCTTTGCTGACCTCGACCGTCGTGGTCGCCATCGCCGAGATCGGTGACAAGACCCAGTTGCTTGCCCTGATGCTGGCGGCGCGTTTCCGTAAGCCGGTTCCCATCATTCTTGGCATCCTGGTCGCGACCCTGGCGAACCACGCCTTGGCCGCCGCCTTGGGGGCGGCGGTGGCCGCCTGGGTCGGGCCAGAGATCATGCGCTGGGTGCTGGGACTGTCGTTCCTGGCCATGGCGGCCTGGGTGATGATCCCGGACAAGGTCGATGACGACGAGGGGGTGAAGGGGGGCGCCAGTGCCTTCGTCGCCACTGTGGTCGCCTTTTTCCTGGTGGAAATGGGCGACAAGACCCAGATCGCCACCGTGGCTTTGGCCGCGCGCTTTCATTCGTTGATGTGGGTCACGGCCGGCACCACCTTGGGCATGATGGCGGCCAACGTCCCGGCGGTGCTGTTGGGCGAGGTGGCGGCCAAGAAGATTCCCTTGCGCGTGGTTCACGCGGTGGCCGCGGCGCTGTTCGCCATTCTGGGCGTGCTGGTGCTGTTACAGGTCGGCGGCGAACTGACCTCAGGCTGATTGCTGGGAACAGCGGCGGCGCAGGTTGTCGACGTCGTCGATGCGCACCGCGTTGCCCTCGGTGCGCACGCCCATGTCGCGCAGCCGCGCCAACACCCGGCTCAGGGATTCCCGACGAATGCCGACCCGGCTGGCCAGCACTTCCTTGTTGAAGGGCAGGGCGACCAGCGCCTCGCCCTCGCGGGCTTCGGTCAGCGCCAACAGGAACTCCGCCACGCGCTGCCAGGGCGGCACCTGCTTGAGGTGGCGGATTTCTCCCGACAGCCGTTGATGCCAGCGGCACATGCTGGCCAGCATGCGATAGGCCACGGCATGGTCGGTGCGAAGGGTGTTGACGAAAGCGCGGCGTCCGACGCGAATCAGGGTCGCGTCTTCGATCACCTCGGCATGCAGCGGAAAGGGACCGTGCGACAGCATGGCCGCTTCGCCGAAGCTGGAGACGGGGGTGAAGACTTCGACGATGCTTTCGCGGCCATCGGGGGTCAGGGCGAACAGCTTCACCTGGCCGTCCAGCACGATGTAGAAGCAATCGGCCCGCGCACCGGCGGAAAACAGCAAGGTCCGGCGCTCACAGGCCAAGGCGGTGGCGTCGGCCATCAGACGTTCCAGGATCGCGTGCTCCAGGCCGCAGAACAGCGGAAGGGCCATCACCTGGGCGGCCAGTTGCGGTCCGGCGGCGCGATGGCGCGGCAGGCTGGCATGGGGGCGCGAACAGGCCGGTTTGGGAATCAGGCATATTTGACGGCAGGGACAGGTCATGGCGTATCTCCGTCGCCGTCGGTGGCCAGGGATTCCGACAGCTTGCGCAATGCGCCAACGTCGGCGATGTCGACACGGTCGCCCCGCCCGGTTTCCACACCCCAGTCGCGCAGCTTGGCGAAGGCGCGGCTGAGTGTCGCCGGTTCCATGCCGAGCCGGTCGGCCAGCAGGCGTTTCTCGCAGGGCAGGCGGACCACCGCGCGGCCACAGCAATCGCCGGCCAGCGCCGCCAGATAACTGGCCAGGCGTTCGCTGGTGGATTGCAGTTTGAGTTCGGTGATTTCCTTGACCTGACCGCGCAGCGAGCCGGCCATTTCCGCCAGCATGATCAGCGCCAGGTCGAATTCCTGATCCAGGCGGGCGACCAGACGATGGGCGGCGATCACGGCGACTTCGGCGGGTTCGGCGACAATTGCGGTGGCGGCGTGGCGTCCGGCCGGCAACAGGGCGTCGGCGCCGACGCTTTCGCCGGCCACCAACTGAGCCAGGACTTCGGGCGGGCGGTCCAGGCGTTCGATCTGCAATTCGACGCGGCCGCGCACGATGACGTACAGCCGTCTGGCCTCGTCACCTTGGCGGAACAACGTTTCTCCCCTGGCGAACGCCAGGACTTCCGGCAGGTCGAGCACGGCCGCCAGCTCGGCGGCCGGCAGGGCCGCGAACAGTGGATGACAGCGCAACGCCTCCAGGGCCTCGGATTTCATTTCCCCCTCCGATCCCTAAGCGGTGACGGCAAGGGTCGCGCGGGCGCGCCCGCACGCCCTTGACTTTGGTCAGGCGTCGAAAAAAAAGCCCCGGAAGACGTTGCTTCCGGGGCTGACAAGGCACGAGGTGGGGTTATCAATAAATGTCGTGCTGGGTGTTGTGCACGTTGAACTTGCCGGTCGGGGTGATCAGCTTGGGGTCCTTGATCACCGCCTTGGGCTTCAGGGTCTTGTCGTCGATGACCACGATGGCCGAGGGTTCGGTCTTGCCGGCCCAGATGGAGTACCAGACCTCGTCGCCGGCCTCGTTGTACTCGGCCTGGACCACGCGCTTGACCGACTTGGAATCGGGCAGGCCGGCCATGGCGGCGACGTTGATGACCTGCGGTCCCTTGTCCAGATTGTCGATGTCGAACACCGTCACCGATTCAGCCGATTCCTTTTCCGGCATCAGCGGCGCGTCGGCCCACAGGTGGTTGGAGTTGGGGTGGGTCTTGACGAACAGCGAGCCCGAACCGTGGTTCTTCAGTTCGGCGACCACCTTCCAGGCGTATTCCGGGTGCTTTTCCGGGTCGGTGCCGATCAGGGTGATCACGTCGGCGCCCAGGTGCGAGGTGGCCCAGACGGGGCCGAACTTGGGATGGACGAAATTGGCGCCGCGGCCCGGATGGGGCTTGGCCTTGGTGTCCACCAGCGCGGCCAGCTTGCCTTCCTTGGTGTCGACGACCGCCACCTTGTTCGAGGCGTTGGCGGCGACCAGGAAGTAACGCTTGGTCGAATCCCAGCCGCCGTCATGCAGGAACTTGGCGGATTCGATGGTGGTTTCCTTCAGGTTCTTGATGTCGGAATAATCCACCAGCTTGATCTGGCCGGTTTCCTTGATGTTGATGACCCATTCGGGCTTGATCACCGAGGAAACGATGGACGCCACGCGCGGCTCGGGATGGTACTGGCCGTCCACGGTGATGCCGCGGGTCGAAACCACCTTCAACGGTTCCAGGGTCTGGCCGTCCATGATCACGTATTGCGGCGGCCAGTACGAGCCGGCGACCGCGTACTTGTCCTCGAATCCCTTGAACTTCGAGGTGTCGACAGAACGGGCATCCAGACCGGTCTTGATGGTGGCCACCACCGCCGGCTTTTCCATCCACAGGTCGATCATGTCCAGCTTGCCGTCGCGGCCGATGACGTAGACATAGCGGCCCGACGCCGACAGGCGCGAGATGTGCACGGCATAGCCGGTCTTGACGATGTTGACGATCTTCTTGGTGTCGCCGTCGATCAGGGCGACCTCGCCCGAATCGCGCAAGGTGACGGAGAAGACGTTTTGCAGATTGATCTTGTTCATCTGCTTGGTCGGACGCTTCTCGGGCGGCACCACTACCTTCCAACTGGCGGTCAGCTCCTTCATGCCCCATTCCGGCGGCGTGTCGGGGGTCATCTGGATGTAGGTGGCGATGTTCTTGATCTCATCCTTGCTCAGGATGTCGTCGAAATTGACCATGCCGCCGTCGGTACCGTTGGTGATGATCTTTTCCAGACGGTTCTGACCCAGCTTGCGGGTGTTCTCCGGCTCCAGGTTCTTGCCGGTCGCGCCCTTGCGCAGCACACCGTGACAACCGGCGCAGCGTTCGAAATAGATCTTGGCGCTGGCGTCCTTGGCGTCCTTGCCTAGCGACGGCTCGTCAGCGAAGGCGGTGCCGACCGCCATGGGCAGCACCGACGCCAACAGCGCGGCTTTGAGTCCCTTCCACATCCTCTACCTCCACAATGTTCGGGTGCCGGAATTCCCCCCAAGGGACCCAGCGCTTCGAATGATCGTGAGGATGAAGGGGCGGGAAGGGGGCCTCTTTAACCAAAGTCAAATAGTGGACCGGAAAAGTCCCCGTGCGGAAAACTACCGCGCTGCACAACGTAACGCAAATTGACCAAGGTCACAAAAGCGCCTGCCTTCGTCGCGATAGGGTGCCGCCACATCGTGCCGGACAGGCCTGTTCCGGTTGTCCAACGTCAAATCCGTTTGCCGGGTCTTCGTGCTAAGCCTCGGGAAAAACACGAGAGAGGAGCCCTTCGGGGGAAGGCAATGGCGTCCAACCAATCCTTGCTGTCACGTCTGTTCAGGATGCGGATCCTGGGAGCGACCCTGGTCGGGGCCTCTATCCTTTTCGTAGGGGGAATTGTTTTCTGGGGTGCCTTCAATACAGGCATGGAAGCCACGAATACCCTTGATTTCTGTATTTCCTGCCACGAGATGCGCGACAACGTCTATCAGGAATATAAGAAAACCATACATTACACGAATCGTTCCGGCGTGCGGGCCGCCTGTCCCGATTGCCACGTGCCCAAGGACTGGACGCACAAGATCCTGCGCAAGATCCAGGCCTCGAACGAGCTTTACCACAAGATCGTCGGCACCGTTTCCACCCCCGAGAAATTCGACGCCAACCGTCTGGAGATGGCCAAGCGCGAATGGGCGCGCATGAAGGCCAGCGATTCCCGCGAATGCCGCAACTGCCACGCCTTCGACCAGATGGACCCGGAAAAGCAGAAGCAACGGGCGCGCAAGCAGCACGAGAACGCCCAGGAAGACGGCATGACCTGTATCGACTGCCACAAGGGCATTGCCCACAAGCCGGTCCACCAGGGCCTTGAAGAAGACGAGGAGTGAGGACGATGAGCAAGCGTTCCCTGTTCACCACCCTGGGCGCCGCCTCTTGCGCGCTGATGCTGGGCATGGGCTCGGCCTGGGCCGCCGGCAAGGCCGTCGATTGGTCCAAGCTGCCCGAGGCCAAGGCGGTGCTGTTTTATCCCGGCCAGGCCTCGTTCGAATGGATCCAGACCGGAACCGACCATGGCGGCGCCCGCTCCTTCACCAAGAAGGGGGACAAGTGCTCGGACTGCCATGCCGAGGAAGCCGCCGACATGGGCAAGAAGATGGTCACCGGCCAGAAGATCGAGCCGACCGTCATTCCCGGCAAGCGCGGCTCGATCCCGCTCAAGATCAAGGCGGCTTTCGACGCCGAGAACCTTTACATGCGGTTCGAGTTCCCGGCCGGCCCGCACAACGCCGCTCCCAATGCGCCGGGCGGCAAGATGGACCCCGACAACGAGATCAAGCTGGCGATGATGATCGACGACGGTTCGGTGCCCAACGCCGACCGCGCCGGATGCTGGAGCTCGTGCCACGCCGATGCCCGCGACATGCCGAGCGCGCCGAAAAAGGATGGCTTCGTTACCAAGTACATCCCCGAATCGCGCACCAGCGTCTCGATCAAGGACGAGCCGCGCGGTGGCTGGGACAAGCTCAAGCCCCAGGCCGAACTGGACGCCATGCTGAAGGAAGGCAAGTTCCTCGATCTCGCCCGCTACAAGAGCGGCAAGGGCGGCGTTTCCGAGGATGGCTACGTGCTGGCCGAGCGCGTGCTGAAGCAGGACGCGGGGGCCAAGTTCGAAGGCAAGAGGGAAGGCGATACCTGGGTGGTGACCATGACCCGGAAACTCAATTCCGGTCAGCCCGGCGACCATGTGTTGCAGGCGGGCAAGACCTACACCGTCGGCTTCGCCATCCATGACGACCACGCCTGGGGCCGCTTCCACCACGTGTCCCTGGACATGCGGCTGGGGCTGGGCGCCGATGGCGAGATCAAGGCGGTCAAGCAATAGGCCGCAGCCAGGAAGGGGAGGACACGCCATGAACCGCATCAAGGTCGCGACGGCGCTGTTCTCCCTGTTGGCGGCGCCCGCCTGGGGCGACGAGGTGGTGCAGGTCGTGATCGACAAGTACCAGTTCCAGCCCAGGACGGTGACGGTGCGGCCGGGAACGGTGGTCGAGTGGCTGAATGCGGAAAAGCGCACCAGCCATTCGGTGATCGTCGAGGGACAGTCGGAATCGGAGCGGCTTTTTCCCGGCGAAAGCTTCCGCTTTCGTTTCGACCGGCCGGGCCGGTTCCCGATCCGATGCGGTCCCCATCCCGACATGATGGGAATGGTCGAGGTGGCGAACTGAAGGGGGAAGCTGCCATGACGAATCGCGGCAAGGTGGCGTTGGTGGGGGCGGGTCCCGGTGACCCGGAATTGCTGACGTTGCGGGCGGCCCGTCTGATCGCCGGGGCGCGACTGGTGGTGTTCGACCGGCTGGTGGGCGAGGCGGTGCTGGACATGGTCCCCCCCGACGCCATGCGGGTGGACGTAGGCAAACAGACCGGGCGGCATTCGCTGCCGCAGGACGAGATCAACCGATTGTTGGTGGATCTGGCGTTGGCCGGCCACGACGTGGTGCGGCTCAAGGGCGGCGATCCGTTCATTTTCGGCCGTGGTGGCGAGGAAGCCCAGGCGTTGGCCGCCGCCGGCGTGCCGTTCGAGGTGGTGCCGGGCATCACCGCCGCCGCCGGCTGCGCCGCCAGCGCCGGTATTCCGCTGACCCAGCGTGGCGTGGCGGAAAGCGTGCGTTTGGTCACCGGTCATCGCATGGACGACCGCGACCTGGATTTGGATTGGACTTCGCTCGCCGATCCCCGCTGCACCCTGGTGGTGTACATGGGGGTGGCAAGCGCGGAGCGTCTCGCCGGCGGCCTACGGGGCGCGGGGCTCGCCGGCGAGACGCCCGTTGCGCTGATCGAACGGGGCACCACGCCCTATCAGCGCACGTTTTATTCCACCTTGGACGGGCTTGCCGCCGACATGGCGGCGTGGCGACCGCAGCCGCCGTCGCTTCTGGTCATCGGCCAAGTGGTCGCCCATGTCACGCTTCCCCAATTGCGGTCCCTGGTGCACGAGGCCGCGCAATGAAAGCCGCCGTCATCCCAGGCCTGTTCCTGGTCGGAGCGACGGCGCTGGGGGCGGCGTCCGTCAGCGCCGCCCCAATTCCTGCACCAGCCCGCCAAGAGCAGTTGCGGGCCCTGGTGACCCAGGATTGCGGGTCCTGTCACGGCATGACCCGCAAGGGGGGGCTGGGCTCGCCGCTTCTGGCCGAGAACCTGGCCGGTATCGGCGACGAAGCCCTGGTCGCCACCATTCTGGATGGCCGGCCCGGCACCCCCATGCCGCCCTGGCGGGCGTTGCTGTCGGAAGACGACGCCCTGTGGATCGTTCACCACCTCAAGGGAGAAATGCCATGAAGCGCCTTGCCGTCGTGGCCGCTTTGGTTGCGCTTTCAGCTTGTGCCGAGGCGCCCATGCGCGCTACCGGCGACCTTGGCCTGGTGGTGGAACGCGCCGACGGCGCGCTGCAACTGGTCGAGACCAGCCACAACACCCGGCTGTCGCGTGTTTCTGGCTTGGGCGACCTTTCCCACGCTTCGGTGGTTTATTCCCGCGACGAACGATACGCCTTCGTGTTCGGCCGTGACGGCGGCCTCAGCAAGGTGGACATGCTGTCGGGCCGGGTGGTCGGGCGGGTGATGCAGTCGGGCAATTCCATCGGTGGAGCCATTTCCCAGGACGGGCGGTTGGTGGCGGTGGCCAATTACACCCCTGGCGGTGTCCGGGTGTTCGATACCGACACGCTGGAGATGGTGGCCGACATCCCGGCCTTGGGTGCCGACGGCCAGACCAGCAAGGTGGTGGGGCTTGAGGACGCGCCGGGCAACCGCTTCGTCTTTTCCCTCTACGATTCGGGCGAGATCTGGCTGGCCGACCTCAAGGACCCGAAAAAGCCGGCCATCCGCAAGTTCACCGGGATCGGCAAACAGCCCTATGACGCGCTGGTGACCGAGGACGGCCGTTATTACATGGCCGGCCTGTTCGGCGAGGACGGCATCGCCATGGTGGATTTGTGGAACCCCGAGGCCGGGGTTCGGCGCATCCTCGACCATTACGGCAAGGGACAGCAACCGCTGCCGGTCTACAAGATGCCGCATCTGGAAGGTTGGGCCGCCTCGGGGACACAGGCGTTCCTGCCGGCCATCGGCCGTCACGAGGTGTTGGTGGTGGACACCACCACCTGGCGTGAGGTTGGCCGTATCGCGGTGGCGGGCCAACCGGTCTTCGCCATGCTGCGCCCCGATGGCCGTCAGATGTGGGTCAATTTCGCCTTGCCCGACAACGGCAAGGTCCAGGTGATCGACGTGCCCAGCCTCAGCGTGGTCAAGACCATCGAGCCGGGGCCGGGGGTGCTGCACATGGAATTCACCCCGCGCGGCGAACGGGTGTGGTTGTCGTCGCGCGACGCCGACCACGTCACGGTGTGGGACACCGAAACCCTGGAACAGGTGGCGGAGCTGCCGGCGTCCAAGCCGTCGGGCATCTTCTTCACCGCCCGCGCCCATCGCATCGGGTTGTGACCATGGCTCAGCTCGATGCCATCGACCGCCATTTGCTGGACGACTTCCAGCATGACTTTCCGCTCGACCCGCGCCCCTATGCCGCCATGGCGAAGCGTCTGGGCATCGCCGAGAGCGAGGTTCTGTCCCGTCTGGAACGCTTGCGGCAAAAGGGGACTGTCAGCCGTGTCGGGGCGGTGATCCGCCCGCATGCGGTGGGCCACTCCACCTTGGCGGCCATGGCCGTGCCGCCCGACTGGCTGGAGCATGTGGCCGAGATGGTCTCCGGCTACGCCGAGGTCAACCACAATTACCAGCGCGACCACCGTCTGAACCTGTGGTTCGTGGTCGCCGCCACCGGCCGTGACGAGGTCCAGGCGGTTCTGGACGACATCGCCCGCCGTACCGGCCTCGACGTTCTTGACCTGCCCATGGTCGAACAGTTCCACATCGACCTGGGGTTTGGCCTGCGATGGAACTGAATGACCGCGATTTGAACCTGATTTCCGCGTTGTGTGGCGGTCTGGCGCTGGACAGCCGGCCCTATTACGTCCTGGGCCGCGCCATCGGCATGGACGAGAACGAGGTGGTCGAGCGCTTGCGGGCGTTGCGGCAGGCCGGGATCATCCGCCGTTTGGGCGTCATCGTCCGTCACCACGAATTGGGTTACAAAGCCAACGCCATGGTGGTGTGGGACGTGCCCGACGACGAAATCGCCGAAATCGGCCGGCGGCTGGGGGCGTGTCCCGAGGTCTCGCTGTGCTATCGCCGGCCGCGCCGGCTGCCCGGTTGGCCCTATTGTCTGTTCACCATGATCCATGGTCGTGACCGTGCCGAGGTCGAAGCCAGTCTGGCGGCGCTGGCGATGCGTGAGGGGGTCTCCCATTACCCGCACGAGGCGTTGTTCAGCACCCGCCGCTTCAAGCAATGCGGCGCCCGTTATATCCCCAAGACGGCGGCGGAATGACCATGGATGACATCGACCGCCGTATCGTCAATGCGCTTCAGGGCGGTTTTCCGCTGACCCGGCGGCCGTTCGCCGACGCGGCGGCGCCGTTGGGCCTGAGCGAGGCCGAATTGATCGGCCGCATTCGAAAGCTGCGGGAGAGCGGTGTCCTGAGCCGTTTCGGCCCGATGTTCAACGCCGACCGTTTCGGGGGGCACAACACCCTGGCGGCCATGGTGGTGCCAGAAGAGCGTTTCGACGAGGTGGCCGAACTGGTCAACGCCTTCGATGAAGTCGCCCACAATTACGCCCGCGACCACAGCTTCAACATGTGGTTCGTGGTCGCCGCCGAAAGCCGTGTCCGGGTGGACGAGGTCTTGGCCGAAATCGCGGCGCGGACCGGGATTTCGGTGCACGACATGCCCAAGCAGCGCGAGTTCCTGGTCCAGTTGAGGTTCGAGGCATGACGAAGCTGGACGACATCGACCGCGCCATCGTCATCGCCACCCAAGGTGGCCTGCCGCTGGTGGCCGATCCTTACGGCGCGGTCGCCGACGCCTTGGGCCTGTCGGCCGAGGTGGTGATCGCCCGCCTTGACGCCATGCAACAAGACGGCGTCGTGCGTCGGATCGGCGTGGTCCCCAATCATTACGCCCTGGGCTACCGCTTCAACGGCATGACCGTGTGGGACGTCGCCGACGACCATGTGGAAGAGGCGGGGCGGCGGCTTTGCGCGACGGGTGTCGTCAGCCATTGTTATCAGCGGCCACGGCTGTTGCCCGATTGGCCCTACAACATCTTCGCCATGATCCATGCCCGTGACGAAGCCGCCGCGACCGCGTTGGTGGAGCGGCTGGCGACGGCGCTGGGGCCGTTGGCGCGCGGTCATCGCGTCTTGTTTTCCACCCGCATCCTGAAAAAGACCGGTCTTCGGTTGGGCCGGCAACAAGGGGGAGGGACACCATGTTCCGGCTGAGCCAGTTCCTGCGCGAGTTGGATGTTCCCTCGGCGGTGGCGCCGCGCCGCGATCCCAAGGGGCCGGTGGTGATCTGGAACCTTGTGCGGCGTTGCAACCTGTTATGCCGACATTGCTATTCCGGCAGCACCGACAAGGATTTCAGCGGCGAGTTGAACACGGACGAGATCAAGACGGTGATGGCCGATTTGCACGGTTTTGGCGTGCCGGCGCTGATTCTGTCGGGGGGCGAACCGCTGTTGCGTTCCGACCTGTTCGAGATCGCTGCCGAGGCCAAGTCCCTGGGTTTCCCCAGCGTGGCGCTGTCCACCAACGGAACCCTGGTCGATGACGCCATGGCGGACCGGATTGGCGGTGCCGGTTTCGACTATGTGGGAATCTCGGTGGACGGCATCGGTGCGGTGCACGACACCTTTCGCGGCCGGCCCGGCGCCTTCGCCGAAGCCTTGGGCGGCATCAGGCGATGTGTCGCACGTAGGGTCAAGGTGGGGTTGCGCTTCACCATGACCCGCGACAACGCCCATCATCTGCCCGACGTGCTGTACCTTGCGCGCGAGATGGGGGTGGGAAAGTTCTATTTCTCGCACCTCAACTATGCCGGCCGCGGCAACGCCAACCGCGAGGAAGACGCCCATCACCGCATGACGCGCCGTGCCATGGACAGTCTGTTCGACGCCGCCAGTCGCATGCCCGAGGTCGAGTTCGTCACCGGCAACAACGACGCCGATGGCGCCTATTTCCTGAAATGGGTGGAAAACCGCCGGCCCGAACGCGCCGGGCACGTCCGCGCCAAACTGGCGCAATGGGGGGGCAACGCTTCGGGCCGCAACGTCGCCAACATCGACAACCTGGGCTGGGTTCACCCGGACACCATGTGGTGGCACGAACGCCTGGGCAACGTGCGCCAGCGGCCGTTCTCGGCCATCTGGAGCGACCTGTCCAACCCGCTGATGGCCGGGCTCAAGCAATTTCCGCGCAGGCTTTCGGGGCGCTGCGGCTCGTGTGCCCATCTGGCCTTGTGCAACGGCAACAGCCGGGTCCGGGCCGAACGCATTCATGATGACCGCTGGGGCGAGGATCCCGGCTGTTACCTCACCGACGCGGAGATCGCCGCATGAAGGCCGCCGCCCTTGCCGTCCTGGCCTTGACCGTGACCGCCGCCGCGCCGGCCTGGGCCGAGCCGGAGGTCGAGCGGCTTTACACCCAACATTGCGCCGCCTGCCATGGCGGCGACCGGCTGGGGGCCATCGGGCCGGCGTTGTTGCCCGAGAATTTGGGGCGCATCAAGCCCGGAGAGACCGAGACGGTGATCGCCGATGGCCGCGCCGCCACCCAGATGGAAGGATTTCGTGATCGTCTGAGCGAGGGCCAGATCAAGGCTTTGGCCAAATACGTCATGACGCCGTTGCCCGAGGTGCCGGCCTGGGGCATGGCCGAAATCAAGGCCAGCCACCTGGTGGTGACCGATCCGGCCAGCCTGCCCAAGGCTCCGCCGTTCAAATCCGATCCCTTGAACCTGTTCACCGTCGTCGAAGGCGGCGACCATCACGTCAGCATCGTCGATGGTGACCGCATGGCGCCGCTTTACCGCTTTCAAAGCCGTTTCGCCCTGCATGGCGGTGCCAAGTATTCGCCAGACGGCCGTTTCGTCTATTTCGCCTCGCGCGATGGCTGGGTGTCCAAGGTGGACATGTGGACGGGCAAGTTGATGGCGGAAATCCGCGCCGGCATCAACACCCGCAACGTGGCGGTGTCGGACGATGGCCGCTTCCTCATGGTCGGCAACGTCCTGCCCCATACCCTGGTGGCGCTTGACGCCGGCGACCTGACGCCGCTTCAGGTGATGCCGGTGGCCGGGGACGGCAAGACCAGCCGGGTGTCGGCGGTCTATACCGCGCCGCCCAGGCATTCCTTCGTGGTCGCCCTGCGCGACTTGCAGGAAATTTGGGAAATTCCCTATGCCGACGACGCCGGGCCGGTGATCAACGGTCTGGCCCATTCCCACGAAAAGGGCTTGGAAGAAGGCGTGTCCGCCCAAGGTCGCTTTCAGGCGTTGCGGATCCGTGTGCCCGATTTCATGGACGATTTCTTTTTCGATCCCGGCTACGAACGGGTGATGGGCGCGGCGCGGGGCGGCGGCAAGGGGCTGGTGGTCGATCTCGACCTCAAGCGCAAGGTGGCCGATCTCGACTTGTCGGGGATGCCGCATCTGGGCTCGGGCATCGTCTTCCACAAGGATGGGCGCATGATGATGGCGACGCCGCATCTGAAGGAGGCGGTGGTCAGCGTCATCGACATGACTACCTGGGAAACGGTCAAGCGTATTCCCACCCTGGGGCCGGGTTTCTTCATGCGGGGGCACGAGAACACCCCCTATGCCTGGGTGGACGTGTCCATGGGGCCGGAAAAGGACGCGCTTCAGATCATCGACACCCGGACGCTGGAAATCGTGCGGACCATCCGCCCGGTCCCCGGCCATCTGACCCGGCATGTGGAGTTCACCCGCGACGGCAAGCGTGCTCTGGTGTCGTTGTCGGAAAAGGACGGGGCCGTGCTGGTGATGGACGCCGACAGCTTCGCCGAGGTCAAGCGCCTGCCCATGAGCGCGCCCATCGGTAAATACAACGTCTGGAACAAGATCACCTATTCCAGCGGCACCAGCCACTGATCCGAACAAAAGTCCCCCTTTCCAGCGGAAAGGGGGACAGGCAACCATGGCGTTGATGCCTCTATGCATCTAATCGGACATGGGGGCGGCCGCGGGCGTTGTCCAGTCGGCCGGGAAATAAAAAAAACGGCCGGGGAACGTTCCCGGCCGTTTTTGTCGCTATTCGCCGGCTTCGGCCGGTTCCAGGGGTTTGTGCTTCTTGCCGTCCATCTCTTCGCGGGTCGGCTTGCGTCGGTCCGAGGCCAGGAAGGTGTAGATCACCGGCAGCACGAACAAGGTGAACAGCGTGCCGATGCTCATGCCGGCGACGATCACCACGGCGATCGAGAACCGGCTGGCGGCGCCGGCGCCACTGGCCATCAACAGCGGAATCAGGCCGGTGACCATGGCCGCCGTGGTCATCAGGATGGGGCGAAGCCGCAGGCCCGCCGCCACCTTGACCGCCGCCATGCGGTCCAACCCTTCCTGTTCCTGGCGTTCGCGCGCCACTTCGCAGATCAGGATGCCGTGCTTGGTGATCAGGCCGATCAGCGTCACCAATCCCACCTGGGTATAGATGTTCATGGTGGCGACGCCGAGCGCCAGCGGGATCAGCGCGCCGCAGATGGACAGCGGCACCGAGACCATGATCACCAGCGGATCGCGGAAGCTTTCGAACTGAGCCGCCAACACCAGGAAGATGATGACCAGCGCGAAGACGAAGGTGAGCACCAGCGCGTTGCCTTCCTGGATGTACTGGCGCGACTGGTCGGCGTAATCGACGGTATAGCCCTGGGGCAGGACTTGGCGTGCGGTGTCGTCAAGGAAGGTCAGGGCCTGCCCCAAGGTGACGCCCGGCATGGGGAAGGCGGAGATGGTGACCGCGTTCAACTGGTTGAACTGGTTGAGCGACACCGGCTGCACCGCATGCGCCAGCGACACCAGGGACGATAGCGGAATGGCGGCACCGTCCGAGGCGCGGACGTGGAAACGCCCCAATTGCTGCGGGTCCAGGCGGTATTCGCGCGGCACCTGCGGGATCACCTGATACGACCGGCCCTGAAGGTTGATCAGGTTGACGTAATTACCGCCGGTCATGGTCGCCAGGGCGTCGCCGATCTGTTGCAGCGTGATGCCATAGGCCGCCGCCTTGTCGCGGTCGATGACCACCTTGGTCTGCGGGCTTTCATATTTCAGGTCGGCGTCGATAAAGGCGAACATGCCGGAAGCGGTGGCCCGCTTCATCAACTCGGCCTGGACTTCCTCGAGTTGCTTGTAGTCGGCGATGGTCGAGATCACGAACTGTACCGGCAAGCCATCGACGCCGGGCAGGGCCGGCGGCGGGAAGGCCGAGGCCTTGACGCCCGACACCGTGTCCAAGGTCGTTTGGAACGCGGCGGTCAGTTCCTTGGCCTGACGCTTGCGCTCGTCCCACGATTTCAGCACCAGACCGCCGAAACCATTGCTCATGGACCCGACGCCGTTGATCAGGAACGAATCCTCGATCTCGGGGAACTGGGTGCGCAGTTTGGTGTCGATTTCATGGCTGAACACTTCCATGAACTCGGTGTTGGCCGAGGCCGGACCGTTGAAGGCGGTGAACACCACGCCCTGGTCTTCCTCGGGCGCCAGCTCGGTGGGCACCGCCAGGAACAGGAACGGCAGACTGACCAAGGCGATCACGGCGAACATCAACGTGGTCGGACGGTCATGCAACGACGCGTTCAGCCAACGTTCGTAAATCCCGCGCACCCGGTCGAAAGTAGCGTCGATACGCGCCGACAGCCCCTTGCGGTCGGCATCGTGCTTGAGGATCAGCGACGACATCATGGGGGACAGCGTCAGCGCGATGACGCCGGAAATGATCACCGAACCGGCCAGGGTCAACGCGAATTCCTTGAACAATGCGCCGGTCAGCCCGCCCATGAAGGCGATGGGGGCGTAGACGGCGGCCAGCGTGATGGTCATCGAGATGACCGGGCCGGCGATTTCGCGTGTTCCCACGATGGCGGCCTGGAATGGACTCAAGCCCTCTTCGATGTGGCGGTGGACGTTCTCGACCACCACGATGGCGTCGTCCACCACCAAGCCGATGGCCAACACCATGGCCAACAGCGTCAACAGGTTGATGGAGAAGCCCAGGGCGATCAGGAACAATCCGACGCCGATCAACGACAGCGGCACCGTGATCACCGGAATGGCCACCGAACGCAGGCTGCCCATGAACAGGTAGATCACCACCATGACGATGATCGCCGCTTCGACGATGGTTTTGGCCACTTCCTCGATGGCGGCTTCGATGAAGATGGTGGAATCGTAGGCGATCTTGGCGGTCAGGCCGGGCGGCAACTGGCTGACGATGTCGGGCAAGGCGCGTTCACGTATCTCGCGGATCACCGTCAGGGGATTGGCCTCGGGGGTGGTGTAGACACCGATGAAGATGGCGCGCTGACCGCTGGCGAACACGCTCATGTCGTCGTTTTCGGCGCCCAGGCTGACCTCGGCGATGTCTTCGAGGCGGATCAGGCGGGCGCCGACGTTCTTCACCACCAATTGCTTGAATTCGTCCACCGACTTGAGGTCGGTGTCGGCCTGGGTGGTGACGGTGTCGAAGGTCCCCTTGGTCGATCCGGCGGCCGAGGTGTAGTTGTTGGCGGTCAGCGCGCTGCGCACGTCGTCGGTGCTCAGGCCGAATTGAGCCAGCTTTTCCGGGTCAAGCCATACCCGCATGGAAAATTTCTGGCCGCCGTAAAGTTCCGGGTTGGCGACACCCGACACCGCCGACAGCTTGGGTTGGACCACGCGGGTAACGTAATCGGTGATCTGTTGCTGGCTCATGCGGTCCGACGAGAAGGCGAGATAGGCCGAAGCGAAGGTCTGGCCCGTTTCCTTCTTGATGATCGGATCGTTGATGCCGCGCGGCAGCACGGAACGCACCTCGTTGACCTTGCTCATGACCTCGGTCATGGCTGCGTCGGGGTCTTCGTTCAGCCGCACATAGGCCTTGATCTCGCTCATGCCCTGAAGCGACTTCGACGTCAGGTAGTCGAGCCCCGAGGCGGTGGCCACCGCCTTTTGGATCGGCTGGGTGATGAAGCCCTGGATCAAGTCGGAATCGGCGCCGGGGAAGGTGGTGGTGATGGTGATCACCGTGTTCTTCATTTCGGGATATTGCCGTACCGGCAACATCATGAAGGCGCGCAAGCCGATGAACAGGATCAACAGGCTGACCACGCTGGCCAGCACTGGCCGTTTGATGAAGATGTCGAACATAGGCGCGGTCCCTATTCGGTCTTGGCCGGCGGCTGGGCAAGCTGGCTGGCGTCGGCCCTGAGCGGGTCGTCGGCGCGGATGTCCACCAAGGAACCGGTTTCCAGCTTGACCTGACCCGAGGTCACCACCACGTCGCCGGTGCTCAGGCCGCTGAGCACCGCCACCTTGCCGTCGCGGCGTTCCCCCACCTTGACGAAGGTGCGCACCGCTTCCTTGCCGTCGGTGCCATCGCGGACCACGAACACGCTGTCGCCGTGCAGGTTGTAGGAAACGGCGTTGATGGGGACGGTGACCACGTCGGCCTGTGACGGGCGCACCACCTCGATGCGGGCGAACATGCCGGGGCGCAGGATGCCATCAGGGTTGGGGAAACGTCCCTGGACCATGACCATGCCGGTTTTTTCGTCCACCTTGGGCTCCACCGCCGAAATGCTGCCGTCGAACGTGCGTTCGGGCCAGGCGTCGGTGGTCATGGCCAGGGCCGCGCCGACCTCGAGCGCCGCCAGATCCTTTTGCGACACGGTGAAGTCGGCCAGCATGACCGAAAGGTCCTGAAGGTTGACGATGGCTTGTCCCGGCTGGAGGTATTGCCCCAGATCGACCTTGCGCACGCCCAGAACGCCGTCGAAGGGGGCGAACACCGTTTTTTTCTCGATAGTGGCGCGGATGCCGGCGACCTTGGCTTCCTTGACCTTCAGTTCGGCTTCGGTCTTGTCCACGGCCGCCTGGCTCACCGTATCGGTGCGCACCAAGGTTCGTTGCCGCTTCGCCGAAATGCGGGCCAACTCTGCGTCGGCCTGGGCTGAATGCAGATCTGTTTGTTCGACATCGGCGTCGAGGCGGAGCAACCGGTCTCCCTTCTTTACCCTTTGCCCGGACTGGAAGGCGATTTCCTTGATCAATCCGGCCACCGAGGACGAGATGTCGACGCCGTTCACCGCCTGAAGCGTGCCCACCGCCGGCACCGTGCGCTGCCATTTCTCGGTCGCCGCCGGTTGGGCGGTCACGGTGATCACCGGCTTGGGCAGGTTGGCGAAATAGTCCTTGATCATCATGTTCTTGAACTGGACGAAGCCGAACACGCCGCCGAAGACGACGCCGCTGACGGCCAGCATGACGACCATGCGCTTGGTATTCATCGAAGGGCTCCGTCTTCTCGCTTCAAGAGGTCGAGCAGGTAAGCCTGCATCTGCTCGCGCTCGGTGGTGTCGCATAGTTCAAGACCCAGGATGCTTTCGAAGTATTGGCCGTCCATGGCCATGCAGATCAGCTCGGCCAACATCTGGTTGGGGCTGTCGGCACGGATACGGGCGATCCATTTCTCGTAATGGGCCTGTATGGTCTTTTGTAATTCAGGATTGACGGCGACCAGCGCCATCAGGGCGGCGGCCACCCGGTCCTTGGCAAGGCCATCGGAATCGTAGGCGGTGCGCACGACGGCCCGGACCCAACGATAGGGGCCTTCGGGCTCGCGCTGGTAATAGGCCAGTTGAATTTCTTCGTGCTGAAGGATCATGGCCTCGAGCATGCCGCGGATCAGTTCGTCCTTGGTCTTGAAGTGGTAAAGCACACCGCCCTTGGACAGGCCTGCGCACTTGGCCGCCTCGTCCAGCGTCAGCTTGACCACGCCTTGGTCGCGGACGATGTCCATGGCGGTGTCGATGATTCTGTCGCGGGTAGAAAGCGTTGGTTCCGACATGGCTTCCCGTGGGCTGGCTGTACCGTCTGGACGGTACTGTACCGTCCGGACGGTATATAGTGAGGCCATGGTGAAATGTCAGCCTGTAAAAAAGCACGGACTGGTATGTCCACGCGCTATACCAAATCGCGTTGATCTGAACCGATCAACGCCGCATTGCGGCGCGGGGGCAGGGCCGAAACGAAAAACGCCCCCCGGACCGGGGTCCGGGGGGCGTTTTCTACGCAGGTGCCGTTATTCGGCGGCGGCCTTCTTGACCACTTGGCCGACCTTGCGCATGTCGCCATGTTGCTGGGCGGCCAGATGCCACGAGAACACCTTTTCCAGGCAATGCGGGGTATGGCCGCCGCGCGCCGTGGCTTCGGCGACATAATCGCGCATCATGTCCTTGTAGGCCGGGTGGACGCAGTTCTCGACCACCACCTTGGCGCGTTCGCGCGGCGCCAGACCGCGCAGATCGGCCAGCCCCTGTTCGGTGACGATCAGGTCGACGTCGTGTTCGCAATGATCGACGTGGGTGACCATGGGAACGATCGAGCTGATCTTGCCGCCCTTGGCCACCGACTTGGTGACGAACACCGACAGGTAGCAGTTGCGGGCGAAATCGCCGGAACCGCCGATGCCGTTCATCATCATGGTGCCGTTGACGTGGGTCGAGTTGACGTTGCCGTAGATGTCGGCTTCCAACGCGGTGTTGATGCCGATCAGGCCCAGGCGGCGGATGACCTCGGGGTGGTTCGAGATTTCCTGCGGACGCAGCACCAGACGGTCCTTGTACTTCTTCACGTTGCTGAAGAAGTTGCGGGCGCAGGGTTCGGACAGCGACAGCGCCGAACCGGAAGCGAACTTCAACTTGTCGGCGTCGAACAGCTCGAAGGTCGAATCCTGCAACACCTCGGAATACATCTTGAGGTCATGAAACGGGCTGTCGATGAAGCCGTGCAGCACTGCGTTGGCGATCGAGCCGATGCCGGCCTGAAGCGGTTGCAGGCTGGTGGACAGGCGGCCCAGCTTGACCTCGTGACGGAAGAAGTCGACGAGATGGCTGGCGATGGCGTTGGTTTCCTCGTCCGGCGGAGTGATGGTGGCGAAGCTGTCCATCTTCTCGGTGACCACGATGGCGGCAATGCGCGACGGGTCGACCGGAATATAGGGCAGGCCGATGCGGTCCTGCGGATTGGTCAGCGGGATCGCCTCACGGTGCGGACGCCGCGTCGGGATGTAGACGTCGTGCAGGCCGACCAGATCCAGGCTCTGGTGGATATTGATCTCGACGATGATCTTTTCCGCCAGCATGGCGAAGGTCGCCGAGTTGCCGATCGAGCTGGTGGGGATGATCCCGCCTTCATCGGTGATGGCGACCGCCTCGATCACCGCCACGTCAACCGGCGGCAGTTGGCGCGAACGCAGCATTTCCACCGTTTCGGACAGGTGCTGGTCGACGAACATCACTTCGCCGGCGTTGATCGCCTTGCGCAGCACCGGATCGGCCTGGAAGGGGATGCGGCGGGACAGGAGCTTGGCCTCGGCCAGGGTCTTGTCGATGTCCGAGCCCAAGGACGCGCCGGTCAGCAGCGTGATCTTCATGGGCGCTTCGGACGCGCGTTCAGCCAACGCCATCGGCACGACCTTGGCGTCGCCCGAGCGGGTGAAGCCGCTCATGCCGACAGTCATGCCATCCTTGATCAGCAAAGCCGCCTCTTCGGCGCCGACAACCTTGCCCCACAGCGACTTCAACCCGATCCGGTCCCGATACATCCGTTGCCTCGCTTCAATGAAACCCTTTGGGTGCTTCAACCCTATGGCTATGGGTGTCCATTACGGAAGTGCGAAGGATGCGGCTGCCTAGGGCGAACTTATCTGTTGCAATTTCAAATTTTGGCGGTTAATTGAAACGATTTTGCGTTTGAGACGCTCCTGCGGCCATATTCATGCATATGCAAGTATCTTGAAATTCGCATATGCGTTCCGCCGGACAGGGTTTCCAGACAAAGAAAAAGGGCGGTACCCGTAACGGAATGCCGCCCTTTTTTGTTCGTTGGGATCAGAGGATGCTTTGGCCGGTCTTGGCCCAGTCGGCGATGAAAGCGGCCAGCCCCTTGTCGGTCAGGGGATGGTTGTACATCTGGCGCAGGATGGCCGGGGGCATGGTCACCACATGGGCGCCCAGGCGGGCGGCGTCGGTGACGTGCATGGGGCTGCGCACGCTGGCCACCAGAACGTCGGTGGTGAAGTCGGGGTATTGGGCGAAGATTTCGACGATGTCGGAAATCAACTGCATGCCGTCCTGGCCGATGTCGTCGAGACGGCCGACGAAGGGCGAGACGAAGGCGGCGCCGGCCTTGGCCGCCAGGATCGCCTGATTGGCCGAAAAACAAAGCGTGACGTTGACCAGCCGACCTTCATCGGACAGCACCTTGCACGCCCTGAGGCCGTCGGGGGTCAGCGGCACCTTGACGGCGACGTTGGGACGCAAGGCCGCCAGCTTGCGGCCTTCCTCGAGCATGGTCTCGAAATCGGTGGCGGCGACTTCGGCCGAAACCGGGCCGGGGATCAGGTCGCAAATCTCGCACACCACATCCAGGATGTTGCGGCCCGACTTGGCGATCAGCGACGGGTTGGTGGTGACGCCGTCCACCAGTCCGGTGTCGGCCAACGCCTTGATCTCGGAGATTTCGGCGGTGTCGAGAAAGAACTTCATGGTGGCGGCTCCCCTTGGTGATGACGAACGGATACGCCGGACAGCCTAGCGGCTGGCCGCGTTAAATCAATGACCGATCCGTGAAGATCAATCGGCGGCGCGTTTCAGGACTTCGGTGATGGTGACGGCCAGATGGTCTTCGACCACCACGACCTCGGCCTTGGCGATGTGCTTGCGGTTGACGTAAAGGTCCACCGGGTCGCTGACCTTGCGGTCCAGTTCCACCACGGCGCCGCGGCCCAGCTTCAGCAATTGGGCGATGGGCAAGTTGGCGGTGCCCAGAACGGCGATGCATTCCACATCGACGCCGTAGACGGCTTCGGTCGGCTTGTCGCCGACCATGGTATCGTTAGCCATGGGGCCGGATCCTTGGTGGATGGGAGTCCGGCCCCATTGACGCACGGCAAAGGTTAATTCCCGGTTACGGCATCAGCACGTAAAGGCCCGGCGCGTCGGCCACCGCCGGATAGCCGCGCTCGGCGGCGCCCATGGCCGGCGGTTGGGTCTTGCCGGTGGAATTGGACACCAGCCACTCCTGCCACGCCTCCCACCACGATCCCTCGTGCTTGGGGGTCAGCGCCGCCCAGGTGTCGGGATCGACGTACTTGTCGGCGTCGGTGCGGGTGGCGATCTGATAGGAACGGTGCTTGTGCCCCGGTTCCGACACGATGCCGGCGTTGTGGCCGCCATTGCACAGGATGAAGGTCGAATCGGTGTCGGTGAGGATGCCGATCTTGTACACCGACTTCCACGGCGCCACATGGTCCTTGGTGGTGCCGACGGCGCAGATGGGGGCGCGGATGTCGGTCAGGGCGATGGGGCGTCCCTCGACCGTGTAGCGTCCTTTGGACAGCATGTTGTTGAGGAACAGCCGGCGCAGGTATTCCGAATGCATCTTGTAGGGCATGCGGGTGGCGTCGGCGTTCCACGCCATCAGGTCGTTGGCGTGGTCGGTCTGGCCCAGGAAGTACTGGCGAACCATGCGCGACCACACCAGATCGTTGCTGCGCAGCAATTGGAAGGCGCCGGACATTTGCTTGGCATCCAGGTAGCCCTGGTCCCACATGACGTCTTCCAGATAGGTGACCTGGCTTTCATCGACGAACAGCATGATCTCGCCGGCGTCCTCGAAATCGGTCTGCGCCGCCAGAAGCGTGACGCTGGCCAGCCGTTCGTCACCCTCGCGCGCCATGGCGGCGGCGGCGATGGACAGCAGCGTGCCGCCCAGGCAATAGCCGGCGGCGTGCACCTTCTGCCCCGGAACGATGGCGTTGATGGCATCGATCGCCGCCATGACGCCCTGGCGGCGGTAGTCGGCCATGCCCATGTCGCGGTCTTCGGGGCCTGGGTTCTTCCACGAGATCATGAACACGGTGTGGCCCTTGGACACCAGCCACTTGACCATGGAATTGTGGGGCGACAGGTCCAGGATGTAGTACTTCATGATCCAGGCCGGCACGATCAGGATCGGTTCGGCGTGGACGTCGGGGGTGGCCGGCGCGTATTGGATCAGCTCGATCAGGCGGTTGCGGAACACCACCTTGCCCGGCGTGACCGCCACGCCCTTGCCCACCGCGTAGGTGTCGTCGGCGGAATAGTCGCGTCCCGTCAGGTTGCGCGTCATGTCGTCGCAGAAATTCTGCCAGCCGCGCACCAGATTCTGGCCGCCTTGCTCTGCCGTCACCTTGAGGACGTCAGGATTCAGCCACGGACAGTTGGACGGCGAGACCATGTCGAGCAACTGCCGGGCGGCGAAGCTGACCACCTGCTGGCGATGCTTGCCGACGCCACGGACGCCAGTGGTGGCGTAATGCCACCATTGTTCGGTATAGAGGAACGCCTGGGACATCACGTTGTAGGGGAAACGCTGCCATTCCGGGCTGGCGAAGCGGGAATCCTGGGCCAGTGGCACGAACGGGTCCGGGTCGGTGCGTCCCATCAACGAATCGAGGGCGTAGCGGCTGAGCGGCAGCGCCTTGGACAGCGCGTTTTGAGCCAGTTCGCCCATCTTGCCCGGCGAGTTGGCGAGGTGCACCTGCCAGTCCAGATAGGCCAGCATCAACGAGGCCGGGGACATGGCCATGGTGAAACGGCCCTGAAGGGCGTGCATCAGGCGGTCGGTCGATTCGGTGAAGATGGGGAAGGGGGCCGTGAAGGGCTCGGAGGTCGGCGGAACCGCCATCATCGGATGGACCGGGCGCGGTTCCGTCGCCTTCGTCGCGACGGTGGCGCGGTCGGTCTTTGGGGATTGCGGGCTGAGTTCTGTCATGGCGTCGCTTCCTCACGTTTATCGGCCGGTCGTCGTGTCGGACCGCGTCCTTACTATAACCGTAGTGCCACAAGGCTATTATGAAAATTTCGCAACTGCGAAGAGGATGTGGAGCCACTGGTAATGCCGGTGCCGATGATTGTGTGGGGGGATGTTTTATCCCTGTTTGATATTTTCGCGGTCCTGTTTGTCATCCGTTCATTTCTGCGGTGACTGATGTCTGAGAGGATTGGAAAAAGTCGATTTATCTGAGTGGTTGACGGAAATAGATGGATTTATTGCCAGGGCGTCCATATACTTAAGATCGAGTTAATTTAGGGTCAGTGTAGCCATGGCTATGGGAACCAACAAAGTCTCGGCGATTGCATCGCCCGGCATGGCGGCGGCGGCCACGGCCCGCCCCGCGTCGGGTGGCCGCAACGTCGCGTCTGTTGGTTCGGCCGGGATCGAAAGTACCGAATTCTCGTCTCAGATCGGCGTCAACGACAATCGTCTCTGGCGTTATGACGAGGAACAGGAATTCAACCTGGACCATGGTCAGGACCAGCAAAAACAGGCGACCCCCTTCATCGTGCGTTCCGCCAACGGCTTCAAGGTCGAAGAGGCGGAGGAAACGTCGGATGCGGGCGGGTCCGGTGGCAAGGTGTTCCTGGATACCCTGATGCGCGGCATCGGCATTTACGAATCCAATATGCGCCGCACCATGCCGGGCGCGGTGCGCCCCGGCAGCGTCCTTAATTTCCGCTACTGACCCACGCCCACAGGGCAAGGGCTGCGGCCAATCCCGACAATCCCGCGATGATCGCTGCCATCCTCCACGGCCGATGCCGTGGTGAGGTCGGCACCTGTTCCTGCTCCAGCTTCAACTCCGCTTCCGGCTCTTGGTCCTTTGCCGTTTCGTCACATGGCGGCGGCAGGATGATGGGGCGGGTTGCCGTGGTGTGCGGGCCTCCCAGGCGGATGGCCGGGCCGGTGGCGACAGGGGGCGCCAGACGTGGTGCGGATGGTGGCGGCGGCAGGATGGCGGGCACCATCGGTTGCGGGGGTGGGGTGGTTCTGACGAATGGGGTACGGCGTGCCCGGCGGTCGCCTGCGGCCTCCTGACGGCGACGGCATTTCTCCCGATACCGTGCCTGGGCGGCACGGCGCTCCTGGATCGCCGCGATCATGGACATGGCCTCGGCCTGCGACACCCCAACCGGACGCAGGCGGCGCAACGCCGCCTTGTCGGCGGCCAATTCCGCCAGCTTGACGTCGTCGAACGCCTCCAACGCAAAGCGGAACTCGTCGTCCATGGCGCCGACGATTTCCTCAATGCGAAGCATTGTCGTCCATCGTCTTGCGCGGCATGGCTGTTCTCCTACAGTTTGGAAACCACCGAGTCGATGATATCCCAGGCGCGGTGCAGTTCCATATCGGTGATGCAATAGGGCGGCAGCAAATAGAGAACGTCGCCCATGGGACGCATCAGCAATCCCTTGGCCATGAAGGTTTCCTTGAGCCGGCGGCTGGATTCGCCGCCATAGCCGTCGCCCTTGAGGTCGAAAGCGGCGATGGTGCCGCAGATACGGGCCTTGGACACGCCGGGACGTCGCGCCACGCCGGGCAGGCGGCTGCGGTGCAGCGCTTCGATGTCCTTGAGGCGTTGCTGACATTCCGGCGCTTCAAGCAGCGCCAGAGAGGCCAGTCCGGCGGCGCAGCCCAGCGGGTTGGCGGTATAGGAATGGCCGTGCAGGAAGGCCTTGGCGATGTCGGGGGCGACGAACGCTTCGTAGATGTACTCGCGTGTCACCGTCAGCCCCATGGGCAGGAAGCCGCCGGTCAATCCCTTGGACAGGCAGACGAAATCGGGATGGATGCCGGACTTGGCGCAGGCGAACATGTTCCCCGTGCGGCCGAAACCGGTCATGACTTCGTCCAGGATCAACAAGGTTTTGGCCTCGCGTACACGGGCCTCGATCGCGCGCAGGAACTGGGGCCGGCACATGCGCATGCCCGACGCGCCCTGGATCAACGGCTCGATGATCACCGCGGCGACCTTGCCGGCGTTCTTCTCCAGCACTTCATCCAGGGCCAGCAAAGCGCGCTGCTCCTTGGCCTCGACCTCGGGATCGTCGTCCCAGGTGACGGGATAGGGCACCACCTCGACCGGGAACATCATGTTTTCCCAGGCATTGAAGATGCCGCACGAGCGTCCCACCGACATGGAACCGGCGGTGTCGCCGTGGTAGCCGCCGTGGAAGCCCACATAAACCCGGCGGTCCTGACCCTGGTTGGTCCAGAACTGGCGGGCCATCTTGAGCGCCACCTCGACCGCCGTCGAGCCGTCGTCGGAAAAGAACACCCGGTCCAGATCGCCCGGCAGGTGTCGCACCACGCCGGCCGCCAGCCGGGCCGCCGGTTCGTGGGTGAAGTCGGCGAAGATCACCTGTTCCAGCCGTGCGGCCTGATCGGCCACCGCCTGGGCGATCACCGGGTTGGCATGACCGTGCAGGTTGACCCACCACGACGAACAGACGTCCATATAGTCGCGGCCGTCCGCGTCGGTGATGGTCACCCCCTTGCCGCCGGTGGCCACCAAGGGCGGCGGCGCGACGCCAGCCTGGGTGAACGGATGCCAGACATGGCGGGCGTCGAGGGCCAACACTTCGTCGTGGGCCAACACTTCGTCGTGGGCCAACACTTCGTCGTGGGATGGATTCGACATGGGCTTACTCCCCGATCGGCTGGAAGGTGGGGCGGGGCAGACCGGCCACGGTGGCGGCGGTCACCGCCGGCAACGGCTGGATCTCCGCCAACACCGGCACGGCGCCGAAATGCTCGATGGCCTGACGGTTGGCCGGGTTCTTCTGGCCGTTCATCACCACGCCCAGAATGGGGATGCGGCGGCGGCGCAACACCTCGAGCGTCATCAGGGTGTGGTTGATGGTTCCCAGGTTCGAGCGCGTCACCACCAGCGCCGGCAGGCCCAGGCGTTCCATGAAATCGACGGTCAGCGCGATCTCGTTCAACGGCACCATGGCGCCGCCAGCGCCTTCCACCACCAGCACGTTGTCGGTCTTGGGCGGCACCAGGGCGGACAGATCGATCCGCGCGCCCTCGCGCCGCGCCGCCTCGTGCGGGCTCAGGGGGGCTTGGAACACATAGGTTGCGGGATGGATGACGGCGTCGGGAACCAGATGGCCGACCGTGCCGTAATCGGTGATCTCGGCGGCGCCGGTCTGCACCGGTTTCCAGTAATCGGCGCCCCAGGCCTGGGTCAGCCAGGCGGAAACCAGGGTCTTGCCGACGTCGGTGTCGGTGCCGGTGACGAATACGCCGCGCATTGTCTTCACTCCGCCGGGATCAACGCGTAATGGATGACATAGTCGATATCGAACGGTCCGCCCAGTATCTTGAAGACCCGCCGCAGCGCGCCTGCGGATAGCGGGATGTGGCCGGGGACCGGTGTTCCGGCGCCGATACGTTTCAGGGCGTGGGCGAAGTCGCGGCCGTCGGCATGGCGCACCTTTACGGTTTCGGTCAGGACTTGGGCATTGCGTGGCAGCCGTGCCTTCAGGGCCTCGGTGTCGGGATAGGCGGGGGTGCCGGCGTGCAATCCCAATTGGGCGTGCGCGTCGACCCAATTGGCGAAACTGCCGTGCCCCAGGGTCGAGAACGCCAGTGTTCCCCCCGGCGCCAGCCGGGCGCGCAGGCGGTTGACCGCGCGGCCCAGGTCGTGGAACCACTGGACGGCCAGATTGCTGACGATCAGGTCGAACAGGCCCGGCATGGCGTCGGGGGATTCGCCGTCCATGACGCGGAAGCGGGCTTGGTCGGGGCCGATGGCGGCTGCGGCGGCGGCGACCATGGCCGGCGACAGGTCGGTGACCATCCAGTCGCCGCCCAAACGCGGCAACAGACGGCGGGTAAGAAGTCCGGTGCCGCAGCCGACTTCCAGCACGGTCGGGCGCGGCGGCAACTTCAGCCCGGCCACCAGTTCGACCATGCGGTCGGCGGCCTGGGCCTGCGCCTGGGCGGCGCTGTCGTAGGTTGCTGCGGCGGCGGAAAAACATTCCGCCACCAGTTGCTTCCGGTTCATCGCAATTGGGCCGAGAACAATCTGATCTGGCTGGCCACCCAATCGGGATGACTTTGCGGCAACAGATGGTCGGCGCCTTCGGCCAGGACCAGCGGCACCGAAGCGAAGGCTTCGCGGCTCATGGCTTCGGGGACGATGGAATCGCGGGTGCCGGCCAGCGCCAGGATCGGGCATTCCAACTCGCGCATGGCGGCGCGTTGGTCGCAATTGGCCAGCCATTCCAGCGCCTCGCCCAGGGTGTTGGAATGGATGTCGTCGACGTTGGGCTGTTCCACGCCGGCACGGCGCAGGAAGTCGGTGGTGACGGCGGCCGGGTCCTCGGTGAAGCGCGACACCATGCGTTCGACCATGCGCGGCGCCACGCCCGAGACGAAGTCGGGCGAGCGGGTGAAGCGGGGAAAGGCGTTGACCGCCACCGCTCCGGCCCAAGGGCGGGGCAGGTTGGCCAGCGCCCAGGCGAAACCCATGGAATGGCCGACGACGATGGCGCCCGGCACCTTGGGATGGTGGGCCGGCTGGGTACGGAACCCGAAATCCACGAACACGCGGGCGAATTCCGGCAGCAATTCCGCCACCGGCTGCCAAAAGCTGGAATCGAACCCCCAGCCGTGGACGAAAATCAGGGTCCGCTTGGCGCTCATGCCGTCCTCACCGCGTCGATGGTGGTTTCGATCAGTCTTTCGATGTCGGAATCGGAATGGGCCGCCGACAGGGCGAAGCGGATGCGGCTGGTGCCGTTGGGCACGGTGGGCGGCCGGATGGCGATACCCAAAAGCCCCTGTTCCTCAAGCCGCGCAGCCACCTTGAGCGTGCGTTCCTCGTCGCCCAGGATCACCGGCACGATCTGGGTGCTGGATGCTCCGGTGTCCAGCCCGACCTCATGAAAGCGTTCGCGCACATGCGTCGCCATGGCTTGCAGACGGGTGCGGGTCGGTCCCAGGCTTGGCACCAGATCGATGGCGGCGTCGATGGCGCCCAGGGTGGCCGGCGGCAGCGCGGTGGCGTAGATCAGCCCCGACGCCTTGTTGATCAGCCAGTCCCGAACAGACCTGGAACATGCCACATAGGCGCCGAAGCTGCCCATGGCCTTGGAAAAGGTGCCCATGGATAAATCGACATGCGCGCCCACCGACAGGCCGAAGCCGTTGGGGCCCAGGACGCCGGTGGCGTGTGCTTCGTCCAGGTACAACAGCGCGTTCCATTCCTCGGCGATGGCCGCCAACTGGTCGACATCGGGAACGTCTCCATCCATGGAGAACACCGATTCGGTGACGATGAAACGCGGTCCCGGCTCGCGGGCGGTGCGGGCCAGAAGATCCTTGAGATGGCCCAGGTCGTTGTGGCGGAAACGGCTCTGGCGCGCCCCGGCCACCGCGCAGCCCATGTGCAGGCTGGCGTGGTTGAGACGGTCGGCGAACACCAGCGGCTCGCTTCCCCATAACGCGCGGTCCAACAGCGCCGACAGAACCGAGACGTTGCATTGCCAGCCCGAGGCCAGGATCAGCGCCGTCTCGACCCCCTTGGCGGCGGCGATCTTGTCTTCGACGGCGTCGAGCACCGCCATGTGGCCGGTCACCAGCCGCGACGCCCCCGAGCCGGCCCCCCAGCGCGCCGCCCATTCGCGGGCGCGTTCGACCACCATGGGATGGCGGCTGAGCCCCAGATAGTCGTTCGAGGAGAAATTGACCAATTCGCGGCCGTTCACGCGGATACGGCCGCCGTCCAGCGGTTCCACGCCGCGCAAGCTGCGGCGGCGGCCCTGGGCGGTCAATTCTGCGATGGCTGTGTCGAGCCGGGAATCGAGGTCGTGCATGGGTCCCGTGTTCTAGAGGCTTTTCGCGCTTGTTGCAAAGGGACTGTCTGCGGTTCTAATCTGCGCTCCCCGCAAAAAGGGCAAGACCCTTTGCGCAGTAAGGCTTTAAGGAGGTTGGTATCGTGACGGCAGCGGCCCAGATTACGCCCGGTGACGCGGAACTCAGGTATGACTGGACGGTGGAGGAGGTCGAAACCTTTTTCGCCATGCCGTTCATGGATCTGATCATCCAGGCGCAACAGGTTCACCGCGCCCATTTCCCGGCCAACAAGGTCCAGGTGTCGCGCCTGATCTCGATCAAGACCGGGTCGTGCCCCGAGGATTGCTCGTACTGCCCGCAATCGGCCCATTACGCCACCGGCTTGGAAAAGGAAAAGCTGATGGCGGTGGAAGAGGTGGTGGAAGCCGCCCGCAAGGCCAAGGAAGAGGGCGCCTCGCGCTTTTGCATGGGCGCCGCCTGGCGCGGCCCCAAGGGCGACGACTTCGAGGTGGCGGTGGCCATGATCGAGGGCGTCAAGGCCCTGGGCATGGAAACCTGCGCCACCTTCGGTTTGCTCGACAAGTGGCAGGCGCAGCGGCTCAAGGAAGCCGGCCTGGACTATTACAACCACAACCTCGACACCAGCCCCGAGCATTACAAGGAAATCATCACCACGCGCACCTACCAGGACCGCCTGGACACTCTGGAAGTGGTGCGCGACGCCGGCCTGCACGTCTGTTCCGGCGGTATCATCGGCCTGGGCGAGACTCGCAAGGACCGCGCCAAGATGCTGACCGAGCTGGCCAACATGCCAAAGCATCCCGACAGCGTGCCGATCAACCTGTTGATCCCCGTTCCCGGCACGCCCCTGGCCGAGGCCGAACGGCCCGACCCGTTCGATTTCGTCCGCTGCATCGCCGCCGCCCGCATCATGATGCCCAAGTCGTTCGTGCGCCTGTCGGCGGGACGCGAGGGCATGAGTGACGAGATGCAGGCGCTGTGTTTCCTGGCCGGTGCCAATTCGGTGTTCTGCGGCCACAAGCTGCTGACCGCCAAGAACGCCAAGCCCGGCGACGACAAAAGCCTGTTCGGGCGTCTGGGGCTCAGCCCGATGTGAGGGCCGGCGGGGTCTGATGTGAAATGAAAGGGGGCCTTGGCCCCCTTTCTTGTGTCCGCCCGGTTCAGGCTGGGTTGACGATGGTGACGGCCAGTTCGCCCAAGCCGTCGATCCGGCCCACCAATTGGTCGCCGGGGCGCACCGGGCCGACCCCTTCCGGGGTGCCGGTGTAGATCAGGTCGCCCAGGCTCAGGTGGTAATATTGCGACAGATGGGCGATCACCTCTGGCACCGACCAGATCATGTCGGAAATGTCGCCACGCTGGCGGATCTCGCCGTTGACGGTCAGGGTGATGGCGCCCGAAACGATGGGCTGCGCCGAGCGGATCAGCGGGGTGATGGGCGCGGAAAACTCGAACGATTTCCCCAAATCCCACGGCCGCCCCTTGTCGCGGGCGGCGAATTGCAGATCGCGCCGGGTCATGTCCAGGCCGATGGCATGGCCGAACACCGCCTTGGTGGCTTGCTCGGGTGTCGCCTGGAACACCGAGGCCCCTAACGCCACCACCAGTTCCACCTCGTGATGCAAGTTGGCGGTGGCTGGCGGATAGGGGATGGCGCCGCCGCCGGGAACCAGCGTGTCGGCGGCCTTGGTGAAATAGAACGGCGGTTCGCGGTTGGGGTCGGACCCCATCTCGCGGGCATGGCCGGCATAGTTGCGGCCGACGCAGAAGACGCGGCGCACCGGATAAAGGGTGTCTTCGCCGGCCACCGGCACGGCGGGTTGGGGTAGCGTGAACAGCATGGACATGGAACGGCCGTCTCCCGGATCAGCGATGGATATCAGAATGCACCGCGGGCCGTGGCCGATCAACCTAGGCCAATCAACACGGGCCAATTGATCCAGGTCGCGCACAAGAACCTTGACTTCCCTTGCGTCGGAAATCATTGATCGATTCAAAAGGACACGTCCCGATAGAGGACGGCCAGGGAGGATAAAGACGTGCGCTTCCGACTTGGGGAATACGTTCCCTATCTGCTAAGCCGTGCCGGCGTGTCGCTGGCCACCAATGTTTCGCGCGAATTGGATGCCTTCGGCGTCTCCTTGCCCATGTGGCGGGTGATGGCGGCGCTGTTGGATGAAGGCGAGCAACGTCTGGGCGATCTGGCCCGGTTGACAGCCATCGAATTGTCCACGCTGTCGCGCATCGCCGCCGCCATGGAGGCGCGCAATCTGGTCACCCGCCGCCGTTCCGGTCAGGATGCGCGGGCGGTGATCATCGCGTTGACCCCCGAAGGCCGTGCCAAGACCGAGTCCATCGTGCCGCGCGCCATGGATTGGGAAAGCATGGCGGTGGCCGGCATGACCGAGGACGAGGTCCGTGTGCTCAAGGGGCTGTTGCAGCGCCTTTACGGCAACGTCGCCGGCCCCGAGCCGCTGCCCGGTCCAGAAAGAGACTGAGGGCGGGAGTGGACGCGCTCGACATCGACGGTGTGCGTCTGGAATGCCGCTGGATCGGGATGCCCCTGACCGATACCCCTGTCCTGGTGTTCCTGCACGAGGGGTTGGGATCGGCGGCGTTGTGGCGCGACTTTCCCGACCGGGTGGCCGCCGCCGCCGGCTTGCCCGCCTTCGTCTATTCGCGTCGGGGGTATGGCGGTTCCGACCCGGTGCCGTTGCCGCGTCCCATGGACTACCTTGAGCGCGAGGCCCGCGACGTGCTGCCGCTTGTGCTGGAAGCCGCCGGCATCCGTTCGGCCGTCCTGGTCGGCCATTCCGACGGCGCCACCATCGCGCTGGTCCATGCCGCGCAGGACCGAGGCGGAGTGGTGCGGGCGGTGGCGGCGCTGGCGCCGCACACTTTCGTCGAGGACATGTGCGTCGCCGCCATCGCCAAGGTTCGCGACACCTATGCCGAACACTTGCGGCCTCGGCTGGCCCGCCATCATGGCGCCAACGTCGATTGCGCCTTTCACGGCTGGAACGACACCTGGCTCGACCCACGTTTCAAGGCCATGGAATACCGCCCGTTGCTGGCAAACATCACCGTTCCGGTGACGGTGATCCAGGGCGCGGACGACGAATACGCCACCCGTGCCCAGGTGGACGCGGTGGCCGACGGCGTTTCTGGGCCCGTGCGGGCGATCCTGCTGCCCGATTGCGGTCATTCGCCCCAACGCGACCAGCCCGAGGCGGTGACGAATGCCATCCTGGACCTGATCAGGCCACTTTCAGGCTGAAATAGAAGGTGCTGCCCAGATCCGGGGTGGATTCGATCCAGATCCGGCCGCCGGCACGTTCGACGATCTTCTTGCAGATGGCGAGGCCGATGCCGGTGCCTTCGTAACGCTCGCGCGAATGCAGGCGTTGGAAGATGCCGAACACCCGTTCGTGATATTGCGGCGCGATGCCGATGCCGTTGTCGGCGACCCAGTACACCACCTCTGGCCCTTCGCGCCGCCATCCCACCGTGACCACCGGCAGGCGGTCGGGGTGGCGGTATTTCAGGGCGTTGCCCAACAGGTTCAGAATCAGGCGCAGCAATTCTTCCTCGTTGGCCATCACCCTGGGCAGGTCGGGCGCCACCTCGACGGTGGCGCCGGCTTCCTCGACGGCCACGGCCAGGGCTCGCAGGGCCTGGGCGGTCATTTCCGCCAGCGGCACCGGCACCAGGGGGCGTTCCTGTCGTCCGACACGGGAATATTCCAACAACCCAAGGATCAGGCGGTCCATGCGCACGGCGCCGTCCTGGGCCATGGCGATGAACTCGCGCGCCTCGTCGGTCAGAAGCGGGCCATAGCGGCGGGCCAGCAAGGTGACGAAACTCGAGACCATGCGCAGCGGTTCGCGCAGGTCGTGCGAGGCGACATAGGCGAATTGTTCCAACTCGGCGTTGGATGCCTCAAGTTTGGCGGTTTTTTCCGCCAGAGCCGCCTCGGCCAGCTTGCGTTGGCTGATGTCGCGCACGAAGGCGCAGACATAATCGGCGCCGGCAAAGGCCACGCAATTGGCCGCCACCTCGGCCGGATAGGCGCCGCCATCGGCGGTCAGGTTGGTGGTTTCGAAACGGACGGTGCCGCGCTGTTTGAGCCGGCGCAGCAGGCGCGGCCAGAAATCGGATGAAAAATGCGGGTCGATGCGGTCGATGGGCATGCCCACCAGGGCTGTCGGGGCGTAGCCCAGGCGCGATCCGGCGGCGTCGTTGGCGTAAAGGATGCGCGCTTCGGCATCGATCCAGAACACCATGTCGGCGGCGTGGTCCAGGGCGTATTGGGCGAAGCGCAGCCTTTGTTCGCTGTCGCGCAGGGCGACGACGAATTCCTCTTCGCGACGGGATTGGCGAACCAAGATGAACGCAGCGCCGCCCAACAACAGGGTGGCCATCGCCGCCGCCAGGGCCAGCCGGCCGGAATTGCCGTACCAATCGGCCAGCAAGGCGCTTTCCTGAAGCGACACGTTGACGATCAGCGGGTAAAGGTCGAGACGGTCATAGGCCAGGATGCGGACCGCACCATCCATGGGACTGGCACCCCAGCCCAGGCCGTGACGTGGGGCGTCGGGGCGGAAAATCGGCAGATGGCCGTAACTGCGGCCGGGGGCCATGCCGTCCACCGCCGGCGTGCGCGCCAACAAGATGCCATCGGATCGGAAAATGGCGCTGGCGCCGCCCTCGGCCGGCAGCGCCCGGCGGAAGGATTGCTGGAAATAATCCGGGTCGACGGTGGCGACGATGATGCCTTGGAACGAACCGTCGGGTGCCGACACCCTTCGGCTGACCGGGATGATGGCGCGGCCGTCGACCAGGGACGGGCGCGTGGGCGAAATCAGGATGGCGTTGGAAAGGGTGTCGCGGTGCTGGATGAAGTAATCCAGCCCTGAACGGTCGTCCGTGGGTGATGGGAACAGGCGGGCGCCGTTGACCACCCGTCCCTGGGCGTTGATGACCGCCAGCCCGGAGATTTGCGGAACGCCGGTGATGCGGGCGCGCAGCACATTGTGCAGCGTCTCCGTGCCGGCGCGTTCGAGGCCGCCGGCGGCCTCAATCGACAGGGCCGTGGCTTCGACCACCAGTTCGACGGAATGGAAAGCGCGCTCGGTCTGTTGGGACAGGGCCAACGACAGCGCCGAAAGGTTTTTTTCGGCGGCGGCGACGGTGGTGGTGCGCTGGCGCCAGATTTCGGTCGCGGTCACGGTCATGATCGCGACCATGGCTATCCCGCCGAAAATCGCCAGCGCCTTGCTGGTGGAAGGGCGCAGCCGAGCCCAGGAAGAATGAGATTTCACCCCTGTCCCCTGTGGGGAGCACAATATAGGGGAAACCTAGCACAACCTTTGGGTCATGGCATCCGTTCGCTGTGCGTATTCAAGCAGGGCAGCCAGCGAAAAAAGAGCCGGCCCGCCATTTCAACGGCGGGCCGGCTTGGCGGAAAATAGCCGGGATCAGCCGTGCACCGGGGCCTGTGCGGCGGCGGCGCGGATGGCCAGCGGTGCCTCGTCGTGGATGCTGGTCATCTCTTCGGGATAGGCGGTGATCTGGTGGATGGCCAGATCGGCCCCCATGAACTCGTCCTCGGGGGACAGGCGAATGCCCAGCGTGGCCCTGAGGGCGCCATAGACCGCCAGACCCGAGCACAGGGCGAACAACGCGCCGATGGCGGTGCCGGTCACCTGGGCGCCCAGCGACACGCCGCCCAGGCCGCCCAGGGATTCAAGTCCGAACACGCCGCACAGGATGCCGCCCATGAAGCCGCACAGCCCGTGCAAGGCCCAAACGCCGAGCACGTCGTCGATGCGCCATTTGTTCTGGCACAGGTTGAAGGCGAGCACGAACAAGCCGCCGGCCATGCCGCCGGTGACGAAGGCGCCGATGGGATGCATGACGTCGGAACCGGCGCACACCGCGACCAGGCCGGCCAAGGCGCCGTTGTGGACGAAGCCGGGGTCGTTGCGTCCGGCCACCAGGCTGGCCAGGATGCCGCCGACCATGGCCATCAGCGAGTTCATGGCCACCAGACCGGAAATATTTTCCATGCTCTGGGCGCTCATGACGTTGAAGCCGAACCAGCCGGCGCACAAGATCCACGAGCCCAGCGCCAGAAAAGGAATGTTGGACGGCGGAATGGCGACCACATGGCCGTCCTTGCGGTAACGGCCGCGCCGGGCACCCAACAGCAGCACGGCGCTCAAGGCGATCCAGCCGCCGACCGCGTGTACCACCACCGAACCGGCGAAGTCGTGGAAGGCGACGCCGAACACCGACGTCATCATCTCCTGAAAGCCGAAACGGCTTCCCCACACCATACCCTCGAACATGGGGTAGACCAGTCCCACCAGGATCGAGGTGGCGATCAGTTGTGGGCCGAATTTGGCGCGCTCGGCGATGCCGCCCGAGATGATGGCGGGAATGGCGGCGGCAAAGGTTGCCAGGAAGAAGAATTTGACCAGGTCGTACCCGCCGGCGGCGAAAGCACCGCCTTCGGCCTTGCCGGCCAACACTGCCGCCGGCGCGAAGAAGGTGGTGCCATAAGCCACCGCATAGCCGACGAAGAAGTAGGCGGCGGTGGATACGGCGAAGTCGCTGAGAATCTTCACAAGGGCGTTCACCTGGTTTTTCTTTCGGACGGTGCCGACCTCAAGAAATGCAAATCCGGCGTGCATCGCCAGAACCATGACCGCGCCCAAAAGGACGAAAAGTACATCCACCCCAGTTTTCATCGATTCCATTGTACGACCTCGTATGAACCCTTATTCGCGCGTGGCGATGCGAGCGCGGCTATCAAGTGTCGTGCCAAATGGGGTGCTTTCAGAAAATCATTTCATAACAATGGATTACGGTGTGTTTAAAATGTGAGCACGACATCCGTGCACAGGATGTGGGCATTCATGCGCTGATATGGCTCATGGAATAGGCTGTTTGTCCGCCGATGTTGGGCGGCAGCCATGCCTGAGCACAGTGTTTGTGCAAAAATTATTATTGTCGTTTTTTTGAGCATGAAAAAGTGGCCGCCAAATTGGCACGCCACCTGCAAAGTGTTGGTCAGGTCACAGCGGGATCTTGGCGGAAAGCCTGGGGTTTCGCCTCAACACTCGGAGAAAAATACCATGGGCAGCTCGGAAAAGTTTGCCGTGCTCTACGGAAACAACACCCTGGACATCAAGCTCGAGGCCGCTCGTCTGATGTCGGAAGCGCTCAATCGCCCCGAGGACGCCGATTCGCTGATCAGCATGGCCATCCAGTTGTTCGACTACGCCAACACCATGCAGGAAAACCGGGCCTGACCAAGGCCCGGCATGGGGCTGGGCGTCACAACCCTGCCGCTGCCGCCTTCAACACTTCGGCGCTGTGGCGCAGGGCCGTACGTTCGGTGGCGTCCAGTTCCGGCCACAATGCGTCGCCGGCGCCCTTGGCGCCAATGACGCGGGGCAGGGACAGGGCGACGTTCGTCACGCCCTCCACCTCGGGAATCAAGGTGGAAACCGTCAGGACGGCCCGTTCGTCGCCGGCGATGGCCTGGACGATGCGGGCGATACCGCCACCGATGCCGAACCAGGTGGCGCCCTTGCCGGCAATGATCTTATAGGCGGCGCCACGGACCCCCTTGTCGATGGCCTCGCGGTCGTCAGCCGTCAGCGGCCGGCCATGCTGGAGCGCCAGCGCCTCGACGCTGATGGCGCCGACCGAGGCGCTGGACCAGCATAGAACCTCGGAATCGCCGTGTTCGCCAAGAACCCAGGCATGAACCGATTTCGGGCTGATGCCCAGGAATTCCCCCAACAGCGCGCGGAAACGCGCGGTGTCCAAAACGGTCCCCGAACCGATCACACGAGCGGGTGGCAACCCCGCCAGTTCGGTGGTGATGGCGGTCATTACGTCGACCGGATTGCTGGCGACCAACAACACGGCGTCGGGCGCCACCTCAAGCACCCGAGGCACGATGTCGGCGAACACCGCCCGGTTGCGGCCTAAAAGTTCCAGCCGGGTTTCGCCGGGTTTTTGCCCGACGCCGGCGGACAGGACCACCACGCCCGATCCAGCCACGTCCGCCCAGTCGCCGGCGGTGACGCGGGTGGGAAAGGCGAAAGGCGTCGCGTGCAGGATGTCCTGGGCCTGGGCCTCGGCCAGGGCGCGGTTGCGGTCGACCAGCACCACTTCCGAGGCGGCGCCGCGCATTACCATGGCGAACGCGGCCGATGCGCCGACCATGCCGGCTCCAACGACGGTGACTTTCATATGCTTCTCCCGGTCCGAAGGACAGACGAGTGGTAAGGCCGGAGAGAAAGTAATGCGATCGGGGAGGGGGCGCCAGGGCGAGTTGCCCGATGGCTTCAAAAGAAGTGGCGCGAGTGACGGGGCTCGAACCCGCGACCTCCGGCGTGACAGGCCGGCGCTCTGACCAACTGAGCTACACCCGCAACCAGACCGGATCGGTGATCCGGTATCAAGTCTCACACAAGGAGTGGCGCGAGTGACGGGGCTCGAACCCGCGACCTCCGGCGTGACAGGCCGGCGCTCTGACCAACTGAGCTACACCCGCTCCGGTGTGAGGGCCGGGGATATAACAGGCTCTTTTCGGCTGCGCAAGCAGTGATTTTTTCCCAGGGCGCATTTTCCTGGTTCGGGCTATGATTTGGGCACGCTTTTCCAAGGGGACCCGGGCATGGCCGAAATCGTCAACCTCAACCGCTGGCGCAAGGCGAAGGCGAAAGAGGAAAAGACCAAGCAGGCGGACGCCAACCGTGTCGCCTTTGGCCGCACCAAGGCGGAGAAGGAAGCCGCACGTCAGGCGGCGGAATTGCTGAAGCGTGGTCTTGACGGCAAGAAGGTCGAGGACGAAAGCTAATCGCGCCAGAACCGGCGGCGGCGGTGCAACTCACCCCACAGGGTGCGGGCGGTGGCCAGAAGTTCCGGCCGTCGTGCCTCGTGCCAGCCGGTGACCAACCCGGCGGCCCAGGCGGCGTCGCCCAGATGGTGGCAGGCCGCCAGGCGGGGCCCGGCCACGGCGATGTCGTTGATCTCGCCCAGGGTATCCTGAAGACGGGCCAGGACGGTCAAGGTGTCGCGGGCCCGCTTGCCGTAAAGGGCGGCGAAGAACTCTCCCGCATAACGCAGGTGCTTGCCGGCGATGCGCACGCGATGCAGGTCGGCCGGCGGCAACCGGTCGGGGCGTTTGCCGCCAGCTCTTCTGAGACGGCGGGCAAGCCGGTTCAGGACCTTGGCGGCGAAGGGCGCCAACGGTTGCCCGGCCAGGGGAGAGGCCTGCCATTCTCCGGCCTCGACCCAGGCCCCCAGGTCCAGCAGCAACAGGGAAAAGCGCGGGTCGGCGACAGCCGTCTGCGCCATCGCCAGATGATCCAGGCATTCCACCCGCCAACGTTCGCGAAGCGTGGTCAACGCGGCATGGCCGGGATGGCGCTCCACCACCGGGGCGATGATTTCGGCCAGGAATACTTCGGCGTCGCGGGCGGGGCCAAGCTGGGACAGCAGCCAGCCCAGGCGCGGACGCAAAGCGTCCAGTTCCTGTCCGGCCAGCATCGGTCTGAATATCCGAAAGGCAGAGCGCAGGCGCCGCAACGCCACCCGCATCTGATGCACGGCCTCGCCGTCGCCCCGCTCCCGCAAGGCGTCCTGGTTGGCAAGAAGGTGATGCAGGCAATTGTGGGCGATGGCGCGGAAAGCGTCGGACAGCGTCATGCCCGGATCAAGGGCCGGGGCTGTCGCCTTGACCGCCGCGGCCGGCCGGTTTGCCGCCAAGGCGTGGCCGCGATCGGATTTCGAATGCGGTAGCAGCCGCACGGGAATCGCCTGGGCGATGTGGCGGGCCAGGGCGAAAAGATGGATGGACGCGCCCTCGCGCAATTCCAGTTCCACTTCCGAGACCGGGGCCGTGCGTTCCCCGGCCCGGATCTCTCCCCGGTCCAGCGCCATCTCGATCCGCCAGCCGGGACCGGCCAGAATGGTCAGGCTGCGTCGGATGTCGGTGACGAAACACGGCTCCAGGGTGGTGAGTACGGAGGGGGAGGCGAACACCCCGAGGCCGGTTGACGCCAGGACGGCAGTGTCCAGGCTCGGGCCGTTCAAGCGCCACTCCCATTCACGCCGGTTGAACAATCCCGACACGCGCTCGCCGGCGGTCTTGACCGTCTGAACCGGGCCGCCGCCTTGGCGCAAACGGACGGTCACACCGGCCCGCGCCAGGGTCAGGTCGGGGGTGTCGAAATAGACGGATTTCTGAATCCGGCTGACGGTGGTGCCGACACGGTGGTCGCGCACCAGGGGCAACCGTCCCAGCCGGGTCCGGCTTTCGGGGGCGATGGCCAGCTTGAGTTCGATTTCGTCGCCGTTCATGGGGCCTCGCGTTTTCGGCGTGACCAGCTATATCATCTTGGCGTCGCCGGTTGAACGGTGCGGGCGGTTATGTCGCATGCTTTTAACAAAGTATGAACCCGCCCTGTTTCATTCTGCCAGGGTGTAGCCTTGCCCGGCCTCTCGGTGTATCAGGAAGGACCAGGGGGAGCCGGGCTGGCGTTTATGGTGTGGGGGAGCTCGATGAGGTCGTTTACTCGTCTTGGACGCACGGCCGCGACACTGGTCGCCCTGGCGACGCTGGCCGGCTGTGCTCCGATCCTCGACCCGCGTGGCACCCAGGACACGGTCAACGGCATGGTCAATGCCGGAGCGGCGGACGCTTCGTCGGCGGCTTTGACCCGTGGCGACTTTCCTGCGGCCGAACGCTACGCCATCGCCGCCCTGCGCTACAATCCGCGCGATCCGGTGGCGTTGTTGAATGCCGGCTTGGCCTATCAGGGCATGGGCCAATACGATTTGGCGCGGCAATATTATGAAGTGATCGTCACCAATCAGATTCCCGGCACCATCATGAGCACCGTCGACAGCGGCGCGGTGATGCCGCGCTCCATCGTCGACGTGGCGCGTTCCAATATGGCGCTGGTCGACAAGATCACCGGCCGTTCGGCCGCGCGCTCCATTCGCGAATCGGGAACGGCGACCGGGGCGCCGGGAGTGGGGGCGCCCCCGCTGCCGTCGGTCGTGCCGGTCGGGTCGCCGCCACGCCCGATGGTCAGCGCCAGCGACCTGCAACCGGTGGGGACATCCTATGCTTCCCCCGGCAAGGTTTCCGACGCGGAAACCAACGTGGCCGGCCGGTTCCGCATTCTTAAGCGTCTGCTGGACGAGGGCTTGGTCACGCCGGACGAATATAACCGTCGCCGTGCCGCCAATGTTGGGGCCTTGCTGCCTTTCACCCAATCGCCACCATCGGTGGGATTGGACCGGCCTATTCCGGGGGACGAGACGTTGGTCCGTCGCTTGCGCGATTTGGCCGACGCCCTTGAGCGTCGGGAAATGAGCGCGCCCGAGCATGTGGCCGAGCGCACCATGATCCTTGACGCCCTGTTGCCGGAAAAGCTCCGGCGCCTCGACAATGCGCCGTTGCCGCCCAAGGACATGATCGAGGCCGCCCAGGCGGTCGGTCGGGTGGAGCGTCTGCTGGCTGCCGGCTTGGTTTCCGAGGGGGAGGCCCGCAAGGAACGCGACGCCATCGGAAAATCCCTCGACATGCAACTGGCGGGGCAACCCGTGTCGGGTACCGTCACCGGGTTGCGGCCCGGCGCTCCGGGCTCGGCCGGTCCCATGGCGCCCGCCGGAGAAATGGCGTCCGGCTGGGGTGTTTCGCTGGGCTCGTCGAAAAGCGAAGCCGGGGCGCGGAAATTGTGGACCGGCATCAAGGCCAAATTCCCCGAGGAACTGGGCGGCTTCGACGCACGGATCAAGAAGGTCAAGGGACGGTATCGTGTGGTCGCCGGTCCGCTGGCGGACAAGGACGCGGCACGCAAGCTGTGCAAGACCCTGAAACTGCACCGTCAGGCCTGCGATCCGGCGACCTATTAGGGGGGCGCATTTGAAGAAAGCCGGTAGCGGGGACCGCTGAAATAAATTCAGTAAGGGTTTCGTCCAACGAAGACGGAGTTCCCCGATGTCATGGTTTGAGCATGCGGTCGTGCAGGGTCTTGCGGCAACGCGCTGAAAAACTTGCCGACCTCGCCGCGACGCAGCTGTCGGCGGATCAGAACGCGCCCTTCGGCATCGGTGCCGTGGACCTGAAACACGCTCTTGGCAAGGTCAAGACCAACAATGCAAACTTCCATCGGACGGTTCCCTCGGTTGCGGCGATCTTTCCGACGACCACGGTAGGGCACTTCGATGCCGGTCAGCAGGGGCCGTCCACCCCATCAAAATTTGTTGGGGCGAGACGTATCGCCAAACCGCGCCGACACCGTCTCCGGGGCATGCCTCGGAGACGAGGTCACCTCTGTGAGGGTTTTGTACGTTCTGATGAAAGAAAGCTAAAATCATCCCAGCGCATTTTTAGTCTTTGTCTGGCTGCGGAGGCGGGGCGTGGTGTGGTTCGCGCATTCATCAGGCGATGGGGATGAAGCTCTTGAGCGCCATCTGCTTGAAGTCGGCTCCATGGCCGGCACCTTCGCCGCCGCTTTCAGGGCCGGTGCCTGGGGGCAGGCCGCGGGGTTGCTGCACGACCTGGGAAAGGCTTGCGATGCGTTCCAGAGACGATTGCAGGGCGACCCCGCTTCGGTCGACCACGTATCCGCCGGAATTCAGGCCGCTGTGCGGATGTCTCCTCTCGGCAAGTTGCTTGCCTATGCAGTGGCAGGACACCATGGCGGCATGCCCGACGCCGGGGAACTGGCGGAAAGGATCACGCGGCCCGCGCCCTTCGATGAAGCTGCGCAGCCACCACTGCCGCCCCTCGGCTCGCCGCCGGTTCGGATGAACGATCAGGGAGCCGCGCTTTTTATCCGTATGGTTTTCTCTTGCCTGACGGATGCCGATTTCCTGGCCACAGAGGCATTCTACCGGCCCGAAGTGCCACATTTGCGGGGAACCCCGTTCGACGCGGACGTGCTGCTCTCCAGGTTGTCCGCCTATCTGGGCACCAAGATGGCGGATGCGCCGCCGACCGAGGTCAACCAGCTTCGGCGGCGGATTCTAGACGAGTGTCGACGCAAGGCCGAGACGCCTCCCGGCTTGTTCACCCTTTCGGTACCCACCGGCGGCGGCAAGACCTTGGCCTCCATGGCCTTCGCCCTGGCCCATGCCAAACGCTGGGGCAAGCGTCGGGTGATCGTCGTCATTCCCTATACCAGCATCATCGAGCAGAACGCCGCCATCTACCGCGATGCCCTGGGGGCGGAGAACGTGCTGGAGCATCACAGCGCCTTCCGCCATCCCGCCGACCGCGATGGCCCCGAGCCGGAAGCGCGGGAGAAATTACGGCTGGCCGAAGAAAACTGGGATGCGCCGGTGGTGGTCACCACTTCGGTGCAATTCTTCGAAAGTCTGTTTTCGAACCGTCCGTCACGGTGTCGCAAGCTGCACAATCTGGCTGACGCGGTGATCGTGCTGGACGAGGCGCAATTGCTGCCCACCGCCTTTCTGAATCCTTGTCTGCACGTTCTGCAAGCCTTGGCCCGCGATTACGGCTGCACCATCGTATTGAGCACCGCGACGCAACCGGCTTTGACAGATCCCGACTGGTTGCCGGGCTGCGCCCTGACGGGTGTGACCGAGATTGTCTCGGACCCCCATGCCCTGCACACCGCCATGCGCCGTGTCCGCTATGAATGGGCCGGGCCCTTGGATGACCGGGCGGTGGCCGAACGCATGCTGGCGCGGCCGCAGGTTCTGACCGTGGTCAACACCCGCCGCCACGCCCGCGAACTGTTCGCCCTGATCCGGGGCAATCCCGGCGCCTTCCATCTGTCGGCGGCCATGACCCCGGCCCATCGCACCCAGGTTCTGGCCGACATTCGGAGTGCGCTGGACAAGGGGCAGCCCTGCCGGGTCGTCGCGACCCAGGTGGTGGAATGCGGCGTCGACGTGGATTTTCCGGTGGTGTTCCGCTCGTTGGCCGGGCTGGATTCCATCATCCAGGCCGGGGGACGCTGCAACCGCTCGGGCGGGCGGAATGACGCGGTGGTGACGGTGTTTTCCGCACCCGGCCATCCTGTTCCCTCCCTGTGGACCAACCACGCCAATCTGGCCCGTCAGGTGCTGGCCGGGGCGTTCGCCGCCGACCCGGCGGCGCCGGAGGCCGTGGCGTGGTATTTCAAGAACCTGTTTCGCGACGAGAACCGCGACGTTCACGGCATTTGCCGTCTTCTGGAGGCCACCAAGCAAATGGCTTTCGCCTTCCGCAGCGCGGCCCAGGCGTTCCAGTTGATCGAGGGCGGACAGGTGGACGTCACCATTCCCCGCACCGCCCAGGCCCAGGACCTGATCCGCCGCCTGGAGGCCGAAGGCCCCCATCCCGCCTTGCTGCGCGACCTGCACCCCCACACCGTGCAAATCCGTCCCGCCCAGGCCAAGGCGTTGGGGAATGCGCTGCGACTGGTGGCCGAGCGGGTGTGGGTGTTGGACGCGGCGGCGTATGACGGGGAGATGGGGGTGAGGGGATGATGCGCTATCCCATCCTGATTGAAGAAGGCTCGGAAGACACGGCCTTCGGAATCGTGGTTCCTGATCTGCCCGGTTGCTTCTCGGCTGGCGACACGCTGGATGAGGCCATGGAGAGCGCCAAGGAGGCCGTGGCGGCCTGGGTGGATTGCGCGCTGGATAACGGCACCGCCATCCCGGCTCCGTCCAAGCTGGAGGATGTCCGCCGTCTTCCCGGATACGAGGGCTGGAGTGTCGGCGTTGTCGAGTTGGACCCTGCCTTGTTCGACGACACCATCGAACGTGTCAACATCACCCTGCCGAAGCGCGTGCTGCGGCGTCTGGATGATCTGGCCAAGGCCCGCCGGCAAAGCCGCGGCGCTTTCATCGCGGACCTTACGCTCCACCTGTAGACGTTAAGAGACATGCAAGAACACGCATTGAAATGTTCAATTTCCCCCGTTACGATTAATTTCGTCATGGAAAGGGGGGGGGCTACATGGCACACGGAATCCGGCTGCACGTCTGGGGGGAACGGGCTTGTTTCACCCGCCCCGAGATGAAGGCCGAGCGGGTTTCCTATGACGTCATCACCCCCTCGGCGGCGCGCGGCATCCTGGAGGCCATTCATTGGAAGCCGGCCATCCGTTGGCAGATCGAGCGCGTCACCGTCCTTAACCCCGTCCGTTTCGAGTCCATCCGCCGCAACGAGGTCAGCGTCAAGGCCTCGGCCGATCTTGCCGCCCGCGCCATGGCCGGTGGTGCCCGGACCGAGTTGGTGGTCGAGGACTGGCGGGCGCAACGGGTCAGCATGATCCTGCGCGACGTGGCCTATGTGATCGAGGCGCGGTTCGAGATGACCGCACGGGCCGGGGCCGAGGACAATCCCGCCAAACACCTTGAGATGTTCACCCGCCGCGCCCGCAAGGGTCAGTGCTTTCACCAACCCAGCTTCGGTTGTCGCGAGTTTCCCGCCCATTTCCGCCTGTTGGAAGAGGGCGAGGCCCCGTCTCCCGCCGCCGAACTGATGGGTGAGAAAGACCTGGGCTTCATGCTGCACGATGTCGACCACGCCCACGGCCGTACCCCGCGCTTTTTCCGTGCGGTCATGCGCGACGGCGTGATCGACACCCGTTTCCCCCTGGGCGGAGAAAGCCGGTGATCCTGGCGGCGCTGGAACAGCTTTATCACCGTCTGGCCGAGGCCGACCCCGACGGCACGCCCCGCCTTGGTTGGAATCGCCGCAGCGTGCATTTCGCCCTGGTGCTGAACGGCGACGGCAGCGTGGCGCGGCTGGCCGACCTGCGCGACAGGACCGGCAAGAAGCCGTTTCCCAAGGAAATGCTGGTACCGGACCATGGCGAGGTGCGGACCTCGGCCGCCAAGACTCAGCCTTACTTCCTGTGCGACGGCACCGCCTTTCTGTTGGGCGCCAACGCCAAGACAGGGGACAAGGCGCTGGAATACATGGCCCATGCCCGCGTCTTGCATAAGCGCCTGTTGACCGGCTGCGACGAGCCGCTGGCGACGGCCATCCTGGCCCATTTCACCCGGTGGAGCCCCGAAAGTGCCGCCGATCTGTGCGCGAAACACGGATTGGATTGGGAAAAAGAGGTCTCGGGCACAAATTTGGTCTTCGGGTTGGAGGGGACGCCGGATTGGGCACACCAGCGCCCGGCCCTGGTCGCCCTGTGGGACGCGGAATTCGCCCGCCGTCCCGCCGCTGCCCAAGGGCAATGCCTGGTCACCGGCGAACAGGCCCCGGTCGCCCGTCTGCACATGGGTATCAAGCTGCCCGGCACCCAGGGCAACGGCGCCCCGGTCATCAGCTTCAACGCCGATGCCTTCACCTCTTACGGCCATGACCAGGGGCAGAACGCTCCGGTGGGCGAGGGCGCCGCCTTTCGCTACGCCGCCGCCCTCAACACCCTGGTCAAGCCGGGCAGTCGCCACCGTCTGAATCTGGGCGATACCGTGTTGGCTTTTTGGGCGGAAAAGCCCCAAGACGACGAGGAAGACGTGGTCGCCGCCTTGTTGGGGCTGGACGACAGCGACGGCGGTCTGGACGAAAACCTGCGCGACCGCGTCGAGAAGATCCTGACCTCGATCCGCCGTGGTGTCACGCCGCGCGACAGCCTGGGGAACCTACCCTTGGAATCGCGTTACTTCGTCTTGGGTGTCGCCGCTCCCGGTGGCAGTCGGGTGTCGCTACGCTATTGGCTGCAATCCAATCTGGGCGAACTGGTCGGCAGGGTCGCCGCCCACCAGAGCGCCCTGCATGTGGAAAAACGCTTTCCCGACAAAACGCTGGACAGCGAACCGACGTTCCCCGGCATGCGCGCCCTGCTGCGTGCCGTCGCTCCCTTGGGTAAGGACGAGAACATTCCCGGCCCTCTGCCCGGCACCCTGGCCCGCGCGGTGCTGACCGGCACCGCCTATCCCCGGCCGTTGCTGTCCATGGCGCTGGAGCGCATGCGGTCCGAGCACGGCCCCTACGATTCCGTTTCCTACCTGCGTATTGCCCTGGTCAAGGCCTGCCTGTTCCGTTCCGACGCGTGGAGACCACCCGTGAGCCTGAACACCGATGAAACCGATACCGCCTATCGCCTGGGACGGTTGTTCGCCGCCCTGGAACGGGCGCAGCAACTGGCCCTGGGCACGGGCCTGAACGCCACCATCAAGGACCGTTATTTCGGCGCCGCCTCGGCGTCGCCGGGGGCGGTCTTCCCCAACCTGATCCGGTTGGCCCAACACCACCTGTCCAAGGCCGATGCCGGGTGGCTGGACAAGATGATCGGCGACATCGCCGACGCCTTGCCCATTACCCTGCCGGCCATGCTGACGCTGGAGGAGCAGGGGCGTTTCGCCATCGGCTACTACCACCAGCGCAACGATTTGTGGCGGTCCAAGAAGACCCCCGACCAACCGACCAACCCGGAGCAGTGACACCATGGCCCAGCCGATCCAGAACCGCTACGAGTTCACCTATCTGTTCGACGTGGCCATGGGCAACCCCAACGGCGACCCCGACGCGGGCAACATGCCGCGCCTGGATTACCAGACCAACCATGGATTGGTCACCGATGTCTGCCTGAAGCGCAAGGTGCGCAATTACGTCGATCTGGTGCGCGCCGACCTGGGGGTGGAAGACGGCTTGAACATCTATGTGCGCGAGAAAGGCGTGCTGAACCGCGAGAACGAACAGGCGTACAAGGCGCTGGGGCTCAAGCCCGACAGCAAGCTGCCCAAGGACGAGGCCAAGGCCCGCGAGCTGACCGCCTGGATGTGCGCCAACTTCTTCGATATCCGCGCTTTCGGCGCGGTCATGACCACCGAGGTCAATTGCGGTCAGGTGCGTGGTCCGGTGCAATTGACCTTCGCCAAATCCATCGAGGAAGTGCATCCCCAGGAAATCGCCATCACCCGCATGGCGGTGACCAACGAAAAGGACGCCGAGAAGGAACGGACCATCGGTCGCAAACACATTCTGCGCTATGGCCTGTATCGTTGTGACGGCTTCATCTCGGCCCATCTGGCCGAGCGCACCGGCTTTTCCGACGACGACCTGGCCTTGCTGTGGAAGGCCCTGGTCAACATGTTCGACCACGACCGCTCGGCGGCGCGCGGCATCATGTCGGCGCGTAAGCTGATCGTCTTCAAACATGCCAGCAAGTTGGGCGACGCCCCCGCGCCGGTGCTGTTCGACGCGATCGACGTCAAGCGCGTCACCGAAGGCCCAGCCAATTCGTTCAAGGATTACGCCGTCGCCATTGATCGCGCGGCTATTCCGGCGGGGGTCGAACCCACCGAAATCCTGTAGCCGGAGGCCCGCCATGGAGGAGGAGGACGACTTGATCCCATTGTCGGCCCTCCAGCATTGGCTTGTTTGTCCGCGTCAATGCGCCCTGATCCATCTGGAACAGATATGGCGCGACAACGAACGGACCGCAGAGGGCAACGTACTGCATCAGGCGGTGGACCGGCAGGGCGGCGAAAGCCGCCACGGTGTCCGCCGCATTACCGGCCTGCCCCTGCGATCCAGACGTCTGGGGTTGTCGGGGCGGGCCGACGTGGTGGAGTTCCGCCCTGCTCCCGATGGCAATGGCGAGGTTCCCTTTCCCATCGAGCACAAGCGCGGCCGTGAGAAACGGGACGACCGCGACAAGGTGCAACTGTGTGCCCAGGCACTGTGTCTGGAGGAAGCGCTGGGCGTGCCGGTGCCCGAGGGTGCCCTGTTCTATGCCGAAACCCGGCGGCGTCAGAGGGTGCTGTTCGACCCGGCCCTGCGCGCACGGGTCGAACAGGCCGCCACCGCCATCCGCGCCATGTTGGTCCAGTGCCAGACACCGCCACCGGTTCCCAATCCGTCTTGCGAACGCTGCTCGCTGGCCGATCTGTGCTTGCCCGACGCCCTGGCCAAACCATCGGTCGCCGATTATTTCGTCCGCAAGTTGGAGGAGCCGTGAAAGAGCTGCTCAACGTCCTCTATGTGCTGACCTCGGATTCCTATCTTGGCAAGGATGGCCAATGCGTGTCGGTGCGAATCGAGGGGCAGTCACCCCGGCGCCTGCCGCTGATGGGGTTGGAGGGCATCGTCTGCCTGGGGCGCGTCAACGTCAGCCCCTATCTGATGGCCGCCTGCGCCGAGCACGGCGTGGCGCTGAGCTGGATGAGCGAGAACGGGCGGTTCCTCGCCTCGGTGCATGGCGAGACCAAGGGAAACGTGCTGCTGCGCCGCCAGCAATTCCGCTGGGCCGACGATCCCGAGCGTTCGGCGGCGATGGCGCGTTTCGTGCTCAAGGGCAAATTGGGCAACGCCCGTTCCGTGCTGCGTCGGGGCGCCCGTGACAACCGCGATCCCGCCCGCGCCACGCCCCTGACCCAGGCCGCCGACACGATGACCGCCGCTTTGACCCGACTGGACCGGGAGCGTGACCTGGACGGACTGCGCGGCGTCGAAGGCGATGCCGGTGCCACCTATTGGGCGGCGTTCCCTTTCCTGATCGGCAATGCCGATTTCACCTTTCGTGGCCGCAATCGGCGACCGCCGTTGGATCCGGTCAACTGCCTGCTGTCATTCGTCTACACCTTGCTGGCCCACGATGTCCGTTCGGCCCTGGAAGGCGTCGGCCTGGACCCCTATGTGGGGTTCCTGCATCGTGACCGGCCCGGCCGCGCCAGTCTGGCCTTTGACCTGATGGAGGAACTACGCCATGTGCTGGCCGACCGGCTGGTGCTGTCGCTGGTCAACCGTCGACAGGTGGCGCTGGACGGCTTCAAGACCCTGGACAGCGGCGCAGTGGTCATGGAAGACGCAACCCGGCACACCGTGATCGAGGCCTGGCAGACCCGCAAGCGCGAAACCATTCGCCACCCGTTCCTTGGCGAAGACGCTGAAATCGGCCTTCTTCCCCATCTGCAAGCCTTGCTGATGGCGCGCCATGTTCGCGGTGACCTGGACGGCTATCCCGCGCTGCTGTGGCCCTGAGCTATGCTGGTGGTCATCAGCTACGACGTCCAAACCACCGACAATGCGGGCCGCAAGCGTCTGCGCCGTATCGCCAAGACCTGCCAGGATTATGGTCAGCGAGTGCAGTTCTCGGTCTTCGAATGCGAACTTCCGCCCGCCCGCTGGGTGGAACTGCGCGCCCGCCTGCTTTCCATCATCGACGGCAAGAGTGACTCTCTGCGGTTCTACAACCTGGGCGCTGATGGCCGACGTCGTGTCGAACACCACGGCGCCAAGCAGCCATTGGACCTGGATGGCCCTCTGATCTTCTGAGACAACCGCGAACCACGAGCCCCCACTTAAAGGGCGTAACGTTCGCGGAATAGCCATCCTTTTGGTTCGGCTCAACAATTCCCCGTGGCCCCACCCAACCACCCCACTGTCCGACCGAACGCCCCCGCCCTTCGCGGAAGCGGACTGTTTTACCAAAGCACCTCAAAATGTTAGAGCTAAGGAGTCGCTCCCCATGCGGGGGCGTGGATTGAAACTTTGCGGCCTCGCGTCGTGTGGCGGTGTCTGTAGGTGTCGCTCCCCATGCGGGGGCGTGGATTGAAACTCCACGCGATCCACGAACTCGATGGCGTCGCGGCGTCGCTCCCCATGCGGGGGCGTGGATTGAAACCTCGGGGGTGTCGAAGTTGCCCAGCCGCTTGTCGTGTCGCTCCCCATGCGGGGGGCGTGGATTGAAACCGGAAAGGGCGTTTCGGCACGGCTCTTGAAAGAGTCGCTCCCCCATGCGGGGGGCGT
>NZ_JAAIYP010000031.1 GCF_011022235.1 Magnetospirillum aberrantis SpK | reverse complement strand
TCCTTGAGGGGCCAGCTTCGGATCGGAAGGAGGAACCATGTCGTCGTCGAACGTATCGGGGTCGAACGTATCGGGGTCGAACGCATCGGGGTCGAACGCATCGGGCCGCGGGCGGCCCTGGACACTGCCCGAGGCTTTCGCCGACGCGCCGCAATCCGAGATGCCGTTGCTGCCCTCCGCCGGTGCCGTCGCCGAGGCGGCGGCCTTTGGCGCCGCCATGGGCGGCGTCGGGGCCGGCATCAGCGAAGGCATGGCGGTCCGGGCCGGCGAAAAGAGCAAGAGCGAAGCGGTGCGGGCGGTGGCCCGCGCCGGAACCCAAGGGGCGGTAACCATGTCGGTGGCCTCGGTGGTCGCCCATGTGGTGCGCGCCCAACCGTTGCTCGGCGTGGGCCTGTTGGCCGCCCTGGGAGTGGGTGCCTTCGTCATGTTCGGCGGCAAGTCCAAGCGGCCCGCCAAATCCGACGACGCGGTCGAAGCATGAGCGCGACCTGCGTGCACGCCGTTCCCGGCCGGGTACGGCTGGTGATGCCGGCATTGCGCCACAGCGACACCATCGGCCGGGCCATGGTTGCGCGGCTGGGCGGCATCGATGGCGTGCGCGGCGTCGAGGTGCGGCCCCGTTCCGCCTCGCTGGTGGTGACGTTCGACCCGACCATGGTGGCCATCGCCGACCTGCTGGCCCTGGCCGGGATCGAGCATGCCCCGCCGCCGCCCCGCCGCCGCCGGCTGGCGTCCGGCGCCCGCTATTGGACAGTGGTGGTGGCCACCGCCGCCGCCAACGCCCTGGTGGGCCAGGCGGTCGGCTCCGGCATCGGCCTGCTGCGCTCTCGTTGACATCCGAAACCAAGGAACATCCCATGTCCCGCTACGACGACAGCACCATCGCCGCCCTGCACGAGGCGTTGGACGACGAATACCGGGCGCGTGCCGCCTATTCCGCGATCATCGAACGGTTCGGCCCGGTGCGGCCGTTCGTCAACATCGTGGTGTCCGAGGACCGGCACGCGGCGGCGTTGGAGCGGCTGCTGCACCAGGCCGGCGCCCCGATCCCGGCCGACCGCTGGAGCGGGGCCATCACCCCGCCGGCTTCGTTGCGCGAGGCCTATGCCTTGGGGGTACAGGCGGAAATCGACAACCATGCCATGTATGGCCGGCTGCGTGGCATGACCTCGGAACCCGAGGTGTTGCGGGTGTTCGACAATCTGGCCTCGGCCTCGCAGGACAACCACCTGACCGCCTTCCAGCGTCATCTCGACCGCGCCGACGCGGGGATGGGGAGCGGAGCCGGCATGGGGGGCGGACGCGGCGGCGACCAGAGCCGTCGGAACGATCAGGGCGGCAGGGGCAGGGGCGGCGGCGGACGAACCCGCGAAGCCGACGCCCAAGGAACCATGAACGCCGGCATGGGCGGCGGCCGCCAAGGTGGTGGTGGCCGCAACGCAACCGCCGACAGCGCCATGACCGGATCGGCCGGCTTCGACCAGGGGGGTGGCCGTGGCGGCGGTGGCGGCAACCGTGGCGGTGGCGGCCATGGCTGGCGCGGCGGCGCCTGATTTACGACCGGCTTTCCAGCATCCCCATCACCCGGCGCAGGTCGTCGGGATTCTGATCGACGCGCACGGCGACCCACGACTGGGGGGTGCCGTTGCGCGTCAACAGTTCCAGCGATTCCTCCTCGGGGGCATCGTCCAGCCACCAGAACGGCTGGGCGAAATCGATGGCCTGGGCCTTGAAGTCGCGCCACACCGCCGGACGGACCCGCGCTAGCAAGGCGTCGATGGCGTCGGCTTCGTCACCGGGGCCGATGGCTTGACGAAAGGCATGACGGATGGCGTCGCTGCCGCCGTCGCGGTCGCGACTGGTCAGCCAGACACAGGTAAAGCGTTCCGTCGCCCATTCCAGAAAGGCCCGCAGATGACCGGCGGGCGCGTATTCGCCGCGCAGGCGGGCATGGCCGCCCCGGCGCAGCAAGGTTCCATCGACGTCGAGATAAAGATGCACGGCGCTGCCTCCCCCCGGTGGCGTTGCTGGCATCAGCTTGCGCCCGGCCGCGGCCCAAGGCAAGCGCGACTATGCCGTAAGTAGGCGCAGGGCGGAGGGCAGGACGGTAAAGCTGTTGCCCGGCAGATCGACCTCGACCGCTTCGTCGGCGGCGAACAACAACACCAGCGCATCGCTCAGCGCATCGGGCGAAATGCCGGTATCGGCGATGAAACTGGGGGTGATCACCGGCAGGGCGATCAGCGCCGAAGCCAGTTCCTCGGCCGAGGCATGGTCGAACGGTGCCTTGCGGAACAACGACACCCAACGGGTACGGACGCGTTCGCATTCTTCCGTCAGAACCGGCATGCGTTTGAGCATGCGGCGCGCCCGTCCCAGGTAATAGGCGATCCAGGCGCCGTCCTCGCCGTCGCAGGCCGAGGCCAGGGCGTGGGCGAAGCCCTCCTCGGCGCGGCCGTCGGGCGGCAGTACATGCACCATGGGCATCCCCGCCCAGGCCGGCAATGTCGAGGACAGCAGCGCGGCGACCTGCACGTCACGGGCGGTCAACGGCGCCGTCTGTACGAAATCCACCAGCGCCATGGCCGATTGCGGCAACCCCGCCGGCTTGGCGTGGCGGGCGGTCCAGGCGACCACGGCGGCGCGGGCCGCATCGTCGGCGAAAGCGCCGGGCGGATCGGAACGCGAGGCGAGCACGGTGTACAGCCGTTCGATCAATGCCGGCATGGCGATCGGCTGGGGCGGCGGCAGATGCTGCAACAGGTGCAGGGCGCGCGATTCGCTCCACATCAGGCGGTAGGCGACGGGGTCCATATCCAGGCGCGGGCCGTTGGGGCCGGACAATTCGGCCGGCAAGGCGCGGGCCAGACCTTCCCAGCAACAAAGGCGGGCAAGGCGCCAATCCAGACCGGGGCGGTGCCGGTGTTGCCAGCGCTCCATCAATTGGGTGCAGCCGTCCAGCAATCCGCTCAGAAAATCCTCGACCCGTGCCTCCATCGTCCCCTCGGCCTGTCGCGGTTGGGGACTTTTAAGGCATTCCCGCGCCTTCGGCTACCGTTTAGGCGCGCCAATTCGTCATTGTCTCGCCATAAGGGGTGATTATCCTGTTGCGGTCAGCCATCGTCGAGGGGGCAAAGGTGAACATATCGCGCCGCACCATGCTGTCCGGCCTGTCCGCGCTGGCCCTCACGGGGTGCCAGGTGGCGCCCGGCACCGGACGCTCCAGCTTCAACCTGATGAGCGAGGAGGACGAGCGCAACCTCGGCCGCCAGACCCATCCGCAGATCGTCAAGGAATTCGGCGGCACCTATGACGACCCGACCCTGGCCGCCTATGTGGCCGGTCTGGGCCAGCGTCTGGTCGAAGTGTGCGAGACCCCCGCCGCCGAATTCCGCTTCACCGTGCTCAACAGCCAGATCGTCAACGCCATGGCCTTGCCCGGCGGCTACATCTACGTCACCCGCGGCTTGCTGGCGCTGACCTCGAACGAAGCCGAGATCGCCGGCGTGCTGGGTCACGAGATCGGCCACGTCCTGGCGCGGCACACCGCCGAACGGGTCAGCCGCGCCCAGGCCACCGGCCTGTTCGCCGCCGTGCTGGGGGCGGTGGTCGGAGTGCCGGGCGTCGCCGACGTCGCCCAGATGGGAGCTGCGGCATACTTGCAAAGCTTTTCCCGCGACCAGGAAAGCGAGGCCGACCATCTGGGGCTGCGCTATCTGGTGCGCGGCGGCTGGCACCCCAAGGCCATGGTGACCATGCTGGAGAAACTGCGCGAACAGGCCCGCCTGGACGCGTTGATGGCCGGCCGCTCACCCGACAGCATCGACCAACTCGACTTCATGGCCTCGCATCCGCGCACCATCGACCGCGTCAACGCCACCATGGCCGAGGTGGCCGGCGTCACCCCCCAGGGGGCGTGGGGCACCGACACCTTCCTCGACCGCATCGACGGCATGGTCTATGGCGACGACGTCGACCAGGGCGTGGTGCGCGACCGGGTGTTCGCCCATCCCAAGCTGGACCTGCGGTTCGAGGTCCCGACCGGCTTTCGCATGGTCAACGGCGAAAAGTCAGTGGTTGCCGCCCATCCGTCGGGGGCCGCGATCATGTTCGACGGCGCGCCGGCCCGCGGCGTGTCCGATATGCGCGCCTATATCCGCCAGGTGTGGCTGAAGCGCTCGCAACTGTCCGGGCTTGAAGCCATCGACATCAACGGCATGGCCGCCGCCACCGCCGCCACCCGCGGCCGCACCAAACAGGGCGAGGCCGACGTGCGGGTGGTGGCCATCCGCTACGACGCGGAAACCATCTACCGTTTCACCTTCGTCACCCCACAGGCCCAGACCACCCAGCTTTCGACCGAATTGCGGCGCGCCACCTATTCCTTCCGCCGCCTGACGGCCGAGGAGAAAGCCGCCGTCAAACCGTGGCGGCTGCGCGTTCGAAAGGTGCAGGCCGGCGACACCGCCGAAAAGCTGGCCGCCACCATGGCCCCCGGCCAATGGCAGATCGAGTTGTTCCGCGCGCTGAACGGCCTGACGGCGGGACAACAGCCAGAGCCCGGCCAACGGGTCAAGTTGGTGGTTGCCTGAAATGCATATGACGCATTTCCTTAAAAAATTAAAACACGCTAACATAATACCTTCGGATTACCTCCTGGGGTATTGAGCATGAGTCATCCCTCCGCACCTCCCTCTTCCGGGATGGAAACCCGCCTGGCCTCGGCCACCGAACTTTCCATGGCGACCGAACGGGCGCTGGCCCATGTGGTGCGAACCGGGATCGACACCCGCGTGGTGAGCGAACGCGCGAAGTCCATCGCGGCGGCGGTGTCGCAACTGTCGGCCAGCCACGCCGCCATCGGCGAGCATGTCGGACAGGTCCGCGACGACAGCCGCGAGGCGCAATCCCTGGCGGGCGACAGCGCCAGCGGTATCGACCACGCGGTAAAGGCGACCGGCGAGGCGCTGGACGGCATGCAGGCGGTGACCAACATGCTCGACACCTTGCACACGGTCGTCGCCCAGGTCGGGCGCATGGCGGTCAACATCAGCGACATCGCGAAAAAGACCAACATGCTGGCCCTCAACGCCACCATCGAAGCGGCCCGTGCCGGCGAGGCCGGCAAGGGGTTCGCGGTGGTCGCCAACGAGGTCAAGGGACTGGCCAACCAGACCGGCCAGGCGACGGTGCAGATCCAGGAACAACTGGCCTCGCTGCGTGAAGGCATGGAGGGCATCACCGAAACCATCACCACCGCCGGCGGCCGGCTGGACACCTGCAACGTGGCCATCGGCCGTTCCCAAGGCGAGATCGCCGCCATGCTGGAGCGCCTGACGCACATGGCCGAGGCCATCGCCAACATCGATTCCGCCCTGGCCGAAGAGGGCACGGTGATCGTCACCATCGCCGACGACACCGGCGACATCGCCGGGCGCGCCGCCAAGAACGCCGCGGCGGTCGAGGAGATCAGCCAGGTGCTGGGCGACATCGAGCGCCGGATCGAGGCCGAGATGGCCGCCTGTGCCGACGCCCCCATCGCCGCCCGCCCGCTTTATGCCGCCAAGGTGGCGCATATCGGTCTGCGCAAGACGTTGGCCACCGCGCTGGCCGGCAAAAGCCGCCCCGACCTGCGCACTTTCCCCACCGATCACAGCTGCAATCTCGGCAAGTGGTATTTCAACGAGGCCAGCGAGGCCATGCGGCGCGTTCCGGCCTATGCCCAATTGGCGGAACCACACCACAAGGCGCACGAATTGTCCCGGCTTGTGCTGGAAAGCATGAACAAAGGCAACGTCGAACAGGCCTATGCCTTGTTCGAGCAAGTGGAACAGGTGTCCGAGGAGATCGTCGTCCTGCTCGACCAGTTGATCGAGGCGCAACGGGCGGAAGCGCTCAGGGCCTGACGTTGAGGCTGCCCAGGGTGCCGCGCACCTGACGGATGGCGTCGCGCATGTTGGCCTGGAACCGGTCCGAGGCTTCCTGGGCGCGTTGCGCCTGAAGTGCCGGCAGGTTGCGCATCACCTGTTCCGCCGCGTTCTGGGTGCCGGCCAACCCGGCCTCGACCGAATCGACCACGGTCGCCGCCTCGCGCACCGGGCCGCTGGCCCCTTGGGCCATGGCCTGGGCATCGACGGCGGCCAACAGGTGCCCCAATGCGCTGACGGCGTTGTGCAATTGGGTTCCGGCGGCCGAAACCGCCACCGCCGCGCCTTGCTGCACGGCGTTCTCGTTCAGCGACCGCACGGCGCTGACCATGGTCTGCAATTGCGCGGCGATGTCGTTGGGATCGCCCTGACCCTGGCGTTCGGACAGGTTCTGTTGCTGATCGAGAGCGGCGACGTGACGGTCGAGCTCTTCAGGAAGTTGTTCGGCACCGCTGGCCGCCGCCGTGTCCGCGGCGGGCGAAAGCGACGACAGGAAAGAGGCAATTCTGCCAACTGCCATAGCTACCCCCAGGGCCGATCCTTTGGACGGCCCGTGTTCTCCCTGCTCCCCCGATAACTATAGCGCTATCGGGCGGTCGGCGACAACGGTGGCGCAAGGCGAACGCCGGTGAACGGATTCCAGCCCTGGGCCGCCAGCACCGCCCAGGCGGTGGCCCCCAGATGGGGGCGACGGAAATAGAAGAAATCGGCCTGGGCATGGTCGGGAGCGAGCGCCAGTCCGGTGGTCAGACGCGGCACCGACGTCGCCCACACCAGCCCGTCGGGGGCGAACTGGCCGGCCAGCAACGCCAAACGGGCCCGCCCCGCCGTCTCGTCCCCCGCCACCCGTTCCGCCAGCGCCAATTGCGCCGTGCCCTCCCACCAGATTCCGTCGCGGTCGTCGTTGAAATCGACCCCTCCCCCGGCACCGTGGGCGGTACGGGCATAGGCCAGGGCGCGGCGCCATTCCTTGGGGGCATTTCGCAACAATGACGGCCACACCTGGGCATCCAGACCCGAGGTGGCACGGTTGGCGCTTTTGCCGTCGAGCAAGGTGCCGATCAGGAAACGGCCTTCGGCGGCGACGAACTGACCGGCGACGAAAGCGCGGGCGGCCTTGGCCGGGGCCTGCCACCGTCTGGCGTCGCCGCGCTTCAACCAGTCGAACAAGGCCGTCAGGTCGACATTGTGCTCGGTGGATTTCCACCCCAAGGCCATGCTGTTGGCACCATCCCCATGGATGCCGCCGGCGAACCCGCCCCACAGCCGGTCCCAGGCATGGGTGACCGCCCATTGCCCCAGCCGGGCGGCGGCTTGACCATAACGACGCTGACCGGTCGCGGCCTCGAGGTGCAGAAGGGCCAGCCCGGCCCAGGCGGCGTTGCCGCTGGCGGTTCCCACCTGCATGGAATCCTCGGCCCACAAACCGGCCTTGTCGTCCCACCACCCATGCGGCAGCGCCAGCCCGGATACCGGACCGGCGCGATAGGCGTTGCGCAACCGCCCCGCAGGATCGGCACGATCCATGGTCGCTGCCGCAACCAGGGCATCGCCGATCGCCGCCGCATGGGCGACGTCGCCGCACGCCACCAGGGCGATCGCCGCCAAGGCATTGTCGTAGGTGAACGCGGCGCCCTTCAGCGCCGGTTCGTCATCGACATCGTCATAGCTGGCCAGGAATTGCGGCTCGTCGCCATCGACCCGCGCCGCCAGGGCGGCACAACCGCGCGCCGAGACTTCGGCCGCCGGGTCCGCAGCCCGCGCCGGGGCGGCAAGCGCCATGGCCATGATCATCAGTCCGGCACACCATCCGCGCATGGGTGTCTCCTGTGGTGATGGCCCATGCTATCATGGCCGCCCGCCGAACCGGAGCCCGCATGGACCCTTTCAAGCCCTATCAGCCCAAGTCCCGCCCCATCGCTCCGGCCAAGCTGACGGCCGAAGACGCCCAGGCGGTGGCGCTCAAGGCGCTGACCTTCGTGGCTGGCGACGAATCCCTGTTGTCGCGCTTCGTGGCCCTGAGCGGATGCGGTTTCGACGACATCAAGGCGCGGCTGGCGGACATTGGCTTCCTGGCTGGAGTCCTTGATTTCATGTTGGCCGACGAACAGGCGGTGCTGGCCTTCGCCGAAGCCGAAGGAATGTCCCCCGAGACCCCCATGCAGGCCCGGCTGAAACTGATGCCCGTCCCGCACACGCCCTGACGGCACGAAAAAAGGACCGCCCATAAGAGCGGTCCTTTAACGGGAATCCCGAAAGCCGCCCCGACATCTGCCGGAGCGGCCTGGGAAAACCGGAACCTTCGCCTCAGATGATGGCGACGGTGTCGGCCTGCGGGCCCTTTTGGCCCAGGGTGGTGGTCACACGCACCCGCTGGCCGCTTTCCAGAGCCTTGATGCCCGAACGCTCGAGCGCCTTGATGTGCACGAACACATCCTTGCCGCCGACGTCGGTCTGGACGAAGCCGAAGCCCTTCTCGGCCGAGAAGAACTTGACCACGCCTTCGACGGTCTCGGACGGGCCGCGGTCGAAGCCACCGCCGGCGGCGGAAGCGGGACGGGGCGCACGCGGGGTCGCGGTCGAGCTGTCGACCTCGTGCACGGTGACCACCTGCGGGCCACGGTTGCCCTGGCCCAGGTCGCACACGATGGTCGCGCCTTCGGCGATCTGGCTCATGCCCGCGCGTTCGAGCGCGGAAATGTGCAGGAAGGCGTCCGGGGTCCCGTCGGAAGGAGCGACGAAGCCGAAGCCCTTCGAGGCATTGAACCACTTCACGGTGGCAGTCACGTTCGCCTGGGTGACCTGGTGGCGGTCAAAGCTGCTGCTCGGCATGCGGGGCGTGCGCGGCTGCTCGTAGCCGCCGCCGAAGTCGCTGCCAAAGTCGTCCCGCCGACCGCGATCGCGCGAGCGGCTGCCATGATTATCTCGGTTCCATGCCATGTGTCGTTCTCGTCGTAGCAAAAAATTACCCCGCGCACCCGCGCGTGGCGTCCCGATCCTTGCCGTATCGCCGCCAAGGTACAGTTTGAACCGATATCATTACCTGAAGACTCGGTTCTCGCCTAGGCCCTTACGCGGAGTCTGGCGAATTTGGGCGATTATTTTTCGATGACGGCGCTTTTCCGGGTTCAATGAGCCATTTGTAAAGGACCACGCTTATCCCGATGGTGATAAAGGCCGAGGCCACCACGTCCGACAGGAAGTGCCCGCCCTGGATCACCCGCACCGTTCCAACCATGATCCCGAAGGCGCCAGCCGCCGCCAGCGCCGGCCGCCGCCAGCGCCCCCGCGCCAGCAGGGCCAGGGCCACCGGCCAGAAGCCCAAGGCCCCGTGCCCGGAAGCGAACGAACAGTTCTCGTCGCATTGGGTGCTGGGCACCAATGGACGCACGTAAGTATTGGGACCGCCGAATTCCTGGATGGTGCTGGGACGCGGACGCCCCCAATTGTCCTTGAGCACCACGTTGACCACCAGACCGGGCCCCACCGCCAGGCTGAGCAGGACATACAGCACCACCCGCCGGGTCACCCCCAGCAGCGGACGGCGCAGCACCTCGCCGGCCAGCCATGCCACCACCATCAGCACCGGCACCATGAACAGCACCGCCGGCATGTCGCGGCGCACCCATTCCGGGAACGGGGCGACACGGGCGGGGAAGATCTGGCGCACCGGATCGTAGAACCACGACGCGATGGTGATGTCGATTTGCGGGAACGCCACCAGCGGCATCGCCGCCGCCAGCGCCCACAGCCACGGGTGACGCCGGATCGAAGCGAACAACCACACGGTCAGTACCCCGCGAACCCGTCAAGCCGCCATACCGACAGACGGCGGGCATAATCGTGGTGCAGGGGGACGACGATGTCCTCGAGCTTTTCGACGGTGGCGAAGCGGGCGCGCATGTCGTCCTTCATATCCGGCAGTTCGGTGACGTAGATCAGTTCGCCCGCGCCGATTTCAAGGCGGGTGGTCTGGTCGAAATGATCATGGATGCGCCCGGACGGGTTCCATTTGATGGCGTCGAACGGATGCGGATGGACGTAATAGGTCAAGGTGGCCAGCACCTTGCGCTCGTCCGCCAGCAACCGGGCGCCGGGATGGGCGGCCAGTATCGCCGATACCCGGTCGCCGACCGCGTCCCACCCCTTGATGCGCTTTTCCGGGTCGAAGCGGAAATCCACCACGTGGCGCGCGAAATCCAGACCGTACAATCCGCCCATCACCACGAGATGCAGCCCCAGCGACGCCTTGAGCAGCCATGGCCGCCACCGCAACAACGCCCAACAGGCCAGCACCACGCCCGACACATAGGCCGGCGCCGTCCAATTGGCATTGGCCCGCGACAACAGGCTTTCCACCGTCATCACCAGCAACACCGGCACGGAAAAGGCCGCCAGCAGGCGCAGACGCGAATCGGAGCCCTTGCGGAAGGCGCCCATCACCCCCAGCACCAACCCCAGCATCAGGATGGGACCGAACACGCCGAACTGGCCGCCGACGAATTCCGCCAGCTTGTCCGGGTTGAACAGGTCCCCCTTGAGGTTGGCGTTGTCCTTGGTGTGGGCGTAGGACACGAAACCGTTGGCGGCGTTCCACAACAGGTTGGGCAGATAGATCAGCACCCCGAGCACCAGCCCGGCCCACAACCCCGGCGCCTTGGCCAAGGGCCGCGCCTTGCGGTCCCATGCCAGCCACATCCCCAGGCAGCCCAGGAAAAAGGCCATGGCATATTTGGACAACAGCCCCAAACCGAAGGCGATCCCGAACAGAACCCACCACCGATTGATCCCCAAGCCCCGGCGCGGCGCCTCGACCAGCGCCAGCAACCCGGCGACCCAGAACAGCAGCAGGAAGGGATCGGTGGTGATCATCACCGCCGACAGCGCCACCGCCGGCATGGTGACCCAGGCGGCGCCGGCCCAGGCGCCCAGCCTGCCGCCGCCCAGCGCCCGCCCCAGAAACACCAGGATCGCGGCGGTTCCGCCCTGGGCCAGGGTGGACCCCAGCTTGACCGCGCCCTCGGATTGGCCGAACAGCGCGGTGGTGGCGGCGATGACCCAGGCGACCATCGGCGGCTTCGAGTAGTAACCAAGCTGAACGGTCTGGGCCCAGGCCCAATACTGCGCCTCGTCGAACGACAGGTTGGGCGGGTCGAACGCCAGCAACAGGCAGCGTGCCGCCGTCACGGCGGCGATCAGCGCCAGGGCGAGGACGACGGCACGGCGGCTCGACGGATCGTCGGGAACGGAATGTGCGAACATAGCCAGAGGGTCTAGCATTCCCCCCTTGCCAAGGCAATCTCAGCCGTCTTCCAGATGCAACAGCCCGGTCACCCCGGCCAGCCCGGCGACCAGGGCCGGACTCCAGGCCGCCAGACCCTGCGGCAAGGTGGCCGACAAGCCGAAGGCGTAGACCACCTTGGAGAAGAAATAGATGCCGAAGCCGGCGGCGACGCCGGCGCCGACCCGAACCAGCAGGCCGCCCGAGCGCATGTTGGGCCTGAGCGAGAACATGGCGGCGATCAGGACCATGGCGCAATAAAGCAGCGGCGAAGCCAGCAGGGATTGCAGGTACATGCGGTGCTTGGTGGCGGCGAATCCGGCTTTCTCGAAAAACGTGATGAAGCCGGGCAACTGCCAGAACGACATGCTTTCCGGCGACGAGAAATTGTCCTGGACCCGCTCCAGCGTCAGTTCGGTGGGCAGGTCGAGCCGGTCCAGATAGACCGCCGGCTTGCCGATCTCCATGCGCCAGACGCCGCTCAGCTCGAAATGCCCGTCGCCCAGACGGCCGGTGGCGGCATAAAGGCGGGAGCTGAAACGGTCGGCGCCGTTGTAGAGGAAAATGTGCACCTCGCGCATGTCCAGCGACAGCCCGTCCTGGTGCACGTCTTCGGCATGCACCACTTTCTGCTCGCGCTCGTCACCCTCGCGCAGCCACAGGCCCACCTCTGACAGGTCGAAGGTGCCGACCTTGCCCTGCAACACCTCGTTCTGCAATTTGTCGTAGCGGGCGAACATGGCCGCCGCCAACGGATTGAAGGCGGTGACCTCGAACACGCCGATCAGCAACACCGTGGTCAGCACCGGCGTCAGGAACTGCCACACCGAGATGCCGGCGGCGCGGGCCACCACCAGTTCATGGGTACGGGTCAGCCGCCAGAACGCCACCATGGCACCGATCATCACCGCGAACGGCAAAATGGTGTGGGCCATCTGCGGCAGCTTCAGCAGCGCCATGCCCATCAGCACCCAGAAATCGATCTCGGCACGGCCGGCGGCGCGGCGGATCAACTCGATCACGTCGAACAGCAAGATGATGCCCAGCACCACCGCCAGAACGGTGAGGAAGGCCAGCACGAATTGGCGGGCGATATACAGGCTGAGAGTCAGCGAAAGGCGCATGCGTCCCGATCCGACACGAAATCCGCGCCGATTATAGGGGGTTTGCCGCGAAGGGGAAGCGGCCCGACGCCTCGCCATTCCAATTCGCTTTGTGGCATAACGAAGCGCCCGCCCCGATAACAACAAACATGAAGGAAACTGTCATGGTTCGGCTGACCCGCATCTACACCAAAAGCGGCGACAAGGGACAAACCTCGCTGGGCAACGGCGCCCGCGTGGCCAAGCACGCGCTGCGCGTCGACGCCTACGGCACGGTCGACGAAGCCAACGCCGTGATCGGTCTGGCCCGCTTGGAAAGCGCCGCCGACACCGAGGCCGATGCCATGCTGGCCCGCATCCAGAACGACCTGTTCGATCTGGGCGCCGATCTGTGCACCCCCCAAGCCGAAACCGAACAGCCCGGCACCGCGCTGCGCATCACCGCCGAACAGGTCACCCGGCTGGAAGGCGAGATCGATGCCATGAACGCCGAACTGGAACCGCTCAACTCGTTCATCCTGCCCGGCGGCACCGCCCTGGCGGCGCAACTGCATCTGGCCCGCACGGTGATCCGCCGCGCCGAACGCCTGATCACCGCGCTGTCCGAGGTCGAAACCGTCAATCCCCAGGCCATCGCCTACGCCAATCGATTGTCGGACCATTTCTTCGTCATGGCGCGCTTTTGCAATCAACGCGGCAAGGCCGACGTACTGTGGGTTCCAGGCGGCAGTCGGTGACATTTTTCCTCAGGCATTTTGCCGTTTTTTGTCAAGCCGGGTGTCGTTGACAACCACATCCGCGCGGCATATTGTGCAATGCAATACTTAAATCCGCCAGGCTATACCGATTTAATTCGGAGCCGCTGAGAAAGGGATCAGGAGGACCATGAAGGTACTGGTCGCCGTCAAGCGAGTCATCGACTACAACGTCAAGATCAGGGTCAAGGCCGACAACACCGGCGTGGAGACCGCGAACGTCAAGTTCTCCATGAACCCGTTCGACGAGATCGCGGTCGAGGAAGCCGTTCGATTGAAGGAAGCCGGCAAGGCGACCGAAATCGTCGTGGTTTCCATCGGCCCGGCCACCGCCCAGGAAACCCTGCGCACGGCCCTGGCCATGGGCGCCGACCGCGGCGTCCTGGTCCAGACCGACGAGGAGATCCAGCCGCTGGCCGTCGCCAAGCTGCTCAAGGCCGTGGTCGACAAGGAACAGCCCGGTCTGGTGATCCTGGGCAAGCAGGCCATCGACGACGATTCCAACCAGACCGGCCAGATGCTGGCGGCGCTTCTGGGCTGGTCCCAGGGCACCTTCGCCTCGAAGGTGGCGATCGGCGACGGTTCGATCGAGGTCACCCGCGAAGTGGACGGCGGCCTCGAGACCGTGTCGCTGAAGATGCCGGCCATCGTCACCACCGACCTTCGCCTGAACGAGCCGCGCTATGCCTCGCTGCCCAACATCATGAAGGCGAAGAAGAAGCCCATCGACACCATGGCTCCGGCCGATCTGGGCGTCGACGTGGCGCCGCGTCTGGTCACGCTCAAGGTCGAGGAACCGGCCAAGCGCAAGGCCGGCATCAAGGTGGGCGACATCGCCGCCCTGGTCGACAAGCTGAAGAACGAAGCGAAGGTGATCTGATGAGCGTCCTGGTTCTCGCCGAGCACGAGGCCGGCCAACTCAAGGCCTCGACCCTCAACACCGTCACCGCCGCCAAGGCGCTGGATGCCGACGTCCATGTGCTGGTGGCCGGTTCCGGCATCGCCGCCGTGGCCCAGGCCGCTGCCGCCGTCGAAGGCGTCGCCAAGGTCCTGACCGCCGACGCCGCCCAGTTCGAACACCATCTGGCCGAGCCGCTGGCCGCGCTGCTGGTGGAACTGGCCAAGGGCTACGCCGCAGTGCTGGCCCCCGCCACCTCGACCGGCAAGAACGTGCTGCCGCGCGTCGCCGCGCTGTTGGACGTGGCGCAGATTTCGGACATCACCGCGGTCGTGTCGGCCGATACCTTCGTGCGTCCGATCTATGCCGGCAACGCGCTGGCGACCGTGCAGTCCAAGGACGCGCTCAAGGTCATCACCGTGCGCACCACCGCCTTCGAGGCGGCCGCCGCCTCGGGTGGTTCGGCCCCGGTCGAAGCGGTGGTCGTGCCGGCCGATCCGGCCGTGTCGTCCTTCGTCAGCCAGCAGCTTTCCAAGTCCGAACGCCCCGAGCTGACCTCGGCCCGTATCATCATCTCGGGCGGCCGCGGCATGCAGTCGGGCGAGAACTTCCACCTGCTGGAAAAGGTGGCGGACAAGCTGGGTGCCGCCGTCGGCGCCTCGCGCGCCGCCGTGGATGCAGGCTTCGTTCCCAACGACCTTCAGGTCGGCCAGACCGGCAAGATCGTCGCCCCCGAGTTGTACATCGCCGTCGGCATCTCGGGCGCCATCCAGCATCTGGCCGGCATGAAGGACAGCAAGGTCATCGTCGCCATCAACAAGGACGAAGAGGCCCCCATCTTCCAGGTGGCCGATTACGGCTTGGTGGCCGACCTGTTCAAGGCGTTGCCGGAACTGGCCGCCGAACTGGACAAGTAAGCATACGACGCCGGGGCGGCCCTTTTCGGGGGCCGCCCCACACGCGCCAGGACACCGCGCGCGCGTCGAAGCCAAAACACCAAACTCAGGGAGCTTGTAATGGCCGCTATCCAAAAAATCGGTGTCATCGGCGCTGGCCAGATGGGCAACGGTATCGCCCATGTCTGCGCCTCCGCCGGCTTCGACGTGGTGTTGCTGGACATTTCCGAAGAGGCCCTGAAGAAGGGCATCGCCACCATTGAAAAGAACCTGGCCCGCCAGTTGTCCAAGGGCAGGATCAGCGAAGCCGACAAGGCCGGCACCTTGGGCCGGATCAAGACCACCACCGCCTATGCCGATTTCGGCGACAGCGATCTGGTGATCGAGGCGGCCACCGAAGACGAAGCGGTCAAGCGCAAGATCTTCGCCATGCTGTGCCCGGCCCTGAAGCCCGAGGCCTATATCGCGTCCAACACCTCGTCGATCTCGATCACCCGCCTGGGTGCCTCGACCGACCGCCCGGCCAAGTTCATGGGTATGCACTTCATGAACCCGGTGCCGGTGATGCAATTGGTCGAGCTGATCCGCGGCATCGCCACCGCCGAGGAAACCTTCTCGCTGGTGCGCGACATGGTCATGAAGCTGGGCAAGAGCCCGGTTTCCGCCGAAGACTTCCCGGCCTTCATCGTCAACCGCATCCTGCTGCCGATGATCAACGAGGCGGTCTACACCCTGTACGAAGGCGTCGGTTCGGTGGAAGCCATCGACACCGCCATGAAGCTGGGTGCCAACCATCCCATGGGTCCGCTGGAGCTGGCCGATTTCATCGGCCTCGACACCTGTCTGGCGATCATGCACGTTCTGCATGACGGCTTGGCCGACACCAAGTACCGTCCTTGCCCGCTGCTGGTGAAGTACGTGGAAGCCGGCTGGCTGGGCCGCAAGACCGGCCGTGGTTTCTACGATTACAGCGGCGAGAAGCCCGTTCCCACCCGCTAAATCGGAGTGGCCTCGTCTCAGAGGCTCCGAAAGGGCGAACCGAAACCCCCGCGTTCCGCAAGGACGCGGGGGTTTTCGTTTGGCCCGTCACCCCCGCGGCCAAGCGGGACGGTGAACCTTTCTCTTTGCCTGTCGGCCGGACAACACCCATATGTGAGGCACAGACCCGGCGCGGGGACGACCCCGCCATCTTTCGGGCACGACGGGGACGACCCCATTGCCTGGAGGGGCCGTCCCATGGCCTGGATTTATCTGATTGTCGCCGGATTGCTGGAAGTCGGCTGGGCCGCCGGACTCAAGGCCGGCGCAGGGCTGACCCGTCCCTGGATCATGGCGGCCACGCTTGCCGCCATGATCGCGTCGATCGCGTTGTTGGGGCTGTCCATGCGCAGCCTGCCCCTGTCCACCGCCTACGCCGTATGGACAGGGATCGGCATCGTCGGCAGCGTCCTGGTCGGGCTTGTCGCCCTGGGAGAGAACGCCTCGCCCTTCCGCCTGCTGTGCGTGGCCGCCATCGCCGCCGGCATCGTCGGTCTCAAGCTGAGCGAGCCGTGAAAGACAAAAAGCCCCAGGGGAACCCCCTGGGGCTTTTTCAAAACTTCAGCCGTTCGCCAGGATCAGCGCACGTAAACCTGAACCTCGCCGCTGGAAACGGCGGGGCTGGTGTTCTGGCTGACGCGGATGCGGTTGGCCGGCAGACCCATGTTGGTCAGCGAGCGGACCACCGATTCGGCGTTGCGGCGAACATTGGTGGCACCCAACGCCTGACCGCCGGGAGTGGTGCTGGTGGGCGACACCGCGACCACGTCGAACGAGGCCGACGGGCGACGGTCCAGCGCGCCCTTGACGGCGGCGTAAAGCGCGCCTTCGTAGTTCACGTTGGCCTTGTCGAAGCGAATGGTCACCAGCGGCGCGTCGGCCATGACCGCCGAACGCGGCGCCGCCATCGGCGCGTCATAGGACGCCGGGGCGATCGAGGTGCCGGGCCGGGTGGCGAAGGAACCGCCATAGAGCTGGCCGTTCTTGATGGCCAGCGCCAGGGTGTTGAGGTTGTTGCGTTCGTTGGCGACGTAGTTCTGCTGACGATTGACGTCGTCGGACAATTCGGTCAACAGACGCTCGATCAGCACCACGGTTCGGTTGGTCTCGTCCTCGAGGATGCGCAGCTGGCGGTGGTCCTCGTCGACGGCGCCGGAAAGCTGGCGGGCGGCGCGAACCGATTCCAGCAGATAGGCCGACAGCGCCGAGGACGAGGTTACCTCGTTGGCCAGGCGCGTCATCTTGAGGACGTCCTCGTTGATGCGGTCCAGTTCGCCCTGGGCGGCGTTCCATTGCTGGTTCAGGATCGGGTTGCCCGGCGTGGTGCCGACCTGGAGGCGCGCGTTGATCGCGGCGACGGTGCCGTGATAGCGCTGCGAGTCCTGGACGGTGTCGTTGCGGATGGCCTGGAGCCCCTGGTTATGCGTCGCGAGCATCCCCTGAAGCTGTTGCAGGTCGCCGCGAAGGTTGCTCACCTTCTGACCGACATAGGTGCCGGTCGCGGCACCCGAGGTGACGCCGGGAGGGTCGAAGTTACTGCTTCCCAAAGCAGGCGGCGATCCCGCGGCCTGCTGCTCCACCGTCCCGGACTGGGGAAACAGCGATTCCTCGGCGAACGAACATCCGCCTGCCAGGAGAACCGCGCACAAGGCCGCGGCATGGGTCGTCTTCAGGGCCATTGGGACTGCTTACCTTTTAGTTCGCCAATTGGGATGAAACCCGCCGGGACAGCAATACTCTGATTTTGTGGGAAATTATCTTGCCCCCCCGCAATCGTCGGGGATTTTACGCAAACCCGCAGACAGCCACAAGCCGGATTTGCACCCTAACTCCATTGAATCCCCTAGCTGCCCCCGGACTTGCCGAAATCTTGAAAAAAAAGTGCTTGCCCCCCACATCGGGTTTGTGTAGGTTCCGCCACCTCGCCGGACGGTAACGGCCGGTAGGAAATGCGCCCGTAGCTCAATTGGATAGAGCACCAGACTACGAATCTGGGGGCTGGAGGTTCGAGTCCTTCCGGGCGCGCCATTTCCTTCATAAGAGATTGACGACAGCCCGGCCATCGCGCCGGGCTTCGTCGTTTTCAGCGACGTTTTGCCCGATCCCTCCGCCCGTGCTAAATAAGAACACGGCGACGCCGGGGGATTTGCACATGGCCGACGAGGTGCTGGCGCTGAAGGACGAGCTTGCCTCGACACGCGCCGCCATGTCCCGCGTGGAACAGGAAAACGCCGATCTGCAAATCGAATTGCAGGCGGCGATCGAGCACGGCGACGCCATCGAGGCCGAACTGGCGCTGGCCAACGACCAGATGCGCGGCGAGATCGCCGAACGCATCCGTGCCGAAATCCGCCTGCAACGCCTGCTCGACGCGCTGAGCGAGCAAAAGGCCGACCTCGAACTGATCATCCAGACCATCACCGAACACAGCGACGAGATCGACGTCGAACGCGAGTTGGCCAACGAGGAACTGCGCCTGGAAAACGAGCGCATCCTGCTGGCCAAGGAACAGGCCGAGGAACTGGCCCGCGCCAAGACCGAATTCGTCGCCGTGGTCTCGCACGAGGTGCGAACCCCCATGAACGGCGTCCTGGGCATGGCCCGGCTGCTGCTCGACACGCCCTTGACCCCGGAACAGCGCGACATGGCCGAGACCGTGGTGTCGTCGGGGCGGTTGCTGCTCAATATCCTCGACGACCTGTTGGACCTGTCCAAGATCGAGGCCGGACGGCTCGACATCGAACACATCGACGTCAACCTGGTGCAGCTGGTCGAGGAATGCTTCGCGTTGATGAGCATGCGGGCCAGCGAACGCGGCCTGGCGCTGGCCCATCATGTCGCCCCCGACCTGCCGGCCATGGTGGTGGGCGATCCCATGCGACTGCGCCAGGTTCTGGTCAACCTGTTGGGCAACGCCATCAAGTTCACCGAAAAAGGCAGCGTCACCCTGACCGTGGAACGGCGGCCCGGCGAAAACGACGACCGGCTTTATTTCGCGGTGACCGACACCGGCATCGGCATCGGCGAGGATGGCCGCCACCGCCTGTTCAACCGCTATGCCCAGGCCGCTACCTGGGTGGCGCGCAAGTTCGGCGGCACCGGGCTGGGTCTGTCCATCTGTCACCAGTTGGCGGAATTGATGGGCGGCGCCATCGGTGTCGACAGCGAACCCGGCCTGGGCAGCACCTTCTGGTTCTGGGTACCGCTGGCCGCCGCCGACGACCCTGGCCGCCGCTGCCGTCCCGCCCGGCCGCCCGGCCGGGTGCTGGTGGTCGAGGACGACGACCAGGTGGCCGGGTTGCTGGTCCGCACCCTGGACGGATGGGGCATGACGGCACTGCGGACCGGAGCCGATGCGGTGACCGCGACCGCCCGGGCCGGCGACGTGCTGGTGACCGGCGCCCGCCTGCCGCAGGATCGGGCCCGCGCCCTGGCCACCGCCGCGGCGCTTCGGGCGGTGATCCTGTGTCCGCCGGGCGGGCTGGGCGTGCCCGACCCCACCGGCATGACGGTGACCATCGGCGAACCGCCCCGCGAAAGCGCGCTGGCGGCGGCGCTGGACTGGCTGGACGCTCCGGCCGGAAGCCCACGGCCGGGCGGCGACCCGGCGCTGAATGCCGCCCTGCCGCCCGCCATGCCAGCCGGCCTGTCGGTGCTGGTGGTCGAGGACAACCCGGTCAACCGGCGCGTCGCCGTCGGCATGCTGGAACGCCAGGGCCACCGCGTTGCTTTCGCCGAGAACGGCGCCAAGGCGGTCGAGATGATCCAGGGCGGCGACTACGATCTGGTGCTGATGGACCGCCACATGCCGGTGATGGACGGTGTCGCCGCCGTGCGGGCCATCCGCGCCCTGCCGTCGCCGACCGGCGCCGTGCCGGTGGTGGCGCTGACCGCCGCCGCCACCCGCGACGAGGTTCAGGATTGTCTGGCGGCCGGCATGGACGACTTCATCCCCAAGCCGGTGACCCCGGAACATCTGGCCGAGGCGGTGGCCCGCGTCATGGCCCATCGCCAAGGTGGCGGCGAAAGCGATTTCGACCCCGCCCACCTGGACATCCTGCGTTCCGCCCTGGGGGGGGACGCGCTGGCGGAACTGCTGCCGCAATACCACGCCACCGCCCAGGACCTGTTGGGCCAATTATCCGCCGCCATCGCGCTGCGCGACGGCAAGGTCATGGCCGAACGCGCCCACGACCTCAAGGGCGCTTCGGCCCAGGTCGGATTGACTGGACTGCAACGCCTGTGCGCGGCCATCGAGGCGGCGGTCCGCGAGGGCCGCCTTGACGACGCCACCCGTCTGGCCGACCAGGTTCCCGCCGCCTATGCCCGCGGCTGCGCCTGGCTGAACGACGCCTGATCCGTGGAGAGCTTGCACCAGGGACGGAAGCAAGGCCTAATATTGCCGCCACATGCGAGGGGGAAGCATGACAGAGTTCATCGGCACGTTCGAAACACCGGATGACGTGGGCAGCGAAGGGCAAGGCCCGTTCCGCGAAGGACTGGAGCTGGCCTTTTCCCCCAGTTCGGTGCCGCTCAAGCAGCGCTGGCGCAACAACGGCCTGTCGGCCGATTTCCTGGCCGACTACGTCACGACCTTTCTGCCGCGCGACCAGAACGACCCCACCAGCCTGGACCGGCACAGCGAAATTCGCGGCGCGGTGAACTACATCGCCAACGAATTGCTGGAAAACGCCATGAAGTACAGCGAAGAGGACCTGGCGCACCCCACCACCATCCGGTTGGCGCTTCGGGCCGATTCCATCCTCTTCACCGCCGCCAATTCGACCGGGACCGAGCGGGGGCAGGCGTTTCACGACTTCGTCCGCGAACTGACCGACGGCGACCCGGCGGAAATCTACGTCCGCCAGTTGGAACGCGCGGCCGAGACCGGCGGCTCCGGGTTGGGGCTGGTCACCATGATCAACGATTACGGCGCCACGCTGGCATGGCGCTTCGAGAATCTGGCCGAAGGCGGCATGCGGGTGACCACCCAGGTACGTTTGGAGATATAAGGACTTCCATGGAAACCGTCATCACCGGCGAAAGCTACAGCCTGGACTGGAACCCCGAGACGCGCACCGCCGCGCTCAAGGGTATCTTGCGTCTGAACGGATTAGAGGAATACGCCCCCATCGCGCGGTTCCTGCTCGACGCGGTGCCGCATGGCTCCATGACCCTGGACCTGCGCGGGCTCGAATTCCTCAACAGCTCGGGCATCGCCACGCTGTCCAAGTTCGTCATCGAAATTCGCAACCGCAAGACCGTGGACCTGACCGTCCTGGGCTCGAAGGCGGTGGCGTGGCAAGGCAAGTCGCTGGTCAACCTGGGCAAGCTGATGCCGGCCTTGCGCATGGAATTCGTCTGAGACGGGACGCTTAATACCAAATCCCGATGAGTGAAACTCATCGGGATTTGGTTAGGCCCAAGGGGCCGCGCGGCTTATGCCGCGGGAGGCAAGGGTTTCGGAGAAACCCGCCCGCCGCGGAGGGCTTCGGTGATCGGTTCCGATCACCGAGACATGGTATAAGGGGGGAAACGGGGGTGGCAAAAGCCAGGACGCCGTTGGGCATCACCGCCAAGCAAGGCCTGGTCACCATGGTCGTGGTGCTGGTACTCGGTCTGGCCGGCAGCATGATGGAACTGTACTACGACTGGCACGCCACCCGCACTCAGCTTGCGACCCAGGTGTCGCAGACGCTGGACACCATCTCGGGATCGGCGGTCGAGGCCGCCTACCAGCTGAGCCCGGATCTGTCGGTCCGGGTGGTGGACGGATTGTTGGGCCACGACATCGTCGCCGCCGTCCGGCTTTACGACAATTTCGGCGACCTGTTGGCCGAGGGACGGCGGCCCGGCGACGGTGCCGGCAGCCGGCTGGCCCAGATGCTGTTCGGCGACATGGCCGAATTCAAGCGGACCTTGGTGCGTGACCGTGGCGGCGCCAACGACGGGGCCACGGTCGGCGAGCTCAAGGTCTCGCTGTCGGTCGGGGCGATGACGCGGGGTTTCTATGACCGCGCCCTGGTCAACGCCGCCTTGGGGCTGTTGCGCTCGCTGGCCATCTCGGCGCTGGTGGTCGCCGTCTTCTACGTGATGATCACCCGCCCGCTGGTGCGTCTGGCGCAATTGGTCGGCCGCATCGACCCGACCCGGCCCGGCGCGCTGTTGCTGCCGCCCTTGCCCGGACACGAAACCGACGAACTGGGGCAACTGGCCGGCTCGCTCAACGCCATGCTGGTGGCGGCGCAACAGGGCATGGATCAGCGCGACCGGGCCCAGGCGGAAAACGTCCGTCTCGGCACCGAACTCGAGGTGTCGCGCCGCATCCAGCAGATGGTCCTGCCCACCTTGGGTGAACTGGCCGAGATCAAGGGCCTGGACCTTGCCGCCTACATGGAGGCGGCGACCGAGGTCGGCGGCGACTATTACGACATCCTGAAAGGCGAGAACGGCCGGGTGCGCATCGGCATCGGCGACGTCACCGGCCATGGACTGGAAAGCGGCGTGGTCATGCTGATGACCCAAAGCGCGGTGCGGACGCTGGTAACTTGCGACGAACGCGACGCGGTACGGCTGTTGGACGTGCTGAACCGCACCATCTATCACAACACCCAGCGCATGGGCTGCGACAAGAACCTGACGCTGGCGCTTCTGGATTACCGCCCCGAAGACAGCGACGCGGCCGCCGGCCACCTGCGCATCAGCGGCCAACACGAATCGGTGATCGTGGTCCGTGTCGGCGGCGACGTCGAACTGGTGGACACCATCGACCTTGGTCTGCCGCTGGGGTTGGTGGACGACATCGGGTCGTTCGTGGCCGAAACCTCGATCCCGCTGCATGCCGGCGATACGGTCGTGCTTTACACCGACGGCATCACCGAAGCCGCCGACCGCGACCACAACCTCTATGGCCTCGAACGCCTGTGCGAGACGGTGCGCCGTCATGCCGACCAACCGGCCACCGCCATCAAGGACGCGGTGATCGCCGACGTGAAGCGCCACGCCGGCGACCAGCCCTTATACGACGACCTGACCTTGATCGTGATGAAGCAGAACTAGCGTTCCGACGCCCGGCCAAGGAAAACCATAGGCCTATTCCAGGGCTTGGCGAAGCGCTGCGGCGGTGGCCCAGGGGCCAAGCGGCAAAGCGGCGGCCAGCAATCCCGACAGGATCAGAAGATGGGGGGTGGCGTCGCGGGCGCCGACAGCGGCGTCGATGGCCCCCACGCCGAAGATCAGCACCGGCACGTAAAGCGGCAGGATCAACAGCGACAGCAAGACACCGCCACGGCGCGCCCCCAGCACCAGGGCGGCACCGATGCCGCCGATCAACGACAGGATCGGCGTGCCCACCAGCATGGTCAGCAGCAAGGTGACGAAGCCGTCGGCGTTCATGTGCAACAGCACCGCCAGCACCGGCGCCGCCACCAGCAACGGCAAGCCGGTGGTCAGCCAATGAGCGCAGATCTTGGCCACCACCACGACTTCCAGCGGCGTCGGCGTCAGCACCAACAATTCCAGCGAACCGTCCTCGTAATCGGCCTGGAACAGGCGGTCCAGCGACAGCAACGAGGCCAAAAGCGCCGTCACCCACAGCACGCCGGCCGCAACCCGTTCCAGAACCCCCGATTCCGGGCCGATGCCGAACGGAAACAACACCACGGTCAGCACGAAGAAGGTGACCACCATGATGCTGTCCGAACCCTGGCGCAGGGCCAGACGCAGGTCGCGGCGGATCACTTCGAGGAAACGGCTCATTCCTCGTCCTCCCATTCGTCGCCGCCGGGGGTGAAGCGGTCCAGGTGCAATTCGCGGCACCCGGGCAAGTCCACGTCCTGGTGGGTGGACAGCACCACCATGCCGCCGGCCGCGCGGTGGTCGGCCATCACCCGTTCCAGCACCTTGATGGACGCCTTGTCCAGCGCGGTGGTCGGTTCGTCCAACAGCCACAACGGACTGGGCGCCGCCAGCAGCCGGGCCAGATTGGTGCGGCGTTTCTGTCCCGCCGACAGCATCTTGCCCGGCACGTCGCGCAGATGGGCAAGGCCGAAGGCGTCAAGCGCGCCGTCCACCGCCCGCGTCGCGGTCGGCAGGTGCGGTTCGTGCAGCCGCGCCCAGAACCGCAAATTCTCGGCGACGCTCAAGACCGGTTTGACGGCGTCGTGGTGTCCCACGTAATGGGTGCGCGCGGCATGGGCCTCGGCATCCTCGGCGGCGGGGGTCTCGCCCCACAGCACCGCGCCGACGGTCGGACGCAACAGCCCGGCCATCACCCGCAGCAAACTGGACTTGCCCGAACCGTTGGGTCCCAGCAGCACCAGGGCGTCACCCGGCGCCACCGCGAAATCAAGCCCGGCGAACACGGCGCGCCCGCCGCGAATGCAGCCCAAGGCCCGGCCGACGAAGGATGGGGGAAGCGGATCGAAAGCCATGACAGGCTGTATGGCAGAAAACCGCCATGCCTGAAAGAGCGGAACAGTATGTGTCTTTAGCTTAAGAATGGCGGGATGGGTGTTTCAGGGGAACCAAAACCGGCAGCGTCTGGACCGTGAGCAGGCCGCGCAAGCCATCAGGAACATGCGATAAACTAATAAATTTGGGGAGCGATGTATCATCATTTCCCATAGCGGGTGCATTGAACAACGCATAAAGATCTTCTTGCCACCCCAACGCATCCTGGCGAACTAATGCAATGTTAGTAGCAGCAGGGCTGTTTCTAAAATCAACCGACATGCCAACACGAATACCGAGCATTTGGTCTACGTTCCATTGGCTATCATCACCTCTATCAAAAAAATAGATAGCATGATTTTCTTTTTCTATGTCCTTTCCAACCAAAAGGACATATCCACCTTGCATCGGCAATACCGCACCTGTGTATGTCAACGTGACCTCGCTGTGAACGAACGACGATACGCTGTTAACAACGGAAATCTCTAGACGCGACACGATGATGCCGTTGGAGGGATTGAACGACGGACGAATCGCGACGTAGTTTCCAGCCAGGGAAACCAGCTCGATTTCTGTGGTCAGCGCATTGCCATCGTACAGTCCGTTTTGTGTCAACGACGCAACAAAACCACGGACTGGATTTTGTTCGGCTTTCTCGATGGCTTCTTGTAAAAAACGTGGCCCTTCATCCCAGTCTCGGGCTGTCAGACCGAAGACGTCCAGAACCCAATGCAGGTGACCGCTGGTGGGTTTCACCTCGCCTCGGCACCAACGGTAAACCGATGGGAATGTTAACTTATGTGCAACGCACAAGGCATTGGCCAGATCAACAGGTTCCCAATGCCGAGATCTGAGCAGCAGGCGAAATTTCTCCACCTGTTCTGGATATTTGGGCGGCTTTCGACACTTCCGGCGACCAGGATCTCGCATTTGCCCATCTCCTTGGACGGAAATCTCCCATAAGTTGAAAATTCAGTCAACACGACTCCAGGAGTCGCAGTGATGCATCTCCCAACCCTAAGGATTAAATAGGCACGCGATTCCTGACGACTCCGGTTCGCATCCGTCGTTTTAGAAAGCCTTGCGTGTCTTGGGGGAATTGAAGATTCTGAATGTGCTGGCTCAGGTAACGAGGAACGTCCTGAAAACAGCACGGCGCCTCTTCTGCGAAAAGAGGCGCCGGCAGCGAAACCATCCGGGGTCAACCCCTATGGCATCGTAGAAGTCTTGACTATAGGACTAACTTATCCCGTGTCAAGGCTTTGCTGGGGGCGACTCTCCGGAAACCGAGGAGAAAGCCCATGGTTATTTCTCATAAAGAAATGGGGAATCAGCCGCCCAGTGTCGGCGGCGGCGAAATCACGCCGCTGCTCTATGCCACTCCGTCAAAGTCCACCGTTCGCCCTTGGTTAGGCGCCGCTGTCTGGGTGCGTTCGGCGGAACGGCCGGCCAGGGTGATCGGACTGAACCCCCACAACCATACCTACAGCGTTCGGTTCGAAGACAATCTTATTCTTGAGGTCGAGGCGAATGACCTACGCGATTCCGCAATGGCATGGCGCCGGAATTAACCCCTGAAATGCGTAACGCGCCTCACTCCGGTGGGGCGCGTTATATCAATGGACGCCTTCAAACGCCGGACGCTTGTTTCCACTCGTTTGGTTCCCGCGCCATAGGCCGCTCGGTCGCGCCTGCAACCGCATGCACAAACGCACACCTCACCCAGAATCGAAACGGCCGGCGCGCAAAGGGGGGAAACGCGCCGGCCGCCACTCGATCCCGGTGGCCAACCGCCGAAAGGTCCGGGAATCCGGCGGTGGCGCTCAAGGGGACTTCCGGGAGCCCCTAGGAAGCCGTCGGAATGTGGCGAATTTATGGGGCGGTTTGCCGCCGTTCCGGGTGGGTGGGGTGGTGGACGCCCCGCCCGAACGGATAGTCAGTGCTGGACTCGGGCGCGAATTTATGGTGTAAGCGCAGGCGCATCCGGCTCTCTCGTCGTGGACCGACGGCGGGGCTGGTCCACCAATTTCAAAACACAGCCCTGCGGAGGATGTCCGTGCTTGAAGCCTATCGCCAGCATGTCGCCGAGCGTGCCGCCCTCGGGATTCCCCCCCTGCCGCTGTCTGCCAAGCAGACCGAGGACCTGATCGCGCTGTTGCAGAGCCCGCCCAAGGGCGAGGAAGCCGCGCTGGTCGAGCTGATCACTCACCGCGTTCCGGCCGGCGTCGATGACGCAGCCAAGGTCAAGGCGGCGTTCCTGAACGACATCGCCAAGGGTGCGGTCACCTGCCCGCTGATCGACCGGGCCAAGGCCACCGAGCTGCTGGGCACCATGCTGGGCGGCTTCAACATCAAGCCGCTGATCGAGCTGTTGGACGATTCCGTCGTCGGCACCGTGGCGGCCGAGGGTCTGAAGAAGACCCTGCTGGTGTTCGACTATTTCCACGACGTCAAGGAACTGGCCGACAAGGGCAGCGCCAATGCGCGTGCGGTGATCCAGTCCTGGGCCGACGCCGAGTGGTTCACCTCGCGTCCCGAGGTTCCCGCCTCGCTGACCGTGACCATCTTCAAGGTGTCGGGCGAGACCAACACCGACGACCTGTCGCCGGCCCCCGACGCCTGGAGCCGCCCCGACATCCCGCTGCATGCCCTGGCCATGCTGAAGAACCCGCGCCCCGGCATCGAGCCGGAAGAGGCCGGTGTCCGTGGTCCGGTCAAGTTCCTCGAGGATTTGCGGGCCAAGGGCAACCTGGTCGCCTATGTGGGCGACGTGGTCGGCACCGGGTCCTCGCGCAAGTCCGCCACCAATTCGGTGCTGTGGTTCACCGGCGAGGACATCCCGTTCGTGCCGAACAAGCGTTTCGGCGGCGTTTGCCTGGGCACCAAGATCGCCCCGATCTTCTACAACACCATGGAAGACGCCGGCGCCCTGCCGATCGAGCTGGACGTCAACCAGATGAACATGGGCGACGTGGTCGAGCTGCGTCCCTATGAGGGCAAGGCGCTGAAGAACGGCGCCGTCATCGCCGAGTTCACCGTCAAGTCCGAGGTGATCTTCGACGAGGTGCGCGCCGGCGGCCGTATTCCGCTGATCATCGGCCGCGGCCTGACCGCCAAGGCGCGCGAGGCCCTGGGTCTGGCCCCGTCCACCCTGTTCCGCCTGCCGGGCGTGCCCGCCGACACCGGCAAGGGCTTCAGCCTCGCGCAGAAGATGGTCGGCCGCGCCTGTGGCCTGCCCGAGGGCAAGGGCGTGCGCCCCGGCACCTATTGCGAACCCAAGATGACCACCGTGGGCAGCCAGGACACCACCGGTCCGATGACCCGCGACGAGTTGAAGGACCTGGCCTGCCTGGGCTTCTCGGCCGATCTGGTCATGCAGTCGTTCTGCCATACCGCCGCCTATCCCAAGTTGGTGGACGTCGAGACCCACCGCACCCTGCCGACCTTCATCAGCACCCGTGGCGGCGTGGCCCTGCGTCCCGGCGACGGCGTCATCCATTCCTGGCTGAACCGCCTGCTGCTGCCCGACACCGTGGGCACCGGCGGCGATAGCCACACCCGCTTCCCCATCGGCATTTCCTTCCCGGCCGGTTCCGGTCTGGTGGCCTTCGCCGCCGCCACCGGCGTCATGCCGCTGGACATGCCGGAATCGGTGCTGGTGCGCTTCAAGGGCGCGTTGCAGCCGGGCGTCACCCTGCGTGACCTGGTCAACGCCATTCCGCTCTACGCCATCCGCCAGGGCCTGCTGACCGTCGAGAAGAAGGGCAAGAAGAACGTCTTCTCCGGCCGCATCCTGGAGATCGAGGGCCTGCCCGACCTCAAGGTCGAACAGGCGTTCGAGCTGACCGACGCCTCGGCCGAACGCTCCGCCGCCGGCTGCACCGTGCGCCTCAACAAGGAACCGATCATCGAGTACATGAACTCGAACATCACCTTGATGAAGTGGATGATCGCCAACGGTTACGAGGACGCCCGCACGCTGGGCCGCCGCATCAAGGCCATGGAAGCCTGGATCGCCAAGCCCGAACTGCTGCAACCCGATGCCGACGCCGACTACGCTGCGGTGATCGAGATCGATCTGGCCGACATCAAGGAACCGATCGTCGCCTGCCCGAACGATCCCGACGACGTCAAGCTGTTGTCGGAAGTCGCCGGCGACAAGATCGACGAGGTGTTCATCGGCTCGTGCATGACCAACATCGGCCATTTCCGCGCCGCCGGTAAGATCCTGAACGGCAAGTCGGACATCCCGACCCGCCTGTGGATCGCGCCGCCGACCAAGATGGATGCCATGATCCTGACCGAGGAAGGCTATTACGGCGTTCTCGGCAAGGCCGGCGCCCGCATGGAAATGCCCGGCTGCTCGCTTTGCATGGGCAACCAGGCCCAGGTGCGCAAGGGCTCGACCGCCATGTCCACCTCGACCCGCAATTTCCCCAACCGCCTGGGCATCGACACCCGTGTCTACCTGGGCTCGGCCGAACTGGCCGCCGTCTGCGCGCTCTTGGGCAAGATCCCCAGCCCGGCCGAATACCTGGATCAGGTCAGCGGCCTTGCCGCCAAGGCCGGCGACGTCTACCGCTACATGAACTTCGACCAGATCGATGCGTTCCGCAAGGTCGCGGATACCGTCGCGGTCTAAGTGATATAACAAGAAGAGCGCTCAAGCCTTCATCCCCCGCCGGGCGACCGGCGGGGGTTTTTCTTTGCCTGCCTTGACACCCCACGATCCGGGGTGCTGAGATTCCCCGCAACTTCGACGGATGGTCCCATTGTACGCGGTCGACAGGCACGACAAGGTGGTTCCTTATACGGACCTGCCGCAATCCTCCACCGTCGAGGGGCCGCTTGTCCTCGCCACCGACAACGCCCTCATCCTGGCCTACGAGTTGGCCCCCGTCGCGCAGGACGGCCCCGAAACCATCGTCGTGGTGAAATTCGAGCGCCCCCGATGCCACTATCTCGGCGGACCGAATGACGAGGCGCGCAACGGCCACCCGCTGATGGGGCGCGGCCTGGGTTTCCATGGACTCTACGAGGTCCTGAATTCCTCGTGGATCCGTTCCCTGGAGCGGATGAACCGCGTCCATCCGCGCCATGACACCCGGCTGTTTGAGGGGCTCAGGCATTTCATCATCTGTTTCCAGGACGCGACGTTCGAATGCGTCGCCCATGGCGCATCCCGCGTCGCGGCGGTCGAGGAAGAAGTCCGGCTTTCTGGCGACCTTCTGGCACTGATGGAAAAACATCTGAGGGGGTAGGAGGACGCAGAAAATCCCATCCGGGATTTGTCCGGTCAGGCTGCGAAAAGCATGCCCCCGACTTTCGCTTGGCTGGTCGCCTTCCCTGTCGGCACCTACATTAGGGACAGCAAGGAGGTGACCCCATGTCGACCCTTGGCCAAGACACCCTAAAGACCCGCCGCACTCTCACCGTGGGCGACAAGGCCTATGCCTATTACAGCCTGAAGGCCGCCGAGGCGGCGGTGGGCGACGTTTCGTGCCTGCCGTTCAGTCTCAAGGTGCTGTTGGAGAACCTGCTGCGGTTCGAGGACGGGCGTAGCGTCACCGCCGACGACATCCGGGCCGTGGCGGCCTGGACAACGGATCGCGGCCGCGCCGGACACGAGATCGCCTTTCGCCCCGCCCGCGTGCTGATGCAGGACTTCACCGGCGTTCCGGCGGTGGTCGACCTGGCGGCCATGCGCGACGCCATGGCCGCCCTGGGCGGCGACCCGGCCCGTATCAATCCCCAGGTGCCGGTCGATCTGGTGATCGACCATTCGGTCATGGTCGATTCCTGGGGCGGCCCGGATTCCCTGGCCCGCAACATGGAACTGGAATTCGCCCGCAACGGCGAACGCTATGCCTTTTTGCGCTGGGGCCAGGGAGCGTTCGACAATTTCCGCGTGGTGCCGCCCGGCACCGGCATCTGCCATCAGGTGAACTGCGAATATCTGGCCCAAGTGGCGTGGAGCGCCGACGGGCTGGTTTATCCCGACACCCTGGTCGGCACCGACAGCCACACCACCATGGTCGGCGGCATGGCGGTGCTGGGCTGGGGCGTCGGCGGCATCGAAGCCGAGGCGGCCATGCTGGGCCAGCCCCTGTCCATGCTGATCCCCGAGGTGGTGGGTTTTCGCCTGTCGGGGTCCTTGCGCGAGGGGGTGACCGCCACCGATCTGGTGCTGACGGTAACCGAGATGTTGCGGGCCAAGGGGGTGGTCGGCAAGTTCGTCGAATTCTTCGGTCCCGGCCTGTCGTCCATGGCGCTGCCCGACCGTCTGACCATCGGCAACATGGCCCCCGAATACGGCGCCACCTGCGGCTTCTTCCCCATCGACGCCGAAACCTTGCGTTTCCTGGCCTTCACCGGCCGCGACCCGCACCGGGTGGCCCTGGTCGAGGCCTATGCCCGCGCCCAAGGGCTGTGGCGCGACGAAACCACCCCAGATCCCCTTTTCACCGAAACGCTGGAATTGGAACTGGGCACGGTCGAACCGTCGCTGTCCGGCCCCAAGCGCCCCCAGGACCGGGTGGCGCTGTCGGCGGCCAAGGCCGGGTTCGACACATTCGTTCCCGCAGCGGAACAATCTCCGCGTGTACCGTTGTCCAACGGGCGCGGCGATCTGGGCCATGGTGACGTGGTGATCGCCGCCATCACGTCGTGCACCAACACCTCGAACCCGTCGGTAATGCTCGCCGCCGGATTGGTGGCGCAAAAGGCGGTGGCGCGCGGCCTGCGGGTCAAACCATGGGTCAAGACCTCGCTGGCGCCGGGATCGCAGGTGGTACCCGACTATCTTGCCGCGGCCGGCCTTCAGGAGTCCCTGGACAGCCTGGGCTTCACCGTCGCCGGTTTCGGCTGCACCACCTGCATCGGCAATTCCGGGCCGCTGGACCCGGCCATCGCCGAAGCCATCGACGGCAACAATCTGGTGGTCGCCGCCGTCTTGTCGGGCAACCGCAACTTCGAAGGCCGCATCAGCCCGCACGTCAAGGCCAACTACCTGGCCTCGCCACCCCTGGTGGTGGCTTATGCCCTGGCCGGCAGCATGCGCCTGGACCTGTCCCGCGATCCCTTGGGAATCGGCGCCGATGGCCAGCCGGTCCATCTGCACGACATCTGGCCCAGCACCGCCGAGATCCAGGCGGCCATGGAACGTGCCCTGAGCCCCGATTCCTATCGCCGCCGCTATGCCGACGTGTTCAAGGGGCCGGCGCTGTGGCAACAGGTGCCGGTGACCACCGGCCAGACCTATGATTGGCCGGCACGGTCCACCTACATCCACCACCCGCCCTATTTCACCGACATGGCGCCCCTGCCGCCCCAAGGCTTCGCCGACATCCAAGGCGCGCGGGCCCTGGCCATCCTGGGCGATTCCATCACCACCGACCACATCAGTCCGGCGGGGTCGATCAAGCCCAGCAGCCCGGCCGGCACATGGCTGGTGGCCCATGGCGTGGCGCCGGCCGACTTCAATTCCTATGGTTCGCGACGCGGCCACGACGCGGTGATGACCCGCGGCACCTTGGCCAACGTCCGTATCCGAAACGAAATCGCGCCGGGTCACGAAGGCGGCGTCACCCGGCTGAACGGCGCGGGCGAAGTGTTGTCCATCTTCGACGCCGCCATGGCCTATCAAGCCCAAGGCACGCCCCTGGTGGTGGTCGCCGGCAAGGAATACGGCACCGGATCAAGCCGCGACTGGGCGGCCAAGGGCACCTATCTTCTGGGGGTCAAGGCGGTGGTGGCGGAAAGCTTCGAACGCATCCACCGCTCCAATCTGGTGGGCATGGGGGTGCTGCCGCTACAATTCCCGGCCGGCACCGACCGCAAGATTCTAGGCCTAGACGGGACCGAAACATTCTCGGTCCGGGGCCTGTCGGAGGGGTTGAAGCCACGCCAGACCCTGACGTTGGAGATCACCCATGCCGACGGCCGACGGCATCAGGTGCCGGTATTGTGCCGGATCGACACCGTGGACGAGGTTGAATACTTCCGCCACGGCGGCATCCTGCATTACGTGCTGCGCAGCCTGGCCGGCTGATCAGCTGCCCTTGCCCGGCGGCTCCCAGGGAAAGGCGACCCAGGTGCTTTGGGCGAACACGGTGGCGAAGGTGTCGACCAGCGGCTGGCCCTTGGGCTTGGCGTAAACGGTAGCGAAATGAGCCTTGGGCAACATGCCGCGCAACACCTGAAGGGTGGCGCCGGTGTCCACCAGATCGTCCACCACCAACCAGCCGGCCCCGTCGCCGGCCAGGGTCTTCAACACCTGGGGATCGCGGATGTCGCGGTCGTCATAGGTGGACACGCACACGGTCTCCACCAGATGGATATCCAACTCGCGCGACAGGATGGCGGCCGGCACCAGCCCGCCGCGCGTCACCGCGACGATGCCACAAAACGCCGGCAGTTCGGCCAGCATGCCGGCCAGGATGCGGGTATCGCGGTGAACGTCCTCCCACGACAGCGGCAGGGTGGAGATGGTGTGGGGAGGGGTGGTCATGGCGAAGAGTCCGATAGGGTGGTCGGGCATTACATATCCAGAAAATGACCGAATTCAAATTTTTCCCGGCCGCGCTCTGGACGGCCTGGGTCCGGCTGCGCGATAACAGGGGTCAGCTCACGCACCGCAAGGGACGGGACATGCTCAATACGCCCATGGGCCGCCGGGGAATGGTGACCACCCCCCACCACCTCGCCTCGCAAGCGGGACTGGCGGTTCTGCGCGAAGGCGGCAACGCCATCGAGGCGGCCCTCGCCGCCGCCGCCACCCTGACCGTGGTCTATCCGCACATGACGGGCCTGGGCGGCGACGGCTTCTGGCTGATCGCCGAACCGGGCAAGCCGCCCATTTCCATCGACGGTTCGGGCGCCTCGGGCGGGGCGGTGCACCGCGACCTTTATCGCGCCGAACGCCTGAAGGCCGTTCCGGCGCGCGGCGGGCTGGCCGCCAACACGGTGGCCGGCGCGGTGTCGGGATGGCAACTGGCGCTCGACCTGTCGGAACAATGGGGCGGCGGCATGCCGCTGGAGCGGCTGTTCGAGGACGCCATCCATTACGCCCGCAACGGCTTCGCCCTCACCGCCCACCAGGAGGCGGCGACACGCGGCAATCTGGCGACGTTGCGCAAGGTGCCGGGCTTCGCACAAACGTTCCTTATCCGCAACAAAGCCCCGGCCGCCGGCACCCTGATGACGCAGCCGGGTCTGGCGGCGACGCTGGAACGGCTGGCCGAGGTGGGGCTGGACGATTTCTATCGCGGCGACATCGCGCAAGCCATGGCCGCCGACCTGCGCGAGGCCGGCTCGCCGCTCAGAGGCGACGATCTGGCGCGCCATCGCGGCATGCGCCGACGGCCGTTGTCGCTGTCGCTGGCCGGCGGCACCTTGTTCAACACCGCGCCGCCGACCCAAGGGCTGGCGTCGCTGATCCTGTTGGGGGTGTTCCAGCGTCTGGGGGCGGCACAGCCTGACGAAGCCGGCTGGATCCATGCCCTGGTCGAGGCCACCAAGATCGCCTATCGCGTCCGCGACAGCCACATCACCGACCCGCATCGCATGTCGGTGCACGCCACCACCTACCTGTCCGACCACCTATTGGACCGGCTGGCGGCCGAAATCGATCCCGGCCGCGCCCAGGCATCGACCCAGGTGCTGGGCGACGGCGACACGGTGTGGCTGGGCGTGGTCGACGGCCAGGGCCGCGCCGTCAGCTTCATCCAAAGCCTATTCCACGCCTTCGGGTCCGGGGTGGTGCTGCCGCAGACCGGAGTGGTGTGGCACAATCGCGGCGTCTCGTTCTCGCTTGATCCCGACCATCGCAACGCCCTGGAACCCCGGCGCAAGCCGTTCCACACCCTGTCGCCAGCCCTGGCCCGGCTCAAGGACGGCCGGACCATGGTGTGGGGAACCATGGGCGGCGATTCGCAACCGCAAATTCAGGCCCAGATCTTCGCCCGCGCCATCCTGGCCGGCCAGCCGCTTCAGGCGGCCCTGACCGCGCCACGCTTCGTCTTCGGCCGTGGCGCCGATGGGGCAAGCGGAACCGACCTCAAGCTGGAAAGCCGGTTCGCCCCCGATCTGGCGGAAACGCTGACGGCCCTGGGCCACGACGTCGCGATGGTCGCGCCGTTCGACGGGTCCATGGGTCATGCCGGCGCCCTGGTGCGCCGCGCCGACGGCATGATCGAAGGGGCGGCCGACCCCCGTGCCGATGGCGTCGCCGCCGGCTGGTAATCGTTTCACAAAGGAAACAAGATGTCCGAAATCATGCTGACCCCCATTTCCCCCCGCGACATCGGCGACCGCCCGCTTTTCAACACTGGCCTGTCCGCCGTCGGCCGTGGCGGCGAGGATTACGTCTGCGGCCATTGCGGCCATGTGATGATGCAGGATTTCGGCCTGAGCCGGTTGGAAACGGACATCGTCTTCGTCTGCGGCTCGTGCGGCGGCCACAACGTGTCCGAGGAACTGAAGGGCCGGGTGCCGCCGCCGCCCGCCGGCGAAGGCACGCCGCCTTCCGTGTGAACGCCGCATTAATCGGGCAAGGCGATGACGAGAGGTATAATTATCGTTTTTTCGTGCAGCCTTACAGCCACTACCATGATTTCGCCCTCACTCTGAGAAAGCCGAGCCATGGACAGCCAGAGCACCTCTTCGTCAGTCCCCGCGTCATGGACGGCGCTGTTGCGTCGGCATGCGCAGGAACACGTGATGACCACGCGCGGATTGGCTGTCGCCTTGGGGCTGGTGGTGCTGTTGCTGGGCCAGGGCGTGGTGCGTGCCCTGGCCGGCGACGAGATCGCCTTGCGGGCCGCGCTGATCGGCGGCTTCGCCGGATTCGCCACCACCGCCTTGGGCGCCATGCCGGCATTGGTGTTGCGGACCATTCCGCAGAAACTGCAAGACAGCCTGTTGGGATTCGCCGCCGGCATGATGCTGGCCGCCAGCGCCTTTTCGTTGTTGCTGCCGGGGCTTGAGGCGGGGGCCGAGATCTTGGGCCACAAGGGCCTGGGGGCGGCCGTGGTGGTGGCCGGCATGGCGGTCGGCGTGGTGCTGATGCTGGGCCTGGACGAGTTCACCCCGCACGAGCACGATACCACCGGCCCGTGCGGTGCCGGACACGAACGGTGCGGCCGCGCCTGGCTGTTCGTGTTCGCCATCGCCCTGCACAACCTGCCCGAAGGCATGGCCATCGGCGTCAGCTTCGCCAATGGCGACCTGAGCGTCGGCTTGCCGCTGACCACCGCCATCGCCCTTCAGGACATCCCCGAGGGTCTGGCGGTGGCCCTGGCGCTGCGGGCCGCCGGCTTCCGCCCATTGGTGGCGGTGGCGGTGGCCGCGGCCAGCGGCATTCTGGAACCGTTGGGGGCGTTGATGGGCGTCAGCCTGTCCAGCGGCCTGGCGCCGGCCTATCCGCTGGGGCTGGGATTGGCGGCGGGGGCGATGATCTTCGTGGTCTCGCACGAGGTCATTCCCGAAACCCACCGCAACGGCCACCAGACCCCGGCGACATTGGGGCTGATGGCCGGATTCGCGCTGATGATGGTGCTGGACACCACCTTGGGCTGAAAGCCGGGCAACGGCTCTTTCATTCCACCAGGAATTGCCAGCCGAACCACCGCCAGCGCCCTTCCAATGTCGGCGCGGTGCAGTTGATGCGCGAGCGGCCCGGCGGCAGCGGCTTGCTCATGCGGACTTCGACCCGTGGGCCAAGGCGTTCGATGACGGCGCGGCCCTCGTGCGAGATGTAGCAGGCCAGAAGCTCGGTTCCCGGTTCCTCGGGGGCCAGGGTGAAGCCGAAGGCCGGGGGATTGGCGGTCAGACGCGGGTCGTCGGGGGTGACGTCCACCGCCGGCAACGGCAGCGACCGCACGGCGAGACGGAAACGTTCGACCTCGCCATAGGTCTCGTTCAGCGGAAAGCGCGGCATGAACCAGGGGTCCGAGCCCTTCCACATCGGCCCCGAATGCTGGCCGAACGCCATCTTGAAGCCCGCGGCGCGGATCGCCTGGGCCGCCTCGCGGCTCATCTCGCCGTAGGGCCAGGCGAAAAGGTCCGGGGCGTGGCCCAGTTCGGAAACGAAACGATCCCTGGCCCGCGCCACGTCGGCGCTCACCTCGTCCGCCGTCATCAGGGCCATGTGAACATGGCCGGCGCCCTTGCTGCCGATGGTGACCAGACCAGACGCCGCCATTTCCCGCACCTGGTCCCAGTTCAGGCGGTCGGAAGATTCGCGGTCGATTTCGTCGGTGGACAGGAACAAGGTGAAGGGCAGGCGCGCCGCCCTGAAGCGCGGCCACGCCGCTTCCCACACCGAAAGCGCCGAATCGTCCACGCTCAGGACCACCGCCTTGTCGGGAAGCGCGGTTCCCGCTTGCAGCGCCGCCACCACCCGGGGCAGCGCCAATACCGTGTAGCCGCCGCTTTTCAACTCGGCGATCTGGGCTTCCAACTGTTCGATGCGGGTGTTGACGGCCGGCGTGCCGCTCTCTCCGAACCGGTTGTAGGTCACCACCACCGCGCTGTCGGCCGCCCGCGCCGGGGCAATGCCCCAGCCCGCCAGGACGGCAAGCGCCGCAGCCAGAAACACAGTGTTTCTCATTCCCATCTAACCCTTTCCCCGAGGGCGTCCGTAATATGGCGATCGAACACCATCTCGGCGGCAACGATTTCCTAATATAGCGACAGGAGAGACCCGATGACCACCCCGCTCGCGGACAGCGCCCTGGACACCTTGTTCCTGACGGCCCGCACCCATAACCGATTTCTCGACCGCGCGGTACCCGAGGCGTTGCTGCGCCAAGCCTGGGACCTGGCGCGCATGGGACCGACGGCGGTCAACTGCCAGCCCATGCGGGTGGTCTTCGTGCAAGGTTCCGAGGCCAAGGAACGGTTGAAGCCGGCGCTGGCGGCGGGCAACCTGGACAAGACCATGGCCGCCCCGGTCACCGCCATCGTCGCCCTGGACATGGAATTCCATGAAAAGCTGCCGACGCTGTTCCCGCATGCGGACGCGCGGTCGTGGTATGTGGGCAACGACGCGCTGATCGCCGAGACCGCCATGCGCAACGCCACCCTTCAGGGCGCCTATCTGATCCTGGCGCTGCGGTCGCTGGGTCTCGATTGCGGTCCCATGAGCGGTTTCGACCCGGCCGCCGTCGACGCCGCCTTCTTCGCCGGCACGCCGGTCAAGTCCAACTTCCTGATCAACATCGGCTATGGCGACGCCGCTGCCTTGTATCCGCGCGGGCCGCGTCTGGATTTCGACGACGCCTGCCGGATTTTGTAGGACGTTACAGCCTGGGACGCGGCAGGGCGGTGAAATCCACCCCCGCGGCCCAGCCGGCGGCCACCCCGACCGCCGCCACCAAGGCGATCTCCACCGCCGAACCGGTGCGGCACAGGTTGAGGGTGAAACGGCGGCGGCTGGGCCACAACAGCGGCACCCCCGAAGGTGTCAGCGCGTCGGCCAAAAGGTGCGACAGATAGCCCACCACCACCGGCGCCGCCATCCACCCCGTTCCCAGCAACAGCAGCAACGCCAGCCCGGCGGCCACGGCGATGGCCGAATGGGTGACGCCGCGATGGCCGACCACCAGCGACAGCGGGACGGAAATCGCCCGCATCTTGCGCCCGGCCCACGATTGCGGATGGTCGATGTCGGGCAACAGCGACCCCAGCGCCGCCGCCGCCAACGCCTGGGGGTCGGCCGGGTTGCCGCCGCCCAGCTTGGCCACCGCCACCCACAGGGCGGCCCCCACCACCACATGCGAGCCCGCCATCATGACCGGCACGCCTTTGATTCCCTGCGCGCAAAGCGTGCACCCTGACCACAGGGCCATATGGAAATTGAAGTCATTCTCGGGTAAAATCCTTAATTCTTATGGTCAGTTTCCGTTGGGGGAAGCAGGATGTCCATAGCATGGCGCGACGCCATGAGCGTCGGGGACGAAACCATCGACGCCGATCACAAGCATTTGGTCGACCTGATCAACGCTTTCGAGATCGCCATCGCCGGCCAGATCGACCACAAGAAGGTGGCCCGTGTCCTGCTGGGTCTGGTGGAGTACACTGGCGAGCACTTCGCCCGCGAGGAAGAACTTCAGCTCGCCATCCGCTATCCCTATCACGAAAGCCACCGCCGTTCGCATCGCGACGTGCTGCGCAAGCTGTCGGACATCGTCGGCGTGTACACCAAGGCGCCCGCGGGACCGGCGCGCGACCACATGGTGCGCGACCTCGCCAATTTCCTCAAGGAATGGCTGGTGGACCACATCATCCAATCCGATCTGCGCATGAAGCCCTATGTGCTCCAGATGCAGGCGCAAAGGGCCGAGGCCATCCGCCGCAAACGCGAGGCGGTGGCCGCAAGCCAGAAGATGGCCGGCGTCGAACCCCATCTCGAGCCGTTGGGCAAGACGGCGTCGTGATTTGCCGGACGGGCTAAATCGCCTATAGTCCCGTCCATGAAAACGACCGTACCCGATCTTGACCCCATTCCCGGTTTCGCACCCGGCCCCGACTTCGCACCCGGCAGCGTCTGGCTGGTCGGCGCCGGTCCCGGCGATCCCGGCCTGCTCACCCTTTTAGCCTTCCATGCCCTGAAGAACGCCGACCATGTGGTGCACGACGCGCTGGTCGATCCGCGCGTTCTGGCCCTGATCCGGCCGGGCGCGGTGGTGGAAAGCATGGGCAAGCGCGGCGGCCGGGCCAGCCCCAGCCAGTCCGAGATCACCGCGCGACTGTTGGAACTGGCGCTGACCGGCAAGCGGATATTGCGGCTCAAGGGCGGCGACCCCTTCGTGTTCGGCCGTGGCGCCGAGGAGGCCCTGGCCCTGGCCGATGCCGGGGTGCCCTTCCGCGTGGTGCCGGGGGTGACCGCCGGGGTGGGCGGGCTGGCCTATGCCGGCATTCCCGCCACGGCGCGCGACTGCAATTCCTCGGTGGCCTTCGTCACCGGCCACGGCCAGGACGGCGAGGTTCCGGGCGGCTTCGACTGGGACGGTCTGGCCCGCGGGGCGCAGGTTCTGGTGTTCTATATGGCGTTGCGTCACTTGGACAAGGTGGTGGAACGGCTGGTGGCCGCCGGGCGACGGCCGGACGAACCGGTGGCCATCGTGTCGCGGGCCACCACCTCGGCCCAGGTGGTGATGGAAAGCACGCTGGAAAGCGTGGTCGCGGCGCTGGCTGCCCAACCGGTGGAGCCGCCGGCCCTGTTGGTGGTGGGCGGCGTGGTGGGATTGCGGCGACAATTGTCGTGGTGGACCCCGAACTGAAAGCGGATATTCTGCCGTCATGGATTCCCTGGTTACTTCCCTTTCCGCCGGCCTTGCCGTTTGCCGCGTCGCGGTGGTCGACAACGGCGGCCTGCTGTCCAGCCTGTTTCTCACCGGCCTGATCGGCTCGGCCTCGCACTGCACCGGCATGTGCGGCCCCTTCGTGCTCAGTCAGGTGGCGGCCCGGCTGGAACGGGTTCCGGCGGCGGGCATGAGCGAATGGCACCGCCTGTCGGGTGCCGCGCTGGTGCCCTATCACCTGGGGCGGGCCACCTCTTACGCCGTCTTGGGCGCGGTGGGCGGTGCCGCCGCCGGAATCCTGGCGGGATGGGGCGGTTTTCGTTTCCTGGCCGCCGCCTTGCTGGCTCTGGCGGCGATGTTCCTGATGGGCATGGCGGTGCCGCGCCTCAAGCTGCTGCTGGGCACCGCTCCGGCCGGTGAAAGCTGGTGGAGCCGTAGCGTCGGCCGGCTGGCGCGGCCGTTGTTCGCGTCTCCCACCGGCTGGCGCGGCTGGTTGCTGGGGATGTTCCTGGGGTTCATTCCCTGCGGTCTGCTTTATGCCGCCCTGGCCGCCGCCGCCGCCACCGGCGACGCCCTGGCCTCGGCCTTCGGCATGCTGGCTTTCGCCGCCGGCACCGTTCCCGCCCTGGTGGCGGTGGGCGCGGTCGGCCATTTCGC
>NZ_JAAIYP010000030.1 GCF_011022235.1 Magnetospirillum aberrantis SpK | reverse complement strand
GACGACGCCCTGTTGGCGGCGCTGGCGGCGTTCAACGCCGCCGCCGGCAAAACCCGGTTGGGAAGCTATGTCTGGGGCGTGCGCCGGCGCAAGGTGATCGTCGGCGCGGTCCAGGCGGGCTTCGCCATGGTCAACGGCCCCGCCCTGATGAAGAACATCGCCAAGCCGGCCCGCCAGTTGCCAGCCCCGAAATCGCGTTTCCTCCAGACTTAGGAACCTTGTCATGAGGGCGGTTGTCGCATCGCTGGCCCTGGTGGCGGTGATGATGTTCTCCATCGTCCGCGCGGTATTGGCGTGGCCGCCGGCCGGACCGGCGGCGGCGGGCGCCCTGGCGCTTTATCTCGTGCTCGAAGGATGGTCGGCCAAACGCGGCGGGCGCCGTGTCATGGCCATGGGGCTGACGGCGGCGGCGGCGGCGCTGTTCTTCCATCCCGCGCCATGGCCGATTTTGTTGAACGCCGGCATCCAGGCCGCCGCCCTGATCGGGCTGTTCACCGCCCTCGGCTTCCTACGCGAAGCCGCCGAAAGCTCTCCCCTGATCCAGCAATGCGGCTCCCTGATGGTGCGCCAGCCGCCGGGCCGACGATATCTGGCCCTGGCGCTGGGTAGCCATTTGATCGGGCTGGTGCTCAATTTCGGCGTGCTGCCCTTGATCGGCACCATGGTCGTCCGCGGCAACACCACCGAAGCGGCCGGCGGCAACCCACGCGTGGTCGCCATCCGCCAGCAACGGATGATGACCGCCATCATCCGCGGCTTCGCCATCATGACCGTATGGTCGCCGCTGTCGGTGTCGTTCACGGTGATGCAAAGCGCCCTGCCCGGCCTCGACTGGTGGCCGCTTTTGGGCGTGCAGGTCATACTGGCGGCGGCCTTGATGACCTTGGGCTGGTTCATGGACCGCCGTGCCTTTCCCCGCGCGCCCCAGACCGAGGGTACGGACGCCAGCATCCTCCCCGTTCTCCGCCTGTCCGCCCTGGTCGGCGCGGTGGTGGTGGCGTCGGTGGTGGTGGCAGAAATCCTGGGTGTTCGACTGGTGGTCGGCGCCATGCTGGTGGTGCCGCCGTCGGCGGTGGTGTGGCTGGTGGCCCAGCACCGGTCGCCGCTTCCCGCCCTGGTCCATCTGGGCCGACGGCTGAGCGTGTCCATGCCCGGTTTCCGCGAGGAGGTCACCATGCTGGGCGGCGCCATGTTCCTGGGGTCGGTGCTGGTGGCCTTCATCCCACCGGGCGAAACCGCGCGTCTGGTACAGATGATCCCGCTGCCGGCGGTGGCGGTGCTGGTACTGGCGGCGTTCTCGGTGATGGCGCTGTCGCAGATCGGCGTGTCGCAGATCGTCACCGTCACCATCCTGGGCGGCGCGCTCGGCACGCTGTCCAGCCATGGGTTGCCGCCTTTGGCGGTGGCCAGCGGATTGATGGGAGCGTGGGCGCTGTCGGCCTGTTCCACCCCGGTCGGTGCGGTGGTGTTGTCCATCGCCCGGCTTGCCAATGTCTCCATGCGCACGGTGGCACGCGACTGGAACGGCCGCTTCGTTCTGGCGGGGGCGCTGGCATTGGCGCTGTGGCTGGTGGGCCTGTGCGCGGCAATGGACGCTTTCTAAGCTTTCGTATATTCTACAACACCGTTACAACCTGGATGGAGGTGGGGTTATGGGGGCCCCGAAGTCCAAGAAGTCGGTGCACGGCCGCGTTTCCAGCACGCTGGAGCGTCTGGAACAGCTTGTGGGGGAGCATGGTCTGGCCGACATCGAACATGAATCATCGCCGGAAACCGTCGAAGACAGCGTGCGCAATCTGAAGAAGCGCGTTCCCGCCAAGACCAAGCCTTCGTCGCGAGGCTAGCCTTTTTATTCGCCCAAGGGTTTGCCGCGATCCGCGCGGGCCGCTACACTCCGGGCTGTTTCGGAGGTGTCGATCCATGCGCAATGCCGCCCTTGTCTCGGGCTCTGCCCTTGGTCTGGTGATCGCGGCGGCGGCCGTCCTGCCCCCCCTGATCGATTGGAGCGCCTATGGCGGCCCGTTGTCGGCCCGCCTTGGCGCCGCATTGGGCCGTCCGGTGACCATCGGCGGCCCGCTGGCGGTGCGTCTGTTGCCCACCCCAAGCCTGAGCGCGGGCAACGTCGCCATCGGCAACCCACCCGGCATGGATGGAGAGTTGCTGCGCGCCGAAAAGCTGCGCCTGCGGCTGGATTTCGGGGCGTTGCTGGGCGGTGCGATCAAGCTGAGCGCGATCGAACTGGACCGACCCGAGCTGATGTTGAGCCAGGACGGCAATGGTTTCGGTGGTTGGCCCCTCGGCAAAAGCGCCGACAGCGCCGCCGCCTCGCCCGAACCATCCTCGCCCGCGACCACCGTCACGGCGGCGGCGTCTTCCACCGCACACTCGGCAGACGACCTGGAGGTCGAGCGCGTGCTGGTCCGTGACGGCACTCTGCGCCTGGGCGACGAGGCCTTGCTGTCCGACCTGTCCCTCGACCTTGGCCTGGGCGGACGCCATGGGCCGTTCCAGATTGACGGCTCGGCCCGGTGGGGCGACACGCCGTTGACCATCGCGGGCGCCATGGACCGCCTGTCGGCCGACCGTCCCGCCGTGACCACCCTGCGCCTGGGGTTTGCCGATGGCGAAGGCACACTCGACGGCGAGGTGACAGAAGGTTCCTTTCACGGCCGTCTGGCCCTGCATGGCATGAAGGGCGTGACCGCCGCCGGCGACATGACCTTGTCTTCGACCGAGGTTCAGGCCGGCCCCCTGGCGTTGAAGGTTGGCGACGACCACGGCACCGCCGCGTTGGCACTGGCGCTGGACGGCTCGCCCCAGGTGGATTTCCGCCTGGAAATGGACAGTCTGGACCTGGACGCTTGGCAGAAGGGGCAAACGGAACCCCCTGCGGTGACGGTGACCGCCGCTGCGGACACGCCGTCCCAGCCCCCCCAGGCACCGGCGACCGCCGCCGAAGCGGAGCGACCGTTCCGGCTGTCCCTGCCCCGCTCACTGTTCGCCGCCGCCACGCTGTCGGTGGACCGCCTGCGCTGGCACGGCCGGGACATTCGTCAAACCCGCCTGGAGGCGGTGCTGGACGGCGGCGAGATACTGGTGCGTCAGGCACGGACCCTGTTGCCCGGCGATGCCGAGGCGGCCCTGGAAGGAACCTTCGCCACCCCGGCCGGCTTGCCGCAATTCGATGGCGGACTGACCCTGTCGGGCACCGATTCCGCCTCCTTGCTGGCGTGGCTGGGGGTGGAAGGCACCGAACCGCGCCGATTCGCGCTGCGCGCACCGCTGACCATGGCCTGGCCCGAAATCAGAACCACCGATTTGGTCCTGAACAGCGACCGGACAGCAGCCCGCGCCAGCGCCGCCTTGCGCCTGGGTGACCATCCGGCGGTAGCGGCGGCCGTCGCCCTGCCTGGGCTCGAGGCCAGCTTGCGCGGCGGACTGGAAACCGGCGGACGGATCACCGGCGCCAGTTTCGGATTGGAGGCTCCCCAGGGATTGCGTCCCCTGGGCGCCCTGGGCGTCACCATTCCACCGGCCTTGGAACGGCTGGGTCCGCTGAGCGTCAAAGGCAACGCCGACGGCCCCCTGGACGCCCTGGCGGTCGAAACCTATGCCGAAGGCGGCGGGCTCCACCTGTCGGCCAAGGGGAACCTGAACCTGCTGGTTCCCGCTCCGCACGCCACCCTGGCACTCAGCGCACGGGCCGCCAGCCTGGGTCATGTGCTTGGCCTGATGGGGGGAGGACGGGAACCAACCGGGGCTTTCGCGCTGGATGCCCGGCTGGACGGCGACACCCATGCCTTCGACCTTTCGGGCCTCAGCCTGCGTGCCGGCCCCACCACCTTTACCGGCCAGAGCCGGGTGGAGTTGGGCGGCGCGCGGCCGCTGGTGGTGGCGGATCTGAATGCCGACACCCTGGCCCTCGACCTGCTCGGCACCTCCGACCGATCCGGCCAGCTGTTGCCGGGCGGGCCGCTGATGCCGCCCATCGTGGCGCCGCACCCTCTATCGGCGCAACCGGCTGCGGCACGGCCCCAGAACGGACAGGTCGGTTTCGGCGCTTCGCCGTTCAGCCGTGATCCGCTGGACCTTGCCGCCCTGAATGCCCTGGACAGCCGGCTGTCGCTCAAGGCCGGCCACGTCACCGCCGGGGACTGGCGCCTTGACGACGCCACCTTGCGTGCCACCCTGAACGACGGCACGGTGACCGTGGACAGCCTGAGCGGTTCCCTGTTGGGGGGACGGCTGGAGGCCCAAGCCGTCTTGGCGGCCGGGTCGGTCCCCCGCCTGCGCGCCCAGGTAAGCGTCGCCGGAACGGAACTGGGCGCGGCCCGTCTGCGCGCCGCCGGCCTGACCATTCGACAGGGCCGACTGGACGCCGACATGCGCTTCGTCACCAGTGGACACAGCCCATACGAGATGGCAGCGCATCTGGACGGCGACGGCCGGCTGTCGGTGAAGAACGGCGTGTTGGACGGCTTCGACCTGCCGGAGGTCAACCGCCAGATGGGGAATTTGCGCAATATCGGCAACGTGCTGGTCATGGTGCAATCGGGCCTGGCCGGTGGACAGACGCCGTTTTCCGCCCTGACCGGCAGCTTTCAAGCCAAGGGCGGGACGGTCGTCAGCCGCGACCTCAAGCTGGCGGCCGAAGGCGGCGGCGCCGACGCCGAGACCACGGTCAACCTGGGCCAATGGTCAACCGACAGTCGCGTGGGCTTCCATCTTTCCCGCGCCCCCCAGGTACCGGTTACCATCCGCCTTGAAGGGCCGATGGAAAACCCACGCAAGGTGATCGACCTCAACGCCTTGCAGCGCCATCTGGTCGCCAACGGCCTGGGCCGGGCCTTGGCCCCTCAGGAATCGGCCACCGAAGGACAGCCTCGGGAAAAGAACACCGGCAAGAACATCCTGAAGAACCTGTTGCGTGGCCTGAGCGGGCAATAATCTCGCCCAGGCCGACGCGACAAGATTCTCAGGATCGGTTCAGCGTCAACACGCGGCCGGCATGGATGGCGGTCGCGAGCCCCACCAGCATCTCGACCACGTCTTCGAAATCAGCCATGCGGTCGGTGTTGATGGTGACGTCGAACTGGTTGGCCTCGGACAGGCGCGAGTGGAAGGTCTCCCACACGAACTTGCCGCGACGGTGGTTGACGTCATGGGCCTGTTTCAGCTGTTCCTCGAAACTGCCGTGACCGCCATCGGCCATGCGCCGGGCACAAACTTCGGCGGTGCCGGCGATGCGGACACGAAGGGCACAGCCTTCGGACAGGATCACATGGGCGCCGCGGCCGACGATAACGCCGCCCAGCCGGCCCAGGCTCATCACCACCTTGATCAAGGTGTCGCGATAGGTGTCATGGTTGATGTCCTTGCCCGACAACAACCGATAAAGCCACATGTCCTTGGCACGACCCATGCCCTCGTCCAGCATCTGGACAACGGCCGGATCGTCGTTCAGACGTTGGGCGATCTCTTTCAGCAATTGCTCGTCATACAAAGGCACACCCAGGCGCTGCGACAGCCGGGTGGCGATAATGTCCCCGCCCGATCCGTAGTCACGGGACAAGGTGATGACCGGCTGGCGCGGCTTGTGCAGCGAACCGTCGACCGGTGGTGCGGTCGCCACTTCGGCCATTGCGGCAATGACAGCCATGATATTGGTGGTCATGATGAGCCTCCCGCTCTGTCACAGGAATCATCATACGCCCACTGAGGCCATGCGAAAAGGCGCGGCACCCGGAACCGAGCCACGCGAGAAACGCATTTCAACCAAAGAGGCGGACCACACCCCGCCGGAGTGGAGCCGGCATTGCCGACGATGCGCCGAGAAAACCGATTTTAGTTCCCTGCGGCCCCCGCCCGCCGCTCGACACGGATGCGACCGTCGGGAACGACACCCAGCCGCCCAAGACGTTCCACCCGCTCCATCACAACCGTAACCAGCAACGGCGCCGCCTCGCGGTTCCGCAACACCTTGGCGCCAGCCAACATGGCATAGCCATCGCCGCCCTGCGCCAGATAGTCGGACACGGCAAGACGATAGCGCGCGGCCAGATCCAGCGGCTTGCCGCCGACACTTGCCGCGCCGACACGTTGGCCGGCCGGCGCGTCGGGATCATAGGTAAAGCGTATCCCCGACACCTGGGGGAATCGCCCCGCCCCGGCCGACACCTTGGACACACCGTATTCCAGGGCGGCCAACAACTGACGGCCGTCCACCTCGACCATCATCACCACGTTGCCGAACGGCATCTCGCGTAACAAATCGCCGCGCGTCAGGGCCGAACCGGCCGGATACAGGCGGTTGCCACGCAGACCACCACCGTTGACCAGTGCCACATCGGCCCCCATGGCCTCGCGTGCGGCGTCGGCCACCAGATCGCCCAAGCTGGATTCGGCGCCCCGCACCACCGTTTGCCGGCTGTCCAATGGCTTGTCCAAAATCGCCAGCGGCCGGGCCAGGGAACCGTCCAGATCGGCGGCGTAGCGATTGACAAGGACAGCGACGTCCGGGTCCTGGGGGGCATTGCGGCTGGCGAGCATGCGCCAACCGGCCACCCGCGCCGACGATGCCTTGCCGCCACGGCCGGGACGTTCGAGAACCATGTCCACCGCCGCCAGATAGACACCGTCATGACCGGCCTTGGCTACCACGGTGCCGCCCTCTTCCACCGTGACGGCAAGGTGGTCGTGACCACCAAGAATCAGATCGATTCCTTTGACCTTGCGGGCCAAGGCCAAGTCCCGTTCCAAATCCTGATGGGTCAGGGCCACCACCAGTTCAGCCCCCTGGTTGCGCAATTCCGCCACCATGGCCCGCGCCGTCTCCTCTTCGGGCAGGAAGCGCACGTCGCCGGCACCGGCCGCCAAAACACCGGTTTCCGAAGTCAGGATGCCGAACAGGCCGATCCTGACGCCGTTGCGTTCCACCAGCACCCAGGGTCTGGACACGCCAAAGGCCTTGCCATCCGCCTCGCTCACGTTGGCGGCCAACCAGGGAAAGGAGCTTTCCATCATCCGCCGGCGCAACACCTGGGCGCCGAAATCGAACTCGTGGTTGCCCAGAACCGCCGCCTCCGGCGCCATGCGGTTCAGCAACTCCACCATGTGCGCGCCCTGGGTCACGCTGGAGGCCACCGACGGCGACAACAGGTCGCCGCCGAACGTCAGCACCGCGCCGGGATGGGCGGCGCGCTCGCGCGCCACCAGCCCCGCCACCCCCGCCATGCCGCCGCTATCGTCGCCGGGCATGAAATCGTAGATGTCGTTGAAGTGCAGGAAGGTGACAGGCACTTCCTCGGCCCGTGCCGTGCCGGCAAGTGCCAGCACCAGCACGCATACGGCGAACATGCGGTTCCACATCGTCCCACTCCCCCTTGGCTGGACGGAAAGGATTATCGGCACGGGCAGCTTACCGGGAAAGGCACAAAAAAAGCGCGGACGACCTTGGCCGCCCGCGCCTTTTCGGTGATCGTGAACAGATCAGTCCTTGCGGAAGTCCTGGTGGCAGGCCTTGCAGGCGCCGCCCAGGGCCTTGAAGGCGTCGATGGACTTGGCCTGGTCGCCCGACTTGGTGGCCTCGGCCAGCGCCATGGCGGCGCCGAACGCCTTCTTGCCGGCTTCCTGGAACTTGGCCGGCTCGCTCCAGATGGCCGGATCGGCCTTGGTCTCGCCCTTGTCCGAACCGGCCGGATAGGCGTTGCCCATGTGCTTGAAGGCATCGACGATGGCGTCGGCGTTCCAGGCCAGATTCTCGGAACCGCCCTTGAGCAGCAGACCGGCCTTGAGATCCTGCATGTGGCCGGCAATGATCTTGTAGATGGCCTGACGATGCACGATGGCGGGATTGGTCTCGTCGGCATGGGCGGTCACGGCGGCGGTGGAGAACGCCACGGCGGCGGCAGCCAGGAGGGCCAGCTTCTTCATATCGATACCCCTTGGGTCGGTTAGGTTGGAAGGCACCATGCCCGGTTTCACGCTTCGCTGAAACCACGGAATGATAAAATCAGTGTTTCCTAATGGAAACAACATCTATGCGGTCTTGATCAATACGGAAAAACACGAACCCTTGCCGGATTGCGACCGCAGTTTCAGCCCGTGCCCCAGCAAATGCGCGGTCCGGCGGACCACGCCCAGCCCCAGGCCCAGACCGCGCTGGGCACCGCTGCCCTTGTCGCCCAGCCGGGTGAAATCCTCGAACACCACGTCGCGTTTGTCATCGGGAATGCCGACACCGCTGTCAACCACGCACACCTCCACATGGTCACCCCGCCGCCGGCACCCCAACAGGACCCCCCCGGTTTGGGTATAGCGAATGGCGTTGACCATCAGATTGCGCAACAGACGCTCCAACAGCACCGGATCGCTGGTGACGCGAATGCCGGTGGGCACCACCCTGAGCGCCAACCCCTTGGCCGAGGCCTCGGGTTCCATCTGGTCATAAAGACTGGCCAGCATGGGCATCAGCGGGAACGTGGTCACCTGGGGCTGAATCTTGCCGGCTTCGAGTGTCGACAGGTCCAACAAGGTGGACAACAGCGATTGGGTGGCGTCGACGCTTTGCCGCAGCTTGTCCACCACCACCAGATGGGGACTGTCGTCAAGCCGGGCCGCCAGCACCTCGACGAACATGCCCGCCGCCTGAAGCGGCTGGCGCAAATCGTGGCTGGCCGAGGCCAGGAAGCGGCTCTTGCTTTCGTTGGCGCGACGCGCTTCCTCGGCCTGGGCGCGGGCTTCCTCGGTACGGCTGCGAACCTCTTCCTCGAGTCCTTGGATCAACGCCTCTTCACGCGACAGGCTGGCGAAGGTGAACCGCACCAGCGCCCAGGTCAGAGCCATCAACGCCACGGCCACGGCCGCCACCACCATGGCATTGCGACGCCACGACGCCAGCGCGTCATCGACAGCCACCGCTGCCGCCACCACCAGCCCGAACTCGGACACCAGCCGATAGGCGACCATCCGCGGCACCCCGTCCAACGGACTTTCGGCCGTCACCAGCCCGACCGGTTCCCCCTTGCTCAGGGCTTTCATCAGCGGGCCACCCGCCACCGAGGCGCCGACCCAGCGCGCGGGGTCCGGCTGACGCAATACGACCCGGCCATCCAGATCGATGATGGTGATGCTGGCCTGTTCGCCCAATGGAAGCGTGCGGTGGAAGTTGGTGAAGGTGTCGGAATCGAAACCGGCCGCCGCAACCCCCATGAAGGTTCCTTCCACGTCCTCGATTCGGCGGCTGACGTGGAACGCCTGTTTGTCCCGGCTCTTGGTCTGAACCAACGGACCGATGACCAGGTCGCGGCGCGCCTGTTTGTGGGCGATGAAGTAGAGACGGTCGGAAATGTTGCTGCGTGCTGCCGGAAATTGAATGGTGCCCAGGCGGATGATGCCGTCGGGATCGGCAATCCATAATGTGCCCGGCTCGGGCAATCCCTGGTCCAGGGCCAGCAATTCCCGCCAAGCGTGTTCGTCATGGGAAAGCTGGTCCAAGGAACGGCTGCGGCCCAGTTGAGCGACGCGGCCGACGATGAAATCGGTGGCCCTGAGGGTGCGGACGATATGTTCTTCGAGCAGGCGGGCGGCGTCGGCGGCGCGGGTCCGGGCGTCGTCCAAAGCCGCCTGGTAGGATTGAGCCAACAGCAGGGCGGTCAACCCCAGCGCCAACGCGACCGCGAACCCCACCAACAGGCGCAGCATCTGGCGCAGGCGAAGCGGATGGCGATGGGTCGAGGTCATGCCTGGGGCCACGGGGCAGCTCTCTCAGGTGGTTTCCGAAGTCCCCTGCCACCGTAACGGGTTATGCGATTTTGGCAAGACCGAACGCCCTCAGGTTCCGGCCATTCGCCCAAAATCAGCCCTGGACGGCGGCCTGGGCCTGTTCCAGTTCCTCGTGCGCGGCCAGCCATTGGGCCTCGGCCTCGGCAATGCTTTTGTCCAGTTCGCCACGCTCGCGCTGCAATCGGGTGACCTTGTCGGCCGGCCCCTGATACAAGGCGGGGTCGGCCAACTTTTCCTCGGTCGCCGAACGCTTGGCCAACAGTTTTTCCAACAGCTTTTCCGCCTCGAACGCCTTCTTGCGCAGGGGCGCCAGTTGGTTGCGAATTTCCGCGGCGGCGCGCCGCTCGTCCTTGCGCGACGGACCGTCCGACTTGGCCTCGCCACCGCGCCGGGCTTCGCGCGCCCGTTCCAGAAGCAGCTTGCGATAGGCGGCAAGATCGCCGTCGAACGACGTCACCTGACCATCAGCCACCAGCAACAGCCGATCGGCAACCAGTTCGATCAGATGCGGGTCGTGGCTGACCAGCACCACCGCGCCGTCATAGGCGTTGAGCGCGGCCACCAAAGCCTCGCGCGAATCGATGTCCAGATGGTTGGTCGGTTCGTCCAGGATCATCAGATGGGGCGCGTCACGGCTCATCAACGCGAACAAAAGCCGCGCCTTCTCACCGCCCGACAGATTGGCCACACGCACGTCGGCGCGGTCCTGTTCAAAGCCGAACCGCCCCAATTGCGCACGCACCTTGGCCTCGGCCGCGTCCTTCATCAATTCGGCCATGTGGTCGAAGGGCGTGCGGTCGAGACGCAGTTCCTCGGTCTGATGCTGGGCGAAATAGCCGACCTTCAGCTTGTTCGAGCGCCGCATCTCGCCGCCCAGAAGCTCAAGCCGCCCGGCCAGAATCTTGGACAAGGTCGATTTGCCGTTGCCGTTGGCACCCAACAACGCGATGCGGTCGTCCATGTCGATCCGCAGGTTGAGCTTGCGCAGCACCACATGCTCGCCATAGCCGGCAACGCCGCCATCGATGGCGACGATGGGCGGGCTCAAGGGCTCTGGATCGGGGAAGTCGAAGGTGTAGCTGCGCTCCTCGACCACCGCCACCACCGGCTCCATGCGTTCCAGCATCTTGATACGGCTTTGCGCCTGGGCGGCCTTGGTGGCCTTGGCACGGAAGCGGTCGATGAAGGACTGGATCTTGCGCCGCTGTTCCAACTGCTTGGCCTGGGCCTTGGCCGCCAATTCCATCTTTTCCCGGCGCACTCGGACGAAATCGTCGTAATTGCCGCCGTACTGGACCAGCTTGCAGCCTTCGAGATGGATGATGCGCGAGCACACCTCGTTCAGCAATTCGCGGTCGTGGCTGATGACGATCAACGTGCCGGGATAGGTGGCGAGGAAGCTTTGCAGCCACAACGTCGCCTCGAGGTCCAGGTGGTTGGTCGGCTCGTCCAGCAACAACAGGTCGGGACGGGCGAACAGCGCCGAAGCCAGCGCCACGCGCATGCGCCAACCGCCCGAGAACGACGACACCGGCCGCGCCTGGGCCTCGGCGTCGAAGCCCAGGCCAGCCAGGATGGCGGCGGCACGGGCCGGTGCCGAATGGGCGTCGATGGCCCCCAGCCGTTCATGGATTTCGGCGATGCGATGGCCGTCGGCACAGGTTTCCGCCTCGGACAGCAACGCGGTGCGTTCCAGGTCGGCGGCCAACACGCAATCGACCAGACTGGTTTCGCCCTCGGGCGCCTCTTGGGCGACACGGCCGACGCTGGCCCGTGGACGCAAGGCGATGTCGCCGCCATCGGCGTGCATCTCGTCCAGGATCAGCTTGAAAAGCGTGGACTTGCCGGCGCCATTGCGTCCGACCAGGCCGACACGGGCCCCCGCCGCCACGTGCACCGTGGCGTCGTCGAACAACAAGCGGCCGGCAATGCGGAAGACAAGGTTGTTGATATGCAGCATGACGGGGTCCGAATAGCACGGACCGCAGGCTTTCGCCATCCCTTCGCGCCACTGGCGGCGCCTGTGCGCCATGGCTGTTGCCCTTGCCGGACGAAGACTGTATAACGCGCCAACCCCGGACCGCCGGCCGGACCGGGGCATTTTGCGCGCGCCCGCCTTCGGGAACCGATGGGAAGGAAGGGTGACGGCGCGCTAACCGCCGCAAAGGAATTCGACTAAAATGGCTCTTGAACGCACCCTGTCGATCATCAAGCCGGATGCCACCCGCCGCAACCTCACCGGCAAGATCAACGCCCGCTTCGAAGAGGCTGGCCTGCGCATCGTCGCCCAGAAGCGCGTCCGCCTGACCAAGGAACAGGCCGAGGGCTTCTATGCCGTCCATCGCGAGCGTTCGTTCTTCGGCGAACTGGTCGCCTTCATGATCTCCGGCCCGGTGGTCGTGCAGGTGCTGGAAGGCGAAGGCGCCGTCGCCAAGAACCGCGAGATCATGGGTGCCACCAACCCGGCCAACGCCGCCGCCGGCACCATCCGCGCCGATTTCGCCGAATCCATCGAAGCCAATTCGGTGCACGGTTCGGACTCGCTGGAAAACGCCGCTATCGAGGTTGCCTACTTCTTCTCGCAGTGCGAGATCGCCGGCTAAGCCTCGCGGTTCTTCCGCAAGGAACAACGCCCCCGAAGGGAAACCCTCGGGGGCGTTTTCTTTGTGTTCGGCTCGAAGAGAGGAAAACCCTAGCGCCGCAATTCGGCGGAGGCGGAATCGCTGGCCGCCTCGCGCGCGACGGCGATCATGTGCGCCAGAAGGTCCAGGCCCAACGCATCGGCTTCATGGGCCAGGGCATCCAGGCATTGTTCGATGCCCCGCAACCGGTCCTCGCGACGTTCGACCCGTGGAAAGGCGATCACCGTCATGTCCCCTCCTCTATCCCCTCCCTCCCCAGGGTGTGGATGGGCGTATTGTTACAAGGTGCCAACAGCTTGGCACCTGACATTTTTTACAGGGATCAGGGACGGATCAGCCCCAAGGTCACGGCCACCACCACCGCCTGGGCCCGACTGCTGGCCCCCAGCTTGGTGCGGGCGTTTTCGATATGGTAGACCACCGTGCGTTCCGCCAGATTGAGAATTTGGGCGATTTCCCAGCCGGTCTTGCCTTTGGCGGTCCACAATAAGACCTCACGCTCGCGCGGGGTCAGGCGCGGCAGCGGCTCCGCGCTGCCGGCCCCCAGGGCGCGGTCGCACGCCAAATGGAAATGCATGGCCAACAAATGCACGGCGTGCCGACGGGCCGCCGCCGATGGCCGGAACATATCCGGGTCGTCGATAGCCACCGAGATGATGGACAATCCGGCAGCGGAATGAACCGGCACGGTGAAGCCGTCGCGAATGGAAAATTCGGCGGCTTCGGCGAAAACCAGCTGACTTTTGGCACCATATTCCGGGCGTGCCAGCGCGTCGCTCCAACGGAAGGGAACGGGGGAACGCGCCGCCTCGAGCGGCACCGCGTCCACCGCCATATAGTTCTGCGCCAGATAACGCTCGGCCCAGGCGGCCGGATAATTGGTTTCGACGTGAAAGGGATCGCTGGGATGGGTGGTGTTCAGATAGGCGTAACGGCTGACTCCGAAGGCAGCGGCATGGCGCAGGAAAGCCGCTTGGCGCTGCTCCTGGTCGTGAACGCCTGACAATTCCTGGGTCAGGGCGTCGACGGGGTCGTACAACGCATCCATGCCACTCTCCAAATGCCCCTACACATACTTGCGTTATGCAGCTATTGTGTGTGGTGCCCCCTCTTCCACTTTCAACCGCGGGAAACACCGCGTGCTGTCGGGAAGATTGTTTCCATTCGGCGTTGGCGCCCGTTGCCCCCATCGGTGCGCCGCCACATAGAGGTGATATCGTATGTCACAGGCCATCCGCAAGAGCACCGCAGGTGTCTCGCGTCGCGCCAGCCGCGGCCGTACGCCTTCGGGCAAACCCAATCCCATCGACGTGCATGTGGGCGCCCGCGTCCGCTTGCGCCGCACGTTGCTGGGCATGAGTCAGGAAAAGTTGGGCGAGGCCCTGGGCCTTACCTTCCAGCAGGTGCAGAAGTACGAACGCGGCGCCAACCGTATCGGCGCTTCGCGGCTTTACGACATGTCCCGCGTGCTCGACGTTCCGGTCAGCTATTTCTACGAGGACATGGACGAAGACACCATCGCCGCCAGCCCCCGTTACATGGTCCGCGCCACCGAAGATCCGCCGCAGGCCAACGAGGGCATGATGGTCCAGCGCGAGACCTTGGAACTGGTGCGGGCCTATTACCGCATCCGCGACCCCGAGGTTCGCCGGCGCGTCCAGGAGTTGGCCAACGTCCTGGGCCCCATCGGCAAGGACGAAGAGTAACCCGGAAAGCCCTCGCCTTTGGCGGGGGCTTTTTTACGTCCGGCTGAAGGGCGGTTCGTCTTCGTGCAGGCTGACCGGGTCCTGGTGGATCAGCACGTCGCAATGGGGAAACGCCTCGACGATGGCTTTTTCGACTTGGTCGGCGATGGCATGGGCGCGGGCCAGGGTCAGATGGTCATCCAGCGCCAGATGCAACTGGACGAAACCCTGTTGCCCCGACAGACGGGTGCGCAGGTCATGCATGCCGCGTACGTCGGGGACGCCCAAGGTGATGTCGCGGATACGTGCGCGATCCTCTTCGGGCAGTTCGCGATCCATCAGCATGTCCATGGAATTGCGCACGATCGCCCAGGCGTTCCATAGCAGATAAGCGCCGATGCCGATGGCGAACAGCGGGTCGGCGAAAGTCCAGCCCAGGAAACGTCCCAACAGCAACGACACGATGACCGCGCCATTCATCAGCACATCGCCGGTGTAATGCAGGGAATCGGCCGAGATGGCGACCGAGCTTGTCCTTTCCAGTACATATTTCTGAAAGCGAACCAGGACGACGGTCAGCACGATGGAAAACACCATCACCGCCGTACCGATATCGGCGTTGGTCACCGCGACCGGATGTTGCAGACGGTTGACCGCCTGGGCCAGCAACAATCCGCCCGATCCCAGGATGAACGCCGCCTGCCCCAGACCGGCCAGCGGCTCGGCCTTGCCGTGACCGAAGCGATGTTCGTGGTCGGCCGGCGTCAGGGCATGACGCACCGCCCACAGGTTGATCAGAGACGCGGCGGCATCCAGCGTGGAATCGATCAGCGTGGACAGCAAGGCCACCGACCCGGTCATTCCCCAGGCCGCCAGCTTGACCACGATCAGCGTACAGGCGGTGGCGACCGAGGCGTAGGTGGCCAGCGTCATCAGGCGGGCACCGTCGTTGGTGGCGGTCATGGCCGTTCCTTTCGTCACGGAAACAAGGAAGTGACCGACCAGCCATCGGCCTCGCGGTGGTAGACCGCACGGTCATGCAGCCGGAAGGGTTTGTCCTGCCAGAACTCGATGCGCTCCGGCACCAGCCGGAAGCCGGACCAATGCGGCGGCCGCGGCACCGCCCCGAATCCGAATTTCGCGGTATATTCCGCCACCCGCTTTTCCAGCTCGAAGCGCCCTTGCAACGGCCGCGATTGTTTCGAGGCCCAAGCGCCAAGCTGGCTGGTCCGGGCCCGGCTGGCGAAATAGGCGTCCGCCTCTTCGTTGCTCACCGGGACCACCGGCCCTTCGACCCGGATCTGACGCCGCAGGCTTTTCCAATGGAACAACAGCGCCGCGTGGGGATTGGCCGCCAGTTCGCCGCCCTTGCGGCTTTCCAGGTTGGTGTAGAAGACGAAGCCCTCGGGGCCGGCGTCCTTCAGCAGCACCATGCGCACGCTGGGCCGTCCGTCGGCATCGGCGGTGGCCAGCGCCATGGCGTTGGGGTCGTTTGGCTCGGCGGCTTCCGCTTCCGCCATCCATTTGGCGAACAACGAGAACGGATCGGCGGAGGAGTTGGACATCGGTTCGGACCAGTAGCGATTTGCAAGGCGGGGGTTTATGATCGGCACCAAGACGCGCCCCGTCCGTTCTAGCCCGGTCGGGACGTCATAAAAAGCCCCAAATCCATGACGGTATCGCACGACCTCCCCGTATAATCAGGGAACCTTGCCAAAACGAGAGCCCCATGACCAAGACCTTCAAGCGTTTCATCCCTGTCGTCATCGCCGCTTCGTTGCTGACGGCGTGCGCCAACAGCGAATACGGCACCAAGCAGACCGGCGGCGCCGTCCTGGGCGGCATTGGCGGCGCGGTGGCCGGCGCCCAGTTCGGCAAGGGCAAGGGCCAGTTGGCGGCGACCGCATTGGGCGCCGTGCTGGGGGCCTTCGTCGGTTCCGAGGTGGGCAAATCCCTGGATCGCGCGGACCAGCAATACGCCCACCAGGCCAGCCAGCGCGCCTTCGAAAGCGCGCCCAGCGGTCAGGCGGTGGCGTGGAACAACCCCGACAGCGGCCACGGCGGCACCATCACCCCGACCCGCACCTACGAGGAATCGCCCGGCCAGTATTGCCGCGAGTACCAGACCACGGTCACCATCGACGGCCAGACCGAACAGGCCTATGGTACCGCCTGCCGTCAAGGCGACGGAAGTTGGAAAGTGGTGAAGTAGCGCGCCGCGCGGAAATCTGTCACAAAAGGGGCGGCGGCACTTGTGCCGCCCCCCTTTTTTACGCCTGTCGGCAATGATCGAGGCCTGTGGTGCGGGACCCTTATGAAGTATTGGGAGTGGCCAAGACCGCTTCCGACGACGAATTAAAGAAAGCCTATCGCGCCTTGGCGCGCACCCTGCACCCCGACCTCAACCCCGGCGACAAACGGGCAGAGGAACGCTTCAAGGAGGTCAGCGCCGCCTACGACTTCCTGTCGGACACCGAAAAGCGTCGCCAATACGACGCCGGCGAGATCGACGCCACCGGCGCCCAACGCCGCCGGTCGTGGCGGGCCCATGGCGGCGGCACGCGATCGAACCGTTCAGGGTTCAATTTCGGCGACAATGTCGACGACATCCTGTCGGAAATGATGCGGCGCAAGACACGCGGCCGCCAGGGCGGCGAGAACCTGAACCGCGGCACGGATGTCCGTCACACCCTGACCATCAGCCAGACCGAGGCCGCCACGGGCACCACCAAGCGCATCACGCTGTTGTCGGGAAAGTCCCTGGACATCCGCATCCCGCCGGGAACGCTGGACGGCCAGACCCTGCGCCTCAAAGGCCAGGGCAACCCCGGCATCGGCGGCGACGGCGACGCGCTGATCGACATCAAGGTCGATCTGCCCGCCTATTTCAGCAAGCGCGACCAGGACATCTTGCTGGATCTGCCGATCAGCGTCCAAGAGGCGGTGATGGGGGCAAAGGTGACGGTCCCAACCATCGACGGCAAGGTCGTGGTGACCATCCCGCCCGGCAGCAACACCGGCGCCGTCCTGCGCCTCAAGGCCAAGGGCCTGCCCGGCTCCGGCGGCACCCGCGGCGACCAGTTGGTGACGCTGAAGGTGGTGTTGCCCGAACACGATGGCGAATTTCGCAAGCTGGTGGAGAAATGGGGCCCCCGCCACGGCTACGACCCCCGCGCCAAAGTCGGCCTGGGATAATTTGTCATTGTCGGACCGCAGGGTAAGTGAGCAATCCGAAGGCTAAGTGAGCAATTCCGAACGTGAATTGAGCACGGGGCGGGAGTAAGTCGTTGATTCGGACGATTTTTGATCGCGGCCAAATTCGGAGCGCGCGTTAGCGCCGATATTGAGTTCTTGGCGGGTGTGCTCACGAACGATGCGGCTTATGCGGATGCGAATCCGAGAGGCCTGGCAGGCAATTTTTAGTTGATTGACTTTGTGTGCTGGCTATCGTGTATTGCGCCCAGGCGCCAGATGGTTCCGGTGTGAATTTCGCCAGGAGGCACCGTGGCCAACCCAACCCAAGCGACAATCAAGCGCCTGTTCAACCAATCAGGCGAATTTTGTACTTACCCAAAGTGCGATCGGCCCGTGGTAGATCGCAGCACAGGGACGATCATGGCTGAGATGTGTCACATCAACGCGCGAAGCCCCGGCGGGCCGAGATACGATCCCAGCCAAACCGACAAAGAGCGGAATGCTTATGACAACCTCATCCTCCTAAGAGTCCGTCCGCAAAGTTCCCTATGATTTTCTGGACCTTGCGATTCTGCGCAGCATGAGGCGGATCATAGCAAGTCGTAGGAAGGCCAGTGCCGTCCGCGGGTCACGTCCCATCGAGTGGTGTAGCAGCATCATCCCCAGGCTTGCCCGCGCGTGTCGCGGGTGGTCATCGTCGATCTTCGGTAGGGTTTGGTTGCGACCTTCAACCGAACCAAGGATCAAAACGATGACCAATGAGATGATGAGCCTTCGCGGGCTGCTGGAAAAGAGCGCAGACGCCGATCCTTGGAGGTTGCCGTTGTCATTGCTTAACCTCAGTGGAAAAGTTGCCGGTCGAAAGGGAGTTCGCAAAACGATTTTCAGCCTTGATCGTCTCGTATTTCTGTCCATCAAGTTGATTGGGCCAAACGTCATCCAACCACCCCAACACCTTCTCCACCCTTCCTTCCGTCACCGGTTCGTCGGTGATTTCCAAGGTGATGGATTTGAGCCTGACACCAGGGCCGAAGGTGGCGGCGAGGTCGGCGGGATCGACCCGCTGCACGCTTGTCGGGTCGGCCAAGTCGCCGAAGGTCACCAGCAGGGGATACAGCTTGGGCGGCACCGTCCGCGCCGCGCGCAGGGTCGCGAACCGGTCGGCGATCTTCACCGGCGCCTCGCCGGGAAAGAAGATCGGGAAGACATCGGGCGTGCCGTTCAGCAACGCGAACAGATAGCGGCCAGGAGACACCTCCAGCACCACCGCCTCGCCCGTGTAATGGCTCGATGCCCTCCGCGCCTCCGGGAAAACCCACCAGCCATCGTAATGGTCCAGGCGATGATGGATCACGCTCGACGCGCGTTTCACGCCCTCGGGCGTCTCCACCTCGACGGTGATCTTCTGCTTCCACGACCAGCTTTCCCCGCAGCCGGAAAGGCCGACGGCCAGCACCAGCAGGGACAGGACGCGAAGGATCGGGAACAGCTTCATGCCGCCAGCCTCGCCAGCCCACCGCCCATGGAATGACCGGTAAGGATTGCCGCCCCGGCCTTCGGATCAGTCTCGGATGTGCCGGTCACCGCCTGATAGAAATCGGCAGCCAGATGAGCAGCGTTCGTCAGCGAGTTGCCCACCCCCTGTCCATAGGAGTTCCAGACATCGCCGCCGGGTTTATCGCTCCATGGGATCAGGTCAAAAAGGCGGTCGGTGCCGCGATAGGAAATGACCATCCCATACGCGGTGTCATAGGCGATGGCGTAGAAACCGGAGGATTTATCCCGCCGTATGCCGTTCTCATCAACGAGAATACCTGAGTCTTTTAGGAGTGTCGCCGTCCCGATTTGGGCGCCTTCCCCTCCCAAGCCATCAATGCCTGCCCCGTAATCCCGATTATAAGCATCCATCGAAAGGATGGATAAAAAAAGGTCTTTGCTTACAGGCATGGCTCACCTATTCACAAATTGATCTCTGGAAACATTTGAAGCGAATGTTCTAAAATAGGGATCTTTTATCCCATTACGTTCCAACGCTTGGCGATTGATTGAGGCCCAGCGCTGGAATAAACTACGGCTCAGCACGCTCTCCACCTTCCCCTCGGTCACCGGTTCGTCGGTGATTTCCAGGGTGATGGCTTTAAGCCTGACACCAGGGCCGAAGGTGGCGGCGAGGTCGGCGGGATCGACCCGCTGCACGCTTGTCGGGTCGGTCACGTCGCCGAAGGTCACCAGCAGGGGATAGAGCTTCGGCGGCACCGTCCGCGCCGCGCGCAGACTCTCGAACCGGCTGGCGATCTTCACCGGCGCTTCGCCGGGAAAGAAGATCGGGAAGGGACTGGGCGTGCCTTTCAACAGGGCGAACAGATAGCGGCCGGGAGACACCTCCAGCACCACCGCCTCGCCCGAGTAGTAATGTGCTGCCCCCCGCGCCTCCGGCGGAACGTACCAGCCCTCGGTATGCTCCAGGCCATAGCGGATCACGCTCGACGCGCGTTTCACGCCCTCGGGCGTCTCCACCTCGACGGTGATCTTCTGCTTCCACGACCAGCTTTCCCCGCAGCCGGAAAGGCCGACGGCCAACACCAGCAGACCGAAAAGAGCGAGCGCCCTGTGCCAGTTCATGGGACCAACCTTTCCGCCGACGCGAAGGACCGTCCTACATATTCCCGGAATTCTCGGACGAAGAGTGCGCTGCTTCCTTCTCCGCCGTCCCCATCCTCTCCGCCCCCATCTTCTTCAGCGTTTCCTCGTCCAACAGCTTGGTGATGAGGGGATGCAGGCGCAGGCTGCCATCCTTGACCACCTGCTTGAAATTCGCCAATACCGAGGTGGTGGTCTTGGCGTCGGGGGCGATGACGTCCAGCAGCCAGTTGATGTTCCCCGAATTCCAGTCCTCGGGCTTCAGCCGCAGCGGGAAGGTGCCGGCGCGGATCTGTTCGCGGATCTTGGAATCCACTTCCTCGGACACGCTGGCCCACAGGGCCAGGCCGGCCATGTCGGCCAGTTCCGGGCTGTCGGGCGTGCCGGCATAGGCCATGGCGACGCGGTCGCGGATCAGCGGCTCCAGCACCAGATGTTGCAGGTCGGCCAGGGTCTGGTTGCGATAGCGCGGCAACATCATCATCGCCATCACCACCTTGGCGAAGCTTTCGCGCACCTGAGACCGCACCTTGGCGATCCGCGGCGCCAGCGTCTTCAACGTCTCCGCATCCGGCATTTGCCCCTTGCCGGCACCATTCTTCGCCGTCTTGCGGCCATTGTTCACTCCGCCCATAACGCATATCTCCCCAAAAGCATGCGCTAAAAAATGATGTGCCGCGAAAAATAGCAACCGATAATTGCGAAGTTTGTGAGCATTATTGGTTGTGCGATTTCACGCCAGAACATCCAAAGCCTTTAGAGCGTCGCGCCTTTAATCTGAAACATATCCGGCGTGCCTGAGATAGTTCTGGCATTCCTCGGGTGTGTAGAGATCGCAGATGCTGCCGACGGCGTCCCATAGAGCGCTGAACTGGGCAAGGCCCTGCGCGCCGTCGAGCAGGACGGCTCGGAAACCGAATCGGCCGTCGCCGCCATCCGCCTGCTGATGCTCACCGGCTGCCGGTTGAGCGAGATCATGACGCTGAAATGGGAGCATGTGGATTTGGCCCGACATAAACTGCGCCTGCCCGATTCCAAAACCGGTGCCAAGGTCGTGCATTTCGGCAAGACCGCCGCCGATGTCCTCAAGGGCATCGCCAGGCTCGACGACAACCCCCATGTCATCACTGGCCGCAAGCCCGGCAGCCGCCTCACCGACCTACAGCATCCCTGGCGGCACATCCGCAACAAGGCCAATTTGCCCGATGTGCGCATCCACGATCTGCGCCATTCCTATGCCAGCGGCGCCCTCGCCCTCGGCGAGGGACTGCCGATGATCGGCAAGCTGCTCGGCCACACCCAGGTGCAGACCACCGCCCGCTATGCCCACCTCGCCAACGACCCGGTCAAGCTGGCCGCCGGGCGGGTGTCCGATACCATCGGGGCGGCGATCATGGGCAAGGCGACGAAGCCCAATTTATAGGCATGCGGCAATTGTGTCTCAAAAATGCGCCACGCGATGGAAAAAGCCAATTTCATGGCATGAAATATCAAGTTTGACGGTGGAGGATTTCGCAGGGTTACGCATGACAGACCTATTTTCAAAACAGGCTGTCGCGTATCTCACCTCGGAGCTCCGCCATGCCTTTTAAAACAGCTACAGTGAACCGCTTAATTTTTTCGATGTTTGTTTTCACGGCTTCTTGCGGCACCAGCGCTGCATGGGCTGAGGATGCCCCGGATACCGGTGCGGCACCTCAATCAGGAATCCCGCTTTACGACAAGGATGGGGTCAGACTGCAATTTGATTTCACTGGCGGCGCAGGCGTCTTTGCGGTGAACAATGCCCGGCTTGGTGCTGGCGTCACGTCGCTCAAGGACGGCAGCAGAGAAGGGAATCCCCGCTGGTTCGAAGCCTATATCAAGCCAGGCTTATCGGGCGACGTGAACACGACATCCATGGGCACCTTCTACGGCAATGTCGCGGTGGTCGGCACCACCACTCAAGGCGAAGGTGACGCGGTGTCGGCAACCGGGACGCAACTCACCCATGGGGGGACATCCCATGGTGATCTGGAACGGTTGGCCTTGGGGTGGAAAACGGGTGACCTGCTGCCGCAGAAGGACGCCGTCGATCTTTCGGCCGGCCGCCAGGATTTCGTGTTGGGTGATGGCTTCCTGTTGGCTGACGGCAATGCGGATGTCGGTAAAGAGGGAACATATTGGTTCGGTGCCCGCAGTGCATGGGCGAACTCCGCCATCGCCCGTTTCCAGTGGGACGTCGTGCATGCCGATGCGTTCTGGCTCAAGAGCGACCGGAACACCGGAAACATGTCCATCCAAGGCGTCAATCTGGAAGCCAGAAAGAACGGCATAGGGACCATCGGCGCGGCGTTCCTGCGCGTCGCCGACGATGATGTCAGCTATTCCGGCCTAGTCGGCAGCGACGGCGTCTCCAGCTTGCGGAAAGGCATGAAGGTCTACGACTTCCGCGCCCAGGGCACGCCAGTACCCCAGGCACCCGACCTTTTCCTGTCGGGCGAATACGTGCTGCAAAAGAACAACGCCGCTGGGCGGAAATTGGACACCGACGCCTGGTACGGCGAGGTCGGGTACACCTTCTCGGTTTTACCGTGGAAACCAACCCTGTCTTATCGCTATGCCCATTTCAGCGGCGACGACAGCGGCACCGCCGACCGATCCGAGGCATTCGATCCCTTGCGTTACGGCATGTTGCGCGGTTGGGGATCGTATTTCCATGGCGAGGTGGCGGGCCAGTACCTGCTGTTCAACAGCAATGAAAACCTGCACATGGTCCATGCGACGGTGAATCCGGCAGATACCGTACAACTGGGCGCTATCTATTACGACTTCAGCCTGGACCAGAGCAGCAACGGCGCTTCCAAGGATTTCGGTCAGGAAATCGATTTACACGCGGATTGGGCCGCAACCCCATGGCTGACCGTGTCGGGTGTTTATGGGCGATTGATGCCGGGAACCAGCGCCAAAACCACCTATGGCAACGATGCCATGGAGGTGTTCGAGTTGGTCACCATGGTCAAATTCTGACCATCCCTGCCATTACCTCCTACCAGGGCGCCGAGAGGCGCCCATTTTTTTTGCGCATTAGGGATATGCCTATGCACGCATCAATTCGGCGCAAAGTATCAAGTTTTTGGCGTGAAATATCCCGCAGACACCTCACGGAAACGCCAGGATGCAGCAACGACGCCCGCTTTGGCCGGGCTGATTTTTCAAGGCGTGAGGTGCCGCGATGAACATGATCATGAACAAGCTGGACGCCAAGAACTACTACACGGCGACCCGCAAGTACGACCTGAGCTACCCGCGCCTGGAAGCCGACCTGGACGCCGATGTGGTGGTGATCGGCGGCGGGTTCTCGGGCATCAACACGGCCCTGGAACTGGCCGAGAGAGGCATCACCAACATCGTGGTGCTGGAAGGTCGCTATCTGGGCTATGGCGGCACCGGCCGCAATGGCGGCCAGGTCATGGCAGGCATCGGTCACGACATCGAACTTGTCCGCAAGCATGTGGGTCCCAAAGGGCTCGAGACCATCTTCGAAATCGCCAATCTGGGCGCGGGCATCATCAAGGGGCGCGTCGAGAAATACGGCATCAACGCCGACTTCCGCCACGGCTACGGCTACATGGGTTTCAACCGCCGCCAGGAAAAGACCCTGCGCGAATGGGAAAAGGAATTCCGGGCGATTTCGCCCAATGATGACATCCGCATGGTCACCGGGGCGGAAACCCACTCCATCATCGGCTCCGACGCCTACAGTTGCGGATTGCTGCACATGGGCGGCGGCCACGTTCATTCCCTGAACCTGCTGTTGGGCGAGGCCAAGGCTCTGTCGGACCATGGCGCCAGGATCTTCGAGAACAGCCCGGTCATCGATGTTCAGTATGGCGACCGCGTCACCGTGCGCACGGCGCGCGGCAGCGTGCGCGCCTCCAAGCTGCTGTGGGCCTGCAACGGCTTCCTGAACGGACTCGAGCCATCGCTTTACCGTCATACCATCAATACCTACGCGTTCCAGATCGCCACCGAGCCGCTGTCGGACGAAATGATCGCACGCATCAGTCCGATCCGCGGCGCCTACAGCGACATCCGCCCGGTGATCGACTATTTCCGCGTCACCAATGAAAACCGTCTGCTGTTCGGCACCGCCACCCGTGTTCTGGAATACGTTCCCGATGATCTGGCGGCATGGAACCGCGCCTACATGCTGAAGATATTTCCCTATCTCAAGGACGTGAAGATCGAACTGGCCTGGGGCGGTCCGCTTTGCTGTGGCGCCAACCTTTTTCCGCAAATCGGCTCGCTGCCGGGGCGGGACAACGTGTTCTACGTTCAGGGATACGCGGGTTTCGGCGTCACCCCCAGCCATATCGTCTGCAAGGTGCTGGCCGAGGGCATGGCCGAAGGGTCCGGCCGCTTCGACTTGCTCAAGTCCATTCCGCACGCCCGCATCCTGGGCAAGGAACGCCTGCGGGCGCCGCTGATGTCGGCGGGAAAGTTCTGGCACCAGTTCTCGGGCTATTTCACCGGCCGTCGCTGATTTCATCACCACAGGAGAAAAACGTCATGTTCCCCATCAAGCAAGGCAATTGCCCGGCGGCCCTCGACCCCTGGGGCACCGTCGCCAATCTGGGTTCGGAAATCCTGGAGGGCGAATGCAATGCCTCGGGCGCCATGGTCCATGGCGCGCCGGATTCGCCCATAAGTTGCGGCTATTTCGCCTGCACCAAGGGCAAGTTCCGCATGGTCTATCCGTTCAACGAGCACGCCACCGTGGTGGCGGGCAAGGTGACCCTGACCAACGAAACGACCGGTGAAAGCCAGACCTACTGCGTTGGCGACAGCTGGTTCATCGTCAAGGGCACGCCCATTCTGTGGCATGTGGAAACGGACAGCTTCGCCAAGAACTACATGGCGGCGGTCTGACCCCTCCCCCTCGACGTCTCATGCCGCCCGACGAATGAAGTGATTCGTTGGATCACTTCACGCCAAGACGGTGACCCTCAACGCCGCCCGGGTTTTCCGGCTGCCCGAACGGATCATTTCAAAGGGCAGCCGACATCACGCGGCCTGGAGCGATCCGGGCCGCGTTTTCGCGTTCAGCCCCCCATTGCGCCCTGGCGCACCCTGCGCGGCGAGGCACCGAACCAGCGGCGGCAGGCGCGGGTGAAACAGGCGGGATCGGCATAGCCCAGCATCAGCGCCACCTCGGTAATCGGTGTGCCGGTCTGGGACAGATATTGCTGGGCCAGGGATTTGCGCTCGGCATCCTTGATGGCGCGAAAGCCGGTGCTTTCCTTTTGCAACGCCCGCTGCATGGAGCGGGCCGACAGGCCAGTGGCCTTGGCCGCCTGCTCGGCGTTGACCACTCCATCGGTACTGGGCAGGTGATTGCGCACGATGCTGCGGACCTGATCGGTCAGCAATTGGCGGTCGCCGCGATGACGCCGCATCATGGCGACGTGATGCAGGAAGAACGACGCCATGCGTTCGTCCGTCTGCGGGTTGCGGATTTCCAGATCACGGCAGCGCATGATGATGGCGTTGATGGGCTGGTCGAAATAGACCGGCGCCCGGAACAGCGCCGCGTGAGCGTGGGTGGCCGCGGGGGCGGGGTGTTCGAAATGCACTTCTTCTGGGTCCCAGCGGTTGCCGGCGATGGAGCGGATCAGTTGGCAAGTGACGCCTAGGGTGTATTCCGCCTCGTGCCGCTTTCCCCGGATGCGCTCATCCTCAATACGATAGCGAAAGATGGCGGTTTCCTCACCCGGCGTCAGATCGCAGGTCGTACGCTCCTGCACCACCCCCACATGAGCGGCCAGACCGTACAGGGAGCGGCCCAGATCGGCCGAGCTGGCGAACAACAGTCCCACCGGCCCAAGATTGAACGGCGTGACACCACGCGCCAATTGCAGGCCGAAATCGGGACTGGATGCCAGTTGGGCGGCCTCCTCCATAATTTCCACGTATTTGCGCAACGGCACCTCGCCATAGGGATCGAGCAGCCAGGATTGGGGAATATGATGGCGGCGCAACAGCGGTGCGGGGTCCAATCGGCGCTCCCGGACCCCATCGACAACATGCTGCAACAGCGACGAGATCACCATGGGCTCGGCGGTCGCCATCCCGTTTCTCCTGGCCTGCGCGCCCGGCGGATCTTGCCAAATCCGTGGCGCGAGATGTCAAGTTTGCAGAACCACCCTTCCATACCTTCGGCCTCATGTGAAGGAAAAATAGGCATTCTTGGAAATGCGCGTTTTTTAGTCACTCTTGCGCAATCAGGAGGTCTCACCCTCTGCCCCGCCGCATTCAAGCCATTGATGCGACAGGGATAAGCGCAAGTTCCATTCCGGCCGCCGAGCCGGTACGACGTTTGCGAGGGTGGTGTGACCATGAACCATATGAGCAATTCCATGGTGGTGGAGGCTCCGCTTCCCAAGGTTCACGAATTGCGGCGCGGCGCCTTGGGCGTCGGCGCCATTACGTTCTTCGTCGTCTCCGCCGCCGCACCGTTGACGGCGGTCGCCGGCGGTGCGCCAATCGCCATGCTATTGGGCAACGGTGCCGGCCTAGCAGGAGCCTATGCCCTGGTGACGCTGGCGGTATTGCTGTTCAGCGTCGGCTATACGGCTATGGCGCGGAACATTTCCAATTCCGGCGCCTTCTATGCTTTCACCGTCCAGGGACTGGGCGGCATCAGCGGCGGCGCGGCGGCGATCCTGGCATTACTGGCCTATAACGCCATGCAGGTGGGCATCTACGGCATGTTCGGCGCGGCGACGTCGGCATGGTTGCAGTCCGATCTGGGCCTGACGGTCCCGTGGTGGATTTGCTCGTTGACGGCCGCTCTTGTCATCAGCGTGCTGGGCTACCGCAATGTGGACCTGTCGGCCAAGGTTCTCGGGCTACTGGTTCTGGGCGAGTTTCTCGTGGTGCTGATTTTGGATGTCGCCATCCTGCGCCAGGGCGGCGATGCGGGCATCAACAGCCTTCCGTTCCAGCCGTCCACCATCGGCAGCGGCAGCCTGTCCATCGCCATGCTGTTCTGCTTCGCCAGCTTCGTCGGCTTCGAAGCCACCAGCATCTACAGCGAGGAAGCTCACGATCCCAAACGCACCATTCCGCGCGCCACCTATCTGTCGGTGGTTCTGATCGGCGTGTTTTACGCCTTCACCACATGGTGCATGGCGCTAGGCGCCGGTATCGACAAATTGTCGGACACACTTCAAGGCTTGCAGGACCCCAGCACATTTCTGTTCCAGTTGTCCGACCAATATGTGGGATCGGCACTGACCACCGCCATGAGCCTGCTATTCGTCACCAGCCTGTTCGCGGCGTTGTTGGCCTTCCACAACGCGGTGGCCCGTTACTTCTTCGCCCTAGGGCGCGAGCGCCTGCTGCCAGGATTCCTGGGCAAGACCCACGACATTCACCAAAGCCCGCATCTTGGATCGGTGCTGCAAAGCCTGCTGGCGCTGTCCATGGTCGCACTCTTCGCCATCGCCGGGCTGGACCCGATCCTGTCCATGTTCTCGTGGTTAACCAATCTTGGCGCCCTGGCGGTCATGGTGTTGATGGCGCTGACATCGTTCTCGGTCGTGCAGTTCTTCCGCCGCCGCCCCCACCTGGAGGGGGGCTCACTGAGGACCGCCCTGATCCCCGCCATCGCCGGGGTCCTGCTGACAGCCATGAGCGGGCTGGCGGTCGTCAATTTCGACGTCCTGACCGGTGCATCATCGACCTTGGCAATCATCCTGCCCGCCATGCTGGCGGTCGCCGCCGTCATCGGGGCAATCATCGCCGCGATTCTCAAGCATAACGCACCCGATTTTTATGCAGACTTGGGGGCGCACAGAGATTAATGCTGACGTCGGGCCAGAACTATTTCTGGAAAAATTAAGTTCTGGCCCGCACACGACATCAAAAAATATTTTGATATCATAGACATTATCGTAAAAATATTCTCCATCGTGCAATTTCACATGATAAATCGCAGACATCTCTCTTGCGCATGACGCAGGGGAGCGTCCCGCAAGGGAACACGAGGGCCGGAAGCGACTCCCCCATACAAGGCCGCGACAGATGTCGCCACGCATCGACACTTCCAGCTTGTCTACACCCAAGCCCTTGATCTCAGCTCTTCCAGACACTTCGCAGCCATGAGGAGGAAGTTGAGGGTGAGCCGCACCGTATCGAAGCCGGTTCTGCAATTTCCCCCTCGGGTAAGTACCCTACCTCCAGCATAGGTAGTCGGGACATATTTAAATCCTGTTGCAAATACATTTATCTTCACGCCCGTAAAAGACGTGGAGAGCAGTGTACATATCCCCCTAAAAATGTTTTTTATGCGTTCATCATGTGCATTGATCGTGTTTTCCGCCTTTGCGCCTCCGGTATACGCCCAGGTTCCGTCTTCCGATCTCAACGCCATCATCCGCCAGCAGGAACAGATTCAGCGTCAGCAGGAGGAGCAGCGGCGCGAGCAGGAGCGCCGTGCCAGGGAAGGCGCCGAGCGGCAGACCACCATTCCTTTCGAGTTGCCGTCCCCTCCCCCGGAAGGAGAACAGGGCGGCTGTGTCGACGTCCTGCACATCGAGGTGGAGGGCACCGTCCATCTGTCCCAGGACGAAGTGGATGAGATCGTCCGTCCCTTCGTGGGGCGGTGCCTGGCCCTCAGCGACCTCAACGACCTGATGCGGGCCATCAGCCAGGCCTACGTGGACAAGGGCTATGTGGCGGCACGACCCTATCTGCCGCAGCAGGACATGCGCGGCGGCACCCTGCGCCTGGTGGTGGTCGAGGGCAAGGTCGAGGACATCCCCCCCGACTCGTCCGAATCCGCCCACTCCCTGGAGATGCTGTTCGCCTTTCCCGGCGTGATTGACCGTCCGCTCAATCTCCGTGACATCGAGCAGGGGCTGGACCAGATCAACCGCCTGCGGTCCAACAACGCCACCATGAGTCTGGAGCCCGGTTCCACCCAGGGCGGCACCCGCGTCGTGGTGAAGAACGAGCCCCGGAAACGCTGGCGACTGTCGGGCGGGATCAACAACAGCGGCCAGGAAAGCACCGGCCGCAATAAATGGCAGGCTACCGGCGAGGTGGACGATCTGCTGGGCGTGAACGACTTCTTGTCGCTGACCACCGACCGCAGCGCCGTCCATGACGGCAACTGGCGCGCCTCGCGTAGCGTCAACGGCTTCTTCTCGGTGCCGTTCGGCTATTGGACGCTGTCGCTGTCGGCCAGCTATTCCGACTATTCCTCGCCGGTCTTCGGTACGGTGCAGACCTATCACAGCACCGGCAACACCAAGACCCGGAAGGTCGAGCTAGAGCGCGTGGTCCAGCGCGACGCCGACAGCAAGACCTCGGTCAAGGGGCTGTTCCGCACCTATACCGCCAACGCCTATTTCAACGACCAGAAGCTCGACACCAGTTCCTACAGCCTGTCCGTCGCCGGTCTCGGTTTCAGTCACAGCCGCCGTCTGCTGGGCGGGCTGCTGTCGTTTGGCGGCACCTGGGAACACGGTCTCGACATGGTTCACGCCAAGGCCGACGAGGCCGGGCTGCCCAAGGATTCTCCCCACGCCCAGTTCGACAAGGCCAGTGCCGACATCTCCTACCTGCGCCCCTTTCAGCTTGGCGGTCTGTCGCTGACCTATACTGGCGCCGTGCACGGGCAGTGGAGCGAAGACACGCTGTACAGCCCCGAGCGCATCTCGCTGGGTGGCCAATATTCGGTGCGTGGCTTCGATGCCGAGTACATCAGCGGCGACACCGGCGCCTATGTCCGCAACGAACTGGCCCTGACCCTGCCGGAAACCGGCGAGGGCTGGATCGACCTCGGCCTGGGGCGCGTTACCCCCTTCGTCGCCCTGGATTACGGCGCCCTGCGCGGAGATCCCAAGGACGATTACGAACGCGGCGCGATGGCCGGCTGGGCCGCCGGCCTGCGCACGTCGGGCGGCATGGTGATGCTGTCCGCCACCTATTCCCAACCGTTGAACGCCCCCGCCTTCATCCGCGAACGCGACCACGAAGCCTACCTGTCGCTGACGGTGGAATACTGAGGACCCGCATGAGCCCGCGCCGATCCCTGCAAAACCTGTTGAGTTCCACCCTCTGCGCCGCGTTGCTGCTACAGCCGATGTTGGCCTATGCGGGAGACGGCATCGTCGCCGATCCGGCGGCACAGCAGCGTCCGGGGGTGGGTCAGGCGACGAACGGCGTGCCGCTGGTCAACATCGTGGCCCCCAACGGCACCGGACTGTCGCACAACAAGTTCAGCGATTACAACGTCGGCGCGGTCGGTGTCGTCCTCAACAATTCCGCTATCGACGGGGTGTCGAAACTGGGCGGCGTGGTGCTGGCCAATCCCAATCTGGTGGGCCACGGCCAAGCCTCGACCATCCTGGCCGAGGTCACCAGCGCCAACCGCTCCCGCCTGGAGGGATTCACCGAAATCTTCGGCGGCAGCGCCGATTTCATCCTGGCCAATCCCAACGGCGTCACCTGCAATGGCTGCGGCTTCATCAACAGCCCGCGCGTGACCCTGACCACCGGAACGCCCCAGATCGACGGGGCGGGTCGACTGGTCTCGCTGATGGTCCGTCAAGGCGACATCAGCGTCGGCGGCGGCGGGCTCAACGCCAACGGCATCGACGTGCTGGACCTGATCAGCCGCTCGGTGGTGCTGGAGGGCGCCGTCAACGCCCACGGGCTGAACGTCGTCGCCGGGCGCAACGATATGGATTACGCCACCCGTGTCACCACCACCCAGGCCGGGGACGAAGCCAACGCACCATCGTTCGCCATCGATTCCTCGGCGCTCGGCGGCATGTATGCCGACCGCATCTCCCTGCTTGCCACCGAACGCGGTGTCGGCGTCAACATGTTGGGCGAAATGGCCGCCAATGCCGGTGAACTGCGCATCACCGCCGACGGCCGCCTGGCCCTGCGCGCCACCGCATCGGCCACCGGGGACATGGCGCTGGCTTCTCAGAGCGGTGGTGTGACCATCGACAAGCAGGTGGCCAGCGGCGGTTCGCTGTCCGTGGCCGCCGCCACCGACGTGACCGCCGCCGGCAACGCCGTGAAGGTGATTGCCGCCGGCAACGTGGACGTCAACGCCGAATCGGCGGACGTTTCCGCCGCCGAGATCAAGGCCGGCGGCGATATGTCGGTGACCACCGCGCACGACCTCAACGCACGGGACGCCACCCTGAGCGCGACTGGCACCGCCACCGTGCGGGGCGCCAATGTGGACCTGACGCGGGCCAAGGTGGCGGCCGACACCGTGACCGTCACGGCTGACGCCACCTTGGCTGCCGACGCCGCCCTGACCGCCACGACTGCTCAGATTAGTGCCGGACGGTCGATCACGCTGTCGGGAAGCTCGCTTTCCGCCGATGGCGCCATCATCGCCGCCGGTCAGGGGGGCGACGAGGGGCAGGCATCGCTGGCCGCCACCGGCGGCGCCAGCATTCACAATGCCACCGTGACGTCCCACGATTCCACACACATTGCCGCCGGTGGTGCGCTCGACGCCACCGGTGGTGCCGTGCAATCGGCCGGTGACGTGACGCTCGGCGGGTCTTCGGTGACCCTGGACGGCGCCAGGGTGGCGGCCGGAATCGCCGACGACGGCAGCGTGTCGCTGGATGGCACCTTGAGCGTCACCACCGCCGGCATCCTCAGCCACGGCGACGACGCCCTGCTGACGGCGGGTAGTGACGTGGTTCTTGATGTCGGCACCCTGGACGGCGGCAGCCAGTCCCAGGGCATCCAGGCCGCCCGTGACGTCCAGGTCACCGCGACCGCCAGTGCCAACACCACCGGCGGCATCCAGGCCGGCCGTGACGTGACGCTGTCGGCAGACACCATGACCGCCAGCGGCGGCGCGGTGACCGCCGGGCGCAACGTGACGGCCTCCGTCGGCAGTCTGGACAATTTCGACACCATCTCGGCCGTCGGCGGCGTCACGCTCACCGCCTCCGCCGTTCTCGGCAACGAGACCGGCGCGGTGATCAGCGCCGGCGGCACCACCCAACTGGATGCCCCCATCCTCGTCAATGCCGGACGCATCAGCGCCCAGGGCGAAGGAAAAATCACCGCCGACATCCTGGCCAATTCCGGTTCCATCAGCGCCCGCGACGACCTCACCCTGTCGGTGACGGCGCAGATGACCAACCAGGGTCTGGCCTTCGCCGGCAAGCAGTTGAAGGTGGTGGCCGCCGGCACGGTGACCAACGACGGCGGCACCCTGATAGGCGCCACCGGCCTGAGCATCGACAATGGCGACACCGGGGCCGCCGGCACCGTCGAGAACGTGTCCGGCACCATCCAGGCCGGCCTGGGCGACGGCACTGCGGCGAACCTGTCCATCAAGGCTGGGCAGATCATCAACCGCAAGAAGGCGTTCGCCGTCACCACCGTCACCGAGGCGGCCCCGCTGGAAAGTTACACAGACCATTCCATCAGCTACGAAATCCAGCAGGTCAGCGTCGATTCCGAGGCCCCGAAGATTCTCGCCGACGGCGCCATCACCCTTGACGGCGATTCCATCGCCAACGATCAGGGATTGATCCACGCTAACGGCGACATGACCCTGCGCGGCGGCTCGCTGACCAATTCGGCGCCGGTGCTGACCACTACCCGGATCGACGACGTCACGCACCACTACGTGCACAAGGTCTGTACCAAGAAGAGAGCTGGCGTCTGCACGCGGCACGAATACCGCGACGAAATCAGCTACAGCCAGGATCGCCAGCTTCAGGCCAACAAGACCGTCAACCTCTACGGCACCATCGAGACGGCCGGACTGCTGACCGCCCAGTTCACCGGCACGGTGGCCAATGTCGGCGTGGTGCAGGGCGTACCGCTCTACGGTCTGGTCGCCGGTTCGCCGGAGGATTCGGTGCGCGGCGTCGCCTTCGACGCGCGCTTCACGCCGGTGGACGGACCGCTGGTGGCCATTCCTCCCGCCGATGCCGCCGGCCTGTACGTCCGCACCAAGGACCCGCTGGCCAACTATCTGGTCGAGACCGACCCGGTTCTCAGCAACCTTGGGGCCTTCTACGGCTCGGATTATTTCCTCCAGCAGGCCGGCATCGACACCAACGACATCGCGCGGCGCCTGGGCGATTCCGCCTACGAGACCAAGCTGGTGCGCGACGCCGTCTTCGCCGAGACGGGCAAGCGCTATCTGTCGCCCGCCATCACCTCGGACGCGGCGCAGATGCAGGCGCTGCTGGACAACGCCGTGGCCGAGCGGACCGCCCTCAACCTCAGCTTCGGGGTCAGTCTGTCGGCGGACCAGATCGCGGCGCTGACCCACGACATCGTGTGGTTCGAGGAAGTGGAGGTGGACGGCCAGACGATGCTGGCCCCGCATCTGTACCTGGCGCGGGTAAGCCGCGACAACATCGCGCCACAAAGCGCCGGCATCATCGCCACCACCGCCGCCATCCAGGCGGCGCAGGTGGTCAATTCCGGGGCGATCTCCACTTCTGGCGCGCTGAAGGTGGCGTCGGCGGGCGACGTGGTCAACCAGGGCGGCGTGCTGGCCGCCGGCACCACGCTGGACGTGACCGCCGCCGACGACGTGCTCAACCTGTCGGGCGGTCTCAAGGGCGACACGGTGACCGTGTCGGCCGGGCGCGACGTGGTGGCCTCGACCGCGGTGACCACGGTCGAGGGCAGCCACGGCAGCGACGGCATCATGCACCAGCAGGCCTCGGTGACGGGGAATTCGGCGGTGTCCATCACCGCCGGGCGCGACGTCGCCACCGCCGGGGCGGCGATCTCCTCGGGC
>NZ_JAAIYP010000029.1 GCF_011022235.1 Magnetospirillum aberrantis SpK | reverse complement strand
CAAGCCGTTCCTGATGCCGATCGAGGACGTGTTCTCGATCTCGGGCCGTGGCACCGTGGTGACCGGCCGTGTCGAGCGCGGCGTGATCAAGGTGGGCGAGGAAGTCGAGATCGTCGGCATCAAGGCGACCGTCAAGACCACCTGCACCGGCGTCGAAATGTTCCGCAAGCTGCTCGACCAGGGCGAGGCCGGCGACAACATCGGCGCCCTGCTGCGCGGCACCAAGCGTGAGGACGTGGAACGCGGCCAGGTTCTGGCGGCTCCGGGCTCCATCACCCCGCACACCGACTTCGAGGCCGAGGCCTACATCCTGACCAAGGAAGAAGGCGGCCGTCACACCCCGTTCTTCACCAACTATCGTCCGCAGTTCTACTTCCGCACCACCGACGTCACCGGCGTCGTGTCGCTGCCGGAAGGCACCGAAATGGTGATGCCGGGCGATAACGTGAAGATGACCGTCAAGCTGATCGCCCCGATCGCCATGGACCAGGGCCTGCGCTTCGCCATCCGCGAAGGCGGCCGTACCGTCGGCGCCGGCGTGGTGGCCAAGGTCATCGCGTAATCCCTGAGACCTCGGTCGGCGCCGACAATTCGAAAGAAAGCGGGCTTTTCCCGCGCGGCGCCGGCGTGATGGCCAAGGTCATCGCGTAGTCTTTGGAATAGCCGTCCGGCACCGTTGAAAATACGGTGCCGGCACGGTTGCCAAGCGCATCGAGACGCTGTATAAGGCGGGGCTTCGGCCGCGCCGGCCTTGGGGCTGTCCCCTGGAATGGGGTGGCCTGTCGGTGTAGGAGTGTAGCTCAACTGGTAGAGCACCGGTCTCCAAAACCGGGGGTTGGGGGTTCGAGCCCCTCCACTCCTGCCACGCCGAACCGAGGTCACAGTTCAAGCCCAGGCGCCATGGGCGCATGAAGTTCAAGAGAATGATGGCAAAGACGTCTCCAGGCCAGTTCTTCAAGCAGGTCCGGCAGGAAGTGGCGAAAGTCACTTGGCCCAGCCGCAAGGAAACGACGATTTCGACTTTGATGGTCTTCATCATGGTTGTGATCGCCGCGCTCTTTTTCATGCTTGTGGATCAGGCGTTCGCCTGGATCGTCAAGCTGATCTTCGGCCTCGGAGGTTGACCATGGCGACCGCCCGCTGGTACGTGATCCACGTTTATTCCGGTTTCGAGAAGAAGGTCTCGCAAAGCATTCGCGAGCAGGCCGAGCAGAAGGGCATGGCCGAACTGTTCGAGCAGGTGCTGGTGCCCACCGAAGAGGTGGTCGAGGTCCGGCGCGGTTCGAAGGTCAATGCCGAGCGCAAGTTTTTTCCCGGCTACGTGCTGGTGAAGATGGTTCTGACCGACGACACTTGGCATCTGGTCAAGAACACCCCGAAGGTTACTGGCTTCCTGGGCGGCAAGGGCCGCCCGGTTCCGATCACCGAGCGTGAGGCCGAGCGCATCATGCAGCAGGTGCAGGAGGGCGTTGATCGTCCGAAGCCCTCGGTGGTGTTCGAGGTGGGTGAGCAGGTTCGTGTCTGCGACGGTCCTTTCACCTCGTTCAACGGTCTGGTCGAGGAAGTGGACGAGGAAAAGGCCCGCCTCAAGGTGGCGGTGTCGATCTTCGGCCGTTCGACCCCGGTCGAGTTGGAATACGCCCAGGTCGAGAAGGTCTGAGGCATCGTTTTTTGAAGGGAGTGCCGCCGGTTTTGTCCGGCGGCGTTCCCCGTTTTCGTTTCCGGCGGATGACCGCCGGTTTTCGGGGCGGGAGGCCGGCCATGGCCGAACCGCCAACTCTGAACCCCAGAGGGTAAGATGGCAAAGAAAGTCATTGGTTACATCAAGCTTCAGGTGCCGGCCGGCAAGGCCAATCCGTCGCCGCCGATCGGTCCGGCGCTGGGTCAGCGCGGCCTGAACATCATGGAATTCTGCAAGGCGTTCAACGCCCAGACCCAGCAGCTCGAAGCCGGCATGCCGATTCCGGTGGTGATCACCGCCTATTCGGATCGTACCTTCACCTTCGTCACCAAGACCCCGCCCGTGACCTACTTCCTGAAGAAGGCCGCCGGCGTCCAGAAGGGCTCGCAGACCCCCGGCAAGGGCGGCACTGTCGGCCAGGTGACCATGGAGCAGATCCGCGAGATCGCCGAGAAGAAGATGGTCGATCTGAACGCCAACGACATCGAGGCCGCCGCTTCCATGCTCGTCGGTTCCGCCCGTTCCATGGGCCTCAAGGTGGTGGAGTAATCCCATGGCTATCGGAAAGCGCCTGAAGGCGGGTTACGCCAACATCGACCGCAACAAGTTCTACTCGCTGGACGAGGCCGTCGCCCTGATCAAGGACGGCGCCAAGGCCAAGTTCGACGAGACCATCGAGATCGCGTTGAACCTGGGCGTCGATCCCCGTCACGCCGACCAGATGGTCCGCGGTGTCATCGAGTTGCCGCACGGCACCGGTAAGACCGTGCGCGTGGCCGTGTTCGCCAAGGCCGACAAGGCCGAGGAAGCTCGCAAGGCCGGTGCCGACATCGTCGGTGCCGAAGACCTGGCCGAGCAGATCCAGGGCGGCATGATGGATTTCGACCGCTGCATCGCCACCCCCGACATGATGGGTGTGGTGGGCCGTCTCGGTAAGGTCCTCGGCCCGCGCAACCTGATGCCGAACCCCAAGCTGGGCACCGTGACCCCGAACGTGACCGAAGCTGTCCGCGCCGCCAAGGCCGGTCAGGTTCAGTTCCGCGTCGAGAAGGCCGGTATCGTCCATGCCGGGATCGGCAAGGCCTCGTTCGACGCCGCCAAGCTGGCCGAGAACGTCAAGGCCTTCGTGGACGCCATCAACAAGGCCAAGCCCACCGGCGCCAAGGGCACCTACATCAAGAAGGTGTCGCTGGCTTCGACCATGGGCGCGGGTGTCAAGCTGGACATCGCCAGCCTGAGCGCCTAAAAGTTTCGCCTCTCCTTCGGGAGGGGTGATCAAGGGGGCACCCTTCGGGGTGCTTCCGACCTGTCCGAGACCGTAGGTGCCGTCCCCTGGTTTTCCAGGATCGGCTTGATGGATTTCCGCCTACGCAGACAGAAGAAGAAACCATTTCGCCCATCCCCTCGGGGCCGGGTTGGATGGCTTGAGGCTTCTGGGACAGGCCACCGGTTTCGCCGGCCGTTCGCGGCCGGAGAAGCCAGAGGGCAAAAGTTGGAACCAAAGCCCGTTCGGGCGACGGGTTCCATCGTGTTTGTTGGAGACGAACGTGGACCGGACACAGAAGAAAGAGTGGATCGGTGCGCTGCATGAGACGTTCGGAGACGCGGGTCTCGTCGTCGTCGCCCATTACAAGGGGCTGACGGTTGCCGAGATGACCGATCTGCGCGTCAAGATGCGTGCGGCCGGTGCCAGCTTCAAAGTGACCAAGAACCGTCTCACCAAGCTCGCCCTTCAGGGTACCGCTTACGAGAGCATCGCCGACCTGTTCGTCGGTCCGACCGCCATCGCCACTTCGGCTGATCCGGTCGCCGCCGCCAAGGTCGCCGCCGACTTCGCCAAGGCCAACGACAAGCTCAAGATCCTGGGTGGATCCTTGGGTGGTCAGGCCCTGGACGTGGACGGCGTCAAGGCCCTTGCCACCCTGCCGTCGCTGGACGAGCTGCGTGGCAAGCTGATCGGCATGATCTCGACCCCGGCTACCCGTATCGCCGGCGTTCTTCAAGCTCCCGGCGGGCAGGTTGCCCGCGTGCTTGGCGCCTACGCGAAGAAGGACGAGGCCGCGTGAGGCCTCTTTAAGACCCAGTACTCAAGCCTTATCTAGGAGTTTACAATGGCTGATCTCGCTAAGCTCGTTGACGAGCTGTCCGCCCTGACCGTTCTGGAAGCCGCCGAGCTCTCGAAGATGCTCGAAGAGAAGTGGGGCGTTTCCGCCGCCGCTCCGGTTGCCGTCGCCGCTGTCGCCGCTGGCGCCGCTGCTCCGGCCGTTGAAGAGAAGACCGAGTTCGACGTCGTCCTGACCGAGGCCGGCGACAAGAAGATCAACGTGATCAAGGAAGTCCGCGCCATCACCGGCCTGGGCCTGAAGGAAGCCAAGGACCTGGTCGAAGGCGCCCCGAAGACCGTCAAGGAAGGCGTGTCGAAGGACGAAGCCGAGAAGATCAAGAAGGTTCTGGAAGAGGCCGGCGCCAAGGTGCAGGTCAAGTAATCCGGGCTTTTTGAGCCATTCGGCCAAGGGCCGGACCGGGGCGGCGTCATGCTGTCCCGGCCCGGCCCAATGGCGCTTGTAAGACAGACCCGGCAGGCGATGCCTGTCGGGACTGACTGCGGAGACGGGGAAACCCGGCTTCGGCACCGCCGCCCACGCGGCCCAGGCAGCACCCCAAGCTGTGGGGATGCGCCGGGTAGGTCGGGCGGCACCACGATAGTTTTCCAGGGCGGGCGACATTTTTCGCCTGTCCGGGTTCGGAACTGCAGTCCGAACCGAAACCGACATGAGGACGAGGAGCGGCAATGGCTAAATCCTACACGGGTCGGAAGCGTATTCGTAAGAGCTTCGGGCGTATTCCTTCGGTCGCCCCGATGCCCAACCTGATCGAGGTGCAAAAAAGCTCCTACGATCACTTCCTGCAAATGGACGTTCTGCCCGAAAAGCGTGCCAATGTCGGCCTGCAAGAAGTCTTCAAGTCGGTGTTCCCGATTAAGGACTTCTCGGAGCGCGGCACCCTTGAGTTCGTGAAGTACGAACTCGAGCAGCCGAAATACGACGTCGAGGAATGCCAGCAGCGTGGCATGACCTTCGCCGCCCCCCTGAAGGTCACCCTTCGTCTGGTGGTGTGGGACGTGGACGAGGACACCGGCGCCCGTTCCATCCGCGACATCAAGGAGCAGGACGTGTACATGGGCGACATGCCGCTCATGACCGCCAACGGCACCTTCGTCATCAATGGCACCGAGCGTGTCATCGTCTCGCAGATGCACCGCTCTCCGGGTGTGTTCTTCGACCACGACAAGGGCAAGACCCATTCGTCGGGCAAGTACCTGTTCGCCGCCCGCGTCATTCCCTATCGCGGTTCCTGGCTGGACTTCGAGTTCGACGCCAAGGATCTGGTCTATGTCCGCATCGACCGTCGGCGTAAGCTGCCGGTGACCACGCTGCTTTACGCGCTCGACAACGACGCCACCCAGGATTTGCGCGCCAAGCGCAAGGAAGAGGGCCGCGCCGTCGATCTGACCGAGCTCAAGGGCATGGCCAGCGAGGACATCCTCAACTACTTCTACGACACGGTCGTCTACAACCGTGGCCCCAAGGGCTGGAAGACAGCCTTCCACCCCGAGCGGATGAAGGGCGTCAAGCTGGTCTATGACCTGATCGACGCCAAGACCGGCGAGAAGGTGGCCGAGGCCGGCGCCAAGATGACCCCGCGCCTGGGCAAGAAGCTGCGTGAGCAGGGCGTCGAGGACATCCTGGTCCTGCCCGAGGATCTGGTCGGCCAGTACATGGCCGAGGACATCATCAACGAGCAGACCGGCGAGATCTACGTGGAGGCCGGCGACGAGCTGACCGCCGCCATCCTGGCCGAACTGGAAAAGGTCGGTGTGACCGAGCTGCCCATGCTCGCCATCGACCACATCAACGTCGGCCCGTACATCCGCAACACGCTGGCCGTCGACAAGAATTCCTCGCGCGAGGAAGCCTTGATCGACATCTATCGCGTGATGCGTCCGGGCGAACCGCCGACCCTGGAAACCGCCGAAGCGCTGTTCCAGGGCCTGTTCTTCGACAGCGAACGCTACGATCTGTCGGCGGTCGGTCGCGTCAAGATGAACTCGCGCCTGAACTTCAGCGAGAAGGAAGCGCCCGACACGGTTCGCGTGCTGCGTCGCGACGACATCCTGGCGGTCATCAAGGTTCTGGTCGAACTGAAGGACGGCAAGGGCGAGATCGACGACATCGACCATCTCGGCAACCGCCGTGTCCGGTCGGTCGGCGAGTTGATGGAAAACCAGTACCGTGTCGGTCTGTTGCGCATGGAGCGCGCCATCCGCGAACGCATGTCCTCGGTGGACATCGATTCGGTGATGCCGCACGACCTGATCAACGCCAAGCCGGCCGCGGCGGCGGTGCGTGAGTTCTTCGGCAGCTCGCAGCTGTCGCAGTTCATGGACCAGACCAACCCGCTGTCGGAAATCACCCACAAGCGTCGTCTTTCGGCTCTCGGGCCGGGCGGTCTGACCCGCGAGCGCGCGGGCTTCGAAGTCCGCGACGTGCACCCGACCCATTATGGCCGTATCTGCCCGATCGAGACCCCCGAAGGTCCGAACATCGGTCTGATCAACTCCTTGGCCACCTACGCCCGCGTCAATCAGTACGGCTTCATCGAGGCGCCGTACCGCAAGATCGTCGACGGTAGGGTGACCACCGACGTGGTCTATCTGTCGGCCATGGAAGAAGGCCGCTATACCGTCGCCCAGGCCAATTCCGCGTTGAACCCGGACGGCTCGTTCGTGGACGACATGATCGCCTGCCGTCAGGCCGGCGAGTTCGTCATGGTGACGCCGACCGAAATCAACCTGATCGACGTCAGCCCCAAGCAGCTGGTGTCGGTGGCCGCGGCGCTGATCCCGTTCCTGGAGAACGACGACGCCAACCGCGCGCTGATGGGGTCGAACATGCAGCGTCAGGCGGTGCCGCTGATCCGCGCCGAGGCGCCCCTGGTGGGCACCGGCATGGAACAGGCGGTGGCGCGTGATTCGGGCGCGGCGATCACCGCCAAGCGTACCGGCATCGTCGACCAGGTGGACGCGACCCGCGTGGTGATCCGTGCCACCGAGGACGTGTCGGCCAACGAATCGGGCGTCGACATCTATAACCTGCTGAAGTTCCAGCGCTCGAACCAGAACACCTGCATCACGCAAAAGCCGCTGGTGAAGGTGGGCGACAAGATCGGCAAGGGCGACATCATCGCCGACGGTCCCAGCACCCAGCTGGGCGAGTTGGCTTTGGGCCGCAACGTGCTGGTCGCGTTCATGCCCTGGAACGGCTACAACTTCGAAGACTCCATCCTGATCTCGGAACGCATCGTCCGTGACGACGTGTTCACCTCGATCCACATCGAGGAATTCGAGGTCATGGCCCGCGACACCAAGCTGGGCCAGGAAGAAATCACCCGCGACATTCCCAACGTGGGTGAGGAGGCTCTGAAGAACCTGGACGAGGCCGGCATCGTCTACATCGGTGCCGAGGTCAAGCCGGGCGATATCCTGGTCGGCAAGGTCACGCCGAAGGGCGAAAGCCCGATGACCCCGGAAGAGAAGCTGTTGCGCGCCATCTTCGGCGAAAAGGCGTCCGACGTGCGCGACACCAGCCTGCGTCTGCCGCCCGGCGTCGCCGGCACCATCGTGGAAGTGCGCGTCTTCTCCCGCCGCGGCGTCGAGAAGGACGAACGCGCGCTGGCCATCGAGCGGGCCGAGATCGAGCGTCTGGCCAAGGACCGCGACGACGAACGCGCCATCCTGGAGCGCAGCTTCTACGCCCGTCTCAAGCAGATCCTGCTGGGCAAGAAGGTGGTTTCGGGTCCCAAGGGTGTCCGCGCGGGCCAAGTGGTCGAGGACGGCATGCTGGCCGAACTGCACACCAGCGCGTGGCGTAACATCGCCGTCGACGACGACGCGGTGATGGCCGACGTGGAAAGCCTCAAGCGGGCCTTCGACATGGCCGTGCAGCGTCTCCAGGATCGCTTCGAGAACAAGGTCGAGAAGCTCCAGCGTGGCGACGAACTGCCGCCCGGCGTGATGAAGATGGTCAAGGTGTTCGTGGCGGTGAAGCGCAAGCTTCAGCCGGGCGACAAGATGGCCGGCCGTCACGGCAACAAGGGTGTCATCTCGCGCATCATGCCGCTGGAGGACATGCCCTACCTCGAGGACGGCCAACAGGTCGACATCGTTCTGAACCCGCTGGGCGTGCCGTCGCGCATGAACGTCGGTCAGATCCTCGAGACCCATCTGGGATGGGCCGCCGCCGGCCTGGGCCAGCAGATCGGCAAGGTGCTGGACGGCTATCGTCACAACACCGCGTCGGTCGCCGACCTGCGCAAGAAGCTCCAGGACATCTACGGTCCGCAACTCTATGCCGAGGAGATCAGCGATCTCTCCGACGACGAGGTGCTGGAACTGGGGACGAACCTGCGTCCCGGTACTCCCTTCGCTACCCCGGTGTTCGACGGTGCGCGCGAAAGCGACATCTGCGACATGCTGGACAAGGCGGGGCGCGATCGTTCGGGTCAGGTCACCCTGCACGACGGCCGTACCGGCGAGCCCTTCGACCGCAAGGTCACCGTCGGCTACATCTACATGCTGAAGCTGCACCACCTGGTGGACGACAAGATCCACGCCCGTTCCATCGGTCCGTACTCGCTGGTCACCCAGCAGCCGTTGGGCGGCAAGGCGCAGTTCGGCGGTCAGCGCTTCGGTGAAATGGAAGTGTGGGCTCTGGAAGCGTATGGCGCCGCCTATACGCTGCAAGAGATGCTCACGGTCAAGTCGGACGACGTCTCCGGTCGCACCAAGGTCTACGAGGCCATCGTGCGCGGCGACGACAACTTCGAGGCCGGCATCCCCGAGTCCTTCAACGTGTTGGTCAAGGAATTGCGCTCGCTCGGCCTCAATGTCGAGTTGAACCAACGCACGTTCTAAGAACTTCACCCTGTGTCCCGGCGGGAGGGGAAGCCCCCCTTCCGCCGCACCCGGTTCCCATGCGGGAGTAGGTCAATGAATGAACTGATGAAGATTTTCGGTCAGGCGAGCGGCACCCAGTCCTTCGACCAGATCCGGATTTCGATCGCCTCCCCCGAGCGTATCCGCTCGTGGTCGTACGGCGAGATCAAGAAGCCCGAGACCATCAACTACCGGACCTTCAAGCCGGAGCGCGACGGCCTGTTCTGCGCCCGCATCTTTGGCCCGATCAAGGATTACGAGTGCTTGTGCGGCAAGTACAAGCGCATGAAGTATCGCGGCATCATCTGCGAGAAGTGCGGCGTCGAGGTGACGCTGGCCAAGGTCCGGCGCGAGCGCATGGGCCATATCGAGCTGGCCAGCCCGGTCGCCCACATCTGGTTCCTGAAGTCGCTGCCGTCCCGTATCGGCCTGCTGTGCGACATGACGCTCAAGGACCTTGAGCGCATCTTGTACTTCGAGAATTACGTGGTGGTCGAACCCGGCCTGACCCCCTTGAAGATTCGCGAACTGCTCTCGGAAGAGCAGTACATGCGCGCGGTCGATGAATACGGCGAGGACGCCTTCACCGCCAAGATCGGTGCCGAGGCCATCCGCGACATGCTGTCGGCCATCGACCTGGAGTCCGAGAAGGACAGGCTCAAGATCGACCTCAAGGAGACCACCTCCGAGGCCAAGCGCAAGAAGCTGGTCAAGCGCCTGAAGCTGGTGGAAGCCTTCCTGGAATCCGGCTCGCGCCCCGAGTGGATGATCCTGGAAGTCATTCCGGTCATCCCGCCGGAACTGCGCCCGCTGGTGCCCCTGGATGGCGGCCGGTTCGCCACCTCGGACCTCAACGACCTCTATCGCCGCGTCATCAACCGCAACAACCGCCTGAAGCGCCTGATCGAGCTGCGTGCGCCCGAGATCATCGTGCGTAACGAAAAGCGCATGCTGCAAGAAGCGGTGGACGCGCTGTTCGACAACGGCCGCCGTGGCCGCGCCATCACCGGCGCCAACAAGCGTCCGCTGAAGTCGCTGAGCGACATGCTCAAGGGCAAGCAGGGCCGCTTCCGTCAGAACCTCTTGGGCAAGCGCGTCGACTATTCCGGCCGTTCGGTCATCGTGGTCGGTCCCGAGCTCAAGCTGCATCAATGCGGCCTGCCCAAGAAGATGGCGCTGGAACTGTTCAAGCCCTTCGTCTATTCGAAGCTTGAGTTGTACGGCATGGCCACCACCATCAAGGCCGCCAAGCGGATGGTGGAAAAGGAACGTCCCGAGGTGTGGGACATCCTGGAGGAGGTCATCCGCGAACATCCGGTGATGCTGAACCGTGCGCCGACGCTGCACCGTCTCGGTATCCAGGCGTTCGAGCCGACCCTGATCGAAGGCAAGGCCATCCAGTTGCATCCGCTGGTCTGTACCGCCTTCAACGCCGACTTCGACGGCGACCAGATGGCCGTGCACGTGCCTCTCAGCCTCGAGGCGCAGTTGGAAGCGCGCGTGCTGATGATGTCCACCAACAACATCCTCAGCCCCGCCAACGGCAAGCCGATCATCGTGCCCAGCCAGGACATCGTGCTCGGTATCTATTACATCACCATGGAACGCGACGAGCAGCCGGGTCTGGCGCTCAAGATCCATTCGGTGGACGAACTCAAGGCCGGCATCGCCAAGGGAACGCTGTTCTTCGTGAACCGCACCGACCCGGCGACCCCGCCCGACACCAAGGACGTCGACGGCCTGATGGCCAAGATCGGCCGCCGCGAGGTCACCGCCCATCGTGCGGTGCGTGCGACCGGTGACGCTCTGGTCGCGGGCCTGGAATCGGGTCTGTTGCAGGTCTTCAACGTCGATAAGCCCGGCCACCCCCTGGCTTCGATGGCTCCGGCCGATGTCGAGAAGGCGGTCAAGGACGGCAAGGCCGTGCTGTTCCGCCTGCCGGTGTTCGGCACCATGGCCGAAATCGAGGAAGCGCTGACCGAGAAGGTGCTGACGCTGCACCAGAAGATCCGCGCCCGCTATCACAACATCGACACCGAGGGGAACCCGATCATCGAGATCGTGGAGACCACCGCCGGCCGCATGATGTTGTCGGAAGTGCTGCCGCGGAACCTCAACGTTCCGTTCTCCTCGATCAACCGCCTGCTGACCAAGAAGGACATCCAGAACGTCATCGATCTGGTGTACCGCCATTGCGGCCAGAAAGAGACGGTGATCTTCGCCGACCGCATCATGGGTCTGGGCTATTCCAACGCGTTCAAGGCCGGCATCTCGTTCGGCAAGGACGACATGGTGGTGCCCCCGGCCAAGGAAAAGCTGGTGTCCGAGACCGAGGCCAAGGTCAAGGAATACGAACAGCAGTACCAGGACGGTCTGATCACCCAGGGCGAGAAGTACAACAAGGTGGTCGACGCCTGGTCGAAATGCACCGACGACGTCGCCGACGCCATGATGAAGGAAATCAGCCGCGTCGAGCCCGGCCGCATGGTGAACTCGGTCTACATGATGGCCCATTCGGGCGCTCGTGGTTCGGCCGCCCAGATGAAGCAGTTGGCCGGCATGCGCGGCCTGATGGCCAAGCCGTCGGGCGAAATCATCGAGACGCCGATCATCTCGAACTTCAAGGAAGGCCTGACCGTGCTGGAGTACTTCAACTCCACCCACGGCGCCCGCAAGGGTCTGGCCGACACCGCGCTGAAGACCGCGAACTCGGGTTACCTCACCCGCCGTCTGGTGGATGTGGCCCAGGACGCGATCATCACCGAGGAAGATTGCGGCACCACCAACGGCCTGACCGTCTCGGCGGTGGTCGAGGGCGGCGACGTCATCAGCCCGCTGGCCGAGCGTATCCTCGGCCGTTCGGCGGCTCGTGACATCGTTCATCCGGCGACCGGCGCCGTCATCGTGCCGGCGGGCGAAATCATCGACGAATCGGCGGTCGAGGCCATCGACGACGCCGGTATCGAGGAAGTCGCCATCCGTTCGGTGCTGACCTGCGAGGCCAAGGAAGGCGTCTGCGGCGCCTGCTACGGCCGCGATCTGGCCCGCGGCACCCGCGTCAACGTCGGCGAAGCGGTCGGCGTCATCGCCGCCCAGTCGATCGGCGAGCCCGGTACCCAGCTGACCATGCGTACCTTCCACATCGGTGGTGCGGCCCAGCGTGGCGCCGAACAGTCGTCGATCGAAGCGACCGGCGAGTTGACGGTGCAGGTGCTGAACAAGAACGTGGTCACCAACTCGTCGGGCGCCCTGATCGTGATGTCGCGTAACTGCGAAATCGCGCTCCTGGACGTCAACAACCGCGAGCGTGCCCGCCACCGCGTGCCGTACGGCGCCAAGCTGCTGGTCGAGGAAGGCACCAAGACGAGCAAGGGCACCAAGCTGGCCGAGTGGGATCCCTACACCCTGCCGATCATCACCGAGACCAACGGTGTCGCCCATTACCTGGATCTGGTCGAAGGCCTGTCCATGCGTGAGGTGGTGGACGAAGCCACCGGCATCGCCAGCAAGGTGGTGGTCGACTGGAAGCAGCAGCCGCGTGGTTCCGACTTGCGTCCCCGTGTCGAGCTGCGTGACGAGAAGGGCCAGCCGGTGACCCTGCCGAACGGTCTGGAAGCCCGCTACTTCTTGTCGGTGGACGCCATCTTGTCGGTGGAGAACGGTTCCAAGCTGCATGCGGGTGACGTGATCGCCCGTATCCCGCGCGAAGGTTCCAAGACCCGTGACATCACTGGCGGTCTGCCGCGTGTGGCCGAGCTGTTCGAAGCCCGCAAGCCCAAGGATCACGCCATCATCGCCGAAATCGACGGCCGCGTGGAATTCGGCAAGGACTACAAGTCCAAGCGCCGTATCCTGGTCGTTCCCGAGGATGGCGATCCGGTGGAATATCTGATCCCCAAGGGCAAGCACATCTCGGTGCAGGAAGGCGACTACGTCCGTCGCGGCGACAGCCTGATGGACGGCAATCCGGTGCCGCACGACATCCTCAAGGTGATGGGCGTGCCGGCCCTGGCCCAGTACCTCATCAACGAAATCCAGGAGGTCTATCGTCTCCAGGGTGTGAAGATCAACGACAAGCACATCGAGGTGATCGTTCGCCAGATGCTGCAAAAGATCGAGATCACCGATGGCGGCGACACCACCATGCTGGTGGGCGAGACCGTGGACCGCGTCGAGTTCGAGGCCGAGAACGCCAAGGCGATCAAGGAACAGGGCCGTCCGGCTTCGGGCACTCCGGTTCTGCAAGGCATCACCAAGGCGAGCTTGCAGACCCATTCCTTCATCTCCGCCGCGTCGTTCCAGGAAACCACCCGCGTCCTGACGGAAGCCGCCGTCTCGGGCAAGGTGGACACCCTGAACGGCCTCAAGGAGAACGTGATCGTCGGTCGTCTGATCCCCGCCGGTACCGGCGCGGTGATGAACCGTCTGCGCGAGCTGGCCGCCAAGCGCGACCGCGAGATGCAGGTGGAGGACGGCGAGGGTACGGCGTTGCCGCCGACCGGTGTGGACGGTGGCGACCAGCCGCCGGCCGCCCCGGCCGAGTAAGCCAGCCCAAGGGCACGAAAGCACCCCCGCCGGGAAACCGGCGGGGGTGTTTGCTTTGCCGCTCGATGCGTCTGGCCGTTGGCTCTTGTGCCCCATGTCTGATCGGGCTTAAATCCTGTTGGGGGAGAGCCGCGGCGAAAGCCGTGCAGGCCGAAGGGGAACGAGGTGGCGAAGGACTGGCGGGAGATGCTGCGGCCCCGTTGGCTGGTGGCTTTGATAACCGGCGTGAACGCCGTCGTTATCCTGGCCGTGGCCGGCTGGCTGGTGGCCGCCGACCTGCGTGAGGTTCGGGCCAGGGTCGAGGGGGAGACCCGTGCCGATCTGGCCCTTGTTCGCGAATCCGTCGTCCACGCGCTTGACGTTGCCGATCTGCTGACCGGCCGGGTGGCCGACCGCGCCGCCAAGGGGGGGGCAGCGTTGACGCGGGGCGGGCCGCAACCGCTCCTCGCCCAGATATCCGCCGTTCCGGCCGTGGCCAACCTGCATGTTCTCGATGATGCGGGGCATCTTCTTCTCGACGCCAAGGGGCTCTATCCTTCGGGGGGCAATTTCGCCGACCGCGACTGGTTCAAGACGCTGGCCGACGATCCGTCCTTGCAGGTGTCGATCGGCCAGGTGACGTTCGACGAATCCGCCCGCACCCATGCCTTCCCCGTGGCCCGCCGGATCGTGGGGGAGCGGGGCCGGACCGTGGGCTTCGTGGTGGCTCAGGTGGATTTGGGATATTTCAAGCGGCTCTACCAGCAGATGGGGGCGGCGGAGGACCTTGCCTTCGGGGCGTACGGCCTGGATGGGGGCATCAGTGTCCGTCAACCCTTCGCTGCGGACGATGTCGGCCGCTCCTTTGCCGGGTCCGCGTTGTTCGAGCAATTGGCTCTGTCGCCGGAGGGTACGTTTTTCGGCCGGTCGCCCTACGACGCCTTGCCGCGTGTGCTTTCCTATTCCAGGCTGATGGGGCGGCCGTTGGTGGTGTGGGCCAGCCGGTCCGAACAACAGGCGATGGAGGCGGCACGCTGGCGGTCGCTTGGGCTTGCCGCCGGCGCGCTGTCGCTGGTGGGGCTGGGAATTGCGCTGGCCGTCGCCTGTTGGCGGGGGCTTGAGCGCGAACAACGCGAAAGCTCCGATCTGGCCGGCCTGAACCGCGAATTGGAGCGGTCGAACGCCGACCTGGAGCAATTCGCCTATATCGCCTCGCACGACCTCAAGGAGCCGCTACGCAACATCGCCTCCTACGTACAACTCTTGCAGCGGCGCTATCAGGGAAAGCTTGATCCCGACGCCGACGCCTTCATCGGCTACACGGTTGATGGTGTGCGGCGCATGCAGGCCATCATCAGCGAGCTCTTGGCTTATTCCCGCATCGGCACCGGCCAACTGACGCTGGTGCCGGTTCAGGCCGGCATCCTGGTCAGTTCGGCGCTGGCCCATCTCAAGGGAGTGATCGCCGAGGCCCAGGCAGCGGTCGAGGTCAAGGGGCCGTTGCCGGTGGTCATGGCCGACAACGTCCAACTGGGCAGCCTGTTCCAGAACCTGATCGGCAACGCCTTGAAATACCGTCGCGACGACGTCCGGTCCGAAGTGGTGATCGGCTGCGAAAGCCGGGGCGAATGGTGGGAATTCTATGTGGCCGACAACGGAATCGGTATCGACGCCCAATATCATCGCCAGATTTTCGACTTGTTCCGACGCCTGCATCCGCGTGACCGCTTCCCTGGAACCGGCATCGGCCTTGCCATCTGCCAGCGTGTGGTCGAACGGCATGGTGGGCGGATCTGGGTGGAATCCGTGGTCGGGCAGGGCTCGACCTTCCGTTTCACCCTGCCCAAGGTGCGGATGGCCTGATCCTGGCGGTGCCGTTTCGCGTCAGGCAGTTCCGGCATGGACAAGCAAAGGGGGATTGGATGGGGAACGTGTTTTCAATTGCCGCGCTGGTGGCGGGTCTGGTTGTGGCTGTGGCAGGTAATGCGGCCGAGCCGGAGAAACTGTGGAGCAGCGACCAGATCGAGGGACGGGCTGACGCGCCTGTCACTATCATTGAGTATTCCAGCTACAGTTGTTCGTATTGCGCCAACTTTGAGCGTAAGACCTATCCAAAACTGAAGAAGGAATGGATCGCGACGGGAAAGGCTCGCCTGATCCATCGCTTCGCTCCCGGTGATGTCGGCGATCTGACCGCTGCCGTACTAACCACCTGCGCGGCCCGCAAGTCCCTTAATCTGCGCGCTCCGTATTACGCCAAGAGCGAGGAACTCGCGAAACTGTCAGGCAACGAAAAGATCAAGGAAAAGCGGTTCCTGGTTTTTGACGTTGCGGCGGGCGCAGGCATGGCGGTCGTGGATATAAAGGCTTGCCTCGGCGACCGTTCGGTGGCCGAGAACATCATGGGAAGCCTCAAGGAGGCGAACGAGAAGTACAATTTGAAGGGAACGCCGACCTTCGTCATTAACGGGGAAACCGTGGAGGGTGACATGCCTTACGACAAATTCGCTGCCCACCTAAAGGCGGCAACGAAATAGGCGAGATCGCTTGCCGGCGTCAGCTTGTCTTTGGGCTGAGCGCCGGCATGCTCGCCTAGCCCTTGTCCTCGTTGGCGGAAAGCAGGCTGGGGAGGCTGGCGTTTTCCGTCCGTGCGCCGGTGACTGGCGGCGGTAACGGCACCGGGAAAAGCTGAAGGTCGGTTTCCGCCTGGGGCCTGGGGCTGGGGGGCAGACGGGCGGGAAAGCTGCTGATCGTTGCCGGAATGTCTTCCATGACCAGCGCCACGTCACCGCCTTGCGGTGTTTCCGGAACCGGGGATGGCCGCGCGGGAGAGGCGAGCTTTTGTCCCCGGGCGGCGACGTCGGCGGCGGCCAGGGCGATGCTGTCGGCGGCGGCGTCGGAACCTGCGGGTTGTTCGGCCGGGCGTTCGGCCGGGCGCAACGCCGCCAGATCGACCTGGGGCTGCAACCGTCCGGCCAGACGCTCCGCCTCGGACATGGCACGGCGAAAGCGCCGTTCGACGGTGGCGTAGATCGAGGCCAGAGAGCGTTGCTCGCCCGAGGAGGAATCGACGAAAACCTCGGGATTGGCCTTGGCGGCGCCGGCCATGTCGTCGGGCTGTTCGCCGCCTTCCGGCTCATGCCGTCCCTTGAGCACCTTGAGCGCTCCACCGGCTCCCAGGAAATGCGCCAGATAGAGGTCGTGGGTCGATACCTGCCGGCCAAGGCGGGATTCGAGGACGCGTTCGTTGTCCTTGGCATATTCGGCGGCCATCAGCGCCGACAGCTTGGGATCGCGCCGAAGGTCCAGGATTTCCTTTTTCAGGTCCTTGTCGGTGACCGTCAGACGACCATCGGAGCCGGTGACCACCGCGTCGGCGTATTTGTCGAGCCCGTGTGCCGCGCCGTGTTTCTTCACCATGTCCAGCCAAGTGCCGGAGGTGAACTGGAACAGCCCCATGGCCGAGGACCGAGAGCTCTTGGCGTCGGGGTTCAGCCGGCTTTCCTGGTTGGCCTGGGCCAACAGGAACTCGAACGGAACGCCGGTGGCCTGGGCCGCGTCGCGGATATGGGCGGCGACCTTGTGTTCGCTACGCTGGACGGTCGGTATGTCTGTGGCTGCGCTGGCGGTGGTGCTCATCTCGGCAGGCTCCGGTCCGGGCTCGCGACCAGCATAGCATGAAAAAGGTTACCGGAATTGCCAATGCCCGGTGCCTTGGCCCTTGGTCCTGGAATAGGATAAGTCCGCGAAACGATTCGACTCTTTCGCTTGACGCCGAGGGGGCGGACCCATAGGATGCGGCGCTTCCGGGGACTGGGTGCTCGCGGACTCGTACTCGAATGCCCAGTTGCCGGAAACACCGAACCTATTTGTCCAACGCCGGACGGGTCGGCGGTCCAACCCGAAGGAAGCCCCGGTGGCATGCCGCCGGCGGTGTTTTCTGGTTATCCGCATACCTTTTCCGAAGGGAAATGACTTAGATGCCCACGATCAATCAGTTGATCCGTAAGCCGCGCCAGCCTTTGACGGCGCGCAACAAGGTGCCGGCCCTCGAAGCCTGTCCCCAGAAGCGTGGTGTTTGCACCCGCGTTTACACCACCACCCCGAAGAAGCCGAACTCGGCGCTGCGTAAGGTTGCCCGTGTGCGCCTGACCAACGGCTTCGAAGTCACCAGCTACATTCCGGGCGAAGGTCACAACCTTCAGGAGCACTCGGTGGTGATGATCCGCGGCGGCCGCGTGAAGGATCTTCCCGGTGTCCGCTATCACATCATCCGCGGCACTCTGGATACCCAGGGTGTGAAGGACCGTAAGCAGCGTCGTTCGAAGTACGGCGCCAAGCGTCCGAAGTGAGGTAACAGACCATGTCCCGTCGTCACGCCGCCGAAAAGCGCGAAATCAATCCCGATGCCAAGTATGGCGATCTGGTGATTGCTAAGTTCATGAACTGCCTCATGCTGGACGGCAAGAAGTCCGCCGCCGAGGCGATCGTCTATGGTGCTCTGGAAAAGATCGGGGCCAAGACCGGCCAGGATCCGCGCCAGGTGTTCCATGATGCCCTCGACAACGTGAAGCCCGCCGTCGAGGTGCGCTCCCGTCGTGTCGGTGGCGCCACCTACCAGGTGCCGGTCGAGGTCCGCACGGACCGTCGTCAGGCCCTGGCCATCCGCTGGCTGATCGAGTACTCGCGCAAGCGTTCCGAGACCACCATGATCGACCGTCTGTCGGGCGAATTGCTCGATGCGGCGAACAATCGCGGTGCCTCGGTCAAGAAGCGCGAGGACACCCATCGTATGGCGGACGCCAACAAGGCGTTCTCGCACTACCGCTGGTAAAAGGTCGGGGCCGCGAGAGGTCGCCATGGCTCGTATGACGCCACTCGATCGCTATCGTAATATCGGCATCATGGCTCACATCGATGCCGGGAAGACGACTACGACCGAGCGGATCCTGTACTACACCGGAAAATCCTATCGGATTGGCGAGGTCGATCACGGCACCGCCACCATGGATTGGATGGAGCAGGAACAGGAGCGGGGCATCACCATCACCTCCGCGGCCACCACCGCCTTTTGGCGCGATCACCGCGTCAACATCATCGACACCCCCGGTCATGTCGACTTCACCATCGAGGTGGAGCGCTCGCTTCGCGTGCTCGACGGAGCCGTCGCGGTGTTCGATGGTGTGGCCGGCGTCGAGCCCCAGTCTGAAACGGTGTGGCGGCAGGCCGACAAGTACGGCGTGCCGCGCATCTGTTTCGTCAACAAGATGGACCGTGTCGGTGCCGATTTCCCGGCCACCGTCGCCATGATCGCCGAACGCCTGGGCGCGCGTCCCCTGGTGCTGACCCTGCCGCTGATGCAGGACGGTCAGTTCCTTGGCGTCATCGATCTGCTGCGCCATGTCGCGGTCGAGTGGAAGGACGAGACGCTGGGCGCCGAGTTCTTCGACACCGACATTCCGCCCGACATGGCCGAGCAGGTTGCCCAAGCCCGCAAGGCCCTGGTCGAAGCCGCCGTCGAACTGGATGACGCGGCTCTTTCCGTCTATCTGGGCGGAACCGAGCCTGATCTGGCGACCCTCAAGGCTTGTATCCGCAAGGGGACGCTGGCCAAGGTGTTCGTGCCGGTGTTGTGTGGCGCCTCGTTCCGCAACAAAGGCGTTCAGCCGTTGTTGGACGCGGTGGTCGATTACCTGCCGTCGCCGCTGGACATCGCGGCGGTCAAGGGGTTCTTCGGTGGCCGTACCGCCCAGGTGGACCGCGCCGCCAACGACGACGCGCCGTTTTCCGCCCTTGCCTTCAAGGTGCTGCACGATCCGCTGGTCGGCAACCTGACCTTCGTGCGCGTCTATTCCGGCACGATCAAAAGCGGTGCCCGTGTGCTCAACAGCGCCAAGGACAAGGTCGAGGTGCTGGGGCGCATGCTGCTGATGCATGCCAACATGCGCGAAGAGATCGACGAGGCGCGGGCCGGCGACATCGTCGCCGTGGCTGGTCTCGACGGGGTCGGCACCGGCGACACCTTGTGCGCTCCCGAGGCGCCGGTGGTGCTGGAGAGCATGGATTTTCCCGAGCCGGTGATCGAGGTGACGGTCGAGCCCAAGACCGAGGCCGATTCCGATCTGCTGGCCCGCGCGCTTGCCTATCTTGCGGCCGAGGACCCGTCCTTCCGCGTCGCCCATGACGCCGAAAGCGGCCAAACGGTGATTCGCGGCATGGGCGAGTTGCATCTGGAGATCATCGTTGACCGGCTGCGTCGTCAGTTTCGTGTCGATGCCGCGGTAGGCAAGCCCCAGGTGGCCTATCGCGAAACCATCACCAAGCCGGCCGAGGTGGATTACACCCACAACCGTCAGGTCGGCGGCACCGGACAGTTCGCCCGTGTGCGCGTGACCCTGGAGCCGGCGGCTGCCGGCACCGGTTTGTTGTTCGAGAACAAGTCCCCGGCCGGTGCCGTGCCCAAGGAATACGTGCCCGGCATCGAGCGCGGCCTGCGTTCGGCCATGGAAGACGGGGTCGTCGCGGGCTTTCCGGTGGTTGACGTGCACGCCACGTTGACCGATGGTGCCGCCAATGACGTCGATTCCTCGGCGTTGGCGTTTGAGATTGCTTCCCGAACCGCCTGCCGCGATGGTCTCGCCAAGGCGGGTTCGAAGCTGTTGGAACCGGTGATGCGGGTCGAGGTTGTCACTCCCGACGACTATCTCGGCGCGGTCATCGGCGATCTGAATGGCCGGCGTGGCCAGGTCACGTCCATGGAGACCCGCGGGCCCGCCCGCGTCGTCATCGCCATGGTGCCGTTGGCCACCATGTTCGGCTATGTGAACACCCTGCGCTCGATGTCGCAGGGCCGTGCCCAGTACACGATGGTTTTCGACCATTACTCGGACGTCCCCGGCCCGGTGGCCGAGGAAGTGCGGGGGCGACTGGCCGGCTGACCACTGAACCTTTATTCGAGGACGGAGTAAGAGAAACATGGCTAAGGCGAAATTCGAGCGCAACAAGCCGCACTGCAACATCGGCACCATC
>NZ_JAAIYP010000028.1 GCF_011022235.1 Magnetospirillum aberrantis SpK | reverse complement strand
CGCGACGGAAGCGATGTCGGTCGTCACCACCGGTGCATCGTTGACGTTATCCACCGTCACCGTGAACGGATCGGCCGAGACCGAGGCGTCGCCGTCGCTGGCGGTCACCACGATCGACAGCTCGCCCACGTCGCCGTTCGTCGGCGTACCGGACAGGACGCCGGTGTTCGGGTCGATGCTCAGCCAATCGGGCAGCGGGTCGCCATTGGCCAAGGTCGCCGAATAGGTCAGCGTATCGTTGGTGTCCACGTCCTTGAACACGGTCGATGCATCAAGCGTGAACGGCGCGTCCTCGGCCGTGTTGCCGCTGGCGATGGTGGAGGTGACCTCGGGTGCGTCGTTGGTGCCGTTGATGGTGACGTCCACCGTCTGCGGCGCGCTGACGGTGTTGCCGTCGGTGGCCGCCACCTGGAACTGTTCGGTGGCGCTTTCGCCATCGTCCAGCGTCTTGGCGTTGTCGTTGGGGGTAAAGGTGTATTCACCGGTCTCGGGATCGACCACCACCGTCCCGTACTCGGTCTCGAGTTCTTGCACCAGATCGCCGGTCTTGGGATCGATCACACCATAGGTCAGGGTGTCGCCATCGGGATCGACCGCGTCAAGGTCGCCGCTCGCCACGCCGCCCTGATCGACCTCGAGATCCACATGGTCGGGACTGGTGATCACCGCCGCGTCGTCGGTCGGGGAGATGGTCACCGGAACGGTGATGTCGGTGGTGCCACCCGCGGAATCAGTCACCCGGATGGTGAAGCTGTCGGAGCCGTTCCAGTTGTTGTCCTTGGCGCTGAAGACGAAGTTACCGTTCTCGTCGATGGTCACCGTGCCGTTTTCGCCGTTGCCGACCACTTCATACGAGACGATGTCGCCGTCGATGTCGGTCACGTTCAGCGTGCCGTTGACCACGGTCGCGGTGTCGGTGGTGCTTTCCTCGGCCGAGTTGCCGGTTACGCTCCACGTCGCTTCGTCGTCGACGTTCTCGAGCTTGATGGTGATGTCGCGGCTGACCACGTTGCCTTCGTCATCCGTGACGAAAACAGTGACGGTTTCCGTGCCGAACCAGTCGGACTGGTCGGGATAGGGCTGGTAAACGTATTGGCCAGAGGCGGAATCGAAGACGATGCTGCCATGGGCGGCGTCGGAGAAGCTGATGGTGACGCCACCGCCATCGGGATCGTAGGCGTTGACGCGGAAGGACAGGCTTTCGCCTTCCTTGCCGACCATGTCGTAGGGGCCGTTGACCTCGGGCGCGCCGTCGAACTCCACTTGGACACCCTCGAACACCGGGAGCTGGTCGATGTGCAGCGGTTCCTCGCTGGCGGCCGGCACCAGGATCTCGGTCTCGGCGACCGGCTGGCTTCCTTCGTCCACCGGAACCTCGGGAGCGGTTTCGGCGGTTTCGGTCTGCGAATCGATGCCGCTGCCGAAGATGATGTTGCCGCCGTAAAGATCGCTTTGGCCGTCCAGATTGGGAGCGGTATCCGGTTCGGCCTCGGCTTCGGTGGTTTCCGTGTCAAGCGGCGCGGTGGTAGTGGAAGACGTGTCGACGGCGGTGTCCGCCGTTTCGATCTCCACTTCGGCGCTGCCGATCTCGCCGGTCTGGTTGGCGAAGCCTTCCTGAACCGACGGATGGGCGGTCGAGCCCTGGTGAATGGTGGCGAAGGTGCCAAGCGCTCCATCCGACAGATCCGTCGAGCGCACGGCGTTCAGCCGCGTCAGCCCCATGGACTGGTCGTCGACGTTGGACAGGACCGTAAGATCGTCCAGTGCCTGCTGGGCGTTCTGGTTCGGGGTCTCGGTGCTGGTCGTCTCGTTGACGCTGTTCTCGTCGGACATGGTTCGCTCCCGGCCAAAAAAAATCCCGGCCGCAATGCGGTCCGGGATCATCCGACTTATTGTGACTCACTCATGGCGAGGAATCCAGCCGTTTTTGAATCAAATCAACGCTTTCTTCCACGCCGTTTCGGTGCCGCCGCAGGTCCCGACGCCGGCCGGCCGCTTCCCCTTCCCTTGGACATCAAATCGACCGGCACCCCAAGATCCAGTGCCTCGAGCCGGCGCAATTCGTCGCGCAGACGCGCCGCCTCCTCGAATTCCAGATCGGCGGCGGCGGCCTTCATGCGCTTTTCGATGTCGGCCTTGACGGTCGCCAGATTATGCCCGACACCATGGGACAGACCGGAATCACCGGTGCCGACGGTGACGTAATCGGCCTCGCACACGCTTTCCAGAACGTCCGAGATGCCCTTCTTGACGCTTTCCGGGGTGATGCCGTGCGCCTCGTTATAGGCTTGTTGCTTCTCGCGGCGACGATTGGTTTCGGCCAAGGCGTATTCCAAGGAATCGGTCATCTTGTCGGCGTACAGCAGCACCCGCCCCTCGATATTGCGCGCGGCGCGGCCGATGGTCTGGACCAACGAGGTCTTGGAACGCAGGAAGCCTTCCTTGTCGGCATCCAGGATGGCGACAAGGGCGCATTCCGGGATATCCAGCCCCTCGCGCAGCAGGTTGATGCCCACCAGCACGTCGAAGGCGCCAAGCCTGAGGTCGCGGATGATCTCGATGCGCTCCAGCGTGTCGATGTCGGAATGCAGGTAACGCACGCGCACGCCATGGTCGTGAAGGTATTCGGTCAGGTCCTCGGCCATGCGCTTGGTCAGCACGGTGACCAAGGTCCGATAGCCCTTGCGCGACACCTCGCGCACCTCGGCCAGCAGGTCGTCCACCTGGCGTTCCACGGGACGGATCACACAGACCGGGTCCACCAGACCGGTGGGGCGGATCACCTGTTCGGTGAAAACGCCGCCAGTGCGCTCCATCTCCCACGGGCCGGGAGTGGCCGAGACGAACAGCGTCTGCGGCCGCATGGCCTCCCATTCCTCGAACTTCAACGGCCGGTTGTCGACACAGGACGGCAGGCGAAACCCGAACTCGGCCAGGATCGACTTGCGCGCATAGTCGCCCCGGTACATGCCGCCGATCTGCGGCACGGTGACGTGGGACTCGTCGACGATGCACAGCGCGTCGGGCGGCAGGTACTCGAACAGGGTCGGCGGCGGGTCGCCGGGCCGTCGCCCCGTCAGGTAGCGGGAATAATTCTCGATCGACTTGCAATGACCCGTGGTTTCCAGCATCTCCAGATCGAAGGTGGTGCGCTCGCGGATACGCTGAGCCTCCAACAGCTTGCCCTCGCGTTCGAAGCGGGCGACCGTCTCCTTCATCTCCTCCTTGATGCCCTTGATGGCCTGAGTCACCGTCGGGCGCGGCGTCACGTAGTGGCTTGAGGGGTAGACCACCGCCTCGGTCATGCTGACCGTCTTTTCGCCGGTCAGCGGGTCGAATTCGGCGATGGCCTCCAGTTCGTCGCCAAAGAACGACAGTTTCCAGGCGCGGTCCTCATAGTGCACCGGAAAGATTTCCAGGCTGTCGCCGCGCACCCGGAAGGTGCCGCGTTCGAAGGCGGCGTCGTTGCGGGTGTACTGAAGCTCCACCAGACGCTTCAGCAGGTCGCGCTGGTCGTAGCTTTCACCCACCTTCAACGGAATGGTCATGCGGGCATAGGATTCGACCGACCCGATACCGTAGATGCACGACACCGAGGCGACGATCACCACGTCGCGCCGTTCCAGCAACGCACGGGTCGCCGCATGACGCATGCGGTCGATCTGTTCGTTGATCTGGGAATCCTTCTCGATATAGGTGTCGGTACGCGGAATGTAGGCTTCGGGCTGGTAATAGTCGTAATACGAGACGAAATATTCCACCGCGTTGTCGGGAAAGAACGATTTCATCTCGGCGTACAACTGTGCCGCCAACGTCTTGTTGGGCGCCAGAACCACCGTCGGCCGGCCGGTGTTGGCGATGACGTGGGCCATGGTGAAGGTCTTGCCCGAGCCGGTGACCCCCAACAGCACCTGATCGCGCTCGCCCCCCTCGACCCCCTTGGTCAGTTCGACGATGGCGGTCGGCTGGTCGCCCGACGGCTGGAAGTCGGAAACCAGCTTGAAATCGGCCCGCCCGGTGGGAAGTTCCGGGCGTTCGATGAAGTCGAGGACGGGAATGCTTGCCATGATCCCCCCAATATGAGGGCGACGGCGCGCGTCCTCAATGCTGCTCGCGCGTCGCCGTGAATTTGATGGCCGGGAAATCCTGTTGGGCACGGCCCAATTGCCAGGAATTGCGCGCAAGGTAGACGGGCGAGCCGTCGCGGTCCTCGGCCATGTTGGACTTGTTGGCGGCGGTGAACTTTTCCAGTTCCTTGGCATCCTCGGCGGCGACCCAGCGGGCGGTGACGAAGCCGCCATCCTCGAATCCGGCCCTGATGTTGTATTCGCTTTCGATGCGGGTGGTCAGCACGTCGAACTGAAGTGGGCCGACCACGCCGACGATCCAGCTTGACCCGTCCACCGGCTTGAACACCTGACTGACACCTTCCTCGGCCAGATCGTCCAGCGCCTTCTTCAGCTGTTTGGCCTTCATGGGGTCGTCCAGGCGGGCGCGGCGCAGCACTTCCGGGGCGAAGGTGGGAATGCCCAGGAAGTGGAAATCCTCGGACTCGCTCAGCGTGTCGCCGATGCGCAACTGGCCGTGATTGGGGATGCCCATGATGTCGCCGGCATAGGCTTCCTCGGCCAGCTCACGCTCGCGCGCCAGGAAGAACACTGGGTTGACCAGGGCCATGACCTTGCCCGAGCGCACGTGCTTCAGCTTCATGCCGCGCTTGAAGCGGCCCGAGCACAGACGGAAGAAGGCGATGCGGTCGCGGTGGTTGGGGTCCATGTTGGCCTGGACCTTGAACACGAAGCCGGTGACCTTTTCCTCGGTCGGCTCGACCGTGCGGGTGTTGGTCTTGCGGGCCAGCGGGCTGGGGGCCAGACGGCCGACGCCGCGCAGCAATTCGGCGACGCCGAAGGTCTTCAAGGCCGAGCCGAAGAACACTGGAGTCAAGTGTCCGGCGCGGAAACTTTCCAGGTCGAATTCGGGATAGCCGCCGCGCACCAGCTCGACCTCGTCGCGCAGCCGGGCCGCCGCAGACGCCCCCACCGCCTCGTCCAGCTTGGGGCTGTCCAGCGGCGCATCCACCACCGCCGCCGCGATGTGGTCGCCGCGACCGGGATCGAACATGATGACGCGGTCGTTGACCAGATCGTAGACGCCCTTGAGGTCGCGGCCCATGCCGATGGGCCAGGTCACCGGGCAGACGTCCAGCGCCAGGGTCTTTTCCACCTCGTCCAACAGGTCGATGGGCTCGCGGCCTTCGCGGTCCACCTTGTTGATGAAGGTGATGATGGGCATGTCACGCATGCGGCAGACCTCGAACAGCTTCAAGGTCTGGGTTTCGATGCCCTTGGCGGCGTCCAGCACCATGATGGCCGAGTCGACGGCGGTCAGGGTGCGGTAGGTATCTTCGGAAAAGTCCTCGTGACCGGGCGTATCGAGCAGGTTGTAGGTCAGCCCCTCGTGCTCGAAGGTCATGACCGAGGCCGAGACCGAGATGCCGCGTTCCTTCTCGATGGCCATCCAGTCCGAGCGGGTGCGGCGCTGTTCACCTCGGGCGCGCACGGCACCGGCCATCTGGATGGCGCCGCCGAACATCAACAGCTTTTCCGTCAGCGTCGTCTTACCGGCGTCGGGGTGGGAGATGATGGCGAAGGTGCGCCGCAGCGCCAGTTCGGTCGAGAGCGTGGTCATGGCGGCGGTGATGGCGCGGATCGGCTATAAAATCAAGAAAATTGCAGGACAGGCCCACATGCTGACCATCCCCACCGACCCCGATCTCGACAACCGCCTGACCCGCGTCGCCCGCGCGCTGGGAAAAAGCCCGGAACATTGCGCCCTGGCCGCCCTCAAGGCATGGCTGTGCGACCACGAGGAGGCCATGGCGACCAGCCAGCGCCTGGGCGGCGACGGCGTGGCCCGCCCGCCCGCGGATTTTTATGACTAGC
>NZ_JAAIYP010000027.1 GCF_011022235.1 Magnetospirillum aberrantis SpK | reverse complement strand
CGACGCGCCAGGGGGGCTCGGTTCCGTCGAATACTGCGGACAGGTTGGCGATGGTGTCGGCGCCCATGCGGTCGCGGGTTTCCGCGGTCGAGGTGCCGATGTGGGGCAAAAGCGTGACGTTGGCGAGGCCCAGGTAACGTTTGTCGAAATGGGGCTCGCCAGCGAAGACGTCGAGGCCGGCGGCGGCAAGATGGCCGTCTTGCAAGGCGGCGATCAACGCATCGTCGTCCACCAGGTCGCCGCGCGCGGTGTTGACCAGGATGGCGCCGCGTGGAAGCCATGCCAAGCTGTCGCGGTTGACCATGCGGGTGGTTTCGGGGGTGGCCGGTGCATGCAGGCTGACGACCTGTGATGAGCGGAACAGGCTTTCCAATGTGGGATGGAAAATTGCATCGCCCTCTTGCTCGGGCGGCAGGCGACGGCGCTGATGATAGGCGATCTTCATGCCGAAGGCGCGGGCACGGGCCGCCACCGCCTGGCCGATGCGGCCCATGCCGACGATGCCCAGGGTCTTGCCGGTGGGATCGGTTCCCAGATCCTTCCATGCCGTCCACGCCCCCCATTGCCCCTGGCGCAGATCGCGTTCGAAAGCCGACAGACGGCGACATGCCGCCAACAGCAACATCATCGCCACGTCGGCGGTGGCGGTGGTGGTGGCCTCGGGGCAATAGGCGACGACGATGCCGCGCGCCTTGGCCGCTTCGATGTCGATATGGTTGAACCCGACCGAATAGGTGGCGATGACCCGCACGCTGTCGGGAAGGGCGGCGATGGCCGTGGCCGGCAAACGGTCGGTCAGGGTCACCAGCATGCCGTCGGCGCGGTGCGTCTGGGCGCGGGCCACCAGTTCCTCGGGGGGCAACACACCGTCTTCGGGATTACCCAGGCAATCGAAACGCCGGTGCAATTCGGCTTCGACCGAAGGGGGCAGGCGACGGGCGACGACGATTCGTGGTTTGGCCGGCATGGTGAAATCCCGTGAAGTGGTAGGACCAGATTGCCGCGTCGGGGCGGCGCTGTCCAGCGGCGCCGTCAAGAGCCGCTGTCGTCGGGGACTTCCCGTGGCGGAGTGGCGAGAATGCGGTCGATACGCCGGCCGTCCATGTCCACCACCTCGAACCGCCATCCCGACCAGACGAAATATTCGCCGGTCAGCGGCAAATGGGCCAGATGCGACAGCATGAACCCGGCCAGGGTGTGATAGTCGCCCAATTCGCCCAGGCCCGACAGGCCCAGCACGGCCTCGGCCTCCTCGACGGCGATCATGCCGTCCAACAGCCACGACCCGTCCTCGCGGCGGACCGCCGAGGGTTCGTCGCCGATGCCGCCGGGCATTTCTCCGGCCACCGCTTCCAGGAAATCGGTCATGGTGACGATGCCTTCGAAGCCGCCGTATTCGTCCAGCACCATCAGCATGGGGGCGTTGGTCTGTTTGAACAGCTCAAGCACGCGCGGCGCCCGGATACCTTCGTGCACCACCGGGGCCGGCGTCACCGCCGACAGCGGATCGAAGGGTTCGCCGGCCAACAGCTTGCCCAGGATGCGCCGGGTATCGAGCACGCCGACCATGTCGTCCAGCGACCCGCGGGCCACCGGAAAACGCGAATGCGGTGCCTCGGTCATGCGGTGGCGCCAGACATCCAACGGATCGTCGGCGTCAAGCCATACCACGTCGGGCCTGGGTGTCATGATCGATCCCACCGGCCGGTCGGCCAAACGCATGACACGGTCCAGCATTTCCTTTTCCGCCGGCTCGATCACCCCAGCCAGGGCACCTTCGGCGATCACCGCCCGTAATTCGTCCTCGGTGAGTTGTCTGGTGTCGTCCGGTTTCTGCCCCAAAAGCCTGAGGATCAGGTTGGTGGAAACGCGCAATAACGCCACCGCCGGCCCGCCGGCCATGGCGACGCGGCGCATGAAGGGGGCGACGCGGATGGCGATGGTCTCGGAATGATGCATGGCCAGCCGTTTCGGCACCAGTTCGCCGACCACCAGCGACAGGTAGGTGATGGCGCCGACCACGCCGGTCATGGCCATTTCTTCCGACCATTCCGCCAAGGCCGGAACCAGGGCCGCCAGTGCTTCCGCGACATGGCCGCCCAGGGTGGCTCCCGAATAGGCGCCGGCGACGATGCCGACCAGGGTGATGCCGATCTGCACCGTCGACAACAGGCGTGACGGGTCCTTCAGCATTTCAAGCGCCACGCGGGCGCCTTTCGAGCCTTTTTCGGCGCGGCGGCGCAATTCGGCCGGGCGCGACGACACCAGGGCCAGTTCGGACATGGCGAAAAAGCCGTTGATCAGGATCAGGGCGAGAACGATCAGGATCTCGACCCACATGGGCGCGTTCCCCCTTGGATGACGTCAGGCGACCAATGTAGGGAGGATGATGTCCAGGAGCCAGGGGCAATGCGTGTTTGCGCGGTGGCCGGCATGTGGCATGACCACATGCCTCTTGATTCGCCATGTTTGCGTTTGCATAATGTTTCCACGTCGGACGGTGCCCGTTTGGGGCTGTCCGGGTTCTCGGCCCGGCCAATGTGGTGGGCCTCAGTCAATTCGCTCGGAAGGAGGATTTGACGATGCGATTGTCCGCGACCATGCCCGTCATCGGCGAAGATGGTGGCCTTTCCAAATATCTCGGCGACATCCGTGCCTTCCCGGTCCTCGAGGCCGAGGAAGAGTTCATGCTGGCCAAGCGCTGGGTGGATTACGAGGATACCGCCGCCGCCCACAAGCTGGTGACCAGTCACCTGCGTCTGGTGGCCAAGATCGCCATGGGCTATCGCCATTACGGCCTTCCCATGGCCGACCTGATTTCCGAAGGCAATGTCGGCCTGATGCGGGCCGTCAAGAAATTCGACCCGGACAAGGGATTCCGCCTGTCCACCTACGCCATGTGGTGGATCAAGGCGTCGCTCAACGAATTCGTCCTGAACTCCTGGTCTTTGGTCAAGATCGGCACCCTGGCCGCGCAAAAGAAGCTGTTCTTCAACCTGCGCCGCATCAAGGCGCGTCTGAAGCTGCTGGAGGCCGGCGACCTGGCGCCCGAGCACGTGACGGCGATCGCCCGCGAGCTTGATGTCGGCGAAGACGACGTGGTGTCCATGAACCGCCGCATGGCGGGCCGCGATTCCTCGCTCAACGTTCCCTTGGGCGAAAGCGGCACCGAGGCGGTTGCCCTGTTGCCCGACCAGTCCGACAACCAGGAAGCGGCCTACGCCCATCGCGAGGAGATGGCCCAAGGCCGTGGCCTGATCGCCCGCGCCCTGGATACCCTGAGCGAACGCGAGCGCGAGATCTTCGTCGAACGGCGTCTGAAGGACGAACCGATGACGCTGGAGGAACTGGGCGGCCGCTACGGCGTCAGCCGTGAACGCATCCGCCAGATCGAGGCCAAGGCCTTCGACAAGGTCCGTGCCATCGTCCAGGCCGGGTTCGTCGCCCCCAAGGCGCTGCCGGCGGCGTGACGCATTCCCCTGTCCGTGGGCAAGCTCGGACAGGGGAAATTCCTCACGCTTCCTTAAAAATGGGCGGTTGGGCGTTTAATAGGGCTTTGTACCAGCCATCCAGGGGGTGGCTCTCCAGGACATAGCCGATCGGGCAATAAAGATAAAAATCGCGTGCGTTGATGGCTGGCCGGGCTGGGGTCAGCACTTCGAGCAGCTTGCCGTATTCCTGTGGATGCTCCCGTTCAGAAAAATCGCGGATTAGCTGAAGACCGGGGAGATCCCTGTCATCCAGGCGTCGCATGAAGAAACGGCCGGCGCCGGGATCGGCCGGAGTGGTGTCGAACCATGTTCCCGCCAGAAATTGCTGTTCCTCGTTGTTGGGGAAACTGATCAGCAGCATGTTAAGGCCGCGCTGGCGCGTGCGCTCGGGTGCCATGACAAGTGTGACCTTGGTGTTGTTCTCGATCACACAACCGGCATAGCTCTGTTGCTCGAATTCCAATGTGCACTTCAAGTGATTGTTGGCGGCCGTGATGGTCAGCAATCCGCTTTCCGCCACCGGATGGCGGGTGTGTAGCCGGAACATGTTGTAGGTTCCGACAATCTCTTCGCTATCAGCTTCTTGATTGAAATTCTCAATCGCTAACGAGCGCAATATCAGCATCGGCGTTGGCCGTTTCGCCACGCGTTGGCGCTTGGTCAGTAGTGGGCGAAGCTTAGCGATCGGCCATCCCAGAAAATCTTCGGGCAGATACAGCCCCTGGTCCCCAGCCAGGGCGCAAATTTGCCGTTCGTAAGACTGAACTGTCGCCAAGTGGAACGAGGACGTGGGGGTCTTGCTGAAAAACGAGTTCAACGTACGGTCGTTGCGGCCCGCAGCTCCCTTGGGCATCCGTGCCTTGAGAGCACTTTTCAATTGATTTAGCGGCTCTATGGATTGACCGAACAGGTAGAGCGAAACCGCATGCAATTTATCAAGTCTCTCGCCAGGCATTTATATCCCCTTACGTGCAATAAATTGCATGAAATATTATTTAAGTCGTCTTCTTGTGCAAGCTCTGATGTCGGGGGTGCGGATTTGTTTTTATAAAAACCCAAGAATGCGGGGGAAATGCGATTTTGTGCTGATAATTTGCGCCTAATTGCGGCTTGAGTGGTGTGACATGGTGTGGCATCGATGGTGGAGTGGTGGGTTATAATTGGTTTTGATGGCAAGTTGTCCATATGTATTTTCTAGTATAATTTAGTGATTCGATGTTGCTAAAAGTAAAGATGGTGGTGATGGACTAGTACTTGGTTGTTGTAATTCTTTATCTATGTGCTGCAAATCTATTTACTTGCTTGTATTTGATCGATTGTATTTTTCATGTGCGGCGGAAAGCGGAAATATATTGTTGATTTTTATAAAAAATGGCGGCACATTTTGTCTGTCTCAACCTTGAAGTGGGGGTAGACAATGTGTGAAATCCTAAAAAAGGCAATCGCCATGGCTTGGGCCGTTCCTGCGTTGACCGTGTGCTTCTTCGCTATGACTGAGGAGGTGGAAGCGGTGGTTCGGCTGCGGTGTGCCGAAGGGGTCTCGCCCTCTCGTCGTCACGAGATTTCCGCTTGTGTGGCGAAATGGCGGGGGGTGCGTGACGAGCATCGTTATTCTGCCATGCAGCTTACGATGGGAGCTTTTACCAGTTTGTCCGTCGCCGGCTTGACAGCGGCGGGACTGGAGCGGCGTCAACGCGCCAGAGACAATGGAGGTGGAAAGGCGAGCTAAGGTGGTCGCCCCGGTACGTTAGGCGGGGAATTCCCTCTTCGGTAATTTCCCGCCGTACTTGGTTGGCATTTCCAAGTAGCTTTTTGTTGGCTACTTCGACATGGACGATCATGTGGTGTAGGAAACCGGCTTTTGGAAATCCTGGGAATTTCCTTGTTAGCGGCGGCGTGACCTCCGTCAGGTCCTCCCCCGGCATGCCGGGGGAGGAGCCGTGTCAGCAGGTGAAGGCGAGTTTGGTTCCGTCGTCCCAGCCATCCCACAGGAAATCGTCGGCACGGCCTTCGGCGATCAGGCGGAAGGCGTAGCGCGCCTGTTCGCGGTAGAAGGCGCAGTAAGCGCCGACTTGGTCCATGCCCCCGCGCATTTCGTGTGCTTCGGCCGGGCAGGGCGAACCACAGAAATGGCGGATGGGGCAGTCGGCGCAGGCGGCGATGTCCTCGACCTTGCGGCCGGTGACCTTGCGAAAGGCCGGGCTTTCAAGAACGTCCTCGACGCGGTCGTGAAACAGGTTGCCGCCGGCGAATTCGGGCAGGCCGATGAATTCGCTGCACGGAAACAGCTTGCCGTCCGGCGCCAGGGCGAAAAAGGAACGGCCGCCACCGCATGGGCTGATGTCGCACATCAGGCGCCGGGCGGTCGGGGCCAGGATGGAAATCAGGATGTTGGCGAAATTGGCCACCACCAGCTTGCGGCCGGTGTCGCGATAGAGTTGGTGGCTGCGTTCCAGCGCCGCCACATAGGCCGCCGCCAGCGGCACGTCCTCGGCCCAGACCGCGCGTGCGCCGGGCAGGGTGCAGCGGACCACGTTCAGCATGCAGGCCGGAACCTCGCGCTCGTGCAGGAACTCGACCATGCCGGTCAGTGCCGGCAGGTTGTCCTGTGTCATGGTACAGATGACGTTGAAGCCCTTATAGCCGCGCAACCGATCGATGGCGTCCAGGGTCGAAGCGTGCACGCCCTGGCCGTTCCAGCGCTTGCGGGTGCGGTCGGCCACCGTCGCCTCGGCGCCATCCAGCGACAGGCCGATACCGATGCCGCGTGTGGTCAGGAACGTTACCGCGTCCTGGTCCAGCAAGGTGGCGTTGGTCTGAATGCCAAAACGGAAACGGTCGGCGAAGTCGTCCATGGCAACGAACAACGCGTCCTTGGCCAACAGCGGCTCGGCACCATGAAAGATGACCTGCGGCTTGCGGCCTTGGGGAACGGTGGTGGCGAAATACTCGGCCAGACGCTCCAGCGCCGCCCGCACCTGGGCCGCGTCCATCTGTTTGCCGCCCTGGCGCAGACCGGTGGGGATGTAGCAATAGGAGCAGTTCAAGTTGCAGCGTTCGGTGGCGTTGAAATAGACCGCCGAGGGTTTGAGGTGGAAGCGCAGCATGTCCATCTCACGACGGAACTCGGCCGAGTGCGTGGCATGGGCGCGGGCCAGGGCGCCGTCCGCCGCCGCCACTTCCAGGCTGTCGCGGCGCACCAGCGACCAGAAGGCGTCGTCGGGGGCGATCATGGCGACATAGTCGTCGTGGCCGATGTCGAACGGCACCAGGGCCGAGGCCCCTTGCGGGGCCTCGGAATGGAAAACGGCGCTCATCGTGCCGCGTCCTTGTCCATCAGGACATAGTGGGACAGGCCGGTGCCGGTGGCGTCGCAGGTCTTGCGCGTGGCGATGACCGGCGGGCGGTGGGTGCTTTCGGTGCTTTCGGTGGTTTTGGTTGTGTCGTGGGATTGCGGCTTCATCGTGCCTTCTCCGATCGGGTGGGGACGTCGGACGGGCAGCACGAAACGCTGCGCCGGCCGAAACCCTTTGCCATCGGATTTCGCCCCCACGGGTCGTCAAATGATCCAACAGGTCTTCTGGCTTCCGGGTCGACCGCCAAAGCCGCACCTTCCCGGCCCAAGGGCCAGTGGCTGCCCCGCACGGGGCACGCGGCCGGCGTCACCGGTTACAGCGGCGGGACCGCCACGGAATTTCACCGTGTTCCGGGATGCTGGACAGGGATGGAATAAGGCAGGGGGAAGGGGGTGGCTGTGACTGTGGTCAAGCGCCGCTTGGGTAACCGGAAGGGTGTTCAGGCAACCACAAGGAAATAAAGCGCGGCGGCTGTCGCCACCGTCAGCGCCGCCATGGTCGCGGCGCGCCAAAAACGCCGCCGGCCGGGGGTCGAGTTGTCGTTGGCCGGGGGCGGAAGCCGTCGGGGCGGCGCGGGAACGCGCCGCCCTTCCGGTTCAGGTCTATGCGTCGTCCGCTTAGGCACGCTTGTCCAGCGGGATGAACGCGCGCTGGGGCTCGCCCACATAAAGCTGGCGCGGACGGCCGATCTTCTGATCGGGGTCGGTCAGCATTTCGTTCCACTGGGCGATCCAGCCCACGGTACGGGCCAGGGCGAACAGCGAGGTGAACATCTGGGTCGGGATGCCCATGGCGCGGAAGATGATACCCGAATAGAAGTCCACGTTCGGGAACAGCTTGCGGCTGACGAAGTAATCGTCCTCGAGCGCGATGCGCTCCAGTTCCATGGCCAGCTTGAGCAGCGGCTCGTCCTGCACGCCCAGTTCGTCCAGAACCTCGTGACAGGTCTTCTGCATGATCTTGGCGCGCGGGTCGTAGTTCTTGTAGACGCGGTGGCCAAAGCCCATCAGACGGAACGGATCGTCCTTGTCCTTGGCCTTCTTGATGAACTCGGGGATGCGCTCGACCGAGCCGATCTCGCCCAGCATGTTCAGCACGGCCTCGTTGGCGCCGCCATGGGCGGGACCCCACAGCGAGGCGATGCCGGCGGCGATGCAGGCGAACGGGTTGGCACCCGACGAACCGGCCAGACGCACGGTCGAGGTCGAGGCGTTCTGCTCGTGGTCGGCGTGCAGGATCAGGATGCGATCCATGGCCTTGGCCAGGACCGGGCTGACCTTGTACTGCTCGCACGGGGTGGCGAACATCAGGTGCAGGAAGTTCTCGGCGTAGCTGAGGCCGTTCTGCGGGTACATGAAGGGCTGGCCCTGCATGTACTTGTACGCCCAGCCGGTGACGGTCGGCATCTTGGCGATCAGCCGGTAGCTGGCGATCATGCGCTGATGCGGATCATTGATGTCGGTGGAATCGTGGTAGAAGGCGGCCATGGCGCCGACCACGCCGCACATGACGGCCATCGGGTGGGCGTCGCGACGGAAGCCGCGATAGAAGAAGTTGATCTGCTCATTCAGCATGGAATGGCGGATGATGTCCTTCTCGAACTTGGCCTTCTGCTCGGGGTTCGGCAGCTCGCCCTTGAGGATCAGGTAGGCGACTTCCAGGAACTCGCAGTTCTCGGCCAGGTCGGCGATGGCATAGCCGCGATGCAGGAGCACACCCTCGTCGCCATCGATGTAGGTGATGGCCGACTTGCACGAACCGGTCGAGGTGAAGCCGGGGTCGTAGGTGAAGATGTCCTGCTCGGCATAGAGCTTGCGGATGTCCGCTACCTTGGGGCCCACGGAACCGGAAAGCAGCGGCATCTCGGTTTGCTTGCCGGTGCTGTTGTTGATAAGGGTGACAGTTTCTTTGCTCATGCTGCTTTCCCCGTGTTTCGTTGTTCGGTTGACGTTTTCGGCGTGCCGCCGGGGAGGGGCCCGGCGGCGTTCATGCTCAGGGGGTGTCCTTCCCTGTGATGTCCTCGATGCGGGCGGTGGCCTCGGCGCGTCCCAGCACTTCCATCACTTCGAAGATGGGTGGGGACACAGAAGACCCGGTCAACGCCGCCCGCAAAGGCTGCGCCACCTTGCCCAGCTTCTGGCCACGGCTTTCCGCGAAAGTGCGGGCGGCCTCCTCCAGAACGTGTTTCGTCCATTCGGACTCGGCGACCGACTGGACGTAATCTCGCAACAAGGCCCGTGCGTCGGAATCGTCCAACGCCTTGGCGGCCTTGTCATCCAGCGCCAATGGGCGCGGACGCACGTAGAACAGCGCGGAATCGGCCAATTCCACCAAAGTCTTGGCCCGTTCCTTCATACCGGCCATGCCGGCGGTCAGACGGCGGCGCCCTTCGGCATCCACCGGCGCCCCCACCTTGGCCTCGACCATTGGCGCGATCAAGTCAACCAGACGGCTGTCGTCCGACTGGCGCAGATAATGGCCGTTGAGGTTGGTCAACTTGGTCATGTCGAAACGCGACGGCGAACGGCCGACGCCGGCCAGGTCGAACCATTCGACGGCCTGTTCGGTCGGGATGATCTCGTCGTCGCCATGGCCCCAGCCCAGGCGCAGAAGATAGTTGCGCATGGCCTCGGGCAGGAAGCCCATGTCGCGGTAGGCCTCGGCCCCCAGCGCGCCATGACGCTTGGACAGCTTGGCGCCGTCGGGGCCGTGGATCAGCGGGATGTGAGCGAATTGCGGGATGTCCCAGCCGCAGGCCTTGTAAAGCTGGTATTGGCGGAAGGCGTTGGTCAGGTGGTCGTCGCCGCGGATGACGTGGGTGATGCCCATGTCGTGGTCGTCCACCACCACCGACAGCATGTAGGTGGGCGTGCCATCGGCGCGCAACAGCACCATGTCGTCCAGTTGCGAGTTGACGACGCGGACTTCGCCTTGCACCAGATCGTGGATCACGGTGTCGCCGTCCTGCGGCGCCTTGAGACGCACCACCGCCTTGGCCCCGGCCGGAGCCTCGGACGGGTCGCGGTCGCGCCAGATGCCGGGATAGCGCATGGGCTTGCCCTCGGCGCGCTGCTGCTCGCGAATCTTCTCCAGTTCCTCGGGGGTGCAATAGCAGTAATAGGCCTTGCCCTCGGCCACCAATTGGCGGGCGACCTCGGCATGGCGGTCCATGCGGGCGAACTGGAACACCGCCTCGCCGTCCCAATCGAGGCCCAGCCACTTGATGCCGTCGAAAATGGCGTCCACCGCCTGTTGGGTGGAGCGCGCCCGGTCGGTGTCCTCGATGCGCAGCAGGAACTGGCCGCCGTGGTGACGGGCGAACAGCCAGTTGAACAGCGCGGTGCGCGCGCCGCCAATGTGGAGGAAGCCAGTCGGAGAAGGGGCGAAACGGGTGACCACCGACATGATAGGTATCGAAACTCCTAGCGCCATACGTAGCAGGCCGCATCTCTCTAGCATATCTTGAGACGGATGACAGCCCGATGAGTGGGGGGGATGGCGATTTTCCTGCCCGATAGGATAGGCGGCTTCCTGGTCCAAAGGCTAGGGCCTTTTGCAAATGCAAACATCGTCGCGACGGTGATGGCCGAGCGCGAACGTTGGCCTTTGTGGTTGCCGACTTTCCTGGGGCTGGGAATCTCGCTGTACTTCCTTGCCCCGGCCGAACCGCCGCTATGGCTGGGCGGGGCAGGGGCGGTCGGTACCCTATCTCTAGCCTGGGCGGTGCGCAAGCGTCCGCACCATCTGTTGGTCGCCTTGCCGTTGCTGGCGCTGGCGGCCGGTTTTTTCACCGCCCAGTGGCGGACGGCCATGGTCGCCCATCCGGTACTGGAGCGCCCCACCGGTCTGGTGCGGCTGCAAGGGATGGTCGCGGAAGTGGAGCTGTTGGCCGAGGGCGGACAGCGGGTGCTGTTGGACGATGTCCGGGTCGAGGTCGAAGGGCCGTCTCCCCGCCGGGTGCGCCTTCGCCTGCGCGAGGATATGGACCTGGCGGTGGGGTGCCGGATCGCCGTCACCGCGCAATTGATTCCGCCGCCGCAACCGTCGGCACCGGGCGCTTTTGACTTCGCCCGCCACGCCTGGTTCCAGGAATTGGGGGCCATCGGCACCATGCGAGGCCGCCCGCAAATCCTGGACGAAGGAGAGGGGCAAGGGGCGTGGGCGACGCTTAACGAACTGCGCCGGGTCATCGCCCGACGTATTCTCGACCTGTTGCCCAAGGATGGCAGCGGTGCCGTTGCGGCCGCCCTGGTGACCGGTGAAACCGGTGCCATTCCGCGCAAGGTGCTGGACGATTACCGCGATTCCGGTCTGGCCCATATCCTGTCCATTTCCGGGTTGCACATGGGGTTGGCGGCCGGCCTGGTGTTCTTCGTGGTGCGCGGCGGGCTGGCGCTGGTGCCGGCGGTGGCCTTGCGCCGCCCGATCAAGAAATGGGCGGCGGTGGCGGCGTTGTTCACCACCTTCTTTTATATGTTGCTGGCTGGGGCGCCGGTGCCGACACAACGCTCGTTCCTGATGACCGGCATCGTGCTGGTGGCGGTGTTGCTGGACCGTAGCGCGCTTTCCATGCGGCTGGTGGCGTGGGCGGCGGTCGTGGTGTTGTTGTTGACGCCCGAGGTTCTGGTCGGCCCCAGCTTTCAGATGTCGTTCGCCGCCGTCGCCGCGCTGATCGCCGCATACGAGGTCTTGTCGCCGCGGCTTGCCGTCTGGCGGGCCGAACATCGCGGCTGGGCGGCGGCGGCGGGGCTCTATCTGGCGGGGGTGGTGGTGTCTACCTTGGTGGCGGGCGGTGCCACCGCCGTTTACGGCATCTACCATTTCAACCGCTTCGCCGTGTGGTCGGTGGCGGCCAACGCGCTGGCGGTGCCGTTGTCCGGTGTGGTCATGCCATTCGCCGCTTTAGGGTTGCTGCTGATGCCGCTTGGGCTCGACGCTTGGGCCTGGATGTTCATGGGCTGGGGAGTCGCTGCCATCAACCATGTGGCGGCCATGGTCGCCGGCTGGCCGGCGGCGGCGATTTCCTTGCCGGTGTTGCCGCTTTGGGGATTGGTGTTGTTCTCATTTGGCCTTTGCTGGCTGGTTCTGTGGCGGCGGCGCTGGCGGCTGTGGGGGGCTTTGTCCATGGTTCTGGGGGTGGCCGCCATGGCGCTGGATGACCCTCCCGACATTTTGGTGGATGGGCGGGGTTATGCCTTTGGGGTGCGTGCCGCCGACGGCACCCTTTTGGTCAACCGTGGTGGGCGTATCCAGCGCGAGACCTGGGCCCGCCGTGCCGGCCCGGCCGCCGTCGAACGCTGGCCAAAGCGTGGCCGCTCCAATGACGGGCGGCTGGCCTGTGACGCCTTGGGGTGCGTCTATCGTGGCGCCGGCATCCAGGTTGCCCTGGTGCAGCAGGACGAAGGGATCGCCGCCGCCTGCGACGGCTCCGCCCAGGTGGTGGTTGCCGCCGTCCCCATCCGGCAGGCCTGCCGTGGCGCGGCGGCGGTGGTGGACCGTTTCGACCTGTGGCGCCGTGGCGCCCACGCCCTGTGGTTGACGGAGAAGGGTGCCCGAATTGAAACCGTTGCCGAGTGGCAGGGGGACCGACCCTGGGCGCACCGGCCGCATCGGCGGAGGAAAATGGCCGAGAGCAGTGAGGTGGGGGATATCATGAAGGATGAGGATGAATAGAGAAGGGTTGTGTAGTGCGCCTAAAGTCGCGATCTGGTTGATACCTTTGTATGAGGTGCTTATTCACTTTTGTTGATTTTATGAATTTGAAGTCCTCTTCGGATTGACTGTTTTTTGGTGTATCGTCGTGAAGGATTTTTGATTCGTGGACACGTGTGTTGCGACAAAAGGGGCATGGGTGTCCAACGTGCGAAGGTGGTCCGTCCAATGAAAATCAAGTCTGTCAAAATCAAGATCGCCGCCTTGGCGGGGTTGTGCCTGTTGGTGACCGCCGCAGCCGTGGTTACGTTCGGCATCATTTTCACCAACGGCAGCAACCGTTTCGTTGACGAAAACGTTTCAAGACTGATGGATGACAAGAGCAAGGACTACATGCAGGAAGTGGCCGCGCGTCAGGCCGCCCGCATCCAATTCGAGTTCGACGAGGCGTTGCAGATCGCCAGGACCTTCGCGTTGCGTGCGGCCAAGGTGGTGGGAAGCTCGGGCGCCGATGGCATCACGGTTGGCGAGCGGCGGGCCTATTTCAATGAGATGCTGCATTTCGGGTTGCTCGCCAATGAAAAGCTGAACGGCACCTATTCGGCGTGGGAACCCGACGCCATGGATGGTCAGGACCAGCTTTATCGGGGGAATCGCGACAGTGGTTCCGACAACACGGGGCGATTCCTGTCCTATTGGACCCGTGGCAGCGACGGCAAGATCGCGCTCCAGCCTTTGGTGGAATATGACAGCCGCGACCTGCATCCCAACGGTGTGATGAAGGGAGGCTGGTACATCGGTCCCCAGGAAACCGGCCACGAAAGCGTGTTGGGGCCGTTGCCCTATGTGGTTCAGGGCAAGAATGTCTATTTGGCGACCATTTCAGTACCGGTGAAGGTCGGGGGCAAGTTTCTGGGGGTGACCGGGACGGACTTCAACCTGGACTTCGTGCAGACGCTGGCCAACAAGGTCAGTCAATCCATCTTCGGTGGCAAAAGCGAGGTGGTGATCCTCAGCGACCTGGGGCTGGTCGTGGCGAACAGCGATCATCCCGAACGTATCGGCAAGTCGTTTTCTTCGTTCAGCCGCACCTGGAATGACGATCTGGCGACGGTGAAGGCTGGCCGCGGTTCGGTGGCGTGGCAGGAAGAAACCGGCATGTTGCAGGTGTTCAGCCCCATCGCCTTGGGCCAGACCGGAAAACCGTGGTCGGTGCTGGTCAGCGTTCCGCGCGACGTGGTGATGGCCGAAGCCAACGCCCTGACCGCCGCGTTGAATCAGCGCGCCGCCGATTCGCGGTTGTGGCAGGTGGTGACCGGGCTGGTGGTGGCTCTGTTGGCCATTGGCGTCATGTGGGTGGTTGCCGGCGGGGTTGCCCGTCCGGTGGTGGCCATGACCGCCGCCATGAAGGCCCTGGCCGGCGGCAACCATCAGGTCGAGGTTCCGGCTCGCGATCAGGCGGACGAACTGGGGCAGATGGCCCAGGCCGTTCAGGTGTTCAAGGACAACGCCATCGAGGTCGAGCGACTTCAAGCGGAGCAGGTGGCGCAGAAAGAGCGGGCCGAGGCCGAGCAGCGTCGCCGCATGAATGAGTTGGCTTCCAATTTCGAGGCCAGCGTCATGGGGGTGGTCGAGGCGGTGTCCGCGCGTTCCGGCGAGATGGCGGCGGCGGCTCAATCCTTGTCCGATCTTGCGTCTCAGACCGAGGAGGAAGCGGCGGCCGTGGCGGTGGCTTCCGAACAGGCGTCGTCCAACGTCCAGACAGTTGCTTCCGCCACCACGGAATTGTCGGCGGCCATTCAGGAAATCGGGCAACAGGTCCTGCAATCCGCCGATGTCGCGGCGTCGGCGGTGGCCGAGGCCAACCGCGTCAACCAGATCGTCACCGACCTCGCCCAGGCGGCGCAGAGGATCGGCGAGGTTGTGGGATTGATCAACGATATCGCCAGCCAAACCAATCTGCTGGCGTTGAACGCCACCATCGAGGCCGCTCGTGCCGGCGATGCCGGCAAGGGCTTCGCGGTGGTCGCCAATGAAGTGAAAAGCCTGGCCAATCAAACCGCCAAGGCTACCGATGAGATCGGTTCCCAGATTTCCTCTGTCCAGCAGGCGACTCAAGAGGCGGTGGGGGCCATCAAGGGCATCACTTCGACCATCTCGCGGATCAGCGAGATTTCTTCGTCCATTTCGTCCGCGGTCGAGGAACAGGGAGCCGCCACCCAGGAAATCGCCCGCAATGTTCAACAGGCGTCCGATGGTGTGGGAGATGTTACCCATCGTATCTCGACCGTGACGCAGGCATCGACCAAGACGGGGCAAGCCTCGGGGCAGGTTCTGTCGGCGGCCCGCCAATTGTCGGAGCAATCCGAGCGCCTGAAGGGGGATGTCGGCAGCTTCGTCGCCCGTATCCGTTCGTAAGGAAGGCTCGGCGCCCCGTCAATGTTCGTTGACGGGGTGCTGGCTTTCATGGACGGGTTCTAGCTATTTGATCTCTCTAACTTTTACTGAATCTGTCCAGCCCCAGGCCGGCCATGTCAATCTCGGGCTGACGGCCCGACACAAGGTCGGCCAGCGCCCGTCCCGAACCACACGCCATGGTCCAGCCCAAGGTGCCGTGCCCGGTGTCGAGATAGAGGTTGGCATAGGGCGTGCGCCCCAGGATCGGCACGCTGTCGGGGGTGACCGGGCGCAATCCGGTCCACGGTTCGGCGCGGTCGAAATCGCCGGCTTGTGGGAACAGCGCGCTGGCGTGGCGGCGGATCAGATGCCAGCGCTCCTCGGTCAGGGTGGTGTCGTAGCCGGTCATTTCGGCGGTGCCGGCGCAGCGCAGGCGGTCGCCCAGACGGGAATAGACCATCTTGTGTTCGTCGTCGGTGACCGACACCACGGGCGCCGCCGGGCCGTCGGCGGGCAGGGTGATGGAATAGCCCTTGGCCGGGACGACCGGAAGACGCAGGCCCAGCGGCCGGGCCAGCAACGGGCTGTAGCTGCCGGCGGCCAGCACGAAAGCGTCGGCGGTCAGCGGTCCGTGATCGCTGTCGGCGACGGCGACGCGATCGGCGTCGCGGATCAGGGCGCGCACGGTGACGCCGTGGCGGAAGGTCACGCCGCGTGCGGCGGCCAGCGCGGCCAGCGCCAGGGTGAACTTGTGGGCGTCGCCGCTTTCGTCGCCAGGGGTGAAGATTCCGCCGGCCAACTGGTCGGCCACCGGGATCAGCGCCGGCTCGATGGCGGTGCATTCGGCCGTCGTCTTGGCCAGACGGTCCAACCCCCAATCCTGCATCATCCCTGCCGCCTTGCGGGCGGCGGCGAACTCGGCGCCGTCGCGATAGACGTGCAGGATGCCCAGGCTGCGCTGGTCGTAGGCGATGCCGGTTTCGGCCCGCAATTCCTGAAGACAGGCCCGCGAATAGATGGCGACCCGCAACGTGCGTTCCATGTTGGCCGCCGCGCGCGGCCCCGGACAATTGGCCAGGAAGCGTAAGCCCCAACGCCACAGTTCGGGGTCCCAGCGGCCCAGCCGGAACAACAGCGGCGCGTCCTTGCGGCCCAGCCATTTGGCGATTTTGGGCAGCACGCCGGGATTGGCCCACGGTTCGGCATGACAGGGCGAGATCTGGCCGCCGTTGGCGAAGCTGGTTTCCATGCCGGGGGCTGGCTGACGGTCGACCACCGTCACCTCGTGCCCGGCCTTGGCCAGATACCAGGCGGCGGCGGTGCCGACCACGCCGGCACCGAGAACCAGCACCCTCACGCTCACCTCCATCGCGAAGAAACGCGACAACGGTCCTAGCGCAACCGCGCCCGCCCGGCAATCCCCCCAGATGGATTTCCTGGCCTTCGCCAGGGGCAAGGGTGGGGCGTGGCGAATGCAAGTTGAAATGTGCGGCGCCGGGCATACCCTGGATGGGCGGCAGCATGGAGAACGGTTGATGGGTCCCGAAGTGCTGAGTGTGGCCGAAATGTATCGTGCCGACGCCCTGGCGACGGTGGGCGGCGTGTCCGGTGAGCATTTGATGGAAGCTGCCGGCTTCGCCGTGGCGCGTGCGCTCAGACGGCGTTTCGGTCCCTGTCGGGTGGCGGTGCTGTGCGGGCCGGGCAACAATGGCGGCGATGGTTTCGTGGTGGCGCGGCGGTTGCGTGACGCCGGTTACGCGGTTCGGCTGGCGCTGTTGGGCGATGCCGTCAACCTCAAGGGCGACGCGGCGGCCATGGCGTCCCGCTGGCATGGGGCGACCGAGCCGTTGTCGTCCGCGGTGCTTGAGCGCGCCGACGTGGTGGTCGACGCCTTGTTCGGCGCCGGTCTGGCCCGTCCGTTGTCGGGCGTGGCCGCCGACATGGTGGCCGAGATTGCCCGGCGCGGCCTGCCGGTGGTGGCGGTGGACGTGCCGTCCGGGGTGGACGGCGATACCGGTCAGGTGTTGGGCTGCGCACCGCAGGCGGTAACGACGGTGACGTTTTTCCGCAAGAAGCCAGGGCACCTGTTGCTGCCGGGGCGTCTGTTGTGCGGCGAGGTCGAGGTGGCCGACATCGGCATTCCGGCCTCGGTGCTGGCTGAGGTCGAGCCACCCCTGGCCGAGAACGGCCCGGCGGTTTGGCGCGACCGTTTCCCGTGGCCCGCGGTTGATGGCCACAAATATGCCCGCGGCCATCTGGTGGTGGTGGGCGGTCCCGTCATGACCGGGGCGGCACGTCTGGTGGCGCGGGCGGCACGGCGGGTGGGGGCGGGGTTGGCGACCATCGCCGCCCCGGCCGAGGCGCTGGCGATCCTGCGGGCCGGCGATCCTGGGACCATGGTCGCCGACCTTGCCGAATTCGACACGCTGTTGGCCGACAGCCGCAAGAACGCGCTGGTGCTGGGACCGGGATGCGGCGTCGGCGCCGCCCTGCGGGCACGGGTGCTGGCGGCGGCGCGGACGGGAAAGGCCATGGTGCTGGATGCCGACGCGCTGTCCAGTTTCTCGGAATCCCCCGGCGAATTGTTCAAGGTTCTTTCCGACAACGTGGTTTTGACACCCCATGATGGCGAGTTCGCCCGGCTGTTCGGCAAAAGCGACGGCAGCCGGCTGGAGCGCGCCCGTCGCGCCGCCAAGCGGGCCGGGGCGGTGGTGTTGCTGAAAGGGCCGGACACGGTGGTCGCCCATCCCGATGGCCGTGCCGTCATCAACGCCAACGCGCCGCCCTGGCTGGCCACTGCCGGGTCGGGGGACGTGCTGGCCGGCATGATCGGTGGCTTGATGGCGGCGGGCATGGATGCCTTTTTCGCCGCCGCCGCCGGTGCGTGGCTGCATGGAGCGGCGGCCGGCCAGGGGCCGGGGCTGATCGCCGAGGACTTGCCCGAGGCATTGCCCCGGATTTTGACCGCCCTTTTTCCTTAGATCGTCTTGCCGGTGTTTGCGCAACCGGCGATCCTTACCCACATCAAGGAGAAACCCTCCCAATGACAGAAGGACGAGAGGCGCCCCGCATGACACAAGCCGTCGGAACTTCCCTCATCGCCCGTATCAAGGGTTTGGCGAAATTGTGGCTCGACGTCGCCGGTTCGGCCAAGGGTGGTGAAACCCTGAGCTTTGCCCCCGACCTGCCCGACGACGACCTGGAACGTCTGCGCAAGCAGATGTTGGCCTGTCTGGAAGGCAAGGGCGGCGAGGTGTCGGCCCGTGCCCGCGCCGCCGCCCTGGGACGCGAATACCTGTCCCTGTCGGCCGAGGGGCGCAGGCGTTTCCTGCGGTTGATGGCCGGTTTCGGTCCAGACACCGCCCGCGTCGGCGGCGCCACCCAGGCGTTGCTGGCGGCCGGTGACGATGATCAGGCCCGCCTGTCGGCCGAGGCCGCCTTGCGCACCGCGCTGGAACCGCCCTATGCCCGTCTGCTGACCCAGTTCAACGCCTTGCCCGAGGGGGTCAAGTTCCTGGTGGACCTGCGGGCCGAGTTGATGGGCATGGCCAAGGGCGACGCCCGCCTGACCGCGCTGGCCAAGGAACTGAAGGATCTGTTGGCGGCGTGGTTCGACGTCGGCTTTCTGGAACTTCAACGCATCACTTGGCGCTCGCCGGCCTGTGTCTTGGAAAAGATCATGGCCTACGAGGCGGTGCACGCCATTCAGGGGTGGGGCGATCTGAAGAACCGGCTGGATTCCGACCGTCGCCTTTACGCCTTTTTCCATCCGCGCATGCCCGAGGAGCCGTTGATCTTCGTCGAGGTGGCTTTGGTGCGCGGCATCGCCGGCAACGTGCACGAACTGCTCGACCCCCACGCCCCGGTGGGAAACCCGGACGAAGCCGACACCGCCATCTTCTATTCCATCAACAACGCCCAACGTGGGCTGGACGGCATCAGCTTCGGCAACTTCCTGATCAAGAAGGTGGTCGAGGAATTGTCGCGTGAGTTCCCCAGGCTCAAGAACTTCGCCACGCTGTCGCCGCTGCCCGGTTTCCGTCCTTGGCTGGTGGAGAAACTCGCCGAGGGCGAGGCCGGGTTGCTGTTGCCGGCCGAACATCGGACGCTGACGCAATTGTCCAACGGCCAGGGCGCCAAGGGCAGCCTGAAGGCGTTGGTGGACGATGGCGACTGGGCCAATGATCCGATGATCGCCGAAACCTTGCGGGCGCCGTTGACCCGGCTGGCGGCCCGTTACGTCGCCCAGGAGAAGCGGACGGGACAGGGGCGGGCGCTTGATCCGGTGGCCCATTTCCATTTGTCCAACGGTGCCCGTGTCGAGCGTCTGAATTGGCTGGCCGACACCAGCGCCAAGGGAATGAAGCAATCCCTGGGGCTGATGATCAACTACCTCTACAAACTGGACGAGATAGAAACCAACCACGAATCCTATTCCGGCACCGGCAAGGTGGCGGTGTCGTCGGATATTCGCGGCCTGTTGAAGGTGTAAGAAAAAGCCAAGCCCCTTTCCGCATCGCGGGAAGGGGCTTCGTCTTTTGGAAAAACCCGCTCGGCGCTTGAGGGCGGCGTTGATCGGTTCAGATCAACGCGATTTGGTATCAGGGCTCAGCCCTGACGGATTTCCCTCACGAAATGGTCCACCTGAGCGCTGAGCGTCGCCGAATTGCCGGTAAGCGTCTCGGCCGAGATCAGAACCTCGCGCGCGGCGTTGCCGGTTTCGAACGCGGCGGCCGAGACGCGGGCGATGGTGCCGGTCACTTCCTGGGTTCCTTGGGCCGCCTGCTGTACGTTGCGGGCGATTTCCTGGGTGGCGGCGCCCTGTTCCTCGACCGCGGCGGCGATGCCGCTCGCGATGTCGTTGATCTGGCCGATGGTGGTGGCGATGGCGCCGATGGCGCTGACCGCGTCATGGGTGGCGTTTTGAACCGCGTTGATTTGGGCGGCGATTTCCTCGGTCGCCTTGGCGGTCTGGTTGGCCAGGCTCTTGACCTCGTTGGCCACCACGGCGAAACCCTTGCCGGCCTCGCCGGCACGGGCGGCCTCGATGGTGGCGTTCAGGGCCAGAAGGTTGGTCTGGCTGGCGATGTCGTTGATCAGTTTGACCACCTGGCCGATCTTTCCCGCCGCCTCGGCCAGGCTTTGCACCATGTCGTTGCTGCGGTTGGCCTCGACCATCGCCGACGAGGCGATGGAAGCCGAATGCGATACCTGGCGGCCGATTTCGGCGATGGAACTGGACAGTTCCTCGGCGGCGGCGGCCACGGTCTGGATGTTGACGGTGGCCTCCTCGGCGGCGGCGGCTACCGTGGTGGACTGCATCGAGGTTTCCTCGGCGTTGGCCGCCATGGTCCGCGCGCTGGCCTCCATCTGGGTGGCTGCGGCGGCGACCTGGGACACCACGCCTTGCACGTCGCGTTCGAAGGAATCGGCCTTGGTCCCCAGTTCGCGGGCGATGATGGCCGCGGTGTTGGTTTCGATGTAGACCGAGGTGGCAAGGTCCATGTCGAGATAGGCCGCCTTGTTCACCGCTGCCAGAACTTGCGCCAGTTTTTCCGGCTTCTTGCGATAGGCGGTGATGGCGATGGCGAACACCTGATTGAGGACGAAGCAGTAGCCGGCGGTGTACCAACGCGGTTCCAACCCGATGCGCTGGTGAATCTTGCCGATTTCGGTGACGTTGGCGAAGTAGCGGTCGTCGAAATTGCCGGCGAACACGCTGTCCAGCCAGTGACGCTTCTGCATGGCGCGGGCGTGGTCCATGCGGGCGGGCGAGGCGAACAAGTCAGCCACCGCCGGATTGGCCCGCACGTAGCCGTAGAAATCCTCGAGCAGGGAATCCATGCGGGGGGCCAGGATTTCGCGGAACTCACGCAAAGCTCGACAGGTTTCGTCGTCGATTCGCAAGAAAGCCAAACGTCCGGCGCGGTCCAGATCCATGATGTGCCCCAAACTTAGGTCTATGTCTTAGAGGAGGTGGGTGCTTGATATACCTATTTCAACGGATTGGCGTCCTACGAAACTCCCAGGCCTCTAGTTCCATCGTATTAGAAGTATCCTTAAAATCAATATGGAATTCCGCCTTTTGGCCATGGCGAACGGGGAATGACAGAACATGCTTACAAGCGCTGTATCCGCGCGCTCGACTATGATATAGACACCGGTTCCGGCGGGCCGACCCTTGGTCGCGCACCTGCTCGTGCGGGCGTGGTGGAACTGGTAGACACACTGGATTTAGGTTCCAGCGGCTTCGGCCATGGGGGTTCAAGTCCCTTCGCCCGCACCAGTCGCGCTCCGCGCCCCAGGGGTGTCCGTGACCGCCGGTATTCTTGCAACGAATTGATTCGATTGGCGAAAGACTGATGCAGGTAACCGAGACGAATGCTGACGGCCTGAAGCGCGAGTTCAAGGTCGTCGTCCCCGCGGCGCAGCTTGAGGCGCGCACCGAATCCCGGCTGGCGGAAATCGCCCGTGAGGTGAAGCTGCCCGGCTTCCGCCCCGGCAAGGTGCCCCTGAAGATCGTGCGTCAGAAGTATGGCGCGTCCATCATGGGTGAGGTGCTGGAGGCCGCCGTCAACGAGGGCACCGGCTCGGCCATCCAGGACAAGGGCCTCAAGCCCGCCATGCAGCCCAAGGTCGAGATCACCTCGTACGCCGAGGGCAAGGACCTGGAATTCACCGTCGCCTTGGAAGTCCTGCCGGAAATCACCGCCATGGATTTCGCGACCCTGTCGCTGGAGCGCGAGAAGGCCGCCGCTCCCGAGGGCGAGATCAACGACACCCTGGCCCGCATCGCCGAGCGTCACGAAGGCAGCGAGACCGTCGAGCGCGCCGCCGCCGCCGGTGACGTGGTGGTGATCGACTTCGTCGGCAAGAAGGACGGCGAGGCGTTCGCCGGCGGTACCGCCGAGGGTTATTCGCTGAAGCTCGGTTCCAACACCTTCATCCCCGGCTTCGAGGACCAACTGGTCGGCAAGTCGGCCGGCGACGCGGTGGTGGTCGAGGTGACCTTCCCCGAAGGCTACGGCAACGAAGATCTGGCCGGCAAGCCCGCCACCTTCGACGTCACCGTCCACGAAGTGCGCGCCACCAAGGCCGCCGAGATGGATGACGAACTGGCCAAGAAGGTCGGCATGGACAGCCTGGACGCCCTGAAGCAGGCGATCAAGGACGAGTTGACCCGCGAACTGGACGGCATCGCCCGGACCAAGCTCAAGCGCGTTCTGTTGGACCAGTTGGCCGCCAACCATGATTTCCAGGTTCCGGAAGGCATGGTCGAGCAGGAGTTCGAGGCCATCTGGAAGCAGATCGAGCAGGACAAGGAAGCCGGGCGTCTGGACCCGGCGGACGCCGACAAGGACGAAGAGACCCTCAAGACCGAGTACCGGACCCTGGCCGAACGCCGCGTCCGTCTGGGTCTGCTGCTGGCCGACGTCGGCCAGAAGAACGAGGTCACCGTCACCCAGGACGACCTGAACAAGGCGCTGATCGAGGAAGCCCGCCGCTTCCCCGGCCAGGAGCACCTGGTGTTCCAGTACTACAAGAACAACCAGGAAGCCCTGAATTCGCTGCGTGCCCCCATTTTCGAGGACAAGGTCATCGACTTCATCCTTGAACTGGCCAAGGTGACCGACAAGGAAGTGTCGGTCGAGGATCTGCGCAAGGATCCCGACGAGGCGGGCGAGGAGAAGGCCGAGGAAGCCAAGCCGAAGAAGAAGGCCACCAAGAAGAAGGCCGAATCGGCCGAGTGATCTTGGGTTCGTGTCGGCCGGCGGCCTCCGTGAAGGGGGCCGCCGGTTTTTTATGCGTTGATAACGGTGTGTGTGATTGCGAAAATCAGTTCGTTCCCCAAATCTAGGGCGGCTTGTGCGCCGTCGCCGCATTTTCTTGCTGTGCGCACGGCGAATTTCAGTGGCGCAACCCGCCCAGGTCGGCTAGGACGGATTCCAGCAACCGCCACATGATGGACTGACGAGAAGGACGGACCATGCGCGAGAGAGACCCCATCGACCTCTACATGAATACCCTCGTGCCGATGGTGGTCGAGCAGACCAACCGGGGCGAGCGGTCTTACGACATCTATTCCCGTCTGTTGAAAGAGCGCATCATCTTCCTGACCGGTCAGGTCTATGACGAGGTCGCCAGCCTGATCTGCGCCCAGCTTCTGTTCCTCGAATCCGAGAACCCGAGCAAGGATATCGCCTTCTACATCAACTCGCCGGGTGGCGTGGTGACGTCGGGCCTGTCCATCTACGACACCATGCAATACATCCGCCCGTCGGTGTCGACCGTGTGTCTGGGCCAGGCGGCGTCCATGGGGTCGTTGCTGCTGACCGCCGGCGAAAAGGGCAAGCGCTTCGCCCTGCCCAACGCGCGGGTGATGGTGCACCAGCCTTCGGGCGGCTTCCAGGGCCAGGCCACCGACATCGAGATTCACGCTCGCGAGATCCTGGCGCTCCGGGCCCGGCTCAACAACATGTACGTGAGCCACACCGGGCAGCCGCTCGAGGTGATCGAGCAGGCCATGGAACGCGACAAGTTCCTGAGCGCCACCGAAGCCAAGGAATTCGGACTGATCGACGAGGTGGTCAGCAGCCGTCAGCCGCCCGAAGCGGAGCCGTCGGAGGGCTGATTCGACCCCGGCCGGCGCCGACTTCCGCCAAAAGGAGGCGCCGCGCCATGGGTTATTTTCATTGTGTGCCGCCGATTCGTGTGGCTAACATTGATTCCAATTTGTCTGGCCGCGCTTTACCAATGGAGTACCGATGACCAAGTCCACGAGCGGCGATTCCAAGAACACTCTCTACTGCTCGTTCTGCGGAAAGAGTCAGCACGAGGTGCGCAAGCTGATCGCCGGGCCGACCGTGTTCATTTGCGATGAATGCGTCGAGCTGTGCATGGACATCATTCGCGAAGAGCACAAGACCCATCTGGTTCGCTCGCGCGACGGTGTGCCGACCCCGAAGGACATTCGTGCCGTGCTCGATGACTATGTCATCGGCCAGGACCACGCCAAGAAGGTCCTGTCGGTTGCCGTGCACAATCACTACAAGCGCTTGCAGCACGGCGGCAAAGCCAACGAAATCGAGATCGCCAAGTCCAACATCCTGCTGATCGGCCCCACCGGCTGCGGCAAGACGTTGCTGGCCCAGACCCTGGCCCGCATCCTGGACGTGCCGTTCACCATGGCCGACGCCACCACTTTGACCGAAGCCGGCTATGTGGGCGAGGACGTCGAGAACATCATCCTCAAGCTGTTGCAGGCGGCCGAGTATAATGTCGAACGCGCCCAGCGCGGCATCGTCTACATCGACGAGGTCGACAAGATCAGCCGCAAGTCCGACAACCCCTCCATCACCCGCGACGTGTCGGGCGAGGGTGTGCAGCAGGCCCTGCTGAAGATCATGGAAGGCACGGTGGCCTCCGTTCCGCCCCAGGGCGGCCGCAAGCATCCGCAACAGGAGTTCTTGCAGGTGGACACCACCAACATCCTGTTCATCTGCGGCGGCGCCTTCGCCGGCTTGGAAAAGGTGATCGGATCGCGAGGACAGCAGACCTCGATCGGTTTCGGTGCCGAGGTGCGTGGACCTGACGAGCGTCGGACCGGCGAAATCCTGCGTGAGGTCGAGCCCGAGGACTTGCTGAAGTTCGGCTTGATTCCCGAATTCGTCGGCCGTCTGCCGGTGCTGGCGACGCTGGATGACCTGGACGTGGACGCCTTGGTGGAAATTCTGTCCAAACCCAAGAACGCCCTGGTCAAGCAGTACCAGCGCTTGTTCGAGATGGAAGACACCAAGCTGAGCTTCCAGGACGACGCGCTCAAGGCGATCGCCGAGAAGGCCATCCAGCGCAAGACCGGTGCCCGCGGCCTGCGTTCCATCATGGAAGGCATCTTGCTGGACACCATGTTCGAACTGCCGACGCTCGACAGCGTCGAGGAAGTGATGGTCAACAAGGAGGCGGTCGAGGGCCACGCCCAGCCGCTCTACATCCATTCCGAACGCCGGGAGGATGTGGGCGCCTGAGGATCTGGGCGCAAAGGTATAAGAGCGTCGGGGGGCGAGGGCCGGTTCGCCGGGCCTTCCCTTGACGGGAGAGGGGAACAGCCTAGGTATAGAACCAGGCACGTTTGAAATGGTGAAAAGTCGGCCGTCCGCGCGGTGGCCGCATACGTTCAAGAGGCAGCATGGCCGAAATCGCAAGCGGCGACGTTTATCCGGTTCTTCCCCTCCGCGATATCGTCGTCTTCCCCCACATGATCGTCCCGCTGTTCGTCGGCCGTGAGAAATCGGTGCGCGCGCTGGAAGACGTCATGCGCGAGGACAAGCAGATTTTGTTGGTGGCGCAAAAGAACGCCGCTCAGGACGATCCCACCACCGACGACATCTATGCTGTCGGGACCGTTTCGACGGTTCTGCAATTGCTCAAGCTGCCTGACGGCACCGTCAAGGTGCTGGTCGAAGGCAGCCGCCGGGCCAGGATCACCGGTTTCACCGACAATCCCGACTTCTTCCAGGCGGTCGCCGAGGTCATGGGCGACCCCGAGAGCGAAGGTCAGGAACTGGAGGCGCTGTCGCGGTCGGTGGTCAGCCAGTTCGAGCAATACATCAAGCTGAACAAGAAGATTCCGCCCGAGGTTCTGGTGTCGGTCAACCAGATCGAGGACCCGGGCAAGCTGGCCGACACGGTGGCGTCGCATCTGTCGCTCAAGATCGCCGAAAAGCAGGAATTGCTGGAGTGCGACACCGTCACCGAACGGCTGGAGCGGGTTTATTCCCACATGGAAGGCGAAATCGGCGTTCTTCAGGTGGAAAAGAAGATCCGCAACCGCGTCAAGCGGCAGATGGAGAAAACCCAGCGCGAGTACTATCTGAACGAGCAGCTCAAGGCCATCCAAAAGGAATTGGGTGAGACCGAGGACGGCAAGGACGAAGTCGCCGAACTGGAAGAGCGTATCGCCAAGACCCGCCTGTCCAAGGAAGCGCGCGAGAAGGCCGTGGCCGAGTTGAAGAAGCTCAAGTCCATGAGTCCGATGTCGGCCGAGGCGACGGTGGTGCGCAACTACCTCGACTGGATGCTGACCATTCCGTGGAAGAAGCGGACCAAGGTCAAGAAAGACATCAAGCTGGCGGAGACGATCCTCGACGCCGAGCATTATGGCCTGGAAAAGGTCAAGGAACGCATTATCGAGTATTTGGCGGTACAGACCCGTACCGACAAGGTCAAGGGTCCGATCCTGTGCCTGGTCGGTCCGCCCGGCGTCGGCAAGACGTCGCTCGGCAAGTCCATGGCCACCGCCACGGGCCGCAACTTCGTGCGCATCAGCCTTGGCGGCGTGCGCGACGAGGCCGAGGTGCGCGGTCACCGCCGGACTTATATTGGTTCCATGCCGGGCAAGATCATCCAGGGCATGAAGAAGGCCAAGTCGTCCAACCCGCTCTTCCTGCTTGACGAAATCGACAAGCTGGGCGCCGATTGGCGTGGCGATCCGTCCTCGGCGTTGCTCGAGGTTCTGGACCCCGAGCAGAACTCGACCTTCAACGACCATTACCTCGAGGTCGATTACGACCTGTCGGACGTGATGTTCGTCACCACCGCCAACTCCCTACGCATGCCCCAGCCGCTGCTGGACCGCATGGAGGTGATCCGCCTGTCCGGCTACACCGAGGACGAAAAGGTGGAAATCGCCAAGCGCCACCTGCTCAGCAAGGTGGTCAAGGCGGCGGGGCTGGCCAAGGAAGAGATCAACATCACCGACGACGCCATCCGCGATCTGTGCCGTTACTACACCCGCGAGGCGGGCGTGCGTAACCTGGAACGCGAATTGGCCAACCTTGCCCGCAAGGCGACAACCGAGATCGTCTCGAAGGGTAAGAAAAAGGTCACCATCAGCGCCAAGACGCTGGAGAAGTACGCCGGAATCCGCAAGTTCCGTTATGGCGAAGTGGAACTGGAGGACATGGTCGGCGCGGTGACCGGCTTGGCCTGGACCGAAGTGGGCGGCGAATTGCTGACCATCGAGGCGGTGACCATGCCCGGCAAGGGCAATTTCAGCATCACCGGCAAGCTGGGCGATGTGATGCAGGAATCGGTGCAGGCGGCGCGTTCTTACGTCCGCTCGCGTTCGGTCACTCTTGGCATCAAGCCGACGGTGTTCGAAAAGCGTGACATCCATGTGCACGTGCCCGAAGGGGCCACGCCCAAGGATGGCCCCAGCGCCGGCATCGCCATGTGCACGGCCATCGTTTCGGCACTGACCGGCATTCCGGTGCGCAAGGAAGTGGCCATGACCGGCGAGGTGACGTTGCGCGGCCGGGTGCTGCCCATCGGCGGCCTCAAGGAAAAGCTGTTGGCGGCGTTGCGCGGCGGTCTCAAGACCGTTCTCATTCCCAAGGAGAACGAGAAGGACTTGGCCGAGATCCCCGATAACGTCAAGAAAGGACTGGAGATCGTGCCGGTGTCCACGGTGGACGAGGTGCTGGCCCGTGCCCTGACGTCGCAGCCGGTGGCCATCGAGTGGGAAGAACCGGCCGAAACGGCTCCGGCGGTGGCCAAGGATGCCGAAGTGACGGTCACCACCCACTAAATCCGACTTAAGTCTAAGGTATGGAAACGGCCGCCGGATACAACCGGCGGCCGTTTTCTATTGGCGGGACCAATTGCCGATAATTAACCGGAAATTGCGTCGTGAGATGATAGGAAAGTGGCGGTTTTCCGGGGGTTTGCGGCGAATGGCAATTGACGCTCGCATGACCTGGGATTTAGACTGCGCGGCATTGAAGGGTTTCAGGCCGGATTGATTTGCTGCCGGCGACAAAAGAGGGGGCCATCAGGTGAACAAGAACGATCTCGTGACCGCCGTTGCTAACAGCTCCGGCCTGTCCAAGTCCGACGCCGCCAAGGCCGTCGATGGTGTTTTTGAGGCGGTCACCGACGCGCTGAAGGCCGGTGACGAAGTTCGCCTGGTTGGGTTCGGCACTTTCGCCGTCGCCGCCCGTGCCGCGTCCGAGGGGCGCAACCCGCGCACCGGCGAAAAGATCACCATCGCCGCCTCGAAGCAGCCGAAGTTCAAGGCCGGCAAGGGCCTCAAGGACGCCGTCCAGTAAGGTCTGTCGCCGCAAGATTTGTGAAAACGCCGGTTTCGCTGAGCCGGCGTTTTCTTTTGGTCACGGTGTTGTGTTTTTCCTCAGCCCCCCTTATGAAAGGGGGCGCGGGCGGTTAGCTCAGTTGGTAGAGCATATCGTTTACACCGATAGGGTCGGCGGTTCGAGCCCGTCACCGCCCACCAAGCCTATAAGGCATTGATTTCACCGTGGTTTCAAGTGTGTGGGTGCTTCGTTAGCACACCTTCACGTCACACTTGAGAACCCGCCTCCCGACCGAAATCAACCACGCCCCGCAGGACGAGGCATACTCCTGCCATCCCCAGGCCATACCCGCCAGGGCCGTTTTCCGGGGCATGGAACGGGCAAAGCCATTCCGTCGCCAATTCGGCCAGGGCGCTCCGAGACGCCCCACTGCCCTCCAGCCTCTTCAAGGGTCTGCCCCGGAGAACAGCGAAACGAAGGAGTTGACCTCCATGCCTAGAACTAAGACACGGGGAAAATGGGAGTGCGTTCCTTGACTTCCCCGTGTCCTTCGCCGATAGTCTCCACACTATGAGAAGGGGTTCTCGCCAAAAGGCTTACATGACGGAAACGGATAGTTCGCAAGGACTTCTCCGCCGTCATGTCGTGTCTTGGATCGGCTTGATCCTGTTGGCCTTCAACGTTCTGGGCGCCGGCTCCATGCCGGCCCAGGCCGAGGGAACGACGCCCCTTTTCGCCCAGGAATTGCTGGGCGACCGCATCGTGATCTGTACCGCCGCCGGCATGGTGGTGATGGATCGCGACGGCAACATCCTTGATACCCAAGGGCCTTCGGCCCACACCAGTTTCTGCGTCTACTGTCTGCCGTTGATGCATGGCGGGGTCCAGGCCCCGGCCGTGATCGCGCTCGCCATCCTGGTCGAGGCGGTGGAGACGCAGGCGTTCCTCCCCGCCGAACAGCCCGCGCCGCGTCTTTCGCGTCCCTCGGGCACCGCCCAGCCCCGCGCCCCGCCTCTGGCCTGACCCTCGTTCGTTTCGCCGGCGCGGCCCGTCCCTGAACAGGGGCGCCCGTTCCTTGCGGTCCCGTGCGGAGTCCGGCCATGCACCTCAAACGGTCCTGGCAATCCACGCCCGCCGCCCTGCGTCTGGCCCTGTCCGGCATGATCGCCGGGGCCTTTGGCGGGGTGGTCCTGGTCGGCCTTGTCCTGGTGTTGGACATCGCCCGTCTGCGTTCCCTGCTGTCGACCGCGGCCTTGCCGCCATCGCCGCTGGAATGGCTGACGGTCCCCGGTGCCTTCGCCATGATCGGGCTGGCGGTGGCCCTGAGCTGGGGCGGCACCGACGGCTGAACCGCCGACGCCGTTCCCGGAATTTCCCGGCGAAACCCGTATTCCAACCGACGCAGGAAAACCACTCGTTTCCCAAGGAGTGTGCCATGCACGCTGTCCTGATGGCTGTTTGCGCTTTCGTTTCAGCCGGATTCCGACCCCGTACGCCGCTGGCGCGCGGCATCGTCGCCACCTTGTGCGTCAAGGTGTGCGTGGTGGTGGCCATGCGTCTGTTCTTGTTCGGCGGCGACGACCGCGTCGCGGTGAACCCGTCCGTCATGGATGGCCGCCTGACGGCCGTCGCCGCCCGAGAGGGGGACAACTGAGCCCATGTTCGACATCGATCCAACCCAGGTGGGGCGGCTGCAATTCGCCGCCACCGCCCTTTACCACTTCCTGTTCGTGCCCCTGACCCTGGGGCTGTCGTTCCTGCTGGCCATCATGGAAAGCGTCTACGTCATGTCGGGACGCACCATCTGGCGCGACATGACCAAATTCTGGGGCAAGCTGTTCGGCATCAACTTCGCCATGGGGGTCGCCACCGGCATCACCATGGAATTCCAGTTCGGCACCAACTGGGCCTATTACTCACACTACGTCGGCGACATCTTCGGCGCGCCCTTGGCCATCGAGGGGCTGATGGCCTTTTTCCTGGAATCCACCTTCGTCGGCCTGTTTTTCTTCGGCTGGAACCGCATGAGCAAGGTGGGGCACCTGAGCGCCACCTGGCTGGTGGCCATCGGCTCCAACATGTCGGCGCTGTGGATCCTGATCGCCAACGGTTGGATGCAAAATCCGGTCGGCGCCACCTTCAACCCCGACACCATGCGCATGGAGATGAGCTCGTTCTGGGAATTGCTGTTCAACCCGGCGGCCCAGTCCAAGTTCGTCCACACCATCAGCGCCGGCTACGTCACCGGGTCCATCTTCGTCATGGCCATCAGCGCCTGGTATCTGCTGAAGAACCGTCACGTTCAATTCGCGCGGCGGTCCATGATCGTGGCCTCGGCCTTCGGTCTGTTGTCCAGCCTGTCGGTGGTGGTGCTGGGCGACGAGAGCGGCTACACCGTCAGCGAAAGCCAGAAGATGAAGCTGGCGGCCATGGAGGGCATGTGGGAGACCGAAGCCGCGCCCGCCGGTTTCACCGTCTTCGCCATTCCCGACAGCAAGACCGGCGAGAACCACTACGAGATCAAGGTTCCTTGGGTTCTTGGCCTGATCGCCACCCGCTCGGTCGACCAGCCCGTGCCCGGCATCAACGAGTTGTTGATCCAAGCCGAACAGCGGGTCCGCAACGGTTTGGTGGCCTATGACGCGCTGGAGCGTCTGCGCGCCGACCGCTCCGACGTCGAGGCCCGCCAGACCCTGGCCGCCACCGACAAGGACCTGGGCCACGCCCTGCTGCTGAAGAAGTACGTGGCCGACCCGCGCCAAGCCGACGACGCCACCATCGCCAGGGCGGCCCGCGACACCTTGCCCGGTGTCGGGCCGCTGTTCTGGAGCTTCCGTCTGATGGTGGCGCTGGGCTTCTTCTTCATCGCCTTCTTCGCCGTGGCGTTCTGGAAGGCCTGCAAGCGCGACTTCACCAGCACCCGTTTCCTGAAGTTGTGCCTGTGGTCGCTGCCCCTGCCGTGGATTGCCGCCGAGTTGGGCTGGTTCGTGGCCGAATTCGGACGCCAGCCCTGGGCGGTGGACGGCATGTTGCCGACCTTCCTGGCGTCGTCGTCGCTGTCGCTGCCCAAGGTTCTGTTCACCCTTGGCGGCTTCGTCTTGTTCTACTCGTCGCTGTTGGTGGTGGACATCGTGCTCATGCGCAAGACCGTGCGCCTGGGTCCGGTCGAGGCCCTGGGTCTCAAGGCCCCGGCGCCGCTCGCCGGTGCCGCTCCGCAACCCGCCGAATAAGGAACACGCATCATGGAAATCCTGACGGATTACACAATCCTTCGCCTGATCTGGTGGCTGTTCCTCGGCGTCTTGCTGATCGGCTTCGCCATCATGGACGGCTTCGACCTGGGCGTCGCGGCGCAATTGCCCTTCGTCGCCCGGACCGACGTGGAACGCCGCGTCGCCATCAACACCATCGGCCCGGTGTGGGACGGCAATCAGGTGTGGCTGATCCTGGGCGGCGGCGCCATCTTCGCCGCCTGGCCAGCCATCTACGCCGCCGCCTTCTCGGGCTTCTACATCGCGTTGTTCCTGGTGCTGGCGGCGCTGATCATCCGCCCCGTCGGTTTCGAGTTCCGCAACAAGATCGCCCACCCCACCTGGCGGGCGTTCTGGGATTGGGCGTTGACCATCGGCGGTCTGGTGCCGTCCCTGGTGTTCGGCGTCGCCTTCGGCAATCTGTTGCAGGGCGTTCCGTTCCGCATCGATCCCGAAATGCGTATCTTTTACGAAGGCACCGGCCTGTTCGAGCTGTTGAATCCGTTCGGCCTTTTGGCCGGGCTGGTGTCGTTGACCATGCTGTTGGCCCATGGCGCGGTCTACCTGTCGGTCAAGGCCGACGGCCCGGTCCGCGAGCGGGCGGCCAAGGTGCTGACCGTCACCGCGCCGCTTTGCGTCTTGCTGTTCGTGCTGGCCGGGGTGTGGTTGTCCCTGGGGATTCCCGGCTATGTCATCACCGGCGAATTCCTGACCAACGGCCCGTCCAACCCGCTGTTCAAGGCGGTGACGGTGACCGACGGCGCATGGCTGACCAATTACGCCGCCTATCCATGGATGATCGCGGCACCGGTTCTGGGGATCGCCGGACCGTTGCTGGCGCTGATGCTGGTGCGTCTGGGCCGCCCCGGCCTGGGCTTCGTCGCCAGCGGCACCGGCGTCCTGGGCATCATCTCCACCGCCGGGGTCAGCATGTTCCCCTTCCTGATGCCGTCCAGCATCGACCCGGTGTCCAGCCTGACGGTGTGGGACGCGTCGTCCAGCCAGCGCACGCTGTTCATCATGCTGATCTGCACGCTGATCTTCCTGCCCATCGTGTTGTCCTACACCGGCTTCGTGTTCCGCGTCCTGCGCGGGCGCGTCACCGCCCAGGACATCGAAACCAACCCCACCGGCCATTACTAAGGAGGCCCGGAACATGTGGTACTTCACCTGGATTCTCGGCATCGGTCTGGCCTCTGGGGCCGCCATCCTGAACGCGCTGTGGCACGAGACGCAATTGCCCGATCCGGGCGGCGCCGACCGCTGACGCACTCTTGGGCGGACGCGAAGCGTCCGCCCCCTTTTCCCCTCCCATCGCGGAGTTCCACCATGAAGCAATCGTTCTGGAGCGTGCGCAGCGACCAACAGCCGTTGGCCATCATCGCCGCCGACCGGCCGGAACTGGCCCGAACCATCGTCGAAGCGCTGATCGATCACGGCGACCTGCCGCAAAGCGCGGCCTCCGCCGAACTCGACCCCTGTCCGGCCCGACAGGCCCGACGCACCCTGTCCAAGGCACGGGCGCTGGGGTTGCGCAGCGGCTTTCTCGCCTATGTGGCCGGGGGCATCTTCTTCACCGCCATCGGCGGGCTGACGCTTCCATCCGTTTCCGTCAGCGCGTCATGAGGGGGATCCGTCCCTGGATCAAGGTGATTCCCGCCATCGTGGTCGTCGCCGCGCTGGCGGGAATCCAATTGTCCCATCTGTTGGGAAACAACGGGCCGCAAGCCGCCGAATATCCCCGCTTCACCCTGGTCGATCAACGGGGCCACACGGTGACCGAGGCCGATTTTCGCGGCCGCTTCTTGCTTGTCTATTTCGGCTACACCTATTGCCCGGACGTGTGTCCCACCAGCCTGTCCACCATGGCCGGAGCGTTGTACCGCCTGGGAACACGGGCCGACGCCATCCAGACGGCCATGATCACCGTCGATCCCGACCGCGACCCGCCATCCGTCCTGGGGGAATACGTCGTTTCTTTCTGGCCGGGCATGGTGGGTCTGGGCGGGTCGCCAGAACAGGTGGCCGAGGCGGCTCGGCAATTCGCCGTCGTCTATACCCGTAATGGCGATGGCGACGACTACACCATGGACCATTCCGCCTTCTTGTATCTGATGGCGCCGGACGGCCGTCTTGCGCTCACCATTCCGCACGGAACCCCGGCCGAAGCGTTGGCCCGCTTGTTGGCCGAACAGGTCCCGTGACGGATGCTCCCCCGCCGACACGGCGGGGGAGCGCACAATCCGTCAGTGCTTCATGGCGCCAGCCGCCTTGCGCTTTTCCTCGCGACGCATGCGGATCATCTTGGTGTCGTCGGCCATGCTCATGTAGCTGAGCATCAAGGCGCGGTCGAAATCCGCCACCTCGCCCGAGCCCTTGGCCGCCTCGGCCGCCACCTTGGACGCGAACGAGGTCTTGGCCACCTTGCTCATCACCGGCTTGTGGTCGCCGCCGATGACATAGAAAGCGGCCTCGGCGTTGGTTAGCGGCTTGATTTCCGCGCCCGAACCGTTGTCCGGGGCATAGATCGCCTTCGGCACGCGGTCCAGGTTGAGCGACAGCGAAATCGCCGCGCAATGGATCGAACAGGTGCCGTCCACCAGATCGTCGCTGTAATGGATCAGATGGCGCGAGAAATGGAACTGCTTACGGTCCATGCCGCAATAGGGGCACTTCTTGTACTTGTCCAATTCGCCCTCCAGCGGATTGGGGTCCTTGGGCGCCTTGGGCATGAACTGCATGGGCGTGCCGTCGCCTTCGGCCGCGAAGGCCGGGGCGGAATGAACCAGGGTGGCGGCGGCGGCAATGGTGGTGCCGGCCATCAGGAACTGACGACGCTTCATGGTGCTTCCTCTCGGGAAAATGCCCGGCGCGCGGTATGCGACATCCAAAGGATGCCTGATCCAAAGGACGCCTGCCGGGCGGATTACGGAATGTCGGAAAAAACGGAACCGCGGTCAGACCGCGGACGGCGGCCCACGCGACGGCAAGGGCGGCAAGGCCAGAACGGTCGCCGGACCATCGGTAGAAAGCGGCGGGGACGGCGCGGCAACGGGCAACGCGACGAACAGCACCATGGCAACACGGTCTGGAAGCGTCGCGAGGCGGTCGCCGAATTGAGCCTGACACAGCGGGCATTGCTGGCACTGGCCCAAATCGGCCAAGTCGCCGGCCAGATCGCCGCCATGCACCGAACAGGTGGGCGGGAACAAGCCTTCTTCCACCCAGGCAGCCTGGGACTGCGACAGCGGCAACAACAGTTGGGCGACCAGGGACAGCACGCCCAGAACCACCGCCAGACGACGCAACGCCCGGAGAGGTCGGAAACGGCTTTGGCCCTTGGAACGCGACATGCGGTGTTCCCCCTGACACGCATCCGGTCACAAGATGCGCGCGGATCAGCATTAACACATTGACCGCTGTCAAACCAGGGGGTGAAAGCCGCCATCCCCATCGCGCGCCCTTGCGAATTGTCGTTGCCGAGGCGGAAATATCCGCGCTTACTGCTCGGGTATTATTCGTCCCGCACGAGGACATCCGATGAGCGACACCGTCACCTATCCCGTCGATTCCACCCGCCGCGACTTCCTGGTGTGGACCACCACCGCGACCGCCGCCGTGGGCACCGCCGCCGCCCTGATTCCCTTCCTCGGCAGTCTGAACCCGGCCGCCGACACTTTGGCGGTGGGAAGCATCGAAGTGGATATTTCCACCGTCGCCGAGGGCATGGCGATCACCGTCTCCTGGCGGGGCAAACCGGTCTTCATCCGCCACCGCAGCGTGGCGGAAATCGAACGGGCCCAATCCGAGGACAGCGCCGACCTGCGCCACCGGGAAGCCGATGCCAGCCGGGTTCAGCAACCGCAATGGCTGGTGGTCGAGGGCGTGTGCACCCATCTCGGCTGTGTGCCGCTGGGGCAAAAGCCCGGTGATCCCAGGGGCGATTACGCCGGCTGGTTCTGTCCGTGCCACGGATCGCACTACGACACCTCGGGCCGCATCCGCAAGGGGCCCGCGCCACTGAACCTGCCGGTGCCGCCCTATCAGTTCCTGTCCGAAGCCGTCATCCGCCTGGGTTGAACATTTCAATGAAAATCGCCGTCAGCAGCCTGAACGGGCAGACCGTCACCGCCCATCCCGGCAAGACCAACCGTTTCCTGATGTTCGAGGTCACGGACAAAAGCCCGCCGCGACAGATGGCGGCCCTGACCCTGCCGCGGGAAATGATCCTGAACTGCGCCTATCCCGACGCCGACCACCCCCTTTACAGCGTGGACGTGGTCATCGCCGCCAGCGCAAAAGGTGGACTGGCCCAGCGTCTGAGCCAGCACGGCGTGCGTCTGGTCACCACCTGCGAACGATCCCCCGAACGCGCCGTGGAGGCTTTCCTCTCCAGAAGTTGATCGTTCCCCCTCCGACCAAAGGACACGAGCGCTTCGCCGCCGTTGCCGCTATAGTGCGCGACGGAGAGGGGATGCGCGCGCTTATGCTTGCACCGCCGTAACAAAACTGTCACAAACACGCCCCTTGGTCGCCATCGCGACGGGTATGAAGTGGACGTATGCCTAAGGCGGAACGCAAGAAAAAGCCCCTGATCCAGTACGCGGCCCTGCCTTACCGGATCGAGGACGGCCATCCCCTGGTTCTCCTGGTCACCAGCCGCGAGACCAAGAGGTGGATTCTGCCCAAGGGGCAGCCGGAACGGAAACTGTCCCCGCATCAGGTGGCGGAAACCGAAGCCTATGAAGAAGCCGGGCTGGTCGGCACCGTGTTCAAGACCGCCTTTGCCCAATTCGACAGCTTCAAGCGCCTGAAGGACGGGCGCGAGGTGCCGTGCACGGTCCGTGTCTACCTGCTTGAGGTAACGCACGAGCTGACGGCGTGGCCGGAAAAGGACCAGCGCGAACGCCGCTGGATGACGCCGGGCGAAGCGGCGATGATGGTCACGGAACCCGGATTGGTCCGCGTTCTGCTGGATTTCGGCGGCCGCTTCAATTGACATGCCTGCGTCGCGCCTGAAAAGAAGACGCGCAGCCATTCCCTGTGATATATGACAGCCGCGTTACAGAGGATGGGGTTCCCATGGCCTTGAAGTTCATCCGTGCCCTGATGCCCAGGGAAGAACGGTTCGTTGAAAATTTCGCAGCCCACGCCGAACGTCTGGTCGCCGCCTCGGGCGCGCTGATCGCCATGATACAGGCACCGCCCGAAGAGCGCGAAGCGCGGTTCGAGGACATCCGCGTCATCGAAAAGCAAGCAGACACCATCGCCCGCGAAACCCTGATGGCGCTGCATCGGGCGTTCATCACGCCGTTCGACCGCTCCGACATCCACGCCCTGATCACCGCCCAGGACGATACCGTCGACCTGATCGAGGATGTCGGCCGCCACGCCCTGCTCTATCGCATCGAGCGCTTCACGCCGCACATGCTGGAACTGGCACGCCAGATCCAAGAAGGCGCCAAGATGCTGGCCGAGGCGATTCCGCTGTTGTCCAACGTCGACAAGAACGTGGTCCGCATCACCCAATTGTGTGAGCGCATCGGCCGCATCGAAAGCGAGGCGGACACCGCCCTTCACCAGGGTTTGTCCGCCCTGATCGCCGAACAGCCGACCACCATCGCCTTCTTGGGTGCCAAGGAGGTGTACGAGATGCTGGAAGCGGTCACCGACCGGTGCGACGACGTCGCCGACCTGATCGAAGGCATCGTTCTCGACCACGTATAGGCCGCCCGTCCATGGACGCCGTAACCCTTTCCATTCCCGCGCTGATCGCCATCATCCTGGTGGCCTTGGCCTTCGACTTCATCAACGGCCTGCACGACGCGGCCAACTCCATCGCCACGGTGGTTTCCACGCGCGTGCTGCCACCGGCCTACGCTGTGGCGTGGGCGGCCTTCTTCAACTTCATCGCCTTCCTGTTCTTCGGATTGCATGTGGCCAAGACCGTCGGCACCGGCATCGTTGAACCATCGGTCATCGACCCATACGTCATCCTGGCGGCGTTGATGGGGGCCATCGGCTGGAACCTGTTCACCTGGTGGCTGGGCTTTCCGTCGTCGTCCTCGCACGCCCTGATCGGCGGCCTGGCCGGGGCCGGCATCTCCAAGGCGGGATTGGACGGATTGGCCACCGCCGGCTTCGTCAAGACCTCGGTGGCCATCGTCGGCTCGCCGGTCACCGGCTTCGTCTTGGCCATCATCCTGATGGCGGTGCTGTCGTGGGCGTTGCGCCGGGCGACACCGTTCCTGGTGGACCGTGGGTTCCGCCACCTGCAACTGATCTCGGCGGCGCTCTACTCCCTGGGACACGGCGGCAACGACGCCCAGAAGACCATGGGCATCATCGCCGTGCTGCTGTACAGCCAGGGCCATCTGGGCGGCGAATTCCACGTCCCCTTCTGGGTCATCATCGCCTCTCAGGTGGCCATGGGTCTGGGCACGCTGATGGGGGGCTGGCGCATCGTCAGGACCATGGGGTCCAAGATCACCGATCTCAAGCCGTTCCAAGGTTTCTGTGCCGAAACCGCCGGCGCCATGACCCTGTTCGGCGCCACCTACCTGGGCATTCCGGTCTCCACCACCCATACCATCACCGGCGCCATCGTCGGCGTGGGGTCGGCGCGGCGGGCATCGGCGGTGCGCTGGGGACTGGCTGCCAACATCGTGTGGGCATGGATTTTCACCATTCCCGCCGCCGGCATCATCGGTGCCGGGTCCTATTGGCTCATCACCGTTCTGCGCTGAACCTCCGCGCGGCAAAACCAAAGGGCGCGTCGTTTCCGACGCGGCTCAGATTGCGGAAAGCCCTCGCCCTTGGTGGGGGCTTTCTTTTATGTTCACCGTCCGGGCGGTTGCTGTTTCGCCAACACGTATTCCAGCTTGCGCAGAGCTGTCTGCTTGAGACGCGCCGTTCCAGCGCTGGCGTCGCCGACAATGGACACCTCGGTCGCGGTGGCCGCGTCGATGGCCGAAACCTTGACGTACGCGCCAATCTGGCGGAATTCGAACAAAACCTCACGCGCGGCCATCAGGACACTCCTCGAAACTCAGTTCATCCTCCACCGGATGAAAAAAACGGTCAACGTCTTCGGACGTCACCTTCGCCAATGTCGATGGATCCCAGCGCGGCGCGCGATCCAGACGATATTCTGGCAGCGAACAATGCCCGATTGGCGTCATGATTTCCTTGGTTCCGCGCCTGCCAAACCGCCTTGATGTCACCACCGGCACAGAACGCCTGGCCACTTCCCTCGATGATCACCGCCCCGACAGACGAATCCGAACCCCAGGCGCGCAATTGGGCATGAATGGCCGGAAACTGCGAAGGTCCCAACGCGTTAAGCACTTGTGGACGGTTCAATCGGACGATCCCCAATCCGCCTGAACGTAAAAACACGGTCTCCATCTCGCTTCCCGCTATAATCCACTATTTTCATGGAATATGATTATTGACATCAAATTTTCTGTGTGAAATTTTTCAATTTGCCAACATAATCGTTCGGAATAACTCTGTCCCCCTCTCGTGGTCGCGCCCGACGAAGATTAGCGCGCTCTAATAACAGGAGACCAAGCATGTCCGTGAAGAGTGTCCATCCCGAAACCCTGGTGCTCCACGCCGGTTACCGCAGCGACCCGACCACTAACGCCGTCGCCGTGCCGATTTATCAGACCACTTCGTATCAGTTCCGCGACGCAGAACACGCCGGAAATTTGTTCGCCCTCAAGGAACTGGGTAACATCTACACCCGCATCATGAACCCGACTACCGACGTGCTGGAACAGCGTCTGGCCGCCCTGGAAGGCGGCGTCGCGGCGCTGGCGGTGTCGTCCGGTCAGGCGGCCAGCACCTTCGCCATTTTGAACGTGGCGCAAAGCGGTGACAACTTCGTCACCTCGACCGACCTTTACGGCGGCACCTGGAACCTGTTCGCCAACGTGTTCAAACAATTCGGCATCGAAGCCCGCTTCGTCGATCCGGCCGACCCCGAAGCCTTCGTACGGGCCACCGACGAACGTACCCGCGCCTGGTACGCCGAAACCTTGCCCAATCCCAAATTGCGGGTCTTCCCCATCGCCGAGGTCGCCAAGCTGGCCGACCAGGTGGGCGTGCCCCTGATCATCGACAACACCGCCGCCCCGATCATCGCCAAGCCGTTGGAACTGGGCGCCCACATCGTCGTTTACTCGACCACCAAGTATATCGGCGGCCATGGCACTTCGATTGGCGGCGCCATCATCGATTCCGGCCGTTTCGATTGGGAGAAGAACGCCAAGCGCTTCCCGCTGTTGAACGAACCCGATCCCAGCTATCACGGCGCGGTGTGGACCCAGGCCGTCAAGCCGCTGGGACCGATCGCCTACATCCTGCGCGCCCGCGTCACGTTGCTGCGCGACGTCGGTGCCGCCACCAGCCCGTTCAACGCCTTCCAGACCATTCAAGGCCTGGAAACCTTGCCGCTGCGCATTCGTGCCCATAACGAGAACGCCATCAAGGTCGCCGAATTCCTGGCGACCCATCCCAAGGTGGTGTCGGTCATCCATCCCAGCCAACAAAGCGGCGAGGACCGCCGCCGCGCCGACGCCACTCTCAAGGGCGGTTACGGCGCCCTGCTCGGTTTCGAGCTCAAGGGCGGGGTCGAGGCTGGCAAGCGTTTCATCGACGCCCTGGAGCTGTTCTACCATGTCGCCAACATCGGCGACGCCCGTTCCCTGGCCATCCACCCGGCCAGCACCACCCATTCGCAATTGTCCACCGAAGATCAACTGGCGACCGGCGTCACCCCCGGCTATGTCCGTCTGTCCATCGGTATCGAACACATCGACGACATCATCGCCGACCTGTCCCAGGCATTGGACAAGGCCTAAGAACATAATCGGGGCGGAAAACCGTCAAAGCCGCCCCGATCAAAATCAAAAGCCCCGCCGAAACGGCGGGGCTCAGATTGCTGACAACGTCCCGCACAACCTGCTCCCTTTCCCAATTGGGAGGGGTGATATTTGCGTTGTCGCCAGGATGGCGGCGGCGTGCTAAACCGAATGGGAGAAGCCGCAACCAGCGGACGCGGATCTTTCGGAAACGCCATGGCAGATAGCGGAGAGAAGATCACCAGGGATTTGACCATCCGCTACGTCGCCGTCCTGGCGGTGTTGGGTGGGCTGGCGATCGCGTCTTTTCTTGGGCTGGCCCGCATCGTCATGGATGCGGAAAGCGGTACCACGTTGGTCAGCGTGGCCGGTGGTCAGCGCGTCCTGGTTCAGCGCATCGCCTATCTGGCGACGCGCCTGTCGGCCTTGTCGGCCGGCGAGGAACGGCAGGCGGCCGAGCGGGCGTTGGTGGACGCCGTCAACCAGTTGGAATCCGCCCATACCGGTTTGCTGGCCGGTCTGCCGGAACTACGTGCTCCCAAACCGCCATCGGAACGGCTGAACGCGCTTTATTTCGGTCCTGACGGCAACGTGGACGCCCAGGTGCGGGCTTTTGCCGGCGCGGCGCGAGCCATCGTCGCGCGTTTTCCCGCCGCGCCCAATGCCCGCGACCTCGACCTTGTCGCGGTCAACGCCGCGGCTTCCGGGCCTTTGCTTGATGCGTTGGAACGGCTGACCGCGCTTTATCTGGCCGAGAACGACGAGCGGCTGGTGCGGTTGTCCGCCTTGCATGGCGCGGCGCTGGTGGTGATCCTGGCGCTTCTGGTGGTTTCGGCGGCCGGGGTGTTCCAGCCCATGGTGGCCCGCATCAAGGCCGACATCGAGGAACGCGCCGCCGCCGAACGGGGATTGCGCGAGTCCGAGGAACGCTTGTGGAAGATCCTTGAGGAAAGCCCCATCGGCGTGTCGGCATCCCGCCGCGCCGACGGGCGGGTGCTGTTCGCCAACCGCCGCTTTTGCGAGATCATCGGTGCCCGGCGCGAGGACGTGGTGGGCGAACCGGCCCGCAACCATTTCGTCGACGACGATCAACGTCGCCGCATCATCGACATCCTGAAGGTGCAAGGTCACATCGACGACCGCGAGGTGGAGTTCCGCCGTCGCGACGGCACGGCGTTCTGGAGCCTTTTGACCCTGCGCGCCACCCGTGTCGAGGGCGAGGGGGTCAACCTGGCCTGGGTCTACGACATTTCGGCCATGAAGGCGGCGCAGGAGCGGCTGCGCCTGACCGCCAAGGTGGTGGAAAGCGCGTCCGAGGCGGTGGTCATCACCAACATCCGCAACCAGATCGAATACGTCAACCCGGCCTTCACCGCCATCACCGAATATCGCCCCGAGGACGTGATCGGCGCCAATCCCCGGATGCTGCAATCTGGGCGGCACGACGCCGACTTCTATCGCGACATGTGGACGGAAATTCGTGCCACGGGGCGGTGGCGCGGCGAAATCTGGAACCGCCGCAAGTCGGGCGAGTTCTATGCCGAGTGGCTGAGCATCGTCGCCATCAAGGATGACGATGGCAACCCCACCCATCACATCGCGATTTTCTCGGACATCACCCACCGCAAGGAAGACGAGGAACGGGTGTGGCGGCAGGCCAATTACGATGCCCTGACCGGCCTTCCCAACCGGGCATTGTTCCTGGACCGCCTGAACCAGACCGTGCGCCAGAGCCGGCGCGAGAACAAGAAATTCGCCCTGATGTTCCTTGACCTTGACGGCTTCAAGGCGGTCAACGACACGTTGGGGCACGCGGCCGGCGACATCCTGCTTCAGCAGACGGCGGCACGGTTGACGGAATGCATGCGCGCGTCCGACACCGTGGCGCGACTGGCCGGTGACGAGTTCACCTGTATCCTGTGGGGGGTGCGCAACCACGACGACGTGGCGGTGGTGGCGGCGAAAATCCTTGAACGCCTGGGCACGCCTTTCGACCTGGATGGCCGAGAGGCCAGCGTGTGCGCCTCGATTGGCATCGCGCTGTTCCCCGAACATGCCACCGACGGCGCGGTTCTGTTGCAATTGGCCGACGCCGCCATGTACAGCGTGAAGAAGAGCGGCAAGAACAATTTCGAGTTCGTCGACACCGGATCGTGTCCGGTCTCCATGGTCGGAGTGGCCGCGCCCGAGCTGTGATTCCGATTGTCCCGGCACTCACCGGGACATCGGCTCCAGTGTCAGGACAGGCTCATCAGGAACGGCCGATAGGGGCGATCGTTGGTGCGGATGTGGTCCAACAGCCAAGTTTGCAGGAAATGCGCCGTTTCGGAGGTCAGGTTGGCGATTTCCTCGGCCTGGGCGGCGTCGGTGTAGCGCGCTTTCAACGCTTCCGCCTGCAACAGCAGACGTTCGTGCTCGGTCCTGTGGGCAACCAGACCGGGATAGCCGTGCCGGTCCAACAGTCGCTCCTCGGCCAGGAAGTGGGCGCGGGTGCGCAAGATCATGTTGTCCAGAACCTGCGCCAGGGCGGCGACGGATTGGCCGGCTTCCACCGCCTCCAGGAAGAGGTTGCACACGTCGAGCAGATCCTTGTGCTCGGCGTCGATGGCCGGCAGGCCCAGCTTGAACTCGTCGCTCCATTCAATGCGGGAAACAGTCATGGCGCCTCCTTCCTGAAGACGTCCATGCTGGCACCATCCGGTCAAGATTCGGTTAAACCCTTATAGCAAACGATCTATGCGGTGGCGTCCAGAAGGTTGCGTATCGCCTGATGGAACATGGCTTCGGTCAACCGGCCGGTATTGGTGTTGTAGCGCGAGCAATGGTAGCTGTCGGCCAGCACCAAACCGTTGGGAAGCTGGTGGACGGTGCCGTGGGCGAAGGGATAGAGTACCTTGCGCAACCCCAGCACCGTCATCACCGCCTCGTGAGCGTCGCGGCCGATGGCGAACAATCCACGCAAATTGGGCATGGCCTCCATTTCCGACACCAGGAACGGGCGACAGGCGGAAAACTCGGCGCGCTCCGGCTTGTTCTGCGGCGGGACGCAGCGCACGGCGTTGCTGATGCGGGCGCCGTTCAGCACGAAACCGTCGTCGGGTCGTGCGCCATAGCTGCCCTGAGCCAACCCGAAGGCGGCCAGGGTGGGGTAAAGCAAGTCGCCGGCATAGTCGCCGGTGAACGGGCGTCCGGTGCGGTTGGCACCCTTGAGGCCGGGCGCCAGACCGATGAACAGATAACGCGCCGACAACTCGCCGAAGGAGGAAACCGGAGCGTTGTGCCAATCGGGCCAAGCGGCACGGTTGTTGGTGCGAAACTCCACCAGACGGGGGCACAGGGCGCAGTCGCGGCCGGGGACGGCCGGGGTGGCGGGCAGCGGGGTCACATCAGGTCCTCGTCCTCGGGGTAATCGTTCTGGGGACGGTCGTCGCGGGCGGGATAGGCGCGTGCGATCTGCGCCTCCAGTTCCAGAAGCTCCAGGAAGGTGTCGGCCTGGCGGCGCAATTCGTCGGCGACCATGGGCGGCTGCGAGCGTACGGTCGAGACCACGGTGACGCGCACGCCCTTGCGCTGCACCGCCTCGACCAGCCGGCGGAAGTCGCCGTCACCCGAGAACAGCACCACGTGATCCAGATGTTGGGCCATCTCCATGACGTCGATGGCCAACTCGATATCCATGTTGCCCTTGATCTTGCGCCGGCCCATGGCGTCGGTGAATTCCTTGGTCGGCTTGGTGACCATGGTGAAGCCGTTGTAGTCGAGCCAGTCGACCAATGGCCGGATGGGCGAATATTCCTGATCCTCGATCAGCGCGGTGTAATAGAAGGCGCGGATCAGCCGGCCCTTCGACGCGAACAGGTTCAAAAGTTTCTTGTAGTCGATGTCGAAGCCCAGGGCACGGGCGGCGGCGTAAAGGTTCGAGCCGTCGATGAACAGGCCGATCCGTTCGGAATCGTAGAAATGCATGATGGCGGTACTCATGTTTTTGGAAACAATGAAGCCGGGGTGACCCTGGCGGCGACAATGGTGCTAACCTAGGCCCTGTGTCTTTGACCCGCAAGGGGCAAGGGGCTGTCATTCGTCGTGAGTGCTTGCTTTCGCCGCTGGCGGCAATATATAAGCAGGACTCTTTTCGCGGACGCATTCATCAAAGGACGTTCTATGGCGCGCGTTACGGTAGAAGACTGCGTATTGAAGGTTCCGAACAGGTTCGAACTGGTTCTGATCGCCGCCCAGCGGGCTCGCGACGTCTCCTCGGGCAGCAAGCTGACCGTCGAGCGCGACAACGACAAGAACCCGGTGGTGGCGTTGCGTGAAATCGCCGACGACACCGTTCCGTTGGACGGCCTGCGCAACAGTCTGGTTTCGGGCCTGCAAAAGCATGTCGAGGTTGACGAGCCGGAGGAGGACGAGATGGAATCCTTCATGCCCGACGGCGACATGGCTTTCGAGAACATCGCGTCCGAGGAAGAGGTCATCGAGGATGGCCTGACCGTTTCCGATGGTGGCGCCGATTTCGATGCCGACGGCTTCGGCGGCGACATCGAAGAGTAAGTGTCAAGGGGGCGGTCGTGGTGAGGCGATCGCCTTGTGCCGCCCCCGACCTTGCCCGGAAAGCGGCGCGCCCGGCAGGATGAACAGACCATGATGCGCCAATTCGAACTGGTCGAGCGGGTCAAGTCCTACGATCCCAACGCGGACGAAGACGCCATCAACCGCGCCTACGTCTTCGCCATGAAGATGCATGGCTCGCAGAAGCGTGCTTCTGGCGACCCTTATTTCTCGCATCCCATCGAAGTGGCTGGAATCCTGACCAAGTACCGGTTGGATTCGTCGTCCATCATCACCGCGCTGTTGCACGACACCATCGAGGACACTCCGGCGACGCTGGAGGACATCGACAAGTTGTTCGGCTCGGAGATCGCCCGTCTTGTCGATGGCGTCACCAAGCTGTCGCGCATCGAGATGCAGTCCGACCACGCCAAGCAGGCCGAAAACCTGCGCAAGCTGGTCATCGCCATGAGCGAGGACATTCGCGTCCTGCTGGTCAAGCTGGCCGACCGCGTGCACAACATGCGCACGCTGCATTACATCCAAAAGCCGGAAAAGCGCCGCCGCATCGCGCTTGAAACCATGGAGATCTACGCGCCGCTTGCCGAACGAATCGGCATGCAGGAGATCAAGATGGAGCTTGAGGATCTGGCGTTCACCGAATTGCACGGTGAGGCCCGTTCCTCGATCATCGCGCGTCTGAACTTCCTGCGCGAACAAGGCGGCGACCTGATCGGCCGCATCCTCGAGGAATTGCGCAAGACCCTGGAAGAGGCGGGGGTCGAGGCCACCGTCTCGGGGCGTGAAAAGACGCCTTATTCCATCTGGCTCAAGATGCAGCGCAAGAATGTCGGGTTCGAGCAATTGTCCGACATCATGGCTTTCCGTGTCGCCGTTCCGTCCATCGAGGATTGTTATCGCGCGCTTGGCGTGATCCATTCCAAGTATCCGATGGTGCCGAACCGCTTCAAGGATTACATCTCGACGCCGAAACCCAATGGCTATCGTTCGTTGCATACCGGGGTGTTCGGCCCCGAACGCCATCGCATCGAGGTGCAGATCCGCACCCACGAGATGCACGAGGTGTCCGAACTGGGCGTGGCCGCCCATTGGAAATACAAGTCTGCGGGCAATTCCAACCAAAAGGTCACCGATGGCCGCCAGTACCGCTGGCTGCGCGAGCTTTTGGACATCCTCGAACACGCCTCGAATCCCGACGAATTCCTTGAGCACACCAAGCTCGAGATGTTCCAGGACCAGGTGTTCTGTTTCAGCCCCAAGGGCGACCTGATTGCGTTGCCGTCCGGGGCGACGCCGGTGGATTTCGCCTATGCGGTGCACTCGGATGTCGGCGATACCTGCGTGGGCGCCAAGATCAATGGCCGCATCATGCCGCTCCGCTCGCGGCTTCAGAACGGCGACCAGGTCGAGATCATCACCTCGAAGGCGCAGACGCCCAGCCCAACCTGGGAACGTTTCGTCGTCACCGGCAAGGCCCGCGCCCGCATCCGCCGTTTCGTCCGCACCCAACAGCGTGCGCAATACGTCGATTTGGGGCGGGCCATTCTGGTGCGCGCCTTCCGCCAGGAAGGATACGAATTCACCGAAAAGGGCGCCGAGGGCGTCATCAAGTTCTTCAAGGCGCCGACGGTCGACGACCTTGTCGCCATGGTGGGCGAGGGGTCGCTGACCGGCAAGGACGTGGTCGCCCAGGTCTATCCCGAGCTCAAGACCGCGCAGCGCCCCGACACCAACGTCGTCGCCCTGGCCAAGGGCAAGCCGCCGGTGCCGGCCAAGGACCGCGCCAACGCCGTTCCCATCAAGGGTTTGATTCCCGGCATGGCGGTGCATTTCGCCGGATGCTGCCATCCGTTGCCCGGCGACCGCATCGTCGGCATCGTCACCACTGGCAAGGGCGTCACCGTCCACACCATCGACTGCGACAACCTCGAACAATACGCCAACACCCCCGAACGCTGGCTGGATATCAGCTGGGAAGCGGGGGAAAGCAGCGTCCATGTGGGCCGCGTCGATCTGGTGGTGAACAACGAACCCGGCGCGCTTGGGGCGATCACCACGTTGATCGCCAAGAACATGGGCAACATCATCAATCTCAAGATCACCAACCGCACCACGGAATTCTTCGAGATGATCCTCGACATCGAAGTGCGGGACGTGAAGCACCTGACCAACATCATCGCCGCGCTTCGCGCCACGCCGGCGATCAATTCGGTCGAACGCGCCCGCAACTGACCTGTTCAGGAGAGACCAGAGCATGACCGCGCGCACCTTGCGTCTCGGCATCAACATCGATCACGTGGCGACCATCCGCAACGCCCGCGGCGGCCGTCATCCCGATCCTGTCCGTGCCGCCCATCTGGCCGCCGCCGCCGGCGCCGACGGCATCACCGCCCATCTGCGCGAGGATCGGCGCCATATTTCCGACAGCGACATCGCCCGCCTGTCCAACGAGATCCAGTTGCCGCTGAATCTAGAGATGGCGGCCACCGACGAAATGGTGGCCATCGCCCTGCGCCATCGTCCGCACGCTGCCTGCATCGTCCCTGAGAAGCGCGAGGAACGCACCACCGAGGGCGGCCTGGACGTGGCAGGACAGGTCGAGCGGCTGCGCCCCATGGTGGCCAGGCTGACGGAGGCCGGCATCCGCGTCTCCATGTTCATCGAGCCCGACCCGCGCCAGTTGGACGCTTCCAGGGCCATTGGCGCGCCGGTGGTGGAACTGCACACCGGCGCCTATTGCGACCAGGAAGGCGCGGCGCGCGACGCCGAACTGGCGCGCATCGTCACCGCCGCCGGCCATGCCGCCGCCATCGGCCTGGAATGCCATGCCGGTCACGGGCTTTCCTTCGACACGGTCAAGCCCATCGCCGCCATCGCCTCGATCCGCGAGCTCAACATCGGCCACTTCCTGGTGGGCGAGGCGATCTTCGTCGGCTTCGAGGCGTCGATCCGCCACATGCGGGCGCTGATGGACGAGGCACGACGTGGTGCGGGTGCCGTCTGACGGCTGTGGCTTGACAGCGGCGGTGTGGGCTGGTTTGCTCGCGCGGATCGAACGAGCGGCGGCCGTACCGGCCGATTCCGCCGAATCAATAAGTTAGGACGCGCTTTTTATGTCCAGAGGGAAACCCACCGGCGCTTGGGAAACCATCAAGACGGTGTTCTACGCCATGCTGATCGCCGGCGTGGTACGAACCGTGGCGTTCGAACCGTTCAACATTCCCTCGGGATCGATGATTCCGACGTTGCTGGTTGGCGACTATCTGTTCGTGTCGAAATACGCCTACGGCTATTCTCGCCATTCCATGCCCTTCAGCGTCGGCCCCAACGGCGGCCGCATCCTGGAGAAGATGCCCGAGCGTGGCGACGTGGTGGTGTTCAAGAAGCCGCCCGAGAACAAGATCGACTACATCAAGCGCGTGGTCGGTTTGCCCGGCGACCGCATCCAGGTGGTCGCCGGCGTCCTGCACATCAACGGCGAGGCGGTGCAGCGCGAGCGTATCGAGGATTTCGTCGAGATGACGCGCGAAGGCAACATCATGCGCGCGCCGCAATATATCGAGACCCTGCCGGGCGGACGCCAGCACCGCGTCATCGAATATGCCGGCGACAACGGCATGGCCGACAACACCCCGGAATACGTTGTGCCGGCTGGTCATTACTTCATGATGGGCGACAACCGCGACAATTCGGCCGATTCCCGTTTCCTGAACGAAGTGGGTTACGTTCCCGCCGCCAATCTGGTCGGCCGGGCCGAGGTGATCTTCTTCTCGACCGATGGTTCGGCGGCGTTGTGGGAGTTCTGGCGCTGGCCCTGGGCCATCCGCTTCTCGCGGCTGTTGTCGGGGGTCGGTTGACCCATGGCGGCCCGGCTGCAAGAACTGGCTCGGCGGCTGGGACATCGTTTCGCCGACCCCGGCCTTTTGACCCAGGCGCTGACCCATCCGTCGGTGGTGCATGGCCGCGCGCCGCGCCGCGCCACCCCCTACGAGCGTCTGGAATTCCTGGGCGACCGGGTGTTGGGGCTGGTGGTTGCCGACATGCTGTTTCACCGCTTTCCCGGTGAAGCCGAAGGTGCCTTGGCTCGCCGTCACGCCGCCTTGGTGTGCCGCGAGGCCCTGGCCCGCGTCGCCCTGATTATCGGATTGCCGGACCATCTGGTGCTTTCGCGTGGCGAGGAAGACGCTGGCGGGCGGGCCAATCCCGGTCTGTTGGCCGACGCTTGCGAGGCGATGATCGGCGCCCTGTTCGCCGATGCCGGTTTCGCGGTGGCCCAGGATTTCGTGCGCTCCATGTGGACGCCCCTGATGGACGAGGCGCACGCGCCGCCCAAGGACGCCAAGACCGCGCTTCAGGAATGGGCGCAAGGGCGAGGCAAGAAGCTGCCGGTTTATGTTACGGTCGGCACCGAGGGGCCGCCGCATGAACCGCTGTTCAGTGTCGCGGTCGAGGTGGAGGGTGTCGAGACGGTTACCGCCCAAGGGCCGTCCAAACGCGCGGCGGAACAGGCCGCCGCCGCCCAGATGCTGGAGAACGTGAAGAAATGACCGAGGTTCCCGAAAACGAGAGGCGATGTGGCTACGTGGCCATCGTCGGCGCGCCCAACGCCGGCAAGTCCACGTTGGTCAACGCGCTGGTGGGAACCAAGGTCTCCATCGTCTCGCCCAAGGTCCAGACCACGCGGTTCCGCGTGCTGGGCATCCTGATGCAAGGTCCCGCCCAGGTCATCCTGGTCGACACCCCCGGCATCTTCCAGCCGCGCCGCCGGCTTGACCGGGCCATGGTGGCCGCCGCCTGGAACGGCGCCTCGGACGCCGATCTGGTGTGCCTGCTGGTCGATGCCCATCGCGGCTATGACGACGACACGCGGGCCATCGTCGAGAAACTGAAGGAAGCCAAGCGCCAGGCGGTGCTGGTGTTGAACAAGGTGGACGCGGTCAAGAAGGAAAAGCTTCTGGAACTGGCGGCACGTTTGCACGCGGAAGGATTGTTCACCGACGTCTTCATGATCTCCGCGCTCAAGGGGGACGGGCTGGCTCCGTTGCTGGAGGTGTTGACCGAACGCACGCCGCTGGGGCCGTGGATGTTCCCCGAGGACGAGGTCTCGGATTTGCCGCAGCGCATGCTGGCGGCCGAGATCACCCGCGAAAAGGCGTTCCTCAAGCTGCACGAGGAACTGCCTTATGCGTTGACCGTCGAAACCGAGAATTGGGAGGAACGCCCCGACGGTTCCGCCCGCATCGATCAGGTCATCTTCATTCAGCGCGAAAGCCAAAAGGCTATCGTGGTGGGCAAGGGCGGCCACCAGATCAAGGCCATCGGCGCCGCCGCGCGCGAGGAGTTGGAGGCGCTTCTGGAGCGTCGGGTCCATCTGTTCCTGCACGTCAAGGTCAAGGAAGACTGGCAGGACCGGCGCTCGCATTACAGCGAGATGGGCCTGGATTTCGACGTTTAGGCAACCGGCATGAGCATGCACGGCGTCGGCGTGATCCTGTTGTGGTTGGGAACGCTGTTGCTGGTGGCGGTGCTGCAATACCGTTTGCGCAAGGGCGCCTGGAGCGAGGAGGCGTTCGCCAATCCGCCGCCCATCGCGCGCTGGGCGGTGGCCATCGCCGCTGGCGGCATGATCCTGGCCGCGGTCGGGGGCGGGCTGGTGGTCTGGGGCCTGTGGTGATGGATTGGGTCGACGACGGCATCGTGCTGGCTTGCCGGCCCCTGGGGGAAAACGGGGTGGTGGCGTCGGTGCTGACCGCCGCCCATGGCCGTCATTCCGCCCTGGTCCATGGCGGGACCGGCAAGGAAAAGCGCGGTGTGCTGCAACCCGGCAACCGGGTGCGGGTGACGTGGCGGGCTCGTCTGGCCGACCAGTTGGGAAGTTTCCGGGTCGAACTGCTGCGCGCCCACGCGGCCTTGGTGTTCGACGATCCGGCCCGCCTGTCGGCCCTGGCGGCGGCCTGTGCCGTAGCCGAGGTGGCGTTGCCCGAACGCCAGCCGCATGCCGCCGCCCACGCCGCGCTGGTGGTTTTCCTGGATGCGCTCGCCGGAGAGGTGTGGCCCAGCGTCTATGTGCATTGGGAATTGGCGCTGTTGCGCGATTTGGGCTATGGGCTGGATCTGACGGCCTGTGCCGCCACCGGCGCAAACGATGATCTGGCCTTCGTCAGTCCGAAAAGCGGCCGCGCTGTGTCGGCTTCGGCGGGCGAGCCGTATCGCGACAAGCTGTTGTCCCTGCCGCGTTTCCTGGCGGCGGGCGGCGAGGGGACGGCGCGCGAGGTGTGGGATGGCTTGGCCTTGACCGGCTTTTTTCTCGACCGTCACGTGCTGGCGCCGCACCATCAGGCGTTGCCGGCGGCGCGTGCGCGATTGGTTGACCGTTTCCGGCCCTGAAAATACCATGCGCCGGGTCCGGCCTTGAGAACTGGGGAGTTGCATGACCGAATCTGCCGCTGCGGCGGAAATCCGCGAGACGTCGCTGACCGAAGCGCTCGGAGAGCGTTATCTCGCCTATGCCATGTCCACCATCGTTTCGCGGTCGTTGCCCGACGTGCGCGATGGCCTCAAGCCGGTGCACCGCCGTCTGTTGTTCGCCATGCGCCAGCTCAAGCTGGACCCGGAAGGCGGTTTCAAGAAGTGCGCCCGTGTGGTTGGCGACGTCATCGGTAAGTATCATCCACATGGCGACGTGGCGGTCTATGACGCCATGGTCCGTCTGGCCCAGGATTTCGCGGTGCGTTATCCGCTGGTCGAAGGACAGGGCAATTTCGGCAACATCGACGGCGACAACGCCGCCGCCATGCGATACACCGAGGCCAAGCTGACCGCCATCGCCGCCGCGCTGATGGAGGGGCTGGACGAGGACGCGGTCGATTTCCGCCCGACCTATGACGGCACCGAAAGCGAGCCGATGGTCATGCCGGCGGCGTTCCCTAATCTGTTGGCCAACGGCGCCACCGGCATCGCGGTCGGCATGGCCACCAGCATTCCGCCGCACAACGTGGGCGAAATCTGCGACGCGCTGGGGCTGTTGATCAAGGAACCGGAATGTTCGGTGGACGCGCTGATCGCGCTGATGCCCGGTCCAGATTTCCCCACCGGCGGCGTGCTGGTGGAAAGCCCGGAAGCGGTGGCCGAGGCCTACCGTACCGGTCGCGGCGCCTTCCGGCTGCGCGCCAAATGGGAGGTGGAAAAGCTGTCGCACGGTCTTTATCAGATCGTGGTCAGCGAGATTCCCTATCAGGTGCAGAAATCCAAGGTGATCGAAAAGGTCGCCGAACTGCTGACAGAGAAGAAGCTGCCGCTTCTGGCCGATATCCGCGACGAATCGGCCGAGGACGTGCGCATCGTCCTGGAACCGCGTAACCGGACGATCGAGGCCGAGCACCTGATGGAGCAACTGTTCCGTCAGACCGACCTGGAAGTCCGTATCGGGCTGAACATGAACGTCCTGGACAAGGACGCGGTACCGCGGGTCATGAACCTCAAGGAGGTGTTGCGCGCCTTCCTCGATCATCGCATGGAGGTGTTGGAACGCCGCACCCGCCATCGTCTGGAGAAGATCGCCAGGCGGCTTGAGGTGCTGGAGGGCTTTCTCAAGGTCTATGCCGACCTGGACAAGGTCATCCATATCATCCGCACCGCCGACGAGCCCAAGGCCGAGCTGATCCGAACCTTCCAACTGACCGAAGTGCAGGCCGAGGCCATCCTCAACATGCGCCTGCGCTCGCTGAACAAGCTTCAGGAACTGGAGATTCGGACCGAGCACGGCAACCTGTCGGTGGAAAAGGCCGATCTGGAGAACCTGTTGGCGGACGAGGGGCGGCGGTGGTCGACCATCGCCACCCAGGTCGGCGGCATCCGTAAGAAATTCGGCCCCGGCACCCTGATCGGCGACCGGCGAACCGTGCTGGGCGAGGCGCCGAGCGCCGTGGTGGTGCCGATCGAAGCCTTTATCGAGCGCGAGCCGATCACCGTCATCTTGTCGGAAAAAGGCTGGATTCGCGCCATGAAGGGCCATGTGGACCAGCTTGATTCGGTGAAGTTCAAGGAAGGCGACCAGCTCAAATTCGCGATCAAGGCGGAAACCACCGACAAGATCCTGTTTTTCGCCAATGACGGCCGTTTCTACACCCTGGGCGGCGACAAGCTGCCGTCGGGACGTGGTTTCGGCGAGCCGTTGCGGCTGATGATCGACCTGGCCAACGACGCCGACATCATCCATGTTTTCCCGCACAAGGCCGGGCGCAAGCTGTTGGTGGCGTCCGACGGTGGCCGTGGTTTCGTGGTCGAGGAAGCCGAGGTGGTCGCCCAGACCAAGGCCGGCAAGATGGTCCTGAACCTCGGCGACGGCGAGAAGGCGGCGTTCTGTCTTCCGGCCGAGGGCGACGCGGTCGCCATCATCGGCACCAACCGCAAGCTCTTGGTGTTCATGGCCGAGGAAATCCCGGTGATGACCCGCGGCCGTGGCGTCATGCTGCAAAAATATCGGGATGGCGGCGTCGCCGACATCAAGGTCTTCCCGCTGGCCGAAGGGCTGTCGTGGAAGATGGGCGAACGCACCCGTAGCGAAAGCGACCTGACGCCCTGGCTGGGCAAGCGGGCCTCGGTCGGCCGTCTGCCGCCGACCGGTTTCCCGCGCAGCAACAAGTTCACCTGATTTTATAACAGGAGTTTCGGGGACTGGTTTAGGACTGGTCGGACCACCATCTTCATGCCAGGATCAACGCGACCGGGCGCAAAAGCCCGGCGCAAAATGAAGAACCTGGAGGAAACGATGGAACGACGTAATTTCCTGAAGGCGGCTACCGTCGGCGCCGCCGCCAGCACCGTCGCCGCGCCCGCTCTGGCGCAAACCATGCCTGAAATCAAATGGCGCATGGCGTCCAGTTTTCCCAAAAGCCTGGACACCATCTATGGCGGCGGTGAATTCGTCGCCAAGCGGGTGGCCGAGTTGACGGACGGCAAGTTCCAGATTCGCGTTTTCGCCGGCGGCGAGATCGTGCCCGGCCTTCAGGTGCTGGATGCGGTTCAGCAAGGCACCGTCGAATGCGGTCATTCCGTGGCCTATTACTACGTGGGCAAGGACCCGACCTTCGCCTTCGAGGCGGCGATGCCGTTCGGCCTGAACGCCCGGCAGAACAATGCCTGGCTTTATCACGGCGGCGGTCTGGAACTGGTGCGCGAATTCTATAAAGATTACAACGTCATCAATTTTCCCGCCGGTAATTCGGGCACCCAGATGGGCGGCTGGTTCCGCAAGGAAATCAAGTCGGTCAAGGACCTGGACGGGCTCAAGATGCGCATCGCCGGCATCGCCGGCCGGGTGCTGACCAAGCTGGGCGTGGTGCCGCAGCAATTGGCCGGCGGCGACATCTATCCGGCCTTGGAAAAGGGCACGATCGACGCCGCCGAATGGGTCGGCCCCTATGACGACGAGAAGCTGGCTTTCTACAAGGTGGCGAAATACTACTACTACCCCGGTTTCTGGGAAGGCGGGCCGACGTTCTCGTGCTACGTCAACCTTGAGCAATGGGACAAGCTGCCCAAGGTCTACAAGGAAGCCTTTGCCACCGCCTGTGCCGAGGCGACGCTGGACATGCAGGCCAAATACGACGTCCAGAACATCACCGCGCTGAAGAAGCTGGCGGCGGGCGGCACCCAATTGCGTCCTTATCCCAAGGACGTCATGGTTGCGGCGCAAAAAGCGGCGTTCCAGCTTTATGACGAGATCGCCAAGGAAAATCCCAAGTTCGCCAAGATTTACGGCCCGTGGAAGTCGTTCCGCAGTGACATTCAATTGTGGTGGCGGGTGGCCGAATTCAGCTTCGACCAGTTCGTTTTGACCAATCCGGTGAAATAGCCTTTCATCAAGACGCAGTGTGGGCCCCGCCGCCATGGCGGGGCCTTCCGTGTTTGTGTATGCTCTCTGGCCTGATCCCATGATATCCGTGCCGGAGACACATGATGGAACGACGTTCCTTCCTTAAAGCCGCGACCGTTGGGGCCGCCGGCGCCACCTTGGCCACTCCCGCCTTGGCCCAGGGCTTGCCGGAAATCCGTTGGCGCATGGCGTCTAGCTTTCCCAAGAGCCTGGACACTCTTTTCGGCTCGGGTGAACTGGTCGCGCGACGGGTGTCGGAACTGACGGACGGCAAGTTCCAAATTCGCGTTTTCGCCGCTGGCGAATTGGTGCCCGGCCTTCAGGTGCTGGACGCGGTCCAGGCCAACACCGTCGAATGCGGCCATTCGTGCAGCTATTATTATATCGGCAAGGATCCCACCTTCGCTTTCGAGACCCAGTTGCCGTTCGGCTTCAACAGTCGCCAGAACAATGCCTGGCTGTCCCAGGGCGGCGGCATGGAATTGCTGCGCGAATTCTATGTCGGCTACAACGTGATCAACTTCCCGGCGGGCAACACCGGCACCCAGATGGGTGGGTGGTTCCGTAAGGAAATCAAGTCTCTGGCCGATCTCAAGGGACTCAAGATGCGCATCGCTGGCCTTGCCGGCAAAGTGTTGCAGCCGTTGGGGGTGGTGCCGCAGCAATTGAGCGGCGGCGACATCTATCCGGCCTTGGAAAAGGGCACCATCGACGCTGCCGAATGGGTCGGTCCTTACGACGACGAGAAACTGGCCTTCTATAAGGTGGCGAAATACTATTACTATCCCGGTTTCTGGGAGGGCGGTTCGACCGTTTCGTCCTATGTGAACCTGGAACAGTGGAACAAGTTGCCCAAGGCCTATCAGGTCGCCTATGAGGTGGCTTGTGCCGAGGCCAACCAGGTGATGCAGACCAAGTACGATGTCCAGAACATCATGGGCCTGAAAAAGCTGATCGCCGCCGGCGTGAAACTGCGCCCGTTCCCCAAGGACGTCATGGTCGCGGCGCAGAAATCGGCTTTCGACCTTTATGCCTCGATTTCCGCGGAAAATCCCCAGTTCAACAAGGTGTTCCAATCGTGGAACCATTTCCGCGAGGACGTTCAATTGTGGTGGCGGGTGGCCGAGTTCGGCTATGACCAGTTCGTGCTGACCAACCCGATCAAGAAATAATGCTGTCCGCCTTTTGAACGGAATGATCCCGACGAACGGGGCGGCCGGGAAAGACGGCCGCCCCTTGTTCTTCCTCAAACTTCCTTGGGGCGCTTGTCCACCACGCGCCTGGCCTTGCCCAGCGAACGCTCGATGGTGGCCGGGGCCAGCACGTTCACCGCAGTGGAAATGCCGATATACGATTTGATGTGGTGTTTGAGGTCCTTGGCCACAGCCCCGGCCGGGGCCTGTTCCCAGGCGTCGGGACGCATCTCGACGTTGACCGTCAGGCTGTCCAGATGGCCTTCGCGCGTGACTTCCAACTGGTAATGCGGGGCCAGGCGGGCGTCTTTCAGGATCAGTTCCTCGATCTGGGTCGGGAAGACGTTGACGCCGCGGATGATCAGCATGTCGTCGGAACGGCCGGTGATCTTGCCCATGCGGCGGAAGCTGCGCGCCGTGCCCGGCATCAGCCGCGTCAGGTCACGGGTGCGGTAGCGGATGACCGGCATGGCCTCCTTGGTCAGCGAGGTGAACACCAGTTCGCCCAGTTCACCGTCGGGCAGAACCTCGCCGGTCTCGGGGTCGATGATCTCGGGATAGAAATGGTCTTCCCAGATGTGCAGACCGTCCTTGCTCTCGATGCATTCGTTGGCGACGCCGGGGCCGATGACCTCGGACAGGCCGTAGATGTCCACCGCGTCGATTCCCATGCGGGCCTCGATCTCGGAGCGCATGGCCTGGGTCCACGGTTCGGCGCCGAAGATGCCGATCTTCAGCGAGCAGGCCTTGGAATCCAGGCCAAGGCGTTCCATCTCGTCGGCGATGACCAGCATGTAGCTGGGGGTGACCATGATGATCTCGGGCTTGAAGTCCTGGATCAACTGGATCTGCTTTTCCGTCTGGCCGCCGGACATGGGAATGACCGTGCATCCCAGGCGCTCGGCACCGTAATGGGCGCCCAGGCCCCCGGTGAACAGGCCGTAGCCGTAGGCCACATGGCACTTGTCGCCACGCCGTCCGCCGGCGGCGCGGATCGAGCGCGCCATCACCGTCGCCCACATGTCGACGTCGTTCTGGGTATAGCCGACCACGGTCGGCTTGCCGGTGGTGCCCGAACTGGCGTGGACGCGCACCACCTGATCCATGGGCACGGCGAAACTGTCGAAGGGATAGGTCTGCCGCAGGTCGTCCTTGGTGGTGAAGGGGAACTTGGACAAATCCGACAGGGTCTTGAGGTCGTCGGGATGAACTCCCTTGACCATGCATTTCTTGCGGAAGTGCTCGACGTTGTCGTAGGCGTGCCGCAACGACCAGCGCAGGCGCTCCAGTTGCAGCGCAGCGATCTCGTCGCGGCTGGCGAACTCTATGGGGTCAAGAATGTCGCGCGACGGCGGAACGCGGCGGGTGTTGATGACGGTCACTTGGCCAAGCCTCCCTGTTTCGCCCGTGTCTACTGCGGTCTTGTGTCTTTTCGCAATAGTGTAAAACACATTGTGTTTTAGAACTATTCTACGATGTTGCCGTCAACCACCCGGCACAGTCCGCGAAACAACGCGATGACTTCTCCATTTTGGTTGGTGACGGTGACGTCGTAGGTGCCGCTGCGGCCCTTGCGGTACCGTTCCTCGCACGATGCGGTCAGCACGTCCCCCTCGCGTGCCGGGGCCATGTAACTGATGGTGCAGTTCAATCCAACCGCGGCGCGGTTGTGCGAGTTGCAGGCATAGGCGAAGGCGTCGTCGGCCAGTTTGTAGGTGTAGCCGCCGTGGCACAGCCCCAGGGCGTTCAGCATGGCGCGCGTCACCGTCATGGACATGCGGGCGGTTCCTGGGCCGATGGCTTCCAGCTGAACCCCAAGCAGCTTCAAGCTTTCATCGCGTTCCAGCATGGCGGCGCCGACGCGTTCGGCCAAATCGTGCATTTGGGCTGGGGTGGGGTGGTGCATGTTTCTCTCCGTGACGTTTGGTCCTTGTTTTAGGCGGCGTTAACCAATCCTTTCAACCGCCGTGTGACCATGGGCACGCTGACCGTGTGGGACCTGACCTCAAAGCGCTTGCAAGGTATGCAGTGGGGGGTTACCGTCTGCTCGCGTGAGCCAGAGGCAAAAGGAACGGTGGTCGTGGAGTTCCTCAAGAACTTCCTTAAAAGAATTCTCGGGATCGTCTTCTCTGGAATGACGATGGCGGAGATTTTCGACCTGCTGATGCCCACTCGTCAGTCGGCTTTCGTGCAGCGACGTCGTTCATTGCTGATCTTGTCGCGCGTGCGGCTTGTGGCGGCGACCTTCGCGGTGCTGACTCCGCTGTGGATTCCGGTCGACCTCTATATCTTCGAGGCTGCGCTGGGCATGTATCTGGCGGCGTTGCGCGTTCTCGCCTCCATCGCCTTCGTGCTGCTGTGCCTCAGCTATCGTGGTGCCGACAGCGTCGGCGTCGCCCGTTGGGGGTTGGTGTGGCTGTTGGCCATTCCCACGGTATTTTTCCTGATCAGCCATCCGCTGTTGGCTCAGTTCGCCATCACCGATCCGGCGCAACAGGTGATCGCCGCCGGTTATGCTTTCCTGCCGTTCGTGATGGTGGCGGGGCTGTCGGTGTTCCCCATCACCTTCTTCGAGGGCGTGGCCTTGTCCACGCCGTTGCTGTTGGCCTATCTGCTGACCGGCGTGCTCGGCTACCAATTGTTGCCGTTCGCTTCCCACCTTGGCGCCCAGTGGCTGTTGCTGCTGTTGGCGACGGTGGCGACGTTGTCGGGCATGAGCCAACTGCATTTCATGAGCCAGTTGGTGGACCAGTCGTCGCATGACGGGTTGACGCGCGCCTATAATCGCCGTGTCGGCGAGGAAATGGTCATCCAGCAATTCCTGGCCGCCCAACGGTCCAACGCGCCGTTGTCTCTGGCCTTCGTCGATCTCGACAATTTCAAGTCCATCAACGACCAGTACGGCCACGAGGAAGGTGACAACGCGCTGCGTTCCGCCGCCGCCGCTTTGCGCCGGGTCCTTCGCCGTGGCGACATCCTGATCCGCTGGGGCGGCGAGGAGTTCCTGGCGTTGATGCCCAACACCGATGCCGAAGGCGCCGCCAGCGCCGTCGAACGTCTGCGCGAGGTGGGGCTGGGCCTGCGTCCCGACGGCAAGCCGCTGACCGGTTCGGTGGGCATCGCCGAGCGGGGGGCAGACGATTGCGGCCAGTGGACCGATCTGGTGGAAAAGGCCGACCAGCGCATGTACATGGCCAAGCAGACCGGAAAGGACCGGGTGATCGGCATCGGCGACAAGTTGATCGCCCATGGCGAGGTTCTCCTCAAGGCCTGACCCCCGAAACCCCACATTTTGCAAAGGGCGGCCCAATGGTCGCCCTTTTGCGTTCTCGCCACATGTCGAAGATCAATGACGATGGCGACCGGTAATGCTTCAATGCTTTGATCGACAGGGGAGGCAAGCATGAAGCGGGTTTTGGGCGTGGTGTTGGTGGCGACGTTGCTTTGGCCCGTGGCGACGACGGCGGCCAAGGCGGACGGCAAGGAGATTTTCCTGGCGACCTGCGGCAATTGCCATTTCTTGACCCGCGATCCGGCGCGGCGCGATGACATGGTGGCGCCGCCCATCGACATGATGGCCGTGCATGTGCGTCTGGCGACGGGCGGCAATCGTGACGCTTTCGTGCGCCGGGTGATGGATTATGTACGTGCGCCGGCACCGGGCAAGTCGGTGGACGCCATGGCGGTCGAACGCTTCGGCCTGATGCCGGCCATCGGCGACACCTATCCCGAACTGACCGACGCCGATCTCAAGGCGGTGGCGGAATGGATGTTCGACGCCCATCTGCAAATCCAGATTCCGCCTGGCATGGGAACCGGCATGGGTGGCGGAATGGGTATGGGTGGTGGAATGGGCGGGGGCATGGGACGGGGGCGGCCACAATGACCGCGCCGCGCCGCTTTCGGATGGCGGCGCTGGCCTTGCTGTCGTTCGTGGCGGCCGGGTCCGCCTACGGTGACGACCTGCACAAGCTGTGGGATCAGCGTTGCGGCGGCTGCCACGGGCATGCCGGAACCTTTTCCCGTAATACCTTGCTTTTGGTGGACGGGCACCTGGGCGACCGCAAGGGGCGGGATGTCGAGGCCTTCCTGAAGTCCCATAACGGCGGTTATTCGCCAGAGGTCGTCGCGGGAATTGCCAGCATGTTGCGGGCCCAGGTGGAGACCCCGGACCTGTTCCGGCGCCTGTGTGCCCAATGCCATGAAACCGCGGCCGTGGTGGCGCGGACCTTGTTGTCGGTCGAGGATGGCGTTCTGGTCGGCCGCCAGTCCCATCGGCCATTGGCGGAGGTTCTGCGCCGTCATGGCGACGTCGAGGAGGACCAGCAAGGCCCCTTGCTGGAGACCCTGACCCGCGTCGAACGCGAGGTCCATCACCGTTAGGCCGTGATCCCCGAAATGTGCATCACGCCCTAAGCTTCATCAGTGCCCTTCGCGGATGTCGCGGGCCAGGGAATCCAGGATTTCCAACACCTGTTCCGAGGCGTCGCCCAGGACGTCCAGCGCCTGTTGGCGCCCCGAACCGTTGCCCGAAGCGTGGCAGGACAGGGCGGCCTTGCCCGAGGCGTGCACCCGCTTATGCGGTTCCAGCAGTGCCGTAAACCACGGACTGCCCTTGACCAGCGGTTCCTCGACGCTGTCGTACCATTTGCCCAGGCGGCAGCAATGGTGGTCGGGCAGCTTGTCCGCCGTCAGGTTGTTCTTGCCGACGATGCTGTCGATCACGTTCTGGCGGAACACCTGGTGGTCGATCTTGGTGCCCAGCACCAGCGCGGCGTGGCGGGCCGGGCCTTGGGCCTGGGCCGCGTCCAACAGGAAGAACGCCATCTGGTCGTTGAGCGCGGCGGCCTGATGCTCCAACGACTGGGCGGTGGCGGCGCTTTCCTCGACCAGGGCGGCGTTCTTCTGGGTGGCTTCGTCCAGTTCCGAGATGGTGAGGGTGACTTGGTCGATGCCGGTGCTTTGTTCACGGGTCGCCAGGGCGATTTCCTCGACGATGGCGGCGACCTGATGGATCGATCCGGTGATCTGTTCCAGGGCATTGCCGGCGTTCTTCACCAATTGCGCGCCCGACGTCACCTCGCGCCCCGACTCGGCGATCAGCCCCTTGATCTCCTTGGAGGCGTCGGCCGAACGCTGAGCCAGGTTGCGCACTTCCTGGGCGACCACGGCGAAGCCCTTGCCGGCGTCGCCGGCACGGGCTGCCTCGACCGCCGCGTTCAAGGCCAGCAGATTGGTTTGGAAGGCGATTTCCTCGATCATGCCGACGATGGCGCCGATGCGGATCGACGAATCCTCGATGCGGCCCATGGCGGCGATGGCGTTGGTCACCACCTGGGCGCTGGAGCCGGCGGTGTCGCGGGCCTGGGCGGCGAAGACGTTGGCCTGTTGTGCGTTGGTGGAGTTCTGGCGCACGGTGGCGGTCAGCTCTTCCAACGCGGCGGCGGCTTCTTCCATGCTGGCGGCGTGCTTTTCTCCGCGTTCGCTCAGTTCCATGGACGACGCGGTCACCTCGCCGGCGATGTGGTTCAAGTGGTCGGCGGCGGTGCCGATCTGTTTGACCACCGCCGCCAGTTTGATGGCGGTACCGTTGAAGTCCCCTTTAAGACGGGCGAAGACACCTTCGTACATGCCGTCGATGCGCCGTGTCAGGTCGCCGGTGGCCAACCCCTCGAGCTGGGTTGCCAGGTCGTCCACGACCTTGGAAATGGTGACGAGCAGACGGTTGACGTCCTCGGCCAGGGCGCGGGCGGTGCCACGTCGTCCTTCGACGGTGACCCGCTGCGACAAATCGCCGAGAGCCGCGCGCAGCACGACCGTCTCGACTTCGTGATTGAGCGCGATCTGGTCGCTCAGGTCGACCAGTTCGACCGCGTGGCCCAGCTTGGCCCCGTCCGGGCCGACGATGGCCGTGGAATGCGGCGACAGGGTGTGGTCGGCGATTTCCACCACGCCCGAGGCGCCGGCGCTTCGCCACCGTTCAAGTCCCGCGACAAGGTCCGCCAGGGAATCGCCGACAATGTCGTGGGCCGCCTGGTTGCACAACTCGACGCCCTGGGGGCCTAGCACAATGCGGGGTGTGGTGCCGTTCTGGAACGCGGCGGTGGTGCGCAATCCCTCGACCACGCGCGGCAATAGGGATTGGCCGGCTGCCATCATGGCGGAGGCCTCGTGGTTGGGCGTCACCGTGGGAAAACGGATGTCGGTTCGTCCCTCGGCCAAGGCGACGAAAGGCTTGGCCAGGGTTTCTGCGTTCTGGCGGGCGACGGAACACAGCCGCGTCATCATAATGACGGCAAGTGCAATGACCACGGCGATCCCTGAGATCGACAACAATTGGTTGATCTCAGCGATAACAATGCCGCCGCTTGCAAGTGACGCCATAATGACGATGGCAAAAGCGCGGCGGATTTCCACAATCATCGACGCCATGACGCAGTCCTAGTTTGCTCCGACCAGAGGATGTGACGATAAACCTTGTTTCTGGTGTGGGCAAAAGGACAAAACGAAGAGGTGAGAATTTTCTACCTTATTTGGGGATGATTCTTCGGAATTTGAACCACGGCGTTAGGGCTGGGCGGGAAAATCAATCGAGCCATCAAACCGCCAAGCGGTGAGCGATCCAGTTCAAGATGCCCGCCATACAGTTCCGACAGGTCGCGCACGATGTCGAGGCCAAGACCATGGCCGGGGGCATTCTCGTCCAGACGGGTGCCGCGTCGCTTGGCTTTGGCATAGTCGGCTTCGGGCAGGCCAGGGCCGTCGTCTTCCACTGACAGCACCAGTCCAGTACTGTCCAGGGTGGTCACTCTCACTCGGGTTTTCGCCCATTTGCAGGCGTTGTCCATCAAATTGCCGACCATTTCCGCCAGATCGTCCCGGTCGCCGGCAAAGACCGCATCCGCGGCGCAGTGGTTTTCCAGGATCAGCGGACGGTGACGGTGCAGGTGTTTCAACACCCCACTGATTTCATCGATCACCGGTGCCACCGGCACCTTGGCCCCCAACGCGCGGGCCGACGACGCCTCGGTGCGAGCACGGGTCAGATGGTGTTCGACCATCCGTGCCATGCGGTCGACCTGTTCGGCCAATACCGCATGGTCGGCACCGGGAGCCGACAATTCGGCCCGCATCACCGAAAGCGGCGTTTTGAGACCGTGAGCCAGATTGCCCACATGGGTTCTGGCGCGTTCCACCAATTCCGCGTCGTGGTCGAGAACGGCGTTCATGGCCTGGGCCAGGGGGGCGATCTCGGCCGGATATCCGCCCGAAAGCCGGCCTCCGGCACGGCGGCGCAGGGTTTCCAACTCGTGGGTTAGGCGTTTGAGCGGTTTCAGTCCGTATCCGACCTGGACCGTCATGGCGACCACCAGGCCGGCACCTAAAAGCACGAACGACACGGCCAACAGACGGTCGAAACTGCGCAATTCACGGTCCACGTCGTGGCGGTCGGCGGCGACCATCACATGAACCGGGTGCTCTCGCTCCGGCAGCGACAACTCGCGTTCGGCGGTCAGCAGGCTTTCGCCACGGGGGCCGGTGACGCGCCCGAAGACCGCGCTTCCCGGCTCGGCGGCGGGATCGACCGAGACCGGCAAGGTCGCGTCCCAAAGTGAGCGCGACCGTAAAACAACACCGTTTCGGTCGGCGACCTGCCAATACCAGCCGGCCAGGGGCTGCTCGAAACGGGGGTCGCCGACTGGCCGGGCCAGTTTCAGTCCACCGTCCGGATTTTCTTCGAGAACGGCGGCCAAGGCGCGTACGGCGGTCATCAGGCGCAGTTGGAACGTCCGTTCGATACTGTCTTCGAACGCCACGCGCAGCACCGCGCCACTGGCGGCAAGGGCCAGGACCAGCCAGAGCAGCGCGGCCAGGATCAACCGTCGCCGCAGCGACGCGGGTACGGGGTCAGCCATCGCTTGGCGGCTCCAGCCGCCAGCCCTGGCCCCGCAGGGTATGCAGCACCTCGACCTTGAGTTTCTTGCGGATGCGGCCGATCAGAACGTCGATGACGTTGGAATCGCGGTCGTCGTCGCGGTCGTAGACGTGTTCGACAAGCTCGCTGCGGCCCACGGCACGGCCCATGCGGTGGGCCAGATAGGACAGGATGCGGAATTCCTGGGCGGTCAGGACCACCTGTTGGCCGTCCACCCACACCCGCGCCGCGCCAGTGTCGATGCGCAACGGCCCACAGACGATTTCCGGGCTGGCGTGACCTGCGGCGCGGCGGATCAAGGCGCGGATGCGGTAGACCACTTCGTCCATCTCGAACGGCTTGGTCAGGTAGTCGTCGGCACCGGCGTCGAAGGCTTGGGCCTTTTCCGTCCAGCGCGACCGCGCGGTCAGCACCAGGACCGGCATGATCCGCCCCGATTCGCGCCAGCGGCGCAGCACCGAAACCCCGTCCAGCCGGGGAAGGCCAAGATCTAGGACGACAGCGTCGTAAGGTTCGGTGTCGCCCAGGAACCACGCTTCCTCGCCGTCGAAGGCGACGTCCACGGCAAAACCGGCCATTTCCAGCGCCTGTTCCACCCGAAGCGACAATTGCGGTTCGTCCTCGACCACCAGAACTCTCATCTGTGCTTGCCCTTGACCTTGATGACGCTGCCGTCGCGGGCGTCGTAGACGATCTTCATGACCTGCCCCTGGGGCGAGATCAACTTGATCTCGTAAGTCGGCTTGCCGTGTTCGTCTTCCAGTTCCGCCTCGATCACGTCGCCGGGAAAGTCGCGGGCAACATGGTCGAGAATGGTTCGAAGCGGCAGGATCTCGCCGGCCTGGACGGCCTGACGGGCGCGGTCGTGGTCATGGCTGTCGTCGGCCCCGGCCGGGGTGACGAACAACAGGCAAGCGATCAGGGTGGTGGTGATGGCGGTCTGCATGTGTCCATCATGGCCGATTCAACATGAATTTCCCATGAACCATCGCGCCGCCACGTGGTTTCCCGTCGTCTTGGGGCAAGGATATGGATAATCTTTTTTGAGTTTCTATATAACAACCTATAGTTAATTCCTGCCGCGAACCTGAAAGAATGGCGGCGAATTCGTGTAATGCCGTCTTGCCCTTTCTCTGTCAGCGCGTACACTCTGGCTGCGGGAAGTAAGGGTAGGGTGATGGTCCCGGTTTCTGTTGCGCGCATGTGCAATCTTAAGTTGTTTCGTACTATTCTGCCCGCCGCGATATTGGCGGTGGGACTGCTTTTGTCGGCGGTTGTGGCGACCCTGACCCGGTCATGGATCGTCGCCGAGGAGCGGGCCGCCGTGGAGCGGCGGGTGGAAGGATTGCACGGCGCCCTGGTTCAGCGGCTTTCGCTTTACGAACAATCCCTGCGGGCCGCCGCCGCCTTTGTCCGCACCGCCCGCCCGACCAATCTGCGGGAATGGGCGGCCTTCGTGGATGACCTTGGGTTGGCCGAGAACTATCCGGGTATTCCGGCGGTGGCTTATGCGCCGGTGGTGCGCCGGGCTCAGGCCGATGCCTTTGTCGCTGATGCCCATCGCCAGGGGTTGCCATGGTTCAGGCTGTGGCCGTCCGTGGAGCAGGACATCATGGTGCCCAATCGTTTCTCGGCGCCGGTCACCCCGGCCAACATGCGGGCGCTTGGCTTCGACATGTATCAGGACGCGCATCGCCGTGCCGCCATGGATCAGGCGCGGGACAGCGGCAAGACCGCGATCACCGGCCGCGTGATTCTGAAGGTCGATATTGATTCCGAGGCGGAGCCCGCCTTCATCGCCTATACCCCGGTCTATGCGTCGGGCACGTCGCCATCTTCGCTTGAACAACGGCGCGCCTCCCTGCTGGGGTTCACCCTGGCGCCGGTTCGGGTTCCCACCTTGATGTCGTTCGTGCTTCAGACCGCCGCGCCCGACGCCTTGGTCCGCATCTACGATGGTTCCGATCCTGCCCAGGCCAAGGAACTGCATGTATCCGGCGGTGCCGCTTCCGAGGCGCAGTGGTGGCGGCGCGACGTCGTTTTTTCCAATCGCACTTTGGCGGTGTTCTACGCTTTTCCCCGCGAACGCGAAACCATGGCGCACGTACTGCCGTGGATGGTGGTCGGCCTGGGGGCGGTTGCCAGTCTGTTGCTGGCGGCTCTGGTCGCCGGTTTGTCCCGTGGGCAGGGCAAGGCGCAGGCACTGGCCGACGACATGACGCGGGCTTTGCGTGAGAGCGAGGCTCGATTCCGGGCGGTCTTCGACAATTCGGTGCAGTTCCAGTCCTTGCTGGATGGCGAGGGGCGATTGGTGGCGAGCAATCCCAGCGCCTTGGCTTTGGCTGGCAACGATTGGGAGCGGGTGGCCGGGTCTCCGTTCTGGGAGGCCGAGTGGTTCGACGTCGCCGCCGAGCGCGAGCGATGCCGTGTGGCTCTGGCCGAGACCTTGGCGGGGCTGCCGATGTCCCTGGAAATCCTGCGCCATACCGCGGACGGTCAGGAAATGTGGGTGGACTTGTCCTTCCGTCCGGTCCTGGCAGAGAACGGCCGTGTGGCTTGGGTGGTGGCGGAAGGGCGGGATCAGACCGAACGCCGCCGGCGCGAGGATGCCTTGAACCGGGCGGTGGACGAATTGACCCGTTCCAATCAGGAATTGGAGCGGTTCGCCCATGTGGCCGCCCATGATCTACAAGAACCGTGCCGGACGGTCATCAGTTACGCCCAGTTGCTGGAACGGCGCCTCGAGGGGCACCTGGACCGTGACAGCAGCGACTTCCTGGATTTCCTGGTGGGAGGCGCCCACCGCATGCGCGATCTTGTGGCCGATCTTTTGGTGTATGCCCGGATCAAGGATCAATCTGCGCCCTTTTCTTCGGTGGCTTCCGCGGATCTGGTCGAGGTGACCCTGTCCGAACTTCAGTATTCCATCGCCGAGGCCGGCGCCCATCTGGACATTGCGCCATTGCCAAGGGTACTGGGCGACCGGACGCAGATCGCCCAGTTGTTCTACAACCTGATTTCCAACGCCCTCAAATTCCGTGATCCGGCGCGGATCGTCCATGTCGCCCTGTCGGCGCGTCGTGACGGCGCCATGTGGGAATTTTGTGTGGCCGACAACGGTATCGGCATCGCCGCGCCCTATCATCACAGAGTGTTCGAACCGTTCCAGCGTCTGCATGGCGCAGAGCGTTATCCCGGCACCGGCATCGGTTTGGCCATTTGCCGCAAGGTGGTTCATTCCCATGGCGGGCGCATCTGGGTGGAGTCCCAGGAAGGCAAGGGAAGCCGCTTCCTGTTCACCTTGCCGGTGGCCTGAGCAAACCTCTTGCGATGTCCGTGCCGGGGCGCATGATGGAACACGCATATAATCGCGGAGAGAACCCGATGCATGGCGAGACGGCACTGGCGGCCGATCGGCGGCGCCAACTGCGGCGCAAGCGTTCGATGGCCAAATGGGGCATGGTGGGGGCGATGGGGGTGCTGGCGCTGACCGGTTACCTCAAGAGAACCCGACAGGCCCGGACACTGCACGCGGTGGCCGGGGTGGCGCTGCTGGGGCTGTCTTATTGGCACCACACGCTTTATGTCAACGATCCCCGGCCCAAGGATTGACGCCCCCTGGCTTGACGCCGGTCAATGTGTTAACTGTGCTCGGGCGCATCATGGATGGTGACGATGCGCCAGGGGGAATTCACGGATGAAGCGTGCGGGCGTCCTTGAGATGATCCAATCCGTTGCCGGTGCGGGGCTTGCCCGCCTGGGGGCGTGGCTGGGCGTCCTGGCGCTGGTGGCCCAGCTTCTTCTTCCCTTGTCGCAGCCCCAGGCCGCCTGGGCCGAAGAGGGGTTGTTCCCTCCCACCTGTTCCATCCATCTGGGGGACGACGACGGTTCGACCGGGGTTCCGGGAAATTGGGATTGCGCCCAATGTCCGTTGTGCCAGATGCATGTGGCCGACAGTGTGGTGCCGGTTGTCGACCGTTCGGTGGAGGCGGCCTTCGCCTCGTTCCAACCGGTGGTGTTCCATGATTATGGCCCGACGGCGCCGCCCCGTGCCGTCGCCCGCCCGCCCCTGCCGTCACGGGGGCCGCCCTCCGCCGCGTGAAATCGTCCGCGCCTTGCGGCGCGATCCGTTTCTCGTGTGACCGGAGGTTTTCCATGCACAAGACTGTTTCATCCGCCAAGCCGGAAGGCGCCGACGTCGGTTCGCTGGCGCTGGGCACCGGTTTGACGCTGGCGTCGCTGATCCTGGTCCCGGCGTTGTCGCAGGCCGTGGGCCTGGGGCCCAGCCTGACGGCCGCGGTGCGCGTGGTGCTGATGAAAGCGGCGGCAAGGGTTTGAGTACAATGCCTCGCCCCGCCGACATCGCCGTCGCCTTGTTCACCGTCGCCGCCTGTGCGGTGGCCGCGACCTTCGTGGACGCGGCGATCGGCGTTTCCGACGCGACGCCCCGTCTGGCGGAACGCGCCGCCTTGGTCGAGCGGCTGGGGCTTACCGATCTGTCCTTGTTCACCGAAGCGCGTTACACCCGCCATCTCAGCCAGGCGGACGCGCATGCGCCGTTCCAGGACCATCCCTTCGCCATCGAACATTTCCCGTCGGGGTCGCTGGTTACGCCGCCCCGCCATCAAGGAGGGCATTGAATGCCGGTCTGGCTGAACCGCCAGCGGGCCTTGCTGGACTTCGCCTTGTCGTCGCTGGGGCGGCGCTTGGGCAAGACCTTGGGGCTGGCGGTGGTCTATACCCTGATTGTCGCCGTTTTGGCCTCGGTCATGCTGTTTTCCCACGCCATCCGGCGCGAGGCGGCACAGGTCCTGGCCGGTACGCCGGAACTTCTGGTGCAAAGGCTGGTCGCCGGCCGCCACGACATGATCCCCGCCGAACGGCTGGACGCCATCCGCGCGGTGCGCGGGGTCAAGTCGGCCGAGGGCCGTTTGTGGGGCTATCTGTTCGACCCTGCGGCGGCGGCCAATTACACCTTGATGGTGCCGGCCGACCGGGTGGTCGAGGCGGGAAGCGCGGTGGTCGGCAGCGGCGTCGCCGACGTGCGCGGTGTCGCGGTGGGCGATTTGATGAGCTTTCGCGCCCATGACGGCAATCTGGTGCAATTCCGCATCAAGGACGTGATCGACAACGATTCCGCCCTGGTGTCGGCCGATCTGTTCCTGGTGTCGGAAACCGATTTTCGCCGGTTGTTCGGGGTTCCTGCCGACCGTTTCACCGATATCGTGGTGGCGGTGCGCAACCCGCGCGAGGTGCGCACGGTGGCGGAAAAGATCGACGCGGCCTTGCCCGACACCCGCATCATCCTGCGTGACGAGATCCTGCGGACCTACGAATCGGTGTTCGATTGGCGCGAGGGGATTCTTCTGGTGTTGTTGGTGGGGGCCATCCTGGCCTTCGCCATTTTCGCCTGGGACAAGGCCTCGGGCCTGTCGGCCGAGGAAAAACGCGAGATCGGCATCTTGAAGGCGGTGGGCTGGGAAACCTCGGACGTCATCCGGCTCAAGGCCATGGAGGGGACCGTGGTCTCGCTGGGCGCCTTCCTGGCGGGATATCTGTTGGCCTATCTGCACGTCTTCCATTGGGGGGCGGCGCTGTTCGCGCCGGTGCTCAAGGGCTGGGCGGTGATGTACCCGGAATTCCAGCTCACGCCCTTCGTGGACGAGCTTCAGGTCGCCACCTTGTTCTTCTTTACCGTCTTCCCCTACACCCTGGCGACCGTGGTGCCGATCTGGCGCGCGGCTACCGTCGATCCAGACCAGGTGATGCGATGATCCATCTGACCGGCGTGAAAAAGGCCTTCAACCAGGGCCGGGCCAACGAATTCTGGGCGCTCAAGGGCATCGACCTGCATGTGGCCCAGGGCAAGGTGACGGTGTTCCGTGGGCCATCGGGATCGGGCAAGACCACGCTTCTGACCATGGTCGGCTGTCTGGCCCGCCCCACCTCGGGCCGGGTCAAGCTCAAGGAGCGCGACATTTCGTCGCTGCCGGAACGGTTCCTCACCGACATCCGCCGCTCGACCTTCGGCTTCGTGTTCCAGAACTTCAACCTGCTCAAGGGGATCACCGCGGTCGAGAACGTCATGGTGCCGGCCTATCCGTTGGGTGGTGACCATGGTGCCTTGCGTCACCGGGCCCACGAACTTCTCGACCGGCTGGAAATGGGGCCCAAGGCCAAGTCCATGGCCGAATGGCTGTCGGGGGGCGAGGCCCAGCGCGTGGCCATAGCGCGGGCCCTGATCAACGATCCCCAGGTGGTGATCGCCGACGAGCCGACCGCCAATCTGGACAGCGCGCGCTCGGCGCAGTTCCTGGACATCGTCGCCGAGATGAAGCGCGACGGCCGCACCATCCTGATGACCAGCCACGACCCGTTGGTGGCCGAGGCCGGGGTGGTCGACCACGTGGTCACCATGCGTGACGGCGTGGTGGTGGAGGCGCGCTGATGCTGTTCCAGCCGGCGATCATCGCCCTGATGCTGGCATCCGGGCTGGCGGCGCTTTTGGTGCTGGCCTCGGTGCCGTTCGCCTGGACGGTGGTGCGCCGCTGGAATCTGGCCGACGGTTCCGAGGCGCAGTTGCGCATGGAGCGGCGCACCTATCTGGTGGCGACGCTGTTGAAGATCGTGATGGCCGCCGAACTGGCCGCCCTGGTGCTGTTCGTGTTCAACGCCGACCGCATGGCGACGCTGTTCACCGGGGCCATGTGCGCGGTGGGCACGCTCAAGGTCGACCCCTGGGGCTTTCCCACGCTTTACCTCAAGCTTGCGGTGTTCTTCCTGGCCGGGTGCTGGCTGGTTCTGGACCATGTGGACAACCGTGGCTGGGATTACCCGCTGATCCGCGTCAAGTACGCCGCGCTGATCCTTCTGGCACCGGTGCTGGTGGGATCGGCCGTGGTTCAGGGCGCCTATTTCATGGGGTTGCGCGCCGACGTCATCACCTCGTGCTGTTCCACCTTGTTCAGCGGCGGTGGCGTCACCGTGACCAGCAACTCGGTGGCGTCTTTGCCGCATGGGCTGGCGTTGTCGCTGTTGGCCGGTTCGCTGGCGGCGGTGCTGGCCTCGGGGGCGGTGGTGTTGCGCTGGCGGCGCTGCGGCTGGTTGCACGCCCTGTTGTCGGTGGCGGCGTTCGTGATCGGCATGTCGGCGATCATTTCCACCATCTCGGTCTATGTCTACGAGATGCCGCACCACCATTGCCCGTTCTGCATCCTGAAGCGGGAATACGGCCATATCGGCTATGCACTCTATGTGCCGCTGTTCGTCGGCACGGTGTGCGGCCTGGGTGCCGGCATCGCCGGCTGGGCGGGACGGCGGCCCAGCCTGAGCACGATGGCGCCTCTGGTGGCGCGCAGCCTTGCCGCGTGGTCGGTCGGCGGTTACGCCTTGTTCGGTCTTGTTGCTCTGTGGTTGATTGAACGCTCTCACCTGATTCTCTTCGAGGTCGTTCCATGAAATTCGCCCCCGTTGCCGCAGCCCTGGCGCTGATGCTGCTTGCCGCCTGTGGCGAGGACGGAGCCAAGGCCCCGGTCACCGGCGACCCGGTGCGTCCGTTCGTCGCCCGCACTCTGGCGGGGGGCGAGGAAATCCGCTTGCCCGAGGCGGTGGCGGGCAAGGTGGTGGTGTTGCGCTTCTGGGCCACATGGTGCGCCTTCTGCAAGGACGAGATGAAGAGCATCGAGCCTCTGTGGCAGAAGGAACGCGAGCGCGGACTTGTGGTGCTGGCGGTCAATGCCGGACAAAAGGCCGAGGACATCGAGAAATTCGTCGCCGATCTGGGTATCACCTATCCGGTTCTGTTGGACCCCGGCGCCAAGGTCGCGCGGGCCTACGGCGTCACCGGTCTGCCCATGACCTTCGTCGTCGACCGCGAGGGCAAGGTGCGTCACCGCATCCTGGGCGAGTCCGACATGGAAGGATTCGTCAAGATGGTCGAGGGGCTGCTGTGAGCGACACCAAGCAGGATTGCGATCTTTGCGGGCTGCCGGTTCCGCCGAAAGGATATTCTGTGGAGACGGCGGAACGGACGCTTACGTTCTGTTGCGAGGGCTGCAAGGGGATCTGGCTGATGCTGAACGGCGAGCCCGAGCCGCCACCGGAGAGGAAGGCGACATCCAAATGACCGACACCATGAAAGACGTGTGTGAAACCATGATGGCCCCCGCCGCCGGCGCGGGCACTCAACTAGCCAAGGGAGCGATGGCCATGAGCGTGGGATATGTGGCGGGGCGTAGCATTCTGGGCCGTCTGTTCGGCAATCCGCTGGTGATCTTCGCCGCCGGTGCTGCCGTCGGCTATTACGGCTACAAGTACCGTAAGGAAATCGCCGCGGCGGTGGCCAAGGGCACCGACCTTGGCAAGGATCTGGTGCTCAACGCCCGCGAGAACCTGGCCGATCTGGTCGAGGAAACCCGCGAGGCCGAGGAAGCCGCCGGTAAGGCCAAGGAATAACCCCAAAAGGGGAGGGCGATCATGATCGTCCGTTTGAAAGGCAAGGCGGCGCGCGACAGCGCCCGCCAGGATTTGATGCGTGCCGTGCGCGTGCGCCATCGCGCGCCCGGCCATGTCCGTTTCGACCTGCCGTCCGAATTGTGCGCCCCGGCCGCCGCCGGAATGGTGGAGCATGCCTTGCGTCAGGTGGATGGCGTCTACCGCGTCGTCGTCTTTGTCGGGGCCGGCAAGCTGTCGATCCGCTGGGCCGAAGAGGTCTGTAGCCTGGCCGAGGTGGTGCGGACGCTGTCGTCCGTGGTGGCGGCAATCGCCGACGGCGCGGTGCCTCCGGCTTCAGTTGCCGTTCCGGCCAAGATGCCGGCCGGGACGAGGGTGGCTGGGACGGGGCTGGCCGCGCGCGTCCGCAACTGGGCGCCGGTGGCGCGGCTCAGGGCGCGCTACGACGATCTCAAGGCCAAGGCCCAGGTGTTGAACCAGATCATGGCGATCAAGACCGGCGGCAAGGTGAACCTGCCGTTCGACGCCAAGGATTGGGCGATCCATTTCGCCAACGATCTGGTGGTCTATTACCTGATCCGGGTGCATTGGGACCGCATCATGCGGCAATGGCTGCCCAGCCCATGGACCTATCGCTACCAATGGGCCACGGTGGTCTATCTGGTGTTTTTGCTGGTGCGTTTCCGCAAGGCCAAGAAATGACCGAAATCCAGCTTGTCCACCAATTGTCCCGCCGGGTACGAATCGTCGCGCCGGTACTGAAACGTGACCCGGAAAAGGCGTTGCTGGTGGAAATCCTGCTGCGCAAGCACGACGCCGTGCGCAAGGTCCGGGTGGTGGCCGAACTGGGATCGGTGGCGGTGCATTTCGATCCGCGCCGCATGCCGGCGCAAAACCTGTTGCGATTGCTGGAAACGGTGATCGGCAATATCGGCCGGGCCCCACGCCGGAAGGTCGCCGCGCTTCAGGAGTGCGGCGCGGTGACCGAGGTCAACGTTGCCGTCGAGGGCATGACCTGCGCCTCCTGCGCCGCCTTGATCCAACTGGCCCTGGGGCGCGATTCCCGTGTCCGGTCGGCGTCGGTCAACTTCGCCTCGGAAACCGCGAACATCGTCGGCGCCCTGGATCGCGCCGAGGTCGAGCGCCTGGTGGAGAGCCTGGGGTATGTGGCACGTCCCATGGACACCCTGGCCCAGCGCCGCCAGGTGATCGAGCGCGAGCATGTGCGTCTGGCCGAAGCGCGACGCCGCGCCTTGTGGGCCGGCGCGTTGTTCCTGCCGGTGATGGCCATCGGCATGGCCATGCCTCGGTCGTGGTCGTGGAAACTGGCCGAACTGGCGCTCACCACCCCCATCGTGCTGGGGGCGGGGCGGGGATTTTTTGACCGTGCGCTGAAGCTGGCGCGGCGGCGCACCGCCAACATGGACACGCTGATCGCCCTGGGGGCCGGCGCCGCCTATGGCCACAGCGTGGTGTCGCTGGTGGCGCGCCGCCATCATCTGTATTTCGAGGCCGCCGCCGGTATCGTCGCCTTCGTGCTGTTGGGCCGCTGGCTCGAGGAACGGGCCAAGGGCAAGGCCGGCGACGCCATCCGCAAGCTGATCGACCTGCAACCGCCCACCGCCACCCTTTTGCGCGACGGCGTCGAAACGGTGGTGCCGGTGGACGAGGTGGTGGTCGGCGACACCGTGATCGTGCGGCCGGGGGAACGGATTCCGGTGGACGGGGTGGTGTCCGGCGGGTTGTCCACCGTCGACGAATCTCTGGTGACCGGCGAAAGCATGCCGGTGGTCAAGGATGTGGGCGCGCGGCTGGTGGGGGGCTGCATCAACGGCACCGGCCTGTTGCGGGTGGAAGTGACGGCGGTCGGCGCCGACACCGTGCTGGCCGGCATCGTACGCATGGTCGACCATGCCCAGGCCGCCAAATTGCCGGTGCAGCGCATGGCCGACCGGGTGTCGGCGGTGTTCGTGCCGGGTGTGGTGGCGGTGGCCGGGGCGACCTTCGTGTCCTGGCTGTTGGGCGGGCGCGGATTGGGCGCGGCGCTGGACAGCGCCGTATCGGTGCTGTTGATCGCCTGTCCGTGCGCCCTGGGGCTGGCGACGCCCACGGCCATCATGGCCGCGACCGGTCAGGCGGCGCGGCGTGGTCTGTATATTCGTGACGGCGCCGCCCTGGAAAGTGCCGCGCGCCTGTCGGTGCTGATTTTCGACAAGACCGGCACCATCACCGAGGGGCGGCCGACGGTGACCCGGTTCGAGCTCTCGCCCGGCTGGGCGGCCGACGAGGTCCTGGCGCTGGTGGCGGCGGCCGAGGCCGGGTCGGAACATCATCTCGGCCGGGCTTTGGCCGATTACGTCCGCAGCCGCAATCTGCTTCCGCTCAAGGCCGATTCCTTTCAGGCGGTGCCGGGGCAGGGGGTGCGCGCCACGATCGGCGGCCGCGACGTGGTGGTGGGCAACGCCCGGCTGCTGGGCGCTTGTGGTGTCGAGACGGCGGCGGTCGAGACGGCCATGGAACAGATGGCCGCCGAGGGTGCGACCCCGGTGGCGGTGGCGGTGGACGGCCGCATGGCTGCTTTGTTCGCGGTGGCCGACCGGCCGCGCGAGGGGGCGGCGGCGGCGATCCGCGCCCTGCATGATCTGGGCGTCAAGACCATGATGGTGACCGGCGACGTCGAGGCGGCGGCCCGCCATGTCGCCGCCCTGGTGGGGATCGAATCGGTGGTGGCCGGCGCCTCGCCGGCCCGCAAGCTGGAGATCGTCGAGGAATTGCGCGCCTTGGGCGAACGGGTGGGGATGATCGGCGACGGCATCAACGACGCACCGGCACTGGCCGCCGCCGAGGTCGGTTTCGCGGTGGGCAGCGGCACCGACATCGCCATGGATTCGGCCCAGGTGACCGTGGTCGGCGGCGACATCGCCAAGGTGGCCGAGATGGTGGGGCTGTCGCGCCGCACCATGCGAATCATCGGCCAGAATCTGGTGTGGGCCTTGGGCTACAACACCTTCGCCATTCCCGGCGCGGCCCTGGGACGGCTCAATCCCATGGTGGCCTCCACCGCCATGGCGTTGTCGTCGGTGTCTGTGGTGGCCAATTCGCTGCGCCTGCAAAAGGGAGGCTGACCGGGTGGACAGCACCATCGATTACGGCCTTGCCTTCACCGCAGGTCTGTTGGGCAGCGGCCATTGCGTCGGCATGTGCGGTTCCCTGGTCTCGGCGTTTTTCGTCCGCATGGGGGACGCCGGCAAGGGCGTCGTTCCCGTCGTCAGCTATCACGGCAGCCGCATCGGCATGTACACCCTGGTTGGCGTGCTGGCGGCGGCGGTCGGACTGGCCCTGGTGTCCACCGGCATCATCGGCAAGGCCCAGGCGATCTTGCAGATCCTGGCCGGGTTGGTGGTCATCGTGCTGGGCCTCGACATCCTGGGGTTGCTGCCGGTGCGGGTGCCGGCCCTGGGGCTGCCGGCCAGCGCCGCGCGCCACATCTTCGCCAGTGCCGGCCGGCGCGGGCCGGTGTGGGGGGCGGCTGTCGGTGGGGTGATGAACGGATTGATGCCGTGTGCGCTGACATTGGCCATGGCGGTCAAGGCGACCTCGGCCGCCAATCCGCTTGAGGGTGGGTTGCTGATGGCGTCTTTCGGCGCCGGAACCTTGCCGTCCATGGTGTTCGTGTCGTTGGTGTTCGGCCGCCTGGGGGCGCGGGTTCGCGGTTTGCTGCTCAAGGGGGCGGCGCTGGTGGTGATCGTGCTTGGCGTTGCTACCTTGATGCAGGGCGTGCGCTTCTTCGACGTCATGCGTCATCTGCCCAATTGGTAAGGAAAGGGAGGTTGTCCATGCTTGCTCGGCTGTTGGTGGTCGTGACCTTGTTGTTCGCCGTTCCGTCGCTGGCGCGGGCGGGCGAGCTGGTGGTGCCGCCGCCCAAGGCGGATTCGGTGTGTCCGGTCTGCGGCATGTTCGTGGCGAAATACCCGGAATGGATCGGCTACGTGGTCTACAAGGACGGCCATGCCCATTATTTCGACGGCGCCAAGGACCTGTTCAAGTTCATCCACTCGCCGAAAAGCTATGACAAGGGCCATCGGCCCGAGGACGTGGCGACGGTGGCGGTCACCGATTATTACGCGGTCGAGCCCATTCCGGCCGATGGGGCGTGGTACGTGATCGGATCGGACGTCCTGGGTCCCATGGGGCACGAATTGGTGCCGCTGTCCACCGAGGCCGAGGCCAAGGAATTCCTGCGTGACCACCAGGGCAAGAAGATCCTGCGCTTCGACGAGGTCACCTCGGAAATCCTGTCCAACCTCGACAAAGGCAAAGTGAAGTGACCATCGCCGTGCCATCCGGCACGACGCCGTGCTTTGGCGCGGCGCGGCTTGACCATGACCGGTTGTGGCACGGCCTGGAACAGGCCATGGGTGACGAGATGGCTTTCGCCGCCCTGACCGACGGGCGCATGGGGCTGGTGTCCGATCTGGTGGTGGATGTTCCGGCGCGGGTGGCCGACAGCGTGGTGGCGGCGGTGGCGCTCTTGGACCGTACCATTCGCCGCGACGGGGTGCGGCGGTCGGCGTTGTTGCTGGCCGGCCATCCTGAATTGCTGTCCCGCTCGCCGCTGTCGGGGCCGCTGTGCTTTGATTTCCATCTGACCGCCCACGGGCCGCGTCTGATCGAAATCAACACCAATCCCGGCGGCATGTTGATCGCCGCCGCCGTGGCGCGGGCGGCGGGGGTGGGGGGTGACGTTGGCGACGCCGCCTTGGCGTTTGCCGGCGGCGAGCGTGTCGCCATCATCGACACCTCGCCATCCCGGCAATTCCTGTGGCCGGAATTCCTGTTGTATCGCCGTCTGTTCCGGGAAAACGGCAAGGTGGCGGAAATCATCGACGCCGCGCACATGCGGTTTGACGACGATGCGTTCGACGCGATCTACAACCGGTTGACCGATTTCCATTTCACCATGCCCGAACATGCCGCCCTGGCCCGGGCCTGGCACACGGACATGGTGCGTTTTACCCCCGATCCCGCGGCTCACGCCGCTTTTTCCGACAAGCGCCTGCTGGTGCTGCTGTCCCGTGCCGACGCCTTGGCCCGTTGCGGCGTGCCGCCGGCCGAGGCCGAGGCGGTGGCGGCGCTGGTGCCGCCGACGACCATCGTCGAGGACGGCTTGGCCGAGATTTTGTGGGAACGGCGCCGCCATCTGTTCTTCAAACCCGCCACCGGCCATGCCGGCAAGGCGGCCTATCGCGGCGACAAGATCAGCCGCGCCACCTGGGAGGGCGTGCGCTGCCGCGATTACGTCGCCCAGGAAACGGTGGCACCGTCTTGCGTCGCCACCCCTGATGGTCAGATGTTCAAGGCCGATCTGCGGGCTTTTTCCCTGGATGGGCGGGTGGTTTTGATGACGGCGCGCCTGTATCGCGGACAAACCACCAATTTCCGTACCGAAGGTGGGGGATTCGCCGCAATCCGAGTTTAAGAAAAATCACGGTCCAAGACTGGAGTTTATAACTCTTCTTTAACGCACAGCACCGATGATCGAATAATTCTTTCCCAAGGGCAGCGTGGGAAAATCGTGAAAATTCGATCCTTGGCTGCGGTGCCGGTGCTCGTTCTCGGGCTTTCGGCATGCGCCCTCGAACCAGAACAGTTGGGGGGCATTCGGCAGGACCTGCAACGCCATGCCGAAGCCTTGCCACAGAATGTGCTGAGCCGTCCCTTGAATGTGGACGACGCCATTGCCTTGGCTGTCGCCCACAACCTGGATTCCCGCGTCAAGCTGTTGGAAGAGGTGCTGGCCCAGGGCAAGGCCGACCTGTCCATCTTCGCCCTGTTGCCGCAGATGGCGGCCAAGGGCGGCGTCGCCCATCGCGGCCCGGAAAAGGCCACACGCTCACGCGATCTCACCACCGGTTCGACCGGCAATTACTCCACCAGCGATTCCCAGACCACCCGCACCTACGACCTGACCGCCACCTGGAATCTGGTGGATTTCGGCATCGCCATGCTGCGTGCCGACCAGGAGGAGGACCGGGTCGCGTTGGCGGTGGAAAAACGCCGACGTGCCTTGCATCTTTTGGTTCAGGATGTTCAGGCCGCCTATTGGAAGGCGGTGGTGAACGAATACGCGGAAAAGAAATACAACGCGCTGGAACTCAAGTTGATGCGTTCCGTCGCCGACGCCGAGAACGCCGAACGCAGCAGGGTTGGCGACCCCATGCAGATGCTGGCCCATCAGCGGGCCATCGTCGACACCATGCGCCAGATCGCCGAGATGCAGCGCCAGACAGCTACCGCGCGGGCCGACCTTGCCGGTTTGATGGGGGTGGAATCGGTGGCGTCGTTCCAATTGGCGGAATTGGAGGACGGGGCCGAGTTGAAGGTTGACGCCGCGACCGACGACGTCGAGAGCCTGCAACAGGTGGCGCTCGATAACCGCCCCGAACTGCGGGGCGAGGAAGCCCAGTTCCGCATCGACGTTCAGGACATCTATACCGAGTTGCTGAAAACCTTGCCCGGTATCGGTCCATTCATCGGCCGGCACTATGATTCCAACGCCTATCTGAAAAACAACGCCTGGGCCGATGCCGGCGTCCAGGTGGCGTGGAATCTGGTGGACGTGCTGAGCGCGCCCAAGCGTATCGAACAGGCCAAGAATGTGGCCGAGATCACCCGTGCCCGCCGTCTTGCGCTGGGTATGGCGGTGGTTACCCAGGTCCGGGTGGCGGACATCCAGTATCATCAGGCGCTCAAGGAATACCGCCTGACCGAACAGATGGCGGCCATCGACCGCCGTATAACCTCTTTGGCGCAGAAATCCCGAAACGCCGGCAGCGGCAGCGCCATGGAAGAGATGAAGGCCGAGGCGTCGGCCATGCTGTCGACCTTGCGCCGTTTCATCCTGTATTCCGACGTCCAGGCCGCGCGGGCGCGCCTGAACGCCGCCATGGGCGTCGAACCCCACCGCCCCGCCGAAGTCGCGAACGATGTCGCCCAAGCCCCCCGTTGACCCGGTGCTGGAGGGGCAGGCGGGGGCGGTGTCGGCCTGTCTGCGGGCCTTGGCTCAGCCTGTCGCCGCCTCGGCCCTGGCCGACAGCTATCGCATGGCGCAAGCGGATGGCGCCGAACAGCCGTGGGAGGTTGCCCTGGCCCGCCATGGTTTCGCCGCCCATGTGGTGCGCGCGATCATGCCTTCGGCCCTGGCGCCGGATTTGTTTCCTTGTGTGCAATTAGGGCCGGGATCGGCCCGGCTGCTGACGTCCGGCGCCGGGCTGTCGGAAACCGCGGTGGTGTTGTTCGTGCGCCCCCGTCTGGATAAGGCGGCGTCGGCGACGCCGACGTCATGGACGGCGTTGCTGGCATCATGGAAGCCCATGCTGTGGCGGGCGGCCATGGCCGGCGGCCTGGCAAATTTGCTGGCCTTGGCCGCGCCGTTGTTCTCGGCCCAGGTCTATGACCGGGTGTTGCCGCACGGCCTGTTGGACGCTCTGGCGGTGATGGTGGCGCTGTTCCTGGGGGCCGCGCTGTTCGAACAGGTGTTCCGCCGGCTGCGGGCGCTGTTCGTCGAGGACGCGCTGCACGAAGGCAATGTCCGGCTGGCGCTCGACATGCACCGGCGTATTCTGGAAACCCGTTTCGACGGCGCGGCGGCGCCTTCGGGGCATCTGATGCGCATGCTTCAGGATTTCGACGCCATCCGCGACGGGTTCGGCGCGGCGGCGGTGTCGTTGTTGGCCGATCTGCCCTTCATGGCGTTGTTTCTGTTCGGCCTGTTCCTGTGCGATCCGCTGATTGCGCTGGCGGTTCTGGGGCTCAACATGGTGATGGCGCTTTCGACGCTTTTCGCCATTCACCGTCAGAAGCTTTTGCACCGCGAATTGTCGCGTGCCGCCAGCTTCCGCGCCCAGGCCGCCCAGGAAGCCTTTGTCGATCCCGAAGGTGCGCGCCGGGTCGGCGCGCAAACCTATCTTCAGGGCCGCTTTCGTCAGGGAACCGTGCTGTACGCCACGGCCGCGCGGGCGGTGCGGACGCTGTCGGCGGCGCGGGGCAACCTGTCCATGCTGGCGCAGAACCTGTCGTTGCTGGCGGCCATCGGTCTGGGGGGCTGGCGCGCGGTCGACGGACAGATGAGCGCGGGCGTCATCTTGGCCGCCACCATGCTGGCGACCCGTTTCACCGGCGCTTCCATGCAATTGCTGTCGGTGGTGCCGCAGGCCCTGGCCGCCCTGGCTTCGCTCGAGGCGTTGCGGACGGTGACCAATCGTGCCACCGAACGGCCGGCGGGCACCAGCCTGATCCACCGCCCGGTGGCGGCGGGCGAGATTCGGGTCGAAGGCGTGGTGGCGCGTTATCCCGGCGCCGCCCATCCGGTGCTGGACGGCATCGACCTTGTCATCGGGGCCGGACGCCGGCTGGCGGTGGTGGGGCCGTCTGGATCGGGCAAGACCACCTTGGAAAAGGTGCTGAGCGGGGTCATCCGTCCTGAAACCGGACGGGTGCTTCTGGACGGCGTGGACATCGCCGCCATCGATCCGGCCGACCTGCGCCGCCATATGGCGGTGTGCCCGCAAAACCCCATGCTCTATTCCGGGACCTTGCGTTCCAACCTGTCGCTTTTGGGCCTGGTGTCCGACGACGACATGCTGGGCATGTTGAACGGCCTGGGGGCGGCAGGCGTGATGCCCATGGGGATGGGCCTGGATTTCGAGGTGCTGGAAGGGGGGCGCAACCTGTCGGGGGGGCAGCGGCAATTGGTGGCCCTGGCCCGTACGTTGTTGCAATCGGCGCCGGTCACCATCCTGGACGAACCCACCTCGGGTCTTGACGAAGCCACCGAACGCCGGGCCATCGCCGGAATTCATCGCGCCATCGGCCACCGCACGCTGTTGGTGATCTCGCATCGTCCGGTGGTGGCGGCACTGGCGCCGACCACCGCGATCATGGAAAAGGGGCGGGTGGCGCGGTTGACCCAGCGCGAGACCGCCTCGCCGGCCAAGGGGGGCTGAACATGGCCGGCAAGCGCGTCCCCGACAGCATCGATGCTTTCCGCAGCCCCCTTCACGGGGTGGCGCCGCGTTTGACGCCGCCATCGGCCACATGGCTTTTGCTGTGGTGTGCGCTGGCCTTTGTGGTTCTGATCGGGGCGGCGGCGGTTCTGGAACTGGACGAGGTGGTTACCGCCCCGGCCCGGATCGAACCGTCCGGGCAGGTACGCCATGTCCAGCATTTCGAGGGTGGCACCATCCAGGAAGTGCTGGTGCGCGAAGGCAGCTTCGTCGCCGAGGGCGAGGTGCTGGTGCGTCTGGTCAATTCACAAGGAGCCCAGGACCTGGCCGACAAGCGGGCGCGTTGGGTGGCGTTCCAGGCCCGCACCGCCCGGCTGCGCGCCGACCTAGCCCTGGACAAGTCCATCGATTGGCCCGCCGACATTGAAATCGACGGGGAAACCAAGCGCCGGGAAAGCACCATCCACACCGAACGCCTGTCCTATCGCGCGCAACAGGCGACGGTCATCCAGCGCGAGATGGAGCGCCGCCGCCGCGAGGTCACCGAGACCGAGACCCGCTACGCCGGACTGAGCCGCGCCCAGGACAAGGGCGCCGAGGAATTGCGCATCAAGAAAAAGGCGTTCGACGCCGGTGTGGTCGGCAGTCAGGAAATCGTGCGCTTGGAGCGCGAGCAACTGATGCTCGACACCGACGTCTCAACCGCCCGTGACACCATTTCCCGCCTTCAGGCTCAGCTTCAGGAAGCCGAGGCGCGTCTGTCGGAATTCGAGAAGGGCTGGCGGACCGAGGTCCTCGAGGACATCAGTAAGGTCGAGGCCGAGATATCCTCGCTCAGGGCGACCATGGAGGTGGCCTCCGACCGCGAATCCCGCTCCGACGTGCGCTCGCCGGTGCGCGGCGTGGTCAAGATGTCGTCGATCACCAGCGTCGGCCAGGTGGCGCGGCCCGGCGACACGTTGATGGATATCGTGCCGCTGGACGACGCATTGGTGGTCGAGGCCCGCGTGCCGCCCCAGGACATCGCCCATCTGCGCCAGGGGTTGAAGGTTTCGGTACGGCTGTCGGCGTTCGACCCGTTCCGGTATGGCCAATTGCACGGCCGGGTGATGGCGGTCGGCGCCGACGCCATCGAGGACCAGAAGAACGGGAACGGGGCCGAAAGCACCTATTACAAGGTCGCCATCCAATGCGACCGGTCTGTCCTGACCGACCAGAAGGGCGTCGAGTATCCCGTGCGGTCCGGCATGGCCGGGACTGCCTCCATCGTCATCGGCAGCAAATCCGTGCTGCGGATGGTTCTTGATCCATTGTTGCGCAATGACGTGATTTTCACGCTCGATTCGATTAAACTGCTCTGACGCCATTCCCAGAAAGGTGAATGCGATGCCCGAGAACATCATGCCCGGAGTACAGCCGACCCCTGCGGCTCCTTCGGGGGGCAGTCAAAAGGGGGCGGTGGTGATCGGCAAGGTGGACGCCGTGCAAGGCGCTGCCTGGATCGTCCGTGACGGCGTCAAGGCCGAAGCGGTCAAGGATGCCCCGTTGCTTGAGGGCGATCAGGTCGAAACCGCCGACCAATCCCAGATTTCCATCGTCTTCGCCGACCGTTCGACCTTCGTCCTGAAGGATCGCGGCATGATCGCGCTGGACGATTTCGCTTTCGACGCCGATGCCAAGAGCGGGCATGAATCCATCCTGATCGCCAAGGGTGCTTTCGCTTTCGTCAGCGGCGACATCGCCAAGGCCCATCCCGAGGCGGCCCGCCTTGCCACCCCCGCCATGAGCATCGGCGTGCGCGGCACCACCGTCGCCGGCCAAGTGGGCGGCGACGGCGTCACCTCGGTCGCGTTGCAGGCCGATCCCGGTTCCAGCTTCGTCGGTGAACTGGTGCTGTCTCCTTTGGGCGGCGGCGAGGCGTTCGTGCTCAACACCGCCGGCAGCGGCATCCTGGGCGCCACGCTGGGTGGTTCCTGGACGGTCACCGGCTCCGCCGGCAGCATCGTCTCTTCCTTCGCACCTACGCCGACGACACCGCCAGCCACGGCGCCAAGCTTGCCTTCGGCTCCTTCGGGGAGCGGCGGAGACGGTGTCGGCGGCGGCGGCAGCACCGGCACCGGCACCGACGGCGGGACAGGCACCGGGAACGGCGGCTCGGGTGACGGCGGCACCGATGGCGGCACCGATGGCGGTGGTTCGGATATTGGTGGGGGAGATGTCGGTATTTCGGTGCCGCCCTTGCCGTCGCAACCGATCGTGTCCGCCGGCACGGGTACGGGAGAGACTGGGGGAACCGTTTCCGCTGGAAGTGGCTCGAGTGGCGGCACGGCAAGCGGCGGCACCGGCAGCAACGTCGAGACCGGCACGGGGGGCACCGACAACAATGGCGGGACGACCGTCACCTTGTCGGTGTCGGCGGTGGACTTGGGAAGCTCGGCCGAGGACAGTTCCTTCGTCGTTAACGGCGCAACCTTGCTGGCTGCCGCCAATAGCACCACCGGCGGCAGCCTGACCCTGGTTTCAGTCACCGTCGCCGACGCCACGGTGGTCGACAATCTGGACGGCACCTACACCGTCACCCCGAACGCCGATTACAACAGCGACCTTTACGGTCCGCTTCAGATCAGTTTCCAGGTGAGCGACGGCACGACCACCGTTACCGGCATCGCGTCCCTGGAGGTGACGGCCGTTCCCGACGCCCCGGTGGCCGGCACGGCGGCGTTGCCGGCGGCGACCGAAGACACCTCGGTCATCCTGACCCGCGAACAATTGCTGGGTGACGCCAGCGACCCGGACGGCGACAGCCTGTCGGTGGTCAACCTGTCGTTGGCCAATGTTCCAGACGGCACGTTGACCGACAATATGGACGGCACCTACACCTTCACTCCGGCCAGCAATCTCTCGGGGCCGGTGGTGTTGACCTATGACATCAGCGACGGCACCGGCAACATCGTTTCCACCTCGGCGACATTGACGGTGGCGGCGGTCAACGATGTGCCGGTTCTGTCCAATAGCGGCGGCAGCCTCAACTATACGGCGGGGAGCAGCGGGATCGCGGTGTTCTCGGCCCTGACAGCAATCGACGTGGACAACACCGACCTGACCGGAGCGGTGGTCACCATTTCCGGGGTGATGGATGGCGACAGCCTGAACTTCACCGATCAGGCGGGCATCACCGGCACGTACGACGCGGCGACCGGCACCTTGACGCTTTCTGGAACGGCCTCGGTCGCCGATTACCAGACGGCATTGCGTTCCATCACCTTCTCGACCGCCAATGGCCTGACGCCCCACGGTTCCCGGACTCTTTCCGTCACGGTCAGCGACGGTATCGACAGCGCCACCACGGTCACTCAAGTCGTGTCTATCGACAGCCTGACGTGGACCTTGACCACCGGGACCGATTCCCTGGACGGCGGTGCCGGCAGCAACAATTATCTGGTGAGCAGCGCCAATCTGGCGGCCGGCGACGTCATTGCCGACAGTGGCACCGGCGGTGGCGACGTGGACACGCTGATCCTGCAATCGACCGGCACCACCGATCTGTCGCAGATGTCGGTGTCGGGAATCGAGGTCTTGAGTTTCGCCGCCGGCGGCGGAACGGCGATCATCGGCGGGGGGACGGACCCGCAACAATTGGCCTCGATCGTCGGTGGCGTCGGCACCGATACCGTGCGGTTGGCTGACGCCGACAGCACGCTGGACCTGAGCGGCGTCGCCTTGAGCGGGGTGGAAAGCGTCTCCACCGGCGCCGGCAGCGACACCGTGATCTTCGACGAAACCGGCACGGCGGGGCTGTCCGCCGTTGTGGACGGCGACGCCAGCGGCAGCGACGCCGATGTGGCGCTGTTCCGCCAGACCGGGGCCGGCACGCTGGACATCAGCGGCAAAAGCTTTTCCGGGATCGAGACCATCCGCATGGAGGTCCAGGGCAGCGGTTTCAATGCCAACATGACCGGCCATGCCCAGGGGACGACCTTTGTCGGTGGAACCGGCGACGACACCATGACCGGCGGGGCGGGGGCCGACGTGGCGGTGTTCTCGGGAGCGGCCGAGAATTACAGCATTTCCTCGACCGGAGCCTATCTTGCCGTAGCGGACGGGGTGGGCACCGACGGTATCGACGCCCTGAAGGGGATCGACACCCTGCATTTCGCCGACCGAGACCTGACGGTCAGCCGGGGGGCCGTTTCGACCGAGACCTTGGTCAACGTCACCATCGCCAACGACCAGACCTATTGCCAGACCATCACCCTGGCCGATGGCGGCTATGTGGTGGCGTGGCAGTCCAACCTTCAGGACGGCGGTTCCTGGGGGATTTATGCCCAGGTCTATAATGCCGACGGCAGCGTGCGCACGTCCGAGTTCCTGGTCAACATCCATACCGCGAACGAAGAGACCGATGTCTCACTGGCGGCGCTGCCCGATGGCGGCTTCGTCGCCACCTGGGCCGATTATGGCCTGGACGGCCAGTATTCTGGGGTGTTCGCCCGCCGCTTCTCGGCCGATGGCACCGGAACCACCGCGGAAATCCAGGTCAACACCACCACCGCCATGGATCAGAACGCCGCCAACGTCATCGCCCTGGCGGGGGGGGGCTATCTGGTGACCTTCAAGGTGGACGACGCCGATTATTCCGGCGTCTACGCCCAATTGTTCGACGCGGCCAACAACAAGGTCAGCCCCAACGAAATCCAGGTCAACCAGTACACCACCCAGCACCAGAATTTTTCCGACGCCGTCCAGTTGAGCGACGGCAACATCATCATCGTCTGGCAGTCGGACATGCAAGACAGCGGTGACACCAGCCGCGGCGTCTATGGACGGGTCATGACAACGTCGGGAACCTTTGTCGGCAACGAGTTCGCCCTGCACACCACCACGGCGGGTGTCCAGGATTCCGTGTCGGTGGCGGCGCTTGACGGCGGGTTCGTGGCGGTGTGGAGCTCCGAACAGGTGGATGGCAGCGGTACTGCCATCGTCGGCCGGCTGTTCGACAATTCCGGCACGGCGACCACCGCCCAGTTCTCCATCAACACCTTTACTTCCGGCGACCAGACCGTACCGCAGGTGACGACGTTGTTGAACGGTGGGTTCGTCGTCACCTGGCAATCGTCGGGCAATGACGGCGCCGGTACCGGCATCGCCGCCCGCGTCTACGATGCCGCCGGAAACCCGGTCACCGCCGAATTCGTGGTCAACACCACCGTTGCCGGCAACCAGGCCAACCCGACGGTTACCGCCTTGGGCGACGGCGGTTTCCTTGTCGCCTGGCAATCGCAGAACCAGGACGACGGGTCGAGCACGGGGATCTACAGCCAGCGCTTCGCCGCCGACGGGACCGCCTATTCGTCCCTGACCCTGACCGCCACCGCCGTCGCCGACAGCCTGTCCGTGGGATTGGGCGTCGACGTGGTGGACCTGGGGGCGGGCGACGACATCCTGAAGGCGACGGCCGCCGCCTTGGTCGGCAGCCTGTCCGTCATCGGCGGCACCGGCGACGACCGTCTGATCGTGACCGACCTCGCCAACCTGACCGGTTCGCATCTGTCTTCGGTCAGCGGGGTCGAGACCTTGACGTTGGGGACGACCACCGCCGCCGCGCAATCGGTGGATTTGGGAACCGACGCCCAGACCGGCGACATTACCGCCGTCGACGCCTCGGCCGCGACCGGAGCGGTGACGATCGACGCCACCGACCGTACGACCGGAGTGCTTGTCCTGACCGGGACGGCGAACGACAGCGTCTATGGCGGGGCCGGTGACGACGTGGTGGTCAGCAGTGCCGGCAACGACGTGTTCGACGGCGGTGCCGGCAACAACGTCCTGGATTACAGCGCCGACACGGCGGGGGTGACCGTCAACCTGGGCACCGGTACCGCCACCGACGGTTGGGGCGGCACCGACACGATCAGCAATTTCAACACCGTTCAGGGATCGGGTTTCGATGACAACCTGACCGGCGGAACCGGGGGCGACACGTTGGACGGCGGCGCGGGCAACGACAACCTGACCGGCGGTTCGGGGGCCGACACGTTCGTCGTGCACCTTGGCGGACAGGCGACCATCACCGATTTCGATGGCGCCATGGACAACATCGCCTTGTCGACGACGGAATTCGGTCTGACCGACGGCAACAGCGACGGTTTCCTGGACGCCAGCCAATATTGCGAAAGCGCGACGGCCATGCCGGGAACCGGCGGAACCGGCGTCGATTACGGTCTCTCGGGTACAGGCCTTATCGCCATCGATACCGGGAGCGGTGTACAATTGTGGAGCACAACCGCCATGGAATCGGCAACCGCCGACAATTCCACCTTGGTGGCGACATTGACCGGAGTGGACACCAGCTCGCTGGACAACACCAGCTTCCATCTCGCGGTGTAGCGCGGAAGCGCCGCCCCGTAGCGGGGCGGGCGGGTTGGGCGTGGTTTCTTTCTCGCTTGTCGGTGGCCGCATGACCGCCGACGTCGGACAGCTCATGCAGTAGGGGACGCCTATGAACTCTCGCATCATCCTGGCCTTTGGCCTGCTCTTGTTCGGATCGTCGGCCGTGATGGCGGCGGAACCGCCGGTGTCCATGCTCATGCAGCCGGGAGGAACGGTCGAAGTCAGCAAGGACGGCGCCACCTGGCGTCCGATCACCCGCAACAAGTATCTGTTCGCCGGTGACATCGTGCGAACCGGTGCCGATGGTGCCGGCACCCTGATCGACCAGACCACCAACATGGCCCAGACCCTGGGCGCCAACAGCGTGGCCAAGGTCGAGCCCAGCGGCATCAAGGCGGTGACCGGTTCGCTGTCCGCTCCGACCCAGGCCAGCGGTGATCTGGCCGCCGGCCTTGGCAACCGCTTCGCCGAGGCGCAGCGCTATACCACGGTGCGCCGTTCGGTGAACAAGGACGCGGGCGAGATCAAGCTGCGCGTCGCCAGCGACCTGACGCTGAGCGCCAGCTATCCCGAACTGGCCTGGGAAGGCCAGGGCAAGCAGTATTCCTATGTGCTGACCATCGACGGCAAGGCCTATCCGGTGGCCGCCACCGAATCCGAGGTGGTGCGCTTCAAGGTGCCTGAACTCGCTGCCGGCAAGCACAGCTTCAGCGTCGCGGTGATGGATGGCGGCAACAAGGTCGCGGAATCCGACAAGGAAGGCGGCATCGTCTGGCTGTCGGCCAGCGAGGACAAGGCCTTGGCCGACGCAGTGGCCAAGGTGCGCGCCATCAACCCGGGCGACGATTTCTCCCTTGCCAGCCTGCTGGATTCCAAGGGCATGACCGTCGCCGCCATGGACCTCTATCGCAAGCACTTCGACGCCAACAAGGACGACAACGACATGCGTCCGCTGTTGATCAAGGCTTACAACGACCTCAAGCTCAAGGGCCTGCGTCAGAAGGAAGCGCTGGTCTACAACGAACAGCTTCAGAACAACTAAGCCGAAGAAATCCATTCAACCGGCCCCGCGCGCCGAACGCGCGGGGCCGCCATGGCCGGGGGCCGGGGAACAGCCATGCTGCGCATCCTCAAGCGCTACGACGTCATCGTCGCCATCTTCCTTTTCCTGATTGCCGTCCCGGCCCAGCATTTCGAATGGTTCGCGTTGCTTGAGGACCAGACGCTGTCCCTGCGCCATCAGTTGCGCATGGCCTATGGCGACCAGCGCGAACAGGCGTTTTCCAAGGACATCGTCCTGGTCAACACCGACGAGGCGTTCTTCCGCGCCTACAAGAGCTTTCCGCTCAGGCGCAGCGACATCGGCGCCATCGTCACCAACCTCAAGGATCTGGGCGCCAAGGTCATCGCCATCGACATGCTGATGGACTTTCCCAGTTCCTATGGCGAAGACCCTGTGCTGGCCAAGGCGCTCACCGACGCGGGCAACACGCTTTTGGTGGCGCAGGCGCAGTTCGACCACGACCGCTTCGTTCAACTCAACCGGCCGACCGACGAACTGGACCGCGCCTCTCCCAGCGCCTACACCAACATCAAGTCCAATTCCTCTCTGGTCACCACGCTGTCGCGGCTGCGCGTCCATCCCGAAGTCGCCGCCCAGCCCGAGGGATGGCCGTTCGCGGTCAAGGCGGCGGCCATGTATCTGGGGGTCGAACCCCACATGGACGGAACCACGCTGTGGCTGGGCGACCTCGCGGTGCCGCTGGACCACGACTGGAACATCAACATCGACTTTCCGCCGTTGCCGAGCGGCACCCGTTTCCTCAGCCAGTCGGCAGGCATCAGCGCGCTTGAGTTCCTCGACATCTCCGGGCTCGACGAGAACGAGCGCGAGGAACTGTCCTATTGGGTGCGCGACAAGCTGGTGGTCATCGGCGACACCTCGGAAGTGTCGCACGACTGGTTCGACACCCCGGTCGGCATGGTTTACGGGGTCGAGATCATCGCCGACACCATCCATTCCCTGCTCAAGGGTGCGCCGTTGCGGCCAGCCAGCCCGGAACTCGCTTCGGCCGTCGTTCTGGTGCTGCTGTTGCTGATGGTCTATCCGATGGTCAGCTCCCATCCGGTGCGGCGCGGTCTGACGGTGCTGGCGATCATCCTGGGGTTCGCCGGTCTGGCCAGCCTGCTTTACGTGCGCCAGGGGGTGGTGCTGCCCATGTCCTATGGGCTGTTCGCCGTGGTGTTGAGCTATGCGCTGATCGAATATCGCTTCTACATGCTGGAACGCCGGCAAAAGAAGAACATCGCCAAGACCTTCGGCCAGTACATCCCGAGCGAACTGGTGGAAGAGATGAACCGCACCGGCCAACAGGTGTCGGTGGGCGGCGAAAGCCGCGAGATGACGGTGCTGTTCTCGGACGTGCGCGGCTTCACCAGCATTTCCGAGGGACTGTCGCCACAGGAACTGACGGTGCTGATGAATTCGTTCCTCAGCCCGATGACCCGTATCATCCACCAGAACCGTGGCACCATCGACAAATACATGGGCGACGCCATCATGGCGTTCTGGGGGGCGCCGCTGCATGACGCCGACCATGCCCGCCACGGCATCCAGGCCGCGCTGGCCATGCACCAGGGCATGGAGGAATTGTCGGCGGCCTTCATCGCCAAGGGCTGGAAGCCGTTGAAGATCGGCATTGGCCTCAACACCGGCACCATGAACGTCGGAAACATGGGTTCCGACTTCCGTCTGGCCTATACGGTGCTGGGCGACGCGGTCAATCTGGGCTCGCGCCTGGAAAGCCTGACCAAGCAATACGGCGTCAACATCATGATCAGCGAGTTCACCAAGGCCGCCGTGCCCGATCTGGTGACCCGCGAACTGGATCAGGTCCGCGTCAAGGGTAAGGAGACGCCGGTCCGCATCTTCGAACCCATCGGTTTCGAAGGCGAGGTGGACGCGGCGACCCTGGCCAACCTTGAACGCTATCACGCCGCGTTGGCGCTTTACCGGGGGCAGAAATGGGCCGAGGCCGAGGCCGCCTTCACCGCGCTTGCCGCCGACGAACCCAATTTCCTGATCCATCAGGTTTACCTGTCCCGCGTTCACCACTTCGTCGAAGAACCGCCTGGGGCGGAGTGGGACGGCGTTTACACCCACAAGGAAAAGTAAGAGGCGCGCCATGGCAGTCATCCGACCCCGAGCCCTCGCCACCGCCGCCACCTTGGCTCTGTGCGTAGCCTTTGGCGCGCCCGCCCTGGCCGACGATGCCGGCACCCCCCAGGCGGCGCGCGGCAAGCAAGCCCTGGCCAGCGGCGATTCCGTCACCGCCTACGGCCATTATCTCAAGGCCCACAAGGCGGCGCCCGCCAACCGCGATTACGTGCACAACGCCGCTTCCCTGGCTCTGGCCCTGGGCAAGGGCGACGAGGCTTTGGCGCTGTTCCAGACGGCGATGCAACTGGCGGCCAAGGCCGGGGCCAAGGCCGACGTGGCGCTTTATGCCGGCGAGATCGTCAAACTGCGCGAGGCACCGCCGGCCTGGGCGCTGGAGCGCCAGCAACAAGTCTCGGCCCTGACCCAGGCGCAACAGGGCGCGGTCGGATTGTGGGACCGCATGCACCAGGGCGCGGTGCGCGCCGCCGCCGCGGGCGATCTGGTCAAGGCGTTGCGTGCCGGGGCCCAGGCGGTCTCCGTGGCGCGGGACAATTTCGGCCCCGAACATATGGCCACCATCATCAGCTTGGCCGATCTGGCTCAGATTCAGGGCAACGCCGGTCAACCGGTCGAGGCCGAGGCCAGTTGGGCCGAGGCGTTGAAGGCCGCCGACAAGGTTCTGGGCGAAGGGCACCCGGAAACCCTGAAGATTCGCCGCGCGCTGGCCGAGCATTTCTATGCCCGTGCCGAAGCGGCCAAGGCCGAGGAAATCCTGACCCAGGCTGCGACGGCCGCCGCCGGTGCCTTGGGCGAGGATCATGGCCTGACCCTGGCGACGCGGCTGCGCCTTGCCTCGGTGATGATCGACAACAGCCACAACGCCGAGGCGCGGGCCGTGCTGGCGCCCACCTGCAACAGCCTTCAGGTCGGGTGGGGAGAGGTTCATCCCCAGGCGCTCAATTGCCTGTCGCTGGAAGCTCGTGCCGCCCGTCTGGCCGGCGATCTGACCGCCGCCGCCCGGCCCATGGACAAGGCATTGTCCCAGGGAGAGCGTGTGCTTGACGTGGCCGATCCCGATGCCGGCGGCCTTTTCATCGAAGGCGCCGAACTGCGTCTGGCCCAAGGCAAGCTGGCCGAGGCTCAGGGCTTGGCCGAGGGTGTGGCGGAAAAATCCCGCGATCTGGGCATGCGCAACCGTGCCAAGGGGGTTCTGGTCGACGTGCTCGACGCGCGTGGCGACTATGCCAAGGCCGAGGCCATGACCACCGAGTTGCTGGACTGGCAGACCAAGACCTTGGGCGATGCCCATCCCAACACAGTGGCGACGTTGACCACCCTGGCCAGCCTGTATCGCAAGCAGGGCCGGTTGGCCGACGCCGAACAGGTCTATCGCGAGGCCTATGACCGCTTCCTTAAGATCCTTGGCCTCGACCACCGCTCGACCATCGTCGCCGCCAACAATCTGGGCGAGATATTGGAGAAGGAAGGGCTTTACGATCAGGCCGAGCCCTATCTGCTTCAGGCGTCGGACGGAACCCGCAAACTGTTGGGCGATTCCCATCCCGCGACCATGGTCAGCACCAACAACCTGGCGCTGCTGTACGAAGGCCAGGGCGATTTCGAAAAGGCGGAAAGCCTTTATACCGGCGCCATCGCCGCCGCCACCCGCGCCTTGGGTGAAAACCATCCCGACACCTTGGCGGTGGTCAACAATCTGGCCTATCTGAACCTGCTGAAACAGGATTGGGCGGCGGCGAAACCGCTGTTCGAGCGGGTGATCGCCGGCTGGACCGCGCTTTACGGCGCCGACCACCAGAACACGCTCAAGGCCCGCAACAGCCTGGCCCGCGTCCTGCACCGTTCCGGCCAGTTGGACGAGGCGGAAAAGGCCTTCGTCGAGGTCCTGGCGGCGCGCAAGCGGGTGTTGGGAGAAAAGCACCTCGACGTGCTGCGCAGCCAGATCGACTTGGCCGCGCTCTACCACACGCAAAAGCGCGAGACCGAGGCCAAGGCGTTGTTGGAAAGTGCGCTGGCGACGGCGGAAAAGGTGCTGGGCCCCCTGCATCCCTACACTTTCGAGGCCATGAACGGTCTGGCCGCCGTGCGCGAGAGCGTTGGCGAGCTGGATGGTGCGCTCAAGGTACGGCGCCTGACCTTCGAACGGCGCAACGAATTCCTGAACCGCATGCTGTATGTCACCGGCGACAACGCGCGCGAAGGCTATGTGCGCCTGCATCAGCCGGAACTGGCGGCTTATGCCGACCTGCTGACCCGCATGTCGCCTGACGTCGCCGGGCGCGGCCTGCTGGAAATCAGCCTGAACCGCAAGGGATTGCTGTTCAAGGTGGCTTCGGAGCTGGCGCAGATCGGGCGTTTGTCGCGTGATCCCGCCATGGCCAAGCTGTCTCAGGAATTGACCGAGACACGCAAGCGGCTGGCGGCGTTGACCCTGTCCGGTCCGACCGAGGAAACCAGGGACCACCACGTCGAGGTCATGGCCCAGCTCGAGGACCGCATCAACCGCCTGCAAGGCGAGTTGGGCCGGGCGAGTGCCCGTTTCCGCAAGACGGTGCGTCCCATCACCGCCGACGAATTGGTGGCCGGATTGCCGGCCGACGGTGCCTTGGTGGACTTCCTGCAATTCTCGGTCGACGGCCAAAGTCGCATGGTCGCCGCCACCTTGCGCAAGGATGACGGCAAGCCGGTGTTCGGCATGGTGTCCTATGGCGAGGTGGCGCCGCTGGACGCCGCCATCCTCAAATACCGCAAGGATATCCAGGACGAGGATTTGGACCTGGACGAGGTGCTGGATTCCGGTTCCGCCGCCTACGACCTGATCTGGAAGCCGCTGGAACCGGCGCTGGCCAAGCGGGCCAGCGCCTATGTGGTGCCGGACGGGACCCTCAATATCTTGCCGTTCGCCGCCTTGGTGAACAACGGCCGCTACTTGATCGAAGGGGTGGACCTGCATGTCTACACCTCGGCGCGCAACCTGTTGCCGTCGGCGGTGTCTCCGGCCAAGGGCGGCTATATCATCAACGCCGGTCCCGACTACAACACCGACGAGGTGACGGGCAAGGAGACGTTGGACAACGCGCGGTCGCGTTCCGCCGGAAGCAATTCGGTGCGCGACGCCATGCGCGGCATGGCCTCGGGCATGCGCGGGCTCAAGTTCGATCCCTTGCCGGGCGCGGAAAAGGAAGGCCGGCTGATCAGTCAGTCGGTGGCGGACAAAGGGGCGGAAAACGCCATCTACACCCGCCGCGACGCCCAGGAGAAGGTGCTGCGCGAACTGGCCGAGCCGCCGGAAATCCTGCACATCGCCACCCACGGCTTCTTCCTCAAGGCCGACGACACCCTGCGCAAGCGTCTGCTCAAATTGCAGCGCGGCTCGGACGTGCAATTGCCGCCGCCGGGCGACAATCCGTTGCTGCGTTCCGGTCTGGCGTTTGCCGGCATCAACGCCAACGCCCAGGTGTTGGGCGAGATCGACACCGACAACGACGGCGTGTTGACCGCGCTCGAGGTGTTGGGGCTCAATCTGTCGGGGACCAAGCTGGCGATCCTGTCGGCTTGCGAAACCGGCCTTGGCGAGATTCACGAAGGCGAGGGCGTCTATGGCCTGCGCCGCGCCTTCCAGGAGGCGGGAGCCAATACCGTGGTGTCGTCGTTGTGGGAAGTCAGCGACGCCGGTACGCAAAAGCTGATGACCGCGCTTTATTCGCGGCTGTTGCAGGGTAAGAAGCCTCATGCCGCCTTGCGCGATGCCCAGCTTGAAATGCTGCGCATCGGCGAATGGAGCTCGCCTTACATCTGGTCGGCGTTCTTCATGGTGGACGGCTGAGGTTTCAGCCGTCCTGGCCTCCGGCCAGGACGGACAAGGCATGGCGGTCGTGCAAGGTGACCGCGCCCCGGCCACTTTGGATCAGGCCGCGTGCGCTCAAACGGCCAATCAACCGGGCCACCACCTCGCGGGTGGTGCCGATATGGCTGGCCATCTCTTGTTGCGTCAACCGCACCACACCGCGCCCCGAGGCGCGGACCAACAGCAACCCGGCCAACCGCTGTTCCAGGGTCTGGCCGTGGACTTGATCCAATTCGGCCATCAGCCGGAAGACCAAGGTGGACAGGGTCTGTACCGTCAGGTCCTGAATGTCGGGTTCGGTGGCGAACAAGGCCCGGTAAACCCGGCCGGGGATCACCGCGACCCGGGTGTCGCTGTCGGTTTGGACCCAGGCGGGATACAACAGGTCGTTGAACAGGCTGTTGAGCGCCAGCACGCAGGTTTCGCCGGGTTCGATAAAATAGAGGGTCGCTTCCTTGCCGCCCGGCAGCAGCGAGAACACCCGAAGCCTTCCTTCAAGAACGAAATAGGCGCCCGAGACGTCCTGTCCCTTTTCGATGATGGTTCGGCCGGCGTCGAAGCGATGGGTGACGGTGCCCCCGGCCAACAGCCGGTGGCTGGTCTCGGATAATCGGCGGAATGGTTCCAACGCGGTGATGTCGGTCATCGGCGCTCCCCTGCCGCCATCTTGATCCTGGCGGACAGAGTGTCACTGCTGAGCGATTCAAGGAAGCGGGCAATGTCCTCGACGTCGTCCTCGCCGAGCACCAGCCTTTGTTCGGGAGGCAGGAAACGTTTGGCTTCGGCGTCCCATCGCGGTTGTGCGGGCTGTTGCGTGGTGCTGACAAGGGTGGCGTTCAATTGCGCGGTGGCCATCACCCGCACCGCCTCACGCAGGTCGGAGACCGAGCCGTTGTGGAAATAAGGGGCGGTCAGGGCCACGTTGCGCAACGACGGGATGCGCCACACGCCGCGCGGGGCGGTTTCGCGGTCCAGACCATGGCTGATGGCGACGGCCGAGCGCTTGGCGAACAGCGGTGCGTAAGGGTTGCGCGGCCCCACCAGCGAGGCGCCGCTGAAATTCGGTCCCGCGTGGCACATGATGCAGCCGCTCGACTGGAACAGCCACATGCCCCGCTGTTGGCGCGGCGAAAGAGCCTGGCTGTCACCTGAAACAAAGCGGTCGTAGGCGGAATCCGCGGCGACCAGGGTTCGTTCATAAGCGGCGATGGCTTGGGCGATGCGGTCCATGGTGATGGCCGCATCCGCCCCGAAGGCCGCGTGGAACAACGGCGCGTAATCAGCCTCTTGGGCAATGCGTTCCTCGATGGCGGCAAAGGACGGCATGCCCATTTCGTCGGGGTTGAGGGGCGGTCCCTTGGCCTGTTCCTCCAACGATCCGGCGCGGCCGTCCCAGAACAGCCGGGCCTGGAAGGCGGCGTTCCACACGGTCGGCGAATTGCGCTTGCCGACAATGCCGTCGATGCCGATGGCGGTGGCCCGTCCATCGGTTCCCGATCCGCCAGCCATGTCATGGCAACTGGCGCAGGACACCGTACGGTCGCGCGACAAAAGCGGATCGTGGAACAACCGTTCACCCAACGCCACCTTGGCCGGAGTCGTCGGGTTGTCGGCCGGGGCCGGCACCACCGTCGGCAGGCTTTGCCATTCATAGGGTTTTGGGTCCGGGCGGGGCAGGGGGGGCTGGTCGCGGCCGTCCTGGCTGCCGACCCCCGCGATCAGCGGCTCGATGGTTTTTCCGGGAAACGACGACAACGTCAGGATGATCGCCACCTTGATGGAAAAGGCGATGACCCCCAGTCCCAGCGCTCCACCCAACAGGAAACGCCCGCCGACGCTGAGCGCCATCGGGCGCAGCCCGGCGGGTGCCAGGTCGCCGCGGACCAGAAGCACCAGGGCGGTGACGGCCACCGTTATGGCGAAAGCCCCGACGGCGAGCAAGGAAGACAAGTCGGCGTTCATGATGACATGGCCCCCATGTGATGAACCGTTTCAAGGTGATCCGGGATGCCGCCGGAATCTGTAGCCAAAGCTACACATGGATCGTTCCGGTGTTTTGTAGCTCCGGCTACAGACCCCGGCCGGGACAGCCCCTTAGTGTCCACGGGTCATTGACCCAAAACCCACGAGGGGAACCATGAAACTGTCGATCAAGACCCTTGCCGCCCTGTTGCCGCTGGCCGTCGCCGCGCTGCCTGCCTGGGCCGCCGGTTTGCCGGTGCTGGACAAACAGCGTACCGCGGTGCTGATCACCGATCCGCAGAACGATTTCCTGCGCGAGGATGGCAAGCTGTACCCCTTGTTGAAGGAGAACCTCAAGGAACTGGGAACGGTGGACAACATCGCCCGGCTGATGGAGGCAGCCAAGCGCGGCGGCACCCATCTGGCGGTCGACCCGCTGGTCTACACCGCGTTGGACGGCAATTGGACCCATGCCGGGGCGTTGCAGCGCCAGTTGCTGGACATGCAGGCGCTGCACCGTGCCGCCGTCAACGATCCCAAGGGGTTCGCCGGTTCCGGCGCCGATTTCTTTCAGCGTTACAAACCGCTGATCGAGGACGGCAAGACCATCGTCACCGCACCGCACAAGATGTATGGCCCGGAAAGCAACGACCTGATCTATCAATTGCGCAGCCGTGGCGTCGACACCGTCATCCTGGGCGGCATGGTGGCCAACCTGTGTGTGGATTCGCACATGCGGGCGCTGATGGAAAACGGCTTCGCCGTCTACGTGGTCAAGGATGCGGTGGCGGCTCCAGGCGCCGACGCCTATGGCGCGGCCATGGTCAACGCCGGCATGATCGCCAACGGCGTGGTGTCCACCGCCGAGGCGGTGGCGGCGTTGGAGCGTTGAGTTGACGGTTGGGACCGGCTCCATCCCCCGGAGCCGGTTCCCGCTCGAAGGAAGACTCTGGCATGCCGGCCATCCTGTGGCATAAGAGGGCCGACCACGCCACGGGAACCCAAACGCACATGATTCGCTTTGAAAACGTCAGCAAGCAAAACAGTCATCGTATTCTTTTCTGCGAGGCGTCCGCCGCGCTGAACCGGGGCGAGAAGATCGGCCTTGTCGGTCCCAACGGTGCCGGCAAGACCACGCTTTTCCGCATGATCGTCGGTGACGAGGCGCCCGACGACGGCCAAGTGTCCATCGAGAAACTGGTCACCATCGGCTATTTCAACCAAGACGTTGGCGAAATGTCGGGCCGCAGCGCGGTGGCCGAGGTCATGGACGGCGCCGGCCCGGTCAGCAGCGTCGCGGCGGAACTGGCCGAACTGGAAGCGGCCATGTGCGACCCCGACCGCGACGACATGGACGCGGTCATCGAACGCTATGGCGAGGTGCAGGCGCGGTTCGAGGAACTGGGCGGCTACGAGCTCGAGGGCCGCGCCCGCGAGGTGTTGGCCGGTCTCAGCTTCAGTCAGGAAATGATGGACGGCGACGTAGGCAAGCTGTCGGGCGGTTGGAAGATGCGCGTGGCCCTGGCCCGCATCCTGTTGATGCGGCCCGACGCCATGCTGCTGGACGAACCCAGCAACCATTTGGATATCGAAAGCCTGATCTGGCTGGAAAGCTTCCTCAAGAATTACGATGGCGCGCTGTTGATGACCTCGCACGACCGCGAATTCATGAACCGCATCGTCAACAAGATCATCGAGATCGATGGCGGCACGCTGAACACCTATTCCGGCGATTACGCCTTTTACGAGCGCCAGCGGGCGCAGAACGAAAAGCAGCAACAGGCCCAGTTCGACCGCCAACAGGCCATGTTGGCCAAGGAAATCAAGTTCATCGAACGGTTCAAGGCGCGTGCGTCGCACGCCGCCCAGGTGCAAAGCCGGGTCAAGAAACTGGACAAGATCGAACGCTTCGAACCGCCCAAACGCCGCCAGACCGTGGTGTTCGATTTCCCCCCCGCGCCGCGCTCGGGCGAGGACGTGGCGGTGCTCAGGAACGTGCGCAAAAGCTATGGCAGCCGCACCATCTATGACGGTTTCGACCTGACCATCCGGCGCAAGGAACGCTGGTGCGTCATGGGCGTCAACGGTGCCGGCAAGTCCACCTTGCTCAAGCTGATCGCCGGTGCCACCGATCCTGACCAGGGTACAGTCACCGTCGGCGCCAGCGTCAAGATGGGGTACTTCTCCCAGCACGCCATGGATCTGCTGGACGGCGAAAAGACCATCTTCGAAACCCTGGACGGCTATTTCCCCCAGGCCAACCAGGGCTCGCTGCGGGCATTGGCCGGATGTTTCGGCTTTTCCGGCGACGACGTGGAAAAGAAATGCCGGGTACTGTCGGGGGGCGAGAAGGCGCGGCTGGTTATGGCGATCATGTTGTTCAACCCGCCCAACTTCCTGGTGCTGGACGAACCCACCAATCACCTGGACATGGACACCAAGGAAATGCTGATCAAGGCCCTGGCGGGATACGAGGGCACCATGCTGTTCGTGTCGCACGACCGCCATTTCCTGGCCGAGCTGTCCAATCGCGTCCTGGAACTGACCCCCGAAGGGGTGCACCAATACACCGGCGGCTACACCGAATATGTGGAAAGCACCGGCCAGGAAGCTCCCGGCATCCACAGCTGAGAAAAAAACTCCCGAGGACGGCCCCGGCCTCGGTGGTGGCGCCACCGACCATCAGTGGGCCGCTCCGTTCCGCTGCGGGCCGTACTGGATGACGGTGGCCTTCTCCAGCGTGACCAGCCCACCGGTCATCATCGGGTCGATGACCGCCAGGAACGTGTCGATCTTCTCCTGGGTGTCCACGATCTCGATGACCATGGGCAGGTCTTCCGACAGGTCGAGTATCTTGCTGGTGTGGATGCGGCTGGACAGGCCGAAGCCCATGGGGCCGCGCAACACCGTGGCTCCAGCCATGCCGGTCTCCCGGGCCTTCAGGACGATGGCTTCATAGAGGGGTGCGTGGCCGGAGCGCTCCTTTTCGCCGAGGAAGATGCGGAGCAGGACGCATTCTTTGGGTAGCTGCATGGCGATCCTCCTACTTGTTGAGCAGCATGGCACCGGAATGACCGAGCCAGACGCCGAAAAGGCAGAGTACGACGGAAAGGCCGATGTTCAGGCCAGTCCACAACCATTCGCCGTTCTGGGCGAGGTTGAGCGTTTGCAGGCTGAACGACGAGAAAGTGGTGTAGCCGCCGCACACGCCGACCATGAAGAACTGACGCCATTCACCGGGAACGAACATCCGGCCGTCCGGGGCGGTCAAGGTGCCGAACAGGCCAATAGCAAAGGAGCCGGTGATGTTGATCACCAACGTGCCCCAGGGAAAGGTTTGGCCGACCGCGCCGGCGATCAGACCAGACAGCCAATAGCGCAGTGTTCCGCCAAGTGCGCTGCCAATAGCCACGAAAAGGTAAGTCATGCCCGTCCTCTCCGTGCCGGAGGCAGGCATGAAAACCCGCCCCATCGTTGAAAGACGGCGGCGGGTTGGCACGACTCCCCACCGCGCATTGCTACGCAGTAGGAGTCATCAGCCTTGCGGCGGTTTCGGGAGACCCCATTCCCATCGAATGTACCCTGAGAGTAGACCGTGGCCTGGAATTGGTCAACGTTATCGGTGAATGCCGATTTTCATTCCACCAGGGCGCACATCGAGCGTCATCCACAGGAAGAGGCAGACACACAGGCCAATAGCTTGAATTGGGGGACGGTCCGCTGTCGGGAGCTGAAATGACTTATATGGGCGCGTAGCCATCCCGGAGGAGCCTCTTCTCAGGGGGTGGCGCCGCCGAACAGGAAAGTGCGCGTTTCGGCCAACATGATGGTGGGGACGTCGCGTTCTTCGTTGTCGTTGCGGTAACGGGCGGCGGTTCTTTCGACCTCGGGCCAGCGGGCCAGGAAGGCATCGACGCAGTCGGGGTCGAAATGACGACCGCGCTCGGCGACGATGTAGTCTCGGGCCTGTTCCAGCGGCCACGCTTTCTTGTAAGGCCGCTCGCTGGTCAATGCGTCGAACACGTCGGCAAGGGCGGCGATGCGGCCGGCCAGCGGGATGGCCGTGCCGGCCAGCCCGTCGGGATAACCACTGCCGTCATAGCGTTCGTGATGCGAACGGGCGATGCTTGCCGCCATGCGGATCAACGGCGCCGAACTGCCGGCCAGGATGTCGGCGCCGAAGGTGGGATGGCGACGCATCAATTCTTCTTCGTGCGGAGTCAAGCGGCCGGGCTTGAGCAGGATATGGTCGGGAATGCCGATCTTGCCGATGTCGTGCATGGGCGCGGCGGTGTGGATCAGGTCGACCTCGTCCTGACCCAGGCCGCAGCCGATGGCGATCATCCGGCAATACGACGCCATGCGCACCAGATGGTGGGCGGTTTCCGGGTCACGGAATTCGGCGGCGCGCGACAGGATCAAGATCGCCTCGCGCTCGCGTTCAAGCAAGGTGCTGGTGGCTTTCTGAACCTCCTGGCTCAGCCATTGCGCCCGGTCGCTGAGCGCAAGATGGCTTTGGTGCAGCTTGAGCAGGTTGCGTATCCGAGCCAGGAACTCGGCTTCGTCTACCGGCTTGCTCAGGAAGTCGGTGGCTCCCAGCCGCAGCGCCTGGTGGCGGATTTCACGCTGGTCGCAGGCTGTGACCATGACCACCAGCGTGTCCACCCGTTGGCGGTGCGCCCGCAGCCGCTGGATGAACTGAAGGCCGTTGGGCGCCGGCATGTTGTAGTCCACCAGCACCAGATCGACAGCGTTGTCCAGGCACCAGTGCAGCGCCACCGCCGAATCGTGGAATCCCACCACCTCGCATCCCGTCAGGGAAGAGAGCATGGAGGAAAGCGCCTGGATGGCACTGGGACTGTCGTCGACGATGACCACGCGCATGTTGGCGACCCGAACGGTTGTTGTGCGACGGAATTATGGCGCGCTGGCGCCTCTATCACACCTCATCCATGGGATGGAGACGGGCAGGATGGATGGATGAAGGAACCTCCTCCGTCCCCCTCCGATCGGGGGGAAGGGGTCCTTCCAAATATCTCTGAGAGTAGATTGCGTGTCCCCATCAGAAGGTGTGGTCTCATTCTTGTCGATGGGCAAGACGAGGACGTACCGTCATGGCATCGGGCTTGCCGGGGGTGTGATATGTCTCAAGTCATATCGGATGAAAAAACTGAAACAATCGTTCTTGATCCTGTTCAAACACTCAGGACGATTGACGTGACTAAGGATGCGATTTCCTCTGCGCTCGCCGTTTCTCGCCGTGTCGTCGTTGACGGTTCCCTGGTCGAGGATGCCGACATCGCCATCGTTCAATTGCTGACGGCGGCGCGGTCGAGTGCCGAGCGGCTGGGCGCCGTTCTCGCGTTTCAGGCACCTTCGGCGGCGTTGCGGACGGTCCTGGAACGGGCCGGAGTGTCCGTCACCATCGGTGACGACCCGTTCTGGAACGGAGACGCAGCATGAGCAAGACCATCATGACCGTCGATGATTCCGCGTCCATGCGCCAGATGGTGCGCCTGACCCTGGCCGGTGCCGGCTATGAGGTGGTCGAGGCCGAGCACGGCCAGGATGCGTTGAACAAGGTCGGCGCCGCCGTGCCCAGCATGGTCGTGACCGACCTCAACATGCCGGTGATGGACGGGTTGACCCTGATCCGCAACCTGCGGGCTCTCAACAGCTTCAAGGGCGTGCCCATCGTCTTCCTGACCACCGAGTCGGACGAGGACAAGAAGCGCGCGGCCAAAGAGGCCGGTGCCACCGGATGGCTGACCAAACCGTTCAAGCAGGAACAACTGCTGGCGGTCGTGAAGAAGGTGCTGGGCTGATGACCATCGATCCCGCCGATACCTTCCGTCAGGAAGCCCAGGATTTGTTCGAGCAACTCGAACAGGCCCTGCTGGACATGGAAGACCGCCCTGATGATCTCGAACTGGTCGGCACGGCCTTCCGCGCCCTGCACACCCTGAAGGGGTCGGGCGCCATGTTCGGGTTCGACGCGCTGGCGGCTTTCGCCCACCACCTCGAGGCGGCGTTCGACCAGGTGCGCCATGGCGTCCTGGCGGCCAGTCCCGATCTGGTGGCCCTGGCCCTAGCAGCCAAGGACCATCTGCGCGGTCTGTTGGACGGCAGCGCCAGCGCCGACGATCCCGCCGCCTGCGCCCTGTTGGACCGTCTTCAGGACGTCGTCGCGCCGACCCGGCACCGCTCCCCCCCACAAGCCCCAAAGGCGGACGGGTTGGGCGACGACGGCCCCGGCGGGGCGGCGAAGGAGGGGGGCGAGGCGGCGATCTGGCGGTTGAAGGTGCGTCTGCCGGCCGACGCTCTGGCCACCGGCACCAATCCGTTGCTGCTGCTCGATGAGTTGCGCGATCTGGGGCCGTGCACGGTGATTGCCCATACCGAGGCGGTGCCGGTGCTCGACGCCTTCGATCCTTCCACCTTGTACCTGTGGTGGGAAGTGGTGCTGACCACCACCCGGCCGCGCGGCGACATCGAGGATGTGTTCATTTTTGTCCGTGACGACATGAATTTGTCCATCGAGCCGGTGGCGGCAGCCTCCGACAAACGCCTGGGTGAGATTCTGGTGGAGCGCGGCGCCGTCACCCAGGCCGGTGTCGAGGACGCTTTGGCGCGGCGGCCCAGAATCGGCAAGCTTTTGGTGGATGGCGGCGCGGTTCCGCCGGCCCAGGTCGAGGCGGCGCTGGCCGAACAGGCGCATGCGCGGGCTCCGGCTCCTGCCGGCCAACGTCGTCCAACCGGCCAGGAAAGCATCCGTGTTTCGGCTGACCGACTGGATGCGCTGATGGATCGGGTGGGCGAACTGGTGATCAGTCAGGCGCGGCTCAAGCAATTGGTCGCCGGGCACGAAGACATCCCGCTCAAGGCGGTGACGGAAGAGATCGAGCGGCTGATCGCCGAGTTGCGCGACACCACCATGGGCATCCGCATGGTGCCCATCGCCTCGCTGTTCAGCCGTTTCCGCCGTCTGGTGCACGATCTGTCCAAGGATTTGGGCAAAGAGGTCGAACTGACCACCTCGGGCGAGGACACCGAACTGGACAAGACGGTGATCGAACGGCTCAACGATCCTTTGGTCCACATGGTGCGCAACGCCATCGATCATGGCCTCGAGGCTCCCGATGTCCGTCTGGCCGCGGGCAAGCCACGTCAGGGAAAGGTTCATTTGTCCGCCAGCCATTCCGGCGCCCAGGTGCTGATCTCGATCCAGGACGACGGCCGCGGTCTGGATGCCGAGCGTATCCGTGCCCGCGCCGTCGAACATGGGCTGATCGCCGCCGATTCCTCGGTGCCGGACGCCGAATTGTTCCAGATGATCTTTGCTCCCGGGTTCTCGACGGCGCACGAGGTGACGTCGGTGTCGGGGCGTGGTGTCGGCATGGATGTGGTCAAGCGCACCATCGAATCGCTGCGCGGTACCGTCGAGGTGGACAGCGTCGCCGGTCACCAGACCGTGGTTACGCTCAAGCTGCCGCTGACCTTGGCGATCATTGACGGCCTTCTGGTGCGGGTCGGCGACGGCCGCTATGTGTTGCCGCTGTCGGCGGTCGAGGAATGCGTCGAGCTGACCTCCGAGGCGGACGCCCGCTCGCGCGGGCGCAACTTCCTCAACATTCGCGGCGATCTGGTGCCGTTTCTGCGCCTGCGCGAGTTTTTCGCGTCGCCTTTGCCGGCGGCGCCGTTCCAGAAAGTGGTCATCGTCTCGGATGGCGATTTGCGGGTCGGCTTGGTGGTGGACGAAGTCATCGGCGACCACCAGACCGTCATCAAGTCGCTGTCGCGTCTGCATGCCGACGTCGAAAGCTTTTCCGGCGCCACCATCCTTGGCGATGGCGGCGTGGCGTTGATCCTCGACGTTTCCCACCTGATCGAGATCGGTCAGGTGCGCGACGAAATCCGCAAGGTATCGTGAAGGGGGCCGAGATGAGCCAGTGGATGGGAAACCGCACCCTGGAAGTGGTAACGCTGGGCCTGGACGGCGAGGTCTTCGCCATCGACGCCATTTTGGTGCACGAAATCCTGGAGATGGTCCCGATCACCCGGGTCCCTGGGGCGCGCTCGTTCGTCGGCAGCCTGCTCAACGTTCGCGGCAAGGTGGTGCCCCTGGCCGATCCTCGGGTGCGTCTGGGCATGGAATGCCGTCCTCCGACCATCGACAGCCGCATTCTGGTGATCGAGGTCGAACTGGAAGGCGAGCCGACCATCGTCGGCCTGCTCGCCGACAAGGTTTTCGAAGTCACCGAGGTGGCCGCCGCCGCCCTCGAGGAGACGCCGCGTCTGGGCATGCGCTGGCCGCCACACCTGATCCGCTGTGTCGGCAAGCGCGGCGACGATTTCATCATTGTCCTCGAGATCGGCCGGCTGTTCGACAATGCCGATCTGTTCGGCGCTCCCGAAACGGCGGCGCCGCAACTGTTGTCGGCCTGATCCATCCCCGAAAGGGACCCTGCCATGCGCCTGACCATCAAGCTAAAACTCGTGCTCGGCTTCGGCCTGGTGATCGCCCTGGCGGCGGTGTCGTCGGGACTGGGCGTCAGCAATCTTGGACAACTGCACGATGCCATGGCCGGCGTGGTCGACGGTCCAGCCGAGCGGCAAAAGCAGATCCTGCAAATGCAAGTGGCCTTCGTCACCATGGTTCGTGCTGAAAAAAGCATGATCCTGGCCACCGACGCTGAAACCATCCGTCGCTATGACGGCGAGATTCTGGGCGGACGCGACCGGCTGCAACGTTTGATGTCGGATTATCGCAATCTGGCGACCGAGGACGGCCGCCGCCGTATCGACCAGTTCGCAGCCGACCTCAGCCGGTTCATCGCCAGCCAGGATCGGGTACGCGACGCGGTGCGGGCCGGCGTCAACGATGGACAGGCGGCGGAACTGTCGAGGCAGGGACGTTCGCTGGTGGATTCCGCCAACAATCAACTCGACGATCTGGTGCGGATCAATGAACAGTTGATGGACACGGCGGTTGACGGCACGAACCAGGACTATCTTCGGGCGCGGACGGTGTTGCTGTCGCTGTTGGCGGTGTCGGTCGCCATTGCCCTGGGTATTTCCATCTGGATCGCCCTGAGTGTCAGTCGCGGCCTGGGCAAGGCGCTGGGCTTGGCCCAGGCGGTGGCGCAAGGCGACCTGGACCATCGCGTGGCCGGAGCGGCCAACGACGAGATCGGTGATGTGGTCGCCGCCCTTGATCGCATGGTTCTCAACCTGCGCGACACCGTGCAAGTGGCGGAACAGATTTCCCTGGGCGATCTGTCGGTACAGGCCAAGGTGCTGTCGGACAAGGACACCCTGGGGCACGCCCTGACAGCCATGCTGACCAACCTGCGCGCCACCGCCGGTGTCGCCGACCGCATCGCTCAGGGCGACCTGACGGTCCAGCCCAAGCGGCTGTCGGACAAGGACACGCTGGGCATGGCGCTCGAAACCATGGTCGAAAAGCTGCGTGAGGTGGTGGCCGACGCCAATGCGGCGGCGGAGAACGTGGCCGCCGGCAGCCAGGAACTGTCGGCCAGTTCGGAACAACTGAGCCAGGGGGCCAC
>NZ_JAAIYP010000026.1 GCF_011022235.1 Magnetospirillum aberrantis SpK | reverse complement strand
GCTCAAGGGGAATTGATCATGAAACGGCGGCTGGCCGTTCTGTTGGTGGGTGTCCTGGTGCCGGCGGCGGTGTACGCCAACCGGGGCCCCCAGGCTCCAGCCCCGCGCGACGCCGCCGAGATTCAGGCGATGGTCGACGCGGCGGCCGACGGGGCGGAGGTGGTTCCGCCCCCCGGCCACTATCTCGGGCATGTGGTGGTGAACAAGCCGATCACCCTTGATGGCCGCGATCAGGTCACCATCGATGCCGGCGGCTCCGGTACCGTGGTGGTGGTCGAGACCAACAACGCGGTGGTGCGCAACCTGCATCTGACCAATTCGGGGGCCGACCACAACGCCGAGGATGCCGGGGTGCATGTCCGCGGCAACAACAACGTGATCAAGGACAACGTCATCGACGAGACCCTGGAGGGTGTCAACCTGTCCAAGGCCGATGGCAACATCGTGCGTCGCAACCGGATCTCCTCGAAATCCGAGTTGCCCCTCGGCTTGCGGGGCGACGGCCTCAAATTGTGGTACAGCAACGACAACGCCATTGAGGAAAACGATCTGGTCAATTCCCGCGATCTGGTCGTGTGGTATTCCCAGCGCAACCGCATCGCCCGCAATGTTTCCCATGGCGGCCGTTATGGGCTGCACTTCATGTACGCGGGTTCGAACATCGTCGATTCCAACCGCTTCTTCGACAATTCCGTCGGCATCTCGATGATGTACAGCGAAGGCGTGGTGGTGAAGGGCAACTACATCGCCAGTTCGACCGGGGCCACCGGCACCTGCATCGCCGCCAAGGAAAGCAGCGACCTGACCGTCGAGAACAACGACATCATCTATTGTGCCCAGGGGCTGTTCCTGGACGTCTCGCCCTATCAGCCGGATTCGACCAACCGTATCTCCAACAACCGCTTCCGTTTCAACGATATCGCCGTCGGCTTCCTCAACGACCGCCCCGGCAACATCTTCACGGACAACATCTTCGGCGACAACCTGACCGAAGTGGCGGTTTATGGCGGCGGTTCCGCCAGAAGCAACGAATGGAACGGGAATTCCTGGGATTCCTACGAAGGATTCGACCGCGACGGCGACGGTATCGGCGACACCCCGCATCGTGTGTTCGGCTATGCCGGCCGGGTGTGGATGGACATGCCCAATACCCGTTTCTTCAAGGGCACCGCCACCTTGGAGGTGCTTGACTTCCTGGATCGTCTGGCGCCGTTCAGCGAACCCGAGTTGTTGCTCGAGGACGAGCGCCCGCATATCCGTGCCAAGGAGAAGACATCATGATCCCGTCTCCGCGCGAGCAAGAGGCGCGTCGGCGCTTCCTGCGCTCGGCGCTGCTGGGCGGGGGTGTGGTTGCGGCCGCCATGGCCGGCTGGTTGCCGGTCCTGCGCGCCCACGCCCTGCGCCTGCGTCCGCCGGGCGCACTCGAGGAGGACGAATTCCTGGCGTCGTGCATTAAGTGCGGCCAGTGCGTCCAGGTCTGTCCGGTCGAAGCCATCAAGCTTGGCGATATCGGCGAAGGTTTCGGCGTCGGCGTGCCGCATATCGACGCCCGTGTCCAAGCCTGCGATTTCTCCTGCGATGCGGTGCAATGCATCCTGGCGTGTCCCACCGGGGCGCTGACCCACACGCTTTCCAAGAAGGAAGAGGTGCGCATGGGCGTGGCCCGGCTGGACAAGCCGGAAATCTGCCTTGCCCGCCAAGGAGCCGGGTTCAAGGGCGTGGCGCGAGCCAAGGGCATCCACCGCTACGCCGAGATCGACCGCTGGAACCCCATTCCCATCGCCGATCATCCCTATGACCTGGAACTGTGCGACCTTTGTGTCCGCGAATGTCCGATCGAGGGTGCCATCCAACTGGTTCCCATGAGCGACGATCCCGCCGACAAACGTCGCACGCCTCAGGTCAACCAGGCCTGTGTCGGCTGTGGCATGTGCGAGATGATCTGTCCCACCGAACCCGCGGCCATCGTGATCGACGCCCGCAAGCAATGGAGGGCGGCATGAGCCTGTTGAAGTCGCTCGCCATCATGCTGGGTCGCGAGCCGGTCAAGCCCAAGACCTGCGAATATTCCGAGGCGGCCTGCGCCTTGCATGAATCCAAGCGTGCCAACAAACGCACGCGCGAGGACAACGCCGCCGTCCAGCACGCCATCCACGAAAGCGCCAAGGTCCATAAGTGGCGCAATCGTCGCTGGGCGACGCTGATCGCCGTCAACCTCTTGTTCGTTCTGTCCTATCAGTTCGACGTGCAGTTGATCGAGGGCGCGCTGACCGCGTCGCGGGTGATCGGCTTCCACTTCGCCGACCTTAATTCGGCACTTCAGGTGATGCTGGCGTTCAAGACCGTCCTCATCAACCTGGTGATCGGCACCTCGACGGTGCTGGCCATGTGGTGGCTGCTGGGTGGACGCAGCTTCTGTTCCTGGGTGTGTCCCTATCACCTGTTGGCCGAATGGGCGGAAAAACTGCACCTTCTGCTGGTGTCCAAGGGGATCGTCAAGGACCACGCGCTGGACCGCCGCTTGCGCACCGTGTTGTATGTGGTGTTCGCGCTGCTGGCGCTGGCCTCGGGCTACACGGTGTACGAGACCATCTCGCCCACCGGCATCGTCAGCCGCGCCCTGATCTACGGTCCCACCGCCGCCTTGGCCATCGTCGCCGTTCTGTTGGCGTTCGAGGTGTTCTATTCGCGGCGCATGTGGTGTCGCTACATGTGTCCGATCGGCATCACCTATGCCGTGGTCGGCGCCGTGAGTCCGCTCAGGGTGGTCTATCGTCCGTTGGACTGCCATCATGAAGGCGCCTGCCGCAAGGTCTGTCTGGTGCCGCATGTGCTGGACTGCACCAAGAAAGGCTTCGCCACCGATGTCCATGTGGGGATTGGCGCCGATTGCACCCGTTGCGGCCTGTGCATCGACATCTGCCCGACGGGCGCCCTGAAATACGAGGTCAAGGGCCTCGACAAATTGCTGTAGGTGAAGGAGATCGCGCCTCCATGATGACCTTCACGCCTCCTCCGGCCTTCGAGCCCCGGATCGTGTTCGAGAACGTCTCCAAGACGTTTCGCCGCAACCGCGTGCTCGACGGCATTTCCCTGGAAATCCTCAAGGGCGAGCGGATCGCCCTGGTAGGGTCGAACGGCGCCGGCAAGACCACGCTGATTCGGTGCCTGTTGGGTGAGTACACCTATGACGGCACCGTTTCGGTGGGCGGGCTTGATCCGCGCGCCAACCGCTCGGTGGTTCTTGCCCGCGTCGGCTTCGTGCCGCAGATCCCGCCGCCGCTCAAGATGCCGGTGGGCGAACTGGTGTCGTTCGCCGCCAGCGTGTGCCATTCGGACCCCAAAGAGATGGTGCGGGTGATCGAGGAACTGGGACTGGATTTCGGACGTATCCGCCGGTTGCCCTTCGTCAAGCTGTCGGGCGGCATGAAACAAAAGACGCTGATCGGCATCGCGCTTGGGCGGCCCAGCGACATCCTGATCATGGACGAACCGGCCGCCAACCTGGACCCCGAGGCTCGGCACATCTTTTTCCACCAACTGGCCGAGCGCAAGGACGACAGCGTCATGGTGATCACCAGCCACCGCCTGGACGAGGTGGCGGCGCTGGTCAACCGTGTGGTCGAGATGGACATGGGCCGGGTGGTGCTGGACGATCGTGTCGCCGACAGCGTCGACATGACCAGCCGCATGTCTTGTGACCTGAAACTGGTCCGCGCCGACGAAGCCTTTGCCCGGACCATCGGCGAGTGGGGATTCGAGGGTGCCGGTACGCGGTGGAGCGGCATGGTCAACGGTCCCGACCGCCTGCGCTTCATGTGCATGCTGTCGCGCTACACCGGTCTGATCGCCGGCCTGGAAATGGTGGAAGGCAAGGAGGTGGCGCCATGTGCACCGGAAATCTGAACCGCCGCCAAGTCCTGGGCTTGGTTCCCGGACTGGCCGTCACCGTTGCCCTGGGTGCCTGCAACGACAAGGGCACCGGCCCGGTGGCCATCCGTTGGGGCAAGGAATATTGCGAATATTGCGGCATGATCGTCGACGACCCCCGTTTCGCCGGCCAGATCCGCGAGAAAGCCGGTGGCAAGGTCTACAAGTTCGACGATTTCGGCGATGGCGTGCTGTGGCTGGCCAAGCAATCCTGGGCCGATGCCCCCGGAGTGGAGTTCTGGGTCGGCGACGTCGAGAAGGGAACCTGGATCGATGCCCGCACCGCCTGGTATCTCAGCGGCAAGAAGTCGCCCATGGCCCACAACATCGGTGCCGTTCCCGACCAGAGGACCGGCGCCATGGATTTCGCCGAAATGAAGAAGCTGGTGGTCGCCCAGGGCGCCAACAGCCGTTGCGAAACCCCGACCGAGGGGCACAGCTGACATGAACGCCTTTCTCCGCGCCGCTTGGCTTGACATCACCGAATCACTGCGTGCCCGCTGGTTCATGTTCTACAGCATGGTTTTCGGCGGCATCGTGGTGCTGTTGTTCGTGTTCGGGCTGACCGAATCGCGCATCCTGGGCTTCACCGGCCTGTCGCGCCTGTTGGTGACCTATATCCAGTTGTGCGTCGCCATCTTGCCGATCTTCGTGCTGATCACCACCGTACGTTCGTTGGCCGGTGACCGCGACGCCGGCATCTTCGAATACATGCTGTCGCTGCCGGTCGGGTTGGCCGCCTGGTATTGGGGCAAGATGATCGGCCGTTTCACCGTGGTATTCCTGCCGGTGTTCCTGGCCATGGCCGGGGCGGCGGCCTATTCCGAATACCGCGAGATCGGGGTGCCGTGGGATCTGTTCGCCGTCTACACCGCGCTTTTGGTGTCGCTGGCGTGGTCGTTCCTGGGCTTCGGCATGTTGATTTCCACCCTGGCCCGTTCGCCCGACGTGGCCCAGACCGGCGCTTTCCTGTTGTGGCTGCTGCTGTTGATGTTCCTTGACCTGGTCTTGTTGGGGGTCATGGTGCGTGAACAGATGCCGCTGGAAGTGGTGGTCGCCATCGCGGTGGCCAACCCGTTGCAAAGTTTCCGCACCGCCGCCATCTTGCTGTTCGATCCGCAAATGGTGGTGCTGGGGCCGGCGGCCTATGTCATCCTCGACACCCTTGGCCGCGAGGGATATCTGGCGCTGGCGTTGGCGTGGCCGCTGACTGTTGGTACCTTGTCCGCGGCCTTGGGCTATCGTCTGTTCAGGCGCGGGGATCTGCCGTGAGTGAGGAACTGTCCGGTACGTTTGGTTATGCCCATGTGACACCGGACGAACGCGAACGTCGCATTCGCGCGGTGTTCCAGGCGGTGGCCGGCCGCTATGACCTGATGAACGACATCATGTCCATGGGCATCCATCGTCTGTGGAAACGGGCCATGGCCCGTATGGCGGCGCCCAAGGCGGGACAGGTGGTGGTCGATCTTGCCGGCGGCACCGGCGACATCGCCCGTCTGTTGGCCGGGCCGGGGCGCAAGGTGGTGGTGTGCGATCCGTCGCCGGCGATGATGGCGGTGGGGCGCGAACGCTGCCCATCCGGTGTCGATTTCGTCGAGGGCACGGCCGAGGCCATGCCCTTTCCCGACGCTTCGGTCGATCTGGTGACCATCGCTTTCGGTTTGCGCAACGTGACCTCGCTGCCGGCGGCCCTGACCGAGGTGTCGCGGGTCCTGCGGCCCGGCGGGCGGTTCCTGTGTCTGGAATTCTCACGCCCCCTGGCCCTGATCCGGCCATTCTACGATGCATGGTCGTTCTGGGTCATTCCGCGCCTGGGCGCGGCGGTGGCGCAGGAACCGGCCGCTTATGAATATCTGGTGGAATCCATCCGCCGCTTTCCCGATCAGCGGACGCTGGCCACGGTCTTCGCGGATTCCGGCCTGATCGACGTGGGATGGCGCAATCTCAGTTTCGGCATCGCCTGTCTGCATCATGGGACGAAACCATGAGGGTCGATCCCGGTACCAGCCGTCAGGTCCCGACCAGCGGCCAACCCGCCAGCCATGCGGCGGAACCGCCGACCGGCCTCAGGTTGTGGCTGATGGCCATCCGCCCGCGCACCCTGACCATCGCGGTGGCGCCGGTGGTGGCGGGGGCGGGGCTGGTCTGGAGCCAAAGCCACCACCTGTCGCTGTTGCCTTTGGTCGCGGCGCTGTTGGGGGCGCTGGCGATCCAGGCCGGAACCAATTTGTGGAACGACGTCGGCGACGCCGAACGCGGCGGCGACCAGCCCATGCGGCAGGGACCGCCGCGCGTCACCGCCTTGGGCTGGGTGACGCCCGACCGGGTCCGCGTCGCCGCCCTGTGCAGTTTCGCCGTCGCCGCCTTGTTCGGGCTGTATCTCGCCTGGGTCGGTGGCTGGCCCATCGTCGCCCTGGGGTTGGCGTCGCTGGTTGCCGGCTGGGCCTATTCCGGTGGGCCGCGGCCCATCGCCTATACCGCCTTGGGCGAGGTGTTCGTGATGGCTTTTTTCGGTGTCGGCGCGGTGGCCGGGACGGTATGGCTTCAGACCGCCAGACTTGATCCGGCGGCGCTGGTGCTGGGGGTGGCCATCGGTCTGCCGGCCTGCGCCGTTCTGATGGCCAACAATTACCGCGACCTCGAGGCGGATCGACTGGTCGGCCGTCGGACGCTGGCCATCCGCCTGGGGCCTGACGGCTCCAAACTGGCCTATGCCGGCATGATGCTGGGACCGTTGGCCGTGCTGATGTCCCCGGCCGCGCCGCCCGGCGGTTGGCTGACCCTGTTGGCGGCGCCATTGGCGATCAAGCTGGTGGTGGCGTTCGCCGGCACGCCGCGCGGTCCCGCCTTCAACCAGATCCTGGCCGGCACGGCCCGCTATCAGTTGGTGTTGGCGGCGCTGGTGGCCGCCGAGGGATTGCTGTGATCACCGAAGTCGCCATTCCCATCGGCTTGGCGGTCATCATGTTCGCCATGGGGCTGACGTTGACCCTGGGCGATTTCCGCCGGGTGCTGGAACGGCCGCGCGCCATGGCGGTGGGATTGCTGTGCAAGATGGTTGTCTTGCCGCTGTTGGCTTTTTCCCTGGTCTCCCTGTTCGGGCCACGACCGGAATTCGCCGTCGGTCTGATCATCCTGGCGGCGTGTCCGGGGGGCATCACCGCCAACCTTTTGACCCATCTGGCCGGCGGCGCCACGGCGTTGGCGGTGTCGTTGACCGCTGTTACCTCGGTGGTGGACACGTTGACGGTGCCGTTCGTGGTCAATCTGGCCCTCAGCGTCTTCGCCGGTCAGAACGAGACGGTGGCCTTGCCCATCGGCCGGGTGTCGGGGGGCGTCTTCATGGTGGCGACCTTGCCCTTGTTGTTGGGCATGTCGCTCAACCGCTGGCGTCCGACGCTGGCGGCCCGCGTCGAGCGGGTGGCCCGTCCGGTGGCGACGCTGGTGTTCGCCCTGATCGTGGTCGGCGCTTTCGCCAGCCAGTGGCGGGTGATGTGGGAAAACGCCGCCGAGGTGTTGCCGCCGGCCCTTCTGCTCAACGCCGGCTGCATGGCGGTGGCGGTGGTCCTGGGCCGGCTGGGGGGATTGCATCGGCGCGAGACCATCGCGGTGGTCCTGGAAACCGGGCTTCAGAACGGCGCGCTCGGCATCTTCGTCGCCGCCACCTTGCTGGGGTCGCAGGCGATGATGGTGCCGTCCATCGTCTATGCCCTGGTGATGAACGTCACCGCCATCGCCTTCATTTTCGTGGTTCGGCGGATGACACGAAAGGACGCTTGCGCTAGCGTCTGAGCATGCTGGTCGTCGAAGCCCTGAGCCGTCCCAACCTGTTCCCCGCGTCTTTCACCCTGGAAGACGGGGAATGCGTGGTGGTGCGCGGACCCTCGGGGGCGGGCAAGTCGCTGCTGCTTCGGGCCTTGGCCGACCTTGACCCGTCCGAGGGGCGTGTCGTCCTGGACGGCGCGGAACGCGACGCCATGCCGGCGCCACGTTGGCGGTCCCTGGTCGGCTATGTCCCGGCCGAGCCGGGATGGTGGGCGGAAACGGCGCGCGAGCATTTCCTGGATTGGGATTCCCTGGCGCCGTTGGCGCGGCGGTTGAACCTGCGTGACGGCATCGGCGACGACCCGGTGGCCCGGCTGTCCACCGGCGAGCGTCAGCGTCTGGCGCTGCTGCGGGCGTTGGAGCGACGGCCGCGCGTCTTGTTGCTGGACGAACCCACTTCGGCGCTGGACCCCGATTCCACCCATCAGGCCGAGGCGATCCTGGCCGAATGGCGGGCCGAAACCGGTATGGCGGTGTTGTGGGTCAGCCACGACCCGACCCAGGCGCCGCGCGTCGCCACCCGCGCCCTGATCGTCGAGCGCGGCTCGGTGCGCGAGGAGAGGGCATGAGCTATATCCGCCTCGACCTGTTCGACATCCTGATCGCCGGCGTGCTGGTGCTGATGAACGGCGCCTTGTCGGTGGCGTTGGGTCTGGGCATCGCCCGCAAGATGCTGGTGGCGGCCATTCGCATGGTGGTGCAACTGCTGTTGGTCGGCATGGTGCTGACATGGCTGTTCGCCACGGTGTCGCCGTGGCTGACCATGGCCATCGCCTTTGCCATGGTGTTGTTCGCCGGGCGCGAGATCATGGCCCGCCAGGATCGCCGTCTCACCGGATGGTGGGGCTATGGCCTGGGAACCGGCTGCATGTTCCTGGCCGCCGGCGTGGTCACCGTGTTCGGCCTGACCACCCAATTGCGTCCCGATCCCTGGTACGATCCGCGTTACGCCATCCCGTTGCTGGGCATGGTTCTGGGCAACACCATGACCGGCATCGCGCTGGGACTGAACACCCTGTCGGGGGCGGTGCGGCTGCGCCGTTCGGCCATCGAAGCGCGGCTGGCGCTGGGCGACGACCGCCGTCAGGCCATGGCGCCGCTGGTGCGCCAGGCCCTGTCCACCGCCATGACGCCGGTGGTCAATTCCATGGCCGCCACCGGGCTGGTCAGCTTGCCGGGCATGATGACCGGCCAGATTCTGGGCGGTGTCGAACCGGTCGAGGCGGTGAAATACCAGATTTTGGTGATGTTCCTGATCGCCGGCGGTTCCGGCCTGGGGGCGGTCGTCGCCGTCCTTGGCGGGGCGCGGCGGCTGACCGACGGCCGTCATCGGGTACGTCTGGACCGCCTGGAATAACCAAGCAAAAGCCCCCGCCGACGGGCGGGGGCTTTGTCCGTTGTCCCTGGTTTCCTCAGCTGGTGCTGACGGTGTTGGAATTGTCCACGTAAACCTGAACCGTGCCGCCATTGTAGGTCGAGGAATAGACCGTGTAGCTGGCGGTGGGGTCTTCGGGCAGCGCGACCTGCGTGTTCCCGGTGACCCAGCCGCTCAGCGTGACGTTGTCGCCTTCGCCCATCACCACCATGGTGCTTTCCGTGCCGGTCAGGGCGTTGCTCTGGTTGCCCATCATGCGCCACACCGATTCGGCGGTCAGGACCAGGGTCTGGGTTCCCGTAACGCCGAGATCGATGCTTTCGAGGTTTTGCAGGATGCCGGCATAGGAACTCAGGTCCAGGGTGGTGCCGTCGGCTCCGGCCCAGGCCAGGGTGTCGATGCCCGCGCCGCCGTCCAGGATGTGGAAGTCGGTGCCGGTGATGCTGAGCTGGTCGTTGCCGTTCTGGCCGAACACCGCGTCGGCGCCGCTCTGGACGTTGGCGATGTCGTCGCCGTTGCCCAGCAACAGGTAATCGGCACCGGTGCCGCCGTCGATGCTATCGTCGCCGCTGGTCGCGGCCTCGGTGACGTCACGCGGCCGGACGGTGAAGTCCGAGGCGCTGATGGTCGGGTCCAACAGCAAGGCTCCGGCCGGGTCGGAATCCAGGCCGGTGATCTGGTTGAACCAGCCGCTGGACCCGGAACTGTCCCATGACATCACCGTGTAGGTAGAGGAGGTGTTCAGGCTGGCGCCGTCGGTGTTGATCTCAACCGTGCCGCCACGGGTCAGCGCGCCGCCCACGGTGAAGGAATCGAGCCCAATATCCAGTCGCACCAACGAATTGGCGCCCAGGATCATGTCGCCGTTGACGTATAGCGAGCCAGCGGTTCCCTCGCCACCGGGGTTGATGACGCCGTTGTTGACGAAAGAGGCGCCGGCCGAGGTGTCGATGTTCATGGAGCCGTCGCCGGTGATGACGCCGTTGTTGTTCAACGTCGAGCCGGTTTCCAGGGCCAATCCGTGCCCGGTGTGGATGGACAGCCAGCCGCTGTTGTTCAAGGTGCCCGCCACGACCAGATTGTGGCCCAGATACAGCGTGCCCTGGTTCATCAAGGCGCCATCGATACGGTCCACCTGGGAACTGTAGGTGCTGTCCAGGTCCATGACACCACGGTTGTCGAAGATGCCGCCATTGGTGTCGAGCGTCACGCCATAGCTGGGGGCGCCGCCGGTCAGTTGGAATTCGCCGTGATTGACGAAGGTGTTGTACTGGTCGCCCACGGTGACGACCATGTCCTGTGTCGCCGCTCCGGCGTTGCTGGCGTCAAGCACCATGCTGGCGGCGACGGTGTTGACCATGGCGATCTGGAACGACGCGGCCAGGGCCTCGATCCTCATGGCGCCGTAATTGTTGACGCGTCCGGTGCTGGGGCCGGAGCCGGCGTCGGTGCTGGCGACAGTGGTGTTGGTGCCCGTGACCGTGCTTGCCCCCCGTAGGTCAAGGGTCTTGTCCACGGTCAAGGTGCCGTTGGTGTCCGAGATTTGGGTGTTGCCGTTGACCGTCATCAGGCCGCTGCCCAGAAGACCGCCGCCCGAAGCGATCAAATCGCCCAGCACGATGATGTCGCCGGTCCCCCCCAGTGTACCGCCGGCCAGGATCAGGTCGGCGGTGCTGTCGACGACGGCCTTGTTGGCGACCTCGACGCTGTTGCCCGTGCTGACGGTCAGGTCTTGGGTAACCTGCAAGCTGCCGGCGAGCAGCGAACCGGTGACAGAGGCCGCCATGGTTGAAATCTTGACCGCGCTGCTGGAGGTGCTGGCGTCGTCGGTGCCCCAGGAACCGTCGACAACCTCGACCCCGTTCACCTGGGTGAAGGTCACGCTCAGCGACGTGCCGGTGGCCGTCCAGGTGGCGGTCCAGGCGCTGCCCAGGTCGTGGTTGATGTGGATAAGGTCGTCGGCGGTGTTGGCGGTGCTGTCCGTTCCCCACAACGAACTTTCGTCCAGGCCACTGGCGGCCGTGATCGCGACGAAGCTTTCGCCGCTGCTTGGGATGTAGTCCTTGAACCCGAACACCAGAGAGCCGGCCAGAGAAGCGGAGCCGCTGATTTCCAGCAGGTCGGAATCGGGATCGCTGTCGGCGTCGTCGCCGTCGTGCAGGACGTCCAGGGTGATGGTCGAGGAATTTTCGCCGAGATAGTCGCCGTTGACGCTAAGCGTTCCGGCCGCGTCGTCGCCGCCGGGGGAAAGGGTGCCTTCGTTGCTCACGGTGCCGACGATGGTGCCGGAGCCGGCGATGGTTCCCGAGGCGGCATTCACCAACTCCGGGGTGGCGGCGACGTCCAGCGTCTTGCCCTGGTCGATGGTGATGGTGCCGTCGTTGGTGAGCCCCTGCGCTCCGATGATCGCCAGATCGCCGGCCAGATGGATGGCGCCATCCGAGGAGTTGGACACTCCGCCATTGATGGTGATGGTGCCGCTGCCCAACCCGGACACGACCATCTGGCCGAAGTTCTGGATTGTCTCCGCGCCCAGGTTCAACACCAGGGAATCGGAACTTCCGGTCTCGGTCTGGAGGTTGAGTGTGCCGCTGTTTTCCAGGCCGCCGTAAAGGCCAAGGGTGGCGGCGCCGTCGCCTTGGTCGTTGCCGGCGGTGACGGTCATCGTCGCGCCCGCCTGGTTGGTCAGCCTGGAATAGAAGACGTCGTCATCGCCCTTGAGGGCCATGATGCCTTCGTTGGAAATCTGGCCGCCGGTGAAGGTGACGGCGCCGGCAAGGTCCAGGCTGGCGTGTTGTGACAGGGAGAAATTGCTGTCGATGAACACTTTCTGGGTACCGGCCAGACGCAAGGTGCCGGTGGTCACCAGTCCTTCGCTGGCAATTTCGATCAGGCCGCCGCCGGCTCCGCCGTCGATGGTCAACACCTTGCCGTCGGCGACGGTGATGAAGCCGTTGTCCAGGAAGGTCTGGGTGTTCTCGTTGTCGATGGTCAGGTTGCCTTCGGCCATGATCGACCCGCCCAACAGATCGACTTCACCGACGACGGTGTGAGTGGTCGAGCCGCTGTCGCGCGCCCGCAGGACGCCGCCATCGGAAATCATCAGCGCGGCGTTTCCGCCCAAGGACAGCGTGGTGCTGTCGCCGGCGTCGTAACGGCCGCCCAGTTCGATGATGCCGGTGTTGGCGATGCCCCCCGTCGCCGACAAGGTGACGTCCTGGGCGGTGTCGGAACTGGTGAGCGAAATGATCCCATCGTTGGCCAGGGCGACGTTGAACCCGGAACTGGAAAGGACGGTCATGTAGCCGGCATTGGCCAGTTCGCCATGGCCGGAAATGGTGGACGCGGAGACTTCGCTGTCGCCGGCCAGGGCCAGAAGAGTGTCCAGCGTATGCGCGCCGTTCTCGATGTAGGTCCAGCCGTTGACCATGACGCCCTGGCCGGCGGCGATGGTGCCGCCAGACCAGTTCATCTCGCCCTCAAGCATGACGCTGCCGGCGCCGCCCAGGACACCGGTCGTGCCGATGCTCAGGACGCTGCCGTTGTACAATTCGGCCCGTGTCGTCACGTTCAACGTGCCGGGACTCAACTGAAGCGTGGAATTGTCGCCATACAGCGTATGGACGCTTTGGGTGGTTCCGTCGCCATGGGTGACGATGGTGTTGGACAGGGAAACGGCGGTCGTCGCGTCGGGAACGATGTCGTCGCTCCAGTTGGCGGCGTTGCTCCACAACAGGTTGCCGCCGCCCGCGTCCCATGCCGCCGAACCCGCCGGGCTGTCCGGGGCGATCAATTGCAGGAAATTGTCCTCGGTCAGGGTGCCGGTGAAGCCCTCCAACTGGATCATCAGGCCGTTTTGCGAGGTGCCCTCGGCCTTGACGTAGATGTAGGTGCTGCCGTTTTGCAGCCAGACGACGATGCTGTTGTTGGTGATCGACGGTTCGGACGCGATCGCGGCCGCCACTCCACCCGGAGGCGGATAGGTGTCGCCGATGTCGTGGCTGACCAGTTGCAGGCCAACGACGCTGCCCAATCCCACCAAGTCCAGCTTGTCGTTGGTCAGGTCGAAATCCTTGACGACGTCCCATTCTCCGATGGCGCTGTCGGCGCCGCTCAGGAAGCGGAAGACGTCGGCGCCGGTGCCGCCCGTCAGGCTGTCACCTTCAAGACCGCCGACCAGGACGTCGTTGCCGGCGCCGCCGTTCAACACGTCCATGCCGCCATCGCCGTAAAGCACGTCCGCACCGGTGTTGCCCAGCACGATGTCGTTGCCGTTGCCACCCGACAAGGTGCCGTCACCGGCAATGATGTCGTGCCCCGAGGTGCCGACGGTGCCGGCGACATAGGTGTAGGTGGTGTCGTCGGAACTGTTGCTGCGGGTAAGGGTCACACTGGAGATGGCGTCTCCGGCGAATTGATTCCTGAGGATGACGGAGTGCGTGCCGTCGGTGGTGAACACCAGATTGTCGCCGAGGCGGGCGATGCCGGAGACGGGGGAGCCTCCGCCGATCTCCACCGTATCGGTGCCGCCGCCGCCGCTTATGGTGTCGGTGCCGTGACCGACCTGGAACAGGTCGTCGCCGGTGCCGCCGCGCAAGATGTTGTTGCCCAACTGACTGATGAAGATGTCGCCGCCGTCGGTTCCGATCAGAACGTCGTCGTCGTCGGTGCCGATGAGCGCGCCGGTTTGGATGTCACCCAATGCCGGCCAGGTTTGCACGGCTTCCAGGCGGATCAATGTGCCGTTGAAATCCGTCCCGCTCCCGCTTCCATTGACGTAAAGGTAGCCGTCGCCTCCGAAAGAGAAGTAGACGACCGTGTTCGTCAATTGAGGGCGGGCTTGAATCTGGGCGATGAACTCGGTGACCGAACTGGGGGCACTCCCTGCGAACGGAAAGGGTGAGTAGGTTATGCCCTTCATGCCCTCGAAGCGGATCGTGTCCTGGCTGGGTATGAAGTCGGTGATGGTGTCCATGCTGGCCACGGTGGAATCCGTGCCCGAGGTATAGCGGAAGACGTCGCCTTGGGAACCGCCGGTCAAGGTGTCGGCACCCGCGCCGCCTTCCAATACGTCGGCATCCGCGCCGCCGTTCAGGGTGTCGTCGCCGCCCAGGCCGTACATCATGTCGCCAGTGCCGCTGTCGGTGGGCACGTCGACCAGGGCTGAGCCCTGATAAAGCTTCAGGATGCCGGGCAGGGAAGCGAGGGCCGGTGCGGTGGTGACCGAGGCCAGCTTGATGACCGTGCCGTCATAATCGGTGCCGAAACCGCTGCCCTTGACCGTCAGGTATCCGTCGCCGCCCAGGGTGAAGAACACCAACTGATCCTGGATCTGGCTGTCGGCGGCGATGGCCGTCACGGCGTCCGCGACAGAGCTGGCACCAGTGATGTCAAGGGCCGATTCGGTATAGGCGATGCCGGCGATGCCCTGGAACTGGATGCTTTTGTCGGCGGTGAACGAGTTGACGATGTCGGTGCCGCCGGTAAGGTTGGAATCGTCCTTGCTGGTGTAAAGGAAGTCCGAATTGGTGCCGCCGCTCAGATAATCCATGCCGGCGCCGCCGACCAAGGTGGAGCTCTCGGCGCCGATCAGGGTGTCGTCGCCACCCAGGCCGTACACCGGGCGGTTGCTGGCGGTGCTGGCGTCCAAGGTATCGTTGTAGCCGGTGCCGGTCACCGACCAGGTGCCGGAAAGCGTCCCGCTCAGGGTGACGCCCACCGTGTCCACCAGACCGGGCAGATCGTCCAGCGTCGGGGCGGTGGTGACACCTTCGAGCTTGACCAGGGTGCCGCCGAATCCTCCGCCCATCGACGACTTCACATAGATGTAGCCATTGCCCGACTGGACGAAGAACACCGCGCGGTTGGTGATGCCGGGGTCGTCCTGGATGGTGGTGATGGTGGTTGCCAGGTCGTCCTGAACCGCCCCATAGGGGCTGGGATCATAGGCGATGCCCGAGATGCCGTTGAACACCAAGCTGTCCTGGCCGCTGACGAAGTCGGTGACCACGTCGGGCATGCCGCTGCTGGAGTCCATGTAGGAATTGATGCGGAACTGGTCGCCGTCGGCGCCGCCGGTCAAGGTGTCGGCGCCCGAACCGCCCATCAAGGTGTCGTTGCCGGCGCCGCCCGATAGGGTGTCGTTGCCGGCGGCACCGCCGATGATGTCGTCGCCCACCGTGCCCACCAGGATGTCGTCGGTCGCGGTGCCGGCCAGACTGAGCGCGTTCTCGATGGCACTGCGATTCGGTGCGGTGGTGACGCCCGCCAATTTGATGGCAAAGCCGTCAACCGACATGCCGCCGCCGTTTCCGCTGACCACCAGATAGCCGTCGCCGCCCTGGGTGAAGAACACCATGCGGTTATCGATCGACACGTCGGCCAGGATGGCGTCGATGGTTTCACCCGCCGACGCCGCGAGCGGCGCGTAGGGCACGCCGTCATAGACGATGCCGTCCATGCCGGTGATGGCGATGCGGTCGCCTTGGACCACGCTGAAATCGGTGATGGTGTCCATGTTGGTGGACGAGGAATCCACCTGGGCGGCATAGACGAAGCGATCCGCGCCGGTGCCGCCGGTCAGGGTGTCCGCCCCCTCGCCACCGATCAAGGTGTCGTCGCCGGCCGCGCCGTCGATGGTGTCGTTGTCAGCCAAGCCGAGGAACACCTCGCTGGCGGCGGTGCCGGTCATGGTGTCCACCGCCGGGGTGCCGGTCAGCACACCGAACTGGATCTCGCTTGTCGCCAGCGGGGTGGTCCGGTTTTCCAGGCGGATCAGGGTGCCATCGAAATCAACGCCAGTTCCAGCCCCCTTGACGTACAGGTAGCCGTCGGTGCCCACCGTGAAGAACACCATGGTATTGGCCGGTCCCGACGATTTAAGCGCACTGAGGCAGTCCGCCAGCGTCGATGGCGTGCCCAGTCCCAAAGTGGCAAGGGTCGTTTCCGAGTTGTAGGCGATGCCCGACATGCCTTCCAGGCGGATGACGTCGTTGCCGTAGGTCTGGCCGAAATCGACGATGCTGTCGGTTTCGGTCTCGGTGGAATCGGTCTTGCCGGTGAAGCGGAACAGGTCGTTGCCCATGCCGCCGGTCAGGGTGTCGGCCCCCGCGCCGCCGGTCAGGGTGTCGTTGCCGTTATCGCCCCACAGCCTGTCGGCGCCGGCGCTGCCGGAAAGCACGTCGTTGCCGGCCATGCCGAAGATGGCGTCGTTGCCGGCCAAGCCGTCGATGGTGTCGGCACCGGAACCGCCGAACAGGGAATCGTTACTGGCCGTCGGCACCGCCATGACCAGGATGGACAAGGTGCCGCCGTCCATGCGGGTGACGCCCGAGGCCATTTCGTCGATCACGATCTTGACGCCGTCGCGTCCCGAATATCCTTCAGAGGCGGTATAGGTGACGTTGCCCAGCACCGCGTTCAGCGCCGCCAGCGACCCGGTCAAGGTGACGGTGTCGGTCCCGTTGCCGGTGGCCGAGGTCAGGCCGGAAAGCGACGCGAAGTTGATGGTGCCGTGTTCGGCCGAGAACGTGACCTTGATCTCGGCCGGGATGTTCGGGGTTTCTTCCGGCGTCTGGTCCGGTTCGTACAGCACCAGACCGCCGATGGCGACCGAAGCCCCCGAATTGACGATGGCCAGGATGCGTTCGTCGTCGCCGTAATTGTAGCCGACGATGGAACCGTCATGGCCGCCCACGCTGTCGGCGATGGTGCCGCCGGTGCTGGTGTCCAGCGTCCAGCGGGCGTAAAGGTTGGTGGAATTGGCCGTGCTGCCGGTCATGTCGGCGCGGATGTCGGCGACGCCGCGTGCTTCGGTGTAGACGCGGAAATCGGACAGGCTGCCGCTCAGGTATTCCTCGGTGCCCGCCGCGCTGCTGGTGCTGCGGCCCAGATAGGCGGTGGTTCCGGTGATGTCGATGGCGCTCGGGAAGCTGCCCTGGCCGGTCTGAATGCCATTGACGTACAGCGTCACCAGAGAGGGTGAACCGGCTTCGACCACCACCGCGACGTGGTTCCACAGATCGGCGGTGATCGCGCCGCCGACCGCGATTTCACTGCCGTTGAGGAAGAAGTTCAGTTGGCCGTTGACCACGCTCAACTGGGCCGAGGTGCCGCTATCGCCCACCGCCAGGATGGTCTGTTGCGCAGCCGCGTTGCTGTTCAGCCACAGCCATCCTTCGTAGGTGACCGAATTGGTGCCGGTGGCCAAACCGTTTTCGATGGCGATGGCGGTCTGGCCGTGTAGGCCGACGGCATCCACGCTGGACGTGGTGGGCGGATGGGCGCTGATCGGGTCGTCCACCGCGTTCACCGTGACGGTGATGTCCTTGTCGGCGACGTTGCCCAAGCCGTCGTCGACGCGGATGGTGAACTGGTCGGTGCCGACGAAATCGTCCTCGGGCGTGTAGGTGAAGGTGCCGTCGCCGTTGAACCGCACCCAGCCGTGACTGGGCATGCCGTCGGACGGGGTGTAATAGTTCAGGCTCTCGGACGAGGAACTGACGGCCAGGAGAGTGCTGGTGACGGAGGTGTCTTCCAGCGTGGTCAGGCTGTCGCTGAAGGACGTTGGTTTGGTGCTGAGGAAGTTGTTTGCACCGTTGATGACGACGCCGGTGAAGGTGCCGTCATCCCCGTTGCTGTCGATGTCGGTACGGACGAGGGCGCTGGAATCCTCATAGCCGGTGGCGAGTTCCAGTCCCAGAACCAGCCCGAATTCGTCGTCGCCAGGGCGGGTGTTGATGTCCTGGGCGATGTCGGTGGCGGTCAGCGCGACGTCGTACAGGCGCAGATCGGCGATGGCGCCGTCCATGTTGGGCGTGACGCCATCGGCATGGCCGACATAGGCCGAGGCCTGGAGCCCCTCGATCACCAGCGGTTTGTTGGTGGCGCTGCCGACACTTTGGCCGTTGATATAAAGCTGGACCGTTGCGGTGCCGCTGCCGTCGGGGGTGATCGTCACGGCGACATGGTTCCAGTCGCCCACGGACAAGGTGCCGCTGTCTTGCGTCACCGAATGTTGGCTGGTGCCGTCGTGCCACAGCACGGTCAGGGCGCCGCTGTTGTCGTATCCGACCGCGAAGAAACCTGCCGAGTTGTAGGTTCCGACGCTGTAGATGGCGGTGAAGTTTTCCGCCGCACTGGCGATGGTGTCGGGACGCACCCAGGCCTCGAACGTCATGGCGGCCGAGACGGTGGGGTTGTCGATGGTCAGGTACCCACCGTGTAGCTCAAGCGCGCGGCTGGGCTGGTTGACCACGATCGGGTCGGTGCCTTCGGTGGCGGTGGTGGCGCCCAGGACCAATTGCTCGGACCCGCCATCCGACACGATGGCGCCGCCGGTCACCTTGTCCATCAGCCAGTTGGCCAACAGACCATCGGTGTCCGTGGGCGTTTCCAGCACCATGTTGGCGCTGATTTCTTCCTGGCTGCGGACGTCGTCCCACATGCGCAGATTGTCGATGGCGCCGTCGAAGGAAGCGGGCGCGCCGGTGCCGCTGGCACTGGCGCCCACCTGCCAATCGCTCAGATAGGCGGCGTCGATCGCGAATTCGGTGTATGCCGACATGGTGCCGACACCGTCCACATACAGCGTCAGCAGGGTGCCGCTGCCGCTCTGTTCCCAAGTGAAGGCCAGATGATGCCAGGACCCGTCCTGCCAAGTGCTGGTGTCGGAGGTTTGGCTGGTCACGCCGCTCTGGGTGGTGCCGCCGTATTGTACCGTCAAGCCCGACGGACCGATGGTCAGGGAGATGGCGTTGTCGTCGCCCTTGGCGATGCCGTTGCCGAACAGGAACACCTCGGACGCCGGGTCCCATTGCGACGTTTGCGCCCACAATTCGACCGTGCCGCCGGTCGCCGCCATGGCCAACGAGGTGTGGGCGTAGTCGCTGTCGCCGCTGAACTTGAGCGCCGAACCGGCGCTGTTGACACCGGCGATCTGGACACTGGGCAGCGATAGCGACAGCGTCTGGCTGGTGGTGGCGCCCGCCCGGTCGGTGGCGGTGATGGTGATGTCGCCAGCCGTGGCGCCCAGCGGCGGAATGCCGCTCAGGATGCCGGTGTCGGCGTCCCAGCTCAGCCAGTCGGGCAGCGTGGAGAACGAGATGTCCAGCGTGTCCAGGGCGTCGATGTCCGAGAAATGGCTGGCGACGTCGATGCAGACCTTGGTCAGGGCGGTCAGCGTTTGGGCGGTGAATGCGGTCGAGGTGGGGGCGTCGTTCTGGTCGTGCACCAGCACGTCGACCACATAATCGGCGTGTGCGCCCTGAGAATCGGTCAGGCGGATGACGAAGCTGTCGGTGCCGGAATAATTGCTGTCGGGGGTGTAAGTATAGGTGTCGCCGGTGAAGGTGACGGTGCCGTGGGCCGCCGCTTCCTGGATGGTCCGGGTCACCGCGGCGGCGGTGTCGCTGTCGTCGCCGATATGCAGCACTAGGCTGGCGGCACTGTCCTCGGTGGTTTCGATACCGGCGACGACCGCTTGGAACAAGGCGGAATCCAGGCCCGAACTCAAGGTATGGTTATTGCCCGAGGAATCCACCAGCCTCAGCGGGCCGCCCACGCTAGAGACGACACCAATCCAATAGCCGGCCAAGGCGGCGGTGGGGGGGGTGATGGTGCCGGCCATGTCGGACGACACCTGGGCGGCGCTGCGCCCTTCGGTCCACAGGGCGGTGTAGTCGATGATGCCGTTGAAGCCGACGGCGTGGGTGTTGTCGTTGCCGACCACCGTCTCGCCCGAGGAAATGGTCGCGGGCGAGATCGCCAGCGTCAGGTCGATGCTCTCGCCGTCGTAGAACAGGTGCCAGTCGCCGGCTTGCCGCACCAGGGCGGCGTCGTGCCATTCGCCTTCCAACACCGACACGCCGGTATCATGGACTTGGCCGCCGGCGAACAGGATGTGCAAGGTGCCGTCGATGATGCCCAGGCCCCAGCCCGCGCTGGCGCTGTCGCCGTTGTAGAACAGCACCTGATCCTGGTCGTAATTGTCGCCGCTCCAGTTGAAGCGGGTTTCCAGGGTGATGTCGTCGGTCTGGGGGGTGACGATGGTGCCGGCGGCATAGGAATCGCTGTCGAACCGCGCCCCCATGTTGATGTCGCCGCTCAGGGTCAAGGTCGGCGCGCCGTTGACCGTGATGTCGCGGGTTACGGTGGTGGAAACGTCGGTGTCGTCGGTCACCACGACTTCGATCTGGCGGGTCGAGCCGTTGGTGGAAACGCTCTCGAACTTGATCGAACGCAAGAGGTCGCGGATCACTTCGGCCGGCGGTTCGTGGCCTTCGGCGAAGGTGACGGTGATACTGTCGCCGGCGAGGGTGAGACTGGCACCATGGGTGTCCCAACTGGTGCCGTCATCGTAATAAAGGTCGCCGTCATATCCGAAGCTGGCTCCGGCGATCTTGACGAAGGACAGCGTGTCGCCCGCTTCCGCGTCGCGCAAGGTGATGGTCAGCGCGCGGAACCCGGACGAATCCACGTCCGAGACGTCGATCCCCGCCGCCAGTGCCAGGATGGAACCGCTGCCGGAATTGTATGCGACAGCCGATCCGCTGCCGGACACCACCGGGGCGTCGGCGACGTCGGCGACGGTCAGGGTCAGCAAGGTGTTGATGACCCCGCCCTTGCCGTCCGACACCCGCAGGACGGCGCTGTCGGTGCCGGCATAGTTGGCCGCGGGGGTATAGGTCCATTGTCCCGAGGAATCGATGGTCAAGGTGCCGTGCGCCGGCGCCGTCGTCACCGCGAAGGTCAGCGTGTTGTCTTCGGGATCCAAGGCGACAAGATTGCCGTTAAGGACCGTGTCCTCGGCGGCGGTGGCGGAAACGGCCCATTGCGGTGCCTGGGACATGCCGCCCAGGTCGATGCTGGGGCTTTGGCCGGTGGTGTCGGCGACAATACTGCCGTTATGGATGGAGAACAGGTAGTTGGCCTGGAGTGCCGCCAGCGAACCGCTGTCCAGGGTCGTGACGCCGTTGGTGGTCCACTCGGAAATGGCGGAGGCGTCAAGGGCGGCGTTGAACAGCGAGATTTCGGTCAGATGGCCGGTGAAATAGTCGCTGCCCTGGGCGGAACCGAACATGGTGCCGGCGCTGCTGGCACCCACCGTCAGACGCGCGCCGGTCAGGTCGGTGACCGGGTTGCCGCTGGTATCGAGCAAGGTGACCGTCAGGCCGTTCACGTAAAGCGTGATGGTCGAACCGGATTTGGTGATGGCGATGTCGTTCAACGCGCCCATGGTGGCGGTGTCGGCGGCGGTGTGGAACCATTCCCAGCCGCCGGCGCTCATGGCGTCGAACGCCACCTCCAGCGAGCCGTCGGCGTTGACGCGGGTCAGGATTCCCAATTCGTTGGCATAGGCCGCCTGGCGGAACAGGGTGCCGGCGCCATCCGGCTGAACCGTCATGGCGATGGTGAAGTCTTCGGTCCCGGCGAAGTTGGTGTCGGCGGTGACCGGCAGGGTCAGGATGGAATTGCCGTTGAAGTAAAGGTCGCTTTCGACCACGGGGGCGTCGTTGACGCCGGTCAGCGCCACCGCCACCGTCGAGCTTCCGACGACGCCATCGCCGTTGCGGCCGTAGACGACGAAGCTGTCGCTTCCGCTTTCGCCCTGTTCCAGCGCCTGGGCGCCGGCCGTGGGCGTGTAGGTGTAGACGCCGGTGACCGGGTCGATGCTCACTTCGCCCATGGATGTCGCCAGCTTGAGGATCGGCGTGCCGCCGTCCAGGCCAAGATCGTAGGTGAAGGTCCCGCCCTCGAAGCGCACGGCGGCGGTGCCGCTGGCCGAGGCATCCTCGGTGGTGGCCAGCGCCGACGTGGACAGCGATGCGTAGTCCAGGGCGCCCTGGACGACGGAATCGGGTTGCGAGGTGACGCCCGCCAGCTTGACCATCAGGCCGTCGAAGCTGGTGAGACCGGTGCCGGCGCCTTTGGTGTAGATCCAGCCGTCGGTGCCGTCGGTGAAGAACACCACCGAATTGGCGATGGCGGTGTCGGCGGCGATGGCGGCGATGGTGGCGCTGGTCGATCCGGCCCAGGTATAGGCGCCGCGCAACATGCCGTAGCCGTTGGAATCCTGAAGCTTGACGATGTCGTCGCCGTCGGTGAAGTCGGAAATGACGTCGGTGGCCGAGGTGGTGGAATCGTTGGCGGAATTGAATCGGAAGGTGTCGCTTCCGCTGTCGCCGACCAGCACGTCCAAGCCGTCGCTGGCGCTGACCGTTTCGTCGCCGGTGGTGCCGACGATCAGATTGTGGGTGATGCCCGACAGATCGGCCAGATCGGGGGGCGAGGACTGGCCGGCCAGTTTGATGAACGTGCCGTCGTAACTGGTGCCGGTGCCGGCTCCCTTGACGTACAGGTAGCCGTCGGGACCGTCGGTGAAGAACACCACCACGTCGCTGAATCGGCTGTCGGCCTGGATGGCGGCCAAGGTGACGGCGGTGTTGGTGGTGAAGGGATAGGCGCCGTGCAGATAGGAGACCCCGCCGATCCCCTCCAGGCGGATGGTGTCGCTGCCGCTTTCGAAGTCGGTGATGGTGTCGGTTTTGCCGTTGATCGAATCGGTCGCCGAGGCATAGCGGAAAACGTCGGCGCTTCCGGTGCCGCCGGTCAGGGTGTCGGCGCCGCCGCCGCCGGTCAGGGTGTCGTTGCCGCCGTTGCCGATCAAGCTGTCGCCCAGCGACGAGCCGGTCATGGTGTCGGCGTTGGCGCCGCCTTCCATGATCACCGGACGCAACGAGGACGACTTGTCCGAAACCCCGTCCACCGCCACGTTCTGCGGCCCGACGCCGATCTTCAGGGTGGCGGTGTCGGTCTTGCTGATCAGCGTCGTGCCGGAACCGTCGGTGGCGGTGGCGGTGATGCCAAGGGTGATGTCGCCGTTGTAGTTGACGGCGGTGATCAGTTGCAGGCCGCTCAATTGAGCCGGGGTCAACGTCCACACGCCATCCACTGCGGTGCCGGCGCTCAGGCTGGCGCCGGTGGGCAGGCCGGTGATCGTGATGACCGTGGAATCCGGGATGTCGGCGATGCCGATGTCCAGCGAGATGATGGAGGATTCGTCGGTGACCAACGGCGCATACAATTCGGTCGCGGTCAGCGACAAGGTGGGCTTAAGCACCACGGCGGTGACGGTGATTCCGGCACTCAGGCTGGCCGAACTATAGGCGCTGAAACCGCCGCTGGTGGTGGTGTCGGCGGTGTTGCCCGCCGTGCCCGAACTGGTGTCCCAGGCGCGGTAGGTGATGGTCGGGGTGACGCCGGCGGCTTGGCTGTTGGCGTTGGCGGCGGGCACGAAGCGCACATAGGCGCCGGGGCCCAGCAACAGGGCGGAACCGGGGCTGACCGACGATATGGTCGTCCAGGTGCCGCCTTCGCTCAGTTTGTATTCCCAGGTGCCGATCGAGGCGTCGGTCAAACCGGTCACCGCCATGCCCAGGCTGGCCTTGGCGGTTTCGGCGTCGTTGGCGTTGCCGGCCAGCAAGGTGAACACCGATACGCCGGTATTGGTCGCCGGGTTCTCGGTCAGGGTGGGCAGCGACGGCGCCGTGCCCTGCAAGGTCGGCGCATAGTTGACGTGGGTGATGCTGAGCGTCACCGAAGCGCTGTCCGAGGTGGAATAGTTCTGGCTGACCAGTTCGCCGTTGACCAGCGCCTCGACCGTGCCGGAACGGACAAGCTGGTAGTTGAAGGCGTCGGTAATGGTGGCGGTCGGCGACGACACCGCGCCCGACGGGGTGTATTTCAGGGCCGCCGCCTGGGCGTCGGTCAACTCCATGCCCGCGGTGACCTTGGTGGTCCCGTCCGACAGGTACAAGGTGCCCTTGGTCGGCAGTGACAGCACCACAACCTTCAAGGTGCCGCCACTTCCCTGGGTGTCGTTGCCCAACAGGTTGAGGGTCTGGGTGAGGGTCTGGGTGCCGTCGTCTTCGGGGAAGGTGAGGGTGTCGCTGACCGCGTCCACCTTCATGGCCGCCTTGGTCTCGCCGCTCAGGCTGTCCACATAGGACTGGAACTGGGTCTGAAGCGACGAAATCTGTTCGATGGCCTTGGCCAGCGCGTTCTTTTGCGCGTCCATGGCGGTGGTCAGGCCGGAAACCTTGGTCGCCGATTGCTGGACCGCCGTGGCGTAGCCGGCGGCGCTGGTGACGTCGGCCGCGTCGGGGTCGCTGTCCGCGTCCAACACCTTGAGGGCGTTGTAGGCCGACGTGGCGGTGCCCGATTCCGTCGAGATGCTGGTGCTCAGGGTCCCCAGCTTGGCGGCGGCGGCGTCGGCGGCGTCGGCGGCGGTTTGCAGCTTGCTCTGGATGGCGACGACGGCGTCATGGGCCGTACCCGAGGGATGCGCGGTCAGGAAATTGGCGATCGAGGTCACCAGCGCGTCGGTGTTGACGCTGGCGTCCAGCGTGTCGGCGGTGGCCTTGGTCTTCGCGGCCTGGGCGGCGGCGTTGGTCAAGGCGTCGATGGCGCTTTTGGCGGTGGCGCTCGACGCGTCGATGGCCGCCACCTCGCGGGCGTCGGCGTCGGCGGCGTATTGCACCAAGGTGTCATAGGCGTTCTGGGCCACGGTGGCGGCCTGGGCCGCCTGGGCGGCGCGGTCGGCGGCGTCGGTCTTGAGTGCGCCGACATCGGCGATGATCTTTTTCGCCTGTTCGTAATAGGCGGTCAGCACCGAGGTCTTCTGGCTGGCCGACAATCCTTCGTAGAAGGTCATGGCCGCTTCCGCCTTGGCGATGGCGTCGGCGACCTTGGTCGCTACGGTGGTGTTGGCCGTGGCGGCGTCGCCGGCGGCGCCGGCGCTGTCGTCGCGTTCGTCCGCGATGTCGAGATGGGTCTTGGCCGGATCGCTCAGCGCGTCGGTGGCGGTCTTGGCCAGGGACTGCGCCAACAGCGTCTTTTCCGTCACCAATTGTGCCGCCGTCTGCGCCTGGCTCAGCGACACGCTGGCCGGCTGCAACAGGGCTTCCATGGATACCGCCACGCTCAGGCGGGCCTGGGCGGTTACCGCCTCGTCATAGGCGGCCTGGATGATCTCGATGGCCGAATCGGTCGCTGCGGTGGCGGTGTTGCTGACCTGAAGGCGGTAATCGGCGATCAGGTCGGCCAGACGCTTGGCCTCGGCCGCGGCGTTCTGCGCCTGGGTGGCGGCGGTGATGGCGTAATTGGCGCTGGTGGCGGCCAAGGCCTCGGCGGTCTTGGTCTCGGCGGTGGACAGCGCCGCCTGGGCCTTGGCCAACAGGCCGTTGTCGCCGTCGATCTTGGAAATGGCGGTGTTGATGGTGGCCATGGCCGCCGCGGCCCGGTCGAAGGCGGCCTGGATGGTGGCCTTGGCCTGGGCGTCGGCGGTGGTGGCCAGGGCCGCGTCCTTCATGGCCGTCAATTGGGTGTAGACGCCGGTGCTGGCGGTGACGGTGCTCTTGATGCCGGTGATGAAGGTCTTGGTGTCGGCCGCGTCGGCGCTGTTGCCGGTGCTGTCGACCGCATTGCGCGCGGTGGTGGTCAGGCTGACCGCCAGATAATCGGCGTTGGCCCAGTTGACCAGGTCGACCGCCGCCTTGACCTTGGCCGAGGCGTCGGCCACCGCCGAATCCACACTGGTCTGGACGATCGCCAGGGTTTGCGCCGTGGCCGCCAGTTGCTTGGCCAGATCGGTGGCGGTGGCGGCAAAGGCCGCCGCTTCCTTGGCGGCGGTGGCCGCCTCTTGCGCCAGCGCCTTGGCGTCGTCGGCGGCGGTGGGCGAGTTTGGGTCGACGGCGTGCGCCGCCTCGGACTTGGCGGCGGCCAGTTCCGCCTTGGCCTGGGCATTGGTCAACGCGGTCTGGATGTCCGCCTGCTTGGTGCCGGCGGTGGCCTCGGTCAGTTGGGTGCGGGCGTTGACCAGGGCGGTGTCAGCGGTCTTGAGCGCGCCGCTGGTGGCGTTGGCGGCGCTGAGCGCGGCCACGGCGGCGGCCAGTTTGGCGCTGACGGTGGCGTTGCCCAGGGCGGCGGCGTTGGCCTGATAGGTTCCAAGCGTGGTGGAAGCCGAGGCCAGCGCGGTGGTCAGGGTTGACAGGGTCGAGACGGCGGTGCCGGCGGTGATCGGGCCGGCACCGTCGGTGTCGGCGCGCACGCGCGCGTCCAGTTCCTTGGCCAGATCGCGGGTTTCGCCGGTATCCAGCACGTTGTTGAACGCCTTGGCGGCGGTGTCGCCGGCGGTCTTGGCCGCCTGGGCGGTGTCCCAGGCCGCCTTGGCCTGAAGGGCGGCGGCGTCGGCGGCGCTTTGCGCCGCGGCCAGCGTCTCGGCGGTGGCGGCGGCGTCGGCGGCTGCATAGCCCTTGGCGGCGTCATAGGCCTGTTGCGCCTCGGCCTGATAGGCTTCGGCCAGGGCCTTTTGGTTGGCGATTTCCGCCTGGATGGTCAGGGCCTTGGCGTAATCGGCCTCGGCCTTGATCAGGGCTTGGTTGGCGACGTCCTGGGATTCCTGTTCCGCCTGATCCAGCAAGGCGGAATCGGGGCGTTTGCTGGCCATGGTCAGCGCGGTGCCGGCTTGCCCCACCGCCGTTTCCGCCTCGCTCGCGCGGGTGACGAGGTCGGCCACCGCCGCCTTGGCGTCGTTGAGCGCGTCAAGTGCGGTGGTTACGTTGTAGCTGGTGGCGCTGGCCGCCGCTGCCTTGGCCGCCGCTGCCGCCGCCTGTGCCACGTAGACGTCGCCCTTGGCCGTGCTCAAGCTGGTGGCGCCGTCGCTGCCCAGGTCGCCGGCCAGATCGTCGAGCGCGTTGCTCATAACCAGTTCGGCCTGATACTGGGCCGAGGTGGCGGCCAGCACTTCCTCGTAGCGGGCGGTGGCGGCGGCGTCGGCGGCGTCGGAGGCGGCGGTCTGGCCGGTGGCGTAGGCGCTGGCGGCGTCGGATGCGGCGGCGGTCGCGGTGGTGACCAGGGCTTCGGCGGCGTCGGCCACGGCGTCGGCCGTGTTGTAGGCGTCCTCGGCCTGGGTCTCGGCGGTGACCGCGTTCACCTCGGCGGTCATCCACGACGAAATGGCCTGGGCGTAGTCGTTGTCGTCCAGGTTGTCGGTGGTGATGGCGGTCTTGAGCGCCTCAAGCGCGTTCACCACCGCGGTTTCCTTGTGGAAGTCGATGGTGCTAGCGTCCGCCGACATGCCGTCCACCAGCCCCTTGTAGGTGGTGTAGGCGGTCAGGATGTTGGCTGTCAGCCCGTAAGTGGCGGCGGCATCGGAAAGATCCTGATGCAAGGTGACATAGTCGATGATCGCCTTGCCCAAGCCGGCGCGGGTTTCCGCCAGGCCGTCGATGCGCACGTCCCATTCGGCCTGGGCCGCCGCCCTTTCGATGATCGGCGAACGCGCCGCCTGACGCGCGGCGGTTTCGGCGGCCGTTGCCTCGTTGGCCGCCGTTTGCAAGGCGGTGACCGCCTCGGCGGTGGTTTCCGCGGTGTCGTGGGTGGTCAGCTTGGCGGTGATGGCCGAGCCGTCGGTCCACTTCTTGGCCAGGGTGTTGAATTCGCTCAACGCCTGAAGGCGGGTATAGGCGGCATAGGCCGCCGATTTCAGCGGCAGAACCTCGGCGTTGTAGACCGCCACCGCTTCGGCGTAGGTGACGGTCTGCCCGCCCTCGGTCCCTTTGGTGGCGGCCAGGGCCAAATCCATCAGGGTCTGGATTCCGGCTTCGTCGAGGTCGGAATCGGTGACGTTGATCGCCTCCCACTTGGCCAGAGCAATGGCCAATTGGTCATCGACGGCTGTTTGCACCGCATCGGAATCGGTGTCGGCGAAGGCCGCTTCGGCGGTGGTCAGTGCCGTCTGGGCGTCGGTGGCGAAGGGGCTGATCTGGTCACGCACGGCCCGCACGGCGGCGATGGCGTCGGCGATGCGACCCTGTCGCGCCGCTTCCTCCGCGTCCAAGATATCTTCCGCCTGTTTGGTGGCGTCGCGGCGGGCACCTTCGATCGCAAGGCCGATCTGGCCGATCAGTTGGTTGATCTGCTGCACCGCCTGGGCGGCGGCCTGGGCGGCCTGTTGCTGGGCCAGCGCCTGTTCGACCGCGGTCTGGACCGCCTGTTGCAGTTCCTGCTGGGTCTGGCCGGGTGGCGGCTGGATCGGGTTGTCCTGGTTCTGGTTCTGGTCGCCGGTGTTGTATTCGTTGGACAGGCTGCCGGGATTGGGCAGGGCGGTCAGCGAGCTGCCGGCCAGCGCCTGGACCTGGGCGGGCGACATCTGCACGCTGAGCAAGGTGCCGGTCGGGGACACCGTGGCAGCCAGGCCGGGCACGTTGACCGTCAAGGTCTGGCCCGACGGCGTGGTGATGACCAACTCGCCGGCGACGCCGCCTTGTTCGGCCAACAGCACCACGGTCTGGGTGTTGCCGGCACCCGCCGTGCCGCGGATACCCACCGTCATGGACGGGGTCTTGACGGTCAGGGCGTCGGGCGCGGTCTTGGGAATCTGGCCCGAAACGAAGGTGAACTGTCCCTGAAGCACGGCGATGGTGCCTTCGCCGGTATGGGTGAGCGGGTCGTAGACCAGATCGTCCAACACCATGCGGCCGGCGCTGCCCAGCGAGAAGGTGGTGCCGTCGGCGAAGGTCAGGCCGACCGAACCGTCCTTGCCGGTTTCGATCACGTCGTCGGCGAATACCTCGTCGCCGGCCTTGAGTTCCGAACGGGTGCCGTCGGCATGGCGGACCATGACCTTGCCGTGCAGGACCGAAACTTTGCCGATGGAGGAGGTGGCGGCGGAACCGTCGGTGGCGATGTTGGCGGCGGCCTGGGCGTATTGGTTGGGGGCAAGCGGCCCGGCCAGGATGGCGGCCAGATCGGGGTCGATCACCGCGCCGTTGTCCGAGACCAGGGCCGGCGGATTGGGCTGCGCGAAATAATCCTTGATCAGGATGCGGGTGCCGTCTTCGCCCACCAGGACCAAATCGGGGCCAGAGCGCACGAATTCCGCTGTTTGCAGGAATTCCCCGCCGGGGACCACCACTCGGGCACCGTTCTGTGCCTGCAAGACCGCCGCGAATTCCGGCTGCTGCTGAACCGATTCTTGATTCCCAGCCTTGACCATCTGCCCCTCGCTTAAAGCGCGTAAACCCCATTTCCGCACAACCATATACGTAAGGGTTGCGCGGCCTCGGCCAACTATATCAAATTAAGCACATGGTTTGACGAGGAAATATGCATTTGCCCAGATTATTTCTTTCTACAGTATTCGCCTTACTCCTTGCCGGACTTCCATCTTTCCTTGGCGCCGCCGAGGTTTGGTGTGAAAAGTGTCCGGCCATGGTCGCGGTGCCGCCCGCTGCCGACGGCGCGACGGCGTTGTGGCTGAGCCGTTCGGAAATCACCTTCGACCAGTGGCGGGCCTGCGTCGATTCCGGCGGCTGTCGCGGGGGACAGGACGACCATGGCTGGGGGCGGGAAAACCGGCCGGTGATCAACGTCACCTGGGACGACGCAAACGCTTATGCCGCTTGGCTTTCACGGATTTCCGGCCATGCCTGCCGGCTGCCGACCGAGGCCGAGTGGATGCATGCGGCGTCGACGGGGGCCGTCACCGCATTCTGGTGGGGGAACGATCATGGCCAGGGCATGGCCAATTGCCGTGACTGCAACCCGAAACCCATCTACGGCAGCACGCCCGCAGGAACTTTTCCGGCCAATCCCTATGGGCTGGTGGACATGAACGGAAACGTCTGGGAATGGGTCGAGGATTGTTGGCAAGGCATTTCTGGAAAGTGTTCGCAAAGAACAATCAAGGGTGGCTCGTGGTATTATTATTCACCGAACGCCACCACCCAGGCCCGCGCACGAAACGATGCAGGGCAGGGCAGTTACAACATTGGCTTCCGTGTCGCCTGTTCACCTTGAGCCCAGGTGGAGCGGGCTGACGCGCCGGACCTTTTTTCAGGGGTCAAAGCTGTAATTGCCGCTGGTGCAATTGGACGTTGATGTCCAGTTCCTTGACCACCTGATCCAGCGTGGAGATGCCCCGTTCCTCGAGCATCTCGATCTGGCGCAGCAACACGGCCGCCGTCACCACGGCGTCGCCCAGCGCGGTATGGCGGTCGGTGATCTCGATGCCGAAGCGGTCGCAGATGGCATCCAGGGAATGGCCGGCATCGGCACCATCCAGATAATTGGACAACATCATGGTGTCCAATACCGGATTGTCGAAACGCACCCCGAATTCCCGTTCGTGCATGCGCAGGAACTTAAGGTCGAAGGCGGCGTTGTGCGCCACCAACACCGAATCGGCGGCGTAGGTCTTGAACTGCGGCAGCACCACGCCCAACGGCGGCTTGTCGCGGGCCATGTCGTCGGTGATACCGTGGAAACGGATGCTTTCCGGCGGGATGGGGCGGCCGGGATTGACGATGCGGTTGAAATTCTCGCCGGTCAGGATGCGGCCGTTGACCACGCGCACGGCGCCGATCTGGACGATCTGGTCGCCCTGGCTGGGCGCCAGTCCGGTGGTTTCCGTGTCGAAAACCACGAAGGTCAAGGCGCGAAGCGGCTGGTGACCGCGTTCGCCGATGGACCGGGTGTTGTCCAGCAAGCCGAGATCGTAGAATTCGGGACGGCTGGGCAGGATGCTGGGGCGGGGATGCAGCCGCGTCTCGACCCCCTTGCGCATGGGCAGGCACAGCCACGAGCGGCCGGTGCGATGTTCCTGGCGAAATCCGTCGCCGGCATGGTGGACGAGCACGTCGCGTACGGTCATCCCCCCCAGCATGGGAAGCGGTTTGCCCAGCCATGCCTCCAACGCCGGCCGGGCGGCGGTGGCGCCGCCCCAGCCCACTTCCAGCCAGCATTCGTCGCCGTTTCCGGTGGCGGCCAGATCGATTTCCGCCAGGCCGAAGCGTTCGGAAATCTGGCGGATCAGGGCCTCGACCGCCAGCGCCAGCGAGTGGGAATCGGCATGCAGCCACAGCGGCAGGCCGGTCACCGAGACCTTCAGGTCTTCGCCCTCGAACCGCCGCGCCACCAAGCCGAAAAAGTCGCCGGAATGCAGGTCGGTCATCGGCCACCATTCGGCCAGCGCCCGCTGATAGCCGGCGGTGACGCGTTTCACGGCCTTGTCGATCTGTTCCGCCTCGTGCGCGACGATGGACGGGTTGTCGGCGGCGACCCTGAGGCGGAGCAGAGGTTGTTCCAGTTCCTCGGCGACCTCGCGCAACAGCGCGTCGCGACGTCCCAGCGCCGCCACCTGAGGACCGGCATCGACCATGGTCACCACATAGCCGGTGACTTCGTCGTCGGGGCCGTGAATCAGGGTCATACGGGCTTGCAGCAGCATGTGGCCGTCGGTGGTTCCGGCCAGGAACGGCGTGCCCTTTCCGGCCAGTTCCGCGCGATGGACCAGCATCTCCAGCATGTGGACCACCGGATCGCGGGCCACGGTCTCGAACAGCGAGCGGCCCAAGCCCAATTGGCCGGAATCGACCAGCATGTCCATGGCCACCGAATTATAAAGAACCACCTGATGGCGCAGGTTGCAAACCACCACGCCCTCGTGCAGATCGTTCAGGATGGCGGCCAGACGGGCGGCGGTTTCCTCGGATTTGGCGGTGGCGCGGTCCAGTCCTTCGGCCAGTTCCTTGCGCAGATGGCCGATGCGCGCGGTCAATCCGTTCAGCGATTCCGGCAATGGTGTCAGGATGGCGTAACGCGCGGGATCGACCGTGTCGCGGTTGCCGCCATGGGCGATGGCGCGGATGTCGGCGGCCAGTTGTTTGGCCTTGCGCACCACCAGGAAATCCACGACCTTCCACGCCAGGGCGAACATGACCGAGGCGCCGGCCAGGGCGACCATGGCCAGGGCGTTCAGCTTCTCCTGGTTGACCTCTCCCTGCGACAGGGAATACGCGCTTGCGATGACAACGGCGACATTCGCGACAAAAGCCGCCAACAGCCAGGGGAATGGCCCCCGCCAGGTGTTGGGCACGGATCGTCTCCTCGGACCTGTTCTTATCGTTCTTTTTCTTATGTCCGGCCGCCGCGTTGGACGGACGGAAGCGGGTTCTCGCCACCGGCAACCTTGGTGGACGCGAACCCGCTTGCGTCATATTGCATGAACGTCGTCGTGCTGCACAAGCTTAGGGAAGCGGGTGGATGCCGTCGGTGATCAGGTCAAGTGTCGAGGCCACCGACACGCCACGGTAATAGTTGCTGAGCAACAGGCGGGCGTCCACGCCCAACGCCTTGATGGAGCGGCCGTGACGATCCATCAATCGGGCGTCAAGGTCGGCCTGCCACAGGGTGAAGCCCGAATCGAACAGCGGGTAAGACATTTTCTTCTCCGTTCCCTCCCAAGACGGGAGGCACGAAGGACAAGATGCGCCGCTAATCCGGTGGCAAAACGGCACGATCATGGCGAAAAGGCGGCACTTTTTCTGGACTGCCCCACACAAATACGTTTCAATTCGCCACGCGAGTTAAATCATTCCAAGAATAGGGGTGGGATGCTGTGGTCAAACGAATACTCGTGATGATTGCACTTGTCCTGGCGAGCTCTTCTTCGGTTGTCCGTGCGGCCGATGTCGTGCGAGTCGGTGGCTACGATTTTCCCCCTTTTGTCGAGACGGGGGCCGGCGGCGCGCCCTCGGGCTTGAGCGTTGACTTGATCGCGGCGCTCAACAAGGCTCAGTCCCAATACGAGTTCCGCTTCGTCACGACCTCTGCACGGCGGCGTTATGCCGATGTCGAGGCGGGGCAGTTCGACCTGATGTTTTTCGAAAGCCCGGAATGGGGGTGGGCGGCCAGAGGGGCACCGGTCGACTTTTCCAACGTCTTCCTGAAAGGGGGCGAGGTTTACATCGCTCCCGCCAAGTCGGGGCGGGGTCAGGAGTGGTTCGACGACCTCAAGGGGAAACGGTTGGTCGGTATCCTTGGCTACCATTACGGCTTTGCCGGCTTCGAGGCCGATCCCGACGCGCTGGCGCGGACCTGGGGCATGAAGCTGCTCAACAACCATCGCTCCAGCATCGAGATGGTGCTGGCCGACCGCATGGACGTGGCGGTGGTGACCGACGCCTATCTGTGGGCCTATCTGTCGCGCAATCCCGCCGCGCGCGAACGGCTGTTGATTTCGGACCGTTACGATCAGCATTACAATCATCGTGTTCTGGTCCGCCGTGGCGGTGCCATCGACGTCGATACCGTCAACCGGCTGCTGTCGACCCTGGAGCAGAACGGCACCTTGGCCGCGTTGTGGAAGGCCGCCGGGGTGGTTCGCTAAGCGTTTGACATTATTGTTAAAAGATGGGGCGGTGCCTGGAGGTGGGCGCCGCCTTCTGTTATGGCTCTGGCGGATGTTCACCGTCGAGGCCCCCATGCACACGCATCTCGAAAGCTTTTCCGATTCCCTGGTCGTCACCCTGAGCGGCCGTTTGACCTTCGCCGAGAACGGGGCTTTTCGTCAGGTGGTGGAAGACTTGGCGGGCAGCGATCGTCTTGCGGTGGTGGTCGATCTCGGGGGCCTTGACTTCATGGATTCGGCCGGCATGGGATTGTTGCTGGTGGCTCGCGACGTGGTGGCCGCGCGGGGGGGGCATGTCAGCCTGCGCGCGGCGCAAGGACAGGTGGCACGCATGTTGCGGTTGGCGAAGTTCGGTGACTTTTTCACCTTGGATTTCGAATGCGCACAGGTTTAACCGAAGGGTAAGGGAGTTGTCACATTGCCGTCATGACGGCTTTCTATAGTCGGGCGCGCACCTCAACCCGTACAAGGGGCCCCCACGGTGACTGACGACGCCACCACCATCGACGAGGTGATTGCCCCGGTTGCCTCGCCGGCCCGCTTCTCCCTGCCTTCCTGGTTCAAGCCGCTGTTGGTCCGCCTGGGGGCGTTGTGGCGGCATGGCGAAGTGCCTGGATTGGCGAACATCTCCATCGGCCGGCGACTGGCGTTGCTGGGCGTTTTGGCTTTGATCGGCGCGGCAAGCTTCGGCGTGGCCTATCATCTGGCCGAGCGGCGCATCGACAGCATGTTGGTGACCCAGGATGGCTATCGCCGCCTGAACGATCTGGCTGGCGACGTGCGGGCCAAGGTCGCGGCCTTGCAGAACCACCAGGAACAGTTCCTGCGCGAACGGGACGAGGCGCGGGCCAAGGACTTCCGCCAGGATGTGGCGTTCGTGGCACGCAGCCTTGACGCCATGCGGGCCTTGCCCGAAGCGGCGGGCATGGCCTCGAACCTGGCCGAGTTGAGTGCTGGCGTGGCTGCCGCCGCCCAGCGTTTCGAGGCGGTTTCCCACCGGGTGGGGGAATTGGGGGCAAGCGAGGCGCAGGGATTGCGCGGCCGTCTGGCCGCTTCGGTCAAGGCGGTCGAGGACGAGTTGAAGATGTGGCCCAATGCCGGCCCCTTGATCCCCGAGATGCTCCAGATGCGTCAGGCGGAAAAGAATTTCATGCTTTATGGTGGCGAGACCTACCTTAACCAGCATCGCCAGCACGCCAACCAATTCGATTTCGCCCTCGACGCCTCAAGCCTGCCGCCGTCCACCCGCGATGATTTCCGCAAGTTGCTGGCAGCCTATGGCGACGACATGCAAGCCTTTGCCGCCGGCACCATGGCGCTGGGCGAGGACGTCGCCGATCTGCGCCGCCAGTTCCGTGCCTTGCAGCCGACGCTCAACCAAGTGTTCGCCTATGCCCGCGAGGGCATGGCCTCGGCCATCGCCCAGCAAGAAGAAGTGCGCGCCGCCACCTCGCGTCTGTTGGCGTTGTTCGGCGTGATGGCCGTGTTGTCGTTCGGTGCGGCCGTTCTGGTGTTGGCCCGGTCGGTCACTCAGCCCGTGCGGATGATCGAAGAGGCCATGGAACGGTTGGCCGCCGGTGACCATGGCGTCACCGTGCCCGGCATCGCCCGCCGGGACGAGATCGGCGACATGGCCAAGGCAGTCGCGGTGTTCAAGGACAACGCCATCGCCATGGTGCGGATGCAACAGGAACAAGACGCCATCCGTGCCGAAGCCGAAGCCACCAGCCGCCAGCGGCTGATGGTTTTGGCCGACCGTTTCGAAGGTGCGGTCAAGTCGGTGGCCGATTCTGTCAACCGCAACGCCCAGGCGATCACCGCCACCGCCGAGGGCATGGTCCGGCACGAAGGCAACGGCGAAAACCGTTCGCTGTCGGTGGCCGAAGCCGCCGATCAGGCCCGCCGCACGGTGGTCGCGGTGGCCGAAGCGGCCGACGACCTTGCCGCCAGCGTCGGCGACATTTCCGCGCTGGCCGCCGAAACCTCGCGGGTGGTGCGTCAGGCGGTGTCCGAACTGGACCGCACCAACGCCCGTGTCCGCGGTTTGTCCGAGGTGGCGGGAAATATCGATCGGGTGGTCAACCTGATCGGCGACATCGCGGCGCGCACCAACATGTTGTCGCTGAACGCCACCATCGAGGCGCAACGGGCCGGCGAAGCGGGCAGGGGATTTGCCGTGGTCGCCGGCGAGGTCAAGCATCTGGCCCAGAAAACCAGCGAATCCACCCGTGAGATCGCCGACCAGATCGCCGCCATCCAAAGTGCCACGGCGGAAACGGTGTCGGCCATCGGCGATGTCGGCAGCGCGGTGCGGCGGATGGACGAGATCGCCGCCCAGGTGGCCGAGGCGGTCAACCGTCAGGGTGGGGTTACCGACAAGATCAGCCGTTGCGTGGATCAGGTCCGCCACGACACGGCCTGCGTCACCGAAGGCGTGGTGTCCGTCACCCAATCCGCGGCCCGCTATTGCGGCGCGGCGGTACGGGTGATGTGGGCGGCCGACGATCTGGCGGGGCCGGCGGCCAACCTCAAGGACGAAGTGGACGGTTTTCTCAGGACCATCCGGGCCTGATGGGTTTTTGCCGGATTAAGGTGGGGCACCGGTCTTTCGAATCGTGTTAGGAATCCGAAGGAGATGGTGTGAGGACCATCCCTCGGATTTTCTGTGTCAGGCTGCCTCCATGAAGATATTCGGCGTCGCCGGCTGGAGCGGCAGCGGCAAGACCACCTTGATGCTTCGTCTGGTTCCGGCCTTGGTGCGTCGTGGCGTTCGTGTCGCCACGCTTAAGCACACCCACCATGATCTGCGTTTCCAAGATTCCGAAAGCGTGGCGGCGCTGGAAGCTGGCGCGGTTCAGGCCGTGGCGCTTTCGCCCCGGCGGGCGACGATGATGACCAGGGCCGAGGCGGTGGATCTGGAGGATTTGCTGACGCGGGTGCGGGACGCCGATCTGGTGTTGGTCGAGGGATGGAAACGTTCCGGGATTGAGAAAATTGAAATCGTCGCCCCCGGTGCGAATGAGTCCCTGCTTCATCTAGATCAACCACAAGTTGTTGCCGTGGCCTGCGACTTCCGGGGCGAAGTCCACGGCCTTCCCTGCTTTCGCCGCGACGATGTCGAAGCTATCGCTGATTTTATATTATCTCGTATTGGTTGCTAGTTTCGTGTGCCTGTCTTGTCCTGCAAGGGGGGTGTCAAGCAAGTTCACGGTTCTGTTTTGATTGTTGTTAGTATGATGTGGTGTCAATGTTTTGTTCGCATGTGATGTTTGAATGTATTCTTCTGGATGAGGAAGTCAGTTTTCTGTTTTGTGTGTTGCGATTATTTTCAGATTGTAAATCTGTATCCGGCGTTGTGTGGATAACTACTTTTGTTGAATGGTTATTTTATCCTTGTTTGGCTGTGGTATCTTTTATAAAAGCTGTTTTCTGATGGCTTTTTTCGAACATCCTGTGTTGCGAGGCGGGAAAGAGTATGTTTAAAGTTTCTTCGGGGGCAGAGGGAGGCCATTGGTCCGTGCAACGGGGGTCCGGTAATGAAAGTTCTGCTCGCCGATGACCACGCCCTGTTTCGCGAGGGTGTTCGGCTGGTTCTTGAAAGTTTGGTCGATGGTCCTCTCGATGTGGTCGAGGCGCCTGATTATATTCAGGCCTTGGCGGCTGTGCGTGGCGATTCGGCGGTAGACGTCGCTCTGGTTGACCTCAACATGCCCGGCATGGATGGGTTTTCCGGCATCGAAGCGTTGAAGCGTGCCGCCCCCAGCCTGCATCTGGTCGTGGTTTCCGCTTCCGAACAGCCGACCGACGTCCGGCGTGCGTTGGATGCCGGGGCGCATGGCTACATCACCAAGGCGTCGTCCAGTGCCGCTATGCTTGAGGCGATTCGTCTGGTGCTGAGTGGGGAAACCTTCGTCAGTCCTGGCCTTGAAGTTCCCGACGGCCTTTCGGCGGGGGGCGACGTTGACACCGTACGTGCGTCGTTGACGCCACGTCAACGTGATGTCCTGGCCATGTTGCGCCAGGGGAAGAGCAACAAGGAAATCGCCCGCGACCTTGATCTGGCCGAAATCACGGTAAAGCTGCATGTCACCGCGATCTTGCGGGCGCTGGGGGTGGAGAACCGAACCCAGGCGGCGATCATGGCGTCCAAGATCGGCCTGTGATCCTTCTTTGCCGTGTTCTGTGAAAGGCGCCTCCTGGCGCCTTTTTTCATGGGGCATTGTGTCCCGAAACGAAAAAGGGCGCCTTGCGTGAGCAAGGCGCCCTTTTGTCAGGACACGAACTAGGACAGCAGCTTGTTCCACCAGCCCTTGCGCGCCGGCTGGACCGGGGCGGGAGCTTCTTCCTCAACGGAGGTGGCCGGTGCTTCCGTCATCACCGGTTCGGCCGGCGTCTCGGGGGCTACCACAGCCTCCGTGCTTGCGGACGGGACTTCGGCAGCGGTTTCGCTTTCAGCTTCGACCTTGGCTTCCACCTCGGCGGCGACGGCTTTCTTGGCACGGGTCCGCTTGGGTTTGGCCGGAGCTTCGCCGGCTTCCGCCTCGGTTTCCACCTTTTTGGTGCGGGTTCGCTTGGGCTTGGCCGGGGCTTCGGCCTCGGTAGCCTCCGTCGTCTTGGCGGCCTTCGGTTCAGCCGCCTTCCTGGTGCGGGTCCGCTTGGGCTTCTCAGTGACGGCCTGACCCTCGGCTGTGTCTTCGGCGGCAGCCGGTTCGGCGACTTCGGGCTCGGCGGTCTTGCGCGGGGCACGGCGGCGGCGCGGCTTCTCCTCGGCGACGATGTCGGCGTCTTCGGTCGAAGACACGACCACAGCTTCGGCTTGGACCTCGTTTTTGCGGGCGGCTTCGGCTTCGGCCGCGGCCTCGGCACGGGCGAACACGTCGGCGACGGCGTCGGGATTGGAGATCAACTCGCCCCCAGGGATGGCCGGCGGCGGCACGGCGGCATCATCGTGCTCGACGCCTTCACCGCCTTCACCGTTTTCGCGGTTGCGGCGACGACGACGACCGCCCCGGCGGCCCCGGCGGCGCTTGCGGCGATCGGCGTCACCTTCGCTTTCGCCTTCGCCTTCGCCTTCGCCTTCGCCCTCTGCGGCGGTGTCGGCATCATCGCCTTCGGCATCGTCCTCGGCACCGTCTTGATCGGCGGCGTCGGTTTCTTCTTCGCCGTCGCTTTCCTCGCCGCTGGCGAGATCCAGTTGCGACGGTTGTTCACCCGGCCGCCGCTTGCGGCGGCGGCGGCGGCGGCGCTTACGGCTTTCGGCGGATTCGCTACCATCGACGCTTTCGCCCTGTGTGCGCTCGCCGTCCTCGGAAGCGTCCTCTTCCTCGACGTCCTCTTCCTCTTCTTCGACCACGGCGGCCGGCGGCGGTACGTCAAGGGCGACGGGACGAACCTCGTCGGGGCGGTTTTCCGCCTTGATCCGTTCCATGCGCAGGGCCGGAGGAATCAGGCTGTCGTCACCCAACAAGAAAACCTGGAAGTCGTAGCGGAGTTCGATGGCCGCCAAGGCGTCGCGCTTCTGGTTGAGGATATAGAGCGCGATCTGGGACGGCACGTAGACCGTGACCTCGGACGAACGCCGGCGGATTCCTTCTTCCTCGATGGCGCGCAGCACATGCATGGCCGCCGATTCCACCGACCGCACCAGACCGGTGCCGCCGCAATGGGGGCACGGCGCGAAGGTGGTTTCCTGAAGGCTGGGGCGCAGACGCTGGCGCGACAGTTCCAACAGGCCGAAGGCGCTGATCTTGCCCACCTGGATGCGGGCGCGGTCGTCCTTCAGCGCCTCTTTCAGGCGGCGTTCGACGGCGTGGTTGTTGCGGTTCTCCTCCATGTCGATGAAATCGATCACGATGAGACCGGCAAGGTCGCGCAGGCGCAATTGGCGGGCCACTTCCTCGGCCGCCTCGAGATTGGTCTTGAGCGCCGTCTCCTCGATATGGCGCTCCTTGGTGGCGCGGCCCGAGTTGACGTCGATGGCGACCAAGGCTTCGGTCTGGCTGATGACGATGTAGCCGCCCGACCTCAGTTGCACCACCGGCGAATGCATGGCGTCAAGCTGGGCCTCCACCTGATAGCGGTGGAACATGGGCATGCCGGGGTCCCGGTACGGCTGGACCTTCTTGGCATGGCTGGGAGTCAGCATGCGCATGTAATCCTTGGCCAGACGGTAGCCTTCGTCGCCGTCCACCAGCACTTCGTCGATGTCGCGTGAATAAAGATCGCGGATCGAGCGCTTGATCAGACTGGCTTCCTCGTACACCGAGGCAGGGGCCGACGACTTCAGCGTCAGGTCGCGGACCTGATCCCAGGCGCGCAGCAGATATTCGTAATCGCGCTTGATCTCGGTCTTGCTGCGCTCCGAACCGGCGGTGCGCACGATCACCGCCATGCCTTCGGGACAGTTCAGTTCCTGGGCGATGGCCTTGAGGCGGCGCCGGTCGGTGGTGCTGACGATCTTGCGCGAGACGCCGCCGCCGCGCGCGGTGTTGGGCATCAGCACGCAATAGCGGCCGGCCAGCGACAGATAGGTGGTCAGCGCCGCGCCCTTGTTGCCGCGTTCTTCCTTGACCACCTGCACCAGCATGATCTGGCGGCGCTTGATGACTTCCTGAATCTTGTAATTGCGCAAGAGCTTGGCGCGGCGGCGCTCCAGTTCCTGTTCGCTGGCGTCGTCGCCGCCGACGCTTTCGACGGCGGTCGGCTTGGATACCTGTTCGGGGCCGCCTTCGCCTTCGGCCGGCGTCTCGCCGGTTTCGGTGCTTTCGCCGTTCTCGTCACCGGTCGCTTCGGTCGATACCGTTTCGTGTTCGGAATCGCCGTTGCTTTCGCTCACCGCCGCTTTCTGGGCGGCCAGCAACGCCTGGCGGTCGGCCACCGGGATCTGGAAGTAATCGGGGTGGATTTCGCTGAAGGCCAGGAAGCCGTGGCGGTTGCCGCCGTAATCGACGAAAGCGGCCTGGAGCGATGGCTCCACGCGGACCACCTTGGCCAGATAGATGTTTCCCTTGAGCTGCTTCTTAGTGCTGGTTTCGACGTCCAGTTCTTCCAGACGGGTGCCGTTCACCACGACGACCCGGGTCTCTTCCGGGTGCGTGGCGTCGATAAGCATGCGTTTGACCATTAAATCCTAATCTCCGTGGCGCCGCCCGCGACGCCACAGGGCGCGCAGGGCGGGGATGTGCAAAAGCGAAGCCGGCGGCGCCTGCGGGCGGTTCCTCGGTCGATGCTGAGAAAACGGGCATTTGGCGGAAACCTGTCACGGGCATCACGCCCGGCTTCGAAAGGGTCAGCGACAAGGTCCGCCATCCCGTCTCCGTGAAAGCTTCCTGCTCCGAATGCCGCGCCGAACATTGAACGAAACGCATTGAACGTAACGTGCGTCGGCGCGCGGAACGACGGCTTCACGTGTCCCGGCGGGCGGGACTCCTGAGACGGCGAACTTATGAGACGACAAGATAGCCAGTGTGGGGTGTTTCGACAATCATCTTGTTGTGGTGGTCCCGGCAATTGGCCGCAACGGCTGGATATCGTGTCCATGTGTCCCGAAGAGTCTGTGGAATCAATGCCTTTTGGGTTGAACTTGAGTCTCTGTCTGCGTTATAGCTGTTGGCATTCGGGATTGGGTGTCCGCACAAGGATGAGGGGCGTGGTGGTCCGGGGGTTCAGACGTCTTACCGTCTTGGCGGCGATGATTGTGGCCATGGTCGCGTTGACCTCGGCCGATGTCTGGGCGCGTGCCACCGCTACCGGTTTGCGGCTGGCCAGTCATCCCGACGGAATCACCCGTCTGGTGGTGGATCTTTCCGAAGGAATCGATTTCAGCACCGCGTTGTATGCCGATCCCTATCGTCTGGTGATCAACACGCCGCCCATGGGCTGGAGCGCCGACGCCGCCGTCAAGCGGCCGGTCGGTGCCGTGCGCACCTTGCATTATTCCGAGGATTCCCTGGGTGGCCGGGTGATGGTCGACCTCAAGGCTCCGGCCGTAGTCAAGTCGTCGTTCGTCATCCCGCCGCGTGACGGTCAGGGCTGGCGGCTGGTGCTCGACCTTCAGGCCGCCAGCCGCGACGCCTTCCTGGCAGTTGCCGTGCCGTTGCCGGCGCGCAAGGTTGCCAAGGCCGCCGTGCCGCCGGCACGGCCCATCGCCGCTCCGGCGGCACGACCCATCGCCGCTCCGGCGGCACGACCCATCGCCGCTCCGGCGGCACGACCCATCGCCGCTCCGGCCGCCGCGCCGGCCGAAGCGCCGCGCACCATCGTCATCACCTCGCCCCAGGTCGAAGCTCCGGCGCCTGCGCCTGCTCCCGTTTCTCCGCCGGTGGTCGCCGCCGCGCCCGTCGAGCCGCCCAAGGTGGTTCCGGTCGCCAAGGCCGCACCGGTCAAGGACGTTGAACCGCCTCAGGCTGTTTCGTCACGGTCGTCGATCAGCTTGCCGGTGGCCCGAAGCGGTGGTCCTGTCCTGTCGGCACCGGTGCCGCCGCCGCTGGCGTCGTCGCCCTCTCAGGAAAACGTCGCCCAGGCCGTGCCCGCCATGGCCGCGCCCCAGCCGGAACCGGCGCCGATCGTTACCAAGGTGTCGGCGCCCTTGCCCGCGCCGCAGCCCATGGAACCGATGGCGCCGCGTGAAATTCCCGCCGACGGCAAGCCGGTCGTGGTCATCGACCCCGGTCATGGCGGTGTCGATCCCGGCGCCATCGGCGTTTCCGGCATCTATGAAAAATACATCACCCTGGCGGTAGCCCGCGAACTCAAGGCGCAATTGGAAAAGAACGGCCGCTACAAGGTCCACCTGACCCGCGACCGCGACATCTTCATCCGCTTGCGCGACCGTATCGCCATCGCCCGGCAGTACAACGCCGACCTGTTCATCTCGTTGCACGCGGACACGGTGTCCAATGCCCAGATGCGGGGATTGTCCGTCTACACCTTGTCGCAGAACGCCTCGGACTCCGAAGCTCAGGCGCTGGCCGACAAGGAAAACAAGGCCGACCTGATCGCCGGCATCGACCTGTCCCACGAATCCGCCGACGTCGCCAACATCCTGATCGATCTGGCCCAGCGTGAAACCATGAACCGCTCGGCCGGTTTCGCCGGCGGCGTGGTGGAGGAGGTCGGGCACGACGTCACGCTTTTGGGCAATACCCACCGTTTCGCCGGTTTCGCCGTGCTCAAGGCCCCGGACGTGCCATCGGTGTTGATCGAGGCCGGCTATCTGTCCAATGAGGTCGAGGAACGCGCCCTGCGCCAGCCGGAATACCGCGTCAAACTGGCCAAGGGCATCGCCCGCGCCGTCGACCGTTTCTTCCTGCAAGGACAAAAGGCCCGCCGCCCCTGACGGTCTTGTCACGGGGCGCCGGTTCCGTCGTTTGCCCCGCCGGGCCTTCGTTTGCCCTGTCGGGCCTTCGTTTGCTTGACGGGGCGGGGTGAACGGGGTTACCACCGCCCGACCGGCCTTTAGCCGAAATGGATCCATGCTCCGCTTCATCGCCATCCTCTTCAGCCTTGTCTTCCTGCTGGCGGTTTCCGCGGCGGGCGGCGCGCTTTATCTGTTCTGGCATTACGGCCGCGGCCTGCCCGACTATCACCAGTTGGCCCATTACGAGCCGCCGATCACCACCCGCGTCTATGGCGGTGACGGTCGTCTGGTCGCCGAATACGCCGTGGAAAAGCGCGCCTTCGTGCCGCTGAACGCCATTCCTCAGCGGGTGGTCGACGCCTTCCTGGCGGCCGAGGACAAGAATTTCTACGAGCATGCCGGGGTCGATCCTTGGGGGGTCGCCCGCGCGGTGATCGTCAACCTGCGCAACAAGGGGCTGGGGGCGGATCGCCGTCCGGTCGGCGCCTCGACCATCACGCAACAGGTCGCCAAGAACTTCCTGCTGACCAACGAGGTGTCCATCGAGCGTAAGATCAAGGAAGCCATCCTGGCCTTCCGCATCGAACGCGCTTTCACCAAGGACCATATCCTCGAGCTGTATCTCAACGAGATATATCTCGGCATGGGCAATTACGGCGTCGCCGCCGCCGGGCTCAACTATTTCAACCGGGCGCTGGGCGACCTGAGCGTGGCCGAGGCCGCCTATCTGGCGGCGCTGCCCAAGGCGCCCAACAACTATCATCCCGTCCGTCACGCCCAGGCCGCCAAGGAACGCCGTGACTGGGTCATCGGCCGCATGTACGAGGATAACCGCATCACGCGGGCCGAATACGAGGCGGCGGTGGCCGAACCGTTGGTCATGCGGCCGCGCGACGAGAACCAGATGATCGTCGGTGCCGATTACTTTGCCGAGGACATCCGCCGCGACCTGGTCGCCCGCTATGGCGAGGAGGCGTTGTACAAGGGTGGCTTGGTGGTGCGTTCCACGGTGAACGCCGACCTTCAGGCCCACGCCTCCAAGGTGCTGCGCGAGGGGCTGGAATCCTATGACCGCCGCCACGGTTGGCGCGGTCCGGTGACCAAGATCCAGGCCGGACAGGGCTGGGCCCAGCGTTTGGCCGCCGTGCCCTATCCGGCCGGCGGCGAGCCGTGGGAACTGGCGGTGGTGCTGTCGGTGTCGGAGCAGATGGCCGGCATCGGTCTGCGCAACGGTTCGACCGGGGTCATTCCGTTCTCGGCCCTGAGATGGGCCCGTCCGACGCTCAAGGAACAGCATGTGGGCGCCCCGCCGCGTCGCCCCGCCGACGTGCTTCAGCCCGGCGACGTGGTGCTGGTCGAGGAAACGGCCAAGGGCGACGACGGCAAGGCTTTGCCGGCCGGTTCGTATGCTCTGCGCCAAATCCCCAAGGCCGAGGGCGCGCTGGTGGCCATGGACCCGCACACCGGACGTGTGCTGGCCATGGTCGGCGGTTGGTCCTATTCGAAAAGCCAGTTCAACCGCGCCAGTCAGGCCATGCGCCAGCCGGGGTCCTCGTTCAAGCCGTTCGTCTATCTGACGGCGCTCGAGAACGGCTATACCCCGTCGTCCCTGGTGCTCGACGCGCCCATCGCCTTGCCGCAGGGGCCGGGCCTGCCGTTGTGGCGTCCCAAGAATTACGGCGGCGACTTCCTGGGGCCGACCACGCTGCGCGTCGGCATCGAAAAGTCGCGCAACCTGATGACCGTGCGTCTGGCCCAGGCCGTGGGCATGGACAAGATCGCCGACTATTCCAACCGTTTCGGTATCTACGACAACCTGCCGCGCGTGCTGTCCATGGCCTTGGGCGCCGGCGAGACGACCGTTCTGCGGTTGACGGCGGCTTATGCCATGCTGGTCAACGGCGGCAAGAAAATCACGCCGACCCTGGTCGATCGCATCCAGGACCGCCAGGGCCGAACCATCTTCGTCCACGACAAGCGCTTCTGCGAGGGGTGCTGGCCGGTGCAGTTCGCCAACCAGGACATGCCGCGCCTGCCCGACATCCGCGAACAGATCGTCGATCCGGTGTCGGCCTATCAGATGGTGTCGATCCTGGAAGGTGTGATCCAGCGTGGCACCGGCCGTTCGGTTTCGGTGATCGGCAAGCCGCTGGCCGGCAAGACCGGCACCTCCAACGACAGTTTCGACGTGTGGTTCGCCGGCTTCTCGCCCGATCTGGCGGTGGCGGTGTTCGTCGGTTTCGACGAACCGGGCACCCTGGGGCCCAAGGAAACCGGCGGCAGCGTCGCGGCGCCGATCTTCCGCGACTTCATGTCCTATGCGCTCAAGGACAAACCGCCGACGCCGTTCCGGGTACCGCCGGGGGTGCGTCTGGTCCGCGTGGACGCCGGCACCGGCCGGCCGGCCATGCCCGGCGATTCCCGCGTGATCCTGGAGGCGTTCAAGTCCACCGACCCCATGCCGGACGAGGACGAGCGCGTTCTGGAGGGCGAGGGAACGGAAAGCTTCAGCTTCCAACCCTTGCCCGAGGAAGGCGCCGACGCTCCGGCCCATGGTCTGGTCGCTCCGGTGGCGCCCCAGGCCCCGGTCACGGCCCCCATGCCGGGGGGGTTGTACTAGCTGTTTTGGGGGATTGTTGCCAATCTCGCGGCCTTCCCCTAAAACTGCCCTTCTGTTGAATTTGGACCTTGTGGTCCGTTTGGAAAGGAAAAGCCGTGCGCGCCGAGATCGAAGCGCTGGCCCAGGATGTTCGCAACTCCGTGGCCCTGCTCAAGCGTCACCTCAATTGGGACGAGGCGCTGATGCGCCTGGACGAATTGAACGCGGCGTCCGAGGATCCAAATCTGTGGAACGACGCCGAGCGTGCCCAGAAGCTGATGCAGGAGCGCACCCGCCTGGATGCCCTGGTCCAGGGGTGCCGCAGCATGGAAAACGAAGTGACCGAACTGGTCGAGTTGATCGAATTGGCCGACATGGAGGGGGACGCCGCCGTCGCCGCCGACGCCGAGTCCCAGTTGCGCGCCGTCAAGGACCGCGCCGGCAAGATGGAACTGGAAACCCTTCTGTCGGGCGAGGCCGATTCCAACGATTGCTACGTGGAAATCAATGCCGGCGCTGGCGGCACCGAGGCCCAGGACTGGGCCGAGATGATGCAGCGCATGTATTTCCGTTGGGCCGAGCAGCACGGGTACAAGGTCGAACTGGTGGAAGAGACCGCCGGTGAAGCGGCGGGCATCAAGTCGGTGACCATGAAGGTCATCGGCCACAACGCCTATGGCTGGCTGAAGACCGAAGCCGGCGTGCACCGTCTGGTCCGTATCTCGCCGTTCGACAGCAACGCCCGGCGCCAGACCAGCTTCGCTTCGGTGTGGGTCTATCCCCAGGTGGACGACACCATCGACATCCAGATCAATGAAAGCGACTGCCGTATCGACACCTACCGCGCGTCCGGCGCGGGCGGTCAGCACATCAACAAGACCGATTCGGCGGTGCGCATCACCCACATTCCCACCAACATCGTGGTGGCCTGCCAGACCGAGCGTTCGCAGCACCAGAACCGGGCGCGGGCCTGGGAAATGCTGCGTGCCCGCATGTACGAGGCCGAATTGCAAAAGCGCGAGGCCGCCGCCCAGGCGTTGGAAGACACCAAGACCGACATCGGGTGGGGTCACCAGATCCGTTCCTATGTGCTTCAGCCTTACCAGATGGTCAAGGACCTGCGGACCAACGTCGAAACCTCGGACACCCAGGGCGTGCTGGATGGCGACCTGGACCAGTTCATGGCCGCGTCCCTGGCGCATCGCATCCAAGGCGCGGAACAGGATTCCTGAGAAACCGCCCTGACAGCGTTTGAATTGCCGATGGCGGGACCTATATGGGTCCCGCCATTTTTTTTCCGAACGGGATATTCGCATGAGGCACAAGCTGTTCGCCGTCCTTCTCGCCGCCGTGGTCACCCTGTCCATGGGGGCCGACGCCTGGGCGCGTGCCGGCAAGGGCGGCAGCATGGGCTCGCGCGGGTCGCGCACCTATGACCGTCCGATCGAACGTTCCATCACCCCGCCGACCACGGCCACCCAGCCGACGGCTCCGGTCATGGGCGCCACCCAGCCCATGTACAATCCCGGCGCCGTCCGTTCGCCTGCCACGGGCATGGCGACGCCGATGGCCGCCCAGCCGCCTGGTTTCTTTCAACGCAATCCCATGATGGGCGGCATCCTGGGCGGTCTGGTGGGCGTGGGCATCGGTTCCATGCTGTTCGGCCATTCGCCGGCCCTGGCCGCCGCGTCCGAGGCGGCACCCGGCGCCAGTGTCGTCGGCATGATGCTGCAACTGGCGCTGATCGGCGGTCTGGTGTGGCTGGCCATACGTTTCTTCCGCCGCCGTGCCGCCGCTTCGGCGCCCGCGGGTGTCGGCGCCTATGACCGCGAGATGCCGGCCGATTACGCCTCTGCCGCCAACTCGACGCCTGAGCGCCGGGTGGAAAAGGAATTCGAGGTCACTCCCGAGGACCAAGAGACCTTTGGGCGCATCATCGAAGGCGTGCAAAAGGCATGGTCGGACGGTAATCCGGTGGCGTTGCGTCAGTTCGTCACCCCGGAAGTTCTGGGGTGGATGGGCGAGGACCAAGCCCGCGACCAGTCGCGCGGCGTGCGCAACGTGATGGAAGACGTGCAATTGCTGAAAGGTGAGGTCAGCGAGACCTGGAGCGACGGCAAGCTTGAATACGCCACCGCGACCATCACCTTCTCGGCCAAGGATTACGTGGTCCGTCTGGCCGACAACCAGGTGGTCGAGGGCGACCCGGTCAATCCGGTCGAAGCGACCGAAGCCTGGACCTTCGTGCGCAGCCCCGGCGGAACCTGGCTTTTGTCGGCCATCGAACAGGTTTGACGCTGGCGACGAAAAAAAGGCCGCTGCCCCTTTGGGGCGGCGGCCTTTGTCGTTATACTAAATCGCGTTGATCTGAACCGATCAACGCCGCCCTCAAGCGCCGGGCGGGTTTTTCCAAAACCCTTGGCTCCCGCCGCGTCGGCGGCGCGGGCGCCTTGCGCCCGACCAAGTCTCGATGAGTCGTGCTCATCGAGACTTGGTATTACTGGGCCGGATTGGGCAGCGTCGGGAACATCCAGGTGCTGGCATAGCCGCACTGGAAGGCGGCGACCGACGGCGTCAGGATGCCGCACCGCAACGGGGTGAAGCTTTGGCCGATCAGCCCGGAAACTCCCAGGCCGGACTTGCCGCATTGACGGGCGGCGATGGTCAGGACCTCTTCGGGGGTCGAGGCGGCGCTGTTGTAGCAGACATAGCTGGTGGGGCCCTGGGCGGTGTCGGGCACCAGCGGCCGCGGGTCGGTGGAACAAGCGGACAGGGACAGGGCGGCAAACGCCGCCACGGCGGCCAAATGCATCTTCATGGAATGGGTTCCCCCCTGGGCGACGATGCGGATGAACTGGCCTACCCCGTCAATCGCCGCTTGGCAAGAGGCTTGGCGTGCGTGTCATACTCGTTTCAGAAATTCCCGACCTTTGGTCGGAAATTTCTTTTTGCCCCTCGCCGGGCGTGGCCCTCCGGCCACTTGGCCGCGCCCGCAATGATGGGGTGGACGGCCCCTGCTCACCGGCGTCGCAATGCGCCAAAGTGGTCGTTGAACACACACACCACTTGAAGACGGGGGGCCGTCCATGAACGAAATTAGCATGATCGGGTTGGATCTGGCGAAGGGGGGCGGCCCGCATCATCTCCGTCACCCCCTCGATTTCCGCTTCGGCGAAGCCGGTTTCCCCCTCGTGCCAGAACCTTTTGCCCTGGGGGGGCGTGCATCACCCTCTTCAGGCCTTCAGTGTCCCGCCACGCGAACCAATTGATGACACAGCCTTCCGCCATTCCCATCCTCCATCGTTCCGGCACCATCGTCGGGTGTCCCATCGCATGCGACAACCGCACGGTGGCGGTTCCAAGGGCCTTCATTCCGCGGAGAAGTCCTCGACTTCGCCGGGCTGTTCGATCTCGCCAGCCAGTTCGGGAAGGCTCCAGGCCGCCAACGCCTTCAGGTGCCCGTCGAGCGCCACCGCGCCGCCGATCTCATCGGCGCGGCTGACGTCCCAGTGACCGTAATGGCGTTCGAGGGTGCGGGGAGAGGTGTTGACGATCTTGGCTATCGCCTCGAACGACCTGCCGCTGTGCAGGAGCCAGCTCACGAAGGTGTGTTTGAAGACATGGGCAAAGCCCCTTCCGGCGGAAGATACCAGCAAGGCTGGTGGCGGAAGCTTTGGCGCGACAGGAGCGCGTGGAGACGAAGCGGCGTGCGGAATGGGCCATCGGCTCGGCGTTTGCCGATGCGTGGCGTAACGGCGCTTATCTCGAACGGGCGGAACCTGAAGGGGAAACCGTATTCTCCGATGAGACGGTGTATGGCGGCGGCGGGTCCATCATGGTGGATCGGGACGGCGGCGCCATCTGGTACGTCCCCAGGAACGGCGGCGAATACATTCAGCGGGACAACTTCGGCCGCCGGGTCGGAACGGTCGATCAGGGCTTTGGCGACGACAAGGTGATTCGTGATCGATCCGGCCGGAGAACCGCCGCCGCAGATTGGTGACCTCGCCGATGTAGACCTCGCACAACGCCCCCTGTCGGATGGTGATCCGATATAGCCCAGGATCCTTGCCGATCTCGGGGAAGCTCAGGCGCCCGTCCTCGGAAATGGAAACCGAACAGACCTCCTGCCAAGCCATGCTCAAGCTGCACTCGATGAGATCGGGGGGAGGGGGCGACAGGTCGTTCAAGGAAGTGCTCCCTGGAGTGGCACCTTGATGATGGACTGAACCGGTGACATATCCGGTCACCCATCAGGCAACTTGATACTCATCGCCCAGGGAAGTCGTTGCTGGCCTCCTCGTCAGCTTCCAACAACTTGGCGCCATCCCGACCGAAGCGCTCGACCAGACCTTCAATGAGGGTATGGTCGATGTCCGGGCCAGAAGGCCAGGTGCCGCCGCGCTTGGGGCGCAGCAATTGCACGTCCGGTTGCCCAAAACGCTGGAAGTCGTCAACCAGACGCCCACTTCCATCGATCAGAAGACAACCCGCCGTCTCGTCGGGAAGGGTTTGGAAAACCTCTCGCGCTTCTTCGATGGCCTCTTTGATCGTGGCTCCGATCTCGGCCATCGAGAGATCCATCAGGCTGTCGATAGCCTCATCGAGATCTTCCTGATGGAAGTTGTTCTTCCTGGTGATCTGCTCGGCCAACGAGAGAGGCGACCAATTCTCGTCCTTACCCGGCGCCGCCCAGATAGCCTGCCACAGCGGCATCACATGGCGGTGGATCAGGAAGAGATCCACGAAGTCGCGGACTTCGCGGCGACCTCCAGCCGCCAGAGTCTTGTTGATAGCGAGGTCCGCGATGTGCAGTCGATATCCATATTCGGGATCGGGCACAGGGGTGAAGAAGGTCCAGGATCCGGCTTCAACCCATTGGACTTTGGTCCACCCGGCATCTTCGGCACCAACGATGGCCTCAATGAAGCCCTCGTACCTCTTGGTTACCTCTACCGAATACCCAGCGGCCTGGAGCGTAAGGACGTCGCGTTCATAAATTTCGAGAACATCAACATCCTCAGCATGAAAGATGTCCTGGTCGTCGGACAGGCGGAAGGCATGTCGATTGAGGACGGAGCCGCCAGCGAAAACACTCTTGGGGGTCCGATTCGGAAGAAGGACAGTCAGAACCGCCTTCTGAAGGTCATCCAGCGGCATGTTCCAACACCTCCTTGATCTTGCTTGCAAGGCGCCAGGCATCCATGCCGCCATGCTTGCGGAGTTGAGCGGCAACCACTCTCATTCCATCTGCCGTGGCCGAGGGCTTCATGTTCCAAAAGCAGCGGACCCCGAATTTGTCCATCGCTTCCTTGTGGAGGGTGAACAGTTCAGACGGTTGCTGTGCCGCGCGATACTCAGACCGCAATTTGGCCGCCAGATCGACAATGGCTTGCCGTCCCTCCGGCGGCACCAGAACCTCCACGCGGACCATCCCGGCCGCTCCGCCCTCGGTCTTGTATTTCCTGATCCTGTCGCGCATGGACATTGCCGCCTCCGTATCCCGGATACTCATAATCTATGGTATCCCGGATACGATTTCAAGCTGAAGGCGGTATCCCCTCTATCGGCGGGGAGAGAATTGATCGCAGGTGGCGTCCATCACCGCGATGGCATTGGCCGAAAGCTTCCAAGGTGCTTCATGCCGCAACGCCATTCGTCGCAAGTCCGCCTCAATCCGCTCGCGGGCCGCGATGCCTTTGCCGCAAGAAGGCAAGCCAGCGAATTTCTCCCCGGCAATGGCGCCGATCTCCATGGACGGCCGATCTGCCGGTGTTGCTGATCACCCGCGACATGAAGGACACCCAGGCTCAATTGGACCGGGCGTGGTCCCAGCTGTTGCCGTAAAACGGCGCCGTCACATTTCCGCACGGCATGGAGCGGTGATTGCGCCGTTCGACAGAATATCGGGAGCGCAGGCGCCAGGGAGATATGTCTGGCAGTGGCGCGGCGACAGTGAAGGTGAGGTGTTGGTGTCTCTTGCAGATTTGATAGCCAGTGGTTGGCCATATCTGCACACAACAAACAAAGAAAATCTGCCGACGCAGTTGGGTCTTTGCTTGTCAGTATTTGCTGTTCGTCTTGAGTTTTATTTAGAAGAGATGGTGGGCGATGCAGGGATTGAACCTGCGACCCCACCCGTGTGAAGGGTGTGCTCTACCGCTGAGCTAATCGCCCATCTCTTCTACAGCCAGAGGTGGTTCCTCTGCTGGACCCGATCAAGGGAGATCGAGGAGGGGTTCTACCTGATCCTTGTTTTCGAGGCAAGCCCCGAACGTGCAGGAAACGTGCAGAGACCCAAAACAAAAAACCTAATCAACTCAGTCCCCTAAGGGAGGGAGCAACCCCCGTGTGAAGGGTGTGCTCTACCGCTGAGCTAATCGCCCATCTACTCTGTCGCCAGGGTGATGCCTTGGCGTTCCGCGTTGGGAGGCCGCTTTATAAAAGGGCGGCCCATGCCTGTCAACGAGGAAAATTCACTTTTCGCCGGCCATGGCGGCGAACCGTCAAATGGTATCGCGGCCGGCCACTTTGACCACGTTGGGCGGCACATAGGCGGCCAGACGGTCGAGCAGGCGGGCGGGGTCGGATTCCACCGCTGTCATGGCGCGGTGGCGTTCCTTGAGGAAGCCTTCGGCAACCGAATGGTCAAGGAACGCATGCAAGGAATCGTAATAGCCGGCGACGTCGAGAAAGCCCAGGGGCTTGGGGTGGATGCCAAGCTGGCCCCAGGTCCACACCTCGAACAATTCCTCGAGCGTGCCGATACCGCCGGGCAGGGCGACGAAGGCGTCGGACAGTTCGGCCATCATCGCCTTGCGTTCGTGCATGGTATCGACCACATGCAGCGCCGTCAGCTTGGGGTGTCCCACCTCCATGCGCATCAACGCCTCGGGGATGACTCCGATCACCTCGCCGCCGGCGGCCAGGGCGGAATTGGCGAGAATGCCCATCAGGCCGACTTCGCCACCACCGTAAACCAGTCCCAGGCCGCGTTCGGCCACCAGGCGGCCCATGGCCGCCGCCGCCTCGGCGTAATCCGCTCGCGCCCCCTTGCTGGAACCGCAGAACACGCAGACCCGGCGCACCGCCTCAGCCTCCGGCCAGGATACGGTTGAAGGCGCGCACCGCCGCCTCGGGGCCTTCCGGGTGGTTCCACACGCCGCCCGCCACCGCCAGGAAGTCGGCACCGGCCTCGACCAAAGGTTGGCAATTGTCCACCGTGATGCCGCCGATGGCGACGCTGGGGACGGTGAACAGTTCGGACCACCACCGCAGCAATTCAGTGTCGGCCTGGAACTTGGCGTCCTTGGTGGCGGTGGGGTAAAAAGCGCCGAAGGCGACGTAGTCGGCACCGTTCTCGCCAGCCTCCATGGCCAGATGGCGCGAATCATGGCAGGTGACCCCGACGATGCCGTCGCCCACCGCCTTGCGGGCCTCGGCATAAGTGCCGTCTTCCTGACCGATATGGACGCCGTCGCAGCCGGTCTCGAACGCCAGATCGGGACGGTCGTTGAGCAGCACGGCGACGCCGCGCTTTTGCGCCGGCGGGCGCAGCAAGTCCACGACGCGCGCCAGATCGTCGTCGGACAGGTCCTTCAGGCGGATCTGGACACAGGCGACGTCGCCGGCGTCCAAGGTGGCCTCCCACGTCTTCACCCATTCATACGGATTCTCGATGACCGGCGGAGTGATGAGGTAGAGGCGGCAGGATGCGGTGGAAATGGCGGTAGCCCTTTGCGCTGTGGGTCGCTGGCGAATGGCAACATAGACACGCCCACCCCCCTTTTGGCAAGGGTGCGCCGCGCCCCGAAAAGGTCACAATCGCACCTTAATGCCGCCACCATGCCGGGTCATCTTGACCAGGACGGCAAGGACGCGGCCACTGGGCCGAACTCCTCCCTCGCAAGCCCCATCAGGTCTTGGGGGCCGTGCCTTGATCCGTCAGCCAGTTCCGGCATGTCCGGGACACGTCCGACATCCCCGCCAGGTCCAGCGCCGGTTTCCCCCCTTCCGTCGCCAGAGTTCCCGCCTGGCGGGCGATGTCGGAAAGCTTTTCCAAGACTTCGGATGAAACCATCACCGCCACCGGTCCGGCGCCGTCACGAATGGCGGCCAGCGCCAAACCGGCCGACGGTCCGCAATCCAGCATGGTCTCGAAGGCCATGTCGGGAAAGGTTTCGCGGGCGCGGCGGATCAATTCGCGCCACCAGCCGATTCCGCATTGCCCCGCCTGGGGGCTGAGCAGTACCGGCGGTTGCCCCAATTCACGCGCGACCTCCAGGACGGCGGCGACCTGTTGCCAGTCGTGGACGCGGATGGCTTTCATGATCCGTGCTTCCCAACAAGAAGACCGGCGCCAGCCTAGCCGCCGTCAGGGGGGTGTCAAGGCGAGCTTGCGTTGACACTTCAAGGGAAGCGCCCTAACCTCGTTCCCCTATTGAAAAAGTTCGGGGGAATCCGCGTGTCGGAGCAAACCACGGCGACCCTGGGCCGCACCGTCGAGGCGGTACGGCGTCTGGGGGCCGCCATCGACCGTCTGGAAGCGGCCAGCACCCGCGTCGGTGCCGGCGACCTGTTGCTGGCCGGAGAATTGCGCGACGCCCGCGACCGCCAATCGATGTTGGAAGAGACCACGCGGGTGGTCGCCCAGCGTCTGGACGGCGCCATCGACCGTTTGCGCACCTTGCTGGAGGAATGAGCGTGGCTCTGGTTCCGCTGAACATCAACGGCCGTGTCTACGAGATCGCCTGCGACGATTCCCAGGTGTCGCGCGTCACCGAACTGGGCCGCGAGGTCGACCGGCGGGCCGAGGCTCTGCTCAAGCAATTGGGCAACGTGCCCGACGCCCGTCTGCTGGTCATGGTCGGGCTGATGTTGGCCGACGAGTTGACGGACAGCCGTGAACAACTGAAACACGCTTCCGGCGCGGTGGACGCCGCCGCCGAAGGGGACGCCACCCTGGCCGAAGGCATCGAATCCTTGGCTGCCCGCATCGAAGGCATTGCGGAACGGCTGGAAAGAGCCTAGCTTTTGAACAGGAGCGGTCTGCTGCGCGGCGCGTCAGGCAGCTAATGTCCCTGGGGCGATATCGAACCTCTTGGGAGCTGTCCCTGCCGGGATCGTGGTTCCGGCACATGGCGCCCACCTGACTAGTCAGGCCACGGAGGACTTACAACGCCAACGGCCGATGTGGCGCCGCTCCGCTTATGACCCATGAATCAGCTTCCTGACACCGCCAACGCCAAGAAACAGGCCCGCGCCGAACGCGCGGGCGTGCGCCGGGCCGTCGCCGCCGTCGCCGGGGCGGATTGCGCCCGGACGCTGGGGGCGCTGGCTCCATGCCTGGGGATTGGGGCGGGTTCCGTGGTCGCCGGCTATTGGCCCATGGGCGACGAAATCGATCCTCGACCGCTGATGACGGCCTTGACGGCCATGGACTGCATCTTGGCGCTGCCAGTGGTGGTGGGACGTGCGGCGCCGTTGTCGTTCCGTCGCTGGGCTGAGGGCGAGATGCTGGAGGCTGGAGCACACGGTACCGCCCATCCGCCCGCCACCGCGCCCGAGGTCGTGCCGGCCGTGGTGCTGGTGCCGCTGTTGGGGTTCGACCGCCGGGGCTTTCGTCTGGGCTATGGCGGCGGTTATTATGACCGCACCCTGGAACGCTTGCGGGTGAACGCCCAGATCAAGGCGGTCGGATTGGCGTTCGCCGCCCAGGAAATGGCCGAGGTGCCGCGCGATGGTCATGACCAGCGCCTTGACGGCATCTTGACGGAGTTGGGATTGATCAAGCCGGAGACAGCATGAGACTTCTTTATCTTGGCGACGTGGTGGGACGCGCCGGTCGCGACGCGGTGGTCGAGCGTTTGCCGGAGATCCGCACCCGGCTGAACCTGGATTTCGTGGTGGTCAACGGCGAGAACGCCGCCCACGGTTTCGGCATCACCCCCAAGATCTGCGAGGAGTTCTATGCCGCCGGCGTCGACGTCCTGACGCTGGGCAACCATTCCTGGGACCAGCGCGAGATCATGCCCTATATCGACGGTGATGCACGCCTGCTGCGCCCGGCCAACTATCCTGTCGGCACGCCGGGCAAGGGGGTGGGGGTCTATGCCTTGCCGCGCGGACGCAAGGTGATGGTGGTCCAGGTGATGGGGCGGCTGTTCATGGACCCGCTCGACGATCCTTTCGCCGCTCTCGAACGCGAACTGAACCGCGTGCGGCTGGGGGCGGCCGGGGGCGGCGCCGACGCCATCATCATCGACGTCCATGCCGAAGCCACCAGCGAGAAGATGGCGCTGGGCCATGTGGCCGATGGCCGTGCCAGTCTGGTGGTGGGGTCGCATTCACATATTCCCACCGCCGACACCCAGATTTTACCGGGAGGCACCGCCTATCAGACCGACGCCGGCATGTGCGGCGACTACGATTCGGTTATCGGCATGAAAAAGGATGCCGCTATCCACAAATTCGTGCGCAAGATTCCCGGCGAACGCTTGTCCCCGGCCGACGGGCCGGGCACGGTGTGCGGAGTCTTCGTGGAAACCGACGACCGTACCGGACTGGCGGTCAAGGCTGGCGCCTTGCGTCTGGGGCCGCGTCTCGCGGAAACCTGGCCCGATTGAACCGGTCGGAACCGCATCCGGCGTAGCCCTGGGACTACAAGATGTGGTATAGGCGGCGCCAAATCATTTCATTCTTCTGAATCGGGAAGTGTTCGAGTTATGGCCGGCCATTCGCAATTCAAGAATATCATGCACCGCAAGGGCGCGCAGGATGCCAAGCGCGCCAAGGTCTTCACCAAGCTGATCCGCGAATTGACGGTGTCGGCCAAGTCGGGCCAGCCCGACCCGGCGATGAATCCACGTCTGCGCGCCGCCATCCAGGCCGCACGCGCCGCCAACATGCCGAAAGACACCATGGAGCGCGCCATCAAACGCGGTGCCGGTGGCGAAGACGGTGCCAATTACGAGGAAGTGCGCTACGAAGGCTATGGCCCCGGTTCGGTGGCCATCATCGTCGAGGCGCTGACCGACAACCGCAACCGTACCGCGCCGGAAGTGCGCACCGCCTTTTCCAAGAACGGCGGCGCGCTGGGCGAGTCCAACTCGGTGTCGTTCATGTTCGACCGCGTCGGGGCCATTCGCTATCCGGCGGTGGCGGCCTCGGCCGAGGCGATGTTCGAGGCTGCGCTGGAGGCCGGTGCCGACAACGTGGAATCCGACGAGGACGGCCACGAGATCACCTGCGCTCCCGACGATCTCGCTACCGTGCGTGACGCGCTGGAAGCCGCCTTCGGCACGCCCGAGCATGCCCGCCTCGACTGGCGCCCGCAGACCACCGTGCCGGTGACAGACGAAAACGCGGCCAAGACGCTGCTCAAGCTGCTGGACATCCTGGAAGACAACGACGATGTCCAGCGCGTCTATGCCAATTTCGAAATCCCCGACGACCTGATGGAACGGTTGGGCTGACGGGACGATCGATCATGCGTCACCCCCGCGAAAGCGGGGGTCCATGTTTGGCGCGGGTATATACGGCGGCCATGGATTCCCGCTTTCGCGGGAATGACGAATGAAAGGCCAGAGAAGATATGAGAGTACTCGGGCTTGATCCTGGTCTGCGTGTCACCGGCTGGGGCATCGTCGATGCCGAAGGCAGCCGGTTGCGCCACGTGGCCGACGGCGTCATCAAGTCCGACGACCGGTTGACCCTGGCCGAACGGCTGACGCAGCTTCATCGCGGTGTTCTGGACGTGATTGCCCAATGGACGCCCGAGGAGGCGGCGGTGGAAGAAACCTTCGTCAACAAGAACCCGGAAAGCACGCTCAAGCTGGGGCAGGCGCGCGGGGCGGTGCTGTTGGCGCCGGCCTTGTCGGGGCTGACGGTCGGCGAATACGCCCCGGCTTCGGTCAAGCAGGCGGTGGTGGGCACCGGCCGGGCCGCCAAGGAACAGGTGGGCATGATGGTGCGCACCTTGTTGCCGGGGTGTCTGGTGAAAAGCCCCGATGCCGCCGACGCCCTGGCGGTGGCCATCTGCCATGCCCATCATCTGAACACGGCGCGCCGTCTGGCGCGGGCGGTGGTGTCGTGATCGCCAAGCTCAAGGGGCTGGTGGACAGCGTCGGCGACGATTTCGCGGTGATCGACGTGGGGGGTGTCGGCTATCTGGTGTTCTGTTCGGCCAAGACGCTGGGCAAGCTGGCGGTGGGGCAGGCGGCGGCGTTGCATGTGGAAACCCATGTGCGCGAGGACCACATCCACCTTTACGGTTTCCTGGAGGTGGCCGAGCGTGAATGGTTCAACCTGCTGACCACGGTCCAAGGGGTCGGCGCCAAGGTCGGGCTTGCCATCTTGTCGGCGGTGACGCCCGAGCAATTGCTTCAGACCATCGCGGCGCAGGACAAGACCACGCTGACGCGGGCCAACGGTGTCGGACCCAAGCTGGCGGTGCGTATCCTGACCGAGTTGAAGGACAAGGCCGGCAAGATCGCCCTGGGCGGCTTCGCGCCCCAGGCCGCGGCTGCCGCCGTGGCCGGTGCCGCGCCCATACTCGCCGAGGCGGGGGGAGTGATGGAAGACGCCATCTCGGCCCTGGTCAACCTGGGCTACCGCCGGCTCGAGGCGTTCGAGGCGGTGGGAAAGGTGGCGCGCGACAATGACGATGCCGACAGCTCCACCTTGATCCGTCTGGCACTCCGACAGTTGGGCAAGGATCTGGCGCGATGATCCAGGCGCCGAACGATCGCATGGTGTCGGGCGAACGCAGCGCGGCGGACGTCGAGACACATCTGCGGCCGCAATGCCTGGACGATTTCACCGGCCAGCAACAGGTGCGTGAAAATCTGAAGATCTTCATCACCGCCGCCCGTGCGCGTGGCGAGGCGCTGGATCACACCTTGTTCTATGGCCCGCCGGGTCTGGGCAAGACCACCTTGGCCCAGATCGTCGCCAAGGAACTGGGGGTGGGCTTCCGCGCCACCTCGGGTCCGGTGATCGCCAAGGCCGGCGATCTGGCGGCGCTGTTGACCAATCTGGAACCGCGCGACGTCCTGTTTATCGACGAAATCCACCGCCTTAATCCTGCCATAGAGGAAGTTCTCTATCCTGCGATGGAGGATTTTCAGTTGGATCTGATCATCGGCGAGGGCCCGGCCGCCCGTTCCGTCCGCATCGATCTGCCGCCCTTTACCTTGGTGGGGGCGACCACGCGCTCGGGGCTGTTGACCACCCCCTTACGCGAACGTTTCGGCATTCCCTGCCGCATGCAGTTCTATACCCCCGACGAGTTGCAATCGATCGTGGTGCGCGGCGCCCGCGTTCTGGGCTTCGCCATTACCGCCGACGGTGCCGCCGAGGTGGCGCGCCGGGCGCGCGGCACGCCGCGTGTCGCCGGTCGGCTGTTGCGCCGGGTGCGCGATTTCGCCGCGGTGGCGGGCAAAAGCCCGGTGGACCGCGCCGTCGCCGACGCGGCGCTGACCCGGCTCGAGGTCGACCAGATCGGTCTCGACGCCATGGACCGCCGCTACCTGTCGTGCATCGCCGACAATTACGGCGGCGGGCCGGTGGGTGTGGATACCCTGGCCGCCGCGCTTTCGGAAAGCCGCGACACACTGGAAGAAGTGATCGAGCCCTATCTGCTGCAACAGGGGCTGATCCAGCGCACGCCGCGCGGCCGCATGCTGTCGGCGGCCGGGTTCAAGCATATCGGCCTCAATCCGCCGCGCGAGGTGCTGGTGCAACTGGACCTGTTGGCGCACGAGGAGGGGGACGAATGAAGCCCCATCTTCACCGCATCCGCGTCTATTGGGAAGACACCGACGCCGGCGGCATCGTCTACCATTCCAACTACCTGAACTTCGCCGAGCGGGCGCGGACCGAGATGGTGCGCGACCTGGGCGTGAAGCAGTCTGATCTGGCCGCCCAGGGTTTCGCCTTCGCGGTGCGCCGTGCTGGCGTGGACTTTTTCAAGTCGGCGCGGCTGGACGATCATCTGGAAGTGGAAAGCGTCGCCACCGCCTTGGGCGGGGCGTCGCTGGACATCATCCAGACCATTCGCAGACTTGACGACGGCGCGAATTTGGTGCGTCTCGACGTGAAGCTGGCCTTCATCAGGTTGGACGGCAGGCCGGCACGCATTCCGGCGGAATTGAAAGCCTCGTTGCAGGCATATGTGAACGAAGAAAGGCGATAGTGTCATGGATCCTGTTCAGACGGTTCAGCTGGCTGGCTCGGTAGCCGCCGAACACGATTTGTCCATGTGGGCGCTGTTCATGCGAGCCGACATCATCGTCAAGATGGTGATGATCGCGCTGTTGCTGGCATCGTTCTGGTGCTGGGCCATCATCTTCGACAAGGTCCTGCGCCTGCGTGCGCTGTGGCAGCGTGCCGAACAGTTCGAGGAAAACTTCTGGTCCGGCGGCTCGCTGGAAGAACTTTACGACCGCATCGGTTCGCGCCCGCTTGATCCCATGAGCGCCATCTTCGTCGCCGCCATGCGCGAATGGCGCCGTTCCGCCGCCAAGGGACTGGCCGACAAGGAAGCGGCCCGCGTCAGCTTGCCGCAGCGCATCGACCGCGTCATGCACGTTACCTTGGGCCGCGAGATGGACATCCTGGAGCGCCATCTGGGCGTGCTGGCCTCCACCGGTTCGACCGCGCCGTTCATCGGCCTGTTCGGCACGGTGTGGGGCATCATGAACTCGTTCCAGTCCATCGCCGCCACCAAGAACACCTCGCTTGCCGTGGTGGCGCCGGGCATCTCGGAAGCGCTGTTCGCCACCGCGCTGGGTCTGGTGGCCGCCATTCCGGCGGTGATCGCCTACAACAAGATTTCCACCGACCTCGACCGCTATGCCAAGCGTCTCGAGAATTTCTCGGGTGAGTTCGGCGCGATCTTGTCGCGTCAGCTGGAGGAGAAGGTCTGATGGGAGTCGCCCTCGGCCCGAAACGGGGCGGGCGGCAACGCCACCGTCAGGTTTCGGACATCAACGTCACCCCCATGGTCGACGTCATGCTGGTGCTGCTGGTGATCTTCATGGTCACCGCGCCCTTGCTGACCGCCGGTGTCCAGGTCGACCTGCCCAAGACCGAAGCCGCCCCCATCAAGGGCGACGACCAGCCCCTGTCGGTGACGGTCGACGCCCATGGCGACGTGTGGATCCAGGAAACCAAGGTCACCATGGAGGAACTGGTGCCCAAGCTTCAGGCCATCACCGCCCAGAAGCCCGACACCCGCATCTTCATCCGCGGCGACAAGACCATCGATTACGGCCGGGTGATGGAAGTCATGGGCACGCTTGGCGGTGCCGGCTTCACCAAGGTCGCGTTGGTCACCGAAATGCGGCAAGGCGGCGACACTGCCGCCACCCCCGCCAAGAAGGGGGCTCGCTAGGGCGATCCCATGGAAATGAGGCGCGAAAGCTTCGTCTTCTCCGGTGTGCTGCACCTGTTCGCCGCGTTGGTGGCGATCTTCGGGCTGCCCATTTTTTGGGACGAGCCGGCCGAGATGGAAGCGCCTATCGTCGTCGATCTGGTGCCGATCGGCGCCAAGACCAACCCGCCGCCCAAGCAGGCCGAGGCGCCGCAACCCGAACCGGCCAAGCCCGAGCCACCCAAGGCCGAGGAACCCAAGCCCGAACCGCCGAAGCCCGAGCCCAAGCCGGCTCCGCCGCCACCGCCGCCGCCCGAGCCGAAACCGGAACCGACGCCCGCGCCGCCGCCGCCGAAACCCGAGCCCAAGCCCGAGCCCAAGCCGGAACCGAAACCCGAGCCCAAGCCGGAACCCAAGCCCGACGCCCAGAAGCTTCTGGAATCGTTGAAGCCGCAGCCCCGGCCGCAGCCGCCCCAAAACGACCTCGATTCCCTTCTCAAGTCCATCGACAAGAAGAAGCCGACGCCGTCCAATCCGCTCGACGACCTGTTGAAGGCCGCCGAAAAGGGCAAGCCGAACAAGCCGTCCACCGACCAGGGCACCAAGTCCACGCCGTCCAGCGTGCGTGGGTCGGACCAGCACAACCCCAACGAGCCCATCTCGATGACCGAGATGGACGCGATCCGGGCGCATGTGTCCAAGTTCTGGAATATTCCTGCGGGCGCCAAGGACGCGGCGAACCTGATCGTGGAAATCCGCGTCACCCTGATGCCTGACGGCACGGTGACCGACGCCCAGGTGGTCAACCGGCCGATGCTGGCCGATTCGTTCTGGCAGGCCGCCGCCGATTCGGCGCGCCGCGCCGTCCGTCTGGCCAGCCCGTTGCCGATTCCACGCGATAAGTACAGCCAGTTCCGTGATTTTGTGCTGGTGTTCAATCCCAAACAGATGATCGGGGGACGCTGATGTCCATCACGATCAATCAAACCGCCTTAACCCACCAAGACCAAGGACGATGACCATGCTCACGCGCCTTCGCCTTGCGGCCGCCGCCCTGGCCGTCGCCTTCGCCGGAATGCTGGCCGTGGCGCCGGCTTCCGCCCAAGGTGTCCGCATCGACATCACCAAGGGTTACATGAAGCCCTTGCCCATCGCCATCCCCGAATTGTTCGGCGCTTCGCCCCAGGAAAGCCAGGTGGGCCAGGACATCGCCAAGGTGGTGGCGGCCGATCTGGAACGCTCGGGGCTGTTCAAGCCAATCGACCAGCGTGCCTTCATCCAGACCGCGGCGGCGCTCCAGACCGGGCCGCGTTTCCCCGACTGGAAGCAGATCAACGCCGAGGCGCTGGTCAGCGGCAAGGCCGAAATCGGCGTCGATGGCCGCATGCGGGTCGAGTTCCGGCTGTGGGACGTGTTCAACGAACAGCAGATGGCCGGCCAGTTGTTCACCGCCACGCCCCAGGGCTGGCGGCGCATCGCCCATCTGATCGCCGACGCCATCTACAAGCGGGTGACCGGTGAAGACGGCTATTTCGACACCCAGATCGTCTACATCTCGGAAACCGGTCCCAAGAACGACCGCCGCAAGCGTCTGGCCATCATGGACCAGGATGGCGAGAACCACCGCTTCTTGTCGTCGGGCGCCGATCTGGTGCTGACGCCGCGTTTCTCGCCGACCGCGCGCGAGCTGACCTACATGTCCTATTACAAGGGCACGCCGCGCGTTTACATCTATCAGGTGGACACCGGCCGGCGGGAATTGCTGGGCGACTTCCCCGGCATGACCTTTGCCCCCCGGTTCTCGCCCGATGGCAACAAGGTCATCATGAGCCTGGCGCAGAACGGCAATACCGAAATCTACGAGATGAACCTGCTCACCCGCCAGAAGCGGCGGTTGACCAACCATCCGGCCATCGACACCTCGCCCTCCATGGCCCCTGATGGTGGTCACATCGTGTTCAATTCCGACCGTGGCGGGGCGCCGCAGCTTTACACCATGGATTCCGATGGCGGTGGTGTGCAGCGCATCAGCTTCGGCGATGGCCGTTACACCACCCCGGTGTGGTCGCCGCGTGGGGACTTGATCGCCTTCACCAAGCAAAAGGGCGGCGAGTTCTATATCGGCGTCATGCGTCCCGACGGGTCCGACGAACGCTTGTTGGCTCAGGGCTGGCTGGTGGAAGGCCCGACCTGGGCGCCCAACGGCCGTGTGCTGGCCTTCTGGAAGGAGACCCCCTCCAGCGAGCGTGGGACCGGTGGTGGCTCCAAGCTTTATACCATCGACTTGACGGGTGTTAACGAACGACAGGTTCTTACACCTTTGGACGGTTCGGATCCTGCTTGGTCCCCCTTGATTCCCTAAGACCATGGCAGTATAGTCCGCCCCGATTGAGATTTTTTCCGATGGTGATGGGAAATTCAAAAGACATCACCAAAGGAAGGGCGTGCCGCCTCTTCGTGGGGCGGCGCGGCGTCTCCAAAGGTCCAATCTGCATTCCCTACGGCGTTCCATTGAGGGGGAGTCCTCAAATATGAAGCTGCGTTTTCTGAGCATTTTCGCTGCCGCCGCCCTGTTGGCCGCCTGTGAGTCGGCCCCTGAGGAAAAGGCTGCTACCTCGTCCACCGCGACCCCGCCGGTCGTCAAGCAGGGCATCGTTCCGGGTTCGGAGCAGGACTTCATCGCCAATGTTGGCGATCGCGTCTTCTTCGACTTCGACAAGTATGCTTTGCGTGCTGACGCCAAGTCCACCCTGGACAAGCAGGTCGCTTGGCTGAAGAAGTACCCGACCTACAGCCTGACCATCGAGGGCCATGCCGACGAGCGCGGCACCCGCGAGTACAACCTCGCCCTGGGCGAGCGTCGTGCTAACTCGGTCAAGGAATACTTGGTCGCTGGTGGCCTGCCGGCCGCTCGCGTCAAGACCATCTCCTACGGCAAGGAGCGTCCGGTCGCCCTCGGTTCGAACGAGGCTGCCTGGTCGCAGAACCGCCGTGGCGTGACCGTCCTCAGCAAGTAATCTGCTGAAGCGTTCACGGACGTGACGAGACGCCCGCCCTTCCGATGGTCCTTGGGCCGTCGGAACGGGCGGGCGTCTTATTTCTGCCCTTTTTAAGCGCAAGGCTGGATAATCCGGCCTTACCCGACGCCCCAGCGAACGAGAGGTTCCCGTGCGCCGCATTTTCCTTGTTCCCGCGCTTGCCCTGACGCTTTCGCTTGGTGCAGGAGCCGCGCACGCCCAGTACGACAACCGTGGCGTCTATGACCGCCTGGACCGTCTGGAGCGCGATCTGCAAACCATGCAGCTCCAGATGTCGCGCGGCACCAGCGGCGGCTCCACGGTGATCACCTCGCCGGCCCTTGGCGGTGGTGTCGCCACCCGTCCCGCCGGGTCCGAACAGAGCTTGTCGCCCGGTCTCGCCACCCGCCTGGACGAGCGTGTCGACCAATTGGAGGACATGGTCCGCCAGTTGACCGGCCGTATCGAGGAGGCGCAGTACAAGAATAATCAGATCGCCAAGCAGCTTGAGCGCCTTCAGGCCGACATCGATCTGCGCTTCAAGGATATGCAAGGCGCGGGTGGTGGTGCCGCCCCGGCCGCCGAAGGCGCCGCGGCCCCTGCTCCTGCTCCCGCCCAATTGTCCATGCCGGCCGCCAGCGGTGGCGGCTCGGACCGTGTGGTCCTGACCCCGCCCAAGGGTGCCGACGCGCCCGCGCCCGTTTCCGGGGGCGGCGTCCTGGGGACCATGTCGGAAAAGGACATGAAAAAGGCGCAGTCGGTGCCCAAGCCCACCGATCCCCAGGCGATGTACGACGCGGCCTACGCCGCCGCCCAGGCTGGCGACTACACCACCGCCGAGGCGGGGTTCCAGGAGTTCCTGAGCAAGAACCCCAAGCACGCGCTGGCCGGCAACGCCCAATATTGGCTGGGCGACATCGCCTATTCCAAGAAGGACTTCAATACTGCCGCCGCCACCTTCCTGGACGGTTACAAGAAATTTCCCAAGCATTCCAAGTCGCCGGACATGATCTACAAGGCCGGGTCTTCCTTTGGACAGATGGGCAAGACCAAGGAAGCGTGTACCGCCTTCGCCATCCTGTTCAGCGAGAACCCGCAGATGCCCGACAGGGTCAAGCGGGCGGCCACCGCCGAGAAAAAGAAATACAACTGCAAATGACAGACAGGCCCCTCGCAAGAGGGGCCTTTTGGTTCGATCATGACCGATCCGCTTTCCGCCGCCGAGTTTTCCGCGCTGATGGTCCCCATGGGGCCGTTCGAGGCGCGGCCGCATGTGGCGGTGGCGGTGTCCGGGGGGGCGGATTCCCTGTGCCTTGCCCTGTTGGCCGCGCAATGGGCGCGTGACCTGGGAGGAAGGGCGACGGCCCTGACGGTGGACCATGGCTTGCGCTCCGATTCGGCGGCCGAGGCCGAGAAGGTGGAGCAATGGCTGGCGGCGCGTGGAATTACCCATCACGTTCTGCGCTGGCAAGGCGACAAGCCCAATTCCGACATTCAGGCGGCGGCGCGCGGTGCCCGATATGCCCTGTTGGAACAATGGTGCGCGGCCCATGCTGTGCTTCACCTGATGCTGGCCCATCATCGCGATGATCAGGCCGAGACGCTGTTGCTGCGCTTGGCACGTGGGTCGGGGGTGGATGGGTTGTCGGCCATGGCGGTGGTATCCGAACGTTTTTCCGTTCGTTTGCTGCGGCCGTTGCTGGGCGAGCCGCGTGATCGGCTGGCCGCGACCTTGCGGTGTCTGGGACAGGAATGGGTCGAGGACCCGTCCAACCGTGACCCCAAATTCGCCCGCGTGCGGGTGCGGACCCGTTTGCCCGATCTGGCTGTCGAGGGTGTGACACCGTCGCGGCTGGCCGACACCGCCCGCCGTCTGGGGCGTGCCCGCGCCGCGCTGGAGGCGGACGTGGCTGCTGCTGCCGCGCGTTGGGTGGGATTTCACCCCGCCGGTTTCGCCCATGTCGCGGACCACACCTTCGCCCATTTGTCCGACGAAATCGGTTTGCGTCTTCTCGCCCGCCTGCTTCAGGCTGTTGGCGGCGGGGCGCATCCCCCGCGTGAGGAGCGGGTGGAGAGCGTGCACGCGATGCTGCGCGGCGGGCGGCCTCGGGCGGCCACCTTGGGGGGCTGCCGTGTGGTGCCGGGGAAAGAACGCTTCCTGGTGTGTCGCGAGGCTGGGCGCATGGCCCCCGAAATCCCGGTGCTTCCCGGAGAGGAGGCGGCCTGGGACGGCCGCTTTCGTGTGGCCCTGCGCGCCGATGCTCCTTTCGGGCTGCGGCTGGGGGGATTGCGGGCCGAGGGATGGTCCCAATTGCGGGAACAAGGGGGGCGGGGAGGGCTTTTTTCCCTGCCGGCTCCGGTGCGGACCACTTTACCTGCGATTTACGATCAGCAGGGCCTTTGCGAGGTTCCGTACCTCGGCTATAACCGAGAGGCGCATAAGGAATCGGTTGTGCGGTGGATCGTCGCCGCGCCAACCGTTCCTGCGACGGTTGCCGGACGCCGCCTTGTCTAGAGCAAGGCCGTCATTATCTAAAGGGAACCGCATTTTCGGCGCGGTCAGCCGCCCATGCCGGGGCCGGCGCCAAGCCAAACGAGGAAGGGCCTGACCTTGAATTTCAGCAAGAACCTGGCGCTGTGGGTCATCATCGCCCTGTTGCTGGTGATGCTCTTCAACCTGTTCCAGACCAATTCGCCCCAGCGCGGTGTCGGACAGACCGCTTTTTCCGACTTCATGGCCGAGGTGGATCGCGGTCAGGTGTCCGACGTCACCATTCAAGGTTACGGCGTCACCGGCCATTACGCCGACGGCCGGCCCTTCAGCAGCTACCTGCCACCCGAAGCCAACATCGTGCCCAAGCTGCGCGAGACCGGCGTGCGCGTCTCGGCGTTGCCGCCGGCCGAGGATCAGCCGACGTTGTGGGGCGTGCTGGTGTCGTGGTTCCCCATGCTGCTGTTGCTTGGCGTGTGGATCTTCTTCATGCGTCAGATGCAGTCGGGCGGCGGCAAGGCCATGGGCTTCGGCAAGAGCCGGGCACGCCTGCTGACCGAAAAGACCGGGCGCGTCACCTTCGAGGACGTCGCCGGCATCGACGAGGCCAAGGGCGAACTGGAAGAGATCGTCGAGTTCCTGAAGGACCCGCAGAAGTTCCAGCGCCTGGGCGGCAAGATTCCCAAGGGCTGTTTGCTGGTCGGCCCGCCCGGTACCGGCAAGACCCTGTTGGCCCGCGCCATCGCCGGCGAAGCCAACGTTCCGTTCTTCACCATTTCCGGTTCCGACTTCGTCGAGATGTTCGTCGGCGTCGGCGCGTCGCGTGTGCGCGACATGTTCGAACAGGGCAAGAAGAACGCCCCTTGCATCATTTTCATCGACGAAATCGATGCCGTTGGCCGCCATCGTGGTGCCGGCCTGGGCGGCGGCAACGACGAACGCGAACAGACTCTTAACCAGTTGCTGGTCGAGATGGACGGCTTCGAATCCAACGAAGGCGTCATCCTGATCGCCGCCACCAACCGTCCCGACGTGTTGGACCCGGCGCTGTTGCGTCCCGGCCGCTTCGACCGTCAGGTGGTGGTGCCCAATCCCGACATCCTGGGCCGCGAGAAGATTCTCAAGGTGCACATGCGCAAGGTGCCGCTGGCGCCGGACGTGGACGCCAAGATCATCGCGCGCGGCACCCCCGGTTTCTCGGGCGCCGATCTGTCCAATCTGGTCAACGAGGCAGCGTTGCTGGCCGCCCGCGCCGGCAAGCGCGTGGTGACCATGGCCGAGTTCGAGTCCGCCAAGGACAAGGTGATGATGGGCGCCGAGCGGCGTTCCATGGTGATGAGCGAGACCGAGAAGGAGGCCACCGCCTATCACGAGGCCGGCCACGCGGTGGTCAACCTGCACATGCCGCATTCCGACCCGCTGCACAAGGTCACCATCATTCCGCGCGGCCGTGCGCTGGGCGTGACCATGTCGTTGCCGGAACGCGACCGGCTGTCGTACTCCAAGAAGTTCTTCGAGGCCCGCATCGCCGTGTGTTTCGGCGGCCGCGTCGCCGAGCAGATCACCTATGGCGAGGAACACCTGAACTCGGGCGCTTCCAACGACATCATGCAGGCCACCAGCATGGCCCGTAAGATGGTCACCGAGTTCGGTTTCTCGGAAAAGCTGGGGCCGCTGCGTTACAACGAAAACCAGGAAGAGGTGTTCCTGGGCCATTCGGTCACCCAGCACAAGAACATGTCGGACAACACCGCCATGCTCATCGACGCCGAGGTGCGCCGCTTCGTCGAGGACGGCGAGCGAAAGGCCCGTCAGATCCTGACCGAGCACAAGGACGAACTGGAAGCCATCGCCAAGGGGCTTTTGGAATACGAAACCTTGTCGCGCGAAGACATCGACGCCTTGCTGAAAGGTGAACCGGTGGTGCGCGACGGCACGTATACCCGTCCTCCCGAGGGGCCGCGCCGCTCCTCGGTGCCGACCTCGGGGCCGGCGGTGGGAGGAGATCCCGAGCCGCAGCCGGGACACTGATCACGTTTGTACGGTGAACGGGGCGGTCCATAAGGGCCGCCCCGATCCATTTGGAGAACGTCATGGCCGTTGTTTCCGCCTTTCGCCGCGCCGCCGGTCTGCCGCGCGGCCTTGATTGGGAAAGCCAGCCTCTTGATGGCCGGCTTTATCTTTTGCCGGCCGGCATGGTCGCCGGCGAGGTCGCGGCGGCGGCGGTGATTTCGGGCAACGGCTGGCCGGTGGCGGGAACGGAACTGGCCTTCACCCTGGGGGCGGTGATCTGGCGCGAGGGACAGATGGCGTGGGTCGCCGCCGCGCCTTATGCCGAACTGGTGGAATGGTCGGAAGCCGAGGGCGAGACGGTGGCCCGTCACATGGGCCGGCTGGTGCGGCGCATCGGTGGCAAGCGTGCGCCGTGGGGCGGGCTGGAGGTCAACCGGCCGCTGGTCATGGGCATCGTCAACACCACCCCCGACAGCTTTTCCGATGGCGGCAAGCATTTCGATCCGGCGACCGCCATCGCCAGCGGACTGGAGATGGCGGCGGCGGGGGCGGACATCATCGATGTCGGCGGTGAATCGACCCGGCCCGGATCGGCGCCGGTGATGCGGGACGAGGAACTGGCGCGCGTCTTGCCGGTGGTGCGGGAGTTGGCCGCGCGCGGGGTCACGGTCTCCATCGACACCCGCCACGCCCAGGTGATGGAGGCGGCGGTCACCGCCGGTGCCCGCATCATCAACGATGTCACCGCGCTGGAAGGCGAAGGCGCGCTTGAGGTCGCGGCGCGGACCGGGGCGGCGGTGTGCCTGATGCACATGCAGGGCCAGCCCCAGACCATGCAGGACGATCCCGTTTACGCCTGCGCGCCGCTTGACATCTATGACTATCTGGCCGGCCGCATCAAGGCATGCGAGGCCGCCGGCATCCCGGCCGAGCGCATCGCCACCGACCCCGGCATCGGTTTCGGCAAGACGCCGTCGCACAACGCCCAGCTTTTGGCATCACTGGCGCTGTATCACGGCTTGGGCTGTCCCATCCTGTTGGGAGCCAGCCGCAAACGCTTCGTCGCCGCCCTGTCCAACGACGAAGGCCCGACCGAACGCCTTCCCGGCACACTGGCCGCCCATCTCGCTGGCCTGGATTCCGGCACCCAGATCATCCGCGTGCACGATGTCCCCGAAGCGGTGCAGGCGGTCAAGCTGTGGCGGGCGATGAAGGCGGCGGGGTGACGGGTGGTTCGGTGGTGAAGCTGTAGCGCTGGGCCACCCTGGCCCAGTCGCGCAAGGCCGGGGGCGACAGCCGGATGTCGATCAGCGCCCGCTTGACCGTGTGCCAGGAGTCGTCGTCCTTGGCCTTGGCGTCCAACTCCGAGATCAGGGTCGCCAAGCTGTCGGTCGTGGCCAGGGCTTCGAAATAGGCTGGCGCCAGACGCGGCGCTCCGGCGGCGACCACCAGATTGGCCAACAGCGCCTCCAGCGCCCCCGGTTGTCGCAACGTCGCCAGTTCGTCGGTGCCCAGGCCGACCTTGATCAGGCTGAACAGGTTGATGAAGCGCTTGACCCGCCGGGGCGAGCCGCCCAGCAGCGGCGCCAGTTCGGCGATCTGGTCGATCTCGCGCGGCTCCAGGCGGGCGAACTCCATCTGCTGTTCGGCCTGGGCGGCGGCGGGGGCGGAGACGATGGTGGTTTCGGCCGGTGTTTCCTGGTCGTCCGTTCCTGTCTCGGTCGGGGCTTCGGTCGCGGCGGCGGCGTCTGGTTGGGGACTTTCATTCGGTCGCGGCGGTGCCGCCTGTTCCATCAGCCGGCGGGCATAGGCGCTGGCGGCGGTGCCGTCCATGGGCTGGACCCAATAGGGCACCTGGAAGATCTTTTCCAGATAGTCCTGGGTGCTGGCCGGGCGCACGGCCGATGCCTGGGCGGCGTCATCGCTGTTTTCGTCGTTACCGTCGATCAACAGGTGGGAATAGGCGGTCTTGAGCGAGGCCTGAAGCCAGCGCACGTCCACCGCCACCACCACCACGAACAGCGGAAAGGCCAGCAACAGGTGGATGGCCTGCAACACCTTGACCACCAGCGGCGCCGGGCAACGGTCGAGGTCGTCGATGTAAAGGATAATGCGGTCGAGACGGGGCAGATCGGGATCGGGCGCCTTGTCCGTTGGCGCCAGCAAGTCCGACAATTTCTCGATGTCCTTGCGGATGGTGGCGAGGATGCCCAGCTTGGCGGCGTAGGTGCCGGCGGCCACCCTTTCCTCGAGGAAGCGACGCATGCGTTCCTGGGGCGTGCTGTCCTTGATCTGCTGCCGCAACGTACTCAGCTTCTCGGCGGCCTCGCTGCGGGCGGCGCGGGCCAGTTCCAAGGCCCCGGCCTTGGCCGTCACCGCCGCCTCGGCCTCGGCCAACGCTTGGACCGCTTTGCCTTGTTCGGTGGTCACCGCGTCGGCGATGCTGTTCTTGGCGGCGGTCAGCTTTTCCAGGGCGCTTTTGGCGGTTTGGTACAACCTGAACAGCCATGCGGCAGGGGCCGCGAACAGCACCTCGAGCAGGTTTCTTTCCCCTTCGCCGATCGGGATGCGAAGCAAGGCGGGCACGAGGCAGGAAAGCGCCAGCACCGCCAGGGTCAGCCACAGGGTGGGCCGGTTCCAGCCCTCGCCGGCGGTCAGCGCCGTCCAGGTGGTGCGGATGGTGCCGGCGGTTTGGTTGAGGTCGTCGATGCATTCGCGCAGGCGGTCGGGCGATTCGATCTCGGGCGGCAGGCCAAGATCCTTCCACGCCTTGCGCAGTTCGGGCGTGTCCAGGGCGGTCCGCGCCAGGACCTTGCCCGCCTGCGGCCATTTGATGCGCTGGGTTTCCCGCGCCACCAGGCTCTTGGCATAGGCGGCCTGGGTCTTTTGCAATTGTGCCTGGGCGGCGTCGAACTGGCGTTGCGCAGCCTGTTCCTGGCGCTCGCTTTCCTCAAGCACCGCCTTGGCCGAGGCCAGTTCGGCCAGCGGGTCGGTGACGTTGTCGTCGCTGCGCTCGCGGAAATGGTCATTGAGCCGGGTGAACAGATGGTCGGCCAGGCTGGCCCACAAATCGGCCTCGATATAGTGCCAGGCGTTGAACTCGATCTGGGCGACGTGGCCCAGGAAGGGCGATTGGCCGCCGGCGGTCTCGGTTTTCCGCGCCTGCTCGGCGAAGGTCTCGACGCGATGCTTGAGCGCCTTCATGAAGAACGACTTGCCGTGCCCCCAGTCGCCGAACAGGCCGATGGCCAGCGGCAGCGCGGTCGATTGCGCGGCGACGAAGCGGGCGAAGGTCTCGACGTTGGCGCTGACGTCCAACAGATCCTCGTTGACCTCGCCGATCGCGTCGGGATGGGTGCGCACCAGGGCGGCGGCCGGGGGCGGCGCGGCTGGGGCATTCAGTCCAAGGGCGTCACGCAGCGCCGCCGCGTCCAGGTGGAACGAGGCCATCAACTGGGCCAGCTTTCCGCTGGTGGTGTCGAGCATGGCGGCGATCAGGTCGAGGATCGTCGTCTCGGGGCCGCCGCGCCGCAGCGCGTTGGCGCCGGTGGCGTCCAGCAAGCGCCGCGCCGCGCTGGACAACTGGAAGCGCCGCAACGTGAAGCGTTGGGTTTTGATGCCGGGCAGCCGCACACGCGGCGCATAATTGCCGCGCGCGGTGCCATAGCTGTCGGCGGCCATGACCGCCTCGGCCAGCACGGTCAGCACCCGGCGTTCCCCGGAATCCTCGCCCAGCGCCACGCCCTGTTCGACCACGTCGGCGATGGTGAACAACAGCGTCGCCGGCGACACGATGCCGGCATTGGCCGATTTCTGGTCGCCCAGGAACGCCGCCGCCCGCAACAGATACCGTAGCCCCCGGCTGGCCGGCGGCGCGATGGCGTCGCAGGCGTTGGTCAGCGCCTCGGCGGGGGATTTTGGTGGCGGTGGTGGCACGTTGCTTTTGCCGCTTAGGACGTCTCCGCCAGACAGGGTGGAATTGTCGAGGGTGACGGGCTTTGACGGTGGTGGAGCATCGCTGTTGAAGTTGAATACGCCGTCAGATTTGACCAGTTCCAACAATGGCTGGCCCAAGGAGTCCGGTAGATATTGGAATTCTCCGTCCGCCAATCCGTCCAGCGCTCGCTGCAATTCGGGGAAGGCACGGGTGACGATATCGGTAGCGATAGGACGTTTCGGCTTCTTGAAGGTAAGGATTTCAAATCCAGCGATTCCTTCTTTGCCGTGACTTGTGGCATAGCCGCAAATTCCCTGATCCACCGCCCAATGGAGAATGAAGGCGCCGTTTTCGAAGGGAGTGTTTCTGATTGTCAGGTTGTTCCCCACGAATTTCTTGTCATGTCGATACAGCCAATACGCCACCACATCCCCCTGCCAAAGGTCCTGCGCGCGGAAGTGTCACTCAACCGCGTCTTTGGCGCAACAAAGGTTGTAGAGGTTTCACGCCGCCCGTGCCCTTTCCGGCCGCAGGCGTTCCAGCACGTTGCCGATCAGCGCAAGGCCGTTGCCGTCGCCCAGCGTCAACAGCGATTCCGGGTGGAACTGTACCGCCGCCAATGCCAAGGCTCGGTGCTCGACAGCCATCACCATGCCGTCTTCGGCCAATTCCGCCGTGACCTCCAGACAGGCGGGCAAACTGGCGCGGTCGGCGTGCAGGCTGTGGTATCGCCCGGCGCGGAAGCTGGCGGGCAGGCCGGCGAACAGGGTGCCGCCCAACACCTTGATCTCGGCCGGCTGGCCGTGTGCCGGAGCGCCAAGGTTCAGGTGCCCGCCGAAATGTTCCACCATGCCCTGAAGCCCCAGGCAGATGCCGAACACCGCCGCGCCGTGGTCCAGCGCCGCCTGGATGGTGTCGGATAGGTGGAAATCCTGGGGACGGCCCGGTCCCGGCGACAGCACCACCAGATCGGGGGCGAAGGCGGCGAAGGCGGCGCGGGCCGCCGGCTGGCGCACCACCCGCGTCTCGGCGCCGAACTGGCGGAAGTAATCGGCCAGGGTGTGGACGAAGCTGTCCTCGTGGTCGATCACCAGCACCCGGCGGCCGGCATGGGGCAAGGACGGGGCCGGCCGCGCCACCGTCGGTGGGATGTCGTCCAGCACCGCCAACAGGGCCGACGCCTTGAGCGCGCATTCCCGTTCCTCGGATTCCGGCTGGCTGTCGATCAGCAAGGTGGCGCCCGCCCGCACCTCGGCCACGCCGTTCTTCAGACGGATGGTGCGCAGCGTCAATCCGCTATCCAGGTCGCCATTCATCAGCACCGCGCCGAAGGCGCCGCCGTACCACTGGCGCGGGCTGGTCTCGTGGTCCTCGACGAATTGCATGGCGGCCTTTTTGGGGGCGCCGGTCACCGTCACCGCCCAGGCATGGGCCAGGAACGCGTCGAGCGCGTCCATGCCGGGGCGCAATTGTCCTTCCACATGGTCAACCGTATGGATGAGGCGCGAATATATCTCCACCTGTCGTCGGCCAACCACGCGCACGCTCCCAGGCAGGCAGATGCGGGCCTTGTCGTTGCGGTCGACGTCGGTGCACATGGTCAATTCGGCGGTTTCCTTGGCGTCGGATAACAGCCGCAACACCGCGTCGGCGTCGCCCAAGGCGTCCGCGCCGCGTGCCACTGTGCCCGAGATGGGGGCGGTTTCCACCCGCTCGCCCTGGACGCGCACGAACATTTCCGGGCTGGCCGAGATCAACGCCTCGCCTTCGCCCAGATTGGCCAACAGGCCGTGCGGGGCCGGGTTGGCGGCGCGCAGGCGGTGGAACAGTACGCTTGGCGTCAGGGCGCAGGGGCGGGCGAAGGTCTGGGACGGCACCGCCTCGAACAGGTCGCCGCGCCGGAAATGCTCAAGCGCCTGACGCACCACCTGGGCATAGTCGCCGGGGCGGTGGGAATCCATGGCGGTGTTGGCCCGGTCGGCGCGTACCGGCGCCGCCTGGGGCTCGCGCCGGCGGCCGCTGGTGGTGACGAAGCCCTTGCTGAATTCATAGCGGACCAGATGCGCCGGCCCGCCCTCGGGATCGGCCAGTAACAGCCGGTCGGGTAGGTACAGCACCATGTCGCGCTGGTCCGCCGGCCGGATCAGGTGTTGCCGCAGCGGGTCCACCTGTTGGGCAAGGTCGTAGCCGAAGGCGCCATAGAGACCAAGATGGCGTTCGTCCTCGGCAAAGAACAGGTCGCGCAATCGCCGGACCAGGGTGAACACCGAAGCCCGGCGGGTGCGGCCGGCTTCGTCCACCGGTTCGCCGCTGTCGGCCATGGTGCCCCCGGCCAGGACCGGGGAGTTCTGTTCCAACTCCAGCGCCTGGGCCAGCAACGGCAACAACACCTCGCCCCGGCGGTTCAGGGCCTCAAGCGTCACCTCGCGGCCGCGCGCCACCACCATCAGCGGCGGTGCGTCGAAGCCCACGGCGCGCGGCCGGTAACGGCCGGCCACCGCCACGTCGCACACCATCAACAGGCCGTGGCCATGGTCCAGGCGTTCGGCCAAATCGGCGATGGCGGCGGGGCCATCGGGCAGCACGTCGACGGCACGGTCGACGGTCAGGCCGCCCTGAGTGACGAAATGGCCGGCGGCGGGGGAAAAGGGCGGAATCATGACGGGTCTCTCTCCTGCGGGGTGCCGCCAGGGGGAAGACCGAACGAGAGGGGAGAAAATACGAAAGCCGCCCGGTTCCCCGTGGCGGCCTTTGTTGGGTCTGCTTCAGACGCGAAGACAGGTACGGCCGCCGGTTATGCGGTCCACCACCAATACTGCGCGAAGGAAACGAACGTAATCATGGGGCGCATGCTGCGCCTGCCGACGGGGCGTTGTCAATCATTTCACGATCATCTCGGCCAACGGCGTCGGCCGGACCGCCCCCGGTTCCAGATAGGGGTTGCCCTGGACCAGGACGATGGCGGCGGTGGGGCCGGCGGCGGCGGTGAACAACAGCACGGCCAGCAACTCGGCCTTGGGCTGGTCCACGTAGACCATGGAAATGGAAATCATGGTCACCAGTCCCAGAAAGGCCATGCCCAGCCATTTCAGCGGGTTGACGTGGGTCTGGCTGAGCGCCATGCGCTGTTCGCGGGCGTTGCGCACGGTGATCGCCTGTTCCAGGACCTGGGCATGGCTGGTGGGGTGCAGGCTGGCCGCGACCTCCGGCCCCGACAGGACTTCCAACAGCCCGGCCAACGCCTCGGAGGTCTCGGGGTTGCCTTGGCGATGGGCAAGGCGTGGCCATTCCCCTTCGACCGTCGACCGGACATAGGCCTGAATGGCGCGGTCGACCTTGGCCCGCGTCGTCTCGGGCAGGTGGCGCGACAGCGCCTGGATGGATTTGAGTGCCCCGGCTTCCTGGAACACCGCGTTGGTGGCGCGGTCGTGGGCGTTCCAGGTGTCGTTGGCCAGGAACGCCAGGGTCAGGGCGAACAGCACGCCGATGACGTTGACGAAGGGCGGCGACAACCCCCGCCAGTCGCGGATGGCGGCGCCATGGCGGGACCGTCCCAGCCACAGACCGGCGCCGCACGCCCCCAACGTGCCGAACAGGGCAAGGGCGGCGAACAGATAATGGTCATAGGCGTACAACATCGGGGGGCGGTCCTGGCGGCATGGGGTGGCGCCCCATGGTGCCCGAGCCCCCCCTAGCTGTCGAGACGCTCACTTGGCCGGCGCGAAGACAAGGGTGGTTTGTCCCGATTGTTGCAAAGTGAAACAAAGCTTTATCGGCTACCCCCTTCCCATGACGGGGACAATCGCGCTATGCAATGACCCCTTATTCATGTTGTGGAATCGTGACGGGCATGACGCGCAAGCTTTTCGGCACCGACGGCATTCGTGGCACCGCCAACCTGGACCCCATGACCGCCGAGACGGCGTTGAAGCTGGGCATGGCCGCCGGCCGTCACTTCACCCGCGGTTCCCATCGTCATGTGGTGGTGATCGGCAAGGACACCCGCCTGTCGGGTTATCTGCTCGAACCGGCGTTGACCGCCGGCTTCATCGCGGTCGGCATGGACGTGGTGCTGTTGGGGCCGCTGCCGACGCCGGCGGTGGCCATGCTGACCCGGTCCTTGCGTGCCGATCTTGGCGTCATGATCTCGGCGTCGCACAATCCCTATCAGGACAACGGCATCAAGCTGTTCGGTCCCGACGGCTTCAAGCTGTCGGACGAGGACGAGGCCGCGATCGAGCACAAGATGTTCAACGGCCTGGAATCCTATCGCGTCGGATCGGACCATCTGGGCAAGGCCAAGCGTCTGGACGACGCGGTCGGCCGCTACATCGAATACGCCAAGGGCAGCTTTCCGCGCGGATTGCGGCTCGACGGCCTCAAGATCGTGGTCGACTGCGCCAACGGCGCCGCCTACAAGGTCGCGCCCACCGTGCTGTGGGAACTGGGCGCCGAGGTGGTTCCGGTGGCGGTCAACCCCGACGGCTTCAACATCAACAAGGATTGCGGGTCGCTGCATACCGAGGCCTTGCGGACTCAGGTGGTGACCCACGGCGCCCATCTCGGCATCGCGCTCGACGGCGACGCCGACCGGGTGGTCCTGTGCGACGAACACGGCGCCATCATCGACGGCGATCAGGTCATGGGCCTGATCGGCGCCAGTTGGAAGGCGTCCGGCCAACTTCGCGGCAACGCCGTGGTGGCGACGGTGATGTCCAACATGGGGCTGGAAAAGTTCCTTGGCGGGCACGGCATCGACCTGCACCGAACCGGTGTCGGCGACCGCTATGTGCTGGAACGCATGCGTCGGGACGGCATCAACGTCGGTGGCGAGCAATCGGGCCACATCATCCTGTCCGACCATTCGACCACCGGTGACGGTCTGGTGGCGGCGCTTCAGGTGCTGGCGGCCATCGTCGATTCGGGCAAGCCGGCATCCCAGGTGTTGCGGCTGTTCGATCCCTTTCCGCAGGTGTTGAAGAACGTGCGCGTCTCCGGTCAGCCCGAGACGGTTCTGGGCGAGGCCAAGGTCAAGGCGGCCATCGCCGAGGGCGAAAACCGCCTGAACGGGTCGGGCCGGGTGCTGATCCGCAAGTCGGGTACCGAACCGTTGATCCGCGTCATGGCCGAGGGCGAGGACAAGCCGTTGGTGGAATCGGTGGTGGACGACATCGTCGCCGCCATCAAGGATGTCGCCGCCTGACCTTCACATTCCGCGCGGTTTATCTATCATGTGGCCATTCCCGTTGTTGGAGGGCGCATGAAAGGTCGCGTTCTTATTGTCGCCGGTTCAGATTCCGGCGGCGGCGCCGGCATCCAGGCCGACATCAAGGCGGTTTCGGCGCTTGACGGCTATGCCGCCACCGCCATAACCGCGCTTACCGCCCAGAACACCCAAGGGGTGTTCGGCGTGCATGCCGTGCCGACGGATTTCATCGTGCAGCAGATGGAACTTGTTCTGGGTGACATCGGCGCCGATTGTCTGAAGACCGGTATGCTGGCGACGGTGCCGATCATCGAGGCGGTGGCCGGCGCCATCGACCGCTTCGCCGCCGCCGTACCCTTGGTGGTCGATCCGGTGATGGTGGCCAAGGGGGGGGCGCCGCTGTTGCAGGACGACGCGGCCCAAGCCCTGGTCGAACGGCTGGTGCGGCGCGCGACGCTGATCACTCCCAACATTCCCGAGGCCGAGGTGCTGCTGGGCCGGGCCATTCCCGACCTTGCGGCCATGGAACAGGCGGCGCGCGACCTGTTGGCGTTGGGGCCCAAGGCGGTGCTGCTCAAGGGCGGGCACATGCAAGGCGACGAACTGGTCGACCTGTTGGCCGAACCGGGCAAGCTGACCGCTTTCGCTGGTCAGCGCATCCACACCAGTTCGACCCATGGCACCGGCTGCACGCTGGCTTCGGCCATCGCCTGCGGTCTGGCCCAGGGGATGGACCTGCACGACGCGGTGGTCCGTGCACGGGCCTATGTCCGCAAGGCCATCGAGACGGCGCCGGGTCTGGGCCATGGTCATGGGCCGCTCAACCATTTGCACACGGTTTCGGAGTTCAGGGCATGACGGGTTTTCCTTTCTGGCACGTTGACGCCTTCGCCGACGCGGCGCCGTTCACCGGCAACCCGGCGGCGGTGGTCGTGCTGCCCGATTGGCGGCCCGAGGATTGGATGCAGGGGGTGGCGGCCCAGAACGCGCTGTCGGAAACCGCCTTCGTGGTCAAGGAAGCGGGCGGCTGGCGCGTCCGCTGGTTCACGCCTAAGGTCGAGGTGGATTTGTGCGGCCACGCCACCCTGGCCGCGGCCTGGGTGGTTCTGACCCATGTGGAGCCGGGGGACGAGGTGGTTTTCGCCTCGAAAAGCGGCCCCTTGACCGTGACCCGCGACGGCGGCCGGCTGGTGCTGGATTTCCCGGCCAACGCGCCGCGTCCCACGGTGTTCCCCGAGGATATCGAACGCATCCTGGCCAAGCCGGTGCGCGAGGTGCTGGCGACCAAGGACCATCTGTTGTGCGTGCTGGACAGCGCCGACGCGGTGGCGGCGCTGGTGCCCGACATGGCGGGGGTGGCGTCGTTGTCCAGGCGGGCGCTGATCGTCACCGCGCCGGGTGCGGGAGAGGTGGATTTCGTGTCGCGTTTCTTCGCGCCGCGTTGGGGAGTGGTCGAGGACCCGGTGACCGGGTCCGCCCATTGCGTGCTGGCGCCGTTCTGGGCCAAGCGTCTGGGCAAGGCCGCTCTGGTGGCCCGTCAGTTGTCGCGGCGCGGCGGCACCCTGTGGGTCGAGGATCGGGGCGAGCGCGTGTGTATCGGCGGCCATGTGCGGCCTTTCGTGGCCGGCACCTTGAGGCCATGAAGGCGGTTGTCCTCAACCTTGTTCGCCGGCCCGAACGGCTGTCCCGTTTCATGGCGTGGAACGGCGGCCACGATCTGGATTTCCAGGTCGTGGCGGCGGTGGACGGGGCGGGGATGGACCGCGCCGGCCTGATGGCGGAAGGATTGCTGGACCGCGACAACGCCATGTTCAGCGACGGGGCGCTGGGCAACGCGCTGTCCCACCGCGCCCAATGGCAAGCCGTGGTGGCGGAAGGGGCTTCCCGGCTGATCTGCGAGGACGACGCCTGTCTGCATGGCGGGCTGACCCATCTTCTGCCCGGCCTGGCCCGCGTGCTGGACCGGGCCGACATCCTGTTTCTTGGCTACAACACCAACGCGCCGCTGGCCCTGACCCTGCCCGAGGGCATGGTGATGGAAAGCTATTTCGGCTGGCAAAACGAATCCTCCGACTTTCATGCCGCTTTCGCCGCTTCGGCCCGGCGGGCCAAGCCGGCCTTGCACCCGGTGCGCGCGGTCTGGGGAACCATCGCCTACGTCGTTTCTCCCGCTGGGGCGCAACGTTTGCTGACATGGTGTTTCCCGCTGTCGGTGCGGCGCGGGCGGATTCGTTTCGCCCAAGCACGCCGCCACGTCCGGCCGCGTGCCCTTGACGGCATGATCAATCTGGCCCTGCAAGGCGGCCATGCCCAGGGCGTCGCCTGTCTGCCGCCGCTGGCCCTCAGCCCCAACGACGCCTCGGACGTCGTCACCGCGTTTCCTTGTCCTTGAATAAAGATGTGAGCCGCCGGTGCTCCGTCATGTGAAGGCGGTAGTGGCGGCGAGGGTTTTTTTGCTATTGAGATGGGATTGGGACGAAATGATGAGGGACGGGTGGATTACGCGAACATCGCGGCGGCGACGCCTCAGGTCTGGTTGACGCTGGCCCTTCTCGGGCTCGCCCTGGGGCTTTACGTCAGCGAGAAACTGCCGGTCGAGGTGGTGTCCATCGGCATGTTGTCGGTGATGATGTTGGCGTTCCATCTGTTTCCGGTGGCTGACGCGGCCGGCAAGAATCAGTTGACGCCCGGCGCCTTGCTGGCCGGTTTCGGCAATCCGGCGCTTCTGACGGTGATGGCCTTGCTGGTGGTGGCCGAGGCGCTGTCGCGCACCGGCGCTCTGGACAAGCTGGCCGACGGCGTCGGCCATCTGCGCCTGCCCAATTGGGCGATGCTGTTGCTGGCGCTGGCGGTGGTCGGTGTGGCCAGCGCCTTCATCAACGATACCCCCGTGGTGGTGATGTTCCTGCCGGTGCTTCAGGCGATGGCCCAGCGCGGCGGGCTGGCGTCGTCGCGGGTGATGATGCCGCTGTCGTTTGTCGCCATCCTGGGCGGTATGACCACGCTGATCGGTTCCTCGACCAACCTTTTGGTGTCCTCGGCGTTGATCGCCCAGGGGCTTCCCGGACTCGATTTCTTCGACCAGACCCCCATGGGCTTGCTGGTGGCGGCGGTCGGCTTCGTTTACGTGGTTTTCGTGATGCCCCGGCTGTTGCCCAAGGGCACCGCCGGGCTGGCCGGACATCTTCTGGGCCAGGGCAAGCAATTCGTGTCGCAGTGTACCGTTGGCGCCGGTTCCGCCCTCGAGGGGGAGACCGCCGCCGCCGGCACTTTCCGGTCGCTGCCCGACATCACCGTCCACCTGATCGTGCGCGATGGCCGGCCGGTTTATCCGCCCTATGACGACGTCCAGTTGCTGGCCGGTGACGAGTTGATGGTCGCCGGCACGCGCAAGGCGTTGTCCGACGTGGCGGCGCGTCTGCCGGGGCTTTTGTCGGTCCCCGACGCCAAGGAAGACGATTTCGACGCCGAACCGCCGGCGGCACGCGGGCGCGACGCCTCGGCCGGGGAACGGGTGCTGGTCGAGGCGATGATCCCGCCGACCTCGCGCTTCGCCGGTTTCTCCGTGGATCAGCTTGGCCTGCAACGCCATGGTGTCACGGTGCTGGGCATCGAACGCCGGGCCCGCATGATCCGTGGGCCGACCACGGAAATCCGTCTTCAGGCCGGCGACGTCCTGTTGCTGATGGGGCCGTGGGACGCCATCGACCAGTTGCGTGCCGAACGCGACCTGGTGGTGGTGTCGGGCAGCGCCGGCTCGTTGCCCAAGGTGCACCATGCCCGCCGCGCAGCCTTTGTCTTCCTGTCCATGGTGGCGCTGTCGGCGTTCGGCGTCCTGCCCATCGCCATCGCGGCGTTGGGGGCGGCGACCATCCTGGTGGCGGTGGGAACCCTGACGCCACGTCAGGCCATCCGCGCCATCGACACCAAGGTGGTGCTGATGGTCGGCAACGCCCTGGCCTTGGGCGAGGCCATGGATGCCACCGGCGCTGCGTCGTTTTTGGCCAACCACATGCTGGCGGCGGTGGGCGATATCGGGCCTTGGGGTGCTCTGGTGGCGTTCTTCGGTTTGGTGGCGGTGGCGACCAACGTCTTGTCCAACAACGCCACCGCCGTCCTGTTCACCCCCATCGGCGTCGGCATCGCCCGGCAATTGGGGTTGGACCCCCACCTTTTCGCCATCGCCACCATTTTGGCCTCCAACTGCTCGTTCGCCACGCCCATCGGCTATCAGACCAACCTGTTGGTGATGGGGCCGGGCCATTATCGTTTCGCCCACTACACCAAGGCCGGTCTGCCGCTGATGCTGTTGCTGTGGGCGGCGTTCGCGGTGGGGGCCAAGGTGGTGTGGGGACTGTGACCCCGCCACCTTAGACTCCCTCTCAAACACCGTGCTTGCGCCCCCCCGCCGCCCTGCTACACTCGCGCCCGGGCCACGGCCCCCCAACGGGCCGCGTCCCTTCTGCGAGGGAGGGTTTCCTTATGAGTGAGCTTTCGCGGCCGGCTGTTCGGCCCGCCAATCCCAATTTTTCCTCTGGTCCCTGTGCCAAGCGTCCGGGTTGGACGGTCGAGGCGTTGTCCGACACGCCTGTCGGCCGTTCGCACCGCGCCAAGATCGGCAAGGCCAAGCTTGAAGAAGTGATCACCCGCACCCGCGCGGTGCTGGGCATTCCCGCCGATTACCGTATCGGCATCGTGCCGGCGTCCGACACCGGTGCCGTCGAAATGGCCATGTGGTCGTTGTTGGGCGCCCGCGGCATCGACATGCTGGCGTGGGAAAGCTTTGGCGACGGCTGGGTGACCGACGTCACCAAGCAGTTGAAGATCGAAGACGTGCGCGTTTTCAAGGCGCCGTACGGCGAGTTGCCCGATTTCGGTCAGGTGGATTTCGCCCGTGACGTGGTGTTCACCTGGAACGGCACCACCGGCGGCGTGCGCGTGCCGAACGGCGACTGGATCAAGGCCGACCGCGAAGGTTTGACCATCTGCGACGCCACCTCGGCGGTGTTCGCCATGGACATGCCGTGGGACAAGCTGGACGTGGTCACCTGGTCCTGGCAGAAGGTGCTGGGCGGCGAGGGCGCGCACGGCATGCTGGTGCTGAGCCCGCGCGCCGTCGAACGGCTCGAGACCTACAAGCCGGCATGGCCGTTGCCCAAGATCTTCCGCATGACCAAGGGCGGCAAGCTGATCGAAGGCATCTTCAAGGGCGAGACCATCAACACGCCGTCGATGATCGCCGTGGAAGACCAGATCGACGCGCTCAAGTGGGTCGAGGGGATCGGCGGCCTCAAGGCTCTGATTCAACGCTCCGAAGCCAATCTGGCCGCGCTTCAGGCGTGGATGGACCGCTCCGATTGGGCCGAGAACCTGGCCAAGGTTCCCGCGACCCGGTCGTGCACCTCGATCTGCGTCGCCATCAAGGCGCCGTTCTTCGCGCGCCTGTCCGCCGACGATCAGGCGGCGGCGGCCAAGAAGATCGTCTCGATCCTGGACAAGGAAGGTGTCGCCTATGACATCGGCGCCTATCGCGACGCCCCCTCGGGGCTGCGCGTGTGGGGCGGTGCCACGGTGGAAACCAAGGATGTCGAGGCGTTGACGCCGTGGTTGGACTGGGCCTTCGCCCAGGTCAAGGCGGAGTTCGAGCCCAAAGTCCAGTAAACATCGTCACATTCGGAACGGGCGCCGCCTTGTGCAGGGCGGCGCCCGAACTCCCTCGGGGGAAGGACAAGCTATGCCCAAGGTTCTCATCAGCGACAAACTGAGCCCCGCCGCCGTCCAGATCTTCAAGGACCGTGGCATCGAAGCCGACGTCAAGACCGGCCTCGCTCCCGATGAACTGAAGGCCATCATTGGCCAGTACGACGGTCTGGCCATCCGTTCCAATACCAAGGTGACCGCCGACATCCTGGCCGCCGCCGGCAACCTCAAGGTGGTCGGACGCGCCGGTATCGGCGTCGATAACGTCGACGTTCCCGCCGCCACCGCGCGCGGTGTGGTGGTCATGAACACGCCGTTCGGCAATTCGGTCACTACCGCCGAGCACGCCATCGCCATGATGTTCGCGCTGGCCCGCGACATTCCCCAGGCCAACGCCTCGACCCACGCCGGCAAGTGGGAAAAGTCCAAGTTCATGGGCGTCGAACTGACCGGCAAGACGCTGGGCATCATCGGCTGCGGCAACATCGGCGCCATCGTCGCCGACCGCGCGCTGGGCCTGCGCATGAAGGTTGTGGCCTATGATCCGTTCCTGTCGGCGGAACGCGCCAAGGACCTGACCATCGAAAAGGTCGATCTGGACACCTTGTTCGCGCGGGCCGACTTCATCACGCTGCATACGCCGCTGACCGAAGCGACCAAGAACATCATCAGCGCCGACGCCATCGCCAAGATGAAGAAGGGCGTGCGCATCATCAACTGCGCCCGCGGCGGTCTGCTGGTCGAGGAAGACCTCAAGGCGGCCATCGAATCGGGTCAGGTGGCGGGTGCCGCGCTCGACGTGTTCAAGGCCGAGCCGGCCAAGGAGAACATCCTGTTCGGCAACGAGCACGTGGTGTGCACGCCGCATCTCGGCGCCTCGACCTCGGAAGCCCAGGAAAACGTGGCGCTTCAGGTGGCCGAACAGATGGCGGATTATCTGTTGACGGGCGCCGTGGTCAACGCGCTCAACATGCCTTCGGTTTCGGCCGAGGACGCGCCCAAGCTCCGCCCCTACATGAAGCTTGCCGGCCAGTTGGGAAGCTTCGCCGGCCAGTTGACCGAGAACGCCCTCAAGGCGGTGTCGATCGAATATGTGGGCGTCGTCGCCGGGCTGAACACCAAGCCGCTGACCGCCATCATCCTCGAGGGGCTTTTGAAGCCCATGGTGGAGACGGTCAACATGGTCAACGCGCCGGTGATCGCCAAGGACCGTAACATCGACGTGTCCGAGACCAAGAACGCGCGCGAGGGCGACTACCACACCCTGATCCGCGTCACCGTCACCACCGAGGTGCGTTCGCGTTCGGTGGCAGGCACCTTGTTCGGCGGCGACAAGCCGCGTGTGGTCGAGATCAAGGGCATTCCGATCGAGGCCGAACTGGGCGAGCATGTGCTTTACGTCACCAACCAGGACAAGCCCGGCTTCATCGGCGCGCTCGGTTCGCTGTTGGGCCAGCATGGCGTCAACATCGCCACCTTCCATCTGGGCCGGGCCGAAGCCGGCGGCGACGCCATCTTGTTGACCCAGGTCGATCAGCCGTTGACCGACGTCATCCTTGAGGAAGTGCGCGCCCTGCCGCAGGTGGTCCAGGCCAAGGCGCTATCGTTCTAAGGCACGGGCAACCGTCGCTTTTGCCAAAGGGGGAGCTCCTGCCCAGGGGCTTACAATAAGTGTTGAGGGCGCCTCGCGAGAGTGAGGCGCCCTCTCGGTTTTGGCGTTTTCAACCAGCGAAGAAATCTTCGAGCCTAAAAACGTCATGGCCGGGCTTGGCCCGGCCAGCCATGTATTTGGGCATTGGCGCGAACGAATGGTCCGCTTTGCGCCCATCTACGACATTCCGAAGGGCGCGCAGAGTTTCCGATAACGGACTTTGCCGAACTGAGTGGAGCGTCACCGTAACTCTATGTCCCAGAGAAGCGCCGTGCCCTCGACGTGTGGGCCGCGTATCTGGAAAATATCCTGCAATCACGGCCTGCAAAAAAATGTTATTCCGTTCCCCGCACAAGGTGTGAAGGTAAGAGGTGCCGTAATGAGTTCCGCCTACAAGCGCGCTCCCGTCGAGGTCGCCCAAGAAATTATTCGGCTGTCGGAGCTGCACCTGCAATCCATGCTGACAATCAGCATTGCTGCAGATCAAAGGGCAGCCACATTGGCGGGCATTTTTACCACGGGAACCGTTGCGACCTTAGCCGCCGTTGCTGCCGCCGTGAGTAGTGGGATGGGGGCGGCAATCATTGGCGGCGGGGTTATTTGTGCCCTGTTTCTGTTCGTCGGCAGCCTGTTTTGCGTCGCAGCTCTTTGGCCGACAAACTTTCACGTCGCGGGCATTCATCCGAAAAGCTGGCTGAATGGCGAGACTTTGTTTGGTTCGCGTGCAGAAACCCTTTTATACCATGCACAAAATTACCAAGAGCGGATCGATCACAATATCGGTGTCAACAAGCGATGCAGTAAGCTCCAAAAGAGAGGGGCTGCGCTTGCTTGCGCCGCCCCTGTTGTTGGCGTTGCTGTTTGGGTACTACTTCATTTTTGGCCTGCTACAAAGGCAACCATCAGCATCTGACTACTTCTTTGGTGTATCGGCAGGCGGTTGCTGTGTCGGAGGCTTCGGCGCGGGTCTTGCGGGAGGACGTTGCACATCGGCCGAATTCGTCACCCCTTCGCGCAAGCTCTTCGTCAGTGGCGGGTCTTGCGGAGGTTTCGCATACCGTCTTTCCATAACCAAACCTCTTAGATCGAAGTGTTTGTGACTTTGCGGGGAGCTTCCATCAAAAAGCGCATCAGGTCAATCTTTCCCGAATGCCTCCGCCAAGTTCCGCGCGCCATGCAAAACGCGCACGATCAACACCCCATCTAGTTACGGCGCCACGGCACCCAATTCCAAAGGTCCGCTTTACCGCTCCCACCTCCAAAACCCGCCCTTCCGCTTCCGGCCCACAGCGGACATCGCGGATGGCCGGGCCAAGCTTGGTCGTGACGCATAATGGCTGTGTAAACCCCTTGCCTTCGTGCTCCCCCTTTTTGTGTCCGCTGCAAGTCATATCATCCAGCGGTAATGGCTATGGGTGGTGTGTTGGCGGGCCAGGCTGTATTCCACCACATGGGCCAGCAGGTCGCGGCGCGAGAACCCCCATTGGCTTCCCGCCAAGGCCAGGGCGCCGTGGCGGCCGAAATAGCAACAGATGTTGATTTCCAGCACGGTCCGGGTGCCGGTGGCGGGGTTCCAACGGTAATCGACGCGGAAATAGTCGATGGGGCCAAGGTTGCGCCACAGCGTCGCGACGTCTTCTTCCACGGCGGCGGCGGTGGCGGCGTCCAGGCTCACCAGCCGGTTGCCGAGATGGTCGTCCACCTTCAGGCTTTCGGTCAGGATGCCGCCCACTTCGTCCGATTGCGGCGCCACATGGCCAAGGACCAGATAGGGGGCATGGCCGATCACCGGCACGGTGACGTCGACACCGGGGCAATAGCGCTCGACCAGGGCCTCGCGTCCTTGGGCGTGGAAACGTTGGATGACCGGTATCGTGCCTTGCCAACTGTCTTGCAGACTGTCGGCGGCGATGCCTTCCGAGGCGGCGCCGAAGCGGTCCTTGACGAAATAGGGGCCGGTGAAATCCGGTGGCGTTAGTTCCTGCCCCGGCGCATAGGCCCGGCCTTCGGCCACCGGCAGGCCAAGAGCGCGGAAGGCCAGCTTGCTCAGGAACTTGTCTTCGGCCAGAGCCCGGATGTTGGGCGGCGCCCCCAGATGGGGCAGGTGCTGGTACTCGCACACCGAGGGGACATGAATCTCGGGATTGCGCATGGGCATGCGGTTCAACAGCGAGAACACGAAATCCACGTTGCCGCCCGCCATCCACGCCGCATAGGGCTTGGAGCTTGAGCGCACGTCGTAGCCGATGCCCTGCAATTCGGTGAACAGGTTGAAATGGTATTGGGAATACCCGGCGGCGTGGGTATCCGGCTTTTGCGCCAGCACCGGCTCGTCGGGGGCGAAGCGGGCCAGATAGAGGATGCGGGTGCGCTTTGGCTCGGTGGGAAAGCGCAAGGGGACAGAGGGTGTCTTGGTGGCGGAAATGACGGGAATGTACATTTTTATCCCCTTCTTACGTCAATGTAAAAGTTCGGCAATGTAAGATGTCGCATCTTCGACATTTGAATGTTTGAAGTGCTACGATGGTTATTTTGTTGATATATTGTTTTGTCGTTGACATTCATTGCAGATTCGAGAAATTCTTGTCTAGTGTTTTGTTGTGTGCGGAGCGAGTGGATGTTCCTGGGGCGTGCGCACATTGCCGGAGAATGCAAGGCTTCGTCTTCCGATGGCCTGGATTTGCTGGCCCGCATGCCGTTGCCGCTGCGGCGGCCGTTCAAGCAGGCGGTGGAGCCGGTGGCTCTAAGGCATCGCCTGCGGCTGTCCGCCGCCATGGGCGGCGCCTGGTATGCCCCCTTCGACATCCTGGCGCGGCCCCCCCAATCCTGGCCTTCCATGGTGGTGACGCCGTGGACGCCCGAGCCGGCATGCGAACGCCTGCTGGCCGAGGCCGCACAGGCCGGGCCGGCCGTGGCGGCGGCCGACCCGGCCTGTCGCGAGTTGATGGACCCCCTGGGGAGCTTCGTCACGTTCGCGGCCATTCCCATGGTGTTCCTGGTGGACCACCTTCGCTTGGATGGACGTGCGCCGCCCCGGCGGTGGGTCGATCTGTTGGCGCCTGAGTGGCGGGGCCAAGTGGTGTTCGGCGGTTGGCGCCCTGGCGCGGACCAGCCCTATGGCGATTACAACCAGTTCCTGTTGTTCTGTCTGGCCGAGGAGTTCGGAGACGACGGTCTTTGCGCTTTCGCCGCCGCCACCAAGGGATTGCAGCACAATGTGGTCAGCACCCGCACCGCCGGCGGTGCGGGTGGCCTGGGCGGCACGGTCATGGTGTTGCCGTGGTTGCAGGCGGAGATGGCGCCCCGGCGTCGTCATGTGTCGGTGGTGTGGCCCGAGGACGGCGCTTACGCCATGCCCATCGGTTTCACCCTGCGGCCCGAGGCGGCCGAGCGGCTGTCGCCGTTGGTCGAGATGCTGACCGGTGCGGCGTTCGGTTCCGTGCTGGCGCGCAACTGTTATCCGCCCACCATCGCCCCCCTGGCCGGGGCGTTCCCGACGGGCGCGCGGCTGAAATGGCCGGGTTGGGAGCGGGTGCGGGCGGGCGGCATGACCGAGCGCGCGGCACGAATCGGACGGCTGTTCTTCGAAGTCTGGGGCGGCTGATGGCGCCGCCGCGGTTGGTCACTGTCGCCGGGCCGCCCTCGGTGGGCAAGACCTCGGTCATCTCGCGGGCGCTGGCCGTGCTGCGCGACGACGGCGTCGCGGCCGGGGTGGTGAAGTTCGATTCCCTGTCCACCGCCGACCAGGATTTGTATGCGCGGGCCGGGCTGCCGTCGCGGGTCGGTTTGTCGGGTGGATTATGCCCGGATCATTTCTTCGTCACCAACATCGAGGCCTGTCTGGCCTGGGGCGAACGGCGGGGACTGGATTTGCTGGTCAGTGAGAGTGCCGGCCTGTGCAACCGCTGTTCGCCCCATCTTGATGGTGTCCTGGCGGTGTGCGTGGTGGACGTGCTGGCGGGAATCCGTACTCCGGCCAAGATCGGCCCCATGCTGCGTCTGGCCGATCTGGTGGTGGTGACCAAGGGCGACATCGTCAGCCAGGCCGAACGTGAGGTCTTCGCCTTCAACCTGCGTCTGGCCAATCCCCGTGCCGCCACGGTGTTCTGCAACGGCATCACCGGCCAGGGGGCAATGGAGGTGGCATGGCATCTGGCCCGTGCCCCACAAGTGGAAACGCTGGACGGTCGCCGGTTGCGTTTCGCCATGCCGTCGGCGGTGTGTCCCTATTGCGTGGGCGAAACCGCCATCGGTGACGTTCATCATCGCGGCAACGTCAAGAGGATGAGGTTCGATGACCTCCCATAGCCTTGGGATGCTGATGGCGGCGCATGCCGCCGTGGCCGAGTTCCTGGCCGGGTTGCCGTTGCCGTTGCGGCCCGAGCTGACGTTGGACGAGTGGCTGGCCGGGTTGGGCGAGGAGGAACTGGCCGAACTGGGACTGGACGGCGAGCAACTGGCCGACCATGTGGCGCGTTTGATGGGGCGGAAAAAAAGCGTGGCCTCGGCTCCGCGCAATCTGGTGCTGCGCGGCGGCCACGATCGCCACGGACAGCCGGAAGTGGCCGAACTGGTCCTGCGTCCCGGCCAGACTACCTGCATCGTCGGCCCCACCGGCTCGGGGAAAAGCCGCCTGTTGGCCGACATCGAATGCCTCGCCCAAGGCGACACCCCCACCGGCCGGGTGGTGCTGGTGGACGGCGCGCCGCCGTCGCCGCAGGCGCGATTCGCCCCCGAATGCAAGCTGGTGGCGCAATTGTCGCAAAACATGAATTTCGTGGTCGATCTTCCGGTGGCGGAATTCGTCGCCATGCATGCCCAGGTCCGCGGCGTGACGGAGGTGGAGGCGGTCACCGCCCGTGTCATCGCCTGCGCCAACGACCTGACCGGCGAGAAATTCGCTCCCGACACCGCGCTGACTCAATTGTCGGGCGGCCAGACGCGGGCGCTGATGATCGCCGACGTGGCGTTGCTGTCGGAATCGCCGGTGGTGCTGATCGACGAGATCGAGAACGCCGGGGTGGATCGTTCACGGGCGCTGGGCCTGTTGGTGGCGGGCGACAAGATCGTGTTGGTCGCCACCCACGACCCGTTGCTGGCGTTGCGTGGCGACCGCCGTGTGGTGCTGCGCGGCGGCGGCATCGCCGAAATCCTGGAAACGTCGGCGGCGGAACGCCGTGCGCTGCAACGTCTGGAACGGGTGGATGCCGGCCTGATGGAACTGCGCGACCGCCTGCGTCACGGCGGCCGTATCGAGGAGGATTTGCCGTCATGGAGCTGAGTCCTGGCCTGTCGTTGCTGCTCAACCGTCGCTCGTGCCATGCGTTGACCGAACCGGGGCCGGACGGGGCGGCGCTGGACGCCATCTTCCAGGCGGCGTTGCGGGTGCCCGACTTCCTGCATTTGCGGCCGTTCCGTTTTTTGGTGGCGGGTGGCGATGGTCGTGACCGTCTGGGACAGGCCATGTTGCGTGCCGCCCTGGCCGCCGGCAAACCCGACGCGGTGGTGGAACGTGCGCCGCGTTTGCCCCATCGCGCGCCGTTGGTCGTCATCGTGGTGGCCGTGCCACGGGTCAGCGACGTGGTCCCGGTGTTCGACCAGATCCTGTCCGCCGGCTGCACGGTCATGGCCATGCAGATGGCGGCCCAGGCCCAGGGCTTCGGCGGGGTGTGGCGGTCGGGTTGGCTGATGCACGACGACGGCTTCCACCGCGAGCTTGGACTGGCCGAAGGCGAGCGCATCGTCGGCTTCCTGTATCTCGGTACGCCTTCGGCGCAACCGGCGCCGGCGCCGGCCGAGGACCATTCCCCCCTGATTCACTGGCTCTGAAGGACCGACATGAACGCCCTGACCGACAACCAACGCTTCCATCTGATCCTGGCCGATATCGCCATGGCCATGGCGATTGCCACGCTGGACGGCGGCCGTCCGGTTTGCGACGGCGACTACCGCCCCGGCATGGTGCGCGACGGCTGGCTGGCCCGTGTCACCGATGCCGGCCTGCGCCAGCGGGTGACCGCCCTGGCCAATGCCGGGCTGGGGTCACTTCAGACGATCAGCGGCGAGGAACTGGTGACGAAGGCCGGCCGCTTCGGCGTGCCGCTGTCGCCGGAACTGGCGCGCGAGGTCTGCGAGCATTTCGCCGCCCGGGGCGAGCGGGTGCTGACCTACCGGCGCTGATCAGGGGGCAAGACGGAAGCGAAGGCGGTCCTGCGGCACACGGACACCGTACAGGCGGTGGATGGTGTCGATGGTGACCACTTCGGCGGGTGGGCCGTCACGCTCGATCCGGCCGTCGATCAGCACGGCGACACGGGTCGAACAATTGGCCGCATGGTCTGGATGGTGGGTGGTCATCAGAATGCCGAAACCATCGGCGGCCAGCCGCCCCAATTGGTCGAGCAGACGGATCTGGTTGCCGTAATCCAATCCGCTCAGCGGTTCGTCCATGATCAACAGTCGTGCTTCCTGGGCCAGGGCTCGGGCGATCAGGGCCAGTTGACGTTCGCCGCCGGACAGGGCGGTGTAAGGGCGCGTGGCCAGATGGGCGATGCCCAGCCGTTCCAGCGTCGCGGCCACCAATGCGCGGTCGTGCTGCGACGGCGGGCCGAACAGACCGCTTCGCGGCAGGCGGCCCAACGCCACCACCTCGTCCACCCGATAGGGAAAGGGGGCGGCATGGGCCTGGGGCACGTAAGCGACGGCGCGGGCGATCCGGCGCCGGTTCTGTCCGGCCATGGCGGCACCGTTCAGGCGGACTTCGCCGCCATGGGGCGCCTCGAACCCCAATAACAGGCGCAACAAGGTGGTCTTGCCGGCGCCGTTGGCTCCCAACAGCGACACCAGATCGCCTTGACACAGCTTCAGGTCGACGCCGTTCAGCACGCTCCGGCCCTGACGGCGGTAACACACTCCGCATCCGGCCAAGGTGTCGGCCATCACAGCCACCCCCGGCGCGAGCGGTGCAGCACCAAAAGGAACAGCGGAATTCCCACCATCTCGGTGACGATGCCGATGGGTATCTCCACTTCCGCCACGGTGCGGGCCAGGCAGTCGGCGCCGATCAGGAAGCCGGCGCCCAGCAAGGCGCTGGCCGGCAGCAACAACTGGTTGCCCGGCCCCAGCAGCAATCGGGCGACGTGGGGAATGATCAGGCCGACCCAGCCGATGGTGCCGGCGATGGACACGGTCAGCGCCGAGGCCAGGGTGGCCGCCGCGATGACACCATAGCGCAGGGCTGTGACCGGCACTCCCAGCGAACGTGCCTCGTCGTCGCCCATGGACAAGGCGTCCAACGCCCGGCCACAGGCGGACATGGCCGTCACGGCGACCAGCAGCGGCGGCGCCGTCCAAGCCAGTTGGTCGAGGCTGGCATGGGCCAGGGTCCCCATCAGCCAATAGACGATGGCCGGCAACTGGTTCAGTGGATCGGCCACGTACTTGACCACCGACAACAAGGCGGCGAACAGGGCGCTGCTGACGATGCCGCCCAGCACCAGCACCACCATGGTAGCGCTACCGAAGATGTGGGCGATGCCCACACCCAGCGCCACCGCCGCCAAGCCCATGGTGAAGGACAGCGTCTGCACCAGCAGCCACGATCCGTCCAGCACCATGGCCAGCGCGGCCCCGAAGGCGGAACCGGCCAATACGCCCAACAGGCCGGGCGACACCAGCGGGTTGCGGAACACCGCCTGGAACGCGGCGCCCGAACTGGCCAGCGCCATGCCGACCAGCGCAGCCGCCAATACTCGCGGCAAACGGATGTCCACCAAGATGTTGCGCAAGGCGTCGAACCGCGTCTGTTCCATGGTGGACAGGCCGGCGGCGGTCGCCAGGAAATGCAGGATTTCCGCCCACGACACCGGAAACCGGCCGATGGAAAGCGCGGTCAGCATGGCCGCCGTTACCAGCACGGCCAAGGCCAGCGGCCATGCGATCGTCGTCGCCAAGCGGCGGCGGCAGGTCTGGGGCAGAGATATTTCTGCGGTGCGGCTCATGGACGGGCCAGGATCCGGCCCAGATCCTCCTCGTCCAGTCGCAGGTTGAAGAATTGCTGGTAAAAGCGCCGCGTTTCCTCGGCCAAGGTACCCGTGGCGTGGTCGGGATAAAGCTGTTCAAACAGCCAACGTGCCCCCAGTGCGCGCATGAACGACGGCGGCCGGTCGAACCAGTTGAACGGCAGCGCGGGGACGGCGTACACCCGGCCCGTCCGTACCGCTCTCACCTGTGCCCAGCGAGGGTCGGCGACGATGGCCCGCGCGGTCTGGGCAAAGCGGGTCACGATGACGTCAGGATCGGCGGCCAACAGGGTTTCCTGGTCGACCGGCATGTTGTCGGCCGGGGTCAGCGGGTTGGAACAATGCAGGGCGTTGATCCCGCCCCCCCGCAAGATGACGTCGCTGCGGTCCGAACTGTCGCATTGGCTGGTCAGGCCATCGACGCTTTCGGCGTAATAGACCCGAAGCCGCCGCTCCTGGGGGATGGCGGCCACCATGGCCGCCGTTTCCGTCATCAGCCGTTCGAGATGACTGGCCAACGCCTCGGCCCGTTCCTCACGCTTCAGCAGACGGCCGAGGAAACGGAAGGTGGCGGGATATTGTTCCTGGCGGTCCACGTCCACCAGCACCGTCGGCAGGGCGATGCGGTCGAACTGGCCGACCCGGTCGCGCACGAACGCGGGCGTGGTCCAGCCCAGGGCGAAGTCGGGGGCCAGGGCCTTGAGCTGCTCCAGGTTGCCGTCCAGTTGCGGCAGGCTGGCGTAGCGGGCGGGCAGGTAACGTTCGGCCTCTGGGTTGCGCTTGAACGGAAACGGCAGACCCACCAGCAGGTCGGGGGCCAAGGCGGTGACGATGGCCAGGGAATGCGACATGGCGTAGATGCCATGGACATGCTCTGGCACCGTCACCGTGCGGCCGGCCATGTCGGTGACCTCGCGCGCCTGGGCGGGAGCCAGGACGAGACACAAGAACAACAGCATGGGCGGCATGGTGAAACGACGAAGGGTCATCGTTGGCGTCTCCGTCAGAAGTCCATGGAAACCGAGGCCTTGAACGTCCGTGGTTCGCCCAGGAAGGCGCTGGAGCCCGAGGTGGTGGAATCGCCGGCCACGTTGCTGGGCATGATCGACGCCCAATAGCGTTCGTCGAACAGGTTGGTGATCCCCAGCCGCGCCGTCAGCTTGCGGCCGACGGCCTCGCCACTGAAACGCAGGCCGATGTCGACGGTGGTGTAGCCGTCTGCCCAGGCGGTGTTGTAGGCGTTGGCGGCGCGCTCGCCGGTATAGTGCAGGTTCAGGCTGGCGGTGGTGCCGGGCACCAGGGATTCGGGCAGCTTGTATTCAGTCAACAGGTTGGCCTGCCATTCGGGAACGCCGATGGCCTGTTTCCCTTCGGTGGCGACGCTGTCTGTCTCCGATACCTTGGTGTCCAACCAGGTGACGCCGCCGAAGATGGTGATGTCGTCGGCCAGCTTGCCCTTGGTCATCAGTTCCAGGCCCTGGTTGCGCTGTTGCCCCTGGACCCGGTAGACGTTGTCGGTGCCGGCATAGGCGGTGGGCCGTTTGATGTGGAAGGCGGCGACGTTCACGTCCAACCCCGACAATTCCACCTTGTAGCCCATTTCCCATTGGGTGGCTTCGTAAGGGTCCATGGGCTGGCCGGCGTTGGCCGGCAGGTTGGCGCCGGAACTGGGGGCACGTTCGCCGGGCAGCACGCTAGAGGCGTAGTTGAGGTAGACGGTCATGTCCGGCCGCGGCTTGTACATGACGGCGCCGGTGTAGGACAGGGCGTCGTCCTCGTCGATCGCCTGCGCCGGGGTGGTGCTTTCCGCGGTGATCCAGCCGTTGCTGACCACCCCCAGCACCGACCATTGGTCGTTGATGGTGACGGTGTCGCCGATGATGGCGGTCTGGTAGCGGTCTTCGGTGCCGGTACGGTAGAAGCCGCCGTCTGTTTTCCAGTTCAGCGGCGAGACCGCACACGACGTGTTGCCGATGTCGCACCACGCGCTGGTGTTGGTGGCGGCGTTGTTGCCGTTGTTGGCGGCGAAACCGGGATTGACGTAGCCGTTGGTGCCGAAGGTCAGTTCGTGTTCCATCCCGGCCAGCTCGGTTCGGCCGTTCAGGTAAAGCTGGTTCGATGTCAGTTCCCAATGGGCGTAGGCCTCGCTGGCCCGGGCCCGGTAGCTGCCGGCGTCGGTGGACAAGGTGTTGCTGACGCTACGCATGACGCGGGTGGTGTTCTGGCGCATCAGGCCGCCGGTGATCTTCCAATCCTGGTTGAAGTGGTGGGTGAGCTTGGCGGTGTAATAGTCGATGGTGGTCTGTACGCCAGCCCAGTCGTAGCTGTATCCCTTTTGGTCCAGCTTGCCGGCATCGGGCAGTTGAGCGCCGGCGCCGGTGGCGACGGAGAAGGAACCGGGATAGCCGTTGCGGTCGTAGACGTAGCGGCCGGCGCTGGCTTCCAGCACCGTGTCGGACGGCAGGCGGGCGTCCACCGCCAGACTGGCAACCTCGCGGCGCAGGTTGCTGGTGTCGGAGAAGGTCTCGCCATCGGTGTGGGCCACGTTCAGGCGATAACCGAACATGTTGTCCTTGCCGGCGCGGCCGCCCAGGTCGGCGCGGGTGGTGAGGTTGCCGTCCGACTGATAGGCCAGGCCGACCCGGTTCAGCGTGGTCTCGGTTGGGCGCTTGAGTACATAGTTGAATACGCCGGCCGGGTTCATGGGGCCATACAGGGCGCCAGACAGGCCGCTCAGCACGTCGATGTGGTCGGTCATCTCGATGGGCTGCGGAATATGCGACTGCACGGCGAAGCCGTCGATGCGGGTGTTGCCCAACAAATCCGCCTCGAAGCCGCGGCTTTGCGGACGTCCAACCTCGGAGCCGCCGCGATATTCGATCTGGGTCGACGGCAGGTATTTCAGCAATTCCCAATTGTCCGTGACCCCCTGATTCTGAATCAGGTCCTGCGGCACGGTTTGGACGGCATAGGGGGTGTCCAGTGCCGGTCGGTCACCCAGCGGCCCCAGGCCGAAATCGCTGACCCGGTAGCCATCGGCCTCGGAGCCGGTGTTTTTGTTGGAGGTCACGACAACGGTGACGGCCGCAGCTTCGTCGTCGGTGGCGGCGACCTGAGCATGCGCCAGCGGGGCCAGGGTCATCAACACGGCGAACGAACTGGTCGCGGTCAGACGGCACACGAGCGGGGAAACGGGGAACTGGCGAACCATTGCATGCAATCCTTCCAGGGAGTTTTTTCGCGCAAAAGGACGCGGGGGATGGTTTCCAGGCTCAGGCCTGCCTCCGGTGCCGATGGTGCCGGCATCTGTCGTGATGGTGGGGGGGCTAAGCGCGATGGCGCGATGGCCACCGCGCCAGGGAGTCACTTGACGATGGATGTGGCGTCGGGACGGTCCTTGGTGATGGCGTTGACCCAGATGCGCACGCGATCGACGTCGGAATCGACGCATGGAATGAAGGCTTCGGCGCGGAACACCTTGAGCGCCTCGGGATCGCTGACCGAGATGAAGGCCTTGCGGATTTCCTCCTTGAACGCCGGGTCAAGCCCCTGGCGGAAGGTCCACATGTATTCCGGGATGGCGGGAGATTCGGCCAGTACGCGCACGGCGTTGGGGTCAAGCTTGCCTTCCTTCAACAGGCGCTTGTAGATGGGCATGGACAGGCCGCCGGCGTCGGCTTTCTTGTTGGCGACCGCCAGTGCCACCGCGTCGTGGGCGCCCAGGACCCGAAGCGTGTAGTCACGCTCCGATACCAGGCCGGCGTCGGCGAACATGTAGCGCGGAACCCAGGTGCCGGAGGTCGAGGCGGGATCGCCGAAGGCCACGTCCTTACCCTTGAGGTCGGCCAAGTTTTTGGCCGGGCTGTCGGCCGGAACGATGACCACCGCCTGGAAGGTTGGGCCGACCACCTCGTGCGAGGGGCGGGCGAACGGTTCCAGTTTGGAATGCTTGCTTTGCAGGATATAGGTCACCGGCCCCAGATAGGCGATGTCGAGGCGGCCGAAGCGCAACGCCTCGCCGGTGGCGGCATAATTGGCCCCGACCACCAGTTCGACCGGCAGTCCCAGGCGCTTTTCCAGATAGGCGCGCAACGGTTCGTTCAACCGCATGACGGTGGGGGCGGATTCGCCCGGCAACAGGCCGACCACCAGCTTTTCGGGCTTCTCGGCGGCCTGGGGGGACAGGGCGCCGGCGACGCACAAGGTGGCGGCCAGACAGAGATTTTTCAGCAGCGGACGCATGGGGTCAGTCCTCGTTATTGGGAACAAAGGGAAAGATGGTTGCCTCGGTTTCGGCGTCGAATGCCGTGGCCGGGCCATCGAAGGCGACGCACCCATCGACCAGGCCGACGATGCGGTCGGCCAAGAAACGGGCGGTTTCCAATTGGTGCAGCACCAGCACCACGCTCAGACCGTGGCGTTGGGTCAGGGTGCGGAAATCGGCGCTCATCTGGCGGACCAATGAGGGATCCACCGAGGCGAAGGGTTCGTCCCCCAACAACAGGCGGGGGCGCCGCACCAGGGCACGGGCGACGCCGACCCGCTGCCGCTCGCCACCGCTCAGGCTCGCGGTGCGGGCGGTGGCGCGATGCAACAGGCCCACTTCGTCCAGAGCCTCGGCGGCGCGGCGGCGCAGTGCCTCGGACCATGGCAGCGGCGACAGCGGATGACGCTGGTCGGCCAGTCCCAGCAACACGTTGTCGATGGCGCTAAGACGGTCGATCAGGGCGTGATCTTGGAAGATGGTGGCCGTGCGGCGGCGGTGGTTGCGCAATACGGCGGAATCGGCCAGGTCGCCCAGGTCCGGTGCCTGGATGCTGCCCCGGTCGGGGAGCAACAGGCCGTTCAGCGTCGCTACCAAGGTGCTCTTGCCGACGCCGGAACGTCCGACCACGGCGGTGATGCGGCCGGCGGGAATGCGAAGGTCGATGCCTTTCAGCACCCAATTGTCGCCACGCCGCACCGTCACGCCATGCAGCACCAGGATGTCGCCGGAAACGGCGGGGGCTTGGCGGTCATGGTCGATCACCGGGGGAGAGCCGTCAAAGTGGGTCATGGAGGGGGGCTCCGTAGCGCAGCACGCGGCACATCCACAAAGGCGGGTCGCGGCGCATCAGGGTTTGCAGACGGGACAGCACCGCGGAAATGGGCCGGCGCTGTTCCAGCACCACCGGGAAAATTCCCGCCTGGGACAAGGTCAGGGCGGTCTGGTCGGACAGGCCGGTGCTGAACAGGACGCCACAGCCGCCCAACACCCGCAGTTTGGCCGCCAACTGATCGGCCGCGTCGCCCGTGCGGTAATCGCGAGCGTGGAGCAGGTCGCTGCCGCCAAGGGTGACGTCGTAGACCATCAGATGCCGGGACCATGCGAGGTCGGCATCCACCCAGTTGCGGCTGTCGGTGGCGAAGGCGGCTTTAAGGTGGGGGGCGGGATCAAGCATGCGCGGCCGTCCGGGACTGTGCGCACCCGACACGACGCGTGATGGAAACGCGCGCATGGGGCGGTGTCTGGTCCGGCTCAGGCCGTCATCCGACGGGGTGGCGAAAACATCCCGTCAACAAAGTCAGTGTTACTGATCTATATTCTCATGTCAACGCTAGTACGTTGATTTATAAAAAGAACATATCCGTTCATTGTACGGCGGCGAACGAAATCACTTTCGTCGGCGCAGATGGACATAGCGACCGAAACGGGTGAATTCGCGCGGGCCGCCACCGGCGCGGATGGTCGCCGCCAGTCCGACGGGGTTGTCCACCACCAATCCCCCCAGGATGCCGATTCCGTAATCGTGCAAGCGCTCGGTCAACGGCGTCGAGGGACCGATCAACGCCATCGGCGCACCTTGAGCCAGCCGCAGGATGCGCGGCAGCGAGCGGTTGATCAGGGCCGAGGAATTGACCACCGCGCCGCCGCAACCGGGCAACAAGGTGTCCATGGCCACCGGCGGGAACTCGCCGGGGCGCGGGTCGGTTTCGATCACCGCGGAATTGGGCAGAATGTCGGCCAGTCCGGGAAAGGCGCCGATCACCACCACGCGTCCGGCGGCACCGGACAGGGCACGGGCGCCGTTGCCCGCCGACAGGTCGCGGTCGCGGCGGTTGTAATGAGCGTTGATGGCGGCGATTCCCAGCGCCATCTCGGCCGGGTCCCAGGATCGCACCAGACCGGCCAGCTTGCGCAGGCTGTGGCGGCGCAGCACTTCCAGACGCGGCAGCAGATCCCGCGCCGAACGCGGCAGATAGGCCACGCCCGAACCATGGGGGCCGTCCACCATGATCCAGCGGCCGCCCACGGCGACGGTCCGCACCTCGTCTTCGGCCACGCCCAGGGCAAGATCCTGGTACAGCCGCTCCGGTCCCCACCACCGCCACAGGGCCGCCGGATCGGGGGCGATCATGGCGCCATCCAGGCCCAGCTTCTGGACGCAGCGCCCGGCGATCGAGGTCAGCACCGGCATGCCCTGGGCGGGGCCGGCGGCGATGGCGGCGTTGACATTGGCCGACGCCGAGTGAAAGGCTTGGAAGCGGCTGATGACCAACAGATCGGCATCCTCGCGCATGGCCTTGCGCAGATGGAATTCCGCCTCGGCGCGGGTGGCGGCCAACACTTGGCCGCTGGCGACGTCGAAGAATTCGATGCGGGCGGCACAGCCAAGTCCCATTTCGGCCCCGGCGGCGTTGTTGCGCTGAACGTAGCCGGTAACGTTGAAGCCGCGATCCCGCAAACGCAGGGCGAATTCCGCCAACAGGCCGTCCACCGGGGTACGGGCCTCGTGCACCACCACGCCGGGACGCAGCCACGGCGCCTGTACCGGAGACAGCACCGACAGCGATTCGGCGGGGGCGGCCTCGGTGCGGCCGCAAGGGCGGGAATGGACGTTCATGGCGTGCTCCCGTTGGTCGACGTCGTCATGGCCGTGCTCGGAACCGGCAACCGCTCTCGGCCGGGGCATCCTCTCGTTTGAGGTGCAGATAGTGGCCGAAACGGCCGAATTCGCGCGGCAACGCGCCGGCGCGGATGGCTTCGCCCAGGCCACGGGCGTCGCGCACCACCAAACCGCCCAGAATCTCGCAGCCATAATGAAACAGGCGGTGGGTCAGCGGTGTCGCCGGCCCGACCAGGGCGATACGCGATCCCTGGGCCAGCCGCAGGATGCGCGGCAGGTTGCGGTTGATCAGGGTGGAGGACGCGACCACCGCAGCCGCGCAGCCGGGCAACAGGCTGTCCATGGCTACCGTGGGATACTCGCCGGGGCGGGGGTCGGCCTCGATCACCTGGGGGTTGGACAGGGTTTCCGACAGGCCGGGAAAGGCGCCGATCACCACGACCCGGCCGGCTTCGTGGCCGAAGGCGCTGGCGCCATTGCCCATTTCCCCTTCCAGGTCGAAGCGGTTGTAATGGGCGTTGATGGCGGCGATGCCGACCGCCATCTCCAGCGGGTCCCACGATCCCGACAGTTCCGCCAGTTGGCGCAGACTTTTACGCTTGAGTTCGGCGATGCGTCCCACCAACTCGCGCGAATTGCGCGGCAGATAGGCCAGACCGGCGCCGGCCGGTCCTTGCACCATCAGCCAGCGCGGTCCCACGGCGATCTGCCGCACTTCGTCGGCGGCGACCCCCAAGGCAAGGTCGCGGTACAGCCGTTCCGGCCCCCACCACCGCCACAGCGCGCGGGTGGTCGGCGCGATCATGGTGCCGCCGTGGCCGATGAAATCGTGCCATTCCAGCACCCGGCCATCGGGAATGGTGGTCAGCACCGGCATGCCCTGGGTCGCCCCTTGTCCGATGGACGCGGTCAGTTCGACGGCGGCATGACGGAATCCATCGAACCCGCCGATCACCGCCAGATCGGCGTCGTCGCGCATGGCGACACGCAAGGTGCGGGCCGCCACTTCAAGCGGCGTGCCCGCCAGGGGCTCGCCGCTGACCAGATCCACCATGGTTTCCCCACGTTGGGCACAGGCGGCGACCAAGAATCCACGGCGTGCCGCGGAATTGGCGAATTTGGCGATCAGTTCGTCCACGGGCGCGCCGGCGTCGTGGATGACCACGCCGGGATTGATCCAAGGAGCTTGGGCGGGCTGGAACATGTCAGTTCGTGACCTGGGCGGCAAAGGCGGGGTGGGTGGCATCGATCATGCGACGCGCTCCTTTAGCGGGTATCAGCGGGAAGATAGGTTTGGGCGACGTAGCGGGTTCCCATGCATAACGCTTCCATGGACAGGCCGGGAACCTGACGCTGTACCACCGACACCCAATCGAAATAACTGATGGCGGCGAGGTGGCGGCGCATGTCCACGTGGTCCACCCGGCCCGAGCCGCCGGCGGTCTCCAGGTTTGGTTCGTCGGCATGGAAATGGTCAAGACGGCCACGGACGGCGGCGAAGGTGGCGTGCCCCATCTCGCCGCTGGCGGTCAGCGCGGCCGCCGACAGATGCAGTCCCAGGGCCGGGTGGTCCACGGCGTTGACCAGCAGATAGCATTCCTTGGCGGTGACGCAGAAATCGCCCTGGCCGGGGGCCAGACACAGTACGGTGCCATGGGGTTCGATGCGTGGCAGCAGACGTTCCAGGAAGTCGCGGCCAGCCAGCCACGCCGCGCGGTCGGACAGGTCGTGACGCCAGCGCGCTCCCAGGATCAAGGTGCGGCCACCCAGGTCCCGACATAAGGCCGAGCGGGCGACCACGGTGTCGATCAGACGCTCCTGGCTGTCGCGGTCGGCGAACATGGCCGTCCCGTCCAGTCCGTGCAGCCCCACCACCCGCAGGTCCGAGGCCTCGGCAGTGCGGCGGAACGCGTTGATCTCGGCGGCGCAGACCGCGTCGGGGTCGGCCCAGGTGTGGGACGGGACGATTTCGATGCCATCGACGCCCATGCCCTTGACCTGGGGAAACAGATATTGGTGGTCGAAGGCGGGCAGGGCCAGGTTGGAGATGCAGAGTTTCATGCCAACTCATCCTCCGAGGCGACCAGCCGGCGGGTGTCGCCATCGATGGGGGACGCGGTGGTCCCCGCCGCCTTGGCTCGCTCGACCCAGGGCAGGCCGCCATAGACCAGCGCCAGGCTGACTTCGTTCAACAGGTCCAAGATGTCGTGTCCCGCATCGACGATGATCGGTTGGACCCCCAGCGCCATCAGCCGCTTGATGGAATTGGCGCCGATCGAGGCCGCGTAGACGGCGGCGCAGCCCTGGACGAAATCCAGCTTGGGGATGACCTTGTCCTGGGTGGTGCCGGCCAGTCCGGCGCGGCCGTCGGTGCCGACCTGTTCGGCCTTGACGAACTCAGCCACGCCCACCAGATCGGCTTGGCCGGGCGCCACGTCGAAGATCACCAGACTTTCGGCACCGCCGAAATGCAGGTCCACATGAACGCGGTCGGTCGAGGCGAAGGCCACTCTCAGCATGGGGTGGCTCCGTTCTCCTGGTCGCGGGGCGTGCCCTGCCAATAGGCCGGGCGGTAGGGAGAGATTTCCTGGTGGAAGGTGGTCAGCAGATTGGCCAACTGAAACAGGGTGTGGCGGCTGCCGTCATACCCCACCCAGCACTGCGCCGGGCCGCCATAGATGTCGTACAACGGGAAACCGGCGCGCAACAGCGGCACGCCCAGCCGGGCGGCGATATCGGTGCCGTGCGAGTTGGTGACGATCAGTTCCGCCTTGGCGCCCTTGGCCATGACCTCCAGATCCTCGAGGTCGCCGACCACCACCCGGTCCACCGACAACCCGGCCAGCGCCGGTGCCTTGGCCGCGCCCACCGCGCCCACCACTTCCATGCCCATGTCGGCGCAGAACCGCACCATGCCGGCCAAAAGGTCGGGGTCGGCGGCGATGGCGACGCGGGTGCCGCCCAGGGTGAAATGACAATCCACCATGGCGTCGAGCAGTTGCGAACGCTTGCGCTCCAGCCGTTCGGGCACCGGGCGCCCCGACAGCCGTGCCAGGACGTGGGTGAAGGCGTCGCATTCGTCCAACCCCATCAGGCCGGGGAAGCGATGGTCCGGTACGCCGGTGCGGGTCCGCAACAGGTCGGCGGCACGGCCCAGCGAGCGGCCGACGACCAAGGTCGCCGCCGATTCGCCCAAGGCCGCGATGTCGGCGGCGCGGGTGCCGCCATAGGTCAGTGTCGAATAGCCCTCGTCGATCAGGTGGCCATCCAGGGAATCGGCGAGGTCGGGCAGGACGATGGCCGTCAACCCGAACGCTTCGATCCAGTCCTTGAGATGCTCGACGTCACCCGGCGTCAGCATGGACGAAGCCAGCACGTTGATCTGGCGCGGACGGCGGATCTTGGCCGGTTGCGCGGGAACCATGGTGGCGATGATGGCTTCCATCGCCAGGGCGAAACCGGTTTCCAGGCACCCTTGGGTGTCGGTGGCGTTGACCGGCACCACCGTTATGGCGGCGTATTGCGGATAGGCCGCGCGGAACGCCTTGATGGTGCGGGGAATGTCGGCTCCCTGGGTTTCCGACAGGCCGGTGGTGATCAGGCCGATGACGGCGGGGGTATCCTTGGCGCAGATGGTGGCCAGGGCCTCGACCACGTTGTCGTCGGCGCCGATCACCGTGGTCACCTGATCCATGGCGGTGGTCTGGAGCGCGATGGGCTCGCGGAAATGGCGCATGAAGAACAGTTTGTTGAAACTGGCGCAGCCACGGGCTCCGTGCTCCAAAGGCATGGTGGCGGCCAGCCCGAGAAAGGCCAGAGAGGCTCCCACCGGCTGGCTGACCTTCAGCGGGTTGACGGCAAGCGGTTTTCCGGGGTGGATGATTTCGGCCATGTCCCTTGCTCTCCCCCTCAGGCAGCCCAGCGGGCCGGGGCGCGCACTTTGGCCCAGACCGGACTTTCCACTGATCGGCACAGGTTGCGTGCCAGTTCGATCATCCCGTCATAGCCGGCGTAGCCGATGGAACGGACATGGTCGATGTCGAGGAATGGCAGCCGCGATTTCAGCGTCGGATAGATGTAGCGGTCGCCGGCCACCAGGATGTGGGCGCCGGTTTCGTGAAAGGTGGCGATCAGGGCGTGCTGGTCGTTGTCGGCGATCATGCGGGCGTCGGGCCCCATCAGGTCCTTGATGCGGGCCTTGTCTTCCTCGGTCGATTTCTCGGTGCCGGTGGCCACCACCACCAGCCCAAGGTCCTGCATGGCGGAAACGATGGACCACGATTTGTAGCCGCCGGTGAAGATCAGCACCCGCTTGCCCGTCAGCCGTTGTCGCAACGGCGCCAGTTCCGCCTCGACGCGGGCCTCTTCGCGCGCGATCAGCGCTTCGGTGCGTTCGGTCAGGTCCGGGTCGCCCAACAGCCGGGCGATGTCGCGTAGCGCCTGGCTGGTGTCGCGCAGGCCATAGAAGCTTCCCTCGAAGAAGGGTGTGCCCCAATCCTCGTTCAGCTTGCGCGCCACATGCAGCATGGCCTTGGAGCACACCACCATGTTGGCCTCGGCCCGGTGCATGGTCTGCACCTCGGCGAAACGTGCATCGCCCGAGAACGTGCACAGCACCCGCAGGCCCAGTTCGTCCAACAGCGGCGCCACGTTCCAATATTCGCCGCCGACGTTCCATTCGCCGATCAGGTTGATGTCGTGGGGGGTGATGCCGGGACGGCGTGCCGCATGGGGATAGGGGGCGGGTTCACGGCTGCCGATGACGTGTCGGTAGACGACGTCGCCGGCGATGCGGTTGCCCAGGTTCTTGTTGCCATAGAAGCCGGCGGCGTCCACCGGCACCACCGGTACGCCCAGGCGTTGGGCGGCGGTCTTGCACACCGCCTCGACGTCGTCGCCGTGCAAGGCCGGGACACAGGTGGTGTAGACGAACACCGCCGCCGGAGCATGACTTTCCACCGCCTGTCGGATCGAGCGATAGAGGCGTTTTTCGCCCTGGCCCATGATCACGTCCAATTCGCTCAGGTCGGTGGTCATGCCGACGCGGTACAGGCTGGCGCCGGAGGACCGGGTGCCGCGGTTGTCCCACGACGATCCGGCGCAGCCGATGGGGCCGTGCACCACATGGGCGACGTCGGCGATGGGCAGGAGCGCGTTGCGGGCGCCGTCGAAGCAACAGCCGCCCTGCGTCGCCCCCGGCTTGGGGCGGGCGCACCCCGATTTGGTCTTGTCGTTGTGGGCGCAGGCCGGTTCGTTCAACAGGGCCTGGATGTCGTCCGCGTTCATGCCGCTCTCCCGGTTGCGCCAAAAGTCGGAGAGAAGACCAGCAAACGACGTGCCATCGTCGGCAGGTCCGTGCGATGTCTCGATTTCCAAGAATGTCGGTAGCAGAAGGCTGTACGGATGTGTGCTCGCATGATCAGGAATGTACGTTTTTGTATGTTCTTTGGTTGGTAGAAGAATCCTGCGTTAAAGGTGCGCTTTGAGACTGGTGGTGTTTATGCGGCATTCCGCGTCGTGAATGCGACAACAACATGTATGGAATGCGACAATGCTGATGGTATCTGTTGGAAAATGACGTTTATGTTGACTGTTATCTTTCGTTATGTGTTATCTGTATATGACGGATGGTGGCATGTTCCACCGCGTACGAACTGTTTTCGGGCATCAGGCCTCGGGGACACGAGATGCACATGGACTACACTTACGCCATCGACCTGGACGATTTCGTCGATGACTTCACCGATTGCAAAACCGGGGAGTGTCGCGTCAACGTCCTGCCGATCCTGTTCCAGATCAGTCAGATCATCACCGAAAGCGAGGACCTGCCCAGTTCCCTGGCGCTGATCCTTAAGGTGATGCAAAGCCGCATGCGGATCGTGCGTGGTGCCGTCAGCCTTTATGACCGCGAAGGCGGCAACATCTTCATTCACGAGAGTTTCGGTTTGACCGAGGAACAAAAGGCCCGCGGCACCTATGCGCCGGGTGAGGGCATCACCGGCCAGGTGGTCGAGGCCGGCAAGGCCATCATCGTGCCCGAACTGCGCAACAATCCCAGTTTCCTCAACCGCACCCAGGCCCGTACCGACGGAACCGACCTCAATTTCTCGTTCTTCTGTGTGCCTATCCTGCATGGGCGCAAGGTTCTGGGGACCATCAGCGCCGAACGGGTCTATGCCAATCGCCGCCTGCTCAAGCAGGACGTGGAACTGATGGCGACCATTGCCTCGATGATCGCTCCGGCGGTCGAACTGTACCTTCTGGAAAACATCGACAAGGTCCGGCTCGAGGCCGAGAACCAGCGCCTGAGCGCCGCGCTCAAGCAACGCTTCAAGCCCAGCAACATCATCGGTAATTCGAAACCGATGCAGGAAGTGTACGAATTGATCCACAAGGTGGCGGTGACCAAGGCCACCGTGCTGGTGCTGGGCGAAAGCGGCGTCGGCAAGGAACTGGTGGCCAACGCCATCCACTACAACAGCACCACCGCCGACGGTCCGTTCATCAAGTTCAATTGCGCAGCCTTGCCCGAAAGCATCGTCGAGTCGGAATTGTTCGGTCACGAAAAGGGCTCGTTCACCGGCGCCGCCGCCATGCGCAAGGGCCGTTTCGAGTTGGCTGACGGCGGCACCATCTTCCTGGACGAAGTGGGAGAGCTTAGCCTCTCAATGCAGGCCAAGCTGTTGCGGGTGCTTCAGGAAAAGACCTTCGAACGAGTGGGCGGTGCCCGTCCGGTCAAGGTGGATCTGCGCATCATCGCCGCCACCAACCGCGATCTTCCGCAAATGGTCGAGCAAGGAACGTTCCGCGAGGATCTGTATTACCGCCTCAACGTCTTTCCCATCACCATTCCGCCACTGCGCGAACGCGGTTCCGACGTCATCTTGCTGGCTGACTATTTCGTCGCCCAATACGCCGAGGAAAGCGGGCGCGAGGCCAAGCGCATCTCGACCCCCGCGCTCAACATGCTGATGGCCTATCACTGGCCGGGCAACGTGCGTGAGCTGGAAAACGTCATCGAGCGTTCGGTGATCTTGTCGGAAGACGGTGTCATCCACGGCTACAACCTGCCCCCTTCGCTACAGACCTCGGTGGAAAGCGGCACCAGTTTCGGCTGTGGAATCGAGGCCAAGCTGGCGGCGGTGGAATACGAGATGATCGTCGAGGCGCTGAAGACCCATGTGGGCAACGTGACCGAGGCGGCCAAGGATCTGGGATTGACCCGCCGTATCCTCGGTCTGCGCATGGAGCGATACGGCCTGGATTACAAGGCTTTCCGCAAGAAATAGGGGCGAGGGGGGAACACCCCCTCGCTTTTCCTACATCGGCGTGACGCCGTGTTCCTTGTACATTTCGTCCTGGGCCTTCTTGAATTCCTGCATGGTGAATTCAAAGCCGCTGGCGCGGATGTGGTTCCAACTGGCGTCCTCGTCCTCGCTCAGGTCGTTCATGGTCTGACGGAAGGTGTCGTCGGAGCGCATGCGCTTGATGTAGGCGACGGCGGATTCCACGGACATGGCGGGTCTCCCGAAAAGGCAGGCCCCTCCCGCAGGGGGGAGGGGCCGGAGAGGGATCAAGCCGAGCAGAGCGACTTTTCCTTGGCTTCCAACTCGGCCAGGGCCTGCTCGTCGGACTTCATGATGCCGAACTCGAGCAGCATGTCTTCCAACTCCTCCATGGTGATCGGGGTCGGGATGGTGCCCTTGCCGCCGTTGGCATGGATCTTGGTGGCCAACTGACGGTACTCGGCGGCCTGTTGGCAATCCGGCTTGTACTGGATCACGGTCTGGCGCCGCAGTTCGGCGTGCTGGACGACGTTGTCGCGCGGCACGAAATGGATCATCTGGGTGTTCAGCTTTTTGGCCAGGCTCTCGGCTAGGTCCAACTCGCGGTCGGTCTGACGCTCGTTGCAGATCAGGCCGCCCAGACGGACGCCGCCGGTGCCGGCGTACTTCAGGATGCCCTTGGCGATGTTGTTGGCGGCGAACAGCGCCATCATCTCGCCGGACATGACGATGTAGATTTCCTGGGCCTTGTTCTCGCGGATGGGCATGGCGAAGCCGCCGCACACCACGTCGCCCAGCACGTCGTAGGACACGTAGTCCACGTCGTCATAGGCGCCGTTCTCTTCCAGGAAGTTGATGGCGGTGATGACGCCGCGGCCGGCGCAGCCGACGCCCGGCTCGGGACCGCCGGCCTCGGTGCACTTGATGCCCTTGTAGCCGATCTTCATCACGTCTTCGAGTTCCAGATCCTCGACCGAACCGGCCTTGGCGGCCAGGTGCAGCACGGTGTCCTGGAGCTTGGTGTTGAGGATCAGGCGGGTCGAGTCAGCCTTGGGGTCGCAGCCGACGATCAGGATCTTCTGACCCATTTCGACCAGAGCGGCCAGCGTGTTCTGCGAGGTGGTGGACTTGCCGATGCCGCCCTTGCCGTAGAAAGCGATCTGACGAGGCATGAAAGGTTCCTTCGTGAAATAGGAAGAGTCCCCTGTAAACAGCAAGCGCCGTGCCAAGAAATCAGGATGGAAACTGCACCAGCTCGATGCGGTGGCCGTCGGGGTCTTCGACGAAGGCGACGATGTTGTCGCCGTGGCGTTGGCTGCGCGGCGGCCGCGGCATGGGCACGCCGGCCGCCGCCAGCCGGTCGCAAAGCCGGGTGACGGAGGGTACGGAAATGGCCACATGGCCGAACGCGTTTCCCAAAACGTACGTTTCCTCGTTGCTCCAGTTGAACACCAGTTCCAGGCACATTCCCTCCCAGCCGGCGCCATAGCCCAGATAGACCTGGGTGAACTGGTTCTTCTTGTGCTCGCGCTGTTCCAGCACCGTCATGCCGAGCAGCCTTGTATAGAAGTCGAGCGAACGTTCCATGTCGCTGACCCGCAACATGGCGTGCAGAAGGCGGAAATCCGTGGAATCCACCGTGGCGTCGGTGGTTGCCACCGCCGCCTTGGCGGCGAAAAGCTCGGCGACCGTGTCGTCTACGTTCTTGCCGGCATGCAGGTCGGTGGCCTCGATGCCGATGCCGGCAAGGCGTTCTTGCGGGACCGGGCCGATCTTGGCCACCAGCAGCATGCGGCAATCGGCCAGCATGCGGCAGATGGTGTCGCGGCGGTCTTCGTCGCCGGGCTGTTCGTGGGCGGTGACCGAACGGGTTTCCACCAATTCCGGCCCATCCACGCCCTGGCGATAGATATGGAATTCCTCGGCTTGACCGAAATGCTTGTCGATGCGGCCGCCAAGGGTGCCGGCCACGGCGATCAGCAGTGGGGAAGGGTGGGTGTCGTCGTACATTTTCGCTCCTTGCCGTTCGCGGGCGTACCGGCCCGTACTTTTCTTAAGGCAACCGGCGTGCCAGGGCGAAAGTGGCGGATGAATTGGGGTTTTCCACCTTTGACGCACGCCGTCGAACTCTCGGGCGGTGGAACGTACCGGTACGAACTATCGAATGCCGTCGCCGCCGTGGGGGGCGGGACTTCCTGAAAAGGGCGGTTTTCCTAGGCGTGACGCGCCGTTGGGTGGGGCTGGATGGCTTTGGCACGCTTCGTGCTTTTATGTCGCCATCAGCTTCCGCGTAAAGCAAATGGCCGGTTTGCGATGAATATCAGCAACAAGGCTTAAGGAGAAACCGCCATGCCTATGGTACTGCTGGAGTGCGACAAGGATATTCCTGAGCGCGAAAGGCATATCTATTTGAAGGTCGACGGTGAAGACACCCGCGACTTCCTGCCCATCTCCAACGCCGCCACCATTCCCGGCACGCTGTCCGAGCGCGGATGCTCGTTCTGTGGTGCCAAGCTGGTGATCGGCGGTGTCCTCAAGGACACCATCCAGATGATCCACGGCCCCATCGGCTGTGCTTACGACACCTGGCACACCAAGCGCTATCCCACCGACAACGGCCACTTCAACATGAAGTACGTGTGGTCGACGGACATGAAGGAAAGCCACATCGTCTTCGGCGGCGAAAAGCGCCTGGAGAAGTCGTGCCACGAAGCCTTCGACGAGATGCCCGACATCAAGCGCATGATCATCTACACCACCTGCCCGACCGCGCTGATCGGCGACGACATCAAGGCGGTGGCGAAGCGGGTGATGGAGGCGCGTCCCGACGTGGACATCTTCACCGTGGAATGCCCCGGCTTCGCCGGCGTGTCCCAGTCCAAGGGCCACCACGTCCTGAACATCGGCTGGATCAACGAAAAGGTCGGTCAACTCGACGCCGAGATCACCAGCCCCTACACCATGAACTTCATCGGCGACTTCAACATCGGTGGCGACACCCAGCTGTTGCAGAAATACTGGGACAAGCTGGGCATCCAGGTGATTGCCCACTTCACCGGCAACGGCACCTACGACGACTTGCGCCGTATGCATAAGGCCCAGTTGAACGTCGTCAACTGTGCCCGCTCGTCCGGCTACATCGCCAACGAGTTGAAGAAACAATACGGCATCCCGCGTCTCGACATCGACTCGTGGGGCTTCAACTACATGGCCGAAGGCATCCGCAAGATCTGCGCCTTCTTCGGCATCGAAGAGAAGGGCGAAGCCCTGATCGCCGAGGAATACGCCAAGTGGAAGCCGCAGCTCGACTGGTACAAGGAGCGGCTTCAGGGCGTCAAGATGGCCATCTGGACCGGCGGCCCGCGTCTGTGGCACTGGACAAAGTCGGTCGAGGACGACCTGGGCGTCCAGGTGGTGGCCATGGCCTCGAAGTTCGGCCACCAGGAAGATTTCGAGAAGGTCATCGCCCGTGGTCAGGCCGGCACCTACTACATCGACGACGGCAACGAGCTCGAATTCTTCGAGATCATCGATCTGGTCAGGCCGGATGTCATCTTCACCGGCCCGCGCGTCGGCGAATTGGTGAAGAAGCTGCACATCCCCTACATCAACGGCCACGGTTACCACAACGGCCCCTACATGGGCTTCGAGGGCTTCGTGAACCTGGCCCGCGACATGTACAACGCGGTGCACAACCCGCTCTTGAAGCTGGCCGCCACCGACATTCGCGGCGAGACCGCCACCCCGGTCAAGGAGGCCGCGGAATGAACAGCGAAAAACTCGACGAATTGTACGGCTATGTGCAGGAGCGTTGCCTGTGGCAGTTCTTCTCGCGCTCGTGGGACCGCCAGGAAAACATCGACGGCATCCTGAAGACCGCGACCGACATCCTGACCGGTGAACCGCCGGCCAAGGAAACGCCCCAGGACCGGCTGTTCTACGCCGACGCCAAGATCATGGTCGCCGACTTCAAGCAACGGTTCCCGTGGATCGAGGAAGCCGGCGCCGCGCAAATCCGCGATCTCATGCATGGCCTCAAGGAGCGGCTGGTGGACATCACCATCACCAACTCCAAGAACGGCGAACTGCACCACACCCTTTATTAGGAAGACACGCCATGGGTTGCGAAATCTCCAACAAGGAGCGGGCAGGCGTCATCAACCCGATGTACGACTGCCAGCCGGCCGGCGCCCAGTATGCGGGCATCGGTGTCAAGGACTGCATTCCGCTGGTCCACGGCGGCCAGGGCTGCACCATGTTCGTGCGCCTGTTGTTCGCCCAGCATTTCAAGGAGAACTTCGACATCGCCTCGACCTCGCTGCACGAGGATTCGGCGGTGTTCGGCGGTCACCAGCGCATCCAGGACGGCGTCATGACGCTGGCCCGGCGCTATCCCGAGCTGCGGGTGATCCCGGTGATCACCACCTGCTCGACCGAGGTCATCGGCGACGACGTCGAAGGCAACATCTCCGCCTGCAACCGGATGCTGAAGGAAGAGTTTCCGGGCCGTAAGATCCATGTGGTCCCGGTTCACACCCCCAGCTTCAAGTCGAGCCAGGTGGGCGGCTATTCCGAGTGCATGCAATCCATCTTCAAGACCATCACCACCGCCAAGGTGGCGCCGACCGGCAAGCTCAATCTGTTCCCCGGTTGGGTCAATCCCGGCGACGTGGCCTTGCTCAAGCGCTATATGGGCGAAATGGGAATCGACGCCACGGTGTTCATGGACACCGAAAGCTTCGACAGCCCGATGATGCCGGACAAGTCCATCAGCACCTACGGCAACACCACGGTCGAGGACATCCAGGCGGCGTCCGGCGCTTCGGCCTCGGTGGCCCTGGCCCGTTACGAGGGGGCGACCACCGCCAATTACCTGCAACAGGAATTCGAGGTTCCGGCGACCATTGTCGGCACCCCTTACGGCATCGGCAACACCGACGCCATGCTTCAGGCCATCAGCCGGATCACCGGCAAGTCGATCCCGGAAAGCCTGGTCAAGGAACGCGGCGTCGCCATCGATGCGTTGCAGGACCTGGCGCACATGTTCTTCGCCAACAAGAAGGTGGCGCTGTTCGGCCATCCCGATCTGGTGATCGGTCTGGCTCAGTTCTGTCTTGAGGTGGAGTTGGAGCCGGTGCTGCTTTTGCTTGGCGACGACAACAGCAAGTACAAGAAGGATCCCCGCATCCTGGACCTCAAGGCCAAGTGCACCTGGGACATGGAAGTGGTGTGCAACGCCGACCTGTGGGAACTGGAAAAGCGGGTCAAGGACCCGGCCTACAAGATCGACCTGATCATGGGGCATTCCAAGGGCCGCTATGTGGGCATCTACAACAACGTGCCCATGGTCCGCGTCGGCTTCCCCACCTTCGATCGGGCCGGCCTTTACCGTAAGCCGACCATGGGCTACGCGGGCGCCATGGAACTGGGCGAGGCCATCGCCAACACCTTGTTCACCCACATGGAGTACAACAAGGACCGCGAGTGGCTCTTGAACACCTGGTAGGCGCCGTTCCTGGGGGCCGGCGGCGGCCGGCCCCCGATCCGCTTGCGAAAGGGTTCGATCCATGGATCTGTTCGATGACCTTGCGGCCGGGCTGTACGCCCTGGCCGGCGACCGGCCGCGCCGTACCGAATACCGGCAGGTCGAGCTTTACACCAAGAAGAAGGCCCTGAGCTTCGCCGATCCGGCACCTCGTTCCCCGGCGGTGGGATTGGTGGCGCGGGCGTTGTGGGCGTCGTCGCTGTTGGACATGGCGCTTGAGAGCCGGTGTCCCGAAGCCCAGAACAAGAGCGGCTGGCAGAAATACCAGAGCCTGCCGCGCAAGACCCCGTCCGAAAAGGTGGCCGGCGAATTGTTCCGCATGCTGCGCGTGGTGCGCGCGGTGGCGGTGCACCGTCACGGCCATATCGAATTCGACGACGGCATCGTCCGTGTCAACGGCGCCATCGACCTTGTGGCGCTGTCCTTGGAAATCACGCCGGCCGGCCTGGGGCTGTTGGAGGCGGCGGCGGCCTATTATCTGGAATCCGCCGGCCAGCCTTATCCCGACGCTTATGTGGACGCGATGATGCTGCAATACCTGGCCGACATCGTGGCCGAGGTGAAGCGTTTCGCCGACGAGGACCGTATCCTTTACCAGTACAAGCCGGCGTTCTTCTTCAACCGGCATTTCCGTTTCGATTGCGACAATCCCAAGATTCAGATCGCGGACGGCCGCATCGCCTTCGAGGTCGGCGCCCTGCATCGCGACCCGGCGCGCACGCCCATCGATTTCTACGTGGTCTATGACCGCGCTCTCTACATCGTACCGGTCGAGGCGTTGCGCGACTTTGCCCTGCCGCTGGACGAGTTGCCGCGTTGGCGGGCCCGTCTGGACGACGGCCTGACCCTGCCGGCCGAGTTTCGCCAGCGTTTCGGGCGCGAGGTCAACGTGCCCGGCCTGCCCATGACCTGAGGGGACTCGCGATGAACGACACCCATTTGCGTATCGCCATCACCACCAACAGCCTGGTCGCGCTCGACGCCAATTTCGTCGCCGCCCGGCAGATGGTGTTCTACGACGTGTCGCGCGACGCTTCGGAATTCGTCGACGTGGTGCACTTCTCGCGCTCGGGCAAGGCCAAGAAGGGGCCGGGCGGCGGGAAGGGCTGTGTCATGGACGACATGGAAGACGACGACGGCACCGGTTTCGACCCCATGACCGAACGGGTGGCGTCCTTGGCCGATTGTTCGGTGCTGTTCACCATGGGGCTGTCCGATCTGGCGGCGGTGCGGGTTCACGCCATCAAGGTGTTTCCGGTCAAGTCCGAGAAATCCCGCTCCATCGACGAGGTCATCGCCAACGTCCAGCACATGATGCGCGACACTCCGCCGCTGTGGCTGCGTCGTCTGTTGCGCGACAAGGACGGCAACCGCATCGGCGTCAGCCTGGATTTGCAGGAGGAATGAGGTCATGACCGACCGCGTGGGCATGGTTCTGGCCGCCGGGCGGCGGTCGTTGCGACACAACGCCCTGGGTTCGGCCATGGGGGTGGGGGTCATCATGTTGGCGTTCGCCTATGCCGGGGTGTTCGACCCGGCCCGTTATCGCGGGGCGCTGACCACCATCCTGACCTTGGCCGGCGACGCCACGCCGCCTGATTTCAGCCGGTGGACCAAATGGGGCAAGCCGCTGGTGGAAACCCTGGCCATGAGCATTGCCGGAACCGTGCTGGGCGGTCTGATCGCCCTGCCGCTGGCGGGGGTGGCGGCACGGAACGTGGCGCCCAATTGGGCGGGCGAGCCGGTACGCCTGTTGCTCAATGCCATGCGGTCGATCCCCGGCCTGATCTGGGGGGTGCTGTTCGTTGCCGCCGTCGGCTTTGGCCCGTTGCCCGGCATCTTCGCCCTGGCCGCCCATTCCACCGGCGTATTGGGCAAGTTCTATTCGGAAATCTTCGAACATGTGGACCGGGCTCCCGGCAACGCCCTGCGTGCCCATGGCGTGTCGCCCTTGGGGGTGTTCCGCTTTGGCGTCTGGCCGCAGGTACTGCCGCGTCTGATGGATGCCACCATCTATCGATGGGAACACAACGTGCGCGCCGCCACCACGCTGGGGGTGGTCGGAGCGGGGGGATTGGGGTTGGAGATCGTCACCGCCTTTCACCTGTTCGAATATCGCGAGGCCGCCGCCCTGGTGCTGGTGTTGTTGGCCATGGTCACTCTCCTGAACGGTGCCAGTGCGTTCATCCGCAAGCGGTTTGTCAGTCAGAATCGATGAAAAACATGGTTCTTTTGTGTGACTTATTCTCTTGTATATGGGGTTATGGTTGTGATGTGCGGGAATTTTACAAAAATGAACTTTCAACGAAATGGTATTTATTGCTAACGGTTCTTATTAATGCTTGACGTGTGCGGAAAATATGGCAAACGATATGGGCAGGATTTTTTCCTGAGTAAAAAATCCTATCTCCCTGGCCTGGCGCCTTTGGCGAAAACCGGGCGGAGCACGGCCTGAGCCGGTTCTTCAATCGTTACCGACCACGCCTTGGCGTGGCGCGATGGAGCCCGGCATGCGCCCCCAATCCGTTTCCCGATCCTTTGCCCTGACCGCCGGCACCGCCATGTCCCTGGTGTTGTCCGCCTTCTCTCCGGCCGCCGCGCAGACGGCTTCCTCCGAAACCGAAGCGACCGCCGAAGTGGTGGTCACCGATCAGCAGGAAACGCCCGAAGGCAGCGTTGAAAACGGCTATCGCTACGACGCCGGCAATTTGGGGCCGCTGGGCAAGACCTCGCTTCAGGACACGCCCTATTCGCTGCACGTCACCTCGGGTGAGATGATGCGCAACCGCGAAGCCCACACCCTGGAAGAAGCGCTGAAACCCAATCCGACCGTGGCCTCGCTGCTTAATTCCAACGGTATCAACTCGCTGACCCGCATGATGATCCGCGGCTTCACCGCGGCCGATGGCGGCGAGTTGCGTGACGGTCTGGTGGATCGCAGTTTCACCTTCCCGCCTATGGAAATCGTCGACCGCATCGAGGTGCTGAACGGTTTCAACGGCTTCCTCTACGGCTTCTCGGCACCGGGCGGCACCATCAACTATGTCAGCAAGATGCCGACAGAAAAGACCCTGACCAGCGCCACGGCGGGTGTCTATGGCGGCGGCATCGGCTATGTCCACGCCGACCTGGGCGGCAAGGTGGCGAGCACTGGAAACCGGCTGGGCTATCGTTTCAACGCCTACCGTGAAAACGGCAGCACTTTCATCGACGGCGGCGAACAGGACCGCGCCCTGGTGTCGGGCGTGTTGACCTATCAATTGGCCCCCGACACCGTGGTTCGTGCCGACATGTGGCACCAGGACTACAAGGTGCAGGGCCTGAGCACCTATTTCCGTCCCAACGGCGGCAACTGGTCGGGCACCGGCATTCGCGTGCCCGACGCCAAGGATCTTGACCCGTCCACCCAGTACACTCAGCCCTGGACCTACAACCAATCGGAAAAGACGGTGGTGGGGACCGGCCTGGACAGCAAGTTGAACGACACGTTCACCCTGCGCACCGGCTATCGTTACGCCACCATGTGGCGCCGCGACACCTATGTGAACGCGGTCTTGCTGGACAATTCGGGCAATTACAGCGAAGTCGCCAACATCGAGCCGACGCAGAGCGAGCAATACCACTCGGCCTATGCCTTGATGGACGCCAAGTTCGGCACGTTCGGCATCGGCCACGAAGTGACCTTCGGCTATACCGGCACCGACATGTACTACAAGCGGGCCAACAAGAACACCCAGACTCTCGGCAACGCCTCGTTCTCAAGCCAGCCCAGCTATTCCCTGTCCGCCACCGCCTATACCTTCGCCCCGAACAACAATTTTCAGCAAACCTACAACAATAATTATCTGTTGGGCGACACCCTGACCCTGAACGAGCAATGGAAGCTGCTGCTGGGCATCACCCATGCCCGTTACGATCAGCATGCCTGGGGCCGCGGCACCACCATCAGCACCTCGAACTACAAGGCCGAGGCCAACACTCCCAGTGTCGGCGTGGTGTTCAAGCCGGTTCCCGAGGCTTCCCTCTATGCTTCCTACGTGGAGGCCTTGCAGCAAGGCGACAGCACCTCGGACGCCACCGCTGTCAACGCCAACCAGGTTTTGCCGCCTTCCATCAGCAAGCAATACGAAACCGGCGTCAAAGCCCGCATCGGCGAAATGGACCTGACCGGCGCCTTGTTCCATATCGACAAGGTCAACGCCGGGATCGACCCGTCGGACCACATGTACAAACAGGACGGGCGCGAAATTCATCAGGGGCTTGAAGTCACCGCCATCGGCAAGTTGACCGACCGGTTGACCCTGGGCGGCGGCTTCACGGTGATGGATGCCCACATCGAAAAGGCCCAGGCGGCCCCGGCCACCAAAGGCAAGACCCCGATCAACGTGCCGGAAGAGATGGCCCGGTTGTGGGTGGAATACGCCTTGCCGTTCGTTCCCGACCTGAGCGTGACCGGCGGCATGAATTATTACGGCGAACGTCCGGTGGACAGCCTGAACACCCAGTACATGGACGGCGCCACCATCTTCGATGCCGGCTTGCGTTACACCCCCGAACTCTACGGCCACCCCGTCACCGTCAACCTGAATGTCAGCAACGTGTTCGACACCGCCTACTGGGCCTATTACCGCAGTTCCGACGGTCTGGTGCTGGGGGCGCCACGGGTGTTTTCCCTGTCGGTGCGGACCGAGTGGTAAGGGCCATGGCCGCCGCTTCGCCGCTTGTGGCCGTTCGGGGGCGGGTGCTGATGCGCCCGCTGGGGGTGGCGGCCGTTCTGGCGGCCGTCTTCCTGGCCTCGTTCCTGGTCGGCCGCTATCCGGTGGCTCCGCATACGGTGGTCGCCATCCTGGCGGCCAAGCTGGTGCCGCTGACGCCGTTCTGGCCGTCGCAGGCGGAAACGGTGGTGTGGGCCATCCGTCTGCCGCGCATCCTGGCGGCAATGGCGGTGGGGGCGGCGCTGTCGGCTTCGGGTGCCGCCTTCCAGGGGGTGTTCCGCAATCCCATGGTTTCCCCCGACCTGTTGGGGGTGGCGGCCGGGGCCGGATTCGGTGCCGCCTTGGGCATCCTGTCGGGCATGGGCGGCGGCGGTGTCCAGTTCTGCGCCTTCGGCGGCGGTCTGGTGGCGGTGGCGGCGACCTATGGGATCGGTGCCGGCGACCGCAGCGGCGGCGTCCTGACCCTGGTCCTGGCCGGCATCATCGTCGGCACCGTGGCTTCAGCCGGCATCGCCTTCACCAAATACGTGGCCGATCCGCACAACACCTTGCCGGCCATCACCTTCTGGCTGATGGGCAGTCTGGCCTCGGTGTCGCTGCGCGATCTCGGTGTTGCCGCCTTGCCCATGGCCGCCGGCCTGTTGCCGTTGCTGGGGCTGCGCTGGCGTCTCAACCTCTTGACCTTCGGCGACGAGGAGGCCCGCGCCCTGGGCGTGGACGTCATCCGGCTGCGGGCAATCGTCATCGTCGCCGCGACCCTGATGACCGCCTCGGCGGTGGCGTTGGCCGGCATCATCGGGTTGGTCGGGTTGATCGTCCCCCATCTGGTCCGGCTGTTGGTGGGGCCGGATTACCGGGTTCTGCTGCCGACCAGCACGGTTTTGGGTGCCGCTTTCCTGTTGGTGGTGGACGATCTGGCTCGGGTCCTGACAGCGGGCGAGGTGCCGCTGGGCATCCTGACCTCGCTGGTCGGCGCTCCGGTCTTCCTGATCCTGTTGCGCAACGGAGCCAAGGGATGGACACGGTCATGATCCCCCCGCTCGTGGAATTGGACGGCGTCACCTGCGGCTATGGCGGCCGGGCGGTGCTGCGTCACGTCAACCTGATCGTCCGTGGTGGCGAGGTTCTGTGTCTGCTTGGTCCCAACGGCATCGGCAAGACCACGCTGTTCAAAACCATGCTGCGGCTGCAACCGCCGTTGGCGGGGGTCGTCAAGGTTCGCGGCCATGACGTGGCGCGCTGGCCGGCCACGCGGCTGGCGACCGAGATGGGATATGTCCCCCAGGCCCATTCTCCGCCGTTTCCTTTCTCGGTGCTGGACGTGGTGACCATGGGACGGGCCGCCCACCTTGGTCCTTTCGCCCAACCATCGCGCCGCGACGTCGACTTGGCGCGGGCCGCCCTGGACGACATGGGGGTCGGCACCTTGGCCGGACGGGCCTATACCGAGATCAGCGGCGGCGAGCGCCAGTTGACGCTGATTGCCCGTGCCCTGGCCCAGCAGCCGGCGGTGCTGGTGATGGACGAGCCGACGTCCAACCTGGATTTCGGCAACCAGATCCTGGTGCTGGAACGCATCCGCGCCCTGGCCGCCGACAAGGGCATGGCGGTGGTGCTGACCACCCACGATCCCAATCACGCCCTGTGCTACGCCGACCGCGTCGCCTGTCTGGAGCGCTCCGGGCGGTTGCGGGTCGGAACGCCGGCCGCCATGGTGACCGAGGATTACCTGCGGCTGACCTATGGGGTCGCCACCCGTCTGGTGGCGGTGGACGAACGCCGCCGCCTGTGCCTGCCGCTGGGGCGGGAGGAGGGGGGGACGTCATGCGCCGTCTGCTGATCCTTTTGACGGTGCTTGCCGCTCCGGCCTGGGGACGCGAGATCGAGGACATGGCCGGCCGGGTGGTGTCGGTGCCCGACCACGCCGACCGCGTCGCCTGTCTGGAGGTGCTGTGCTATCCCAAGATGCTGATGTTGGGGGCCGCCGACCGGGTGGTGCTGATGACCGACAACGCCGCCCCCTGGCTGGTCGCCACCAACCCGGCCGCCGCCGCCATTCCGCGTGTCGGAGCCGAGGTCAACATGGAAGAAGTGTTGGCCCGTGGCGCCCAATTGGCCTTTTTCCGGTATGCGCCCGAACGGACGCGGGCCAAGCTGGCGGAACTGGGGGTTCCCGCCCTGTTGTCGCAGCCGCTGAGCCATGCCCGCCCCGACGGCCAGGGATTCGCCGACGAGGCCAAGGCCATGGTGCGGCTGTTCGGCAAGGCGCTGGGCGGCGAGGCCGAACGGCGGGCCGAGGAATGGTGCGCCTATTTCGACGAGCGGGTGCGTTTCGTCGCCGGACGGGTCGCCAAGGTGCCGCCCGCGCGGCGCACCCGGCTTTATTACGTGCGCGGTCCCCAGGCGCTGAGCACCCAGGGGCGTGGCAGCTACACCTATGGCGCCGGATTGCTGGCCGGGGCCGACATGGTGGTGGGGCGGGCGTCCCTGGCCGACAAGGGCGGCGTGTCCATGGAGGACATGCTGGGCTGGGATCCCGAGGTCATCCTGGTGGGGCGCCAGTATCCGCTGGAACTGGTGCTGGACGATCCGCGCTGGAAAGACGTCGCGGCGGTACGCTCGGGGCGCGTCCATTCCACCCCGGAAGGGGTGTTTTATTGGGATGGCGGCCCGGAAAACGTTCTGCTGATGCAGTTCATGGCCAAGCTGCTCTATCCCGACCTGTTCCGCGATTTCGACCTGGCCGCCGAGGTGAAGGCCTATTACGCCCGTTTCTACCGCGTGACCCTGTCCGATGGCGACGTGAGCCAGTTGTTGCAGGGCCGTTCGCCCGACGGCAGCCGCCGCAACCCCATGAACAACTGACGGGAAGGGGGGGAACGGTGACGAGTGGCAAGTGTCGTAAGATGGCTTCGGGCGGATGCGCCTTTCGCGGCGCCAAGATGGCGTTGCAGCCCATCGCCGACGCCGTGCATCTGGTGCATGGTCCGGTGACCTGTCAGGGCTTGGCCTGGGAGGTGCGGCCGACCCCAGGGTCCGGCCCCGACCACCATCGCCACGCCATGGCGACCGATCTGCGCGAGATGGATGTCATCGGCGGCGGCGAGGCCCGGCTGCAAGCGGCGGTGGCGGCGGTCGTCGCCGCCCGCGATCCGGCTGGGGTGTTCGTGTACCAGACCTGTGTCCCGGCCATGGTCGGCGACGACGTCCACGGCCTGTGCCGCCGTCTCAGCCGGCAATTCCACCGCCCGGTGGTGGCGGTGGACGTTCCCGGCTTTGCCGGCGGTCGCGACACCGGCGCGGATGCCGCGGGTCGGGTTCTGTTGGATCAGGTGATCGGCACCCGCGAACCGGAACACACCACCACCACCGACGTCGTGCTGATCGGTGAATACAACGTCGCCGGCGAGGTGTGGCAGGCCACGGGACTGTTGCGGGCCCTGGGTATCCGGGTGCTGGCCTCGATCCCCGGCGATGGCCGGATCGGCGCCATCGCCACCGCCCATCGGGCGCGAGCCGCCGTCACCTTGTGCTCACAGGCCATGGGCGGATTGGCCGAAGGGTTATGGGAACGCCATGGCGTCCCCTTCGTACAGGGCAGTTTCTATGGCATGGGCAATATCGCGGCCACCTTGCGTGCGCTTTGCCACCTGCTGGCCGACCGGGGTGGTCCCACCGATTTGCCGGCCCGTGCCGATTCCTTGGTCGCCGCCCTTGAGGCCAGCACCCGGACGCGGCTGCGGCCTTTGCTCGCCGATCTGCGGGGGCGCCGTGCCCTGTTGCTGGCCGGCGGCATCAAGACCTGGGCGTTGGCCGGCGCCTTGCGGGAACTGGGAATGGAGGTGGCGGGCAGCACGCTGCGCAAGGCCTCGGACGAGGATTGCCGCCGTGCCGTCCGCTTGCTGGGCGAGGAGTGTGTTCGGGGCGGCGGCGCCGACTCCCAGGTCGAGGCCGAACTGGCCGGTGGGGGCGTTGACGTGGTTCTGGGGTCGGATGGCTTGCGTCACCTGGCCTTTCGCACCGGAATCCCGTGGGTCGATGTTACCCACGGCCGCCGCGTCGCCCTGTCCGGCTATGACGGCATGGTCAATCTGGGGGGCGAGATCCGGCGCGCCTTGCGCCATCCCTTGCGCCGCCCCGGCGGCGTGGCCGCGCCCTGGCACCGGGCGCGGGGCGGTGGAGCATGAGACGTTGGCGCTGGGCGGTGTTGGCCGGAATTTGTGGTCTGCATGCGGCGGCCGTGGCGGCGCTGGCCCCCGGTCGCGACACGGTGCCACCAAAGGTCACCTTGCCCGTTCTGGAAGCGCGGCTGATCGCTGAGCCCGAGCCAGCCTCCCCAGCCCCGGCGCCTGTCGTCGAGCCGCCGCCCAAGCCGACAATACGCCCCCCAAAGCCGCGATCCCGGCCGCGCTCCGCCGCGATGCCGTCACCTTCGCCATCTCCGGCATCTGTTTTGCCCTCCGCCGAAGCAAGTGCCGCGCCTGCGGTCGCCGCCGCACCCACAATCGCGCCCGCCGCCGTGCCCAGTGTCGCGTCCCGGCCGATACGGCGTGAACCGGCGGCCATCTCTTGCCGCATACCGGCCTATCCGGCGGACGCCAGGCGGCGGCATGAAACCGGCGTGGTGACGCTGGCGCTGTTGATTGACGAGGACGGCGGGGTCGCCGACCGGCGCCTGGAAGCGTCAAGCGGTTCGGAAAGCCTGGATCAGGCGGCTTTGTCCGCCCTGTCGCGCTGTCGCTTTTCGCCCGGTACGGCGGACGGCCGTCCCCGGCAGGCCTGGGTACGGTTGCGTTATGTCTGGAAACTGGAGTGATGCCATGATCTCGCAGGAATTCTCGACCAGTCTGCCCGAATTGTGGGCCCAAGGGGACGTGGTCGCCCGCGCCACCCTGGCGCTGTTGCTGCTTATGTCGGTGACCTCGTGGACCGTGCTGGTGGTCAAGCTGGTGGAACAGGTCCGCCTGCTGCGACAGTCCCGACAAGCCATGGCGGCCCTGGGCAATTGTCTGTCGTTGGAGGCGCTGCCCGAGGACGGGCTGTTTTTCGCCATTGCCCAAAGCGGTCTGGAGGCGTTGCGCCGCCATGACGGCGCCACCATCGAACTGGACCGCAATGCAATGTTGTCGTTGGGTCTGAACCGGGCGTTGGCCCGATCCTTGGGGCGATTGCAAGGGGGGCTGGCGGCTTTGGCGACCATCGCCTCCACCGCGCCCTTCGTCGGCCTGTTCGGCACGGTGTGGGGCATCCACCATGCATTGACAGCCATCGGCCGTTCGGGGCAGGCGGCCATCGACAAGGTGGCCGGTCCGGTGGGCGAGGCGCTGGTGATGACCGCCTTGGGGTTGGCGGTGGCGGTCCCCGCCGTGCTGGCCTACAACTGGCTCAATCGGCGCAACAAAATTGCCGGGGACAGTCTGCGCGACTTCACCGCCGGGGCCCATGTCCTGTTGCTGGCCGGGCGGGTGAGCGAACGGGCCGAACCGGGGCAACGCCCGGCCGTCGCGCCGGTTCTGGCGTCGCGGACAGCCTGATCATGGCCGTGTCTGTTCCGCCCGACGACGGCGACGATGACGAGGCGGTGATGGTGGACATCAACACCACACCGCTGGTGGACGTGATGTTGGTCCTGTTGATCATCTTCCTGATCACCGTGCCGGTGATCAGCGTCGGCGTGCCGGTCAACCTGCCACGGGAACAGGCCGCGCCGTTGCTGGGGGATGCCGGGACCGTGATCCTCAGCCTGGATGGCGACGGGCGGCTCTTTTGGGACGATACGCCGTTGTCCGGGTTCGAGGAATTGCAAGACCGGCTTCGTCTGGTGGCCGCGGCCCATCCGGCGATCCAATTGCGCGGCGATGCCGACTTGCCGTTCGCCGCCGTGGCCAAAATCATGGATGCATGCCGCCAAGCCGGGTTGACCCGGCTGGGGTTCGTGCTGCGACCGGAGTGACGCCCGATGGAAGGTTATTTCCGGGACGACGACGGGGGGGCTTCTCCCGACATCAACACCACGCCGCTGATCGACGTGTTGCTGGTGTTGCTGGTCATGCTGATCGTCACCATTCCCGTTCCATTGCACAGCCTGTCCACCGCGTTGCCGTCGGACAGCGCGGCGGTGCCGCCGAAACAACCGCCGGTGCGGCTGACGCTGGACGCCGACGGCACTTTGTTTTGGAACGGCGAAAGGTTGGACAATGCGGACGGTTTGGACCTGCGCCTTGCGCAACTGGCCGCTCAAGGCGAGCCGCCGGCCCTCTATCTCCGTGTCCATGACGCGGTTCGCTACGGCCGGACCATGACGGTGATGGCGTCCATCCAACGCCACGGATTGCACGACGTCAACTTGCTGACCAATCCCTGAAATCCCGCCCGTGGCGTTTGCCGCGGGCGGGGGACCGGGTGGGTCAGATCAGGCCGGCCAGGGGCGAGCTGGGGTCGGCGTACAGCTTCCGCGGCATGCGCCCGGCCTGATAGGCCAGGCGGCCGGCCTCGATGGCCAGCTTCATGGCGCGGGCCATCTTGATCGGGTCCTTGGCCTGGGCGATGGCGGTGTTCATCAAGACGCCGTCGCATCCCAGTTCCATGGCCACCGCGGCGTCGGACGCGGTGCCGACGCCGGCATCGACCAACACCGGAACGGCGACGCTTTCCTTGATCAGGCGGACGTTGATGGGGTTGACGATGCCCAGGCCCGAACCGATCAGCGAGCCCAACGGCATGATGGCCACGCATCCCATCTGTTCCAGGGTCTTGGCCTGGATCGGATCGTCCGAGCAATAAACCATGACCTTGAAGCCGTCCTGGATCAGCGCCTCGGCGGCCTTCAGCGTCTCGGGCATGTTGGGATAAAGGGTCTTCTGATCGCCCAGGACCTCAAGCTTGACCAGATCCCAGCCGCCGGCCTCGCGCGCGAGGCGCAGGGTGCGCACCGCGTCGTCGGCGGTGTAGCAGCCGGCGGTGTTGGGCAGGAAGGTGTATTTCTTGGGGCTGACGTAATCCACCAGCATGGGCTGGCTGGGATCGGTCAGATTGACGCGGCGTACCGCGACGGTGACGATTTCGGCGCCCGATGCCTCGATGGCTCGCGCGGTCTCCTCGAAATCTTTGTACTTGCCGGTGCCGACCAACAGGCGCGAATGGAACTTGCGCCCGGCGACCTCGAAGAAATCATCTTCCATGAAATGCTCTCCTGAACCGCCACCAATGAAGTGCACCACCTCGAGACGGTCGCCGTCGCCGACCGTCACCGCGTCGTAGGTGGATTTGGGAACGATCTCCAGATTGCGCTCGACCGCCACCTTGCGGGGGTCGATGCCCAATTGACGCAACAGCGCCTCGACGCTCATGGGCGCGTCGAAAACGCGCTCCTCGCCGTTGATCCTGACCTTCATGAAATCCTCGAAAAACCAGCCCAAGGACATATCTGGGTCGGGAGTATGGGGCGCAGGATGCGGCATTGCAACGCCGCATCCTTTGATCCTCGGCTTACTTGCCGAACATGCCCTTCAGCGCATCGCTCGTGCCGCTGGGCACCACGCCCCCGGCCTTCTTGGCGACGCCATCGACCAGATTGCCGACGCCCAGGTTCTTGGCGCTCTTGACGGCGCTCTTGGCGACCGCGTCCAGCAATTGTTCGGCCACTTCGGAGGCGGAGGCGCCACCCGACTTGCGGCCGATGCCGGTCAGCACGATGTCGCCCATCTTGGCGCTGCTTTGCACGTCGGGCAGGGCGGTGGCAAGGCGAACCGTGCCGTTGGTGAGCGCCAGCCGGTCGATGACCAGCTTCTTTTCCTCGCCACCGGAAGAGGAGGACGAAGAAGAAGCCTCTCCGCCGGATTTCCCGCCCTTGCCGGCGATGTTGGCTTGGATGACGTCGAGATTGCTGCCTTTTTCACCCAGTTCCACGGTTATCTCGGGCGAGGCGACCGTGATGTCCTTGATGACCACTGGATTGCCGGTGACCGAGCCGGTGTCGATGGCGACGGCGATTTCGCCGAAGCTCATGGCCTTGGGGGTGGTGAAGCCCTTGGGATTGCCGACAGCCAGACCCTTGATCGAAGCCTTGCCGTCGCTGAGCGAAATCTTGACCTCGGATACGGTGACCGGAACGCCGGCGACCTCGCTTCCCACTTTCTCGATGGCGGTTTTCACCAAGCTGTCGAGCGACGAAAAGACGAAGACGGCGATTCCCACCACCAACGCCAACACCACGGCGGCGGCACCGCCGCCAATGATTGCCACCTTGCGCATGATCATCTCCCCGAATGAAGTCGCAGCCCAAATGACGCGGCGGCAAGTGTGCCACGGCCGGGCCACGGGGGCTACCCCGCAGGGATGCCGCCATGCGATCAATGTGTGGGAAACAATATTTCGTAGCTCTCAGGTTCCCGTTGCGCCGGACCTAGCGCCGCCGTATAAGAATGCCCCATGGCGAACCCCATCATCCTGATCGTCAACGGCCCCAACCTCAACATGCTCGGCAAGCGCCAGCCCGAGGTTTATGGCCGTGAAACGCTGGCCGACATCGAGGCGGCATGCATCCGCCACGCGGGTCTGGCCGGACTGGACGTGGAGTTTCGCCAATCCAACCACGAGGGCGACCTGGTGGATTGGATCCAGGGGGCACGGGAACGGGCGGCCGGCATCGTCATCAATGCCGGGGCCTATACCCACACTTCGATCGCCATCCTCGACGCGCTTTTGTCCGCCGAGGTTCCGTGTGTCGAGGTGCATTTGTCCAACATCCACCAGCGGGAAGATTTCCGCCACCATTCCTTCGTGTCCAAGGCGGCCAAGGGGATGATCTGCGGCTTCGGAAGCCACGGCTACATTCTGGCGATTGACGCGCTGGCGCGCCTGATCAGGGGAAGTTGAAGAGGCACATGGCCACCAAATCCATCGATTCCGAAACGGTGCGCGAACTCGCGCACCTGCTCGACGAAACCAACCTTACCGAGATCGAATACGATACCGGTTCGGTTCGTATCCGCGTTGCTCGCCAGGGCCTGCCCATGGCCGTCCACCACGCCATCCCGGCGGCGCCCGCCGTTGCCGCCGCGCCTGTCGCCCAGCCGGCGGCAGCCGTCCCCGACGACGCCAGCCATCCCGGCGCGGTGACGTCGCCCATGGTCGGTGTCGCCTATCTGGCGCCCGAGCCCGGCGCGGCCAAGTTCATCGACGTCGGCGCCTCGGTTTCCGAGGGCCAGACCCTGATGCTGATCGAGGCGATGAAGACCTTCAACCCGATCCGCGCCCCGCGCGGCGGCAAGGTTACCCGTCTCCTGGTCAGCGACGGCCAGCCGGTCGAATTCGGCGAGCCCCTGGTCATTATCGAATAGGGACTCGCATGTTCGAGAAGGTCCTGATCGCCAATCGCGGCGAAATCGCTCTGCGTATCCATCGCGCCTGCCGTGAGATGGGCATCCGCACGGTGGCCGTGCACTCCACAGCCGACAACGACGCCATGCACGTGCGTCTTGCCGACGAGGCGGTGTGCATCGGTCCGCCGTCCGGCAAGGACTCGTACCTCAACAAGGCGGCGATCCTGTCGGCGGCGACCATCACCGGGGCGGACGCCATCCATCCCGGTTACGGCTTCCTGTCGGAAAACGCCGACTTCGCCGCCATGGTCGAAGAACACGGCTTCACCTTCATCGGCCCCAGCCCGGACCACATCCGCATGATGGGCGACAAGATCACCGCCAAGCAGGCGGTGAAGTCGGCCGGCATCCCGTGTGTTCCGGGGTCCGAAGGGGCGCTGGACACCGATCAGGACGCGCTCGAATGCGCCGAGAGCATCGGTTATCCAGTGTTGATCAAGGCCACCGCCGGTGGCGGCGGCAAGGGCATGAAGGTGGCCCGCAACGCCGATGAACTGCGCGAGGCGTTCCGTCTGGCCCGCAACGAGGCCAAGGCGGCGTTCGGCAATCCCGACGTCTATATGGAAAAGTATCTCGGCAAGCCCCGGCACATCGAGATGCAGGTCCTGGCCGACAATTACGGCAACGTGGTGCATCTGGGCGAGCGCGACTGCTCGCTTCAGCGTCGCCACCAGAAGGTTCTGGAAGAGGCGCCGTCGCCGGCTCTTTCCCCGGAACAGCGTATCGCCATCGGCGAGACCACCCGCACGGCCATCGCCAAGCTGGGCTATCGCAACGCCGGCACCATCGAATATCTGTACGAGGACGGGAAGTTCTATTTCATCGAAATGAACACCCGCCTTCAGGTCGAGCATCCGGTCACCGAGGCCGTCACCGGCATCGATCTGGTGCGCGAGCAGATCCGTATCGCCGCTGGCGAGACCCTGGGCTACGAACAGCAGGACGTGGTGTTCCAGGGGCATGCCATCGAATGCCGCGTCAACGCCGAGGATGCGGTGACCTTCACCCCGTCGCCGGGGCGCGTGGTCGGCTACCATGCTCCTGGCGGTCTGGGCGTTCGTGTCGATTCGGCGCTTTACGCCGGGTACCGTATTCCGCCCCATTACGACAGCATGATCGCCAAGCTGATCGTGTCGGGAAAGAACCGGAACGAAGCCCTGATGCGGCTGCGCCGCGCCTTGGGCGAATATGTCATCGACGGGGTCAAGACCACCTTGCCGTTGCATGTCCGTCTGGTGGGGGATGCCGAATTCTGTGACGGCAATTACGACATCCACTGGCTGGAAAAGTGGGTGGCGAGCCATAATTGAGGCGGTTTCGCGCGGGGGCGGCATCCGTCCCCGCGCGGCCGTTTTCTCGTTGATCCAATCGTTTCGCGCGACCACATCCGGTCGCGTTTTTTGTTTCCGCCGCCCCCAACCGCTTGATGAAAACCGGGTGGATGCCGCAGGCGCGAAAAAAGAATCGGTCCGCGTGAATTATCTCTTTTCATTCCCTGAAAACGGCGTATATAGCGCCGTCATACGAGACGTACAGCGCACGTGCCTCTGGCCCTCAAGCGGTTTAAGCAACGACGTCCAAGGCGTCTTCTGGGTGCAAGCGGGGTGAAAGCCCTCGGTGCTTAGAGGAACTGGCTATGAACGTGGTGGCTCGGCACATGCTGTCGATGGACTCCCATCCCCTGTTTTCCAAAGGGTTCCGCCCGCGGCAGGCCTATACCCTGCTGTGGCGTGACGTCCGAAGTACCTTCCGGCGGATCTGACAACGTCCCGAAGTGTTGTCGCCTGACCTGATCGTCGCCCGTGTGGCGGCGGCAAGGGCTTTTGTCTGCTTTGTTCGTTCCGGGCGTCGCCCGGACAGCCGGAGGATGTTTCGCGATGACCGCGAAGATTGTGCGTTTCCTGGAAGAAGTCCGCCCCGTCACCCCCTGCGTCGTGGTCGACCTTGACGTGGTGCGTGAAAACTATCTGGGTTTGCGTCACTGGTTGCCGTTGGCCGAGGTTTATTACGCGGTCAAGGCCAATCCGGCGCCCGAGATCGTGCGCATGCTGGCCGAAATGGGCTCGTCCTTCGACGTCGCCTCGCGCGGCGAGATCGACCTGTGCCTGGCCAATGGCGTTCGGGCCGACAACATCTCGTTCGGCAACACCATCAAGAAACAGTCGGACATCGCCTACGCCTATGACAAAGGCGTGCGCCTTTACGCCTTCGATTCGCTGTGCGAACTGGAAAAGCTGGCGCAATCGGCGCCCGGTTCGCGCGTGTTCTGCCGCATTCTCATGACCTGTGACGGCGCCGAGTGGCCGCTGTCGCGCAAGTTCGGCTGTGAGGTGGAAATGGCCCGCGACCTTTTGGTCAAGGCCCGCGAGATGGGGCTTGATCCCTATGGCGTGTCGTTCCACGTCGGCTCGCAACAGACCGACCTGCGGCAATGGGACATCGCGGTGGGCAAGGTGGCCATGCTGTTCACCGCGCTTGACGAAGCCGGCATCGAATTGCGCATGGTCAACATGGGCGGTGGTTTCCCCGCCCAGTACCGCACCAACATTCCCGCCGTCGAGCAATATGCCGACGCGGTGATGACCGCCATGACCAACCATTTCGGCAATGCCTTGCCGGCCATGATCATCGAGCCGGGGCGTTCGCTGGTTGGCGACGCCGGCATCTTGGAAACCGAGGTGGTGCTGATCTCGCAAAAAGGCTACGACGACGACACCCGCTGGGTCTATCTGGATATCGGCAAGTTCGGCGGCTTGGCCGAAACCATGGACGAGGCCATCAAGTACCGTATCCTGACCCCTCACGACGGCAGCGAGACGGCGCCGGTCATCCTGGCCGGTCCCACCTGTGATTCGGCCGACATCCTTTATGAAAAGGCCGGTTACGAAATGCCGGTCGGGCTGCGCGTCGGCGACAAGGTGCGCATCCTGTCCACCGGGGCCTACACCACGTCCTACTCGGCGGTGAACTTCAACGGCTTCGCGCCCTTGAAGGCCTACTTCATCTAAGCGGGCCTGTGGCGGCGGCCTGCGCCCCGCCGGGGGGCCGAGCAAGCCTGTGGAAGGGGACGCGGAAAAATCCGCGTCCCCTTCGTCTTTTGTGCGCCCGGATTGCGTCCGGCATCCGTATCACCGTCACGGGGTGGAATGTGGGAAGAACTTGCCGGGGGCGCTGGGGAATTTCCGCCCACTGGGCCGTCCTTGCCGAGGTCGAAACCCGCTAACTGTTTGGAAATACAGGGATCCTCTTTTGGCACGCCGCCTGCATCTCCGGATGTCGGGATAGTTTGCGTTCGGTGGGCCAAAGGAGGCACGCGATGTTGTGGGGCGCGTTCAACAACGCTAGTGCGGCGATGCAGGTGTTCACGACCGATCTGGGATCGATCAGTCAGAACATCGCCAACGTCAACACCACCGGCTACAAACGCCAGGAAATGATGTTCTCGACCGTGATGTCGGAACATAAGGCGACGCCGACCAGCTACCTGAACGGGCTGAACATCTTCAGCGTCCAGGCCACCCAGCGCAACCTGATCGACGCCCAGGGCGTGATCACGCCGTCCACCACCTGGAGCGACCTGGCCATCAACGGCCAGGGATTCTTCATGGTGGCGCGTCCCACGGCGGGCACGGCGGCGACCACCGCCGCGACGGCCGGGGCGGGGGCGACCAACGTTCCCACCAGTTTCAGCACCGACGATCCCGGCTCCGTTCTTTATACCCGCGCCGGCGCCTGGAGCCGCGCTTATGGCCCAGACACCGATCCCACCCTGGCGCGCTCCTATTTCCTGAGCGGCGACGGCTCGTACCTTCTGGGCTGGATGGCCGACGACACCGGAACCATTCCCGCCAATGCCACGTTGCAGCCGGTCTATACCCTGACGGCGCGCCCCATCGCCAACAATGGCACGGCGGCGGTGGACGCAACCAGCACCTCGGACCCGACAGCCATCACCATGCCGGGGCGTGCCACCACCACCGCCAGCATCATCGCCAATTTGCCGCGCGATTCTTCCGTTGGCGGTAATAGCTCGACGCTGACGGTACAAGACGCCTTGGGGAACGACCAGACGGTCACCCTGACCTGGGAGCGGACAGGCGCCTACACCTACACCGTCATTCCCTCGACCTCGCATGGCACTTTCCCGGCCGGTACCGCGTGGGACGTGGAGGTGGATTCCACCGGCGCGGTGATCTCGCCGACCTCCGATCCGACGGTCGACATCGACTGGGACGCCACCGGCGGCGGTGCCACGACCTTCGGCACTGCCGTTTCCGTCAGTTCCCCGCCGACGCGGGGCGACGTCCACAACATTCCGATTTCCGTCTTCGACGAGAACTACACCGAGCATACGGTGACGTTGAGGTTCGAGCGAACCGGCAACAATCAATGGTACATGTTCGCCGATGCCGGCACCGACGCCACCGCCACGCCGGACCCGGTCGAGGTGACGTTCGACGGCAACGGCAAGATGATCTCGCCGGCCGACGGTCTTTTCAACGGTTCGTTCTCGTGGACTTCGGGAACAGAAACGGGTTCGGCGACGGTCGATTTCGACATGAGCGCCATCTCGCAATACGACGACGACGATCTTTTCATCAAGACCACCAGCCAGGACGGCTATGCCCGCGGTACCCTTCTCAGCACCACGTTCAACGAACAGGGCGAATTGCGGGGGTATTACGACAACGGCCGCACCCGGACCCTGTTCAAGGTGCCGGTCGCCAATTTCGTCGCGGACAATGCGTTGGAAGCCGTTTCCGGCACGATGTTCCGCCGTACTGCGGCAGCCGGAGAGTTGACCGTTTCCGCCATCGAGGACGCGCCGGGGGCCTCCAGCTTCGCGACCTCGTCGCTCGAGAACTCGACCGTCGAGGTCGAGGACGAGTTCACCCGCATGATCATGACGCAAAAGGCCTACAGCATGAATTCCAAGGTGTTCCAGACGGCCGACGACATGACGACGGTGGTGCGGGACCTGAAACGCTAGGCTGTTCGCGCCGGCTCAATGAAAAAGGGGGATCCGCGTCGGCGGATCCCCCTTTCGTTTGGCCGTAACGGCGTTTATTGCAGCTTGCCGCCGTTGCGGGTGATCTTGATCAACTGGCTGAACACCTGACCCTCGACCGCGCCGGACAAGGTCCGGGCCGCCTGACCACCGGCACCGGCGACGATGAAGCTGGGGGTCGAGGAAATGTCCAACGCGTGCGCCAGCTCGACGTTCTTCTTGAGCTGGGCGGCGATTTCGGGCGCCATCATTTCCTTCTTGATCTGGTCGACGTTGGCACCGGCCTCGCCCGCCAGACGGAAGATGGTCTTTTCATCCAGCTTGCCGCGGAACTTCATGAAGGCGCGGTGCACTTCCTCGTACTTGCCTTGTTTCTTGGCGGCCAGGGCGACGCGGGCGGCCGTCACCGAATCCTCGGACAGGATCGGCATTTCCTTGAAGACGACCCGGCTCTTTTCGTCGGCCTTGACCGCTTCCAGCATGGGGTCGAGCACCACCTTGCAATAGGGGCAGTTGTAGTCGAAGAACTCGACCACCACCACGTCGCCCTTGGCGTTGCCGACCGTCGGATCGTCCTTGGCGTTGAAGATCTCGTCCTTGCGGGCCTCGATGGCCTTTTGGGCTTCGACCTCGGCCTGGGCGCGCATCTTCTCGCGCAGGGCCTCGATGGCGTCGCCGATCACCTCGGGGTGCTCCATCAGGTAGACCTGGACGATCTTGCGGATGTCTTCGGTCTGCTGCTTGTTGAAGCTGGTCTGGTCTTCCTGGGCGCGGGCGGCGGGAACGGCCACGGCAAGGCCCAGAAGAAGGGCGCCGAAGGCGGCAAAGGACTTGCGGATCATCGGGGATGGAACTCCATTCGCGAAAGCCGGGGCATATTGGCTGATCGGGGGGCCGGGGACAAGCCCCCCGATGGTGCGGCGTTCAGCGCCGGGGTTGCTGTTTCTGGGCTTGGGCGGCGCGTTCCTTGATGTCTTGTATCCGCAGCCAGATGGAACCGGTGTGGGGCAACAGCCGTTCGGCCTTGCCCGCGTGGTAGGCGGCGTCCGAGGCCCGGCCTTCGAGCAAGGTCTGTTCGGCCATGGCATAGGCGGCCATGCCTTCCTCGCCGAGCCGGTTGTACGTGATGCCCAAAAGACGCCAGGCGCTGTGGTTTTCGGGCTCGCTTTGCAGCGCCTTGTTGAGTTGGGCTTTCGCGTCCTCCAGAAGGGACGGGTCTTCCTGTTCCACCTCGACCTGGGCCAGACCGATGCGCAACAGCGCGTTGTCGGGCAACAGCGACACCGCCTGACGATAGGGCTCCAGCGCTTCGATGCCGCGGCCGTTCTCGAACAGCATCTGGCCTTTCAGTTCCCAGAAATAGGGGTCTTTGGGCCGTTCGGCGATCAGCCCGTCGATCAGCGGCAAAGCGGTGTCCATGTCCGGCTTGCGATAGGCGGCGATGGCCCGCGCGTACCGCGAATCCAGGCTGTTGTCGTTTTCCTTGTACCGCTGGAGGGTGCGCACCGGCGATTCCAGGAAGGCGAACAGCTTGGCCCGCATGCGCTTGTGCATTTCGATGAATTCGGGGCTGTCGGGATTGTTGCTGTAAGGCGAGCTGGCCACGTGCTCGCGCACGTTGGCGACACGGTCACGGGTCAGGGGGTGGGTGCGCACATAGGGGTCCTGGCGGGTCGACACCAGCAATTCCTGGTCGCCCAGGATCTCGAAGAACTCAAGGAAGCCCTTGGCCGATTGCCGGGTGGTATCGAGGAAGGAAAGCGCCGCCTGATCGGCCGAGCCTTCCTGGGTGCGCGAGAATGCCATCAGGTTGCGGGTGGCGATTTCCTGGCTGCCCATCATCACCGCCGAACCCAGGTCGCCGCGGCCCGAGGCGGCGCCCAACGCCGCGCCCAGCAGCATGCCCATCACCGCCTCGGTCGCGGCGTTGCCCACCGCGTCCTGGATGCGGATCAGATGGCCGCCGGAAATGTGGCCGGTTTCGTGGGCGATGACGCCGATCAACTGGCTGGGACGTTCGGAACGGATCAACAGGCCGGTGTGAAAGAACATGTTCTGTCCGCCGGCGACGAAGGCGTTCAGGGTGGGATCCACCAGAAGATGGATGCGGACCGCGTCCGGGTCCAGGCCGGCCGCCTGGAACAGTGGCGTCGCGTAAGCTCGGATGGTATTTTCCACCTCCGCGTCGCGAATGAAGCTCCGCCTAGCGGTTTGCTGAGCCGTAGCGGGGACGGGCGCGACCAGCGTCAGCACCAGGGTTGCCAGAAGGAACAAGCGTGTGAACAAGAGCCTTACTCCGTCGGTCGGTCGTCTGTCTCGCCGCGCCGCTTGCGCGGTTTCCCTGCTGGCCCTGCTGGCCGGATGCGGCGAAAGCAAGCCGGTGGGCACCATCGGTTACGTCAGCGGTTTCGGCGGCATGGTCGCCGCCGACGAACCCCGCGCAGTGCTGGCTGCCCGCGACATTCTGTCCGCCGGCGGCACCGCCGCCGACGCTGCGGTGGTCGCCTATTTCACGATGGCGGTGACCCAGCCGTCAACAGCCAGTCTTGGCGGTGGCGGTGTCTGCGTGGTTTACGACAAGGACAAGAAACGCGCCGAAGTTGTCGATTTCATGGCGCCGCCGTCGGCCGCCGTGTCCATGTCCCGCAATCCCAGCGCCGTGCCGGGCAACGTGCGTGGATTTTATGCCTTACACGCGTTCTACGGCAAGTTCCGGTGGGAACAATTGCTGTCGGGGCCAGAATACATGGCGCGATCCGGCATCCCGGTATCGCGCGCCTTCGCCGCCGACGTTGCCCGCGCCGCGCCGTTGCTGGCGGCGGACCCCGCGGCACGTCAGGTGTTCCTGCCCGGTGGACGGCCCTTGGCCGAGGGGCAGAATTTCCAGCAATACGATCTCGCCGCCTTGCTGGGCCGCCTGCGCCGTGGGGCGGGCGAATTCTATTCCGGCCCGCTGGCCCGCGATCTGGTCCAGGCGGTGGCCCAGGCCGGCGGTTCGCTGACCATCGACGACCTGCGTGACTTCCGCCCGCTCATGCGCGACGGGATCCAGGTCGAGATCGGTTCCGAGACGGCGATCTTCCCCCCGCCGCCGGCGGTGGCGGGCGGTGTCGGCGCCACCATCGCCGCCGAAGTGGCCGACCGCTGGGGAAGCGCCGCCGCCGATGAAAAGCCCCACCTGTTGGCGGAAGCGGCCGCGCGGGCCTTTTCCGACCGGTCGCGCTGGATGTTGCCGCACGGCTGGCCCAACGATCAGGCCGGCAACCTGGGCAGCAAGGAACTGGCCGACAAGCTGATGGCCGGATACAACCCGGCCAAGCACCAGCCGGTCGAGGCGGCCAAGCCAACGGACGCCATTCCCGCCGCCAGTCTGGCGGTCATGGATTCCTATGGCAACGCCGTGGCGTGCAACGTCACCACCTATGGTCTGTTCGGCAACGGCCGCATGGCGCCGGGCACCGGCATGATGCTGGCCGCCGTGCCCGGCCTGTCCAGCGGTCCCGGTTCGGTCGGACCGGTGGTGGTGGTCAACCTGCCGACGCGAGAGGTGCGTTTCGTGGCGGCCGCCAGCGGCGGCGTGACCTCGCCCACCGCCCTGGTTCAGACCATGATGGGGAACCTCGTGGACAAGATGCCGCTCGAGGCGGCGGTGGCCCAGCCGCGTGTTCACCATTCCGGCGCTCCCGATTTCGTTTTCGTCGAGAACGGCGAGCGGGCGTTCGATCCGGCGCCGCTGGCGTCGCGTGGGCACGAGGTCAAGGCGGTGGCCATTCCCAGCCGCGTCCAGGCTCTGGCCTGCGGTTCCGGGTCCCCGGATTTCAAGAAGTGTTCGGTGAGCAGCGATCCACGCGGTTATGGCCTGGGTGTCATTGTCGGCAAGGATTGACGGTCATGGAGTTCAAGGTCGCCACGCGTGGCGCCATCGCCCCGTTTATCGTCATGGACGTGATGCGGGCCGCCAACGAACGCGCGGCCCAGGGCGGCGACGTTATCCATCTCGAGGTCGGCCAGCCTTCGGGGCAAGCGCCGACCCGTGTGCTGGCAGCGGCGCGGAACGCGCTTGACGGGCATGGTCTTGGCTATACCGAGGCGTTGGGCCTGCCGCAATTGCGTGAACGCATCGCCGGGCATTATCGTCACGCCTACGGCGTCGCCGTCGATCCGCAGAACGTCGCGGTGACCACGGGATCGTCCGGGGCCTTTCTGCTGGCGTTCCTGGCGGCCTTCGACGTCGGTGACCGGGTGGCGGTGGCGGCGCCCGGTTATCCCGCCTATCGCAACATCCTTGAAGCCCTGGGGATCGAGGTGGTGGCGGTGCCGGTGGGTGCCGCCTCGCGCTGGCAATTGACCGTCGAAGTTCTGGAACAGGTCGAGGGCCGTCTTGACGGGGTGGTGGTGGCCAGTCCCAGCAACCCCACCGGTTCCATGCTGTCGGCGCACGAGGTGGCGGAACTGGCGGCGTGGTGCGAACTCAAGGGCATCCGTCTGGTGTCCGACGAGATCTATCATGGCATCACCTATGGCGCGCCGGCCGGAACGGCGGCGGGGGCGGGCGGCCATGCGCTCATCGTCAACAGCTTCTCCAAATATTACGCCATGACCGGTTGGCGGCTGGGCTGGATGGTGGTGCCGCCCGACCTGTTGCGGGCGGTGGAGTGTCTGGCGCAGAACCTGTTCATCTCGCCGCCGACCTTGTCGCAGATCGCCGCCCAGGCGGTGTTCGACTGTGTCGAGGAACTGGATTCCCGTGTCGCCATCTACCGTGCCAACCGCGACGTTTTGCTGAACGAGTTGCCCAAGGCCGGATTCACCCGGCTGGCTCCGTCCGACGGCGCTTTCTACCTTTATGCCGACGTCGCCGAACTGACCAACGACAGCGCGGAATTCTGCCGTCGGATGCTGACGGAAACTGGGGTGGCGTGCACGCCGGGTATGGATTTCGATCCCTATCAGGGACATCGGACCTTGCGCTTTTCCTTTGCCGGCGCCACCGACGACATGGTCACGGCGGCGCGGCGGTTGCAGGAGTGGCGGCGCTAGAAAAGCCAGGGTCACTAGTGCTATGCTGAGGCATGGTTGACGTATCGGCATCCTCGGCAAATGGTCGCGTTGCCTCTCCGTCCAGCGTGGCGGAGGTGCTGACCGCGGCTGCGCGCAAATCCTCCAAAACCGCCACCAGCGAAAGTGGCGGCCGGACGGTCAGCGACAGCGTGGATTTGTCCGACATCGCCAAGATGGCCGCCGATTTCAAGGAAAGCGGCGACGTCGATCAACTGACCGCGTCGTTGAAACAGGCGCGTCAGATCACCGACAATTTCGTGGCACAGTTCAAGTCGGAAAAAACCGATTCGAGTTCGACCACGGATTTCGGGACGGCCTTGAACGAGGAGGTGACAGCCATCCTCAGGGAAGGCAAGCCGGCCAGCATCATCGACCGGATGGTCAAGCGTCTGTTCGGGTGAGCGTTTTCGCTTTCAGGCTGTGGTTCTGGAGCCTGTGCGTAATTTGTGATACCCTATGAAGGCTATGGATATATCGCCGCTCCAACATCCCGATGGAGTGAACGCGGCGAGCGCTCTGGAAAATCTGGCGCACCGCCTCGTCGCCGTCCATCATCGCAAGACGCCCGTCGAACTGGACGGGCGGCGGGTGGAAGACGTCGTTGATATCCCCTTGTTCAGCGATGGCGAATTCGGCCTGGACAAGCCTGAGGCTCCGGCTGAATCCTCGAGTTTCCTCGACCGGATCAAACATTTCTTCCAAAGCTGATCCCGGCAACGGTCGCCGCTCTTTCGAAAGAGCGGCGACCGTGCGTTCAGGTAACTTTTACAGCGAGCGGGCGATCAGCATGCGCTGGATTTCGCTGGCGCCCTCATAGATCTGGCAGACGCGGACATCGCGGTAGATGCGCTCCACCGGGAAATCCTTGAGATAGCCGTACCCGCCCAACACCTGGATGGCGCCCGAGGCCACGCGCTCGGCCATTTCGGAAGCGAACAGCTTGGCTTGCGACGCCTCGGTCAGGCAGGGCAGGCCGGCGTCGCGCAGGTCGGCGGCATGCAACACCATGAGCCGGGCGGCGGCCACCTGGGTCGCCATGTCGGCCAGCTTTTGGGCGATGGCCTGATGCTCGATCAGCGGCTGACCAAAGGTCACCCGCTCCTTGGCGTAGGCGGCGGCGGCCTCCAACGCGGCGCGGGCCATGCCGACGCATTGCGAGGCAATGCCGATACGGCCGCCTTCAAGGTTGCTGAGCGCGATCTTGTAGCCCTGGCCTTCCTCGCCCAGCCTCAGGCCGGCCGGGATGCGCATGTCCTCGAACACCACCTGGGCGGTGTCCGAGGCGTGCTGGCCCATCTTCTCCTCGATGCGGGCGACGCTGAAACCGGGGGTGTCGGTGGGGACGATGAAGCCGGTGATGCCCTTTTTGCCGGCGGCCGGGTCGGTGACGGCGAACACCACCAGCACCTGGGCCGACTTGCCCGAGGTGACGAACTGCTTGGTGCCGTTCAGGATGTAGTCGTCGCCGTCACGCACCGCGCGGACCTTGAGCGACGAGGCGTCGGAACCGGCATGCGGTTCGGTCAGGGCGAAACCGCCCAGCCATTCGCCCGACGCCATCTTGGGCAGGAAGCGGGCTTTCTGATCCTCGGTGCCGAACTTGAAGATGGGCATGCAGGCGACGGAATTGTGCACGCTCATCACCGTGGACAGGGCGCCGCAGCCGGCGGCGACCTCTTCCAGGGCCATGGCGTAGGCGACATGGCCGGTATAGCTGCCGCCCAGTTCCTCGGGCAGCAGCATGCCAAGGAAACCCAGTTCCGCCATCTCGGCCACCGCGCCGCGCGGGAAGGTGGCCTCGCGGTCCCATTTCTCGGCGTTGGGGGCCAGCCGCTCGCGGGCGAAGGCCCGCGCGGTGTCGCGGATCAGGCTCTGTTCTTCGGTCGGGATCATGGCTACAGCATCTCCACGGCCATGGCGGTGGCTTCGCCGCCGCCGATGCACAAGCTGGCCACGCCCTTCTTGCCGCCGTATTGCTTCAGCGCCGCCAACAGGGTCACCAGGATACGCGCGCCCGAGGCGCCGATGGGATGGCCCAGCGCGCAAGCGCCGCCGTGCACGTTGACCTTGGCCTCGTCGAGCGCCAGATCCTTGATGGCGGCCATGGCGACCACGGCGAAGGCTTCGTTGATCTCGTACAGATCGACCTGATCCTTGTTCCAGCCGGCCTTGGCCAGAACCTTCTGCACGGCGCCGATGGGGGCGGTGGCGAACAGGTTGGGTTCGTGCGCGTGGGTCGAATGGGCGCGGATGGCGGCGATCGGGGTCAGGCCCAGCTTCCGGGCGGTGGACAGCCGCATCAGGGTCAGCGCGGCGGCGCCGTCCGAGATGGAGGACGAATTGGCCGGAGTCACCGTTCCCCCCTCGCGGAAGGCGGGCTTGAGCGTCGGAATCTTGTCCGGGTTGGCCTTGGGCGGCTGTTCGTCGCTGTCCACCACGCGCTCGCTCTTGCCAGCCTTGACGGTGACCGGGGTGATCTCGGACTTGAACCACCCCTCGGTGATGGCCTTTTGCGCGCGGGTCAGCGACAGGATGGCCCAGCGGTCCTGCTCCTCGCGGGTGAAGCCATAGGATTGGGCGCAATCCTCGGCGAAGGTGCCCATCAGGCGGCCCTTGTCGTAGGCGTCCTCAAGGCCGTCCAGGAACATGTGGTCCATGATCTTGCCATGGCCCAGGCGGAAGCCGCCGCGCGCCTTTTCCAGCAGATAGGGGGCGTTGGTCATGCTTTCCATGCCGCCCGCCACCATGATGTCGTTGGTGCCGGCCAACAGCAGGTCATGGGCCAGCATGGCGGCCTTCATGCCCGAGCCGCACATCTTGTTGACGGTGGTGCATCCGGCCGACAGCGGCAGGCCGGCGCCCAGGCTGGCCTGGCGGGCCGGGGCCTGGCCCTGGCCGGCGGGCAGCACGCAGCCCATGATCACTTCCTCGATCTGTTCCGGCTTGAGGCCGGAACGTTCGACGGCGGCCTTGATGGCGGCGGCGCCGAGGCGGGTGGCGCTCACGTCCTTGAAGTCGCCCTGAAGACCGCCCATGGCGGTCCGGGCGGCGCCGACGATGACGACGGGATCGGTGTTGGTATTGGTCATGGATGGGACTCCCTTACTTCGCGGCCATGCGCACGGCGCCATCCAGACGGATGACCTCGCCGTTCAGCATGGTGTTGTCGAGAATGGCGCGACACAGGTCGGCGAATTCCGACGGCACGCCCAGACGGGGCGGGAAGGGCACCAGCTTGCCCAAGCTGTCCTGCACTTCCTGTGGCATGGCCTGGACCATGGGGGTGGCGAAGATGCCGGGCGCGATGGTCATGATGCGGATGCCGAAGCGCGCCAACTCGCGGGCGATGGGCAGCGTCATGCCGACGATTCCGCCCTTGGAGGCGGCATAGGCGGCCTGGCCGATCTGTCCGTCCATGGCGGCGATCGAGGCGGTGTTGATGATGACGCCGCGCTCGCCCTTGTCGTTGGCTTCACCCTTGCTCATGGCGGTGGCGGCCAGACGGATCATGTTGAAGGTGCCGACCAGGTTGATGGTCACGGTGCGGGAGAAGGTGGAAAGCGCGTGCGGCCCGTCGCGGCCCACCACCTTTTCGCCGGGGCAGATGCCGGCGCAGTTGATCAGGCCGTTGAGCCGGCCGAAAGTCGCGACCGCGAAGTCGACGCAGGCCGAGGCCGAGGCTTCGTCGGCCACGTCGGTCTTGCAGAACGCGGCCGAGGCGCCCAGTTCGGCGGCCGTGGCGGCGCCGGTGGCTTCGTTGACGTCGGCCAGGACCACCTTGCCGCCATTGTCCACGATCATGCGGGCCGCCGCGGCGCCCAGACCCGAACCGCCACCGGTGACGATGAAGACGTTGTCCTTGATCAGCATCGCGTTTCGCTCTCCAGCAAATGGGGTTTTGCGCGAAGCCTATAGCGGCGGCGGCGGCCAAGCGATGTCGCGAGCGCTCAAAATTCCTGACAGATTTTGCCGCTTGCGCTAGTGTGCCTGGAACCAGGATAAACGCGCCCCCAACATAACAAGAGGCGCGTCATCGGGAAGAGTATGGAAAAAGGAACAATTTCGATCCTGTTCGTGGAGGCCGTTCTCGATGGTCTTCGCCGCAAGGGATTCGACTCCGACGAGTTGCTGGAACAGATCGGGCTTTCGCCCAGCCTGTTGAATCTTCCCCATGCGCGGGTGTCGTCCGACGCCTATACCATGCTGTTGCGCCTGATCGCCCAGGTGCTGGACGACGAGTTCTTCGGCCAGGATTCGCGGCGCATGAAGGTCGGCAGCTTCGCCATGATGTGTCATGCGGTGGTCCATTGCCGGACCCTGGAAAGGGCGCTGAAGCGGGTTCTGCGCTTTTTCGACCTGGCCTTGGACGACCTGCGCGGCACGTTGTGTCGTGACGGCGACGGCATGGCGCTTTTGACGCTGAAGGACGCCGAAGGGGTCGTGCCGCATGTCTTTGCCCACGAAACCTATCTGATGTTCGTGCACCGTCTGGCGTGTTGGCTGGTCAACCGCCGCATTCCCCTGCAATGGGCGGCGTTCCGTTACGCGGAACCGCCGCAGGCGTTGAGCGAATACCCGCTGATGTTCACGTCCGAGCTGAGCTTCGGCCAGGACCACACCGCGGTCGCCTTCGACGTCAAATATCTTGACCTGCCGGTGGTGCGGACCGCGCAATCGCTCAAGGAATTCCTGTCGGTTGCGCCCGAGAATTTGTTGGTCCAATACAAGGACAGCAATTCGCTGGCGTCCCAGATTCAACGCCGGCTGCGCGACTTGCCCCCGGCCGATTGGCCGGGATTCGACCAGATCGCCGACGACATGCGCACCTCGGCTTCGACGCTGCGTCGCCGCATGGAGGCGGAAGGGCAATCCTATCAGGCGATCAAGGACCATCTGCGCCGCGACATGGCGATCACGCTGTTGTCGGATTCGACCATGAGCGTGATGGACATCGCCGCTGAACTGGGTTTCGCCGAAACCAGCGCTTTCCACCGTGCCTTCAAGAAATGGACGGGGGCCAATCCCGGCGAATACCGCCGCAGCGTGTGCGTGCCGGCTAAAGCTGCGTTTTGATCATTTCCACCAGTTCGGGCGGCAGCCGGCGATAGCGGAAGGTGCCGTCGCCGGTGGCCACCAGCTTGCCGGCCTCGTCACGGATTTCGGCATAGGTGAAGAAGATCGACTTGCCGCCGCCCTGGGCGTGGGATTGGGCGATCAGGGTGCCGGAATGGGCCGGGCTGATGAACTTGGTGTTCAGCGCCACGGTGAAACAGCCGACCGGGTCGGCCCCTTCCTCGGCATGGATGCCGGAAAATCCCGACACGGTGTCCAACAGGGTCAGCAGCACGCCGCCGTGGACATAGCCGAAACCATTGGCGTGTTCCGGGCGGATGTCCAGGCGGATGCGGGCGAAGTCTTTCCGCCATTCCTCCATGGACATCCCCACCAGCGAACTGAAGTTCTGGACCGGCGCGATCCAGTCGGCGGCACCGGACAGGTGCTTGAGGACGATTTCGCGCACGGCCATGGCAACTACTCCCAGTCGAAGGTGGCAAAGCTGGATACCGGTTCGCGCTCGGTCTCCAGCTTGTTTTCCGGCGCGTCAGGGTCTTCGTACCCAAGAGCGACGCCACAGGCAATCACTTGGCTGTCGGGAATACCAAGGTCTTCGTGGATAATCCGATGGTATTTGCTGAACGCCTGTTGCGGACAGCTATGCAGGCCAAAGCCGCGCGCCGCCAGCAAGATGGACTGCAAGAAGGTGCCCAGGTCGAACCAGGAACCGGTGTTCATGGCCTTGTCGATGGTGACGAACAGGCCGACGGGGGCGTCGAAGAACAGGTAGTTGCGGCCGAACTGGTGTTTCATGCGCTCGGAATCGCCCTTGCCGATGCCAAGCAGGGCATAAAGGTCGCGCCCCAGCTTGCGCCGGCGCGAGATATAGGGCTCGACCCATTCGCCGGGATAATAGGGATATTCCTCGTCATATCCCGGCGCGTCGGCGTCATGGGCGGCCATGATCTTGCCGGTCAGCCGCTTGAGCGGCGCGCCCGACAGCACCCACACCCGCCACGGCTGGATGTTGGTGCCGCTGGGGGCGCGGGCGGCCAGGGCCAGGATGCGTTCAACCGTCGCCCGATCCACCGGATCGGGCAGGAAGGCGCGGACGGCGCGGCGGCTGGCCATGGCCTCGAACACGTCGCATCGGGCCTTGGTGTCGGTGAGGTCCTGATGGGTCACGGCTTTTCCCCCTTTTTACAACTGGTCGGCGGGAACGGTCATCACCGCGTCGGCGCCACGGGTGATCGAGGCCAGGAAGGCCGGAGCCTGCGGCAGGACGTGCTCGGCGTAGAACCAGGCGGTGTTGAGCTTGGCCTCGAAGAAGTCCAGGTCGCCTTCGCCGGCATCCAGCCGGGCCCGCGCGACCTTGGCGGCACGAGCCATCTGATAGCCGCCCAGCACCACCCCCATCAGCTTGAGCAACGGCACGGCGGCGGCGGCGGGCAGGCGGGGGTCCTGGGGCGCGGCGGACAAAATCCATTCCACCGCGTCGGCGGCGGCGCGGCGGCCCTCGGCCAGTTCGGTGCCGATGGCCTTGAGCCGGGAATCGGACGCGGCGGCCAGTTCGTCGGCCAGCGCGGCCAGTTCGTCCAGGACCAGCTTGGCCGTGGCCCCCTTGTCGCGCAGGATTTTGCGGTTGACCAGATCATTGGCCTGGATGGCGGTGGTGCCTTCGTAGATGGCGGTGATGCGGGCGTCGCGCAAATGCTGGGCGGCGCCGGTTTCCTCCACATAGCCCATGCCGCCATGGACCTGGACGCCCAGGGACGCCATGTCGAAACCGGTCTCGGTGGACCAGCCCTTGACCACCGGGTTCAGGAACTCGGCCAGACGGAACGATTGGGCGCGCTTGTCCGCGTCGGGTTCGGCGTGGGCCTTGTCCAGTTCGGCCGCTTCCACATAGGCCAGTGCGCGCATGGCCTCGACATTGGCCTTGATGGTCATGAGCATGCGGCGCACGTCCGCATGGTCGACGATGGGGGTGACGGCCGCCGCGCCGGCCGGCTTGCCCTGCACACGCTCGCGGGCATAGGCGCGGGCCTGCTGATAGGCGCGTTCGGCGATGCCCAGGCCCTGGACGCCGACGTTCAGGCGGGCATGGTTCATCATCACGAACATGTATTCCAGGCCGCGGTTTTCCTGGCCGACCAGGAAGCCGGTGGCGCCGCCATTGTCGCCGAAGCTCATGACGCAGGTGGGGCTGGCGTGGATGCCCAGCTTGTGTTCCAGGGACACGGCGGCGACGTCGTTGCGCGCGCCCAAGGTTCCATCGGCGCTCACCATGAATTTGGGCACGATGAACAGCGAGATGCCCTTGACGCCGGGCGGCGCGTCGGGAAGGCGGGCCAGCACCAGATGGATGATGTTTTCCGCCAGTTCATGGTCGCCATAGGTGATGAAAATCTTCTGGCCGCTGATCAGGTAGCTGCCGTCGGCCTGGGGCACCGCCTTGGTGCGGATGGCGCCCAGGTCGGACCCGGCCGAGGATTCGGTCAGATTCATGGTGCCGGCCCATTCGCCGGTCACCAGCTTGGGCAGGTAGACGGCCTTTTGCTCCTCGGACGCGCATTCAAGGATGGCATGCACCGCGCCTTGCGTCAGCATCGGGCACAGGGTGAAGGCCATGTTGGCCGCCTGCCACATCTCGGCCACCGCCACGTTGACCACGCCCGGCAGCCCCATGCCGCCCCATTCGGCGGGGAAGGGCAGGCCGGTCCAGTTGCCCTCGACCATGGTACGGAAGGCGCCTTCCCAGCCCTCGGGCAGGGCGACCTTGCCGTCCACCAGCTTGGCGCCCTGGCGGTCGCCCACGGCGTTCAATGGTGCCAGTACCTCCGCGGCGATGCGGCCGGCCTCTTCCAGCACGGAATGGACCAGTTCGCGGCTGGCCTCCTCGTATCCGGGCAGCGCCGCGACCTCGTCCAGACCGGCCAGTTCGGCCAGCACGAATTCCATGTCGCGGATGTTGGGAGAGAAGGCGGTCATGGGCGCTTGCTCCTTGGCAGACCTGTGGATATTGCCCCCAGGCTAGCGGCGGCCGAGCGGCGGCGGCAATGTCCAGAGCGCTCAACGGCGTGGTGGGAAAAGCCACGGGAAAATACTTATTCATGTATTCTTGAAGGAATGAAAGTTGAAAATGCAAGTGTGGCAAAAACAATCACGGTATCTGAGTGGGAGAGGCATCGTTCGAAAGAATAGGCTCGTCTAGGATCGGCCTCCATGATCGGAGCTTCATGCCCCGAGATTAGGGAAAGCGGCGCTCAGGGGGAAACTGAAGGGCCGCAAAAGCAAAGGAGGCTGAATGTCCAAGCTGACTTATGAGCGCATTCGCGCCAATCCCAAGTTCAAGGAATTGGTGACGAAGCGGACCCGCATGTCGTGGCTGTTCGCCGCGGTGGTGCTGGGCGCCTATTACGGCTTCGTCTCGCTGGTGGCGTTCGCGCCGCAGGTCCTGCACATGCCGTTGTCGTCGGGCCGGACCACCTGGGGCGTCGTCCTCGGGTTCGGCATCGTCGTGCTGTCGTGGGTGTTGACCGCGCTTTACGTGCGTCGGGCCAACACCCAGCTCGACACCCTGAACAACGAAATCCTGCGGGAGTCGCTGTGATGAACCGTCTGATCGCCGCTCTCGCCGTTCCCGCCTTGCTGGCGGCCAACGCGGCCTATGCCGGCCCCGCCGTAGGCGAGGTGCAAAAGCAAGCCATGAACATTCCCGCCATCGCCATGTTCCTGGCCATCGTGGCGGTGACGTTGGGCATCACCTATTGGGCCGCCACCCGCACCCGTTCGGCGGCCGACTTCTACACCGCCGGCGGTGGCATCACCGGCTGGCAGAACGGTCTGGCCATCGCTGGCGACTACATGTCGGCGGCCACCTTGCTGGGCCTGTCGTCCATGGTCTACTTCAAGGGCTTCGACGGCTTCGTCTACACCATCGGCTTCTTCGTCGGCTGGCCGATCATCCTGTTCCTGATGGCGGAACGCCTGCGCAACCTCGGTAAGTTCACCTTCGCCGACATCGCGTCCTATCGCCTGGATCAGACCAAGATCCGCACCTTCGCGGCCGTCGGCTCGCTGACCGTGTGCGTGTTCTACCTGATCATCCAGATGGTCGGCGCCGGCCAGTTGATCCAGCTTCTGTTCGGCCTCGACTACATCTACGCGGTGATCATCGTCGGCGCGCTGATGATGATCTACGTGACCTTCGGCGGCATGCTGGCCACCACCTGGGTCCAGATCATCAAGGCCTGCCTGTTGCTGGGCGGCGGCACGCTGTTGCTGTATCTGGCGTTCGCCCAGTTCGACTTCAGCTTCGAGACCATGGCCGACCGCGCCATCTCGGTGCACAAGGACGGTCTCAAGATCATGGGACCCGGCACCTTGCTGTCCGACCCGGTTTCCGCCGTGTCGCTGTCGCTGGGTCTGATGTTCGGCACCGCCGGCTTGCCGCACATCCTGATGCGCTTCTTTACCGTGGCCGACGCCAAGGCGGCGCGCAAGTCGGTGCTCTACGCCACCGGCGTCATCGGCTACTTCTTCATGGTGGTGTGCATCCTGGGTCTGGCCGCGGTCACCATCGTCGGCACCGATCCTTCCTACTTCGAAGGCGGCGTGGTCGGCGGCAAGCTGATCGGCGGCAACAACATGCCGGTCATGCACCTGGCCAAGGCGTTGGGTGGCGACGTCATGTTGGGCTTCTTGTCGGCGGTGGCCTTCGCCACCATCCTCGCCGTGGTGGCGGGTCTGGTGCTGGCCGGCGCCTCGGCCATCTCGCATGATCTGTTCGCCAACGTCATCATGAAGGGCAAGGCCTCGGAACGTGCCGAAGTGCGTGCTTCCAAGATCGCCTCGATGACCCTTGGTACCATCGCCGTCCTGCTGGCCGTATTGTTCGAAAAGCAGAATCTGGTGTTCATGGTCGGTCTGACCTTCGGCGTGGCGGCTTCGGCCAACTTCCCGGTGCTGTTCCTGTCCATGTTCTGGAAGGGGCTGACCACCCGTGGCGCGTTGCTGGGCGGTCTTACCGGCCTGACCACCGCCGTGGTTCTGGTGATCCTGGGGCCGGCGGTGTGGAAGACCGTGCTGGGCCATGCCCAGGCGCTGTTCCCCTATGACCAGCCGGCGCTGTTCTCCATGCCGGCGGCGTTCCTGATGGCCTTCGTGGTGTCCAAGCTGGACAGCAGCGTCGGCGCAGCCAAGGAACGTGAAATCTTCGACGACCAGTTCGTCCGGGCCCAGACCGGCCTGGGCGCCGAGGGTGCGGCTTCGCACTGACCGGTCGCCGGGGTTTGTTGGAAATCGGCCAGGCGGGGCGACCCGCCTGGCCTTTTTTCGTGAGCGTTTCACCGATGTTGCAAATTCCGGCGTGCATTTTGAGTGATGGCGACATTTATCCCCGCCCTCGGCTGGCCTAACGTTGGGGTCGTTGGCTGCGGTCCTTCCATCGCAGCGGCGTTTCCTGGTTAAGCGGCCCTCCTAAGCCCTGAGGCCGCACCTTGGAGAGGGCGGGCTTTCCCGAATGGCAATCTGGCCCGCCCTCTTCCTTTTTTCCTGAACTGGAACATCGGAAGGTCCCGGCCATGAACGACGCCCGCGAAAGCATGGAATTCGACGTAGTTGTTGTTGGCGGGGGTCCTTCGGGTCTGTCGTCGGCGATCCGTCTGAAACAGCTTTGCCCGGATCTTTCGGTTTGCGTCCTGGAAAAGGGGTCCGAGATCGGGGCGCACATTTTGTCGGGGGCGATTTTCGAGCCGCACGCACTGGCCGAGCTGTT
>NZ_JAAIYP010000025.1 GCF_011022235.1 Magnetospirillum aberrantis SpK | reverse complement strand
ACTCCATTCGCACCATGGACCCGAGCGTAGACACCATAGCCAGAACCATCCTGGCCGGCCGACTGCCACACCACCACATGGCCGCCACCCGCCAGAACCGCTACCTGGGGATGTTCCTGCGCGCCACTCTCCGTAAGGTTGACAATCGTGTCCGCCCCTTCGGCGAGGTATCGAGAATAGGTGGGTGGCAATAGGTTCACCGTGACCACGGCGTCATCCGTGGCACCAAAGGGATCGCTGACGGTGTACCGAAATCCAACTTGCCCTTCACTCCATTCGTCGGGGGTAAACGTAATGGTGCCATCGGAATTTCGGAGTACCGTGCCGCCCACGGCGTCGCCGACCGAGACGATTGATAGCAAATCACCTTCCACATCGCTGTCATTGGCCAGCAAATCACCTGCGGTGAAAGTTATTGGCTGGCCGGCGGTGGAGTGAAATCCGCTATCATTCACGGCAACCGGCCGGTCATTGACGGCAGCAACCTCAACCGTGACTGTTTGATCGACCATGCCGCCGACACCGTCCGCAACGCGGACACGGAAGTTGTCGGTGCCGTTCCAATCGGCCGTGGGGGCATAGGTGTAGCTGCCATCGGCCGCCAACGTCACGGTACCATGTTGGGCATTGTCCTGTAGAGACCAGACTAGGGAGTCGCCATCCACGTCAGCGGCAACCAGTCGGCCGATTACGGGCATATCCTCGACGGTGGTGATCGCCACGTCCTGCGCTGTCGGGGTGTCGTTGACCGGGCGCACATAAATCGTAACGGTGGCGCTGTCGAACCCGCCATGTCCGTCAGAGATGGTATATGCGAAGGTCGTGGTTCCGTTGAAGTCGGGAGAGCCAACAAAGCGAACGTTGCCGTCAGCGTCCAGGCTGACTTGGCCGTAAGGGCCGTTATCAACCGACGCGATGGTCAACGGGTCGCCGTCGGCGTCGTAATCGTTGGTAAGCAACAGAGCCTTGGGAATAGTGACTGGCACATCCTCCCAGATGCGGAAAGCACCCGCGCAGCGGCGCACCGGCTCGAAAATCACCTCCATATCCTCGAAGACAACAGTATCTGTGTTGCGGATGGTGGTCGATGAGCCGTCGGGGGCCGTGAACACCCAGCCGCCGTCCGACGCATGTCTGACGTTATAGTCACCGATGCCGCCTGCATGGCCGTTTGATCCGAACACCGCCGTGTCGTTGCCCTCGCCACCGTCGAAGCTCGTGTCGCCGCCACCGACGATGAAGGTGTCATTACCCGCACCACCCGAGAAAGTGCCGCCGCCAGAACCGCCAATGATGCTGTCATCCCCGCCGCCGCCGATGACAGCGGCTCCCGTCGTACCAGAAGCATCCAGGGTGTCGTCGCCGGTGCTGCCATAGACGGTTTCCACCTCGGAGAGGCCCAGGTCGATGCTAACGCCGGTATCCCCGACCACGATGACCGTATCTTGGCCGGAGCCTCCCGACACCATGTCGTCACCGTTGACGATCAGGGTGTCGTCGCCGCCGCCGCCGGTCAGGGTGTCGCTGCCGCCGCCGCCGATCAGGGTGTCGTTGCCAGAACCCCCGACCAAGATATCGTCGCCGCAGGTGCCGAGCAGGAAATCATCGATGGCGACCGGCGCGCTGTTGCCATAGGACGTCACGACTTTGACCGTGGTGGTGGCGGTCGCGAAGCCGCCATGCTCATCGGATACGGTGTAGTCGAAGGTCGCGTCGCCGACGAAACCCTCCTCGGGGATGAAGGTTATTTCGCCGCTGACTGTGTCAAGCTGCACCGTACCGTGGCTGGCATTGCCCACCGCCACCAGCGACAGCGTATCGCCCTCAGGGTCGGTGTCGTTCTTCATGAGGTCGGCGGCCAGGATCGTGCGTGCCGAATTGCGCAACGTCACCGTTTGGTCGGCTTGGGGCGTCGGCGCGTCATTGAGTCCCGTCACCGTGATGATTGCGGTGGCTTCGGTGCTGCCGCCGAAGGAATCGGCCACCCGATAAGTGAAGTCGACCTCCTGGCTCTGCCCTGGCTTGAGCGCATCAAAGCGCCCCCGCGGGTCGAAAGAGAACGAGCCGTCGGCATTCAGCGTCACGCCATCGCCGGAAAGCAAACTGAAGCTGACAGCGTCACCATCTGGGTCGATGGCGGTAAGCAGTCCGTTCAGCGGTGCATCTTCGCTGGTGACGAAAGCTTGTGTTCCGGTCTCCGGGGCGTGATTGACCACCGGGACCGGCTGACCGTCTACAAGCAGTTGGATCCGCTCGAAGTTCTTGGCTTGTAGCCCCCCCAAGGTGGCAAAGGTGAAAACGAGGCCCTGGTTGGCTGGGGCGGCGGCGAAGCGTTGGAAGCTCAGCAACTCGGCCTGCACCTGTGCGGTGAACTCGGCGGCCCCCAGTGACACCACCAGGGTGTCGGTCCCGACTCCGCCATCGGCGCGGTCGGGCGTTCCTTGGCCTTGGCCGATGGTGACCACATCGTCGCCGGCACCGCTATCGATGGTGGCGAAATCGAAGCTGGCGGCCGCAATGTCCAGTGTGTCGGCGCCATCGCCCCCCTTCAGGACAATGTCGTCGAATGTCCCTGCCAAGCGGACCGAATCCGCGCCGGCGCCAGTATCAATGGAGGTGTCGGTCCAGGTGTCGCCGGTCACCGTCACCGTGTCGTTGCCGTCGTCGGTGGAGATGTTGAAGGTGTTGTCCCAACCGTTGTCGTTGGATTCGGCCGTGATGGTGACGGTGTCATCGCCGCTGGCGGTGACGATGTCGCCGCGCTTTGCCGCCACAATAGTCACCTGGCTGTCACCGCCTTCGCCCAGGGAGACGTCGGTATTGACGGCGTTTTCGAAGCGAACGGTGGCGTTGTGATCGCTCTCGGCTAGCACGCTCTTGATGGTGTTCCAGCCGCTCAGCACGCGGATGGTACCGCTGTCCGCGTCGTCGAAGGACACCGCCAGCGACTCACCGGTGGTAATGCCATCGATGTGCATCTGATCTGCGGTGAAGACATCGCTGGTAGCGAAAGAAGAGACGTCTGACACCACGAAATTGCCGCTGGTGTAGTCAGGCGTCCAGGTTTGCTGGTCGTTGACACGGAAATGCAGGTTGGTGGCGACGCCCTGCTTGGCGATCACCACGGTGACCGGAGTCTCGATCTCGCTGGTGCCGTCGCTTACCTGTACGGCGAAGCTGTCGCTGCCGCTCCAGTCATGTTGCGGGATGAAACGATAAACGCCGGTGTTGGGATCGATGATGGCGGTTCCGTGGGCGGTGTCGAGACGGGTGACGACGTTGCCTGCGGCATCGATGCCGAAGGAATAGTGCAGACGGTCGCCATCTGGATCGGTGGCCGTCACCTTGCCGGTAAGGATGGTATCTTCGGTTCCCGTGGCGTCGCTGTTCCCAACCACCGGTCCATCCTGGGTCGGGGTGATGGTGATGGCTACCGCCTGATCGATGAAGCCGCCTTGGCCATCGGCAATACGGACGGTGAAGCGGTCAGTCCCGTTCCAATCGCCGTTTTGGGCGGTAAAGACAAAACTGCCATCGGCGGCGACCGCCAACGTCCCGTGATGGAGTACGTCGTCTGTCAGTACCGTATAGGTCAGGGCGTCGCCGTCCAGGTCCGCGGCGACGATGGCGCCGGAAACTAGGGTGGCCGCGTCGGTGGTGCTCTCGGCGGCAGTGCCGCCGCTGACCGCGCTTACCGTTGGCGGATTGTCCACCATCACCGGCTGGCCGTCCACGAACAGGCGCAACGTTTCGGCGTCGCCGACACGGATGCCCAGGCTGGACACCAGGCAGGTCTTGCCAGTATTGGCAGGGTCGGCCATGAACTGCTTTAGCATGATCAGGTCCTGCAATACTGACGCAGTGTATTCTGACGCCGCCAGCCGCACTTCGATGGTATCAAGGCCGGCGCCACCCGCCAGGGTGTCGATAGCGCTACGTCCGACGCCGACAACGATGGTGTCATCGCCCAGGCCGCCATTGATCACGGCCTTGTCAAAGCTGGCGGCGGCCAGGTCGATAACGTCGTCGCCATCGCCCGCGGCGATATTGACCTGAGTGAAGCCACCGCTTAAGCGCACATTGTCGGCACCGCTGCCGGTGGACAGGTTGGCGATGGTGTGGGCAGCGCCGGTGATGGCGACGCTATCGTCGCCCGCCCCGGTGGACAGGTTGAAGTCATTGCCAGAACCGGCGTTGGAAAAGGCCGTGATGGCGATGCTGTCATTACCGTCGCCAGTGGTGATGTCACCCCGCTTGGCACCGTCGATGCTGACATGGCTATTGCCGCCATTGCCCAGGATCACGTCTGTATTGACCACGTTGTGCAGGGTCACGCTGGCGGCACCGGTGCTTTCCGCCAGGACGTTCTTGATGGTGTTCCACGCGCTGTCGACACTCAGCGTGGCGCTGGCACTCTCCGCGTAGGTGACGGTGAAGCGGTCGCTGCCAGTGATGCCCGCAATCTGTACCTCGGTTGCGGTGTAGGTGTGGGGGACGTCGTAAGTGCCGCCGGAAGCCATGTAGGTGTCACGGTTGTAATCCGGTTGTTCGGTTTGCTGGTCGTTGACGCACAGAGACAGGGACGGGTTTTCGGTTTCCGAGTTCATGCGTTCCCCCATTGGTCATGTAATGACAAGCAACAGCAGTATACTGTCTAGCAGATTTGTACCAAACCAGATCGTTATGCCAGAAATGCATATCACGATCTGATCTTCATCATCTTTCCTCTTCTGTTGGGTGCATCCGCGCCCTAGCAGGCTGCGGAAAAAGGCGCGTTCACACCCGCTTTCCCCGTCAGTCCGAAGCGTTCATCGGCGTTGGCGAGGGGTTACGGTCCTGTTTTGCGGCCATTTTCGCCGTGTCCCGCCGATGTGAGGCGGACTCCGGGCGTCGTCAGGCCATCGCCATCAGCTTTGGCAGTCTGACGAGATTGTATGCAGCGGCGGTCAGGGTGAAGACCCAGCCCGCCGGAGATCAAACGGCGACCGCGCTGTTACACCAATCCCTGGGACACGATCTGTTTCCGATGCGAACAGAAACTTTCACGGCCGGTCTGGACGCTACCTCTCCCTTCCGCTTTCGGCGCCATACTTCTGGAGCGGCGCCAGGACGTATTCGATGGGTTTGCGGGTGCCGGTCTTGACCTCGGCGACCACGCTCATACCGGGGCTGAGGGGCACGCGCTTACCGTTTTCCAGGCGGACGAACGGGTCGGCGACCGAGACGCGGATGGGGAAATAGTATTCCTTGCTCTGGCTTTCCTCGTCCTTGACCGCGTCGAGGCTGACCAGTTCGACACGGCCGACCAAGGTGCCGTATTTGGTGAAGGGAAAGCTGTCCACCTTGATTTCGGCCTCTTGGCCCACCTCGACGAAGCCGATGTCCTTGTTGGGAAGCCTGGCCTCGACCTCCATGACGCTGCCTTGGGGGACCACCACCATCAGCTTCTGTGCCGGGGTCACCACGCCGCCGATGGTGTGGGTTTCGATCTGCTGCACCACGCCGTCGACGGGGGCGCGCAGGGATTGGACCCGTTGGCGTTCGTCCGCCTTGGCCAGTTCCTGTTCGGTTGTCGCGGCCTTGGTGCGGGCCTCGGCCAATTTGGCGGTGATGTCGCGGCGAAATTCTTCCTTGGCCTGGTTGAGTTGGCCGCGGGTCGATTCGATCGCCGCCTTGGTTTCCGCCAGCTTGGCCCGGTTGACCTGTTGCTGGCCCTGGTTGTCGGCCAGTTCCTTTTCGCTGCGCGCCCGGTCGATCTGCGAACCGTAGCCCTTGTTGGCCAGTTCGCGGCGGCGCTCGGTCTCGTCCTTGATCTTCACCGCCACCGCGCCCAGGCGGGCCATGTCGGTTTCGGTGGTCTTCAGCTCCGCCTGACGCTTGGAAAGCTCCGCCTCCAATGCCGTCAGCTTGGCCTGCTGTTCCCGAAGCTGGCTGGTCAGCAGTGCCTTGTGCACGGTGATTGAATCGGGCGGCACGTCGGTGGGCGGCACGAAGGCGTGCTCGGGATTGTCGGCCAACAGCGCGGTCAGACGCGCGGAATCCAGCTTGGCGGTGTTCATCTCGGCTTTCAGCCGCACCACGTCGGCGGCGCCGCCGGTCACTTCCAGTTCCACCAGCACGTCGCCGGCCTTGACCGTCTGGCCCTCGGTGACGTTGACGGCGCGGACGATGGAGGTTTCCAAAGGCTGGATCTGTTTGACCCGCTCGGACGGCACCACCTTGCCGGGCGCGGTGGCGACGATGTCCAAATCGCCGATGCTGGCCCAGGCGACGGTCAATACCACGAAGGCGGCGATGGTGATGGCGGTGGCGCGGGCCAAGGGCGAGGCCGGGGTTTCCGACACTTCCAACGCGGCGGGCAGGAACGCCAGTTCGGCCTGACCGATGGGGCCGAGCTTGGGGCGCAGCTTGTCGGCCTTGACCGCCTCGCGCCAGATGTCGAGGTGGTGGGCGACGCCTTCCTTGAGGGCGCCCGCGCGGACCAGGGCGGCATCGGCGTTCTCGCGGCAGCGACCAAGAAAATGTGACACGGATGGACACGGATCAACACGGATCGGGGATTGCGAGACGTCGCCGGTCGCCACGGCTGCGGCGCCTTCGTGTTCATCCGTGTCCATCCGTGTCATCTCAAACTTCCCCCATGCGCAACGCCACCGGCCGCAGCACGACCTCGGGCGCCGGGATGGTGGTTCCGGTCTGCGCCGCCCACAGCTTGGCGTAACGGCCGCCGGTCTTGAGCAGGTCGGCATGGCTGCCGTCCTCGACCACCTCACCCTTGTCCACCACCACGATACGGTGGGCCTCGGCCACGGTGGAGAGGCGGTGGGCGATGATGAACACCGTGCGGCCGGCGCAGATGCGGCGCATGTTGGTCTGGATGGCCTTTTCCGATTCGTAGTCCAGTGCCGAGGTCGCCTCGTCGAAGATCAGGATGCGCGGATTGGTCACCAGGGACCGCGCGATGGCGACGCGCTGGCGTTGGCCGCCTGACAAGGACCCGCCGCGTTCGGCCAGCACGGTGTCGTAGCCCTCGGGCAATTCGCTGATGAATTCATGGGCGCCGGCGATTTCCGCCGCCTGCATCACCCGGTCCAGGCTGATGGACGGATCGGCCAGGGCGATGTTGTCCTTGACCGAACGGTTGAACAGCCAGTTTTCTTGAAGCACCACGCCGATCTGGCGGCGCAGCCACGCCGGATCGGCGTTGGCGATGTCCAGATTGTCGATCAGCACCCGGCCGGATTCCGGCAGGTAAAGCCGCTGCACCAACTTGGTCAGGGTCGACTTGCCCGAGCCCGACGGCCCGACGATGCCCACCACCTGTCCCTGCGGCACCGCCAGCGACACGCTTTTCAGCACCGGCGCCCGGTCGGGGCGATAGCGGAACACCACCTCCTTGAACTCCACCGCGCCCTTGATGGCGGGCATGGCGGCGCGGGCCTGGGCTGCCGGTTCCGGCTTGGTGTTGAGGATGTCGCCCAGCCGGTCGACGCTGATGCGCACCTGTTGGAAATCCTGCCACAACTGGGCCAGACGCAGAATGGGTTGGGACACCCGCCCCGCCAGCATGTTGAAGGCCACCAGCCCGCCGATGGTCAACTCTCCGTTCATCACCAGCGCCGCGCCGAACCAGAGCGTCAGCGCCATGCTGACCTTCTGGATGGTCTGCACGCCCTGGCTGGCCATCGCACCGAAATTGGTCGCCTTGAAGGCGATCTGCACATAGGCGGCCAGTTGTTCTTCCCATTTGCGCTGCATCTGCGGTTCCACCGCCAGCGCCTTGACCGTCTCGACGCCGCTGCACGCCTCAACCAGCAACGCCTGGTTCTCGGCGCCGCGCTTGAACTTCTCCTCGGTTAGCGCCTTCAGCACCGGCGTCGCCGCCACCGACAGCGCCACATAGAACGGCAGCGAGCCGACCACGATCCACGCCAGGATCGGCGCGTACCAGAACATCACCGCGAAGAACACCACGGTGAACAGCAGGTCCATCACCAGGGTCAGCGCCGAGCCGGTCAGGAAGGAACGGATGTTTTCCAGCTCGCGCACCCGCGCCACCGTATGGCCGACCTGACGGGCGCCGTGATAGGCGATGGGCAATGCCATCAGATGGCGGAACAGCCGCGCCCCCAGTTCCACGTCGACGCGGTTGGTGGTGTGGCTGAAGATGTAGGTGCGCAAATAGCCCAACAGCACCTCGAACAGGCTGACGGCGATCAGCGCGAACACCAAGACGTCCAGCGAGGTCAGCGCCCGGTGCACCAGCACCTTGTCGGTGATGACCTGAAAGAACAGCGGCGACACCAGCCCGAACAATTGCAGGAAGAAACTGGCGACCAGCACCTCGCCGAACAGCCGGCGGTACTTGACCACCGCCGGAATGAACCACGTCAGGTCGAACTTGGCTCCCAGCGCCGCCAGTTGGGCGCGGGTCGCCACCAGCACCAGACGGCCGTCCCAACGCGCTTCGAAGTCTTCGCGCGACAATTGTTCCGGACGGCCGACACGCGGGTCCTGGATCAGCACTTGGTCGTCAGCCACCTTGGCCAGGATGAACCAGCCACCGTCCTTGTGCCGCGCTAGACACGGCAGCGGCGTGCGGGAAAGCCGGTCCCATTCGCTGTCGATGGCCGACGCCTTGAAGCCCAGTTCCTTGGCATAGCGCACCAGGGCGATGTCGTCGGCGGTGTGGGTCGGATCGCCGTGGCGGTGGCGCAGTTGCTCGTAATCGCCGGGCTTTTCGAAGTATTTGGCAAGCAGGGAGAGGCAGGCGAGGCCGGGGTCGAGCTGAGGCGCAGCTTGTTCCGATTGCTTCATTTCCGTGCCCCCCCCGCACCGTGTGTCACCCGACAGGACAAACATGGCGAAAGCGCGCATCAGCTGCAAACGCAATGTGCGCTCGTGTGTGCAGCACATCACATACAGCGATACCACTATCTGGAATCATTGTCGCATCGCAAAGCGACTAGTGGAAGTGGAGGGGACCATGGTGACGAGCAGCACGACGACAGTGAACACTGCCCCCATGACGGTACCGTTGAGCGTGACCCGCAGCGAAGATGCCGGCCTGGCGCTCATTGACTTGCTGTCCGGCGCCGTCGATCCCGATGGCGACCCGCTCGTGGTGAGCGGCCTCGCACTTGTTTCCGGCCCCAAGGCTTCCTATTCGCTGAAAAACGGTGTGCTCAGCCTGAACACCTCGCGGTTCAACGGCCTCAAGGACGGCGAGACCGCCACCTTGACCTTCACCTACATGGTCGGCGACGGAAAGCTGAAGACACCGGCGACCATGACCCTGGTGATCGAAGGCGTCAACGATGCCCCCGTAGTCAAATCCGCGCTGAAGGCTTCGACCACCGAAGATTCCATCCCCTTGGTTGTCAACCTGCTGACCGGCGCGACGGACGTGGACGGCGATGTGCTGTCGGTGGCCGGCCTGGTTCAGAGCAGCGGTCCGACGGCGGCCTTTAGCGTCGAGGACGGCAAGCTGGTGCTGGACCCCACCCAGTTCAACAGTCTGAAGGTCGGAGAGAAAGCCGTCCTGACCTTCACGTACATGGTCAGCGACGGCACCGCCATGGTGCCGCAAACCCTGACAGTCACCGTCAGTGGCCAGAACGACGCCCCGGTCGTGTCCGATGCCTTGATTGCCTCCACCAACGAAGACGCCGGCACCTTCACCCTGAACCTGCTGCAAGGGGCGTCGGACGTGGACGGCAACACCCTGTCGGTGACCAAGATGGCGCTCGTTTCGGGGCCCAAGACCAGCTATTCGGTGAAGAATGGCGTCCTCAGCCTCAACACGGCTCAGTTCAACAGCCTGAAACAGGGTGAAACCGCGACCCTGACCTTCACCTACATGGTGAGCGACGGCCGGGCGACGGCGCCGCAAACCGTCACCGTGGTGATCGAAGGCGTCAACGACGCCCCGGTTCTGAAATCCGCGTTGAAGGCCAGTACCACAGAGGATTCCGCCATTCTGGCGGTCAACCTGCTGACCGGTGCCTCGGATGTGGACGGCGACGTGTTGTCGGTGGCGGCCCTGACCCAGACCGGCGGCCCGACGGCGGCGTTCACCGTGGAAGACGGCCAGTTGGTGCTGGATCCCACCCAGTTCAACAGCCTGAAGGTCGGACAAAACGCGGTGCTGACCTTCTCCTATCTGGTCAGCGACGGTATCGCCCAGGTGCCCCAGACGGTAACGGTGACGGTGACCGGCAAGAACGACGCCCCCGAGGTGTCCGCCGCCCTGATCGCCTCCACCGACGAGGATGCCGGCACCTTCACCCTGAACCTGCTTGCCGGCGCGTCGGACGTGGATGGCGACACCCTTTCCGTCAGCGGATTGAAGCTGACCTCGGGGCAATCGGTCAGGTTCACGGCCAGCAACGGTGTCCTTTCCCTCGACACCAACCAGTTCAAGTCGCTTGCGCCAGGGCAGAACCTTGACCTGGTGTTCAGCTATCTGGTGTCCGATGGGCGCGGCGGCACCGTGGCGCAGACCGCCACCTTGACGGTGGAAGGACGCAACGATGCTCCGGTGCTGTCGGCCAGCGTGGCCTTGCCGGCCATCGCCGAGGACACCCCGTCGCCGACCGGCGCCACCATTGCCAGCCTGTTCGGCGCCAAGTTCAGCGACGTTGACAGCGGGGCCTCGTTCGCCGGTCTTGCCGTGGTCGGCAACACCGCTTCGGCCGCCGAAGGTGCTTGGCAATATTCCTCCGATGGCGGCACCACTTGGAGCGACATTGGCGTGGTCGACGATTCCCATGCTGTCGCCATTTCTGCCAGTTCGCTGCTTCGGTTCCTGCCGGCGGCCGATTATTTCGGCACCCCACCTGCACTACAGGTCCGCGGCATGGATGATTCCTATGCCGACGAATGGTCCGACAGCCTGACCGGCACCGCCTTGGTGGACGCTTCGGTCAATGGCGGCAGCAGCGCCATCGCCGCTGCCGTCAGCACGCTGACCACCCGTGTCACCGCCGTCAACGACGCACCGGTCTTGTTCATGCCGGAAAGCGAGGCGGGCTTGCGGCCCGGCGCGGAATTCCTGGTCAGCACCAACAATGGGGGTGAGCAAGAGGGGAATACCCTTGTCGCTCTGGCCGATGGCGGCTTCCTGGCCATCTGGCATTCCTTTGATTCCGCCACCGGCGATTCCAGCCTGGGCAGTGTCGCAGCACAGCGCTTCGCGGCCGATGGCAGCAAAGTGGGAACGGAATATCGCCTCAACACCACCACGGTTGGGGGCCAATGGGAACCTGCGGCGACCCGTCTACAGAACGGGACCATCGTCGTCGCATGGAGCAACGCCACCACCAACCTGGGCAACGGTCGCGGCGATGTCGCCGTGCGCATCCTGGCCGCCGATGGAACACCGCTGTCTGCGGAATTCATGGCCAACACCCTTCAGGCCGACCTGACCTCGTCCGGTCTTGGCCGGCCGGCGGTCACAGCCTTGTCTTCCGGCGGGTTCCTCGTCAGTTGGGTATCGTTCGAGGGGCGCTCGGGTTATACCGACAAGACTGGCATCGTCGGCCGTCTGTTCAATGCCGACGGCACGGCCGCAGGGCCGGAGTTTCATCTTGCCCCCTACACCTCTTCTCACCAAAGCTCTGTCCAGACAGCCGCGCTCAATGACGGCGGGTTCGTCGTGGTCTGGCAGGATGGTTCCTCTCCGGCCGACATCCGGGCCCAGCGATTCGATGCACAGGGCAACGCAGTGGGCGACGCGGCCATGGTGCCGACCGACACCTACGGAATGGAAACCGAACCGGCGATAACCGGCCTGGCCGATGGCGGGTACGTGATCGTCTGGAACGGCGGCGGCACCGTCAGTCGCGTCAACGGTATCTACAGCCAACGTTTTGATGCCGCCGGTAATCGTGTGGGTGGAGAAACCCTGGTCACATCTGCGGGAGGCGTTCGTAGTCCCGTCATTTCCGCGCTGGCCGATGGTGGCTATCTGCTGAGTTGGACATTCCAGGGGCAGATGGCCGACGACACCTCCGGCGGCGGCGTGGCGGCCCAGCGTTATGACGCCCTCGGCAACAGGATCGGCGACGCCTTTGTCGTCAACCAGATCGTCGATGGTTTCCAGGGAAACCAGGACATGGCGGTCCTGGATGACGGTCGTGTGGTGCTGAGCTGGAATTCCCGCGCGGCTGAATGGGGCGACACGATGTCGGGGAACGCGGCAGCACGTATCTTCGCCCCGCCGCCGCTGTTCATCGAAGGAGGAAACGCGGTGGCGTTGTTCGATGGCCTGACGGTCACCGACGTGGACAGCACAGTGTTCAAGCGCGCGGTCGTTACCATCACCAACCTGGCGGCCGGTGACGTGCTGTCGTTCACCCCCCAGGACGGCATCACCGGGTCGTACAGCAGCAAGACCGGCATACTGACCCTGAGCGGCAGCGCCTCGGCGGAATCCTATCAGGCGGTTTTGGCGTCGGTACGGTATTCGAATACCAGCGACACACCCGACACCAGCGAACGGACCATCACTCTGACGGTCAACGACGGCAGCGCCACCAGTTCGGCGTTATCGCAGGTCGTACAGGTCCTGGCGGTCAACGACGCCCCGAACATCACGGTCAGCGGCATCGCCGCCGGACTGAAGGAAAACGTCGCCGGGCTGACCTTGGCCAAGGTCAAGGTCACCGACCCCGAGGGCGACACCATCACCCTGTCGGTGGATGATGACCGCTTCGAGATCGCCGGCGGCGTCTTGCGGCTGAGGGCCGGATGCTCCCTGGATTACGAAGCGGTGGCCGATGGCGCCGGGGAAGTCACGATAACCGCCACCGATGCGCTGGGCGCCACCAGCAGCCAAACGGTTGGTTACCGGATCGTCAACGTGGACGAGCCGCTGGTTGCCAAAAACGACAGCGTCGCCATTGTCGAAGACCAAGCCATCATCATCGACATCCTGGCCAACGACCTGCACGCCAGCAACGTGCGCCTGCCGTCCATCAGTTCGGTTTCGGCCACCCACGGCACGGTCACCGTCAACGCCGACGGCACCCTGACCTATGTGCCCGAAGCGAACCGCGCCGATCCGGCGGTGATCAGCTATACGCTGTCCGAGGACGGCAAGACGTCGTCGGCCACGGTGGCTGTCAGCATCACCGCCCAGGCCGACGCTCCGGTCATGGGCTTCAGCGCCATTTCCGGCACGACCTACAGCGCCATCGCATTGAACCTGACTGCGGCGCTGGCCGACACCGACGGGTCGGAAACCCTGTCCGACATCACCATCCAAGGGCTGCCGACGGAAGCGCGATTGTCCGCCGGCACCCGCCTGGACAACGGCGACTGGATGGTGTCCGCCGCGCAGTTGCCTGGGCTGAGCGTGATCACCAGCAAAGGCGGCACCTTCACCCTGACGGTTTCCGCCACGGCGACGGAAACCGTCAACGGCGACACCAAGACCACCACGCTGACGGCCGACCTGGCCATCACTGCGGTGCCGACCATCAATGCCGATTGGCTGTACGGCACGGAGAACAGCGATTACATCAGCGGGCTGCCCGGCAACGACTATCTGCGTGGCCTGGGCGGCAACGACTACCTCTCTGGCCAAGCTGGCGACGATTACCTGATGGGCGACGGCGGCAACGACGTACTTTACGGCGGTGCCGGCAACGACATTCTGGACGGCGGCGACGGCAACGACACCCTGGACGGCGGCGACGGCGTCAACACGCTGTACGGCGGCGCGGGCAACGACACCCTGCAATGGTCCGACACCTCGACCACCTATGTGGACGGCGGCAGCGGCGACGACACCATTAGCGTCGGGAGCAGCAACGCCACCATCTTCGGCGGAGAGGGACGCGACACCTTTAAATTCTTGTCATCCAGCGCGGAGAGCAAAAAAGGGGCCAGCAACGTGATCGTGGATTTCGCGACCGGCAGCGGCGGCGACATCATCGACCTGTCGACCTTCCTCAACAGCTTCGAACTTTATGGCTGGGATGGCGTCAGCAACCTGTTCAGCCAGGGTTTCGTGCGGCTGGTCCAGGAGAACGGCTCCACCTTGGTCCAGGTCGACCGCGACGGGACGAAAGGATCCTGGGCATGGACCACCCTCGGTGTGCTGGCCAACACCAGCGCCACCAGCCTGACCGCCGACAACTTCACCGCGCTGCTGAATTTCGATCCAGCCGGCGGACTGCCCCACGGACTTGAGGTCGTCAGTACCAGCAACACCATGGAAACCCTGACGGGCAGCGGCGGCAACGACATGTTGCTTGGTGGCGGTGGAGTTTCCAGCATGTTCGGCGGTGCCGGCAACGACTGGCTTTCGGGTGGCGACGGCAATGATTTCATCATTGGCGGTTCGGGCAGTGACACCATCCTGGGCGGCAACGGCAATGACTGGCTGTACGGCGGCAACTCCATAGCCGCCAGCGTCGGCAACGATTTCATCGACGGTGGTGCCGGCGACGACACCATTTATAGCGGTTACGGCAACGGAACCATCTTCGGCGGTGACGGCAACGACAATATCACAGTGACCGCCAGCATCTCACGCGGGACAAGCACCATCGACGCCGGCTCCGGCGACGATGTCATCATGGTCGACACCTACAGCGGCGCAACCATTACCACCGGCAGCGGCCGCGACACCATCCAGACCAACTATTCCGTAAGCTTCAACGCCGCCAATGTGGTGACTGATTTCAGCGCAGGCCTGGGTGGCGACCAGATCGACCTCAATCGCCTGCTCGGCAACGCCCTGATCGGGTGGAGCGCGTCGGGCAACCCGTTCGGCTCGTCCAAGTTCCTGCGTGTGCGCCAAGTGGGGGCGGACACCGTTCTTGAGGTGGACCGCGACGGTGCCGGCGGCAATGCCCATGCCTTCACGGCGATCTTGCTTTTGAAGAACGTACAGGCGTCGGCCCTGAGGGCGGACAATTTCATCCCTGCTTACGATCCCTTCGGCGCCGCCGAAAGCGGCGTGACCCTGACCGGCGGTTCCGGCGCGGATGTTCTGAACGGTGGCGGCGGCAACGACTACATCACCGGGGGTGCCGGTAGCGACACCTTGAACGGCAGCATCGGCCAGGACCTGATGCGCGGCGACGACGGCAACGATTGGCTGTACGGCGGTACCGGTGACGACGTGCTGGACGGAGGCACCGGCAACGACTATCTCAGCGGCGACGCGGGTGACGACTGGCTGTATGGCGGTGACGGCAACGACACCCTTATCGGCGCCGCCGGCCGCAACCACGTGTCTGGCGGCAACGGCAACGACATCGTCTACGTCTACAGCGAGAGTGGCGAGATCATCGACGCCGGTGCGGGCGACGACACCATCCATGTGGGTGGCTATGGCGGCACCGACACGGTAACCACCGGCGAAGGTCGGGACATGATCGTCATCCAGCGCATGGTTTCGGGCAAGACGACCCTCGTCGTCACCGACTTCACCGCCGGTTCCGGTGGCGACGTCATTGATCTGGCCAGCTTCCAAGAAACCTATCTGCACGCCTGGGACGGCCAGTCCAACCCATTCGGCACCGGTAGCCTGCGGGTGGTGCAATCGGGGAACGACACGCTGTTGCAGGTGGACACCGACGGATACGGCGGCACGGCGCAATGGCAGTCGCTGGCGGTGTTGCTCGGAGTGAAGGCCAGCGACTTGACGGCAGCCAATTTCTTCCCCGGCTACGAACCGGACGGCAGCGGCGTCTATGGCGCCAGCTTGACCGGCGGCAGCGGAGCCGACATCCTGACCGGAACCGTCGGCGACGACGTCCTGTCGGGCGGCGCCGGCAACGACACGCTGAGCGGCGCGGCGGGATGGGATACCTTGTCGGGCGGCTCTGGCGAGGATCTGTACCTGTTCAACCTGGGCGACGGTGTGGACACCATCGTCAATGCCTCGGGCAATTTGGACGGTGCCGCCGACACGCTGCGCTTCGGTGCCAGTATCACCGCCGACACGCTGTGGTTCGCCCGCAACGGCGACAACCTGGAGATTTCGGTGTTAGGCGGTTCCGACAAGGTGGTGCTGACCGATTGGTACGGCACCAACGCCAACAGCCAGGTGGCCAGCCTGCAATTGGCGGACGGCACCACGCTGGACCACACCAATGTGGAGAATCTGGTTTCCGCGATGGCAGCCTTCGCGCCGCCCGCGGCAACGCAGAGTGAATTGACGACCCAGCAGCACCAAAGCTTGGACAATATCATCGCTGCCAATTGGCAACATTCCTAGGGTCGTCGTCTTCCGAGGGACAGTGGGAGGGAGCTGTGCGCAACAGCTCCCTCATCTTGCACATGACAACATTCCTGCTATCCTTTTAGTGGAAGCGGGGTGGTCATGGATTGGTACGGAAAGCCAAGTATCGAGCTTTTCCAGAAGTTTCCTCTGTTCAGTGGGTTGCCACGTGAGGCGCTGGCGGGATTGGTGGCACGCACCAAGGTCCTTCGGCTGGCGCCGCGGCAATTTCTTTTCCACAAGGGTGACCCGGGCGACGCTCTTTACATCGTCGTCCAAGGGGAAATTCAGATCGGCGTGATCACGAAGGACGGTCGACAGGTATCCTTTGCGCAGCTTCGCCCCGGCCAGATATTCGGCGAGATCGCGGTCTTCGACGATGGTCCTCGCACCGCCGACGCTTCAGCAGTATCAGAAAGCGTGGTGCTGTCGCTGGGAAGGAAGGACGTCCTGAACTATCTCGACGAATACCCATCCCATGCCGTCCGCATGATCGGCACGTTGTGCCAGCGGGTCCGCAGTGCGGATCAGTTGATCGAGGACCTATTGTTCATGTCCCTGCCGGCCCGTGTCGCCAAGTGTCTGCTGGCGTTATGCGACCTGCAACCGAATGCGGCCTTACCGGTGACTGTGCGAATTTCACAGCAGGATCTGGCCGACCAGATGTCAGTCAGCCGCGAAAGCATCAACCGTCTGTTGTCCAAATGGGAACAGGCGGATGTGGTGGCGCTGTCGCGGGGACATATCACCATCAAAGCCCGCCATGCGCTGGAAACCTATAGCTCCGAATAAGGGTAACCACTTCCCACCGACGCTCAGTCTTGTCCTGCAACCGCGACAGTTGAAGCGGCCCGAGGACCATGTCCGCCTGGACGAACTCCTCGCCGCCAATCAGGCATTGATGACCGTCTACGTCTTCAAGGACGAACTCAACAACTCTGGCGCCAGCCGTCGCCCGATGCCGCCCAAAATGCTTGGCGGGCTTGGTCTGAAAACGGCATCGCCCCCTTGGTCCGCTTCGCCAGGAAGCTCGAACCCTATCTGGCCGGCATCGTCGCCAGCGCTTCATGGCGCCTCAACACCTGCATCCTCGAAGGCATCGACAACCGCACCAAGGTCATTAAACGCATGGCCTGCGGATACCGAGACGATGCCTATTTCTTCCTCAAAATCCAGGCTGCTTTCCCCGTTTTGTTTGCCTACATGCGGTTGACCGCGCTGGCCACCGCGGCCAGGGCGGCCATGGTGACACTGACGTCGGTGGCGGCACCGTGGACGACGCCATATTTGCCGTCCACCGCCACGTAACACGCCGCCTGGGCTTCCGAGCCCTGGCCGACGGAATGCTCGTGGTAGTCCCGCACCTTGACCTTGATGCCCAGATCCTTGCCCAGCGCATGGACGAAGGCATCCACGGGGCCGGTGCCGCTGCCGGTGATGGTGCGCGTCTGCCCGTTCCACGACACGGTGGCGGTCAGCGACCGAGCACCCTTGCCGGTGGGAATGGTGGAATAGTCCATCACCTGCAAGGCGCCGGGGGTGTAATAAGTGCGTTCGAAGAAAACGTAGATTTCCTCGGCGCTCAGTTCGCGGCCTTCTCGGTCGGCCACCTGTTGCACCACCCGGGCGAATTCCGACTGCATGGCCTTGGGCAATTCCAGCCCGTGGTCGCGTTCCAGCACATAGGCGACGCCGCCCTTGCCCGACTGGCTGTTGATACGGATCACCGCCTCGTAGGTGCGGCCGACATCGGCTGGGTCGATGGGCAGGTAGGGAACCTCCCATACCTCGTCATTGGCGGTCTTGCGAGCGGTGAAGCCCTTCTTGATGGCGTCCTGGTGCGATCCCGAGAACGCGGTATAGACCAACTCGCCGGCATAGGGGTGCCGTTGGTGCACCGGCAGGCCGGTGCATTCCTCGGCCACCTGACGGATGGTGTCGATGTCCGACAGGTCCAGGCCGGGATTGACGCCTTGGGTGAACAGATTCAGCGCCAGGGTACAAACATCGACGTTGCCGGTACGCTCGCCATTGCCGAACAGCGTGCCCTCGACGCGGTCGGCACCAGCCATCACCGCCAGTTCAGCCGCCGCGACACCGGTGCCGCGGTCGTTGTGCGGGTGAACCGAGATGATCAGGTTCTCGCGCCCCTTGACGGTGCGGCCGAACCATTCGATGACATCGGCATAGACGTTGGGAGTGCTCATCTCCACCGTGGCGGGCAGATTGACGATCATCTTGCGCCCCGGTCCGGCGCCCCATTCCTGGGCCACCGCCTCGACGATCTCGATCGCGAAATCGGGTTCGGTGCCGGTAAAGCTTTCCGGGCTGTACTGGAAGACGATCTCGCCATCCCGACGCGCCGCCGACAGCTCGCGTACCAGCCGCACGCCCCCCAGCGCCAGGTCGACACAGCCCTGGCGATCGAAGCCGAACACCACCCGCCGCTGTACTTCCGAGGTCGAGTTGTACAGGTGCACCACCGCCTTCTTGGCACCCTCCAGCGCCTCGAAGCTCTTGCGGATCAGATCCTCACGCGATTGAGTCAGAATCTGGATGGTGACGTCGTCGGGGATATGGTTGCCGTCGATCAGATGGCGGATGAAGTCGTAATCGGTCTGCGAGGCGGCGGGAAAGCCCACCTCGATTTCCTTGAACCCCATGCCGACCAGGGTGTGCCACAGACGCATCTTGCGTTCGGTGTCCATGGGGTCGATCAGCGCCTGGTTGCCGTCGCGCAGATCGACGCTGCACCACATGGGCGGATGGTCGATCACCGCGTCGGGCCAACGGCGATCGGTCAGCTTGATGGCGGGATAAGGGCGATACTTGGAAGCGGCGTCGGTCTTCATGGCCGGAAATCCTTGAAACGGGTCAATCTGCTGGACTGTGAAGCGCGGCACGGTCACGGCCGCCGGAGCACCCGCGCGGGTGCGTCAAACCCGGCGACCGCCGCTAAGTCGCAGCGAAGACGGCACGGTAAAGGCATTGCGGCCGCAGACGACGATGAAAACATGAGGGAACATGGACCTGACCTTCGAAAACCCTGAAAAAAGCGCGTACGCGAAACCCCGGCGTCGAGTTACGACACCGGGCCGGTAAGCAGCAGAAGGGCGAAGGTCTTGTTTTCCATGGCGGTCACGATGCCAGAGGGCGGGGGGCGGCGTCAACGCCCTCGTGCACCACCCACACGTTTTGCGGCGATAGGCAGCCAGGCTTCCGGCCTGTTATGCTGCTTGTGCCGCGTCACGGACCAGGAGACCGCACCGTCATGATCGATCTTTATACCTGGGGCACCCCCAATGGCCGCAAGGTCTCCATCATTTTGGAAGAGGTCGGCCTGCCCTATCGGGTACATGCCGTCGACATCCTGAAGGGCGACCAGTTCACCCCCGAATACGTCGCCATCAACCCCAATTCAAAAATCCCCGCCATCATCGACGCCGACGGGCCGGGCGGCCAGTCGCTGACGCTGTTCGAATCAGGCGCCATCCTGGTCTACCTGGCGGAAAAAACCGGCCGCTTCCTGCCGACCGAACCGGCGGCGCGTTACCACACCTTGCAATGGCTGATGTTCCAGATGGGCGGTATTGGCCCGATATTCGGTCAAACCCACCATTTTCGCCGTTTCGCCCCCGAACAGGTCCCTTACGCGATCGAGCGCTACACCAAGGAAACCCGTCGTCTTTACGGCGTTCTCGACACGCGGTTGGGGGAAACCGCATTCGTCGCCGGCGATTATTCCATCGCCGACATGGCCATTTTCCCGTGGTGCCAACGCGCCGACTGGCAAGGCGTGGATCTGACGGCGGATTTCCCCAACGTCAAGCGCTGGTACGACACCATCGCCGCCCGTCCGGCCGTGCAAAAAGGCATGATTGTTCCGGGTTGACGCCCGCGTCACACTCCGCTAGAAACGGCCTTCCAAGCCACGGACCAACCGTGCACGGTCCCTGCGGAGGGATGGGTGAGTGGCTTAAACCAGCAGTTTGCTAAACTGTCGTGGGGTGTCAAACCCCACCGGGGGTTCGAATCCCCCTCCCTCCGCCACCCTTACTTTTCAAGCACTTAGCCTCACGCGAGATCACAGCGGATCACGCGAGGCCCCTTGCGCCTTGCTACAATAGCGCTACAAGGGGCTCCGGCTGTAGCAAGTGCGGTGCAGGTCAGCACCCTTTCCCACCAACTCTCCCGCGACATCCCTTGCCTGTCGGCGCATCAGACCTATAACTGGGGAGAGAATTTTCCTCCCGGATACCCCTCATGCGCGGCGAAAACACTTTCATCGTTACGATCTACAGCACCGCTGTCGCTGTAACAGGCTGGTGGGACGCGAATACAGGATGGTTGTTGACCCGCTTTGTCCTGAGGGAAATTCCATCACCCGACCTGATCACGGCTATCCCATTTAAATATGCCAAGTGGTTCACCCACATTGGGGAGGCAAGCTTCCTTATCCTCGGCGCGATGCTGGTTCTTGAGATTTGGAGGCGCAACCAGCGGGAGAAGGCGGTCTTTACCGCCGCAATGCTCGCGCTCGCCTTCTTTTTCACCACAGCCTTCCTCAAGGGACTTATGCCGGCGGAAGCCTATGCCATCCTCATACAAGGGCTTGAGCTAACTGATTTTCGCCTATGGTTCCTGATTGGTTTTTACGTTGGCATTCCAATGCTTCTTCGCGGAGCCGCCCTGGGTACGCTCCGCAGGCTGACAGCCTAAGTATGCAATAAATTTCCCAAGCTGCTGGCGGACCACGGGCGCGCCATATCGGACAGGCACAACCCGCCAGTGCCATCCCCAATGATCTGGTGGACGAACACCTGCCCGCCACGGATCGGCCGCATGTTGTCCATCACAAAGACGGTCGTGGGCTTTTTGTGCCGCCCCAAACCAGCCTTGGAAACACGCGCCAATTCTTCGGCCGACATTTCCAATCCGTCAGGATGGATCACAATCGCTATTCGGGCATGGTCGGTGTCGAACCACATCCAGCGGAAGTCTTTTCCCATGGCCGCCCCCCATCAAACCGAAGCGAGGTGCGTCCGCACCCCGCCTCAGCGCCTCCCCCGCTGTTGCGGTTGAGCGGCCCGCAGGGCTGCGAAAGCGCCGCCCGCCCGGAGGCTCCCGCCTGGGGAGCCGTGAGGGACGAGACACGGCCGGGTGCGTATCCGCCGGGGAGTGTAAACCCCTAGTAAGGAGCCTTGAACGGGCTGAGCAGGCAGTCCGCCGACGCAAAGCTAGCGCAGAAGTGCTTGCGATGGCATGCTGCGCTATGTAATTCTATATTTTTGGAAGTAATGGTGGGCGGTACAAGGATCGAACTTGTGACCCCTTCCATGTCAAGGAAGTGCTCTACCGCTGAGCTAACCGCCCACTATTTGTAGATGATTTATCATCTACTTGAGCCTTTCGGCTCCAAACCCTACAAGCTGGCCTTGACGGGGCCGCTTTATTATCTGGTTTCTTGTTTCGATGCAACAGGGTTTGTTGCGTTGAAACTGTGATGAAACCGTCTTCGATAGACTCAGCTTTTCCAACATGTTGCCGGACAAGTCCGGTTTTATGTCAAGGAAGTGCTCTGCCGCTGAGCTAACCGCCCGCGCCGTTTGGCGGCGTCGAGGGCGGTCTTTTAACCGCTCCTGATTCCCTTGGCAAGTCGAAAATGGAAAACTTTTTTTCGGGCCTCTTCGTGCAAGAGGGAGAGTTGCGCATGCACCCCTGTGACAGCGGCCCGCCAACCTGCTAATACCTTGGGGCATGGACTGCAAGCCGCTCGCCCTTGACGACAGCGCGGTGTTGACCGTTCGCGAGCCACGGGAGCGGACGGTGCCGCTGGTGTTCGCCTCGCCCCATTCCGGGCGGGACTATCCGGCCGATTTCGTCGCCGCCTCGAAACTTGACCCGCAAACCCTGCGCCGCAGCGAGGACAGCTTCGTCGACGAGTTGTTCGCGTCCGTGGTGGAGCATGGCGCGCCGTTGCTGGCGGCGCGGTTTCCCCGTGCCTTCGTCGATCCCAACCGTGAACCCTATGAACTGGATCCGTCCATGTTCTCGGGGCCGTTGCCGCCTTCCGCCAACATCCGCAGCCAACGTGTCGCCGCCGGTCTTGGCACCATCGCCAAGGTGGTGGCCAGCGGTTCCGAGATTTACGACGGCAAGCTGCCGGTCAGCGAGATCGACCGCCGCATCGGCCGCTATTACCGTCCCTATCATCGCCGTCTGGCCGCGCTGGTCGAGGAATGTCAGGCCCTTTTCGGCTGGTCCCTTCTGGTGGATTGCCATTCCATGCCGTCCATCGGCGGTCCCATGGACCGCGACGTTGGCCTGTCGCGGGTGGACGTGGTCCTGGGCGATTGCTACGGCGCGTCCTGTGCCCCGGAAATCACCAAGGTGGTGGAAGAAGGATTGTGCGCGCGCGGCTATCGCGTGGTGCGCAACACGCCCTATGCCGGCGGGTACACCACCCGCCATTACGGCCAGCCGCGGCACGGCAGCCACGCCCTTCAGATCGAGATCAACCGCGCCCTTTACATGGACGAATTCCGGCACGAGAAATTGCCGGCATTCAACCAGTTGGCCGCCGACCTGGACGGGGTCGTGGCGGCCTTGGCGGAACTGACCAGGGAACACGCTTTCTCATGACGCTGTCGCTTCATTCGCCGCTGCCCGTTCTGGTGCGGGACGCCACCGAGGCCGACATGGCCCAGGTCCAGGCGATCTACACCTTCTACGTCACCCGTTCCGCGGCGTCCTTCGAAGAGGTGCCGCCCAACGTGGACGAGATGATCCGCCGCTACGCCACGACGCTGGAGCGTGGCATGCCTTATCTGGTGGCCGAAGACCAAGGCGAGGTGGTGGGATACACCTATGCCGGACCGTGGCGTCCGCGTTCGGCCTATCGCTACACGGTCGAGGATTCCATCTACGTCGCCCCCTTCGTCCAACGCCGTGGTGTCGGGCGCGCCCTGTTGGGCGGGTTGGTCGAACGCTGCACCGAACTGGGCTATCGCCGTATGATCGCGGTGATCGGCGATTCCGCCAACCAATCCTCGATCGCCCTTCATCGCGCCATGGGCTTCCGCCAAGAGGGCGTGCTGCGGGGGGTCGGGCTGAAGTTCGGGCGCTGGGTCGACGTGGTGATGATGCATCGCGCCCTGGGCGACGATTCCCGGCCCTTGCCCGATGGCTGCACCGCGCCGCCTTTCCCCGATATCGAAGGATAGGGGGCTAATCCGTTTGCGCGTGCTTTCGGATGGCGGACCAGCATACCAAAGGACGTGTTCTTATCCCTCAGTGCCGTGGGGTTGCTTCCCCTGTGCGGTTGGGTTCCCCGTCGCATTCGGTCACATTAGTGACAGGAAAAGAAATGCTTTGGACCTATGTTGTCCGTATGGGGAGGCAGTAATGGCCGCATGGACGAAATACGGCACCCGTCTGGATATCGCGTTTGCGGTGGTGATGGAGGTGTCCGTCCTGGGATTGCACCGCGCCGAGACCGAGGCTGCCCGTGTCGCGGCCGTTGCCTTCAATGCCGAATTGTGGCGGGTGGTCGGCGCGCTGGCGCCGGAAGCGCCCCTGGTCGAGGACCGTGCCGCCCTGGCCAATGCCGCCGCCCTGATTAGGGCTGGTGGTCGTCGCGTCGATCAGATGATCGAGCTTAACCGTTGCTTTGCCCGCCTGTTGGCGGGACGTGCCGCCACCGACGGTGCCCTGGGACAAATTCTCGATCGCTGGAAGGCGGCGCGCCGAAACGGCAACCAACAGGATTTTGGTTCCTGGCTGTTGGGTGTGCTGGGCGGTTTGGTGTCGGGCGCCGGTCAGGCCCTGGCGGCCTGAGCGCAGGCCCAAAGGTCGGTGGCGGCGGCGATCACAGCCTCTACCGCAAGGTCCTCCATCAGCGATTTCTGGCCGCGGTGGTCGAAATCGGGGGCATGGCAGATGTCCTCGAAACTGCGCGGGCCGCGCAACGATCGGCACCACCGGCCCATGGGGCCGTACAGGATTTCCGAACTGGGGCCGAACAGTCCCAGTGTCGGGATGCCCGATGCGGCGGCCATGTGCATCAGCCCCGAATCGTTGCCCAGATAAAATCCGCAACGCTCAAGACAGGCATAGGCGGTCGGCAGGTCCACGTCGCCCGCCAGGTCGATGACGCGCTCGGCCGGGAAACTGGCGCTGAAGGTCTCGACCGGGCCGCGTTCGTTGGGGCCGCCGAACACGGCGATGGTCGCGCCCGCCATCGGGCCGTCTGGCGCGGTCAGGGCGGCGGCGGCGGCGGCGAAGCGTTCGGCCGGCCATTGCTTGCCGCCCCAATTGGCGCTGGGTCCGACCGCCAATACCAGCCGGTCCGACGGGATCAGGGCGGCGGCGCGGGCCGCCGCCTCGGCGGAAGCCGCCAGCCGGGGCAGGGGCGGCGTCGCCTCGAGTCCGAACAATCGGGCTAGATGTTCCAGCCGATGGCGTGGACTCCAATCCGAACGGATCACCTTGCGCCGCAGCGCCGGCACCAGCCACCCCATGGCCGAGCCGCGCAGGTCCACCACCAATGACCACGGCGTGGTCACCGTCTGGCGCCACAGCCGCAGCCAATGGCCGGCGCGGCGTTGCTTGACCATGGGGATGACCTTGACCACACCGGGCAGGGCCGTGAACAGCGGCGCCGGCGCCGGGCCGCAGGCGACGGTGAAGCGGGCCTGGGGATAGCGTTCGCGCAGATATGCCAGAAGTCCGGTGGACAACACGGCGTCGCCGATACGGGTGGCGGTGATGAAAAGGATGTTCACGGCTGTAGCCAACGGCTCCCAGAAACTCAAGGCCGGCGGATGCTACATGAAGGCAAGGCGTAAACCAACTGGCGGAGGTCTGGGCTGCGTCGGGCGCGGTGGACGGGGCAGGCGTGGCCGTCTAGGGTACGCGCCCCGCCACCGTTCCAGAGTGCCGCCTTGACCCGCCTTCAGGCCAATTCGCTGTTGCTGTTGATCGCCGTGATCTGGGGGGCGTCTTTCACCGTCCAGAAACTGAGCGGCGACCATGTGGGCGCCTTGACCTTTTCCGCCGCCCGTTTCGTGCTGGGGGCCTTGGTGGTGTTGCCGGTGGCCTGGATGGAATGGCGGCGTGTGGGGGGCGTCGCCGGACGTCATTGGCCGGGGCTGGTGGCCACCGGTCTGGCCTTGTGTGGCGGCGGCATCTTGCAGCAGGTGGGCATCGGCGGTACCTCGGTGACCAACGCCGGCTTCCTGACCGGGCTTTACGTGCCGTTGGTGCCGTTGATCGGCTTGGTGTTCCTCAAGGCGCGGCCCCATCCGGTGGTGTGGCCGGCGGCGGCGGCGTGCCTGTTCGGGACTTGGCTGCTGAGCGGGGCGGGGGCGGTGGATCTGGCCTGGGGCGACCTTTGGGTGGCTTCCAGCACGGTGTTCTGGGCCTGCCATGTCATCCTTGTCGGGCACATGGCGCGTGCCACCGGCATGCCGACCACGGTGGCGCTGGTCCAGTTCGTTCTGGCCGGCGTGGTGTCGGCCGTCCTGGCGGCGGCGTTGGAGCCGGTGGCCGTGGCCGACATCCGGGCGGCATGGTTCGAGATCGCCTTCGTCGGCATATTGTCGGTGGGATTGGCCTTCACCCTTCAGGGGGTGGCGCAACGCCATGCCAACGCCGCCGACGCGGCGGTGATCCTCAGCACCGAGACGGTGTTCTCGGCCGTGGGCGGCATGCTGGTGTTGGGGGAGCGGCCGGGGCTGGTGACGCTGGCCGGCTGTGTCGTCATCTTCGCCGCCATGCTGGCCGTGCAGTTGGCGCCTCAGACCAAGGATGCGGCCAGATAGGCGGCGCTGACCCACATCACCGCCGCCGAGAATGGGTTGAGCAGCCGGCGCGCCGGTTCGATCCGCGACACCATGCGGCCGGCGGCGGCCAGCACCACGAACCACACCCAGGAGACCAGGACGCAGGCCCCGGCGAAGGCCAGCCGCGTGGCTCCGTCATAGGCCAGGGAACTGGAGCCGATGACGCCGACGGTGTCGACGATGGCGTGCGGATTGCCCAGCGACAACGCCACCGCATAGGCCACCTGGCGCCCGGCTGCCGGGCGTGAGGAGGTATCCAGGTCGAAGGGCGGGCTGCGCCAGGTCAGCCAGCCCACCACCACCAGGAAACCAACGCCGCCCACCACCAGGATTGTGTGCAGCCACTCCAGGGCCGCCACCGCCGCCGACACGCCGGCCACCGCCAGGACGATCAGCAAGGTGTCGCAACAGGCGGCGGTGAAGGCCACCGGCAACGCCCGCCACAGCGACGGCTGGATGGCCCCTTGCGACAGGACCAGGGCGTTTTGCGGGCCAAGTGGCAGAATGAGGCCGAGCGCGAGCAGCAGGCCATGAAGAAGAGCGGTGATCATGACCCATCCTGTGCCATGCTCCGGGGCGGTCGCGCAAGGGTGGTCGTACCGTGTTGACTTGATGCGGCAAATGCCATCGAATGCAGCGGCTTCAGACAATGCTCAGGATTTACCCCCCTTGACCGCGACTTCCCCTCCCGCCCTTGAGGCTGAGAACATCCACAAGCGTTTCGGCGGGCTTGAGGTGCTCAAAGGCATCAGTGTCACCGCCCGCGACGGCGAGGTGATTTCCATCCTGGGGTCGTCGGGATCGGGCAAAAGCACCTTCCTGCGCTGTCTCAACCTGTTGGAATCGCCGGACGAGGGGCGGATCGCCCTGGGCGGCGAGGAACTCAAGCTCAAGCGTCATGCCAAGGACGGCCATCTGGTGCCGGCCGACCCGCGCCAGATGGCGCGCTTGCGGGCCGGAATCGGGTTCGTGTTCCAGAATTTCAATCTGTGGCCGCACATGACCATCCTGGAAAACCTGATCGAGGCGCCGTTGCGCGTATTGCGCCAACCGCGCGCCCAGGCGATCGAAACCGCCGAGGCGCTGTTGGCCAAGGTCGGCATCGCCGACAAGCGCAATTCCTATCCCGCTTTCCTGTCGGGCGGTCAGCAACAGCGTGCCGCCATCGCCCGGACCCTGGCCATGCAGCCCAAGGTCGTGTTGTTCGACGAACCCACCTCGGCCCTTGACCCGGAAATGGTGGCCGAGGTGCTGAACGTCATCACCAGTCTGGCCGAAGAGGGGCGCACCATGTTGCTGGTGACGCATGAAATGCGTTTCGCCCGCAATGTTTCCAGCCGCGTCATCTTCCTGCACGACGGCCGTATCGAGGAAGAAGGCACGCCGGAACAGGTGTTCGACGCGCCGCAATCCCCGCGTTGTCAGCAATTCATGGCCAGCCACCGCTGAGCCCCAATCCCGGAGGACGTCCATGCGCCTGAAAGCCCTGATCGTCGCGACCGTCATGGCCGCCGTCGCCGGCAACGCTTATGCCGCCGACATAATTCGCTTCGGCACCGAAGGGGCCTATCCGCCCTTCAACCAGATCGACGCCTCGGGCAAGCTGACGGGCTTCGACGTGGACATCGCCAACGCGCTGTGCGTCCAGCTCAAGGCCGAGTGCACCATCGTCACCCAGGATTGGGACGGCATCATTCCGGCGCTGAACGGCAAGAAGTTCGACGCGCTGGTCGCCTCGATGTCGATCACGCCGGAACGGCAACAGGCGGTGGACTTCACCGATCCCTATTACACCAACAAGCTTCAGTTCGTCGCCGCCAAGGGCTCGGACTTCTCGCCGGTCAAGCTCAAGGGGCTGGTGCTGGGCGCCCAGCGCGCCACCATCGCCGGCACCTGGCTCGAGGAACACGTCAAGGACGCCGAGATCAAGCTTTACGACACCCAGGACAACGCCTATCTCGACCTGTCGTCCGGCCGGCTCGACGCCATCCTGGCCGACAAGTTCGTCAATTGGGACTGGCTGAAAAGCGACGGCGGCAAGGATTTCGAATTCAAGGGCGAGCCGGTTTTCGATAACGACAAGGTTGCCATCGCCGTGCGCAAGGGCGACGACGCGCTCCGGCAAAAGCTGAACGGGGCGCTCAAGGCCATCGTCGCCAACGGCACCTACAAAAAGATCAACGACAAGTATTTCCCCTTCAACATCTACCAGTAACGCGGCGAAACCATGGATTTACACGGCTTCGGGCCGCAACTGGCGCTTGGCACCTTGATGACGCTCGAACTGGCCTTCGCCTCGCTGGGGGTCGGGCTGGTTCTGGGACTGCTGGGGGCGATGGCCAAGGCGTCGCCACATGCCTCCCTGCGCTGGCTGGGTGACGGCTACACCACCTTGGTCCGTGGCGTGCCCGAATTGCTGGTGGTCCTGATCGTCTATTTCGGTTCCTCGGCGGCGTTGGGGATGGTGACCGGCTGGGTCGGCATGGAAACCCATGTCGAGCTGGATCCGTTCGCCGCCGGGACCTTGGCATTGGGGCTGACATTCGGCGCCTATGCGACCGAGGTGTTCCGTGGCGCCTTGGCCACCGTGCCCAAAGGGCACATCGAGGCCGCGCATGCCTTGGGGCTTGGTCCCTGGCACACCTTCAGCCGCATCGTGCTGCCGCAATTGTGGCGGGTGGCGCTGCCGGGATTGGGCAATCTTTTCATGGTGTTGCTGAAGGACACCGCCCTGGTGTCGGTGGTGGGACTGGACGAGTTGATGCGCAAGAGCCAGATCGCCGTCGGCTTCTCCAAGCAGCCCTTCACCTTCTATGCGGTGGCGGCCGGCATCTACCTGCTGTTGACCGTGATCACCGGCGGCGGCTTGATGATGTTGGAACGTCGCGCCAATCGCGGCTTCGCGAGGGCGCGGTCATGAGCCTCGACCTCGACGTCGCCGTCACCTACCTGCCCAAATTGCTGGATGGCGCCCGCCTTACCGTGCAGTTGGTGGTGTTTTCCGGGCTGATCGGCCTGATTTTGGCTGTGCCGCTGGGTATCGCGCGGTCGTCGGAGCGGCTGTGGGTCAAGGGCGGGCCTTGGGCCTACATCTTCTTTTTCCGTGGCACGCCGCTGATGGTCCAGTTGTTCCTGGTCTATTATGGTCTGTCGCAATTTCCGGCGGTGCGCCATTCGGCATTGTGGCCGTTTCTGCGCGATCCCTATTGGTGCGCGCTTTTGACCATGGCCTTGCACACCGCCGCCTATATCGCGGAAATCCTGCGCGGCGCCATTCAGGCGGTGCCGCGCGGCGAGGTCGAGGCGGGGGTGGCCCTGGGCATGAAGCACGGGGTGATCCTGCGCCGCATCGTGTTGCCGCGTGCCGTGCGCATCGCGTTGCCGGCCTATTCCAACGAAGTGATCCTGATGTTGAAGGGCAGCGCGCTGGCCAGCACCATCACGCTGTTGGAACTGACCGGCATGGCGCGGACCATCATCGCCAAGACCTATATGCCGGTGGAAATCTTCCTGGCGGCCGGGGCGTTCTATCTGGCCATTTCCTATGTCATCGTGCGGCTGTTCAAGCTGCTGGAATGGCACCTCGCCCGCCATCTGCGCCACCGGGGCTAGTTTCCGCAGGCACCGTCGCGACTCAGCCGCACCTGATCGGCGCGGGCGTCGATCAGGGCGGCGCGGCGCGCCACATAGGCCGTCGGCCGTGCCGGATTGCGGTCCAGGGGGGCCGGCAGCACGGCGGCCAGCAATGCCGCCTCGCGTTGGCTTAGCGCCGACGCTGACTTGCCGAAATAGCGCCGCGCCGCCGCCTCGGCGCCGTAAAGGCCGGGGCCCAGTTCGACGATGTTGAGATAGACCTCGAGGATGCGGTCCTTGGGCCACAGCGCCTCAAGGTAAAGCGTCAGATAGGCCTCGATGCCCTTGCGCAGGAAGGTGCGGCCCGGCCACAGGAACACGTTCTTGGCCGTCTGCATGGAAATGGTGCTGGCCCCCAGCACCTTGCCGCCGGCTTCGTAACGGTCGATGGCGTTGTCGATGGCGGCCCAGTCGAACCCCCAATGGCCGCAGAACTTGGCGTCCTCGGCGGCGATGACCGCGCGGCGCAGGTGGGGGGAAATGCGTTTGAGCGGTTGCCAATCCTTGTCCAGGCCCTGTCCCTGGGCGGCGCGGATCAGCATCAGCGGCGTGGCCGGCGGTGGCACGAAACGATAAAGCAGGGTCAGCGCCAACGGCACCCCGACCACGACCGTCAGGGCAAAGACGACGATCCTGCGCCGGTTGCGGCGAAGCCAGGAACGGGCCACCGCTCACATCCCCACGGATCGTGCCGCCCATTGGACGATCTGGGCGGCAACCCTGCCGGCTCCGTCCT
>NZ_JAAIYP010000024.1 GCF_011022235.1 Magnetospirillum aberrantis SpK | reverse complement strand
TGTGGAGTCGCAAGACGTTGTCCCCGGCCAGCCCGAGTCGGCTGATGGGTGTCTGTGCCTTCAAGCTACCATGCGGTCGGTGCCAGTTATAGCGATGCAGCCAGCGAGGCAGTTCCTCGGCGCGATGGTCTGAGGTGTCGTAGGCTTGCGCGTAGGCCCATTCCCGCAGTGCGGTCTGGATGAAGCGTTCGGCCTTGCCGTTGGTCTTCGGCGTGTAGGGCCTAGTGCGGATGTGCTTTATGCCGCGATCCGCGCAGGCTTTCCGGAAGGCCTTGGAGCGGTAGCACGAGCCATTGTCGGTCATCACCCGCTGCACGGTGATGCCGAGGCTGGCGTAATAGGCGAGCGCCGCCTCCAGAAAGGCGACGGCGCTTTCCTTCTTCTCGTCGGGCAGGATGCGGCTGAAGGCGATGCGCGAGGCATCGTCGATGCAGACGTGGACGAATTCCCAACCGATGCCTCGGCTGTTCTTCTGGCGGTCGCCGGTGATGCGGTGGCCGGTGCGGTTGAAGCGGCCCAGCTTCTTGATGTCGATATGCAGCATCTCGCCGGGCGTTGCCCGCTCGTAGCGCCGCACCGGCTCGGCCGGTTCCAGCGATTTCAGGCGGCTCATGTCCAGGCGCGCCAGGATGCGGAACACGGTCGCCCGCGACAGCCCCAGGGCGGTGGCGATCTCGCCACCCGTCCGGCGCTGGCGGCGCAGCGCCGCCACTTGCTCGGCAATGGGGGCGGACGTCCGCCGGGGAGATCGATGCGGACGCGACGAGCGGTCCTGCAAGCCCGGCACGCCCTCAGCCCGGAAGCGTTTGACCCACTTGTGGACGGTGCTGACGCAGACCCCCATGGCGGTGGCCACCGCCATGGGGGTCTGCCCCTCGTTCAAAACCCGCCGCACCAGAATCTCTCGACCCGCCGGTGTCAGCGGGGCATTCTTGTGGATGCCCATTCGGTCTCTCCGATAAAGCCAAAGTGTCGCAACTTCAGCTTCCTCGGTTCAGACCGAGTGGGCAACCTCCTGAGACTTCACAA
>NZ_JAAIYP010000023.1 GCF_011022235.1 Magnetospirillum aberrantis SpK | reverse complement strand
AATCCCAATGGTCGTGGGCTTCCTGCACCGCCCGCCACCTGGGCCATCCAGGCGGTTTCCGGCTTGGACGCCAGCGCCGTCACGGTGGCGTTCAGGCTGGCGCCGCCGGTGAGGATTTCCGCCACCACGCCCTTGGCGCGAGCCACCCCACCACCACGGAACTCTTTCGTCAGATTCTGACTACTGTCTCTGAAGGGAACCAACCCTTCTCTAAAAAGTGTTCATGAAGATCGACAGCATGCCCATCTTCGAATTCGACCGTATAAATAACGCCATCTGGGAACTGTTCAAAATATTCTCCAACACGTCCTCTTCCCTCGTGAATCATAACCACTGAAGCTAATGCAGCCGGACGAAGCTCTGCGGGAGCAGATGCCTTCACACGCACGGTGTCATTGAAGTTAAATAGCGCCATTCACGGCCTCCTATCGATACACAGGTAGATGAGGATTCCCATCCGGTTGCGTAACGCCGGGTCTGTGTGCGTGTGGCTCTTGTGCTGCCGGGTCGGCTTGATTCGGATGTCCCCCGTAATCACCACGAACGCCAGTGGGCTTTCCTCTGGGATCTTTTACCTGAACATAATCGCCGTTAGGGCTGCCTTGGATTTGCTCACCTGGAGCAAGGGGAATGTTGTTGCCCTTGGAGTCACCAACAATGACAGGCTCTCCATAGGGACCAATATTGGTGTTAAAAACAATGTCAAGCGCAGCCCCCAGGGCGGCACCACCAGATCCGGCTGCCCCAATCATGGCCGGATTCGCGGCCACGCATGCACCCATGGTGCCTGCGTCACAAGCGGCTGCTGCGACCGCGCCAGCGCTGGTCCCAAGCACGCCTCCCAGAATCATGCAACCATTCTTGCCGAGGAGGCAGGCATTATACAAATACCCCAATCCAGCGGTCATGGCACCTTGTTCGAAGGTTCCCCCGGCCAGGGTTGACGCTGTACCGCCGACGGCGACGGTGGTGACGAGGCCGGTATAGGGGACCCGCTGGTTGAGCAGGATGGTCGC
>NZ_JAAIYP010000022.1 GCF_011022235.1 Magnetospirillum aberrantis SpK | reverse complement strand
AGAATGCCAGCGCCTCGGAACAGGCGTCGGCCACCTCCGAGGAACTGGCCACCCAGGCGGAAGCGTTGCAGCACACCATCGCCTTCTTCCGCGTCGATGGCAACGGTGCCGCCAAGCCCAGGACCAAGCCGGCGCCGGTCCAGCATGTGGAAAAGGTGGTTCGTCCCGCTCTGCGCCCCCAGGTGCAGACCGGTGCGCCGCGGGCGGCGGGGAAGCGCGGCAAAGGGAACGGCGTCGGTTACGCCTTTGACCTGAGCTCAGGCGGCCCCGATGGCCGCGACGCCGAATTCGAACGCTGCTGAGACATCGCGGCACCGTAACGGTTTGAAATGCTTCAGGGGGCTGTCATGCGCATGTCGGTAAAACTCAAGCTCGCTTTGTCCTTCGGCCTGATCCTGGTGTTGTCGGCGGTGGCCGCATTCATCGGCGTCAACAGCCTGAATCAACTGGACCAGACCGCCCAGGACTTGGTGAGCGGTCCGGCCAAGCGCCAGTCCATCGTACAGGATATGAACACGACCTTCGTCGCGGTGGTGAAGGCGGAAAAAAACATGATCCTGTCCACCACCGACGAGAGCATTGACCACTACGACAAGGAAATCCTGTTGTTGCGGGATCAGGTCCGCAGCCTGCGGACGGAATACCGCACACTGGCCAGCGAGGAAGGGCGCCGTCGGCTTGATGCCTTCGGGGGCGAATGGGACCGCTACGTGGCCCTTCAGGACAAGGTGCGCGAACTGATGCATGAAAACAGCAACAGTCGTGCCCGCGACATGAGCATGAAGATGAGCGTGCCGGTGTTCGCCCCGGTGATCGAAGGGTTGCGCGCCCTGTCGCAGCGTTTCGACGGCGTTCCTGTCGAACGGGCCAAGGCTTCTTATCTGATCGAGCGTCTGGTCGCGCGGGCGATGGAAGCCGGCAAGGAACAGAAGAACGCCTTGCTGGCCCGTGACGCCGGCGACATGACCCACTACGAACAAACCTCGGCAGAGGCTCTGGCCGACGTTACCCGGCTGCGCGAGCAGGTGCGACCGATGCTGCACGAGGACGAGCGGCGGCAGTTCGACCAGTTGTTCCTCCAGTTCGACCGTTGGCACAAGATCCATAACGACCTGTTGACGCTCAATCGCGAGAACACCAACGCTCGCGCCTTCGAGATGTCAGCCATCCAGGGGCGGCAAGTGTTGGACAAGGCCCAGGTGGTGCTGGACAGCCTGCTGGAACTCAACCAGAGCCAGATGAAGGATGCCGCCGCCGCCGCCGCGGAAACCGCCGCCGGGGTGCGCACGTTGCTGACCGTCGTGGTGCTGGTATCACTGCTGATCGGTGTCGTCGCTGCCGCCTGGATGGCCACCAGCATCAGCCGGGGCCTGGGGCAATCGGTGTTCCTGGCCAATGCCGTCGCGTCGGGCGATCTCAACCAGCGTATCAGTGTCTCCAGTAACGACGAAATCCGGGATTTGGTCGATGCCCTGGAAACCATGCGTGAGAAGCTGCGCGAGGTGGTGGCGGAAGCGGGTTCGGCGGCGGAGAACGTGGCCGCCGGCAGCCAGGAACTGTCGGCCAGTTCGGAACAACTGAGCCAGGGCGCCACC
>NZ_JAAIYP010000021.1 GCF_011022235.1 Magnetospirillum aberrantis SpK | reverse complement strand
AGGTAGTCGGCCGAGGCGAAGTACTGCCCCGCCGTCTTGCCGCCCACCGTCTTTCCCGCTTCGGTGAAATGCCCGTCGGTGAGCGTGCCGACCTCGTGGAAGGCCCCGGCCGTGGCCACGGTGAGGGCGAGGGTTTTCAGGGTCTGGGTCGAGCCCATCTCCTGCAACACCTTGCCGATGTTGCCCCGGTTGTTGACCAGGCTGACCGAGGCCTGGGCCACCAGCGACGAGAAGCCGGCGTTGACCATGGCCGCCGAGGTGCCGGTGACGCCCTCGACGCCCAGCGCCCCCAGCGCCTCCACCCCCATGCCCTGGGTCGCCACCATCACCGCGATGGACAGGATCGCCGCCCCGGCGGGGCTCAGGCCCTGGCTCTTGTAGTCCCAATGGTCGTGGGCTTCCTGCACCATTGTCCAGCGCAGGTCGTCACGCGCCGCCACCTCGGCCATCCACGCTGTCTCGGGTTGGGCCGCCAGGGCGGCGACGGTCGATTGCAGGCATCCGACCAAGTCCCGAACAGCTATGTTCATCGGGGCTTGGTATTAGCGTTTATTCGGAAAATTTCGCGAGAGTGCCGATAGAGAGAACGCAATATACGATATAATTAGTTTATTTCTGCGCTCCCGACAACGGTGTGACAATTTTCTCTATAACAATGACAAAGATAGAATCCTCCGACGCTGTGTTATTGGCGTGTCTTCGTTATTATATTTCATCCATTCTCTGACGAACATATTGTTATGATATGCCAAAAATATAAATGATATTAATGGCATTAGTGATGCAGCCAAATCAACCAGAAGCATCACATGCCTCATATTAGCATCCTATTCACTACGCCCCGCAGCCGCTCTTCTCTGGATGGCAAGAATCACGCCAGCCTCAGGCACTCAAGCCTTTTTCAAATAGTCTCTGAGAAGAAAGAAAAAAATAGCAGCAATGCCACCGAATAACCAACTCAACGACATAATGGGCCACAGAAATAATATCAATATAGAAATATTAATAAAATCAACATATCTGAAAATATTAAAAAAACGTCTGGTTCAAAATAAATAACAACGAAAACATATGATGATGACGACAAGCAGTACCCAGAAATAGACCATTGCGCAATGATTTTCATTTTATTTTTTTCATCGGTGAAAATCGATGATAGAAAAAATAAAACAAAAAATACAGGAATAATATATTTTGCGTGTCTATTCTTTTCTATAGTTTGATATATAACAATGTATGAAGGCAGAAGCGCGCTTGCTGCACAGGCCATTGATATAAATACGGTGAGTAATTTGTGCGAAAACGTATTCCCCATTTCGGCAACTCCCTCATTTTCTATTTAAAATATCAAGTATGCGTCTCCTTAAGTTTCCAGGAAAGAAGTAAGAATCAATACCATTAAATTTACCTACATTTGACAGGCAAGCAGATGTTGATAGGGCGCACGTGAACGGCTGCCGCCCTCCAAGGGTCTCTATATTTTTCACGATTAGGCTGTCTTCTGATTCAGTTGTATTTAGCCAATCAATTGTTACATTGCTCCCATTATTCCTCCAGTATTCAGAATATTTATTATAATCAGCTTCGCTTCCATAGATGGCATCTCCTGTTCCGCCTCCTTTAGAGGGGTAACTCCCGCCCGGATCGTATAAAACAGCCTCTCTACCTTCTTTACCTTCAACGTAAAGCGCAGAGTGATCAGAAAAATAACCATTGTCTAACGTAATGAGTGCGGCATTATTAAACAAATACCCCAATCCAGCGGTCATGGCACCTTGTTCGAAGGTTCCCCCGGCCAGGGTTGACGCTGTACCGCCGACGGCGACGGTGGTGACGAGGCCGGTATAGGGGACCCGCTGGTTGAGCAGGATGGTCGCCGGCGACACCGCCGCGCCGAAACCACCCGACAGCGCGCCGCTGGCGAAGTCGCCGCCGCCCAGCACCGAGGCCGTTCCGCCGACGACGGCGTGGCCGGCGACGTTCTTGAGGTAGTCGGCCGAGGCGAAGTACTGCCCCGCCGTCTTGCCGCCCACCGTCTTTCCCGCCTCGGTGAAATGCCCGTCGGTGAGCGTGCCGACCTCGTGGAAGGCCCCTGCCGTGGCCACGGTGAGGGCGAGGGTTTTCAGGGTCTGGGTCGAGCCCAACCAAGTCTCGATGGGCTATTCTCATCGGGACTTGGTATTCGTGCCTATTCGGAGAATTTTGCGAAAGTTCCAAGCAATAATGCCGATAGAGAAAAAACAATATACGACATAATGAGTTTATTCCTGCGCACCCGACAACGGCGCGACAAATTTTTCGATAATAATGCTACCGATAGCATCCTCCAGCGCTGCGTTAGGGGCATCTCTCCCTTATTGTCTTCCATCCATTCTCTGACAAACATGTTGTTCTGGTGCACCAATAACAAAAATGACGCCAATGGAAATATCGAAATAATTATATCAATAAATAGTATGGCGTATCTCATATTAGCATCCTGTTCTTGGTTGGCCATACGTACAGGTTTTTGTTGGGCCGTAGCTAAAACCAAACTTAGGGGAAGGAGTGCTCAGCGCCGCTCCGCTAAAAAATGGGTACCCATCTTTTACAAGAACGGAAATTCCTCCAATGGGACTTGATATCGCGTAATTATAATACCCATCTCCAGGAAATGATTTTGCCGTTCCAAATTGATACCCTACAACACTTGAGGCTCCTTGATTCCAGCCGATCGTCTCTGAGCCAGTTGCGAACAAGCCGCGATTACCCTTTGTGTCGTAATATACCCCCCCCCGTGGCCGCTAGCCCCATTCCAGCGGTGGCTTCCACCGTTTCCCCGGCAAAAAAAGTCACACCAAGGTTTTCTTGCAGAAATTGATCAAGCTTGGACAACGCCTCCCGGCTTTGACCATACCGAAGCATATGATTAGGGTCCGAGCGAATTGCCTCCATCATCTGATTGAACAGATATCCGGCAGCTGCAACTGAAGCTCCATCTTCAAACCTTCCCCCAGCAAACTCGGCGGCAACGCCGCCTGCGGCACTAGTAAGCACCACGCCCGGTACCGTACCCATTTCAGATGCAGCGGGCCCCACCGTCGCTCCAAGGCCAGATGCAAGCGCTCCCGACCCGCAATGCTCACCGTTGGCCGCTCCCGAGGCGCAGCCAACGAGAGCGTGACCAACCACATTGGCAAGATGGTCCATGCTGCCCAAGTACTCTAGTGATGTCTGCCCGGCAGCATTCGTTCCTGTGCCGCCAAAGTGCCCGTCGGTGAGCGTGCCGACCTCGTGGAAGGCCCCGGCCGTAGCCACGGTGAGGGCGAGGGTTTTCAGGGTCTGGGTCGAGCCCATCTCCTGCAACACCTTGCCGATGTTGCCCCGGTTGTTGACCAGGCTGACCGAGGCCTGGGCCACCAGCGACGAGAAGCCGGCGTTGACCATGGCCGCCGAGGTGCCGGTGACGCCCTCGACGCCCAGCGCCCCCAGCGCCTCCACCCCCATGCCCTGGGTCGCCACCATCACCGCGATGGACAGGATCGCCGCCCCGGCGGGGCTCAGGCCCTGGCTCTTGTAGTCCCAATGGTCGTGGGCTTCCTGCACCATTGTCCAGCGCAGGTCGTCACGCGCCGCCACCTCGGCCATCCATGCCGTCTCGGGTTGGGCCGCCAGGGCGGCGACGGTCGATTGCAGGCTGGCGGTGCCGGTGTGGATCTCCGCCGTCACCCCCTGGGCGGCGGTGATCTCGATGCCGGTGCCGGCCTGGAGGTCGGCGTATTTCGTCGTCTCGTCGATCCGGCCCTTGTCCTGGGACGTTTGCCAGATGGCGTTGCTGGCGGTGTGGGTCTCGGCGTGGTAGTCGCTGTCCTGGGCTGTCAGCAACTGCACCTGGCCGTCGTCGGCTTTCAGCGCGATCTGCTCGCCGGCCTGCGCCTTCGACGCCTGCACCACCACGTCGCCGCCCTGGGCGTGCAGGGTGACGTCGGTGCCGGCGGTGATTTCCGAGCCGACAACGCGGGTCTTGGCGTCCTCTTCCTGGTCCAGGCCGGAGCGCAGGTAA
>NZ_JAAIYP010000020.1 GCF_011022235.1 Magnetospirillum aberrantis SpK | reverse complement strand
TGGACTTTCCCTGAAGGAGTGGAGAGCGTGCATGCTAACTTTGCACGAAGGACATTCAGATGACGGGTTTGGGGATGAGGAAATTCACCGAGGATTTCAAACGCGAGGCGGTGCGTCTGGTTCAGACCAGCGGCCGGACCATCGAGCAGGTGGCGGACGATCTGGGGATCGGGCGATCGACTTTGGGCAAATGGCTCGCCAAGCATCGTGAGGCGGATTTGCTGTCTGGTCCGCACGAGGATACCGCCAGGGAACTGGCTCGGCTGCGCAAGGAAAACGAAATTCTGCGGGCTGAGCGGGATTTGCTAAAAAAAGCTGCGGCCTTCTTCGCCAAGGAAACAAGTCGATGACGTTCCGACACATCGACACTGCGGAGAAGGCGATGCCCATTGGTCGGAAATGTGCCCTGTTCGGCGTCAGTGTCAGCGGCTATTACGCCTGGAAAAGCCGTCGCCCCAGCCGCCGTCAATTGGACGACATGGTTTTCCTGGCCCATATCCGCAGCCAATTCAGCCTGTCGCACGAAACCTATGGCAGCCCGCGTATGACGGTGGAGTTGCAGGAAGATGGCATCACCGTCGGGCGGCATCGCGTCGCCCGGCTGATGCGTGAGAATGGCCTGAAAGCCCGGCAAAAGCGCCGGTTCAAGAAAACCACCGACAGCGCCCACGACGGTCCCGTCGCCCCGAACATGTTGGACCAGGATTTCGCAGCAGGCGGTCCCGACCAGAAATGGGGGGCCGATATTTCCTATATCTGGACGGCGGAAGGCTGGCTGTATCTGGCGGTCGTCGTCGATCTGTTTTCCCGACGCATCGTCGGCTGGGCCACCAGCGACCGCATGAAGAAGGATCTGGCCTTGACTGCCCTCAAACGGGCCTTGGCCACGCGGCAGCCGCTGCCGGGGCTGATCCATCATTCCGATCGTGGCAGCCAATATTGCTCGGGCGACTACCGAAAGCTCCTGGCCAACCACAAGATCGTCGCCTCCATGAGCGGCAAGGGCAATTGCTACGACAACGCCATGGTCGAAACCGTGTTCAAGACCATCAAATCCGAGCTGATCTGGCGAACCATCTGGCAATCACGCAGCCAGGCCGACAACGCCATTGGACGATACATCGACGGCTTCTATAATCCCGTCAGGCGGCATTCCGCCCTGGGATACAGAAGCCCATGCCGCTTCGAGGCCGAAGCCGCATAAACGCTCTCCACTCTTTCAGGGAAAGTCC
>NZ_JAAIYP010000019.1 GCF_011022235.1 Magnetospirillum aberrantis SpK | reverse complement strand
TGGCCGTGCTGATGCAGTCCATGTTCGGCGCCGGCATCCTGTTCATCCTGTGGGTCGTGGTCGGCTATTCGCTGGCCTTCGCCGAAGGCAACGCCTTCTTCGGCGGCCTGGACAAGGCGATGCTGGCCGGCATCGCGCCGGACACCCTGTCGGGCACCATCCCCGAATTCGTCTTCGTGATGTTCCAGGGCACCTTCGCCATGATCACCCCGGTGATCATCCTGGGCGGCTCGGCCGACCGCATGAAGTTCAGCTCGGCCATGCTGTTCGTGTCGCTGTGGCTGCTGTTCGTCTATGCGCCGATCGCCCACATGGTGTGGGGTCCCCGGCGGCTATCTGCTGGGCGACGGCGTGTTCGACTTCGCCGGCGGCACCGTCGTTCACATCAACTCGGGTGTTGCCGGTCTGGTCGCCGCCATCATGGTCGGCAAGCGTTCCGGCCTGGGCTCCGAGAACCTGGCTCCGCACAACCTGGCCTTCACCATGATCGGCGCCTCGCTGCTGTGGGTCGGCTGGTTCGGCTTCAACGCCGGTTCGGCGCTGAGCGCCGGTGCCGGTGCCGGCGTCGCCATGATCAACACCCACATCGCCACCGCCGCCGCGGTCGTGTCGTGGTCGGCGGCCGAATGGATCATCCGTGGCAAGCCCTCGCTGTTGGGCGCGGCCTCGGGCGCCATCGCCGGTCTGGTGGTCATCACCCCGGCCTGCGGCTTCGTCTCGCCGACCGGCGCGCTGATCATGGGTCTGATCATCGGCCCGGTGTGCTATTGGGGCGTTTCCGGCCTCAAGAAGATGTTCGGCTATGACGACGCGCTCGACGCCTTCGGCGTGCACGGCGTGGGCGGCATCGTCGGCGCGATCCTGACCGGTGTGTTCGCCGTCTCCGCCATCGGCGGCGAGGGCAAGTCCGGCCTGATCGACGGCAACGCCATGCAGGTCTGGATCCAGATCAAGAGCGTGCTGATCACCATCGCCTGGACCGCCATCGTCTCGGTCGTCATCCTCAAGCTGATCGACCTGACCATCGGCCTGCGCGTCAGCAAGGAAGTCGAGACCGAAGGTCTGGACCTCGCGCTCCACGGCGAAACCATGCACGACTAACA
>NZ_JAAIYP010000018.1 GCF_011022235.1 Magnetospirillum aberrantis SpK | reverse complement strand
GCCGGATGACCAGCCGGACGATAAGCCAGATGAGGGGGACGAGAACGAGGAATGCGAACGGCTAAAAGCGGCTTTTGAGGAGAAGCAGGCGGCAATGCTGGAGCTCCGGGACAAGCTATCCGCGGAGGAAACCCTTCTTCAAAGCATTGAAGCCGACATCGAGGATCTCAATCAGCAAAAACAAGATATTGAGGAGTTGATGGTCGAATTGGCGCTTCAAGGGAAAGGGGATTACGATGTCGGCAAGATTCCGAAAAAGCTCCAGTATCTTTTTAAGATATTCCCAGCAATGGGAATGATCAGGGGAATAGTGGAAGCAACGAACGCCGCGATGGAATATTACCACAACGAGGTTATACCGAAACGATCCGCCTTGGAAAAGGAGCGTCAAGAAGTTCTCTCACGCAAGCAGGAGCTCGAATCAGCCTTGGATGAAGCTGCCAGCGCAGCTGATGCAGCAGCCGATGAGTTCGAGTCCGGCTGCGGAAGGGTCGCCCCTGGAGATGCTGGCCCGATGGTCTAGCCCATCCTTTTCTCCCCGGATCAGGCATGGCGCCGGTCCGGGGCATCTCCCGACACCTACTCGCATTCCTTTGTGCGTCGATAAGACTTAGTCTTTGGTGCCGGTGGGGTGACGTCGAACGCGCTCTCCGCGAGGAATACAACAGCGTCAGGCTTCAAATGGGATGCCGCCTCGGCCAGTGCGGCATCAACATCAATTCCCGCTGCCTTCGCGCGCGTCAACCATCGATAGGCGGCGTGGAAATCTTTGCGCACTCCGAACTCGCCTGTCGTCAATACCGTCCCCAGTCTCGACTGCGCCTGCGGATTTCCGGCCGACGCGGCCCGATGGAGCCAGCCTATTCCTGCAACTTCGTTGACCGCCACCCCACGTCCTTCCAACAACTGGACAGCAAGGGCGAACTGGGCGCCCACAGCGTCACTCTTGGCGGTACTGAGGCGCCAAAGACAGGCCCGCTGCGGGTCGGCAAAAAATGGGGGCTGCCCACTCTCGATCTGAGAAGCCGTCGAAATCCTGCTCTCTATGGGAGCGTCCAGCAGGGCTTCGATCCGATCGAACTCGTCTTGGATCAATGCCGGAATATCCTGCTGCATGGCCGAGGTCAGCCGTTCGCGCCGATCTTTGTGGTCACCATCGCCCCACCCCAAAATTGCTTTCTGCGCCCACCGGCGCGCCTCGGCTTCATTAACAGGGACGCCGTCACCTAATGCATAGAGTTTGGCAAGCAACAGCATGGACCGCTCCCGCCCCTGCTTTGCCGCCGTCAGGAAGTGCTCGGCTGCACGGCCAACCGTTCCGTCGCCGCAGGTGCCGGTGATGATCATGATTCCGGAAAGCTCGTGCGCCAAGGGATCTGCAAAATTCAGGCCTTCAGCCAAATACTGTTGAACCGCAGGACAATCTTTTATCGCCCAGGCTTTTCCCCATTTGGGGAACCATTCGCGCCGCGACTCGGAATCTGCGTTATTAGTGCGCGACCCAGTCTCCAACCCAGGTTCGGAGGCCGATGAATTGCTGGAACCGGGAGTGAGCCCCAGACAAAGGGCGGCACCAAGGATCGCAGCCCCCACGACAACCGTCCGCATTCCAACCTCCCGCCATACAACCGTAGGGAACGATAGGGCAGTCGCCACTATCGAGCAACCTTCACCGAGACACGAAAGCGGGGCCGCAATGCGGCCCCGCATCGATTA
>NZ_JAAIYP010000017.1 GCF_011022235.1 Magnetospirillum aberrantis SpK | reverse complement strand
AAAATATCAAGGCCTTAGCCGCATCCCGGCTAAGGCCTTTTTGATTCCGGATACCACATAGCTACCACGCGTGGGTGCATGAACCGCGCCCCTGTTGCCCGTCGGCGGTCCCCTTCGTCGACTGGCAGGAAGTGCGAGCGTTGATCATGTCCGCGCCCATGCGCAGCAGTCAATGAACCGTGGCTTTTGCGTTCACGGGGGCTGCGACACGTATTGCCTTCAGCCTTGCTTAGCTTGAGAGTAGATTGGTAGCTTCGGCCGGTGGTGTGGCTGCGGTCGATAAGCGAGGGCGCAGAGATGGCCTCCGAAGTAAACCGCAAGACGATTCTTGTCGTGGACGACACCCCCGAGAACCTGACCGTGGTGGTCGGGCTGCTGAAGGATTACTATCGCACGCGGGTTGCCACCAATGGAGCCAAGGCCTTGGCTCTGGCCGGTGGCGACGAGCCGCCGGACCTGATCCTGCTCGACGTCATGATGCCGGAGATGGACGGCTACGAGGTATGTCGGCGCCTCAAAGGCGAGCCCGCCACCGCCGCCATTCCCGTGATCTTCGTGAGCGCCAAAAGCGACCCCGAGGCCGAGGCAAGGGGCTTCGAGGTGGGGGCGGTGGACTACATCCACAAGCCGTTCAGCCCGCCCATCATCCGTGCCCGGGTCAAGACCCAGCTCGACCTGCGCGACGCGATCCTGGCCGCCGAGCGGGCGACCCAGGCGAAATCGGCCTTCCTGGCCATGATGAGCCATGAAATCCGCACGCCCATGAATGGCGTGCTCGGTGTGATCGACCTCATGGGCGACACCCTCTTGAACGATGAGCAGCGGTACCTGCTGAAGGTGGCAGGGGAATCCGGCCGGTCCCTGCTGGGGGTGATCAACGAGATACTGGACTTCTCCAAGATCGACGCCGGCCGGATGGAGGTGGAGCGTATCCCGGTTTCGCTTGGTTCGGTGATTGACGGCGTTGCCGCGACCTTGCGCAACGTGGCCGATGCCAAGGATGTGGCTCTGGCCCATACTATCGACCCGGCTCTTCCCGAGTGGATTGTCGGCGATCCCGTTCGGCTTCGGCAGATCCTGTTCAACCTGGTCGGCAATGGCATCAAGTTCACTCCGGCCGGCGGGCGCGTGACGCTTACGGCCTCGGCGGATGAGGGCGGGTGGCTGCGTCTGGAGGTGTCCGACACCGGCATCGGCATGACCGCCGAGCAAATGAGCCACCTGTTCAAGCCGTTTTCCCAGGCCGACATCTCCACCACCCGCCGGTTCGGCGGCACCGGCCTCGGCCTGTCCATCTGCCGCCGTCTGGCCGAACTGATGGGCGGCGAGATCCGGGCGGTGAGCATGCAGGGGCAGGGCGCGACCTTCTCCCTCCTCCTCCCCCTGGAAGCGACCGATGCTCCGATCGAGGCCGACGGCGAGCGGGCGATCCCGGCAGCAATTTGGGGTGGCGCCCTTCCCGCCGACGCCGAGGAGGCATTGGCCCAGGGGCGGCTCGTGCTGGTGGCCGAGGATAACGAGACCAACCGGGACATCCTGCGCCGCCAATTGGCACGTAACGGCCTTCTTGCAGAATTGGCCGCCGACGGCCGGCAGGCCCTGGATGCCTGGCGGCATCGCCGCCATCCGCTGGTCCTGACCGATTGCTACATGCCCGAGATGGGCGGTTTCGAGTTGGCCCGCGCCATCCGGGCGGAAGGTGGGCGCTGTCCGATAGTGGCGGTTACCGCCAGCGTCGCCACCGAGGACATCGAGGCGTGTCGGGCCGCAGGCATGGACGATTGGCTGATCAAGCCGGTGGAGCCCGTCCGGCTGCGGGCCGCGCTGGCCCGTTGGCTGCCCGCCTGGATCGCCGGCGAAGCGCCGCCCCAGTCCGTGCCGTCTCCCGGGCCGGCATCATCGCCGCTGTTCGTGTCGGACGCCCTGGCAGCCATGGTGGGCGAGGATCCCGCCGCCATCGCCGAGGTGCTTCGGGACTTCCTGGCGCCGGCCAAGGGGCTGGCCGCCGAGATCGCGCAGGCACTGGACGGGGATGATCCGGCGGCGGCGGCGCGGGGGGCGCACAAACTCAAATCCTCGGCCCGTGCCGTGGGGGCCGTGGCGCTGGCCGAATGCTGCGCCGGCCTGGAACGGGCGGGCAAGGATGCAGATCGCGCCCGGCTGTCCGCTCTGGGAGCGGAGTTTCCTGCGCTGTTCCAACGCAGTATGGCGGCCATCGCGGACCAAGTGGGGGAGGCGTGAATGGACAGGACCGAGTTCAGGACGTTGAACATCATGGTGGTCGATGACGAGTTGTTCATCCGCAACCTGGTCGCGCGTATGTTGCGGGACCTGAAGGTCGGCGAGGTGCATACGGCCAATGACGGTTCCGACGCGCTTTGCAAACTACAGGAATTGGCGGACAAACTCGACCTGGTGGTGTGCGACCTGGAAATGCCGGGCATGGACGGCTTCGACTTCGTCAAGACGCTACGCCAACTGGGCGACGAAAGACTGGCCTGCCTGCCGGTGCTGATCCTGACCGGGCATGCCGACCAGGAGAACGTGGAGATGGCGGTCAGGCTCGGCATCCACGGCTTCGTGGCCAAGCCTGTTTCATTGGCCGTGCTGGAAGCCCGGCTGGCCAAGGCCCTGAGCGCCCCCGCCATCGATCCGGCCCGACTGGGCCTGCGCCCGTAACAAGCGGCTTTCTCGCCGAAAGCCTTCTGGTATCCTTGGGGCGGGATTGATCTCGTTCATGCCAGTGGGCCGATCCAGACAGATGGTTCATGCCCATGAACCATCTGTCTGGATCGGCCCACAAAATCAACGAATTGTGCACTGATTCATTCCGATGGCCGGTGTACCATCTGAATGAATCAGTGCACTAGGT
>NZ_JAAIYP010000016.1 GCF_011022235.1 Magnetospirillum aberrantis SpK | reverse complement strand
TGTGGAGTCGCATGACGTTGTCGCCGGTCAGACCGAGTCGGCTGATGGGTGTCTGCGCCTTCAAGCTACCATGCGGTCGGTGCCAATTGTAGCGGTGGAGCCAGCGAGGCAGCTCTTCGGCGCGATGATCTGAGGTGTCGTAGGCTTGGGCGTAGGCCCATTCCCGCAGGGCGGTCTGAATGAAGCGCTCGGCTTTGCCGTTGGTCTTCGGCGTGTAGGGCCTGGTGCGAACATGCTTCAGGCCATGGTCAGCGCAGGCTTTGCGGAAGACCTTGGAGCGATAACACGAGCCGTTATCGGTCATCACCCGCTGCACGGTGATGCCGAGGCTGGCGTAATAGGCGAGCGCCGCCTTCAGGAAGGCGACGGCGCTTTCCTTCTTCTCGTCGGGCAGGATGCGGCTGAAGGCGATGCGTGAGGCGTCGTCGATGCAGACGTGGACGAACTCCCAGCCGATGCCCCGGCTGTTTTTCTGGCGGTCGCCGGTAATGCGGTGGCCGGTCCGGTTGAAACGACCCAGTTTCTTGATGTCGATGTGAAGCATCTCACCGGGCGTCGCTCGTTCATAGCGCCGCACCGGCTCGGCCGGTTCCAGCGACTTCAGGCGGCTCATGTCCAGGCGCGCGAGGACACGGAAAACGGTCGCCCGCGACAGCCCCAGGGCGGTGGCGATCTCGCCGCCTGTCCGGCGCTGGCGGCGTAGCGCCGCAATCTGCTCGGCAATGGGCGCGGGCGTCCGCCTGGGGGAACGATGCGGACGCGATGAGCGATCCTGCAAGCCGGAGACGCCCTCGGCCTGAAACCGGCCAACCCATTTACGGACGGTGCGGACGCACACCCCCATGGCGGTGGCCACCGCCATGGGGGTGTGCCCCTGCTCCAATACCCGCCGCACCAAAGTCTCTCGACCCGCCGGTGTCAGCGGGGCATTCTTGTGGATGCCCATTCGGTCCCCCTGGATAGCCAAAGTGTCAGCAACTTCAGCTTCCTCGGTTCAGACCGAGTGGGCAACCTCCTGAGACTTCAC
>NZ_JAAIYP010000015.1:2500-5501 GCF_011022235.1 Magnetospirillum aberrantis SpK | reverse complement strand
TTGGTTGCGGGGAGAGGATTTGAACCTCTGACCTTCAGGTTATGAGCCTGACGAGCTACCGGGCTGCTCCACCCCGCGGTATTGTTTTGAAACGACGAAACGCAGGCTTTTGGCCTGCGTTTGTCGATTTGTTATCGTGGTTAGGTTAGTCGTTTCCTTGGAAGACCTGGCAGCGACCTACTCTCCCGTGCCTTAAGACACAGTACCATTGGCGCTGGGGGTTTTCACGGCCGAGTTCGGGATGGGATCGGGTGCAGGCCCCCCGCTATGACCACCAGGTCGTCGAAGGAAACGCGTTATTTTCCTGAGTGTGATACCCACGTGCTGTTTTGTTTTGTACCAGGCTTGCTGCTGCGAGGAGCGATCAAGCCGATCGAGCTATTAGTACCGGTTAGCTTCGTATGTTGCCACACTTCCACACCCGGCCTATCGACGTCGTGGTCTACGACGGCTCTGATAGGGAAACCTGGTTTTGAGGGGAGCTTCCCGCTTAGATGCATTCAGCGGTTATCTCGTCCGCACGTAGCTACCCGGCGATGCCGCTGGCGCGACAACCGGTACACCAGAGGTGCGTCCATCCCGGTCCTCTCGTACTAGGGACAGGTCCTCTCAAGTTTCCGACACCCACGGTAGATAGGGACCGAACTGTCTCACGACGTTCTAAACCCAGCTCACGTACCACTTTAATCGGCGAACAGCCGAACCCTTGGGACCTGCTCCAGCCCCAGGATGTGATGAGCCGACATCGAGGTGCCAAACCTCCCCGTCGATGTGGACTCTTGGGGGAGATCAGCCTGTTATCCCCGGCGTACCTTTTATCCGTTGAGCGATGGCCCTTCCACTCGGGACCACCGGATCACTATGACCGACTTTCGTCTCTGCTCGGCTTGTCAGCCTCGCAGTCAGGCGAGCTTATGCCATTGCACTCAGCGACCGATTTCCGACCGGCCTGAGCTCACCATCGCGCGCCTCCGTTACTCTTTGGGAGGCGACCGCCCCAGTCAAACTACCTGCCATGCAGGGTCCCGGGCCCCGGTTCAGGGGTCGCGGTTAGATACCAGGAAACAAAAGGGTGGTATTTCAAGGATGGCTCCGCACCGGCTGGCGCCGATGTTTCATAGCCTCCCACCTATCCTACACATTCATTCCCTAGTACCACTGCAAAGCTGTAGTAAAGGTGCACGGGGTCTTTCCGTCTAGCCGCGGGTACTCCGCATCTTCACGGAGAATTCAATTTCGCTGAGTTGGTGTTGGAGACAGCGGGGAAGTCGTTACGCCATTCGTGCAGGTCGGAACTTACCCGACAAGGAATTTCGCTACCTTAGGACCGTTATAGTTACGGCCGCCGTTTACCGGGGCTTCAATTCAAGGCTTGCACCTCTCCTTTTAACCTTCCGGCACCGGGCAGGCGTCAGACCCTATACGTCGTCTTTAGACTTCGCAGAGCCCTGTGTTTTTAGTAAACAGTCGCCACCCCCTGGTCTGTGCCACCCCCGAGTGCTTGCGCATACGAGGGTACCCCTTATCCCGAAGTTACGGGGTCAATTTGCCTAGTTCCTTCAACACCATTCTCTCAAGCGCCTTGGTATACTCTACCAGTCCACCTGTGTCGGTTTCGGGTACGGTCTATACGCTGGAGTTATTTCCTGGACCCGCTTCACTGCATGGACAATCCGTTAAGCCCATACAATTTACGCAGGTCGTCACTTCCAGCAGGCCCACGAATATTAACGTGGTTCCCATCGACTACGCCTTTCGGCCTCGCCTTAGGGGCCGGCTCACCCTGCGCGGATTAGCCTTGCGCAGGAACCCTTGGACTTTCGGCGACAGTGTTTCTCACACTGTTTGTCGCTACTCATGTCAGCATTCTCACTTCCGATACCTCCAGCGCCCCTCACGGTGACGCCTTCGCAGGCTTACGGAACGCTCCGCTACCACTTGCTTTCGCAAGTCCGCAGCTTCGGTGCATGGCTTGAGCCCCGGTACATTTTCGGCGCAGGATTGCTATTAGACCAGTGAGCTATTACGCTTTCTTTAAAGGATGGCTGCTTCTAAGCCAACCTCCTGGTTGTTATGGCCTTCCCACATCCTTTCCCACTTAGCCATGACTTGGGGACCTTAGCTGGCGGTCTGGGCTGTTTCCCTTTTGACGATGGACCTTAGCACCCACCGTCTGTCTGCCGGATAGTACTCACGGGTATTCGGAGTTTGGTTAGGTTTGGTAGGTCTTTGGGACCCCCTAGCCCATCCAGTGCTCTACCCCCCGCGGTATTCGTCCGACGCGCTACCTAAATAGCTTTCGCGGAGAACCAGCTATTTCCGAGTTTGATTGGCCTTTCACCCCTTACCACAGATCATCTCCGACTTTTTCAACAGGCGTGAGTTCGGTCCTCCAGTGGGTGTTACCCCACCTTCAACCTGTCCATGGTAAGATCACTCGGTTTCGGGTCTAACGCATGCAACTTGGCGCCCTATTCAGACTCGCTTTCGCTACGCCTACACCTATCGGCTTAAGCTTGCTGCATACGCTAACTCGCTGACCCATTATACAAAAGGTACGCCGTCACGGTTCAAGACCGCTCCGACTGCTTGTAGGCATTCCGTTTCAGGATCTCTTTCACTCCCCTTGTCGGGGTGCTTTTCACCTTTCCCTCACGGTACTTGTGCGCTATCGGTCACTGAGGAGTACTTAGGCTTGGAGGGTGGTCCCCCCATGTTCAGACAGGATTTCACGTGTCCCGCCCTACTCGAGGCTGCTGTGCGGTTTACTCTTAAGCGGCTATCACGCTCTATGGCCCGACTTTCCAGACGGTTCGGATTATGTACACAACAGCACTGGCCTGGTCCGCGTTCGCTCGCCACTACTAGCGGAGTCTCGGTTGATGTCCTTTCCTCGGGCTACTTAGATGTTTCAGTTCGCCCGGTTCGCCTCCCGCACCTATGAATTCAGTGCGGGATCACCTTACGGTGGGGTTTCCCCATTCGGAAATCGTCGGATCAA
>NZ_JAAIYP010000014.1 GCF_011022235.1 Magnetospirillum aberrantis SpK | reverse complement strand
TATCGTCCGGTTCTTCCTCGGGGCCAGGAGCCGGAGGCTCGGGCGACGGAGCGGGGGCGTTCGGCTCATCTTCCGCCATGGCAAGTCCGCCTGCGGCCATTTGACGGGCGAATTGCAGCGCCTGGGCCGGACTCTTGGCAGCCATGGTCTCGTAGATCGCTGCGGTATAGGGACGAGCTGCCTCTGGGGCGCGTTTGAATTCGCCGGCGAAGTGTTTGACCGCGTCCTTGTAGTCGCTGCGGTCCAGCAGCACCTTGGCCATGCTGTCTGCCTCCCAGGGATTGGCACCCTCGGTGCTGCCCCAGGGGTTGCGCTGGGGCAAGCGCACCGTGTCCTGTTCGGTGCTCTCCTCGGTTTCTGCCTCACGAATGGGAGCGACCCGGAACGGGATGCGGCGTCCCGATTGGCGGAATAGTTCCTCCTGCAGGTTGCGTGCTTTGCCCGCATCCACCTTCTGGAACCGGCCTAACAAGTCTGCTACATCGGCGCTGCCGCGATCCCCATACCACTCGGTGACGTTCTTCAGGAAGGCGGCGGTCTTGGACGGGTCGCTATCGTTGACCAGGGCGCGAGCATAGCGGTCGTGATCCTCGGCACCCGCCGGAGCAATAGTGTGGTCGGGGAACGGATCGGGCGTTGCCGGACCTAGGGAAGGGGCGAGCATCGGTGGCTGATGGGAAGGCTCCTTCGGTGTCGGGCTCGCCGTATGCCCGCCCCCCAGTACCCCGCCGATCTTGGTGATGGTCGGGCCGTTCGGCTTCAGCAGGCCGTCCACTTCCAGGCCCTTGCCCTTCTGAAAGCTGCGAATGGCGGAATCCAGGTTGGCATTGTGCCAGCCGCTGGGGCCGTCGTTGGTCAGGGGCTTGTAATAGCCGGCGTCGCCCAGGAAGGTCTCGACCTTTGCCACATCGGGCCGATGGTTGTCGGCACCCGAGCGGCCGACGCTGCCGTGCAGGGTGAAGGGGCTGGGGCCGAACATATCCTCGAAGGTGGCGCCCTGCTTCCACGCCTGCTGGAAGGCGGGAATGGCAGGCTCGTCCTCGTCGGACATTCCGGCGCCGAACTGTGAAGTCGGACGCCTGGGCGGCGTGGTGAAGAAGGGGCGGATTTTATCGAACATGGCGGAGCTCCTTGGTCAGGGGGCTTGCCGGCGAGCCGGCATGAAAACGCCCGGGCCGTGGCCGGCACCGGGCGAGGGTAGAGAAACGGGGCAACGAAGGGGCGGATCGGCCGGCTTGGGCGGCTTGCGCCGCCGGCCCAGCCCGATCCGGCGGATGATGTCCTTGACGCGCCGCTTGGCGGACATGGCTGTCTCCGATCCGGGCAAAGAAAAAACCCCGGTACCGCTGTCGCGGACCGGGGCTTGGGCGCACCTGTGGTGGTGCTGGGATCATTTGTAGCGGATGTCGATATCCGCTGTCAATCACGTTTTGTTCTCATGAGGGTTGCCGCCTCCTGCCATTCGGGCTCTTCTACGATTTGCAGATTTTGGGTCAATGGTCGCAGAATGTTTGCACTATATGGGGCAGGGTATTTGCGGAATATGTGTCAGGTCATCTTGACGAATCAATGGCCTAGAGGGTGCGTGCTTTGCACGTTATGTGTCACCCGACA
>NZ_JAAIYP010000013.1 GCF_011022235.1 Magnetospirillum aberrantis SpK | reverse complement strand
CTCACCATCCTGCTCAACCAGCAAATCCCCTATACCGGCCTCGTCACCACCGTCGCCGTCGGCGGTACAGCGTCAACCCTGGCCGGGGGAACCTTCGAACAAGGTGCCATGACCGCTGGATTGGGGTATTTGTTTAATAGTTGCGCGAGCAACCCCAGTTCGTGCCTAAACCCGGAAGCCAAGGGGCCGGGGATGGTTGACGTCACACTTCCTGACGGCACGTCCATGTATGTGCCCCAAGGCGCTGCCGCCGATGTGGCTACCTATATCGCGTCACATTCAGAGGCACAGGCCGAAGTTAACCAGTACTGGGGCGATGCCGCGATTATGGCGGGGACTTCGTTTGGCGGCGGTCTCGTCGCTCCCGTGCTCGGTAAGACGCTGGGCCCGAGCGGCCAGATATTTGGTCGTGCGCGTCTAGGCGGAAGCAGTTTGTTCGGGATAAATTCCAACGACGCTCTTCGAATCGGTTGGGGCTGGAAGGGATCTGCAACATCTGGCACTGAAGTCTTCCGGGTCTCCGGTGATTGGGTTCGAGCGCTTGGAGTAAAGAGTGGTCATATTGACCTGCTCACGCGGAAACCATGACTCCCCTTGAACCAAGGATATTTTGTTCTCATGGCGATCATCAGCCAAATCTTCACTAAAATTCGCCGCTGGTTACGCACTTCATCCCACATTCACATTCGTGAACACGGAGTGAGAAGCTTAAATGATGTTGTTGATTTAATCGATAGATTCATAGATGATAGGGTAATTTACGACCTTGAGTGGGATGACTTTATTTCGTGGCCTCATGAAAATATATGTATATGCACCATCATAAGCCACATATCTCAATATGAATATCTTCTTTTTTCAGAGTTTCCTGCGGACAGGGTGGCATATATTCTCCATCTCACTGAAGAACGAAACAGAATCGCGGCGAGCATTGGCATGTCTGCGAGGAAGCTTCCTGCCTCCGATGCCTAGCTGTTTAGTCCCGGCATTTGATGAATCGGGTCGAAACAGATTTTGCAGATGTATTCGTATGGTGTGAGGCCCTTGAGGGTCTTGATGCA
>NZ_JAAIYP010000012.1 GCF_011022235.1 Magnetospirillum aberrantis SpK | reverse complement strand
CCGCCCGGTTTCACCGGGCGGCACATTAAGCGGCAAGTCTCCGCCGATCAAGGTTGATCGGCGCGGGGAGAGTTAGTTGGAAATTTCCCGATTTTTGTGGAGTGTCTGGTAATTTCTTAGAGAATTGTGCAACGTTCAGATTGATAATTTTGTCAATAATCGTGACTTCACGACCGCTATTTAAATGCCTGATGTACGGGGTGAGGTGCTTGTCCGGTTCCGCGCATTCCGAGACCAGTTGTTTCTTTCTTGTCACGGTTGTATAAGAATGTAAATTCCATCGCCTGCTTTTCGGGCTTTGCAAAATTATTTCTCAAGGTGAGGGCCATGAAGTCGCATCAATCTCACAATGACATGTCTCTTCGCCATCGCCTCATGCTGGAGAATTATGAGGCTGCGATGGAAAAGATGCCGCAAGACCATCGATCAGTCGTGTGGGAGCGGGCTTCGTATGGAGAGTTTTCCGAACTCATCGGACAAGAGGCATTGTGGGAAAATTTCCGCTCCAATCCAATTTCCAGCGGCATGGGGGGACCGTATTTCTGGGATGATGAATATTTGAATTCAATCCGCTCTATCTGGGAGAGCCCGGAGTTTCATAAAAGAGTTGAGGATTCTTTCAATAACTTATGTTCCCTTTGTGGTCAGGATTTCGTTGTTAACTTGGTGGAGCCAGAGGTTGGGCGTCCAGCATCCTGCAATGTACAGGGACGGAAAATCGCGTATCTCCCTGATTTGACGCAAATTTATAATGTTTATTCTCTAAAGCCATACATTGATGCCATCACGACGAGAAAGAAGCCGGTCGTAATGGCGGAAATCGGCGGTGGGTATGGGGGGCTTGCGAACAAGCTGTGCAAGGCTTTTCCCGATGCGCGCTATATTTTGTTCGATCTCCCGGAAGGAGCTGCAATACAGTATTATTATCTGTCTTCTTTTTATGAAAAAGATGATTTTTTTTCTTTACAATGACTTCAAGGAAGGCGGATTTGAATCCTTCTTTTCTGGAAATGCAAAATTTGCAATTCTCCCAAGTTTCTGCTCTGAAGAAATTCCGTCGTCAGTGGTTGATGTTTTTATCAACACAGATTCGATGATGGAGATGAATCCAAGCGTTATTGGGCAATACTTCAAGTCAATCCATAAGGCGACGTCCATTGGCGGGCTATTTTATTGCGTCAACCGTCGTCATAAAGCTGACGTTGGCGTTCCAGTCCGCATAAAAGATTATCCTTTTGATGATCGCTGGTACCTTTCGTGTTCAAGGCCTTTGCCCGATTCCCCTAATACCCAGGAATTAGTGGCGATTCGAACAGGCCACGCCAATGCCTATCCTATCAGCAGGGCTTTGGCCGACCTTGGTCCCTTTACTGTCAGTGAAGTTATGGGCCAATGGCGTCAAGCGTTGCGGCGAACGGCGGCATTCGTTGTTGGAACTGGGGTTGGGTCAGGGAACCCTGGGCTCGTCAACATTATTCTGGGACTTAGTGAGGAACCGAGAAATCCCATTCGCAAACTGCGGAAACGTTTGGCGATGATAAGGAGCCGGCTCGGTAAGGCGTGGTTGCGTCGTGGGGGCGGCGGGAAATGGGATATATCTTGAGGTGCCATCATCGGCGGCTTGCCATGGGGCAAGGCGTCAAGCCCGAGTAGGTGAAAACCCATTGGCGGCAAACGGAACCATGGATTTCGGTTCGCGTTGCGTTTGGCCGGGGTGATGAGGAGTGAGAAGCCGTTTCAGAAATTCCCGACTTGTGGCCGGAAATTTCTGAAACGAGTATACGAGATTAGCGCGGCCGGATGGCCTGACGGAAACCAGGCACCGAGCCGTCAGGCATCACGATTCCAGGTCGACGTACACCCAGGTCCACGGCAACAGGACGACGCCGCTGGCCTGGAAGCCGTTGAGGACCGAGGTCTTGTCCCAGGCTTCGGGGATGATCTCGCCGGTGTCGGAGACGGCGGCCGGGTCGAAATCCCGGTCCAGTTCGAAGGAAACCGACTTGACCCGAGGATCGCGGCGCAACATGAACTCGACGGCGGTCTGGCTGTAGATGTTCATGTAATGGAAGCTGCGCGG
>NZ_JAAIYP010000011.1 GCF_011022235.1 Magnetospirillum aberrantis SpK | reverse complement strand
CCCGCGACAGCATCTTGATCTCGAACGCTTGAAGCCGGAAGGACGCGGCGAAAGGCGGGCATGGCAGGGAAGAACCCGGCCATGCCTTCCTTCTAGTCCCGTTCGTCGATCCAGGCCATCTGGATGGCCTCGAGGATCTTTTCGTTGGATTTGGCCGGATCATCGTTGAAATCGGGCAAGGCGCATACCCAGGCATGCAGATCCGTGAACCGCAGGTTCACGTTGTCGGCCTCGGGATGCGCCTCTTCAAGCGCGATGGCGATTTCAAGGACGTCCGCCCACTTCATCACTTCTTGTCCACCGCCATGTTGCGGGTAGCGGCGGGCACGTTCACCACCAGACCGTCGAGATCCTGGCTGAAGATGATCTGGCACCCCAGGCGCGACGTGCTGGTCAGGCCGAAAGCCAGATCCAGCATGTCTTCCTCGTCCTCGGACGCCGGCTTCAGCTTGTCGTACCATTCCTGAGCCACCACGATGTGGCAGGTCGAACAGGCCAGCGAGCCTTCGCAGGCCCCTTCCAGCTCAACCTTGTTGCGGTGGGCGATTTCCAGCACCGAGAGGCCTTCCGGGGCCTCGACCTCGAGGCGGGTGCCATCGGGCTGGATAAAGGTCATCTTGGGCATTACGGCAATCCTTGGCTAACACTCCGGCGCGCAATTGGTACGATCGGCGCGCGAAGCTGGTTCGATCCCCAACGGTTCAGTCGTCGCCCCCCAGGGCGTCGTCGAGCCGGTCGACGGACACGCCGGCCAGCGCCTGTCGGATGCCACGGTCCATACGCTTTTCGGCGAAGGACTTGGTGGCGGCCTCCAATTGCTCGACCGCCGCGTTGACGGCGTCACGGTCCGAACCCGCGCACGCCTCGTCGACACGCTTCAAGGCTGCATCGATACCCTGCCGTTCGTCATCCGACAAGAGGTCCGCGTCAACCGACAGCGCGGAATTCACCGCCAGCACCGATCTTTTCGCCTCGACCACCGCTTCGGCCCGCAATCTTTGCGCCATGTCGTCGCGGGCGTTCTCCATGGAGGCGCGCAACATGTTGGCCATTTCGTCGTCGGACAGGCCATAGGACGGCTTGACCGCCACTTGCTGCTCGACCTCGGTGGTCAATTCCTTGGCCGACACGGTCAGCAGGCCGTCGGCGTCCACCTGGAAGGTGACGCGGATGCGCGCGGCGCCGGCCGCCATGGGAGGAATGCCGCGCAGCACGAACCGGGCCAACGAGCGGTTCTGATCCACCATCTCGCGTTCGCCCTGCACCACATGAATGGACATGGCTGTCTGGCCGTCCTGATAGGTGGTGAATTCCTGGGCCATGGCCACCGGAATGGGGGTGTTGCGCGGAATGACCTTTTCGACGATGCCGCCCATGGTCTCGATCCCCAGGCTGAGCGGTGTCACGTCCAGCAACAAGGTGTCGGACCCGCGGGTCAACGCCTCGGCCTGCAACGCGGCGCCGACCGCCACCACTTCGTCGGGATTGATGTCGCTCAGCGGCTCGGACCCGAAGAATTCGGCGACACGCCGACGGACCAGCGGCATCCGGGTCGAACCGCCGACCAGGACCACACCCTTGATGGCGTCGATTTCGATGCCGGCATCCTCGACCACGTTACGGCAGATATCGATGGTGCGACCGACGAACGGCTCGGCCAGGGCCTCCAGGGTGACACGGTCGAGGGTATGGCGCGACGGCTTGCCGTCCACCTCGATCATCCATTCGCCGCTGTCTCGGGCCGTCAGGCATTCCTTGGCGACGCGGGCAGCCATCAATGCCTGTTTCGCCTCGCCGGCCGAAATGGTCTCCTTGCCCAGTCCGGCGGAACGGGTGGCCAGGAAGTGTTCGGCCACCGCGTGGTCGATGTCGTCACCGCCCAGAACGGCGTCGCCGCCGGTGGCTTTGACCTGGAAAACGCCCTTTTCCATCTTGAGGATCGAGATGTCGAAAGTGCCGCCGCCCAGGTCGTAGACGGCGTAAAGCCCCTCGACGCTGTTGTCGAGACCATAGGCCAGCGCGGCGGCGGTCGGTTCGTTGACCAGGCGCAGCACCTCGATGTCGGCCAGACGGGCGGCATCCTTGGTGGCGGTACGCGCGGCGTCGTCGAAATAGGCCGGCACGGTGATCACCGCGCGACTGACGTGGCGGCCCGACAGCGCCTCTTCGGCGCGAGCCTTGATGGCGCGCAGGATGTCGGCGGAAATCTCGACCGGCGTCATCACCCGCCCGGCGATCCGCAGACGCACCATGCCCCCCTCTGGACCGGCTTCGGGATTGGGCTCGACGGTATAAGGCAACGTCCCGGCCAGCGCCTTGACGTCCTCGATGCCACGGCCCATCAGACGCTTGATCGAGGAGACCACATGGTCCGGGGTCTCAAGAATGGCTTCACGGGCCCGCGAGCCGACCTCGACCGATCCGTCGTCCCGATAATGGACCACCGACGGGATCAGGGCGCGTCCGTCGGCGCCGCGCAGCACCTCGACCTCGGAATCGAAGGACAGGGCCACCACCGAATTGGTGGTTCCCAGATCGATGCCGACCGCCGCCCCCGCTTCCTGTTCGTGCGGCGCCGGGGTTTCGCCCGGTTCGTGCAGTTGGAGCAGGACGAGACCGTCGGACATGGGAAATCCTCTCTGATATTGTTCCGAAAAGGCGCGCGACCTAACGCAGCGCGCGGCTCAGGCGGGTTTTCTTGGTGCGGGCCTCTTCGGCCAGCTTGGTCAGGTACTTGAGGCGGATGGTAAGGTTGGCCGCCTTGTCCAGGTCACCGGTGACGAAAGCCGCCGAGATGTGGCATTGCGCCGACAACATTTCGGCGTCGGCATCGGCCGACAACTTGGTGATGCGCTCGACGGTATCGGCCTCGGCCAGGGCCTCGCGCTTCTCCATCTGCTCCATCAGCAATTCAGGATCGGAAATGGTGCCGCACGCCGTCAGGTCCACCTTGTGCCCCAGCATGTCCAACAGATAGGCGGCGCGCTTCAACGGGTCCTTGAGCGTCTCGTAGGCTTCGTTGAGCGCGGTGGCCTGTTGCTGCGACAACGCCCGTTCCTTGGCCGATTTGGCGGCGAAACGATCGGGATGCAGGCGGCGCTGGAAACCGAAATACTGGCGCTCCAATTCGTCCGCGTCGATCTCGAAAGTCGGCTTGAGCCCCAGGCGGGTGAAATGGTCGATGGCCCCCGGAGCCTGGACCGCGCCGCACACCGAACAAAACAGCGCGCGCGACGCCACCGGTCCCTTGCAGGACCAGCACGGAACGATAGCGGCGACGGCAGTGGCGTTCATTCCCAATTCCCCTGGAGCCGGATCACACGTGGAAGGATTCGCCACAGCCGCAACGGCCCTTTTCATTGGGATTGCGGAACACGAAGCCCGACTGCATCTTGTCCTCGACCCAGTCCATTTCGGTGCCGAAAATGAACATCGAGGCCTTGGGATCGATCAGCACGGTGACACCCTTATGCTCGACGACTTCGTCGAACTGCGACTTCTCGTCGGCGTATTCCAGAGTATAGGACATGCCCGAGCACCCCTTGGTGCGCACGCCGATCCGAATGCCAGCACTGGGTTTGCCGCGCTTTTCCAACAACGCCTTGACCCGTTCCACGGCGGCGTCGGTCAACGAGATAGGAGCCTTGCTTTCCATGGCCTCACTGCCCTCCTGAGACTTGTCGCGAACGGGCTATTCAGCCGCCTTGCCGTCGTCGATGCCGGACTTGGCCTTGTAATCCTTGATGGCAGCCTTGATAGCATCCTCGGCCAGCACCGAACAATGGATCTTGACCGGCGGCAACGCCAGTTCCTGGGCGATGTCGGTGTTCTTGATGGCCGCCGCCTCGTCCAGGGTCTTGCCCTTCACCCATTCGGTTACCAAGGAGCTCGACGCGATGGCCGAACCACAGCCGAAGGTCTTGAACTTGGCATCCTCGATGATGCCTTCGGGGCTGACCTTGATCTGAAGCTTCATGACGTCGCCGCAGGCGGGCGCGCCCACCAGACCGGTGCCGACATCGGCCGAATCCTTGTCCAACGCGCCGACGTTGCGCGGGTTTTCGTAATGGTCGACGACCTTGTCGCTGTAAGCCATTGTGTCCTCCGAAAATACCTGACCGAACTACTCAGGAATAATTCTAATCCGCCCGAGGCTCGGATTCAATGCTCGGCCCATTGGATCGACTTGAGATCGACACCTTCCTGGTGCATGTCCCACAGCGGGCTCATGGAACGCAGATGCTCGACCGCCTTGGTCACATGGTCGATGGCGTAGTCGATGTCTTCGTCGGTGGTGAAGCGGCCCATGCCGAAACGGATCGAGGTGTGCGCCATCTCGGCGTCCAGCCCCAAGGCCCGCAGCACGTAGGATGGCTCCAGCGACGCCGAGGTGCAGGCGGAACCGGACGACACCGCAAGGTCCTTGATACCCATCATCAGCCCCTCGCCCTCGACGAAGGCGAACGAGATGTTGAGGTTGCCGGGGATACGGCTGTCCATGTCGCCATTGACGTAGATTTCGGCCAAGCGCTGTTGCAGCCCCCCCAGCAGACGGGTTTGCAGGCGACGCAAGCGTTCGGCCTCGGCCGCCATCTCGGCCTTGGCGATGGCGCAGGCCTCGCCGAAACCGACACACAGCGGGGTCGCCAGGGTGCCCGAACGCATGCCGCGTTCCTGGCCGCCGCCATTGATCAGCGGCACAAGGCGCACGCGCGGCCGGCGGCGGACGTAAAGCGCGCCGATGCCCTTGGGTCCATAAATCTTGTGCGCCGAAATGGACATTAGGTCGATGTTCATGGCGTTGACGTCGAGCGGGATCTTGCCGACCGCCTGAGCGCAGTCGGTGTGGAAGAATGCGCCCTTCTTGCGGCAGATGGCCCCGATCTCGGCCAGGGGCTGGATGACGCCGATCTCGTTGTTGACTCCCATCACCGACACGATGGCGGTGCGTTCGGTGATCGCCGCGTCAAGCTCGGCCAGATCCACCAGACCGTCCGGCTTGACCGGCAGATAGGTGATCTTGAAACCTTCCTGTTCGAGATGGCGACAGGAATCGAGCACGCATTTGTGCTCGGTGACCACGGTGACGACGTGATCCTTCTTGTCCTTGTAGAAATGGGCCACGCCCTTGAGCGCCAGGTTGTTGGACTCGGTGGCGCCCGAGGTGAAGATGATTTCTTTGGGATCGGCGCCGATGATCGCCGCGACCTGTTCGCGAGCCACCTCGACCGCTTCTTCGGCTTCCCAGCCATAGCGATGGGTTCGGGAATGGGGATTGCCGAACTTCTCGGTGAAATAGGGAATCATCTTTTCCACCACCCGCGGGTCACAGGGCGTGGTGGCTTGGTAGTCGAGATAGATCGGCTGGCCGGGAGCCCGGCCGATGGTGTTGTTGGCGACCACGTTCATGCGTTCGATCCTTCTCGCTCAGGCGGCCTCGGCCGCATCCCTTACTTCAAATCCCTTGCGCCGGGCCAGATCGCACCACGCGCTCAGGAACATCTCCACATCCTCGGCGACGCTGCACCAGCCCAAGGACACCCGGATGGCGGAACCGGAAACCGCCTTGTCCAGGCCCATGGCGCGCAGCACCGCGCTTTCTCCCACTTTGCCCGAAGAACAGGCCGAACCGGCGCTGACCGCCACGTTGGCCAGATCAAGCGCCATGACCTGTACCTGGGAAGGAACACCCGGCAACGCAACGCAGGAAGTGTTGTCCAGCCGGGGGGCACGCCCAGCCACCACCACCGCGCCCGGCACACGGGCCAGAACCGCCGTCTCAAGGCGGTCGCGCAACTCCTTCATCCTGCCGACCTCGGCGCCGTTCCCGGCGGCCAGACGGACGGCAACTCCGAAACCGACGGCACCGGCAAGGTTCTCGCTGCCGGCGCGGCGGCGCCGCTCCTGCCCTCCACCACGCAAGATCGGTGCCAGATTTGTAACGGTTTCAGAAACGACTAAAGCCCCGATTCCTGCCGGTCCCGCCAGCTTGTGGGCACTCAATGTCAGAAAGTCTACACAAAGACCCGACAACGACACCGACATTTTGCCCAAGGCCTGGGCCGCGTCGCAATGGACCAAAGCGCCGAAGGAATGGGCAATCCGTGCCACCTCGGCCACCGGCTGGATGCCCCCCGTCTCGTTGTTGGCCAGCATCACCGACACCAGCGCAGGCGATCCATCGGCGGCCAACAAACGTTCAAGCGCCGCCAAATCGACCACACCGTCACCGTCCACCGGAATGATCTCGGCATCCGGCGCCGCCTCGCGCACCGACGGATGTTCGACCGCCGACACCAGAAGACGGCGGCGACCACAACCGCGTAGCGCCAGATTGTTGGCTTCCGTCCCGCCCGACGTGAACACCACGTCCTCGGCACGCGCCCCCACGGCCAGGGCGACAGCACCGCGCGCCTCCTCAAGCCGGGCACGGGCCCGCCGTCCAGGGCCATGGACAGAAGATGGGTTTCCCGCCTCGGCCAGAACCTCGGCCATGGCCGCGACCACTTCCGGGCGCGCCGGCGCGCCAGCATTGCAGTCGAGATAGGCCAACCGGGACAAAGACATCCGCTCCTTGCTGCCGCACCAGGGTTATTGCGCGGCGACGTCGTTACCGCCGGGGAAGATGCCCGAACTGCCGAGAATGCGGCGTTCGCACACATCGGCCAGGGACACCGAGGACAGGTACAGGTAAATCTGGTTGCCCAATTCCTCCCACAGATCATGGGTCAGGCAACGGCCCTTGTTGTTGTGGCACCCGGCCGGCGTGCCGGGCGAACAGCGTGTGGTCTGAATGGGCTCGTCCACCGCCAGGATGATGTCGGAAATACGCATCTGGCCGGCGGGACGCGACAGCAGGTAACCGCCGCCGGGACCACGCACGCTTTTCACCAGGCCGCCCTTGCGCAGCTTGCCGAACAATTGTTCGAGATAGGACAGCGAGATTTCCTGACGCTCGGCGATATCGGCCAGCGCCACCGGGCTTCCCTGGGAATGGCTGGACAAGTCCACCATCGCCATCACGGCATAACGGCCTTTGGTGCTCAGTTTCACGTCGTCTCTCCCGGTTTCGGCGAGGCGTGCCCGGCCCCGCCTTTCGATGCGTTATTTATTGAAGGTTGGCGGCCTGGGGCGGCGGATCAAGGTCTTCGCCCTCCTCGCCATCGACCAAGGCGGTGGGAAGGCGCGGAGTGACGGCACCGTCGCGCTCGGCCTCAAGCTCGGCCACACGCGCCAGCAAGGCGTCCACCTGGGTCCGCAGGGAATCGATGGCCCGCGCCACCGGGTCGGGCATGGTGTCGTCGACCAGGCCATAGGCGCAGAACTCCGCCTCGCCCGGCTTGGGTTTGCGCATGGCCATGCGCGCGGGAATGCCGACCATGGTGACACCGGGCGGCACGTCGGTCAGCACCACCGCGTTGGCACCGACACGCGCGCCCTTGGACACGGTGATCGGCCCCAGCACCTGAGCGCCGGAACCGATGATGACGCCATCCTCCAGCGTCGGATGGCGCTTTCCTTTGTGCAGCGAAGTGCCGCCCAAGGTCACGCCATGATAAAGCGTGACGTCGTCGCCGATGATGGCCGTCTCGCCGATCACCACACCGGTTCCGTGGTCGATGAAAAGGCGTCGACCGATGGTGGCGCCAGGATGAATCTCGATGCCGGTGAAGATTTTCGCCACATGCGAGATGAAGCGCCCCAACACCCGCAGACCATTTTGCCAACACCAATGCGCCATCCGGTAAAAGATCAGCGCATGCAGCCCCGGATAGCACAAAATCACCTCAAGGGTGGAGTGCGCCGCCGGGTCTCGGCTGCGGATTGAAACGATATCTTCTTGAAGACTCTTGAAAAGCATGGCCAGCAATATGCTAATCTACACCGTTGATCGAGCACCCCTACAAAAAGGGGGGATATCCCATCAGGGGGCGCCCACGTCGAAAGTGAATATAGGATGCCCGACCAGACCGGTCAAGATTGACCAGAATCAATCGCCACATTCCGTATTTTATTCCCCGACACCGTAAGTCGGAATATCCATGCCATGGGAATCCGCTACGGCCAGGGGCAAGAACACGCATACAGCTAGGGGACACCGATGCCCGAGGTGATTTTCAACGGACCAGACGGCCGACTTGAAGGCCGCTATCACCATTCCAAGCTGCCCAACGCCCCCGTCGCCTTGCTTTTGCATCCGCATTCGCAACACGGCGGCACCATGAACAACAAGGTGGTCTACACCCTGTATCATGCGTTCGTGCGCAAGGGGTTTTCGACGTTGCGGTTCAATTTCCGCGGCGTCGGCCGCAGCCAGGGCAAGTTCGACAACGGCCAGGGGGAGCTGTCGGACGCCGCGTCGGCGCTGGATTGGATGCAAACCTACAACCCCAACGCCAGCGCATGCTGGGTCGGCGGTTTTTCCTTCGGCGCCTGGATCGGCATGCAATTGCTGATGCGCCGGCCCGAGATCGACGGTTTCGTGTCGGTGGCGCCACCGGCCAACGCCTATGACTTCACCTTCCTGGCGCCCTGCCCGTCCTCGGGCTTGATCGTGCACGGCACCGCGGACGACGTGGTACCCGAAGCGTCGGTGTCCAAGCTGGCCACCAAGCTGGGCACGCAGAAGAACATCCGCGTCAAATACCGTCAGGTCGAGGGCGCCAACCATTTCTTCGGCGCCCATCTGGACCCGCTGAACGAGGTGGTGGACCAATACCTGTCCGAAGCCATAGCCGATCGGCCATCGACACCGATGGCGGAATCGGCGTTGGTCGCCGCCGCCAACTGACGAAAAAAACCCCCTCTCCCAGCCGGGAGAGGGGGTTTTTCTTGAGGACGGTTCAGGCCACGGCGCGGCCGGATTGCGCCAGGAACCGCCGACATTGCTGTTCCGGGTCGTATCCCAAAAGCGTCCCCAGCATGAAATCCTCGGCCGGAGAAAGTCGGGCCAACGGCTTGGTGACGATCCGGCTGGCGGTCTCGACCCAGGCAGCGTGGCCGAACAACACGTTGACCTTGCTCGGCCCCACCTCCTGAACGTGATAGGCGATATCCTCACGATCCAGCCGTTGGCGGACGGCCTGAGCCTCGGGCGGTGTCAGCGTCATCATGAACATCCGGCGCACGCCCTTGCGGTATTCGTAAAGGTGGTTGGCGAGAAACCTCAGCGCCACGCTTTTTACCCCAATTGCTTGATCCATGCGGATATCCGCCTTTCCGTCAGTTCGGACTGATTGTCCTCGTCCAGGGCCAAGCCGACGAAGCGCCCGTCGCGCAAGCCGGCCGAGGCGACGAAGTCGTAGCCGTCGGTGTCGGTGAAGCCCACCACCTTGGCGCCACGCGCCGCGACCCGGTCGTACAGGATGCCGATGGCGTCGACGAAGGTGTCGGGATAGGTGAACTGGTCGCCAGTGCCAAAAAGCGCCACCGGCTTTCCATCCAATTGCGCGCTGTCGATCAAATCGGCGTGGTCCTCCCAATCGCACTGAAGGTCGCCAAGACCATAGGTCGGCGACCCCAGGATCAGCAGGTCGCATTCCTCGAAATCGGCGATCTTGGCCTTGCGGATGTCAATGGCGCGGCCCTTGACGGCGCTGGCGATGCGCGAAGCCACAACCTTGGTGCCCCCGGCATCGGAACCGTAGATGACGTTCGTTCGCATGGTATCCTCGTGTCTCCCCCGTATTGGAGAGTCTCAGGATAGTGAGATTGCGAATTACTTGCAATAGCTAGCAGGCAAGACGGCCCTGCCGTCCCACCACCCGCTTATTTGGCGCAGCTGGCCTCGGCCAGACGCGGCCAACTGGCCGGTGACTTGCCATAATCGGCCTGGGTCAGTTCGACCACCCGCACGCGGAAAATCCGTCCCTGGTGCGGCCGGACAAAGGCGCAAACCGCCGAGGCGAACTGGCTCCACGACACCTTTTCCGCCTTGACCAGCACGTACATGTTACCGGAATTGTCGGCGCGGGCGTCGACCACGCGCGGCTGCGCCTTGAGCGCCTGAATGGCGGAAGCCTGATCGGCCAGGGCCGGAGTGCAGAACATCAGGGCCCCCAGGGCGCCCAACAACCAGCGAGCCATACCGTTTCCTTTCCGTGTCTCTATTCTATGAAGTGGCATGGAACCGCCCGCCCCCCAACGGCCGCGTCACTCCGGTCGTCTCGGGGAAAGTCAACGGCAGTCCACGCAACGACCGCACCGCCAGATAGGCGAAAGCCTGTGCTTCCAGGGCGTCGCCATCCCAGCCGACGGCCTCGACCGGTTCGACCGCCACCTTCAACTCAACAGCCAGGGCCGCCATCAAGGCCGGATTGTGCCGCCCACCACCGCACACCAGCCACCGCGTCGCCGGCTGGGGAAAATGTTCGGCGGCACGCGCCACCGCACGGGCGGTGAAGGCGGTCAAGGTGGCCGCGCCGTCGGCCGGCGTCATATCCGCCACCAGCGACCGGGCCAGCGATTGGAAATCGTCGCGATCCAGCGATTTTGGCGGTTTCTGCCCGAAAAACGCATGCTGGCCGAACTGGTCGACCTTGTCGCCATCGGCATGGCCGCCACGGGCCAGAGCCCCGCCTTCGTCCACCGGCCGGCCGGTATGCACCAGCGCCCAATCGTCGATCAGCGCGTTCCCAGGCCCCGTGTCGAAAGCCAAAAGGCCGTCGTCGTCGCCGATCCAGGTGACGTTGCCGACACCACCCAGGTTGAGCACCGCCAGCGGCCGAGTCAGATCCGCCGCCAACGCCCGGTGATAGACCGGCACCAACGGCGCTCCCTGACCGCCAGCCAGGACGTCGTTGCTGCGAAAATCGTTGACCACCGGAATCCCGGTCAGCCGCGCCAGCATTTCGCCGTCGCCGATTTGCCAGGTTCGCCGACATTGCGGGCGATGCAAGATGGTGTGGCCGTGAAAGCCGACGACGTCCACCGCCTGGGCGTCCAAATCCGCCTTGTCCAGCAATTCCGCCACCACCTGGGCGTGGAAGGCGGTCAATTCCGCCTCGACCTCGGCCACCGGGCCGACACCCCCCAGCACCGAACGCAGTCGTTCCCGCATCGCCGGCTCGTAAGGTTTGGTCAGGGCGGCGCCGAACCGCTCCACCGTCACCCCGTCGGTGGACACCAAGGCGGCGTCCACGCCGTCCAGCGACGTGCCGCTCATCAGTCCAAGAGCGAGCATGCTCATGATATCCATACGCCCCGGCACATTGTGACACGGCTGCGATTGTGCTAAACGAGCCACCTTTCCGCAAGCAACCGAACGACCAGTCCCATGACCACCCCCCGCTCCGAGTTCCTCCGCGTCGTGCAAGAACGCGGCTACATGCACCAGTGCACCGATTGGGAAGCGCTGGACAAGCGCCTGAGCGAAGGGCCGGCGGCGGCCTATATCGGCTTCGACTGCACCGCGGAATCGCTCCATGTCGGCGGCTTGATGCAGATCATGTTGCTGCGCTGGTGGCAAAAGACCGGCAACAAGCCCATCGTGCTGATGGGCGGCGGCACCACCCGCATCGGCGATCCGACCGGCAAGGACGAAGCGCGCAAGATGCTGACCGACGAGGTCATCGCCAGAAACATGGCGGGCATCAAGAAGGTGTTCGCCAAGTACCTGACCTTCGGCGACGGCGCGGGCGACGCCCTGATGGTCAACAACGCCGACTGGCTGGACCAGTTGAACTACATCGCTTTCCTGCGCGATTACGGCAAGCATTTCACCATCAACCGCATGCTGACCTTCGATTCGGTCAAGCTGCGGCTCGAGCGCGAACAGCCGCTCACCTTCCTGGAATTCAACTACATGATCCTCCAGGGTTACGACTTCGCCGAATTGTGGGCGCGCCACAAATGCCTGTTGCAGATGGGCGGCTCGGACCAGTGGGGCAACATCGTCAACGGCGTCGAACTGGGCCGCCGCGTCCATCAGGCCGAACTGTACGGCCTGACCAGCCCGTTGCTGACCACCAGCTCGGGCGTCAAGATGGGCAAGACCCTGGGCGGCGCGGTGTGGCTGAACGCCGACATGCTGAGCGCGTGGGAATTCTGGCAGTACTGGCGCAACACAGAGGACGCCGATGTCGGCCGCTTCCTCAAGCTTTACACCGAACTGCCGCTGGACGACATCGCCAAGCTGGAAGCCTTGCAGGGAGCCGAGATCAACGAGGCCAAGAAGGTCCTGGCCAACGAGGTCACCCGCCTGTGCCACGGCGAGGCCGCCGCCCGTGAAGCGGCCGAGACCGCGCGCAAGACCTTCGAGGAAGGCGCGCTGTCCGACAATCTGCCGACCGTCACCATCGCCACCGCCGAACTGGCCGCCGGCATCCCGGCCTTCGCCCTGTTCGTGCGTGCCGGGTTGGTCGCCTCCAACGGCGAGGCCCGCCGCCTGATCCAGGGAGGCGGCGGCAAGGTCAACGACGTCGCCATCAAGGACCCCGCCGAAATGGTGGGTAATGGTGCGCTCAAGGACGGCGTCATCAAGCTGACCGCCGGCAAGAAGCGCCACACCCTGGTCAAGCCTGAATGACCCCTTGGAACCGGGCGCAGCCTTGCCGCGCCCGGTTCGGAGCTTTCTGACGAAGTCCCGTCCCCCGCTAAGGCAGGTGGACGGGGACGCACTCCGTTAGAACGAGATGTTCGTTCCGAACTTGGCCGTCAACTCCGCCGCCAGCACCTCTTGCAGAACTTGGGACGAATCGCGGGTGGAAACCCATTTGCCGGCGTCATGCCCGAAATGGATGGCACCGCTGACCGGGGACGACATCCAGATTTCGCGGTTGGGCGTGTGCTTGTTGATGATGTATTGCCCGCCCCCCGGAAGAGCCAGGGTCAGGATGCCGGCCTGAAGGTCGGCGTCAACCGCGTCGCCCAGAACGTCGTCCACGGTATCGCACAGATGTTCCAGAACCTCGTCGGCCAGGGCGGAAAAACGGCTTTCGTCCAGAGTCATGGAAAGGGGGCTCCCTGAAATGTGGGGCGAATGGTAACCGAGCCATCCGGCTAGGCCAAGACGCCCGTTGCCTCGGCTCTTGCCTAGCCGCCGAAAGTATGAATTGCCTGAGGACTTCCAAGTGCGGATAATAGACGCTCCTAATATGAAGAAGGCGGCCGAACCATAACGGCACGCCCGCACAGGGAGGCCCCCCAACATGACCCGTATTTTGGTCGTCGAAAGCGAAGTGCGCGCGCGTCATGGCTTGCGCTCGATTCTCGAGGAAGCCGGCTACGACGTTTCCACCGCCGCCGACATGACCGAAGGCGCCAACATCCACTCCAACCGCGCGGTTGACCTTGTGGTTACCGGAGACATGGAAGGGCCGGCCCGCCTGCTGTTCGCCGGTGCCCGTGTCCTGGCGGTGCCGGGCGGCGTGGCGGGACGCGAGCACGACGTGGCCGAACGGGTCCGCGCCATGGGGGCCGTGCACTTCCTGCCCAAACCGTTTCGACGCGACGCCCTGTTGGCTGCGGTTCGCGTCAGCCTGAGCATGGATTGCCACCAGTTCTGACGACATCGGGCCACGGCAACAACATCTAGAGGGCGCGTGCCGACGCGCCCTTTTTTACGTCTGGCACGAAAAAGTCGAAAAAAAGGCCATGGCGGGCTTGCATGCCCTGGCCGTTTTCTGTATAGAGGCGCCTTCGATTTGCGGAGCAGTACGCCATGAAGAACGACATTCATCCGGATTACCACGAGATCAACGTGGTCATGACGGACGGCACCGAATTCAAGACCAAGTCGACCTGGGGTAAGGCCGGCGACAGCATGCGTCTTGACATCGACCCGAAGTCCCATCCGGCTTGGACCGGCGTTCACCGCATGGTGGATACCGGCGGCCAGATCGCGAAGTTCAACAAGCGCTTCGCCAGCTTCGGCATCAAGTCGTAAAGTGACGAGCGGCGGCCGAACGGCCGCCGCTTTTCCGTTCTGCTCAGGACAAGGCCGCCGCAACGCGGCCTTTTCTGCTTTTTCGTGGACTTCGTTTGCTTAAGCGGGTACAGCAATCCGCTGGGAAGGCCATTGATTCCGGCCGGTGACAGGCCGTTATCGACCGGTGAGGATTGGGGTAGCCAACCACCATGATCATCGTCCATTACGAGGTGTACGTCCTCGAAGGCCGAGGGTGGATGCTACATGCCCGCTTTCCGCGGACCGAACGCGACACCGCGATTAACGAAGCCAAGGAACTCGAACACACGCTGAACGTCCGCGTCCGCGTCCTGCGCGAGACTTATTACACCGAAGACAACAGCTTCGACGAGGCCGAGGTCTACAGCAGCACCGGCGCCCCCCGCGACATGGGCCGCGCCAATGCCGCCCGCCCGAGTCCGGCCCGTCCCGCCGCCGCCGGCCAACGCGCCGCCGCCCGCGGCAAGAACCCGCCGCGCCGCGCCGTAGCGCCGCCCCCTGCCGCCGTTCGCCCCCCCGCAGCAAGCGCGAGATCGAGGGAACCGCCCGTGCCCGGCAATTGGTGGCCCGCCTGCTGGCCATCACCGCCCTCGCCCTGGCCGCGGCGCTGGTCAGCATCAAGATCACCCCCGAGGCGATCATGCTGCTGTGGCGCATGGGGTTCAACCTGACGATCACCCCCGAAAGCTATGGACAGCTGTTGTTCCTGGTGTTCGTCGCCACCTTCCTGCTGGTGGCGGTTCCTTTGTCGCTACGCTTTCTGCCGCGCCAGACCGCCATACCCAAGTTCCGTAAGCCGGCCTTTGCCTGGAACGGCGGCAAACAGCCCCAACAGGTTTCGGAAGACCCGGTACGCGACCGCGCCGTCAAGAAGTCACTGAACAAGCTGGCTGCCCAGGCCTTGGCCGAGGAAGAGCGCAAGGAAGTCGTCGCAGCCGAGGAACAGGAGCAGGAAGAGGAACGTCCTTCCGACGATTTCGAACCGGATTTGCCGGAAATCCGTCCCGGTCCCGAGGACGAACCCCTTCCCGCCATCACCCCGGATCCCGTCCCGTCCCCGGAAACGCCGGCCAAACCCGACAGGCAGGACGGCAACCGCAAGGACGAAGCCGTCACCGCCGAAAGCCTTCAGCCGTCCGTCATGCGCTTTCTCGACGGAGCCGTGGCCCAGGCCAAGGTGCTGGTGCCGAACATGGACGCCTTCACCAAATTCGCCTTGCATCTGTATCTGGCCGGAGCGGTCGAGACCCTGTGTGACTTCAGGAAACTTGGCGACGCCGCCAAGTCGAAACTGGTCGGCGTGGCGCTGGAAACCCTGGGCACCCGTGGCGAGTTGGCCCGGAAGTTCTATGACAAGCTCGAAGAATACCTGTTGGAGCCGCGCTACCTGGGAATGGTCCAGGCCGGGCGCGACGCCATGGGCGACTTCATGCTGGGCGACGAAAGCGGCGCGCACCGCTCGCTCCGCGACGCCATTTTGGACTGGACCCGGAAAAGCGACAAGAAAGCGCAGATCGTCACCATCATGTTCACCGACATGGTGGGATCGACCGACCTGACCCAGGCTCGCGGCGACGCCGCCGCACAGGAAGTGGTGCGCCGCCATAATTCCATCGTCCGCGGCGCCCTGGCTCAATTTTCCGGCAAGGAAATCAAACACACCGGCGACGGCATCATGGCCTCCTTCAATACCGCCGCCGCCGCGGTTGAAGCCTCGGTCAGCATCCAGCGCCAAGTGTCCCATCACAATAGCCGCCTGCCCAACCAGGCGCTGCACTTGCGCATCGGCCTCAATGCCGGCGAACCCATCGAGGAAGAGGACGATCTGTTCGGCGCCACCGTCCAGTTGGCCGCCCGCGTCTGCGCCGCCACCAACTCGGACCAGACCTTGTGCACAGCCGTAGTCAAGGATTTGACCGTGGGCAAGGGGGCCGCCACCTTCCGCCCGATCGGCGAAAAGTACCTCAAGGGATTCAAGGACTCGGTAACGCTGTTCGAGGTGACGTGGTAGGGGGCTAATTCAGCCGTCCGACCATCCGGTCTTCAAGGCGGGCGATCCGCTGATACAGGCTGAAGGACCGCTCCAACAGGCTGCGCAGACCACGCGGCAAAGCGATGTCGCCGCTGAAGCTGTCATCCAGACACACATCGGCACCGGAAAGCCTGTTGGCCTCGGCCAAGGCCTCGCCAGGGGTCATCTCGCCGTCATGCACGGCGCGCTGCATCATCAGCCACGCCATGACCTGGGTCAGACGCGAGGTCACCCGCATGGCCTCGCACGACATCCTCAGCCCGTTCATGACATCCGCGCGCTGACGCTCGCGGTGCTCCACATAGGCGATGTAGTTGCGCGCCTCGACCATCAAATCCAGGGTTTCATCGTAGGTCCGGCGAAAATAGGTGGGTGACGCCATGCGGGTTGTCCTCCCTTGCGGCGTCGCCCCGTTCCGCCGTCGTTATGGAAACAGTTTACCCTCGCCCCCCGTGGCGAGGCGATAGCATCCTTGGTATGAAAGATGCCCTACCTTCGCATGTTCCCATCCCGGCCCGAGGTCTCTTGACGGCTCTCCGAAGGCAATTATCTCAAACATGCGTGGTCGCCATGACGGGACCACGCGGCGGCACCGCAAAGGTCTTCGGCCGGTCCCGAAGGACGTCCAATCCCTGGTGTCGCCAAGTCTGGTTGCTTCGCCAAGGAGGACTGGAAATGCGAGCTTTCGACCTTTCCCCGCTGCTGCGTTCCACGGTTGGTTTCGACCACCTGTCACGCATGCTCGACGCCGCCCAACGTCTGGACGACACGGCGTTTTCCTACCCGCCCTACAACATCGAGAAACTGTCCGAAGACGATTACCGCATCACCATGGCGGTGGCCGGGTTCGCCGAGAGCGATCTGGACATCACCGTGCACGACCACACCCTGACCATCTCGGGCAAGGCCCGGCACGAGGACGAGAGCGCCAAATACCTGCATCGCGGTATCGCCGGCCGTTCCTTCGAACGCCGGTTCGAACTGGCTGAGTTCATTCGCGTCGAGGGCGCCAACCTGACCAACGGATTGTTGCATGTGACGCTGAAACGCGAGGTGCCGGAGCAGAAGAAGCCCCGCACCATCGCCATCGAGACGGCGCCGCCGCCCGCCCCTCAGGCGATCGAAGACCGCACCGCTCCCGATAAAGCGGCATGAGGTGAAGGGCGCCGGATGTTCCGGCGCCCTTTTCCGTTCAACGGTGGCGTTCGAAAACCGCGCGCACCGTCTCGGGAATGGCGGTGGGGCGCTGGTTCTCGCGATCAACGAAAACGTGGACCCAATGGCCTTCGGCGGCGGGCAGGTCGGAACTGTCGTCGAACAGGCCGATGCCGTAGCGCACCGAAGAAGTTCCCAGATGCTCGACCCGAAGCCCGGCCGTCACCGTATGCGGCCACGACAGCGGCCGACGGAAGCGACACAGACTCTCGGCGACGAAAGTGAAGACCGGCGCGTTCAACAGGTCGATCTCACAGGCGCGCATCATGAACTCGCAGACCGCCAGTTCGAAAAAACGGTAATATTCCACGTTGTTGACGTGGCCAAACATATCATTGTCCGACCAGCGGGTCTGGATGGTGGAAAAGAAACGATAATCGGCGCGATGCGCGGGCGTCGGATCGGTCATGGTCTCCCTATTTCTTGAAGAAGTTCTCGGCGCCGGCACGGGCCGATTGTTTGGCGGCGATGGCGGCACGGGCCCGCTCGATCTCGGCCTCGAGGGTTTTGATGTATTCGTTGAGCTCGGCCACCCCCATGGTTTCCAGGTTCCTGGGCGCGGGTTTCTTCTTGGCAGGCTCCAGTTCGTCCCAATCCACGATTGCCTCCACACTTGCGCTTGCCGCCCGAACGTACCAGATTGGCCGCCCAGCGGACAGGTGACGAGGGAACGAGACGATGCTGCCGGAAACCATGACTTGCGTCGAGATCAGCCAGCCGGGCGGTCCCGAGGTGTTGAAGACCGCCACCCGCCCCTGCCCGCGCCCCGGTCCCGGCCAAGTGGTGGTCAAGGTCGCCGCCGCCGGCGTCAACCGTCCCGACCTGTTGCAACGCCAGGGCGCCTATCCGGCACCGCCCGGCGCGTCCGACCTGCCCGGTCTTGAGGTGGCGGGCACCATCGCCGCCTTGGGCGACGGCGTGTCGGCGCCGGCCCTGGGTGAGGCGGTGTGCGCGCTGGTGGCCGGCGGCGGCTATGCCGAATATGTGGCCGTGGACGCCCGCCATTGCCTGCCGGTTCCCAAAGGCTTCGACATGGCCCAGGCCGCCAGCCTGCCCGAAACCTTCTTCACCGTGTGGCACAACGTGTTCGAACGCGGCGCGCTGAAAGCCGGCGAAACGCTTTTGGTCCATGGCGGGGCCGGCGGCATCGGCACCACCGCCATCCAGATGGCCAAGGCACTGGGCGCCGCGGTGTTCGCCACCGCCGGCGGCACCGCCAAGGCCCAGGCCTGTCGGGAACTGGGTGCCGACCGCGCCATCGACTACACCACCGAGGATTTCGTCGAGGTGGTCAAGACCGAAACCAAGAAGGGCGTGGACGTCATCTTGGATATGGTCGGCGGCGAATACATCCCGCGCAACGTCAAGGCCTTGGCCGCCGACGGCCGGCTGGTGTCCATCGCCTTCCTCAAGGGCAGCGTGGCCGAAGTCAACTTCATGCCGGTGATGTTGAAGCGGTTGACACTGACCGGTTCCACCTTGCGCCCGCAATCGGACGACGCCAAGGCCCGCATGGCGCAAAGCCTGCGTGAACGGGTATGGCCGCAGATCGAGGCCGGAAAAATCCGCTCGGTGGTGCACGCCACCTTCCCGCTGGCCCAGGCCGCCGAGGCGCACCGACTGATGGAAGCCAACACCCACATCGGCAAGATCGTGCTGACGGTGTAGCGAATTTCCCTTTGTTCGCCGTGGCTTACCCAAGGGTTTGACCGCACGGTGGCGCTCCCATATAACTACGGCGCATTCAGAAAGGTTGCCGCCGCCGGCACCCGGACCGTCCCTTGTTCGGACGGTTCGCTCGTTGCCCAGGAAGGAGGATTTATGGCCCTGCCGCTCATGCCCAAGGCGACTGCCGTCTGGCTGGTCGAAAACACCGCTCTTACCTTCGAGCAGATCGCCGATTTCTGCGGGTTGCACCCGCTGGAGGTCCAGGCCATCGCCGATGGCGAGGTGGCGACCGGCATCGTGGGCCTCGACCCCGTCGCCAACGGCCAGGTTTCCCAAAGTGAGCTTGAACGCTGCGAAGCGGATGCCGATTTGCGCCTCAAACTCAACATCACCGACTACCCCCAGCCGCGGCAAAAGCCCAAGGGCGCGCGTTATACCCCGGTGTCCAAGCGCCAGGACCGCCCCGACGCCATCGCCTGGATCTTGAAGCACCATCCCGAACTGACCGACAGCCAGTTGTGCAAGCTGATCGGCACCACCAAGCCGACCATCCAATCGGTGCGGGAAAAGACCCACTGGAACGCTACCAACATCAAGCCGCGCAATCCGGTCACCCTGGGCTTGTGCACAGAAATGGACCTGGAAAAGGCGGTTGCCCTGGCCCGTCCGCGCGCCGGCACGGTGGCTCCGCAATACGTCGAACACGACGAGGAAGCCTGATAAGCCAACAGATTCCTGCTGTTCGCCTGTTGACTGAAACGCCCGTCGCCTTGCCGCGACGGGCGTTTTCATTTTCACGACTTTGCCATGATTGCGCCCTCAACTCGCCATCGGCCGCCACCATCATTCCCTCATGGCTCGGTTAGAGCACCCGGACGCGGAGAGGAAAGATGAAGAAGATCGCCATGGCATGCGCGCTGGTCGTGTCGCTGACCGCCTGTGCCCAGCCGGGTGGTAGCGGCGGATTCGGCATGAACAAACAGACCGGCGGTGCCGTTCTGGGCGGCGTCGGCGGCGCCGTCGCCGGCGCCCAGTTCGGCAAGGGCAAGGGACAATTGGCAGCCACCGCGCTGGGTACCCTGTTGGGCGCCTTCATCGGCTCGGAAGTCGGCGCCTCGCTCGACCGCGCCGACCAGACCTATGCCGGACAGGCCGGACAGCGCGCTTTCGAAAGCGCGCCCAGCGGTCAGGCCATCGCCTGGAACAACCCCGACAGCGGTCATTCCGGCACCGTCACCCCTACCCGCACCTTCGAGGCCGCGCCCGGCCAATATTGCCGCGAATACCAGCAAACGGTCATGGTCGGCGGTCAGGAACAGCGTTCCTACGGCACCGCCTGCCGCCAGCCGGACGGAAGCTGGCGGGTCCAGAACTGACCACCACACGAAAACGCCCCCGCCGGAACCCGGCGGGGGCGTCGTCGTTTCATGAATTCCCGAAAATCAGCCGACCGGCGACGGAAAATCAAGATAGGCGCCACGGAAATAGATCAACGGCTGGCCGCCCTCCTGGTGGGTGAGGTTCTTAACCTCGCCGACGAAGATCACATGGTCGCCGCCATCGATGGTGTTGACCAGCTTGCATTCCAGCGTAGCCAGACAGCCGGCCAGCAACGGCACGCCCCCCAGACCCCGCTCGCAGGTCATGCCCGCCCACTTGTCCTCGGATCGGCTGGCGAAGCGGATGGAGAGGTCGCGTTGGGTTTCGGCCAGGACGTTGATGGCGAAATGGCCGTTGGCCCGAAAGGTGTCGATGCTTGAGGTCTTGCTTGCAAGGCAGAACAGCACCAGCGGTGGATCGAGGGAAAGCGACGAGAACGCGCTGACGGTGACGCCGGCCGGCGCCTGGGTTTCGGGATGCGACGAGGTCACCACGGTGACGCCCGAAGCGAAACACCCAAGGGCCTTACGGAAAGTACGCTGGTCAACGGACATCGGCAGCTCGGTCGATAGGGGAAAGGAACAACCCACAGAGATTAATAACGAAACGCCATTGCGGTCAAACACCCCTTAGGGCAGGTAGCCGTAAAGCCCTTCAAGACATTTTTTTTGCCGCACCCGCGCAGTTCACTCGCGACAGGAACGACGAATTATAGCATTCTCCCACATGATCTGGTGACCGGTACGGTTCGTGCAGGACCGCAACAGGGGAAGTGAATGTTCGCGATCATCGGCATCGTGACCACCATTGCTTGCGTTATCGGTGGATACGCGGCGAGCGGCGGTCACCTTGGGGTGCTGTTTCAGCCCTTCGAATTTCTGATCATTTTGGGTGCCGCGTTCGGGTCACTGTTCCTGGGCAACCCGAAGGGCATCATCATTGGTATCGCCAAGAATTTCGGCGTTATCTTCAAGGGACCGCACCACAAGAAGGAGTCCTACGTCGAACTTCTTTCCATGCTCTATGCCGTCTTCAAGCTGGCGAAGACCAAGGGCGACCTGGCGTTGGAAAGCCATGTGGAAAAACCCGACGAAAGCCCCCTGTTCGCCAAGTTCCCCAATTTCAACGCCGACCACCACCCCCGCACCTTCCTGTGCGACTATCTGCGTTTGCTGACCTTGGGCACGTCCAACGCGCACGAGTTGGAATCCATCATCGACGGCGAGCTTGAGGCGCACCACAAGAACTACCATGAGATGTCGCACGCCGTGAACCTGATGGCCGATGCCATGCCGGCGCTGGGTATCGTCGCGGCGGTGTTGGGCGTGATTCACACCATGGGGTCGATCACCGAACCGCCCGAGGTGCTGGGCCACCTGATCGGCGCGGCGCTGGTGGGTACGTTTACCGGCGTGCTCGTCTCCTACGCCTTCTTCGCACCCTTCGCCCGCAACATGCAGTTGGTGTTCGATTCCGACCATTACTATTTCCTGGCGATGAAGGCCGGCCTTTTGGCCCATATGCAAGGCTACGCGCCGCAGGTGTCGATCGAATTCGCCCGTAAGATCCTTCCCGACGATCTGCGGCCGACCTTCCAGGAACTGGAAGAAACCGTCACCAACCTGCCACCGGATTGATAAGAAGGGTCGCGCCTGTCCATGGCCGAAGGTCAGCAAATCATCATCAAACGCGTCAAGAAGGTGGCCGGCGGCCATCACGGTGGCGCGTGGAAGGTGGCTTATGCCGACTTCGTGACCGCCATGATGGCGTTCTTCCTGTTGCTGTGGCTGTTGAACGCCGTGACAGAGGAACAACTGACCGGCATCTCGAACTATTTCGCCCCGTCCATGGCTTCGAAAAGTCAGTCGGGGGCCGGCGGCATCCTGGGTGGCCAGGTCATCGGCGAAGGTGCCATGCAATCCAACACCAGTTCACCCAGCCTGGTACAGCACCTGCCTCCCGCGTCGATCGGGCCGGGTGGCGAGGACCTGACGTCTCAGGCAACCGAACCCATGGAGGGCATGGGAGAGAAAGAGTTCAAGGAAGCCCTGGCCGAACGCGAGCAAAGCAAATTCGAAAAGGCCAAGGACGTCCTGGAAAGCGCCATGAAGGGCATTCCCGAACTCAAGCAGTACCAGGGCTCGATGCTGATCGACAACACCGTCGAAGGGTTGCGCATCCAGATCACCGACCAGGAAGGCTTGGCCATGTTCCCGTCGGGCAGTTCGGCCATGTACGGGCACACCAAGGCGCTGTTGGATCTGGTGGGGCGCGTGGTCAATCAGTTGCCCAACAAGGTTTCGATCACGGGTCACACCGACGCCATCCCGTTCCGCGACCCCTCGGGCTACACCAATTGGGAATTGTCCGCCGATCGTGCGCTCGCCAGCCGCCGCGCCCTGTTGTCGGCGGGCGTGCCGGAAAGCCGCATCGACCGGGTGGTCGGCCGTGCCGACACCGACCCGCTGGTGGTCAACGACCCCAAGGCCGCGCGCAATCGGCGCATCAGCATCATCCTGCTGCGGGAGAACGAAACCCCGCCGGCCGACTTGCCGGCCGATCAGCAGAAAATGACCCCGGACACGCCGAAACCCTGATCGCACGACCCTGGTAACGCAGCGTTTCCGCCTTATCTAGCAAGAAGCGCGCCCAGGAGACCCTTTTGCCCATGTCCACTGCCCCCATCGTCGTGATCCCGCCCGGAGCCAACGCCTGGGCCGATCCGTGGCTTCATCCCGAATTGTTCGCCGGCATAACCGCCAAGCGAGTCTTGGCCTATGGCCTGGACGTGATGCTGGTGGGATTGCTTGCCGTGCTGCTGTGGGTCGTCGGTTCGTTGCTGAGCCTGTTGTCGTTCGGACTGTTGCTGCCGGTCAAGGTGCTGGCGCTGGCTCTCCTGCCCTTCGCCTACCACATTGCTTTTTTTGTGCACATCTCGCGCAGCCACCCCCGGCATGCGGATGTTCGGCTTGCGGTTGGTCAGTTTGTCGGCGGATTCCGCGGCTTGGGGTGGACGACCGACCCCGTTCCAGGCCATGATCCAGATTGTGGCGTTCTATGGTTCCCTGGCGCTGACCAGCGCCTTGATCCTGGTGGTCGCCTTGTTCAACGCCCGCAGGCGGACACTGCACGATTGGTTGGCGGGAACGGTGGTGGTAAACGACACGGCCTGGCGTGCCGGCCCGGCCTGAAGCCGCTTCCGTTCTTCCTCCTCTTGTCAGCGCCCCCCACGGGCCACCATATGAGGGGTGGTGGCGGACGGGAACGTCGGCCGCAGCGATTGGAAGGCGATGGATCACGTACCCCTGAAACGGCCGCATTTCTTTTTTACCACGGCGCCTCTGCCCTGCCCGTACATCGCGGGCCGGTTGGAGCGCAAAATCGTGACCGAACTGAACGGTCCCGAGGCCGAAGCCCTGCACGAGGCGTTGTCGCGCGCCGGATTCCGCCGTTCCCATTCCATCGCCTACACCCCGGCCTGTCCCGGCTGTTCCGCCTGCATTCCGGTCCGCATCGTCACCGCCGGCTTCACCCCGGACCGCACCATGCGCAAGCTGTGGCGCAGCAATGGCGACTTGATCGCCCGGCGGGTGCCGCCACGCGCCACCGCCGAACAATACCGCCTGTTCGCCCGCTACCAGGAAAGCCGCCATGCCGGCGGCGACATGGCGCAAATGGGTTTCTACGATTACCGTTCCATGGTCGAGGACAGCCCCATCGACACCTTCCTGGTGGAGTTCCGCCAAGGTGACGGCACCTTGGTCGCCGCCTGCCTGACCGACCACATGTCCGACGGCCTTTCTGCGGTATACAGTTTTTACGACCCGGACATGGGGCGCCGGTCACTGGGGACCCATGTGGTCAACTGGTTGGTCAACGAAGCCCAGAGTCTTGGCCTTCCCTATGTCTACCTGGGCTACTGGATCCCGGAAAGCCGCAAAATGTCTTACAAAACCCGGTTCTCCCCGCTCGAGGCATTCGGCCCGTCTGGATGGCGCCCGGTCAACACCAATTTCGGCGCGCATTGCGACGCCCCCTCCCAACGCCCGCGCGAAATACCCGACAATATCGCTTAGCCGGTTTATTCCGAGACCATGCCTGTGTCATAGTGGCACCAGATAAATAGAATAATCTTCATCCGCCGGGAGGAAGCCCCTGTGTCCCTGCTGCTGCGTCTGAGCGGCCTGATCGACCGCATCAACACGGCGGTTGGCCGCACCGCCATCTGGCTGGTGCTGGCGATGACCCTGGTCAGCGCCGGCAACGCCGTCATCCGCTATAGCCTCAACACCAGTTCCAACGCCTGGTTGGAAATCCAGTGGTATCTGTTTTCCGGCGTGTTCCTGTTGTGCGCGGGCTACACCTTGCTCAACAATGAACATATCCGCATCGACGTGCTGTCCAGCCGGTTCAGCCGCCGGACCCAGACCTGGATCGAGGTGGTCGGCGGCGTCTTCTTCCTGATGCCCATGGCCTGTCTGATCATGTGGCTGTCCTGGCCCATTTTCATGGACTCATTTGTCAACGGTGAAACGTCGAGCGACGCCGGCGGCCTGATCCGCTGGCCGGCCAAGATATTGATCCCCGTGGGTTTCGCCTTGCTGGCCCTTCAAGGTCTGTCGGAAACCATCAAGCGCATCGCTTTCTTGCTGGGAATCGCACCTGATCCCGCCGCCGCCCATTCCAGCCATCACGGAGGCGGCCATGACTGAGTTCCTGATCGCCAACATGGCGCCTTTGATGTTCATGGCCCTGGTGTTGTTCCTGCTGTTGGGCTATCCGGTGGCGTTCGCCCTGGCGGCCAACGGTTTGGCGTTCGGCTTGCTGGGCATCGAATTGGGGCTGTTGCAGCCGCAACTGCTTCAGGCCTTGCCGGAACGCGTGTTCGGCATCATGCGCAACGACACGCTGTTGGCCATTCCGTTCTTCACCTTCATGGGGTTGATCCTGGAACGCAGCGGCATGGCCGAGGACCTTCTGGACACCATCGGCCAATTGTTTGGCCCGTTGCGCGGTGGCCTGGCCTATGCGGTGGTGTTCGTCGGCGCGCTTTTGGCCGCCACCACCGGCGTGGTCGCCGCCTCGGTGATTTCCATGGGCCTGATCTCACTGCCGATCATGTTGCGCTACGGCTATGACCGCCGGGTCGCCACCGGCATCATCGCCGCCTCGGGAACGTTGGCGCAGATCATTCCGCCATCCCTGGTGCTGATCGTCATGGCCGACCAGTTGGGCCGTTCGGTCGGCGACATGTACGAAGGCGCGCTGGTGCCCGGCCTGATTTTGACCGCCCTTTACGGCGGCTACATCCTATTGATCACCTTGTTGCGCCCCCACGCCGCCCCCGCCCTGCCGCCCGAAGCCCGGACCTTGCGCGGGTTCAAACTGTTGCAGCGCGTTCTGTTCTCGTTGGTGCCGCCCCTGGTGCTGATCTTCCTGGTGTTGGGCACCATCTTCATGGGCATCGCCACCCCGACCGAAGGCGGCGCCATGGGAGCGTCGGGAGCGCTGATCCTGGCGCTGATGAAGCGCAAGCTGACTCCCACCCTGCTCAAGCAGGCCATGAACTCCACTGCCAAGCTGTCGTCCTTCGTGCTGTTCATCCTGATCGGATCGACGGTGTTCGGTCTGGTGTTCCGCGCGGTCAACGGCGACCTGTGGGTCGAGCACCTGCTGACCGGCTTGCCCGGCGGTCAACTGGGCTTTCTGATCGTCGTCAACATCTTGGTGTTCGTGCTGGCCTTCTTCCTCGACTTCTTCGAGTTGGCCTTCATCATCGTGCCGCTTTTGGGGCCGGTGGCCGAAAAGATGGGGATCGACCTGATCTGGTTCGGCATCCTGTTGGGCGTCAACATGCAGACGTCGTTCATGCACCCGCCCTTCGGCTTCGCCCTGTTCTTCCTGCGTTCGGTGGCCCCCAAGGACGAATACACCGACAAGGTCACCGGCAAACGGATCAAGGGCATCTCGACCGGCGACATCTATCGCGGCGCCATTCCGTTCGTGTGCATCCAGATCATCATGGTCGCCCTGGTCATCGCTTTTCCCGAAATGGTCGGGCATGCGCCGAACGAGGTGCAGGACCTGGACAACATCCAGATCAACATCGACGTTCCCAGCTATGGCGAGGTGTCCCAGCCCCCCTCTTCCATTCCCATGGACAACAATCCCGGAGCCGACCTTCAGCGACAACTGGAGTTGCAGCTTCAGCAAGACAATCAATAAAACGAAGCCCCCGCCTTTGGCGGGGGCTTTTAATTGGCTGTTGGCGCTGTCAACGGGCCTGCAAGTTCAAATCAGTGCCGCCATCGCGGCTTCTGGCCCGTACCGGGCGCGGCCGGTCGGGCGAAAGCTGGTAGTGCACTTCCTCGGCATAGGACTTGCCGGCGGCACGGCTTTCGTCCACCAATGCCCCCAAAATGGCGACGCCACCGCCACTGGCCAGGAACAGGGCAGAATTCCCCCAGATCCAGCCATCGGCGCTGGCGTTCAAGGTATAAGAGGTCGGACGGAACCCCGGTGCCCGGCACGTCACCGTCACCGGCGCGGCAACGTTGGGGATGCTGATGGCGGCCGGGGTTTCCACGCTGGCGGCAAACCCCTCGTATCCGCTGAGATCGCAGTGGGCATTGTCCGGGTTGGTGCGAATCTGCACTTCCGACTCGGTCGATCCGACCACCGAGGCGCAGGCGGCCAAGGCCATCGCCATTCCCCCCGCCATCACCATGCCGACCGTCCGCGCGATGCGCATGCCTCAACCCTCTAGCCAAACGCGGGCGCCACTATCCCAAGGGGCCTGCGCCGTGGCAAGCGGCATTCCGCTCAGCCGGGCCGGCCATCGGCGCGCGGCCGCGTCATGACCGGAAAGTACACCCAGACGAACAACAGCCACGCCAACGCCCAAAGGCTGCCGCCGGCATGGGTCAGCCCCATTTGGGCGTCGGTCACCAGCGGCGCGACCACCCGCAACGCGGTACCGGCCGACACCAGCACATAAGCGGCGACGGTAACCCGCGACACCACCAGCGGCCGCCCGGAATGGCCCAGCGCCGCCCGGCTCATGACCCCCAGCACCATGGTGCCGATGGAACCGGCGGTCAGCGCGTGCAGCGCCGCCGTCACCGGCAGGGCGTCGACGAAACTGTCGAGCGCCAAAAGCGCCAGCCCGACCACCAGCCACAGATACCCCAGATGCAGCACCCACAAGATGGGATTGGACAAGGTCTTCAAACCATGCCAGCGCGACAGGCGAACGGCATGAATGACCGCCGCCACGGCCAGCGCCACTCCCGCCACCAGGGAGGTGGGAACCAGCGCCGCCAACAGGCCAGCCACCAACACGCTTGCCTGGGCGCCCCCCTTCTCGATCCAGCCAATGGCCGCCACCTCGACCGGCCGGCCCTGCATGCGCAGCCAGTTCTGGGTGAAGGACGGCACGATCCGGCCGCCGACGATGACGATCATCACCAGAACCAGCGCCATGGCCACATACACCCCGCGCATGGGATCGCCCCATCCCAGGTGGACGCCGGCCAAGACAACGGAATCGGCCACCCAGAACAGTGCCAGAATGGGCAGGAAGACCGTGTTGCGCGCCTTGCCGGCGGCGATCAGCGGACGGGCCAGCATCAGCGCCAGCACCGGCAGATAGGACAATTCGGCCAATGCGACCACCACCGCCGGCAGAACCCCGGAAAGGGTGAAGGCCACCCGCCCCGCCAGCCACAGCGCGAACAACAGCATCAACGGCCGGCCGGCGACCGGAACCGTGTTGGTCCAGTTGGGCACCGCCGTCAGCAGGAACCCGCCAATCGCCGCCCCGGCGAAACCGAACACCATTTCATGGCCGTGCCACACCGCCGGACCGAACGGCAAGCGCAGGTCCACGCCACCGGCATAGACCGCCAGCCATAGCGGCAACATCATCGCCGCCTGGATGCCGGCGAACAGGAAGAAGGGGCGGAACCCGGCGGCGAAGAACAGCGGGCCGGACGCGCCGCGATAGGTCGGTTCCTGCAAGGGGATGGTCGCCATGGAAAACCTCTGTTGGGGGCGCGGAAGCTTCCTCACCATGGAAGCATGGGGCGGTTCCGGCCTTGATGGGTGTCAAGCACCGCCCCCATTGTCGCACCCCCGACAGGATGTCGGACAGGCGACAGCGACACCGGCCCCCTTTGGCGGGACAGGTCAGGATTTCAGCCATTTCCGAAACTGGCACGCCCCTTGCGAGACTTAGGGCGGTACGATCCCCTGATCGCGGAGGCCGCCGGTGAGCAGCAACGTCATCCCCCTCTCCAGCATTCTGGCCAAGCGCCCTGACCGGGCGGTTGACGCCAAGCCCGCCGGCGGCTGTTCGTCCAGCTCGTGCGGTTCCTCCAAGGGCCAGGGCGAGATGCCCGACCACGTGTGGAACAAGATCAAGGACCACCCGTGCTACAGCGAGGAAGCCCACCACTATTTCGCCCGCATGCATGTGGCGGTGGCGCCGGCCTGCAACATCCAATGCAATTACTGCAACCGTAAATACGATTGCTCGAACGAATCGCGCCCCGGCGTCACCAGCGAGCGCATGACGCCCGAACAGGCGGCGCGCAAGGTGGTGGCGGTGGCCAACAAGGTGCCGCAACTGTCGGTCCTGGGCATCGCCGGCCCCGGCGATTCCATGTTCGACGCGCTCAAGACCTTCGAGACCTTCCGGCAGGTGGAAAAACTGCTGCCTGACCTCAAGTTCTGCGTCTCGACCAACGGTCTGGCCCTGCCCGACCACGTCGATCGGCTGGCCGACCACAACATCGACCACGTCACCGTCACCATCAACATGGTCGATCCCGAGATCGGCACCGCGATCTATCCTTGGATCTACTTCAAGGGCAAGCGCTACACCGGCCTCGACGCCTCGAAGATCCTGCATGAACGCCAGATGGAAAGCCTTGAGCGCCTCAAGGGCAAGGACATCCTGGTCAAGGTCAACTCGGTGATGATCCCCGGAGTCAACGACGCCCACCTGATGGAGGTCAACGCCGCCATCAAGGAGCGCGGCGCGTTCCTGCACAACGTCATGCCGCTGATCTCGGACCCGGCGCACGGCACCCATTTCGGCCTGACCGGCCAGCGCGGCCCGACGCCCTCCGAGCTCAAGACCCTTCAGGACCAACTGGCCGGCGGCGCCAACCTGATGCGCCATTGCCGTCAGTGCCGCGCCGACGCCGTCGGCATGCTGGGTGAAGACCTGTCCCAGGATTTCACCATGGACAAGATCGGCGACGAAGTGGTCTACGACCCCGAACCCCGGCGCCTGTACCGCGAGGTCGTCGAGCGTGAGCGCGCCGACCACCGTCAGGCCGCCGAAGTGGCCCGCGCCGACCTGGCCGCCACCATTCCCGCCGCGCCAGCCAAGCTGGTGGCCATCGCCACCAAGGGCGGCGGCCGCATCAACCAGCATTTCGGCCACGCCTCTGAGTTCCAGGTCTACGAGGTGGACGCCGCCGGCGTGCGCTTCGTCGGCCACCGCAAGGTCGAGAACTACTGTCAGGGCGGCTGGGGCGACGAGGACGTGCTGGAAGACAAGGTCATCCCCATTCTTGCCGGCCTCGACGCGGTGTTCGTGTCGAAGATCGGCTCGTGCCCCAAGAAGGATCTGGCCCGAGCCGGCATCGCCGCCGTCGACGCCTATCCCTTCGAATACATCGAGACCGCGATCGCCTCCTGGTACGCCGAAACCTTCGGTGTCGCCGAGCAGGACTTCGCCTGAACCGTATTGTTTGTGTGTGACTGAGAAAAGAGAGGAGTATCCGCCATGGCCATGAAGATCAACGCTTCCCAGTGCTCCGCCTGCGGCGCCTGCGAATTCGAATGCCCCAACGCCGCCATCTCCATGAAGGGCGACGCCTACGCCATCAAGGCCAGCGCCTGCACCGAATGCGACGGCGACGAGCCCAAGTGCACCGCCGTTTGCCCGGTGGACGGCTGCATCGTCAAGGCGTAACGCGCCCCAAGAGGGAGGTGCCGATGGAAGAGGTTTGCGAACTCTACGACCCTCCGGCCTTCGAAGCCGGCGACAAGGTTCAGGCCATTCGGGCCGTGCGCAACGACGGGACCTATCCCGGCAGCGCCATCGGCCAGTTCCTGATCCAAAGCGGCGACGTGGGCTACGTGAAATCCGTCGGCACCTATCTCAACCGCTTTTACGTCTACGCCATCGACTTCGTCGATCGCGGCATCCTGGTCGGCATGCGCCGCCACGAACTCGAATTGTTGGAGCCCGCGCCATGAAGGTGACGCTGCGCAAGGTGGCCGATTACTACGAAATCTACGTCCCCAAGAAGGACCTGGAAGAAAAGATCGTCGCCATGGAAGGCGATTCGCCCTGGGGCGGAATCGTCACCATCAGCAACGGCTGGCGTTTCCAGATGCCCGAGATGCCGGCCGACACGCCGTTGCCCATCACCGTTGACGCCCGCAAGCTGGGCGACGAGGACTGAACCCATGTGCGCCGCCCCAGATCACCACGCTCTTTTGGAACATCTGTCGGCCGAGACCGCGGCCGGCCGGATGATTCCCTATCTGGGGCCGGACGTCCTGACGCTCGGGCCGGACGAACCGCCGGTCCCGTCAGGGGCACGCGCACTGGCGCACCTGATGTCGTCGCGGGTGGCGGTGCCGGGGCGCATCCGCAACAATTTGTGGCACACCGCCCAATACATCGAGACCTTCCGCCACCGCATCACCGTGGACAAGTTGCTGGCGGAAATCTTCAAGCCAGTGCCCGAGCCCAACCACCTGCATCGCTGGATCGCCTCGCTCGAACGAGTGCCGCTGGTGGTCGACACCTGGTATGACGGCACCATGCGCGCCGCCCTTGCCGGACGCGACGATTGGGGCGCCGTCCAGGGCGCCTCCAAGGCCCGGCGCACCACCGAGGTTCCCTGGATCCGCGCCTTCGACGCCGTCGGATGCGAGGTCGAGGCGGAAGTCGCCCGCGACTGGACGACCGTTCTCTACAAGCCCCACGGCGCCGCGTATCCCGATGGCGACGTGCTGGCCTCGGATTCCGATTACGTCGAGGTGCTGACCGAGATCGACCTGCAAACGCCGATCCCCGGCGTGGTCAAGGAACGGCGCGGCACCTGTGGCTTCCTGTTCCTGGGGTGCCGGTTCTACGACCAGATCCTGCGCACCTTCGCCCGCTGCATCATCCGTCGCGCCGCCGGCCCCCACTACGCCGTGGTGCCGGACGACCTGACCCCCAACGAAATCAAGTTCCTCAAGCTGGAGGGGATCACCCCGATCGTTCTGCCGCTGGCCGAGGCCGCCCTCGCGCTGACCGGCGCGGCACCAAACACTTCCGCCACGCCTCAGTAAAAATTGGCCAGTAGAGAACAATTGGAGAGAGGGAGTTTCCCCTATGGCTAACGTCACTTTCAGCGGCCCGACGCTGCCCAAGAACGTCACCGTCTACGCCGTCGCCGACAACAAGACCTTGTTGTCCCTTGCCAAGAAGCACGAGATCGCCATCCCGTTCCAATGCCAGGACGGCGAATGTGGATCGTGCCTGATCAAGGTGACCTATCTGGGAGCCAACAAGCCCAAGGCCATCCACCTGACCGACAAGGAAAAGCTGACGCTGTCGGTCAACGGCAAGCTGTCGAAGGCGGTGCTGGAACAGGCCGAAGTGAACGACGTGCCGCCGACCTATCGGTTGGCGTGCCAGTATCTTGTCCAGGATGAGGACATCTTGGTGGAATTCACCGGTGAACCCGGTGTCGAAATCGACCTGCGGCGATAAGGTGGCGGAAGCGAACGCAGGTCGATGAGGGAGGGGAACTTCGGTTCCCCTCCCTTTTATTTCGTGACAGGAGAAGACGGATGGCCCACGTGATCTTCTATGAAAAACCCGGTTGCGGCGGCAACTCCCGACAAAAACAGGCCTTGTCGGATTCAGGACACGACGTCGAAGCGCGCAGCCTGTTGGCCCATCCGTGGACGGCGGACGAATTACGCGCCTTTTTCGGAGAACGCCCGGTCGCCGAATGGTTCAACCGTTCGCACCCTAAGGTGAAGTCGGGTGAAATCGTACCCGAGACCTTTTCCGCCGAAAGGGCGTTGGATCTGATGCTGGCCGAACCGCTGTTCGTTCGCCGCCCGCTGTTGCAAGTGGGGGATCGCCGCGAAATCGGGTGGGATGAAGGCGTCGTGGCCCGCTGGATCGGTCTTGCCGGTGTCGGCGTGGGCGAAGGGTGCCCCAAGGGCGACGCCCCCCACGCCCCCTGCCCTACGCCGCCCTGAGGTTTTCCGCCACCTTGAGCAGCCCGCGCACTTGAACGCGGATTTCCTCGGCGATCTTTTTGTCAAGTTTTCCAAGCCAGGCCGACGGCACATCGGCCTGGCCATAGGTGGCGCCGGCCAACATGCCGGCCAAGGCGCCGGTGGTGTCGGCATCGCCACCCTGGTTCACCGTCTCGATGACGCAGGTCTTGAACGAATCGGTGACGAAGTAAAAGTGGAACACCGTCTGGACGGTGTCGACCACATAGGCCGAGCTTTGGCCGCGATAGGGTTCGAAGCGGAAGGTGCGGTGCTTTTCCACCAATTCCTTGGCCACTTCACGGGCACCCTTGATCCCTTCGCCCAGCAACAATCCCTGAACCATCCGGCCCAATGTCAGCGACGCATCGTCCGACAGCGGATGGTTATGGGTGATGTGACATTGCGCCAACATCCACGTTTCGAACAGATCGGGACGGTAAAGGGTGGCGATGGCCAAGGGCAGCATGCGCATGGCCGCGCCATTGCCGCCGTCGCCATCGCAAAATACGCCTTCGGTGGTGCCGTCGATCATGAAACGGCGGATACCGCGGCGACAGGTGTTGCCGATGTCCACCGGTCCGCCTTTCAGCCACAGCGCGAATTCCTCGCACACGTCCTTGGCGTCGAACCCGCCCTTGCGCACCAGCGACCGGCCCAACGCCAACGCCATGTCGGTATCGTCCGTCACCTGTCCCGGCGCCAGATGCAACCAGCCGCCGCCAACCATCTTGCGATGAACCCCGTACTTGGCCTCGATCTCGCGCCGGGTCATGAACTCGACCGTGGCACCCAGGGCATCGCCGACAGCAAATCCGAGAAAGGCGCCAAGCGCCCGATCCTCGAGGGTAATGTCCGTCATGGTCTGCCTTTCAGTTCAAAAATAGCTGGCGGTAACGCGGTAATCGCCACCGACAACCAGGTACTCCCCCTCGCCCTTCAACGGGTGAATGGGCAACAGGGTGTTGAAGAAGACGATTTTCACCACCGGCACGTCGGCGGTGAGAATGGTGTCGCCGAAACAATCGGCGACCGAACGGTCCGACGAGAAAGACGCGAGGTTGTTGACACGCATCACCACCGTCTTCTTGTCGACGCGCTCAAGCACCTGATGTTCATCGAAGGAGTTGATGCCGCGATAAAGCCTGACATGGCTCTGCCCCGGCGCGGCGTAACGTGCCAGCCCCCATTGGCAGAATTCGTACAACATGTCGAGCTGGGTGTAGATGGAGTTGTTGTGAAAGCGGCTCGACATCTTCTCTTCCACATAGGAAGCCCAATCGGGCCCGCCGACGCGGTCCAGCTTGGATTTGTGGAAGGTGGGAAACAGGCCGAAGCGGCTTTCCACCCAGCCTTTCAGCACCGCCCCCTCGGGTGAGTTGGAATCGTATCCCCACCCCTTGAGCAGACGCAGGAAGCTCGATCGATAGCGGCGGACCTTGACGCCGCGCTGTTCGGCCGCCGCCCGTTCCTGTTCCAACTGCTCGGGATCGATACCGAACATGGCCATCATGTATTTGTAAAAGGCGTCGCCGGCATCGGGCAGGGTCTCGGAAAACGACAGCATCTCGAACAGGTTCTTGTTCATCTCGCGCACGCCGGACAGATGCAGCTCCAGCGGATGGTCGTTGAAGGCGGCGCTGCCCAGAAGGTCGGTCGCCAGCCCGACAAGATTGGTGGAATGTCCAATTCTCTGCCGCGCTTCCTGCATGATCGCCCTTTCCCCCCTCTGCCTCCCGCTTCGCACATGCAAGAAGCATACCCGAAATAGCGACGGCGACGATCCTGGAAAACCCCATTGTCTGTGTGCCTTCCAACATTGTGTCGGATTCCAGACAGGGGCTTTGTCTCGCCCACAAAACGGGCACATGCCTCAACATAGACAATAAAACATTGATATATATGATTTTTGCCGGCGACACAAAAGTTGGCATGCTCATTGCGAGGCATGGTGCGTGGCGGTGGTCGCACCCCCCGCCAAGAAATTCGGAAGGCTTGGACCACAGAAAGGAAACAGACAATGCCTCGTCAGATCGCTTTCTACGGCAAGGGCGGTATCGGCAAGTCCACCACCTCGCAGAACACGCTGGCCGCTCTGGTCGAGATGGGTCAAAAGATCCTGATCGTCGGCTGCGACCCCAAGGCTGACTCCACCCGCCTGATCCTCAACACCAAGCTCCAGGACACCGTGCTGCACCTGGCCGCCAAGGCCGGTTCGGTCGAGGATCTGGAACTCGAAGACGTGATGAAGATCGGCTACAAGGGCATCAAGTGCACCGAGTCGGGCGGTCCCGAGCCGGGCGTCGGCTGCGCCGGCCGCGGCGTCATCACCGCCATCAACTTCCTGGAAGAGAACGGCGCCTATGACGACGTGGACTACGTGTCCTACGACGTGCTGGGCGACGTGGTGTGCGGCGGCTTCGCCATGCCCATCCGTGAGAACAAGGCCCAGGAAATCTACATCGTCATGTCCGGCGAGATGATGGCGCTGTTCGCCGCCAACAACATCGCCAAGGGCATCCTGAAGTACGCCGGCACCGGCGGCGTCCGTCTGGGCGGCCTGATCTGCAACGAGCGTCAGACCGACCGCGAGCTGGAACTGGCCGAAGCGCTGGCCAAGAAGCTGAACACCCAGATGATCCACTTCGTGCCGCGCGACAATGGTGTCCAGCACGCCGAACTGCGTCGTCAGACCGTGATCCAGTACGCCCCGGACAGCAAGCAGGCCGGTGAGTACCGCACCCTGGCCACCAAGATCCACAACAACGGCGGCAAGGGCACCATCCCGACCCCGATCACCATGGAAGAGCTCGAGGACATGCTGCTCGAGTTCGGCATCATGAAGTCCGACGAGCAGGCCCTGGCTGAGTTGGAAGCCAAGGAGCGGTCCCTCTGCAGCGCCGGCTGACACCAGCACTGCCGAGCCTTCCGCCCATCCGCCGCCCCATCCCTCCCCGGGGCGGCGGAACCGGGGCGGACAGAGAGACAGAGAGAGAAGGAGAAGGGGCATGAGCCTCGATCAGACCAACGACGCTGCCTTCCATGAGGCCCTCATCAAAGAGGTCCTGGACCAGTATCCCGAAAAGTCCGCCAAGAAGCGCGGCCGTCACCTGAACGTCAGCAAGACCGACGATGCCGGCAGCTCGTCCTGCGGCGTCAAGTCCAACGTCAAGTCCGTTCCCGGCGTGATGACCATCCGCGGTTGCGCCTACGCCGGCTCGAAGGGCGTGGTGTGGGGTCCGGTCAAGGACATGGTCCACATCAGCCACGGCCCGGTCGGCTGCGGCCAGTATTCCTGGTCCCAGCGCCGTAACTACTTCACCGGCACCGTCGGCATCGACAGCTTCGTGACCATGCAGGTCACCTCGGACTTCCAGGAACGCGACATCGTCTTCGGCGGTGACAAGAACCTGGAAAAGATGATCGACGAGTTGAACGATCTGTTCCCGCTCAACAACGGTATCTCGGTGCAAAGCGAGTGCCCGATCGGCCTGATCGGCGACGATATCGAAGCCGTCTCGAAGAAGAAGTCCAAGGACATCGAGAAGCCGATCGTCCCCGTGCGCTGCGAAGGCTTCCGCGGTGTGTCCCAGTCGCTGGGCCACCACATCGCCAACGACGCCATCCGCGACTGGGTGTTCGAGAAGACCACCGCCGAGTGGGAAACCGGCCCCTACGACGTCAACCTGATCGCCGACTACAACATCGGTGGTGACGCTTGGCCGTCGCGCCGCCTGCTCGAAGAGATGGGCCTGCGCGTGATCGGTTCCTGGTCGGGTGACGCCACCCTGGCCGAGATGGAGCGTGCGCCCAAGGCCAAGCTCAACCTCATCCACTGCTATCGGTCGATGAACTACATCTGCCGCCACATGGAAGAGAAGTACAATATTCCGTGGGTGGAATATAACTTCTTCGGCCCGACCCAGATCGCCGACAGCTTGCGCAAGATCGCCGCGCAGTTCGACGACACCATCAAGGCCAATGCCGAGAAGGTGATCGCCAAGTACCAGCCGCTGGTCGATGCCGTGATCGCCAAGTTCAAGCCCCGTCTGGAAGGCAAGAAGGTCATGCTGTACGTGGGCGGCCTGCGCCCCCGTCACGTCGCCACCGCCTATGACGATTTGGGCATGAACATCGTCGGTACCGGCTATGAATTCGCCCACAACGACGATTACCAGCGCACCACTCACTACGTCAAAGACGGCACGCTGATCTACGACGACGTTTCGGGCTTCGAACTGGAGAAGTTCATCGAGAAGATCCGTCCCGACCTGGTCGGTTCGGGCATCAAGGAAAAGTACGCGACCCAGAAGATGGGCGTGCCCTTCCGCCAGATGCACTCGTGGGACTACTCGGGCCCCTATCACGGCTACGACGGCTTCGCCATCTTCGCCCGCGATATGGACATGGCCATCAACAGCCCCGTGTGGAGCAAGTTCAAGGCTCCGTGGAAGGCCGCGTAAAGCCCGTCTTTTGCAAAATTCCCTCCCCGCGTGTCGCCCAACAATCGGGGGCGCGGGGAGGATGAAGGAGAACTGCCATGCCGCAGAGCGCTGACAAGGTCAAAGACCACATTTCCTTGTTCCAGGAGCCCGAATACAAGGAGCTCTTCGCCAACAAGAAGGCCCAGTTCGAGTGCCGCCCCAGCGACGAAAAGGTCGCCGAGCAGGCCGAGTACACCAAGACCTGGGAATACCGCGAAAAGAACTTCAAGCGTGAGATCGCCGTCATCAACCCGGCCAAGGCTTGCCAGCCGCTGGGTGCGGTGTTCGCCGCCGCCGGTTTCGAAGGCACCCTGCCCTACGTCCACGGTTCGCAAGGCTGCGTCGCCTATTTCCGCTCGCACCTGGCCCGTCACTTCAAGGAAGCCGTGCCGATCGTCGCCGATTCCATGACCGAAGACGCGGCGGTGTTCGGCGGCCTCAACAATCTGGTCGAAGGCCTGTTGAACTCCTACACGCTCTACAAGCCCAAGATGATCGCCGTCTCGACCACCTGCATGGCGGAAGTCATCGGCGACGACTTGTCGGCCTTCATCGGCACCGCCAAGGAAAAGGAATCGGTTCCGGCCGACTTCCCGGTTCCCTTCGCCCACACCCCCTCCTTCGTCGGCAGCCACACCACCGGCTACGACAACATGATGAAGGGCATCCTGAACTACTTCTGGGAACGTGAATCCGTCAAGGAACGCACCCCGAACGCCAAGATCAACATCATCCCCGGCTTCGACGGTTACGCGGTCGCCAACAACCGCGAGCTCAAGCGTTACCTCGACACCATGGGCGTCGATTACACCTTGCTGAGCGACGTGTCGGACATCTACGACACGCCCTCCGACGGCGAATACCGCATGTATGACGGCGGCACCACGCTGGACGACACCCGCGCCGCCATCAACGCCAAGGCCACCGTGTCGTTGCAGGAATTCTGCACCCCCAAGACCTTGGAGTACATCGGCGACAAGGGCCAGGAAACCGCGTCCTTCAACTACCCGATGGGCATCGGCGCCACCGACGCCTTCCTGATGAAGATCGCCGAACTGACCGGCAAGGAAATCCCGGCCAGCATCGAAAAGGAACGCGGCCGTCTGGTCGACGCCATCACCGACAGCCAGGCTTGGCTGCATGGCAAGAAGTTCGCCATTTTCGGCGATCCCGACTTCACCTTGGCCATGACCGCCTTCCTGCTGGAAATGGGCTGCGAGCCGACCCACGTGCTGTGCACCAACGGTTCGGCCGAATGGGACGCCAAGGCCAAGGCCCTGCTCGCCTCCTCGCCGTTCGGCGCCGAGGGTCAGGTGTGGCGCGGCAAGGATTTGTGGCACCTGCGCTCGCTGCTGTTCACCGAGCCGGCCGATTTCCTGATCGGTTCCAGCTACGGCAAGTATCTGGAAAAGGACGTCGGCATCCCGCTGATCCGTCTGACCTTCCCGATCTTCGACCGTCACCACCACCACCGCTTCCCGACCTTCGGGTATCAGGGCGCGCTCAGGGTGCTGGTGGAGATCCTGGACCGTATCTTCGAGACCGCCGACGCCGCGTCGGACATTTCCTACGACCTCACCCGCTAATCGTCGGAAGCGGAATGGTCAAACTGGCCCCGGGAGGTTTCCTCCCGGGGCTTTTTTTCGTGGCGGCGGCATCCCACCGCCAACACCGCCAGGAACACCACCCAAATCACGGCCGTCGCCCCGAACAGCAGAGCCTGGACGACCGGAAAGGGCTCCATCACCACCGCGGCGACAGGCGACACCAACGCCCCCGCCATCAATGCCAGCAAAAACCCGCGTGAAACCCTGCCGCCTCGCCACACGTCATAGAACAGCGACAACAGCTCCGCCATCACCGACAAGATGCCATCCATGGCCACGCCTCCTATCGGAGATTAACTAGAGAAAACGTCAGGGGATACAACCCGCCTTGCGACAATGTCGTGTCGCATCCCCGACAATGCCGGGGGCGACCCCAGCATTTCGGCCATTCCTGAAATGGCCCGATTCTTGCTTTCCTCCACATTGACCTTTGAGGAGGGCCGCCACCCATGCTCAAGCAGAAGATTCAGGACCTGTTCGTCGAGCCCGGTTGTGCCAAGAACCAGGCCAAGTCGGACAAAGACCGCAAGAAGGGCTGCGGCAAGCCGCTGACCCCCGGCGCCGCCGCTGGCGGCTGCTGTTTCGACGGCGCCAAGATCGCCCTTCAGCCGATCACCGACGTGGTGCATCTGGTGCACGGCCCCATCGCCTGCGAGGGCAATTCGTGGGACACCCGCAATTCCCATTCTTCGGGATCGCAGCTTTACCGCCTCGGCTTCACCACCGACATGCAGAACCTCGACATCGTCAACGGTGGCGAGAAGCGGCTGTACAAGGCCATCCGTCAGGCCATCAAGCGTCATAACCCGCCGGCGGTGTTCGTCTACCAGACCTGTGTCGGCGCGCTGATCGGCGACGACGTCGAGGCGGTGTGCAAGGCCGCCACCGAACGCATGGGCGTTCCCGTGGTGCCGGTCAACGCACCGGGATTCGTCGGCTCCAAGAACCTGGGCAACCGGCTGGGCGGCGAATCGCTGTTCGAATACGTCATCGGCACCCACCAACCCGACGACGTCGGCGCCTGCGACATCAACATCCTGGGCGAATACAACGTGGCCGGCGAGTTGGACCAGTTCCGGCCGCTGCTGGCCCGCCTCGGTATCCGGCTGCGCTGTTCCATCACCGGCGACGCCCGCTATCTGGACGTGGCCAGCGCACACACCGCCCGCGCCAACATGGTGCTGTGCAGCCAGGCATTGGTGACGCTGGCCCGCAAGATGAAGGAAAAATACGCCATCCCCTATTTCGAGGGATCGTTCTACGGCATTTCCGACACGTCGGAAGCGTTGCGCGCCATCGCGCGCATGCTGGTGGAACGCGGCGCCGACCCCACCCTGACGGACCGCACCGAGGCGTTGATCGCCGAGGAGGAAGCCCGTGCCTGGGCCCGGCTGGAACCGTTCAAGGCGCGTCTCAAGGGCCGCAAGGTCCTGTTGTACACCGGCGGCGTCAAAAGCTGGTCGGTGATCCAGGCGTTGCAGGAAGTGGGCATGGAGGTGGTCGGCAGCTCGGTGCGCAAGGCCACCGCCGAGGACGCGGCCAAGGCCCTGGAGCGCCTGGGCGGCGACGAGGACAAGCTGGCCGACGCCATCACGCCGCGCGACATGTACGCCATGTTCAAGGACGGCAAGGCCGAGATGATGCTGTCGGGCGGGCGCTCGCAATTCGTGGCGCTGAAGGCCAGGACGCCGTGGCTCGACATCAACCAGGAACGCCACGTGGGCTATGCCGCCTATGACGGCATGGTCGAGATGGTTCGCCAGATCGACCTGATGATCAACAACCCGATCTGGGAGCAGATCCGCAAACCTGCTCCGTGGGAGGTGTAAGCACCATGGCCCTTGTGATCAACCACAACAAGCCGTTATCCACAAGCCCGCTCAAGGTCAGCGCGCCGCTGGGCGCCGCCATGGCCTTTCTCGGCATGGAAGGCTCGTTGCCGCTGTTCCACGGCAGCCAGGGCTGTACCGCCTTCGCCCTGGTGATGATGGTCCGCCATTTCCGCGAGGCCATCCCGCTGCAAACCACCGCCATGAACGAGGTTTCGACCATCCTGGGCGGCAGCGACCAGGTGGAGCAGGCGCTGCACAACATGGTCAAGCGCGCCAAGCCCAAGATCATCGGCCTGATCTCCACCGCGCTGACCGAGACGCGGGGCGAGGACATGGCCGGCGACCTCAAGGGCATCCTGGCCCGGTCCAAGGATCTGGCCGGGACCTCGGTGGTCTATTGCTCGGCTCCCGATTTCGAGGGATCGCTGGAAACCGGCTGGGGCAAGGCGGTGGGCGCCATGATCCGCGCCCTGGTTCCCGGTTCCAGCAGCCAGCCGCCGCTCAAGCGGGTCAACGTGCTTGCCGGATGTCACCTGACGCCGGGCGACGTCGAGACGCTCAAGGAAATCGTCGAGGATTTCGGCCTGGAGCCGGTGATGCTGCCCGATCTGGCGGGATCGCTGGACGGCCACGTCCCCGACCATTACGTCCCGACCACCCTGGGCGGCACCACCCTGGAACAGGTCAAGGGCATGAACCGCGCCTGCCTGACCATCGCGGTGGGCGAACACATGCGCCAATGCGCGGAAACGCTTGAGGAGCGGACCGGGGTTCCCTTCGTCCTGTTCGACCGTCTGACCGGGCTCGAGGCGGTGGACAAGCTGATGGTGTGCCTGTCCACGGCCGCCGGAATGCCGGTTCCCGACAAATACCGGCGCCAGCGCAGCCAGTTGGTGGACGCCATGCTTGACGGCCATTTCTTTTTCGCCGGCCGTCCCGTCGCGGTGGCGGGCGAACCGTCCTTCCTGTGGACCTATGCCAGCCTGTGCGCCGACATGGGAGCCCACATCGTCGGCGCGGTCTCGGCCCTGCCCAGCCCGCATCTGTCGCAACTGCCGTCCGAGACCGCCATCATCGGCGACTTCGAGGACCTGGAGGACCAGATCCTGGAAGCCGGCGGCGCCGACCTGATCATCGCCAACGCCAACGCCCGCCTGATCGCCGGCCGTCACGGCATCCCGCTGCATCGCGCCGGTTTTCCGGTGTTCGACCGCCTGGGCGCGGCACACCAGATCAGCCTGGGCTATCGCGGCACGCGAGACCTGATCTTCACCCTGGGCAACATCCTGATGGAGCATCCTGGCCACGGCCACGGCACCTCATTGCCCGTCCAGCATGCGGAGCACGCCCATGGTGACCCGGCGGTTGCGGCTGGTTGAAGCCCGAACAGAGGATTTAGGCCCCCAGGGGTCGCTGAAAGGAGGACACATGCGCGTAGCCTTCGCCACCCACGACCGTCAGACCGTGGACGCCCATTTCGCCAGCGCCAAGACCTTCATGTTCTATGACGTCGGCCCCGACGACCACACCTTCCTGGAGGCGGTGCAGTTCGACAATGTCAGCCAAGAGGAAGGCCAGCACCAGGAAGATGGCGACGACCGTCTGGCCAGCAAGATCAAAGCCTTGGAAGGGTCTGCCCTGCTGTTCGTGCGGGCCATCGGCGGGCCGGCGGCGGCGCGCGTGGTACGCGCCCACGTCCACCCCATCAAGCTGCCCGACGACGAGACTATCGCCGCGGTGATCGACAAGGTGCGTGGCATGCTGAAATCCAACCCGCCGCCGTGGCTGCGCAAGGTCATTCGCGATTCCGAAACCGGCCCCGACCGCTTCATCGACGACGAGGAATAGGCCCATGAACACGCTGGTACTCGACGACGCCGACCGCGAGGCGCTCAAGCGCCCCTTCATCCAAGCCCTTCTGACCCTGATCCGGGCCCAGGACCGCTCGGGCGCCATGGAGGCCGACACGGACGAGGAATTGCTGGCCCCCTTCGTGGTCACCAAGGTGCAAAAGCGCGACATCCCCATGTTCGGCGATCCCGACCCCGACATCCTGGGCCGTGTCGAACAGATCTACATGGCGATCTGTTGGCTGATCGAACGCGAGACCGGCATCGCCGCCGCGCCGATCATGAACATCCATCACGAAGGATGGGGCCGCATCGTCATCATCACCGGCCGTCTGATTGCGGTGAACGCCTATGTTCGCGAATTGCACCGCTTCGGCTACGAGAATCTGGTCCAGATGGAGACCAAGGCATTGAAGCTGGTCGAGGAAGGCATCGCCGCCATCCGTCAGTTCCCCGACGTGGCGGCGGCCTGAGCCGTTTTTGGAGAGAGGAGAGGACAACCATGTCGTTGCGTACCTTCACCACCCGTTCCGGCAAGCCGTGGACGCCCAAGTACCTGTTGAGCATCAGCGACGAACTGTGCATCGGCTGCGGCCGTTGCTACAAGGTCTGCACCCAGGGCGTGCTGGAGCTCAAGGGCATCAACGAAGACGGCGAACTGTGCGACCCGTTCGACGACGGCGAGGACATCGAGCGCAAAGTCATGGTGGTGTCGAACGAAGGCGACTGCATCGGTTGCGGTTCGTGCGAGACCGTCTGCGGCACCAAGGCGCAGAAGCACGAATCCATGGCTGCCTAGGGTTTTCCGGCCATGGCCGCACGGGCATATGGCCGCTTGATGGCAGGAGGTGGCGGCGATCCGTTCGACCGCCACCTGTTCGCCTGTGTCGTCGCCCTGACCCAGGCCGAAGGCCGGCCGCTCGGTGATTCCCTTGGCCTGTCGGCCGAGGAAATGGCCGCCCTGGTCGGCACCTTCTTTCCCCACGCGCCGGAATTGTTGGCCGGCCTTGATCCCGACAGCCAATGCGGCGAAGCGCAAACCGTGGACGAAAGCGCCCTGCGCTCGCTGTTGTTGCGCCACCGCGCCGCCGGCGCCATCGAAGAACGCTGGCTGGCTCACGTCATCGCCCGCCGCGCCCAGGCGCCGCGCCTGTTGTGGCAGGAACTTGGATTGAGCGGCCGCCCCGACCTTTGCCTGATCCTGGCGTTCCATTTCACCGAACTGGCGGCATGCAACCACGACGACATGCGTTGGAAACCGTTCTTCCGGCGCCAGATCGAATTGGCCGGCGGCCTGGATTGCCGCGCCACCGTCGATTGCGCCGAATGCCGCCGCAATATCCGTTGTTTCGGCCCGGAAAGCGGTTCCAGTCTGTTGCTTGCCACCCACATGGGGTGATGCTGCCTTGAAATGGCCGCGCGGCCGCGTTATCCACGGGAACTCCCGCGGATAAAGGTGCGCCCATGCAGAACGCCCTGGACATCAAGGCCGGACAACAGCCCGGTCTTCGCTTCGCCGCCCTGCTGGACCGTCACGGCGGCTGCACCGATCTGGATTGGGACGGCATCGCGAAATGGCGCCCCGAAGACGGCTTCTTGTGGATTCACCTGGAACGCGACGACCCGGTGGCCGCGCAATGGATCCGCGAACAAAGCGGCATCGACCCGTTGGTGGCGCTGGCGCTGCTGGCCGACGATTCACGCCCCCGCGTCGAGGACGTTGACGACAATCTGATGGTGGTGTTGCGCGGCGTCAACGTCGCCGACGGTTCCGGCGAGACGTCCTTGGTTCCCATCCACGTCTGGGCCGAGGCCAACCGGCTGATATCTCTGCGCGACACCGAACACCAGTTGAGCGCGCTCAGGGCCATCCGCCTGTCGCTGCTGGCCGGCAAGGGGCCGCGCAGCCCCGGCGGATTGCTAGCCCAGATCGCCGAACGGGTGGTCGAACACCTGGAACTGGTGATCGAGGACATGGAGGGCGTGGTCGCCCAACTCGAGGATGCCTGTCTGGAACGCACCGCCGACACCGAATTACGGCCGCAACTGGCCCGCATGCGGCGCCAGTCGATCCACCTGCGCCGTTATCTCGGTCCCCAGCGCGACGCGCTTTACCGCATCCAGCACGACGACGCCACCTGGCTGTCGCGTGACGCCAAATTGCGGCTTCGCGAGGTCACCGACAAGGTGATCCGCCATATCGAGGATCTGGACGCCCTGCGCGACCGGACCACCGTATTGCACGAGGATCTGGCTGCGCAAATCTCGGAAAAGATCGCCAGCACCTCGAACCGCTTCACCGTGCTGACGGCTCTGTTGCTGCCGCCCAGTCTGGTGGCCGGTCTGCTGGGCGCCAATGTCGGCGGCATTCCCGGCCATGACGATCCCTGGGCGTTCTGGCAGGTGTGCCTGATTACCATTGGTTTGATGCCCATCTTGTGGTTGGCCCTGAAACGGCTGAAATGGGTGTAGGCCCCCTGTCGGCAATCCGACAAACGTCGCATTGCCGACAGCCCTTAAATCAATAAAACACAGCAAATACAAATATCTATGAATTGGCATCAACCTTGCTTGGTGACAGACGGGTTACCGTTTCGTCACCAGGAGGGTTGCCATGCTGACTGTCACCGACCGCGCCGTCGCCGCCGTGAAAAGCGTGCGTGAGGACGACACCCAGGGTTTGCGTATCAGCGTCGCCTCGGGCGGCTGTTCCGGCCTGAAATATTCCCTGGTCCTGGAAAACGACGCCGAGCACGGCGACGAGATCATGGAATTCGACGGCATCAAGGTCTACGTCGATCCATCCTCGGTCATGTGGTTGACCGGCACGGTGGTCGACTTCGTCAACGCCGGCCCCGATTCCGGCTTCATCTTCGAAAACCCCAACGCGGGGGGCAAGTGTTCGTGCAGCGGCGGCAGCTGCTGAGGAGCCGGGCCATGACCGCAGCCATCGTCGTCAACGACACCACGCTGAGAGACGGCGAGCAGACCGCCGGGGTGGCCTTCACCCTGATGGAAAAGCTGTCCATCGCCTGCGCGCTGGACCAGGCCGGCGTACCCGAGATCGAGGTCGGCATTCCCGCCATGGGCGAAGAGGAATGCGCCTCGATCCGCGCGGTGGCGGCGCTGGGCCTCAACGCCCGGCTGATCGCCTGGTGCCGCATGCGCGACGACGACCTGGCGGCGGCGTTGCGATGCGACGTCTCCATGGTCAACCTGTCCATTCCGGTGTCCGACCAGCAATTGGCCAAGAAGCTGGACCGCGACCGCGCCTGGGCATTGGCCCATGTTTACACCATGGTCAGCCGGGCCCGCGACGCCGGGCTTGACGTGGCGGTGGGCGGCGAGGATTCGTCGCGGGCCGATCCGGCCTTCCTGGAAGACGTCATCGGCGTCTGTGCCAGCGCCGGCGCACGCCGTTTCCGTTTCGCCGACACCTTGGGCGTGCTGGACCCGTTCGCCACCCATGACTTGTTCAAGCGCCTGCGGTCCGGCACCTCGCTGGAACTGGAAATTCACGCCCACGACGATCTGGGGTTGGCGACCGCCAATTCCCTGGCCGCCGTCAAGGGGGGCGCCAGCCACGTCTCGACCACCGTCAACGGTCTGGGCGAACGGGCCGGCAATGCCCCGCTCGAGGAAGTGGTGGTGGCGCTCGACCATCTTTACGGGTTGGATTGCGCCGTCGCCAAGACGGCGCTGTCCAAGGTCTCGGCGTTGGTCGCCGACGCTTCCGGCCGGCCGGTTCCGGTCAACAAGAGCATCGTCGGCGACGCCATTTTCACCCACGAAAGCGGCATCCACGTTTCCGGCCTGTTGCGCGACCGCCGCAACTACGAAGCCTTGGACCCGCTGGAACTGGGCCGAGCCCATCGCGTGGTGCTGGGCAAGCATTCGGGGCTGACCTCGGTATTGCACGCCTGCACCCAGCTTGGTCTGGCGCCCACGGTTCCCCAGGCCCGCGCCATGCTGGCCCGTGTGCGCGTGCTGGCCGCCGAGACCAAGCGCCCCCCCTCGCCCGACGATTTGCGCCGTTTCCTCGCCGAAGCGCCGGTGAACTGAACAAGGAGAGCCACCATGTGCAGCCCCGCCCAGTGCAAGCCTGCCGACGGCAGCTTCCTCGACACCCTCGCCCGGCTGTCCGCCGCCGAGGAATTCTTCGACATCCTTGACGTCGCCTTCGACCAACAGGTGGTCAGCGTCCACCGCCTGCATATCCTCAAGCGCTTCAACGCGCTGTTGGACATGTCGGCACTGCGTGCGCTCGAGGACGGCGCCCAGCGCGTCGCCTGCCGCCATGCCCTGGAAAAGGCCTATCTCGAATTCGCCTCGGGCCAGGGTCTCAAGGATTTCAAGGTCTTCAAGGACACCAAGACCGGTTTCGTGCCGCTGTCGTCCATCCGCTCTGTCCGCTGAGCAGCCCGAGCCCAGGAGTACCCATGCATATCGTCGTCTGCATCAAGCAGGTGCCGGACAGCGCCCAGATTCGCGTGCATCCGGTGACCAACACCATCATGCGCCAGGGTGTGCCCACCATCATCAACCCCTACGACCTCTATTCGCTGGAAGAAGCGTTGCGCCTGCGCGACCAGTTCAACGGCAAGGTCACCGTCCTGACCATGGGCCCGCCCATGGCCGATCAGGCGTTGCGCAAGGCGCTGTCCATCGGCGCCGACGCCGCGGTGTTGTTGTCCGACCGCTTCTTCGCCGGGTCGGATACTCTGGCCACATCGTTCGCGCTGTCCTCGGCCATCGCCAAATTGTCGGAAACCGACCCGGTGGACATGGTGTTTTGCGGCAAACAGACCATCGACGGCGACACAGCCCAGGTCGGACCCGGCATCGCCAAGCGTCTTGAGCTGAACCAGTTGACCTATGTGGAAAAGATCCGCGCCGTCGATCTTGGCGCCCGCAAGATCACCGTCGAGCGCCGTGCCGAAGGCGGCGTGCAGGTTCTGACCACCGCCTTGCCATGCCTGGTCACCATGCTGGAACACACCAACACCGTGCGCCGCGGCACCATGGCCGACATGCTGCGCGCCGCCCGCACCGAGATCACCGTGTGGAACGCCGCCGCCGCCGGCATCGCCGACATCGCGCTGTGCGGCCTCAAGGGGTCGCCCACCGTGGTCAAGAAGGTGTTCGCCCCTCAGCCGCGCAAGGAAAAGGCCAAGATGATCGAGGCCGCGGAGGGCGGCGACATCGCCTCCGCCACCGTGGCCGCCCTGTTCGCCGCCGATGGCCGGCTGGAAGAGACCCTCTTCCGCCAGACCGGCGCCTAAGGAGACTTGAGAGATGAGCGAAGCCAAACCCGCCGCGGCGCCCTCGCGCGGCAAGATGAAGGCCGAACTGTCCGACCACTTCAAGACCTACAAGGACGTCTGGGTGTTCGTGGAAGTGGAACGCGGCCAGGTTCACCCGGTGTCGTGGGAATTGATGGGTGAAGGCCGCAAGCTGGCCGACAAGCTGGGCGTGGAACTGGCCGGCGTGGTCATGGGCGCCAGCGGCGACGGCTGCGACGCCGCCATCGCCACCGCCTATGAATACGGCGCCGACAAGGTCTACACCATCCAGGACCCGTTGCTGGCCGATTACCGCAACGAAACCTACACCAAGGGCATGACCGAACTGGTCAACACCTACAAGCCCGAGATTTTGTTGCTGGGCGCCACCAACCTGGGCCGCGACCTCGCCGGATCGGTGGCGACCACGTTGAAGACCGGCCTGACCGCCGATTGCACGGCGCTGGCCATCGACGACGACCGTTCCTTGGGCGCCACCCGCCCGACCTTCGGCGGCTCGCTGTTGTGCACCATCTACACCCTGAACGTCCGCCCGCAAATGGCGACCATCCGCCCGCGCGTCATGGCCATGCCCGACCGCCAGCCGGGCCGCAGCGGCGGCATCGTGCTGCATCCGCTGGGCATGGCCGAGGAAAGCGTGGTCACCAAGATTCTGGACTTCATCCCCGACGCCGCCAAGGAAGACGCGCACCTGGCCTATGCCGACGTGGTGGTGGCCGGCGGCGTCGGCCTGGGCAAGCCCGAGAACTTCAAGTTGGTCAAGGATCTGGCCGCCGTCCTGGGCGCCGAATATGGCGGCTCGCGGCCACTGGTGCAAAAGGGCTGGATCGATGCCTCGCGCCAGATCGGCCAGACCGGCAAGACCATCCGGCCACGTCTTTACATCGCCGCCGGCATCTCGGGCGCCATCCAGCACCGGGTCGGCGTCGAAGGCGCCGACCAGATCCTGGCCATCAACACCGACCCCAACGCGCCCATCTTCGACTTCGCTCACCAAGGCATCGTCGGCGACGCGCTGACCGTACTGCCGGCGCTGACCGAGGCGTTCCGCCGTCACCTGTCGCGTTCGCAAGCGGCCGAGTAAAGGAGAGCCCCCACCATGGAAAAGTTCGACGCCATCGTGGTCGGAGCCGGTCCCTCCGGCAATTCCGCCGCCTATGTCCTGGCCAAGGCCGGCCTGTCGGTGCTTCAGGTGGAGCGCGGCGAAACCTCGGGTTCGAAGAACGTCCAGGGCGCCATCCTGTACGCCACCAGCCTTGAGAAGATCATTCCCGACTTCCGCGAGGAAGCGCCGCTCGAACGTCACATCGTCGAGCAGCGCCTGTGGATGCTGGACGACAGGTCCCATTGCGGCACCCATTACCGTTCGGACACCTTCAACGAGGAACGTCCCAACCGCTACACCATCGTCCGCGCCCAGTTCGACAAGTGGTTCAACTCCAAGGTCCGCGAGGCCGGCGCCCTGGTGGTGTGCGAAACCACCGTCACCGAACTGGCCCGCGACGAAAAAGGCAAGGTGGTCGGCATCAAGACCGACCGCGACGACAGCGTCATCCACGCCGACGTGGTGATCCTGGCCGACGGCGTCAACTCGCTGGTCGGACAGCGTTCCGGCATCCGCGACGAGATCAAGCCCGAACACGCCGCGCTGGCGGTCAAGGAGATGCACTTCCTGCCGCGTGAGGTGATCGAACAGCGTTTCAACGTGAAGGACAACGAAGGCGTGGTGATCGAGGCCTTGGGTACCGTCACCATGGGCCTGATGGGCACCGCCTTCCTGTACACCAACGGCGAATCGCTGTCGGTCGGCATCGGCTGTCTGGTATCCGACTTCCGCGACAGCGGCACCAGCCCCTACGTGATGCTCGACAAGTTCAAGAAGCATCCGTCGATCGCGCCGCTGATCGAAGGCTCCGAGGTCAAGGAATATGCCGCCCACCTGATCCCCGAGGGCGGCTACAAGGCCATCCCCAAGCTGCATGGCGACGGCTGGCTGATCGTCGGCGATTCCGGCCAGTTCGTGAATTCCATGCACCGCGAGGGCTCGAACCTTGCCATGGAGACCGGTCGCATGGCCGCCGAGACCGTGGTCGCCCTGAAGGCCGAGGGCAAGTCCATGACCGAAGCCAACCTGGCGCGTTACCGCAAGACGCTGGAAGACAGCTTCGTCATGAAGGACCTGAAGAAATACAAGAACCTGCCGGAAATCCTGCACGAGAACCGGCAGTTCGTCACCACCTACCCCAACCTGCTCAGCAAGGCGGCAGAGACCTGGTTCCGTGTCGATGGCATGCCCAAGCTGGACAAGGAAAAGACCATTTTCCGCACCTTCCGTTCGGGGCGCCGTCTGCGCGGCCTGATCGGCGACGCGGTCAAGATCGCCCGTGCGTGGCGCTGAGGAGGCGACGATGAAGGTCGAGGAAAAACTCTACAACAACCGCTACATGGTGGACGAGGGACACCCCCACATCGCCATCGTCGCCAAGGGCGCGCCGTCGCCGGCCCTGAAAAGCTTGGTCACCGTGTGCCCGGCCGGCTGTTACGCCGAAGAGGAAGACGGTTCGGTGGTCGTCACCCCCGACGGCTGCCTGGAATGCGGCACCTGCCGCGTCATCTGTGCCGGCACCGGCGAGCTTCAGTGGGATTATCCGCGCGGCGGCTACGGCATCTTGTTCAAGTTCGGTTGAGCGGCGCATCCCCCTTCCCCCTTGCGCCTCTCTACCCCCGTCCGCGTCGCCCGCTCTCCTCCCTGGCGGATCGGCGCGGACGGGGGTTGTCCTCGACAAGCTTCCCTTAAGGGCGGGGCAAGCTCTTCTCGTTTGGCGGCGACACGACGCCGCCCCTACTATGCTGGTCCGACCGCAACCACCCCGGACCACACCCCCTTGGACGCCCAACCCCTTCACATTTCCTGCCGCGACGGTTTCCGCCTGGGCGGGCATCTGTGGCAATCCGCCCAAGGCCCCCGGAACGGCACGGTCATCGTCAACGCCGCCACCGGCGTCGCCGCCGGCTATTACCACCGCTACGCCCGCTTCCTGACCAACCAGGGCTTTGACGTGGTCACCTACGATTATCGCGGCATCGGTGCCTCGCGCCCCGAACGGCTGCGCGATCTCAGGATGGAATGGCGGCATTGGGGCGAATTTGATTTCGACGCGGTGGTGCACTGGGCCCGCCTGCGCGACCCGCACGGCTTCCTGGGCGTGGTCGGCCACAGCATCGGCGGCTTCCTGCCCGGTTTCGCGCCGATGGCGTCACGCATCGACCGCATCCTGGCGATCGGCGGGCAATATGCGTTCTGGCGCAACTACCGTTCCACCAAGCGTCTGGGCCTGTTGTGGCGCTGGCATGTGGTGATGCCGGCCCTGACCCTGGGATTGGGCTATTTCCCCGGCAAGCGCCTGGGTTGGCTCGAGGACTTGCCGGCCGGCGTGGCGTTGGAATGGAGCTTCCGCCGCCGCCGCATGGAATCCAGCTATCCGGCGGCGGAACGGACGGCGATTCTGCACAACTTCGCCGCCGTGCGGGCCGACATCCTGTCCATCGCCCTGTCGGACGACGAATACGGCACCCGCGACGCCGTGCGGGCGGGGCTTGACTATTACACCGGGGCGCGGCGCATCCAGGCGGAAGTACTGCCGGCCGACCTGGGCTTCGACCGGGTCGGCCATTTCAGCATGTTCCACGACCGCCACGCCGACCGCTTCTGGCCCGACACCGTGCGTTGGCTGCAAGACGGCGTCAATCCGTGGCCGGACCGGGTGGTTGCTTAGACCGCGCCCTCGAAACCGAAGCCGGCATCGTCCACCGCCTGTTTGACCTGGTCGGCGCTGGCGCCGTCCACGGTCACCGCCTTGGCGTCCAGGTCGACGTTGACAATGGCGGCGGGCGCCAGTGCCTTGATGGCGGTTTCCACGGAACGGGCGCAACCACCGCAGCTCATGCCGGTGACGCGATAGGTGCTGGTCATGGGGAACTCTCCCGAGATGTGATCCTGGCCCAATGTGAACCTTCCCACCGGGGGAAGGTCAAGGGATGGCGTTGGCCCGCACGATGGCGCTGACCGGTACCAGCACCAAGCCCTTGGCCTCGAGACCGGGCAGCCATTGCCGCAACGCCTCGATGGTCGAATCGTGGGGATGGCCGATGGCGATGGCGGAACCGTATCTGCGGGCGTGTGCTTCGGCCTTTTGCAACTGTGCCAGCACCTTGGCGACGCTTTGCTCGTTGTCGATGAACACGTTGCGGGCGGCGAACGGCACGCCGTAAGAGCGCGCGGTCTCGCGGCCGACGCTTTTCTCGGTGGTCACCGAATCGAGGAACAGCAGGCCGCGCCGACGCAGTTCCTCCATCACCACGACCATGCCGACCCGGTCGCCGGTGAAACGCGACCCCATGTGGTTGTTGATGCCGACGAAGCCTTCGAAACGGTTCAGCCCCCAGGTCAGGCGGCGACGGTTTTCCTCGGGATGGACGCCGACCTCCAGCACATCGGGACCGGGATCCCAATTGCCGCCTTGCGGCTGCATGGGCACATGCACCAGCAATTCATGGCCATGGGCGCGGGCCTCGTGAGTCAGGCGCGGCAAGTCCTGGGCATAGGTCATCCAGGCCAGGGTCAGCGGCGCGCGTAACGGAATGACCTTTTCCGAACGTCGGCGGTCCACCCCCAGATCGTCGATCACCACCGCGATCATCGGCCGGCCGTGGGTCGGCGGCGCTGGCACAGCGTATTTCACCCAGGCCGGTTGCCCCGGCGCCACCACCGGCGGCGAGGGCAGGATCAGCGACGCGGATTGGGCCGGAGCCTGGAAAGCCGGAGCCTCGGAGACCGGCGGCGGTTGCACGTCGTCGGCGACATCGGCCTGGGGCACGTCCTCGATATATTGCATGCCGTCGTCGTTGGCGCCCCCCGGACGCGGACGCGGCAACGGCACGATAGGCACGAAAGGCGGCATGTCGCCGTCCGGCAGTTCCACCCCGCCTTCGCGCCGGGGCGGGCGGTCCACCGCCATTTCAGCCTGTTCCCAGGCGGTCGTCACGCCACGGGGTTCCGGCGTGTCGGGCAACATGCTGACGCCCACACCGACCCCGATGCCGACGCCGGCCACCAGCACCACGGCCATCAACGCCGGCACCACCCACGGCCGTTCCACCAGCCGATGTTTGGGTTCCATCAGCATGCGCCGGATTTCGCGCCGCGACACCGCCGGCTTCTCCTTTCCTGGGAATACAAGAGAACGGGTTATAGCGGGACGGCCCCGCCGACCGCAACCGCGCCGCTTTCCCGCTCAGGAGCAACAGGGATGGGCCAGCCCCTCCAGGATGGGGCAATCGGGCCGGTCGTCGCCATGGCAACGATGGATCAAGGTTTCCAACGTTCGGCGGATTTCCTCGAGTTCGACGATCTTGCGGCCGATGGCTTCCACATGGCCCTCGGCGATACGCTTGACCTCGGAACTGGCGCGGTCGCGATCTTGCCACAACGCCAGCAGATCGGCCACATCCTTGACCGAGAATCCCAGGGAACGCGCCCTTTGGATGAATTTCAGCGTCTCGACGTCGATGTCGGAATAATCGCGATACCCGCCCGCCGTGCGTCCGACCTTGTTGATCAGGCCGATGCCTTCGTAATAACGGATGGTCTTGGCCGGCACGCCCGAACGTGCCGCCGCCGTTCCGATATTCATCGTCCCCTCCAGCGCCGCAGCAGCAAGGAATTGGATACCACCGACACGCTGGAGAACGCCATGGCCGCCCCGGCGATCACCGGATTGAGCAACCCGAGCGCGGCCGCCGGCAACGCGACCACGTTATAGACGAAAGCCCAGAACAGGTTCTGGCGAATCTTGCCATAGGTGGCGCGCGACACCGACAACGCCGCCGGCAGCAGACCGGGATCACCCTTGACCAGGGTGATCCCGGCGGCCTGCATGGCGACGTCGGTGCCGGTGCCCATGGCGATGCCGATGTCGGCCGCCGCCAAAGCCGGAGCGTCGTTGATGCCGTCGCCGACCATGGCGACCACCTTGTTCTCGGCCTTCAGCTTGGCGACCTCCGCCGCCTTGTCCTCGGGCAACACCTCGGCCAGCACCCGGTCCACCCCCACCTGGGCGGCGACGAAGGCGGCGGCACGGGCGTTGTCGCCGGTCAGCATCACCGTCTCGATCCCCTGGGCGCGAAGGCCGGCGACAGCCTGGGCGGCACTTGGCTTGACCGGATCGGCCACGGCGATGAAACCCAGCACGCGGTTGCCTTCCGCTGCCCACATCACGGTGCGCCCGCGCGCTTCCTCGGCTTCGGCGTCGCTGCGCCATGGGCCGACATCGATGGAATTTTCCGCCATCAGACGGGCCGAGCCCACCATCAGGGAGCGCCCGTCAACCGTCGCCGACAAACCGCGTCCCGGCAGGCTGCGGAACCCGGCCACCGGCGACAAGACCAAGCCTTCGGCCGCCGCCAGGACCGCCCGAGCCAGCGGATGCTCGCTGCCCTGTTGCGCCGAGGCCACCAGCCGCACCAGATCGGAATCGCCCTGGTGGGTCACCACCGCCGGCCGTCCTTCGGTCAAGGTCCCGGTCTTGTCGAACACCACCACGCCGACCGCGTGGGCACGTTCCAGCGCCTCGGCATCCTTGATCAGGATGCCGTGACGGGCGGCGGTGCCGGTTCCGACCATGATGGCGGTGGGAGTGGCAAGCCCCAAGGCACAGGGGCAGGCGATCACCAGCACGGAAATGGCCGCCACCGCCGCCTGTCCCCAATCGCCGGCAACCAATCCCCATCCCAACAGTGACAATGCAGCCACCGCCACCACCGCCGGCACGAACACCGCCGAAATGCGGTCCACCAGCTTTTGCACCGGCGCCTTCGACGCCTGGGCGCCCTGGACCATGCGAATGATGCGGTTGATGGTGCTGTCGGTGCCGACGCGGGTGGCGCGAATCCGCAACAGGCCGTCGCCGTTGACCGCACCCGCCACCACTTCGGCCCCGGCTTCCTTGAGCACCGGCAGGCTTTCCCCGGTTACCAGGGATTCGTCAACCTGACTGACGCCATCGGCGACCATGCCGTCCACCGGCACCCGCTCGCCCGGCCGCACCAGGACCATCGCCCCCACCGGCACCACGTCGGCCGGCAACTCGATCACCGTCCCGTCCTGTTCCACCCGCGCGGTGTCGGGGCGCAGCTTCATCAGGGCACGGATGGCGCCGGCCGCCGAGCGCTTGGCCCGCGTCTCCAGCACCTTGCCCAACAGGACCAGGGTGATGACCACCGCCGCGCCCTCGAAATACATCACGTCGTGATTGAAATGCCCTTGGGCCATGTGCCACGCCGACAACCCATAGGCGGCCGAGGTTCCCATGGCGACCAGCACGTCCATGTTCCCCACCCCGCCCCTGAGCGACGCCCAGGCGCCGGCATAGAAGCGGGCGCCGATCCAGAACTGCACCGGCGTCGCCAACACCAATTGGGCCCAGGCCGGGACCGCCAGCGCCGGAACCACCATCCCCACCACCAAGGGCAGCGTCAGCACCGCCGACACCACCAGACGCACCGTCTGGCGACGCAGATCGGCGGCGTGCTCCTCTTCCTCACGCGCCAGTTGGTCCTGGCCGCCGGTCACCGGCTGGGCACCGAATCCGGCCTTGGTCACCGCCACCACCAGACCGGCAACGGTGACCGCACCGGCCAGGGCGGTGACGTTGGCCCGCTCGGCCGCAAGATTGACCTCGGCCCGGCGCACGCCGGCCAGCTTGCCCAGCACCCGCTCCAGGCGCGTCGAACACGCGGCGCAGGTCATGCCGGAAATGGCCAGTTCGAAACTTTCCTCGGGCACCGAGAAGCCGGCCTTGGTCACCGCCTCGGCCACCTGTTCAGGACCGGTCCGGGCGGGATCTATGCGCAAATCGGCGGTTTCGGAAGCCAACGACACACTGGCCGCCACCACCCCAGGCAACTTGCCCAGCACACGTTCCAGGCGCGTCGAACACGCGGCGCAGGTCATGCCGCGCACCGGCAGGCTGAGGGTGACAGGGGTCATGGCTGCGTCTCCTTGCTCCGACCCTGCCAAGAATTGACCTTTCAGTCGCTGGAAGGTCAAGCATTACCGCAGGCCCGTGTTTCAGGCGCCGTCATGATTGACGCGGGACAAGCCCTCGAACAGTTCGCCAAAGGCCTCCAGCCCGTCATCGACCCCACCATTGAACAGAGCCACCACCACCCACTGGTCAGCCATTTTCATGGTCAAGCTGAACACACCCGGCATGAACCCGGAGTGGGTCAGAACATGTCGCGTCGGCCAAACTCGCCACCCCAAACCGTAAAAGCTGAAGGACGAGGGCACGGACGACGGCGGCACCAGTGCCTCGGGATCCACCGCCTGCGACGCGAAACGAAAATACTCCTCGGCGGAACAAATCCAACCGCCAGCCGCCCCCAGACGACGCCACATCCCCTCTGTCCGGCGATCATGGGGTAACGGCTGCGGGCGTGGTGCGGAACCGAGGTACCCCTGGGCCAAGCCGTCCGCCGCCAGCCCGCTTTCGCCGATCTGGCACCGCAGGCCCAGTGGCGCCAGGACTTGTTGGCGGACATATTCTTCATACGGCATGCCCGCGCGCCGCGCGACGATCCGTCCCAGCCAGCAATAGCCGAGGTTGGAATAAACCTGGGTCGTTCCCGGTCGAGACTGCAACGGACGCTCCAGCATGGCTTCCGCGATGCCGTCGCATACATCCACATCCGCGCCGCCGCGCCCAAGAACCGCCTCGGGCTCCAGCATGGGATCAAAGGTGCCGGTGCGGTCAAAGCCGGCGGTGTGCTGTAGCAGATGGCGGACAGTGATTTCCCCATATCGTGCATCCGCCGCCCTGGCGACTTCGGGGAAAATGTCCGCCAAACGCTCATCCAGGGCAAGCCGTCCCTCGCGCCGCAAGGCGAAGACGGCAGCGGCAGTCAGCGGTTTGGAAAGACTGGCGACGTGGAAGCGAAGATCGGGCCGCATCGGCACATGTGTCAACGGGTCCAACTCACCAAAGGCTTGCACGACCGGCTTGCCGCCGACAGGTCCATATGCCACCACCGCGCCGGCAATATGGTGACGCGCCATGAAGGTCGTGACCACGTCACGGACATCCGTCCCCGCCCCCGACCGGATATTCAACGCGCCCCCCCCAGCCAGGGCCAACGCCGCGCCCACCGGCAGCCAGAACCGCACGCGTCTCCCTCCGGCCACCCGGTTCGGCATCCTGGCGAGCCTGGTCGCCAGACCGGGCAGGAAACGGAACAGGCCCCGCTCCCGGATCGCCGCCGCATAGGCACGATAAGCCGGATCACGGGACAGGTGGCGTTCCTCCATCTTGGCCCGGCCATAGTAGATCAGGTTGACGCCGGCCAGCATCAGCGATCCCTGCACTGCCTCGAACACCCCGGCGGTGGAAAGGAACGGCACGTTCACCAGCCAGAAGAAGATGGATTTCGACAGGTAGTCGGGATGCTTGGTAAAACGGTAGGGACCGTTGGTGACGATGCCGCGATGGGTGAGGTTGGACCAGCGCAGGCCAAAGGCCGTCGTCGCCCACAACCAAAAGATGAAGGAAGCCAACAGCGCCGCGCCCCAGGGAATCGCCATAAGCGGGACGTCGCCGAAGGAATCGAACCAATAATGTCCGTCGTTGTAACGCAGGACGGTCCCGGTCACCACTTTGTTGAAGGGCTCGTAACAGGCCAGGGTGACCAGCCAGCCGAGGAGGAAGGGGTGCGACGAACGGATGTGGGCGTCGAACAGCCGCAAGGTACAGGAATAGCCGACGCACACTACGGTAAGCTCGACGGCCGCCGCGAAGTCCACCAGCCACCGGACCAAGGGAACATAACCGGCGGAAACGAAACCGATATCATGTTGCAGCCGCCCCAGCGTGCCGACCAGATAGACAAACATGATCGGCAGGAACAGCCCCTTGATGGTCCAGGCCAAGGCGTGTTCCCGCAACTCGTCCCGTTCCACCCGGTCGAAGCGGCCCAGGAAGAGGTTGCCGACATGCCAGTAGCCGTCCTCGGGCCGCACCATCACGGTGTCGATCACCAGGACATAGCCGACAGCCAGCCCCACTCCCAGCGGCGACAGCACCAAGCCGACCAACCCCGCCAGTTCCATCTGGCCGGGGTCATAGATGCGGAACAGCCAATGCACCCCGACCACCACCGCGCACGACCCGAACAGCCCGACCAGCTTCACCAGCACCCGTTTCCGGTCGAAGCGGCGTTCCCGCCACAACGACCAGTCCAGTCCGGTGCTGTCCCGGCGATGCACGCGCAGAACCGCCAACTCGTAGGTCGCCACCGACACGAAATAGACGCCCATGGCAGCAAAGGCGGTGAGCAACGGCGGAACCGCCCACACCATCCCCGCAACCAGCACGGCGACAACCATTGCGGCGGCGACCAGACAAGCCCGCTGAGAGGTGACCGAAGGGGGCATCCGAGTTTCCACCATTGATACACACTGCCGTTGTAGGAGAAAGAGTTGCCCCTGTCACGCCCCACGCTTCTTGCCGCCGTCCTTGGCCCATCCCTGTGGCGGCGACAGCGGAAACGGGCCGCGAAGCCTATGGCGTCGCGAATTGATGGCGTGTAACCTGCGCCCCACGCGGCCGGGGCTTGGCCCGCCGCATGAACCTTATACTTTTCTAGGGCGCGCCATGTTCCTGCTGATCGACAATTACGACAGCTTCACCTACAACCTCTGGCACTATCTGGGCGAGTTGGGCGCCGAGGTTCAGGTGCACCGCAACGACGCCCTCACGGTGGACGAAGCGCTGGCGCTGAACCCCGAGGGTATCGTCATCTCGCCCGGCCCTTGCGATCCCGACAAGGCCGGCATCTGCCTGGGCCTGATCAAGGCCGCCGCCGGCAAGGTGCCGATGTTCGGCGTGTGCCTGGGCGAACAATCCATGGGCCAGGCTTTCGGCGGCAAGGTTGTACGTGCGCCACAGCCCATGCACGGCAAGGTGGACGACATCTTCCACGACGGCACCGGTATCTTCGCCGGTCTGCCCTCGCCGTTCCGCGCCACCCGTTACCATTCGCTGGTGGTCGAACGCGACAGCCTTCCCCCGACCCTGACGGTCACCGCCTGGACCAAGGATGGTCTGATCATGGGTTTGGCCGGTCGCGGCCTGCCGGTGTGGGGCGTGCAGTTCCATCCCGAAAGCATCGAGACCGAACACGGTCACACCATGCTCAAGAATTTCCTCGACCTGTGCCGCATGTACAAGGGAACCATCGCCTGATGTCCACGCCCACCCCCACCCCGACCTCCGCTCCCGCCCCCACGTCGCTGGTTCTGATGAAGGAAGTGCTGGGCCGCGTCGCCGTCGGCCACACCATGTCCGAGGACCAGGCCGAAGAGGTGTTCGAAGTCATCATGTCGGGCGACGCCACACCGGCCCAGATCGGCGGCCTGTTGATGGCGTTGCGCGTACGCGGCGAAACCATCGAGGAAATCACCGGCGCTGCCCGCATCATGCGGGCCAAGGCGCTGCCGGTGGAAGCACCCGAGGGGGCCATCGACACCTGCGGCACCGGCGGAGACGGTTCCGGCACCTACAACATCTCGACCGCCGCCGCCTTCGTGGTGGCCGGCGCCGGCGTGCCGGTGGCCAAGCACGGCAACCGGGCGCTGTCGTCCAAATCGGGATCGGCCGACGTGCTGGGGGCGTTGGGCATCAAGATCGATGCCGACATGGCGCTGGTCAAGGAAAGCCTGTGGGACAACAACATCGGCTTCCTGATGGCGCCGCGTCACCACAACGCCATGCGCCATGTGGCCGGCCCGCGCGTCGAACTGGGCACGCGCACCATCTTCAACCTGTTGGGGCCGCTGGCCAACCCGGCGCGGACCACCCGCCAAGTGATGGGCGTGTTCGCCAGCCAGTGGGTCGAGCCCATGGCCAACGTGCTGGGCCGCCTGGGCGCCGAACGCGCCTGGGTGGTGCACGGTTCCGATGGCCTGGACGAACTGACCACCACCGGCCCGACCCTGGTCGGCGAATGGAAGGACGGCAAGGTGACGCTGTTCGAGGCGCGGCCCGAGGATTGCGGCCTCAGACGCGCCACCGCCGCCGAACTGAAGGGCGGCGACGCCGCCACCAACGCCGAGGCGTTGCGGGCCTTGCTGGCCGGCGCGCCCGGCGCCTACCGCGACATCGTGGTCCTGAACGCCGCCGCCGCCCTGGTGGTAGCCGGAAAGGCCGAGGACCTGAAGCAAGGCGCGGTCATGGCCGCCGACAGCATCGACCGGGGCAAGGCCCTGGCCGCGCTGGAGCGCATGGTCGCCATCACCAACCGGGAGATTTGACGTGGCCGGAACCATTCTGGACCGCATCTGCGACGAAAAACGCCGTCAGGTCGCCGAGAACAAAAGCCGCCGCCCCATCCAGGAACTGTTGAAACGCGCCCAGGACCAGGCCCCGCCCCGTGGCTTCGCCGCCGCCTTGACCCACAAGGTGGAAACCACCGGCATCGGCCTGATCGCCGAGATCAAGAAGGCGTCGCCGTCGGCCGGACTGATCCGCGCCGACTTCAAGCCGTCGCAGTTGGCCCGCGCCTACGCCCATGGCGGCGCCGCCTGTCTGTCGGTTCTGACCGACCAGCGTTTCTTCCAGGGCTCCGACGCCGACCTGGGCGAGGCCCGCTCGGCTTGCGACCTGCCGGTGATCCGCAAGGATTTCATGGTCGATCCTTATCAGGTGGTCGAGGCCCGCGCCCTGGGCGCCGACTGCATCTTGCTGATCGTCGGCGCGTTGGACGACGTCGAGTTGGCCAACATGGAAAGCATCGCGCTGGGCTACGGCATGGACGTGCTGATCGAAGTGCACGACGAAGCCGAACTTGAGCGCGCGCTTAAGCTGAAGTCGCCGTTGATCGGCATCAACAACCGCGACCTCAAGATCATGAAGACCGATCTCGCCACCACCGAGCGTCTGGCGCCGCTGGTACCCGGCGACCGGCACATCGTGTGCGAAAGCGGTATCGACAGCCCGGTGGACATCAAACGCATGGTCGCCGCCGGCGCCAAGCGCTTCCTGATCGGCGAGACGCTGATGAAGCGGCCCGACGTCGAAATGGCGACCCGCGTGCTTTTGGTCGGCGGCGGCGCCACCTTGGACGCCAAGGGCTGATGGCCGCCGACCTTACCCATTTCGACACCGATGGCAACGCGGTGATGGTGGACGTCTCGGACAAATCCGAGACGACGCGGGTGGCGGTGGCACGCGGCCGCGTGGTGATGGCGCCCGAAACCATGGCGCTGATCCAACGGCGCGGCCTGAAAAAGGGCGATGTTCTGGCGGTGGCGCAACTGGCCGGCATCATGGGCGCCAAGCGCACGCCCGAGCTGATTCCGCTGTGCCACCCGCTGGCCTTGACTTCGGTGAAGGTGGACCTGTCGCTGGAGCCCGAGAATAACGCCGTCGCCATCGAGGCCACCTGCAAGCTCAAGGGCCAGACCGGGGTCGAGATGGAAGCGTTGACCGCCGTATCGGTGGCGGCGCTGACCGTCTACGACATGGTCAAGGCGGTGGACAAATCCATGTGCATCACCGACATCCATCTGGTGCATAAATCGGGCGGCAAGTCGGGCGTTTACGAGGTCCGCTGACATGATTTCCGTCGAAGTGGCGTTGGAACGGGTCTTGGCCGGGTGCCGGCCGTCGCCGGCGGAACTGGTCGCCCTCCCGTCCGCCCTGGGCCGGGTTGTAGCCGAAGACGTGGTTGCCCGCGTCGCCCATCCGCCGCTCGACGTGTCGGCCATGGACGGCTATGCGGTACGCGCCGCCGACACCGCGTCGATTCCCGCCGAACTGACGGTTGTCGGACAATCCGCCGCCGGCCATCCCTTCACCGGTGAGATCGGCTCCGGTCAGGCCGTCCGCATCTTCACCGGCGCCCCCATCCCCCTGGGCACCGACGCGGTGATCATGCAGGAAGACACCGAGCGCGAAGGCGACAGGGTCCGCCTGTTGGAAAGCGTGAGCGCCGGCCAGTCCGTGCGCCCGCGCGGCATGGACTTCCAACCGGGACAAGTGGGTTTGACAGCCGGAACCATTCTAGGACCTCGTCAGATCGCCCTGGCGGCGGCCATGAACGTCCCCTGGCTGCCGGTCCGCCGACGGCCGCGCGTCGCCATCTTGTCCACCGGCGACGAAATCGCCATGCCGGGCGACCCTTTGGCGGCAGCGCAATTACCGTCATGCAACGGCCCCGCCCTTGCCGCCCTGGTGACCGCCTTGGGCGGCGAAGCGCTGCAACTGGGCATCGCCGGTGACAGCCGGGATTCCCTGTCGGCCATGGTCGCGGCGGCCAACGGCTGCGACCTTCTGGTCACTTCGGGCGGGGCTTCGGTCGGCGATTACGACATGGTCCAGGACGTGCTGGCAGAACACGGCATGAAGCTGGATTTCTGGAAGATCGCCATGCGGCCGGGAAAACCGCTGATGTTCGGCACCCTGAAATCGGTTCCCGTGCTGGGCTTGCCCGGCAACCCGGTTTCGGCCATGGTCGGCGCCTATGTGTTCCTGGTGCCGCTGCTGCGCGCCCTGTCCGGGCTTGTCGGCGGTTTGTCGGAGATTCCGGTTCGCCTGGGCCGCGACGTGCGGGCCAACGATGCCCGCCAGGATTATCTGCGTGCCGACCTGACGCGCGACCAGGACGGTGTCGTGGTGGCGACACCGCACGAACGCCAGGATTCCGCCGTGGTTTCCGGCTTGGCCACGGCAACCGCCTTCGTCGTCCGCACGCCGCACGCCGCCGCCGCCAAGGCCGGCGAAATGGCCAGTGCGCTGGTGTTGCCCGACATTTTCTGAGATGTGTGCAAATCCTCCTTGACGGGGGAACGGGAACAGGCATAGAACATGAACATTGGTTTCACCTTTGTTCCGCGAATCGCGGCCTGTCCGGGGGGATTGCCCACATGCTGACCCGCAAGCAGTACGAATTGCTGATGTTCATCGATCAGCGCCTGCGTGCTTCCGGCATATCGCCTTCGTTCGACGAAATGAAGGACGCCCTCGACCTCAAGTCGAAATCGGGCATCCATCGTCTGATCACCGGGCTTGAGGAACGCGGCTTCATCCGCCGTCTCGCACACCGCGCCCGCGCCCTTGAAGTGGTCAAGTTGCCCGAGAACGTCGACGCGCTTCCCGCCCCTTCGGCCAAGTTCTCGCCCACCGTCATCCGCGGCGGCTTCGCCTTGGCCGGGGCCGCCCCGGTGGCTTCCAACGCCGACGCGGTCAGCCTGCCGCTTTACGGCAAGATCGCCGCCGGCACCCCGATCGAAGCATTGCGCGACCATTCCGCCAGCATCGAGGTACCCGCTTCTCTTTTGGGAGCCGGAGAGCATTACGCGCTGACAATCGAGGGCGATTCCATGGTCGAAGCCGGCATCCTGGATGGCGACACCGTGCTGATCCGTCGCTGCGACACCGCCGAGGCCGGAACCATCGTCGTCGCCTTGGTGGACGAACAGGAAGCGACACTGAAGCGGTTGCGCCGCCGTGGCGCCTCGATCGCGCTCGAGCCGGCCAACAAGAAATACGAAACCAAGATCTTCCCCGCCGACCGGGTCAAGGTTCAGGGCCGTCTGATCGGCCTGGTGCGGCAATACTGATCTCTTGCCAACAGGAGGCCCCCATGCCCATGAGCGCCCCCCTTCGCTTCGCCTTTTCCGCCGATGGCCGTCTTGCCGACGGCCCGGTGGAGATGAGCATCACCTATGTCGGCCGCGTCAACCGCAAGCGCGCCGAGGCCGACGCCCGACGTCGCTTCGAGGAATGGTGCCGCCAGCCCAGCAGCCTGGCTCGGCGCTGGTCGAAAGATCAGGTGGTTGTCAGTTAGGGAACAAAACGTAACCAAATGTGACGCCACATGGCGAATTCCGCCGTTCACGTCTTGACCGTGCGCTCTGGCGGGAAGGTCAGGGTGATGCGCGTTCCCTTGCCCACCTCGGATTTCAGTTCCAGCGTGCCGCCGTGCAGTTCCATAAAACCCTTGGCCAGCGGCAAACCAAGACCGGTGCCTTCGTGCTTTGGGGTCAGGGTATTTTCCGCCTGACCGAAAGGTTGCAGCACCAGCGGAATGTCGTGTGGGGCGATGCCGACGCCGTCGTCCTCGATCGTGATGCGAATGGCTCCGTCCACCTCTTCGGCCGTCACGGTGACATGGCCGCCCTCGGGCGTGAACTTGGCGGCGTTGGACACGATGTTGAGCAATATCTGCTTCAACAGACGCTCGTCGGCGGAAAGCCGGGGAAAGGGGTCGGCCATGCGCAACGCCAGGGTCTGGTGCTTGGCGGCGGCCACGTGCCCTGCCAGCCGCATGGCCGACTGGATCACCAGGGCGACATCCACGTCCTCCTCGCGCAGCGTCACCTTGCCCACCTCGATACGCGACACGTCCAAGATGTCGTTGATCACCCGAAGCAGGTGGTGGGCTGATTCGGTGATGTCGCCCATATAGCCGGCAAGGCGCTGGCTTTCTTGGTCGTTCATCAACGTCGCCGCCAATTCGGCGAAGCCGATGATGGCGTTCAAGGGGGTTCGCAGTTCGTGGCTCATATTGGCCAGGAAGATGGTCTTGGCCCGGCTGGCTGCCTCGGCGGTGTCGCGGGCGGCACGGGTCTGTTCCTCGGCTTGGGCACGGCGGCGGATTTCCTGACGCAGCCAGCGCGTGCGCTCCTCGACCGCCTTTTGCAGTTCCTCGTGGGCACGGCGCAGGTAATCCTCGGCCTGCTTGCGCTTGGTGATGTCACGGGCGATACCGACCAGTCCCACCACCTGATCACGCTCGCGGATCGGCACCTTGGTGATGGAATACCAATGGGCGTTGCCTTCGGAATCGAGCATGGATTCGACCCGGTCGACCATGGGGGCGCCACGTTCGATGACGTCGCGCTCCTGCTCCTCGACCAAGGCGGCTCGTTCCTGCGGCACCAGATCGCCCAGCATGTGCCCCACGACTTCGTTCGATCCCTCGACGCCCAACACCTTGGCCTGGGCCGGGTTGACCCGCGTGAAGTGCAACGAACGGTCCTTGAAGAAGATGGCATCCGGCACGTTGTCCATCAGCGACCGCAGCAAGTTGCGTTCGTGCTGCAACGTGCGGCCCAGACGCCAGCGATCGGCGGCGGTTCGCACCACCACCTTGAGTTCTAGCGGGTTCCATGGCTTTGACAGATAGGCATGGATCTGACCCAGGTTGACCGCCTTGACCAGGGCATCCAGGTCGGAATAACCGGTGACCAGGACACGTGTGGCGTCCGAGATTTCCCGTGCCGCCCCCAGGAACTCGGCCCCTGACATGCCGGGCATGCGCTGATCCGACAAGATCACCGACATTTCCTGCATTTCCAGGATCTTGAGCGCGGTTGGACCGTCACTGGCCGTCCACACCGCGAACTCGTCCTCGATCAGGTCGGTGATGGCGGTCAGAATTTGCGGTTCGTCATCGACGACCAGAACGTTTTCCTTGCCGGGTCTCAATGCCATGGCCCCCTCCTCGTGGCGATCAGGGCACAAGCCCGGTTGGAATGAGGACACGAATTTCCGTGCCCTTGCCCGGTTCGCTGTCCACCTGGACACGGCCCTTGTGGGCCTGGACGATCTTGTAGGTGATGGCCAATCCCAGGCCTGTCCCCTGTCCCACCGGTTTCGTGGTGAAGAAGGGGTCGAAAATGTGTTCCACATGCTCGCGGGCAATGCCGCACCCGCTGTCCTTCACCGCGATCAGGAAATCCCCATCCTCTATCGCCGTGCGCACGATGATGGTACCGTCGTCGGCGATGGCGTCAACGGCGTTGGCGACGATGTTCATCAGCACCTGGTTGAGCTGACCGGCAAAACACGCCAATTCCCCGGTAGGGCCATAATCGCGCACCACCTCGATCCGGTCGGATGTCTTGTGACGCAGGAACAGCAACACCGATTCAATGGCTTCCCGCACGTCGATGGTCTTGAACTCACCCTCGTCCAGCCGTGAGAAGGTGCGCAGCTTGACCACCAGTTCACGCACCCGTTCCAATCCCTGGCCGGTATCGACGATACGGGCGTTGGCTTTTTCCAGGCGCGCCCGCGCTTCGGGCGTCAGGCTGTCGCCGGCCTCCAGCAGCACGTCGCCCAGCCACGACTGGATGGAAAAGACGTTGGACAGGGCAAAGGACAGCGGGTTGTTGATCTCGTGCGCGATGCCGGCCACCAATTGGCCGAGCGACGCCATCTTCTCCGATTGGATCAGATGCACCTGGGTCTCGCGCAGCTTGGCGTTAGCCTCTTCAAGTTCGGCGTTGGCCCGCGCCAGGCCTTCGGCCAGGGCGGCACGGGCCTCGGCCGCTTCCTTCTCGGCCTTGGCGCGCAGGGTTTCCATCTCGCGCAGACGGAATTCCTCGATGATCCGCTGGTTCTGCTCCAACAGGAACTTGCGGCGCAGAAGCGCTCGCAGCCGAGCCCGCAGCACGCTCATCTCGGTGGACTTGCCGATGAAGTCGTCGGCACCGGCCTCAAGCGCGCGGGTGACGTTCTCCTTGTTCTCATAGGCCGACAGCATCAGCACCACCAGCGGGGCCTCGCTGTCGTTGCGTCGGGCTGACAGTTCCTGGCACACGGCGATGCCATCCATGTCGGGCATGACCATGTCGACCATGACGCAGTCATAGTCGCGTTCCCGCAATTGCGCCAAACCCTCGGGGCCGCTGGTCACCTGCACCACCTCGCAGCCGTCTTCGCGCAGTTCCTGGGCCAGGGTCTCGCGATAGGTGTGGCTGTCGTCGATGATCAGCACGCGGGCACGGCGAAACAGCGACCGCGCCACATCAAGCACGGCCGAATCCTGACGCGACTTGCGCAACAGGTTGTGCACCCTGAGCAGCAGGATGCCCACGTCCTCGGACTTGGCGACGAAGTCGTCGGCCCCCGATTCCAACCCGTGCAACTCGGTCGCCTGTGTCTCGTCGGCGGTCAGCATCAGGATGGGAATGGAACGGGTGGTCAGATCCATGTGCACCTGACGGCACAGCTCGTCGCCTTGGATGCCCGGCAAGTGATAGTCGATGATCATCAGGTTGGGCAGCATGCGATTAAGCTGTTCCAACGCCTCTTCACCGGAATAGGCGCATACCGTGCGAAACCCCTCGCTCTCCAGCACATGCTGAAGCTTGAGCGCCTGTGTCGCCGAATCCTCGACAATCAGGATCAGGGAATCTGACGCTTCCGCCATCACTTGCCCTCCGTCAACTGGACCAGACGCGGCGCGATCCCCGGCAGCGGCAGCATTTCCTTGACCGCGCCAAGCTTCGCCGCCGCCGCCGGCATGCCGTAAACCACGCAGGTGCTTTCGTCCTCGGCGATGGTGTAAGCACCGGCCCGGTGCATTTCCGCCATGCCCTCGGCACCGTCGGCGCCCATGCCGGTCAACACCACGCCGATGGCCCGACGCCCCTGGTCGCGGGCCAAAGACGACAACAGCACCGATCCCGACGGCTTTTGGCTGCACAGCGGCGGCGTGTCGAGCAACACCACCCGCCCGTCCTTGAGCGCCATGTGCCGGTCAGCCGGCGGAACCAGGACGGTGCCGGCTTCGGGAGAGTCGCCATCTTGGGCAATTCGCACCTTGAACGGCGTGACCCCGGACAACCAGGACACAAAGCCGTCGAGAAAACTGGCGGTGATGTGCTGAACCAACAGGATCGGCAATGCGAACCCGGCCCCCAGCCCGCCCAGCATCTGCACCAGGGCCTGGGGGCCGCCGGTGGAGGAGACGATACCGACCATGGCATAGCCCTGGCCCGAGCGGCGCGGCACCACCGCCGGCGCCTTGGCACCGAAGTTCAGCCCCCGGTCGATCCCCTGACGAACCACCTTGACCTGGCTCATGATCGCCAATTGGGTACACAGGTGGCGGGCCATGGATTCGAAGGCGGCGTTGGTGACACCGACCGGCTTTTCCACCACCGCCAAGGCCCCGGCGCGTAGCGCGTTCATGGCGATGTTCAATTCGTCGTCGTCGACGTTGGCGGCGACCACCACGATGGGAGTCGGCCGCTTGGCCATGATCTGAAGGGTGGCGTCCAGGCCGTTCATCCCCGGCAACCGGATGTCGAGGGAAATGACGTCGGGCCGCATCACGTTCAGGAGTTCCAGCCCTTCCTCGGCGCTTTCCACCGCGGCCACCACGTCGAAACGGTCGTCGGAACCGATGATGTGGGACAAGAGCTCGCGCACCACCAGCGAGTCTTCTACGATGAGGACCCGTATTTTCTGGCTCATAGAATCTGTCCGATGGTTTCGAGAAGTTCCTTCTGGTCGAACTTGCGTTTGACCACATAGGCGTCGGCGCCCAAGGCAAGACCGCGTTCGCGATCCTCGCGCGCCTCGAGCGAGGTGACCAGGATGACCGGCAGCTTCTTCAGCGCCTGGTCGGCCTTGATGGCCTGCAACAGGCCGAAACCGTCAAGCCGAGGCATCTGGATGTCGGATATGACCAGGTCGACATGGTCGGCACGCAGCTTGGCCAACGCCTCGATGCCGTCCACGGCCAGACGCACGCCATAGCCATGGGCCTCGAGGATGGATTTCTCGAGCGTGCGGGTGGTCAGCGAATCGTCGACCACCAAGATGACCGGCGCCCGCCGTTCCGGTGGTTTCTCCACCGTGGTCAGCACGCGGATCGAGCCCGACTTGCGGAAGGTCTCGACGATCTCGAACGGATTGAGCACCAAGGCGACGCCGCCGTCTTCCAGCAACATGCCGCCGGCGACCATGGTGCCCATGGCGGCCGGCACGCCGATATCCTTGACCAGGGCTTCGCGGATGGACAGGAACTCGTCCACCGCCACCGCCACCCGGCGGTCGCCGTTCTTCAACACCAACAGCGGCACCACGTTGCGGCTGACCTTGACCGCCGTCTCGCCCAGCGCCAGCAGATGGGCCAACGACAACAAGGGCACCTGCTGCTCGCCCAGATAGACGACAGATTTACCCTCGACCGTCCGCACCGCCTCGGCCGGTACCCGGTGCAGCCGGTCGACACCCTCCGTCGGCACGGCATAGGTGTGTCCTTGGCACCCGACCAGGAACAGGCGTTGGGTCGACACAGACAACGGCACCGAGATGCGAAACCGCGTTCCCGCCGGTTCGCGCGCCAGCACCTCGATGGTCCCGTTCATCATGGTCACCGCCTCGCGCACCACGGACAGCCCCATGCCGCGCCCCGACAGATCGTCCACCGCCCGATTGGTGGAAAAACCGGGATCGAAAATCAGGTCCACCAGGGTCTGGCGCGACAGCTCCTCCGCCTCATCGGCGTTGAACAGGCCGACCTCCACCGCTTTGGCCCGGATGGCGGCATAGTCGAGGCCACGCCCGTCGTCCTCGACCATGACCACCAGACGCCCTTCGGTCACGGCGAAGCCCAGACTCACCACGGCTCCGGCGGGTTTTCCGACATCCTGACGTTGCTCGGGCGCTTCCACACCATGGGCCAGGGCGTTGCGCAACAGGTGCATGACCGGGTCCTTGAGCCCCTGAAGCACCATGCGGTCGGCCTCGACCTCAAGGCCGGTCACCTGAACCTCAACCAGCTTGCCCGATTCGCGGGCGATGTCGCGCACCATCTTGCGAAAGCCGGCGAACACGCTTTCCGCCGGCACCATGCGGGCGTCACGCACTTCCTGTTGCAAATCCGCCGCCAGTTGCCGCAGGCTCCATCCGGTGCGCTGTTGCAGCCGCCGCGACAGCCGGGCCCGACGCGACACCGCCCGCAATTGCTGCTCCAGGATTTCGGCCTGGCGTTCGAACTGCCCCTCGCGCGCCTCGTCAGCCATCTCGCGCAACCAGCCCACCGACAGTTTGCGCAGGCGCCGCCAGTGCCGGTCCATGTCCGCCAATCGGCGGTCCATGTCCAACAGGCTGTCGGTGACCGTGCGCTGGTTCATGGTCTCGGTCAGCAATTCGTTGGAACTGCGCAACAGACGGTCCAGATGCAGTGCCCGCACCCGCACGGTTTCCTCGGCCACCACCGGCCCGCGCGGCGGTTCGACAGCCGGCGGCGGTTCGGACTGCGCGGATCGTGCCGGCGGCGATGGCGGCGGTGCCGGCACGGCGGCGACCAGTTCCGGGGGGACCGTCACCATTGGCGGAACCGACGGGAGAGCCGGCGGGGGAGCCGGGGCGCAATGGGCCGGCGGCGGCGGTCTTTCGCCCTCCAGCCATTGCTCGATCAACGCCACCGCCTCGGCGGTTTCGGGCGGTGTCTGCCCGGCGACGAAGGCCGTGACCCAATCCTCGACCAGATCGAGGATATGGACGACCACGGCGGACAATTCCTTGTCCAGCCGCATCTGGCCGCCACGGACGCGGGCGAAAAGGGTTTCCAGGCGATGAGCCAGCTGTTCGACCGGCAACAAATCGACGGCACGGGCCGCGCCCTTCAGAGAATGGGCGCGGCGAAAAGTTTCATCCAACTGGGCGATGCCGCTGCCTTCCGTCCGACGAACCAAATCGTCGAGCAGTTTGCGGATGACCTCCAGGTGTTCGCGATATTCCACCTGGAAGGCCGCAAGCAGCCTTTCGCGGATGCCGTTCAAAGCTTGTACTTCTCCAGCGTCTTGGCCAGTTGCTCGCCCAGGCGGGTCAGTTCCACCGCCGCCTTTTCCAACTGGCCGGTGGTGGCGGCGGTCTGTTGGCTGGCCTGACGGATTTCATGCAACGCCTGGGTCACCTGTTCCAGACCGATCTGTTGCTGGTTGGTGGCGCCGACAATCTGTTGGAAGGCCTGGACGCTCTCTTGGATGTTGTTGGCCATCTGGCGGATGACCTGTTCCGAGACGTTGGTGCGTTCGCGTCCGGTCTCGACGCGCTTCAGGGCTTCCTCGGTCAGCATGACAGAGGTGTTGATGCCCTTCTGCGTCTGTTCCAGGATGCCGCGCACCTGAGCGGTGGCTTCCTTGGCCTGATCGGCGAGGTTCTTGATCTCGCCCGCCACCACCGAGAAACGGCGCCCCGATTCGCGGGCGTCGGCCGCCTCGATGGCAGCATTCAGCGCCACCAGATTGGATTGCTCGGCGATGTCGTTGACGGTGGCGATGATTTCGCCCACGGCCTGGGTCCGCTCGGACAGCGTGATGATGTTCTCGGCGACGTTTTCCGCCTGTTCGCGAATGGCTTCCATTCCGACACTGGCCTCGTGCACCGCCTGAAGGCCGGCATGGCCCGATTGCGACACCGCATCCGCCGTGCCCGCGACCTGACGCGAACGTTCCGCCACCTGTTTCGAGGACAGGTTGATCTGTTCGACCGTGGTGGTGATTTCCTGGACCGCCGCCGCCTGCTGTTTGGTGCCGGCGGCCTGTTCCTGGGTCGAGGTCAGGATTTGGGCGGCGGCCAAAGTCAGGTTCTCGCATACAGAACGCGATTGCAGGGCGATGTCGCGCAAGGACGTCAGCATTTCGTTGAAGGATTGCTGGAGCACCCCCACTTCGTCGGCCGAAGTGACGGTCAGCTGGCTTTGGCGCAGGTTGCCCTGGGCGATCTCGCGGGCGGCGGCGGCGCACGACGCCAGCGGGTCGGCCAACTGGCGGCTGATCACCGTCGAGATGGTGACGCCGGCCAAGGCGACGACGATGCCGCCCACCACCTGCCAGAAGATGGCCTGGTTGAGACGGGTCTCGCGATCATTGACATAAAGCCGCATGATCTGTTCGACCGATTGCTGTAGGTTGGCCGCCGCACCCCGCACCTCACGCAACCTATCGCCCCGCCGGGTATCGTTGGCGGCCAGCGCCAGATAGCGAGCGGCCTCGGCCTCGAGCGCCCGGATCAGGGTTCCTTGTTCCATCAGGCGGGACCGGATCTCGGTGTTCTGGGTCGCCGGCATCATGCCTTGCAGACCAGTCGTCTCGGCACCGGGCAGCATGCCGCCGTCCAGCAAAACCTCTTGCGAATCCTTGAGCAGCTTGAACGTTGCCTCAAGATCGGCCGGCTGTCCGATCCCGACCAGCACCATTTCCTCGACCGCGCGGTGAACCAAGGTGCGTTGGCGCGCAGCCAGCCCACCCACCGTTCCCTGGTCCTTTTGCGCATTCAGGATCGCGGCGTTAAAGACGATCAGCCCGCCCAACACCATGGTAAACAGCGCCGCCACGATGATCAGCTTCCGGCGCAGTGTGATCTTCTTCCACACGGAGAATTCGGCGGTGTGCATCCTCGTTTTTCCTTCAGGTGGCGCGGCGATAGTCGGCCCGGCGGTCCTGGAGCAGGTCGAGCGCCAGAATTTGTCGGGCATCAAGCAAAATCAGGGTTTCCGGTGATATCCCGGCGACGAAACGCTGGGGCAGCCCGTTGGCCGTCTCGTGCGGTACGGTCAACCGTGCGGGATCGATGAACCGAATGCGGCTGAGGCCATCGACGCGAAGCCCCACGGCACGGCCGGGCGTGCGCAGGAACACCACATAGGCGCGTCCGCTCCCCTCGGGTTCGGGCAGGGTCAGCATGGCATGCAGGTTCAGCACCGGATGGATCTCCCCGCGCACGTTGGTGACCCCCAACAGGTGCTGGGCCAAACCCGGTACCGGCGTCCATTGCGCCAACGGCATCACCTCGGCCAACTCGGCCAAGGGCAAGGCGTAGCTTTCGGTGCCGATGGCGAAACACAGGACGGCCAGCCCTTGTGGACGGTCGTCCTCGGGCTGACGCGGAGCGGCCAGTCGGCGCGCACGCACTTTCAGCACCTGTTCGACGAAAACGGGATCGTTCACGTCGAATCCCGCCGCCAGCTGCCGATGCAGCCGTTCCACCAGACCCGCCGTTTCCTTCGCCCCGCTCATGCCGCCCCGATCAGATCAAGATGCATGCCCACCGTTTCCCGCAATTGGCCGGCGGTGATGTCGTCGCCATGCGCCAGCACGAAATCGTCCGGCAACGGTCTCAGCAACGCCACGACGTTGCGCAACGACCGCATGGCTCCTGCCGGGTCGTTGCGCCGCCACAGGAAAAGCCCCAAGTGATAATGGGGCAGGACAAAGTGACGGTCGAGATAAATGGCACGCTTCAGATAGGTTTCGCAGCCCTCAAGGTCACCCAGTTGTTCAGCCACCAGGGCACGGTAGAAATGGGCGACCGCGTCCAAGACGTTGGCCGCGATCAGCCGGTCGCAGGCGGCCATCGCCTCGGACCACTTTCCCTGGTCGGCCAAGGCGCGGACGGCCGCGACCTCGCCGTCCGAGGCCGGCCCCACCGCCACTTGCGGCCGGGGTGCCGGCTTGGGCTTGGTCGACCGCGCGGAACGCGGTTCCGACCGTTTCGGCGGTTCCGGGATCGGCAGCACGACCTTGGGGGCGACCCGCGACGGAAGCGGTCGGTCGACCCGCTGATACAGCACGGCGCCCTCGGTGTTGACGGTGCGGAAATCGCGGAACAATTCGATATTGGGTTCGGCGTGTCCCATCACCAGCCAGCCACCGTCCACCAGACTTTCGCGGAAGCACGGCACCAGTGCTTCCACCGTCTCGCGGCTGAAATAGATCACCACGTTACGGCAGATGATGACGTCGAAGGCCGAAAGGTTGTCCAACAGCGACGGAAAACGATTGCGAATGAGGTTGTGGTACTGAAAGCTGACCCAATCCTTGAATTCCGGCTTGATCTGCCATTGCTTGCCGACGGCGTCGAAGCATTCGCGCCGCACCGCATCCGGGGTGACGCGGAAAGCCCATTCGTCATAGCGGCCGTCACGGGCACGGGCCAGGAACTTCTGATTGATGTCGGTCCCCAGGATGCTGACATTCCAGCCGGCGATGCGGTGACCGAACTCGCGTTTCAGCATGATCGCCAGAGAATAGGGTTCGGGACCGGTGGCGCAACCGGCACTCCAGATGCGCAACGACCTGGTGGCTTCGTTGCGGACCAGGGCTTCGGGCAGAATGATGTCGCGCAGCGCGTCGAATTGTTCGCGATGGCGAAAGAAATAAGTTTCGCCGATGGTCAACTCGGCCACCAGCGCATCCATCTCGACCTTGCCGCGCACGACGTCGGCAATCAGCTCCAGATAGCGCGCACAGACCCCAAGTCCGGTTTCCGTCAAGCGTTCGGCGACGATGCGGGCCAGATCCTCGTCCTTGTCGGCATAAAAGGCCATGCCGGTGGTTTCGATCACCAACGCCTTCAGACGTTGAAAGAACGGATCGCCCAAGACGGCGGCGGTGGCGGCGGACACGCTCACCCCTGGCCTTCCGACAATTGCGCCAGCCTTTGTTCGGCATCGAGGCGGAACTGCTCCAGACGCTGGCGCTCCTCTTCCAGCAACACCTGACGCCACGACACCAGATGGGCGCTTCCCAGCGGCCCATGCATCTGTCCGCTAACGCAGCCCTGGAAGGATTGACCGTCATCGATGGCCGAAAACTGGAAATCGGCGGCGGCGCGCACGCCTTCGACATGGTCGACCAACAGGCCGACACCCCCGTCTGCACCCGTCATGATCAAAATCGAGGATTCGAGTCCGAAAGAAGACTGCGCCAACCCAAGAAGGCGGTCCAGCCGCAACACCGGCACCGCCGTACCGGCCAGATTCAGGACGCCTTGGACAAAGGCCGGCATGCGGGGGGGATGTTCCAGCCAAGCATAGGGAACAACCTCGCGCACGTCAGTGACGGGGATGGCGAAAAGCTGGCCGCCCAGGCGGAACATCACCACCGAATGAAGATCGTCGCCCGCGCCGCCCAACGTGTTTGTCCCCAAAACTTTTGGTTATTTTAACCAAACGCAAGGAAAGCGCGCAATCCACGAAAGAGACACATATTTCGGGATCAGGACAAACCCATGGTGGAGGCGAGCATGCGAACACCCTCGACCCCCATGCCCACCAGCGTGACCATGGCGGCCAGAACCACCAGCAAGAAAGCCACCAGCGAAATCCGGTTCTCGATAAAGAAATGAATCACGCCAAGGTGCAGACGCTCAAGCGGAGTGCGGTTTCCATAAAGCATGCGGTCAAGCTGATGCTTGCGTTGACGCACCCGCTCGCCATTGGGTTGGCTGGCCTCGTGCGCATGTTCGCTCTGCCAGGCGAGAAGACGGTTCAGCGCCTCGTCACGCCGCCCCGGTGGCGGCACCACCACGCCAGCCTTGGCGGCGATCTTTTGGTGACGGTCCAGGAATTCCCCGGTGAAATCCAGATGAGCCTGAGCGGCGGCCGATTTGGGCGCGTAGACGCAGACCGGCAACCGGGCCGTGGCGGCTTCGATGACCATGGTGTCGCGCGGGATTTCGGCACCATAGACCGTGCCACCCAAACGGGCGCGAATCAGTTCGCTGATCTTGCGAGCGGTCTTGTTGCGGTCATGGATGGTGAACAGCACCCCCTGAAGCAACAAGGCCTTGTTCAGCCCCTCTTGGACGTACTTGATGGAAGGAAGCGTGCGCATCAAGCCATCGTTGGCATAGGGCGTGGCGGTGACCGGAATGATCACCGCATGGGCGGCGGCTAGCGCGTTGATGGGAAGGATGCCCAGGGCCGGCGGGCAGTCGATGATGACGTAATCGCAATCCAGCGCCGTGTGACTGATGATGTTGGTCAGCGTGCGCTGCGAATCCTTGAGCTCGGACAGCCGGATTTCGATGCCGGCCAAGCTGTAGGTCGAGGGAATGACCTTGACGCCCGCGAACGCGGTGTCCTGCATGACCTCCTCAACCTCGGCGGAACCGACGAACAGGTCGTAGATGCCGCGCTTCACGTTGGGGTCGATGCCAAGACTCTTGGTGGAATCGCCTTGGGAATCCAGGTCGATGACCACCACAGACTTACCATACGCCGCCAGACAAACCGCAAGGTTCGTGCTGGTGGTCGTCTTCGAAATGCCGCCCTTTTGGTTAAAGATGGCAACGATATACGGTTTCATCGCCGATGATCGTCCATTTTGTTCGCCCGCCGTTATTGTCCCATTCACCGATCATTTACATGCGCACATGTGCGCATGTCTTATTGGTGCCCCCACCTCAAATCATCACTTTGGACTGAATATGGATTCTCCCGTGCTGATATCTCCAGCTTAAGCATAGACGGGAATTGAACGCAACCATCACCTCGAACGACTTCGTCAACACTCCCGTCGCAATCCTCTTCGCGCCCCCTTTGACTGCCCCAACCATCGCCGCATCAGCGGAGCAGCTTGCGACAGATCAACGAAACACCAGCAAGGCGTCAGACGTTTCCCACCATCGCGATACATCGCGCAAAGAAACTCTAAGGGACGGACAATGAACGATTTCATAACGAAATGGCGCCCGAGGCAAAGCCTGCGGGCGCCATCACAGGTGCGGTGGGAAATTGATCAGGGATAACAGCCGGCCATGAACAATTGGTCGTCATACACCTTCACCCAAGTTTGCTTGGGAGCAAGCTTTTTGGTTTCCGGGTGGGTCCAGGTGTATTTGGCCCAGCCGCCATTGGGCGTCGCCTTGCCGGTCCGGATCATTTCCTGAATGATCATCACGCCATTGGTGTCCTTGAGCGTCGGCAATTGCGGATTGTCGATCAACTTGGGATTGATGGCGTGCACCTTGAAGATACCGTCCATGGTGCTGACGATGACGTACAATTCACCGTCCACCCATTCCTTGTTGCCCTTGTCCATGAAATCGGCGAAAGCCTTGGCCTTGCCGACATCCTTGTAATGAGTGATGGCCTTGTCCACCAATCCCTGAGCCGGCGCGCATTCGTCGGCATAGGCGGCCGGAACAAACCCGGCCATGGCGAAAGCGGCGGCAGCCGCCATCTTGAACACACTTCTCACGTCCCGTCCCTCCTCTTGTTTTTCATCGGGTTCATACGGCCGTGGCGCCGTCACGCGGATCGCAGCCGCGACACCAGACCATCCACTTGCGATTGCAGGCGAGAAAATTCCTCCACCAGACCTTCGGTGGTGACGTGCACGTTGGCGGCGGCGGTGCCCACCTCCTCGGCGACACGACGTACCTCGCCGATACCATGGCTGACCGTGCGGGTTCCGTCGGCCGCCAGGGCCACGGATTCACTGATCTCGCCGGTGGCGCGCCCCTGTTCGGCCACCGCGCCGGCGATGACCGCCAAGGATTGGTTGACGCGGGAAATTGTCACCACGATGCCGTCGATGGCTTTGACCGCCTGATCGGTGGCACCTTTCATGGCGCTGATTTCCGCCGAGATTTCCTCGGTCGCCCGAGCGGTCTGGTTGGCCAGACTTTTCACCTCGCCGGCCACCACTGCGAAACCCTTGCCGGCCTCGCCGGCCCGCGCCGCCTCGATGGTCGCGTTCAAGGCCAAAAGATTGGTCTGGGACGCGATGTCGTTGATCAGTCCCACCACCTCGCCGATCTTGGCTGACGCCTGGGTCAGCCCCTTGACCGTCTCGTCGGTGCGGGCGGCCTCGACCACCGCCTGCTTAGCCACCTGCGACGATTCGGATATCTGGCGATTGATCTCGCCGATGGCGGAAACCAGACGTTCGGCGGCTTGCGCCACGGTTTCCACGTTGCCGTTGGCCGCTTCGGACGATTGCGCCGCCTCGGCCGAACGGCCCGACGCGGTCTCCGCGTTGACGGCCAGCACCTCGGCCTCGCCCCGGATGGAATCGGCGGCGGCCGATGCGGCACCGACGGCGCTGCGCACGCTCTGCTCGATCTCGTCGGCCAAGTCGGTCATAGCCCGGCGCTTGGCCTGTTCCGCCTCGCGGGCCATGGCCTGCTGTTCCGCGGTCAGCGCCTGAACCCTGAGCGCGTTGTCCTTGAACACTTGAACCGCGCCAGCCATGGCACCGATCTCGTCACGCCGGCCGATCGCCGGAACCTGGGTGTCGAGCTCGCCGCGTGCCAGCCGTTCCATGGCTGCGGTCATGCCCCCCACCGCCCGCGCGATGCCCCGTCCCAGCAACAGCGAGATCAACGCCAGAGCCACCAGGGCCCCCACCGTGATGGTGACGAACAGCGTCCGCGTCGCCCCCGCCGCCGCCGCCGCGGCATTCTTGGCTTCTTCCACCAGCCGCCCCTCAAGGGCGATCATTTGCCGGGTCTCGCGCATCAGCGCCTGGAAATTGTCCTGGGCTGTCCACATGAACGACACGGCGGCGGTGAAATCCAACTGCTGCATGGACAACACCTGGTCCGTGTTCTCGCGATACAACGCCAGCGCCCGTTCGATCCGCCCAAGAAGCGCCTGTTCCTCTTCGTTCAAGGCAAGGTCCGAACGATAGGCGGCCAGATCGTCCACGGCCTGCTTCAGCTCTGTGTTGAAGCTTTCCTCGGCCTTGCCCATCTGCTTTTCGTCGACCCCGGCCGCATTCCAGGTCAACAACCGGTAAAGGTCGGCGTGGGCGGCCTGCATGACGCTGGCCAGAGCTCCGATCCTGACGGATTTGGCGAACGAGACGTCGGCGATGTCGTTCAGGGAGGCACGCTGTTCCGACAGGCCGCGCATGCCGACAGCCGCGACCACCACCATTCCCAAGGCGGCAACAATGGGAACGATGGCGATCTTGGCGCCGATCTTCATATGATCGAAGAAAAGCATGACACCCTCGCACATTATCCCGCACGAGGTTTTTTGTAACACGCCTTATCGGCGAGCGGTAACGGTAAGCACTTATCCAGAAGAATAGTAAGGTACAGACCCCACTACACAGAAGACGGAATCGTGACACCGAAACAACTTTTTGAATTTTCAAGTAGTCACACCAGACAAGGCAATCCGGCGATTACTTGAAAAATCAAATACGCCAGCCGCTACGCCTGTACAAGCTTCGCCGCCTTGCCCTTCGAGACCTTCTCGCGAGACAGCTTGCGCGCTTCGACAGGGCTGAGCGTCCGTCCTTGCCGATAGGCGGCGACCACCGCATCCGCGGCGTCGTACCCTTCGACGATGGAACGGTCGAGGTTGGAATAGGTCCAGTCGTAGTTGACGTTGAAGTCCACCGGAATCTCGATGACCTTGAGATCGGGATGGGTCTTGGCGGCATGATACTTGAACAGCTTGACGTCGTCCTCGCTGGTGGTGGCCGCGAACAGCATCACCAGATTGTTCAGCGCGTCATACAGGTTGTCGGGTTTGCGCACCTGTTTGATGTCGAGAATACGGCTGACCCACACCTCGTCCAGGTCGGGGTGGTTCTTCAGCAGATCCTCGAAATTGACGGTGTCGACGGTGGCCCCTTCGCAATAGGTCCTGCCGTCCATGACCACCGGCTCCTCCACATAAGGCAGCGCCGAACAGGCGCACAAGGTGTGGCCGCTGATGCGCTGATACTTGGAATTGGCGTTGCTGAACAATTCCAGCCGGTCGTCGGTCAGGTTGTAGGCATTGTGGTAGAGCACCGGCTTACCCGGCTTATAGAGATTTTCGAACTTGATCTCGGCCAGCAACGCGCTGTCCGGGTAATAAATCCGCGACAACCCCTTGGTCTTGCTCTTGTACATCAGGCTGGTCATGAACCGGCTCCACGGATTGACCGCCAGGATCTGGTTCAGGATCAGCGTATTGAAATTCGAATTGCTCCACTGTCTGGGATCGGTGGCAAAGCGCACCAATTCCTCGGTGGCGGCCAAGATAGCGTCCGGCACCACCAGATTGCGATAACTGCGCGGGTCGAGGATGAAATCCATGGTGTTGCGGGCGCATTCGACCCAGTCGGGAGCAAAGGCGGCGGCAATGGGGAAGCGGTCGTAAACATCGTCTGGGCGAAAGATGCCACGGAAAAAGTCGATGGAGGTGTCGACCTCTTGCCCCGGTTCTGCCTGGTTCCAGACGATGCCCAGCCACGCGCCAATGCACGACAGGGTCCAGACATCGAAACGCAGGTCGGGTTCTTCATGGAGGCGCTTGAGGCTGCCAATGCTGAGCCCCACGGCCGGACCACCGCCGGCCAGAGCGATCGCACGCTTCGTGGATGTCATGGCGTTCTTCCTTATGGATGGGTCTGGACCGCATCCTAGGGAAAGCCCCCGCCATCATCAATCTTCGATTGTATTTATAACATATATGCCATCTTGGCTAACACTTGCATTATCATGCAAATGCATAGGTAGCAAGCAGACATCCCAGCAGAAAGATCAACGTCCCGGAAAAGAAATGCCGCCAACCCGGCCCGGCCCGCCGTAGATCGAGGAAATGATCAAGAACGGCACGTGCCTTGAAATAGGAGGCCGTCAACGCCACCGCCGCCGCCGCCAGCCCGGTCTCGCCATGGCCGAATCCCAGAACGGCGACCAGCGACACCAACGTCAGCCCAACCAGAAGCCCCCAGGCGAACAACAGACGGCGGCTGGTGTCGGTCGTGGTTTCAAGCTTGGTTTCGCTCACGTTCATGCTTCACCGCACCAGGTAGACGATGGGAAACAAGATCAGCCAGATCAGGTCGACCATGTGCCAGAACGCCGCCCCGGTCTCCAGGTTCTCGACACTGTTCTTCCAGCCGACGATGGCCAGCACGATGACCCCCATGACCACATGCAGGGCATGAAAACCGGTCATCAGGTAGAACAAGGTGAAAAAGGTGTTGGTCTCGATGTCGATGCCGTGCGCCGCCTTGTCGGCGTACTCGATCCCCTTGACCACCAGGAAAGCCAGGCCCAACGCCATGGCCGCCGCCAGCCAGCGCCGGGACAGCGCGACACGCCCCAGTCCCCCGGCCTGGACCGCCTTGGCGGCGGCCCAGCCGCTGGTCACCAGGATCAAGGTGTTCAACCCGCCCAGACGGATGTCCAGCATGGCTTGGCCGGCCCTGAACAACTCGGGCTGAAGCATGCGGGAAACGCCGAAGCCAAGGAAGAAGGCGCCGAACACCAGCAATTCGCTGATGATCAGCACCCACATGATGGGATTTCCCGGCAGCTCGGACAATGCGCCCCAGCCGCCGTTCCCTGTCGGAGAGGTGGCGGTGTCGGTCATGGAGCAAGCTTATGGCCCCGGCTTGACCACCGCCATTGACGCCGATCAAGTGCTCCTTTATCCAACTCATCAGCATTAAGCTAAAGTATATGCCGGAAGAAGCAGCCGGCGGCACCACCGCCGCCGCCACAGCTCGACAGGGAGACGAACGTGGCCGCATCATCGCTTTGCGTCCTGCTTGCCGAGAGCAACCCGGTCAATCAGGCCATGTTGCGTCACATGCTGGAAAAGCTTGGGCATTCGGTGGTCATCGCCGAGCACGGCGCACATGTGCTGGAACTGGCGGCAACACGTGACGTCCATCTTGTGCTGATGAACATGCACCTGTCGGTGATGGACACAGCCACCGCCGTCCGTCTGATTCGCATGCTGCCCGGCGACAAGGCCCGCCTGCCGCTGGTGGCGTTGATCCCCGAGAACGACGACGAGGCCGAGAAAAATTGCCTTGCCGATGGGTTGGACGCCATTTTGCCCCAGCCGGTCACCGTGTCCCGCCTTGCCGCGACCCTGGAATGGGCTGTTGGCGGCGCCGACGACAACTCGCCCGCCCTCGACCCGGATTATATCGAGGACATGCGGCAATGGGTCGGCGACAGCACCGTCCTGGCGCTGCTGGCCGCCGCCCCGCAATCCTTTCGCGAGGAACTGTCACGCATCACCGCTGCATGGGAAGCCGGGGACAGCCGAACCGTGCGTGAAAACGCCCACCGTCTGAAAGGTGCCGCCGGCAGCGTCGGATGCCGTCGCCTGTCGGAAACCGCCCAGGCCATCCAAAAAGGCGATCCATCGGATTTGAGCGACCGTCACCTGCTCGACCGCCTGACCGCCGAAGTGGACCGCGCCATCGCCGCCGCCGCCACATGGCGGCCACAGGACTGATACCCTCAGCGCAGGGGTTCGGAGGTTACTGTTTCCCGTTGCGGCGCCGGTTCCGGCACGAAGCCGGAATCGCTGGCGGCATCCGAACGCGCCGAGGGAGCGGCGGCCGGAGCCGATTGTGCGGCGGGCGGCTGTCGTGACGACGGCGCGGTGTTGCCGCCGCCAGCCTGCTGGCTGCGTTCGTAGGATTTGACGCCATGGGCGACGATGTCCGGCACGCCACAGCCGGTCAGTGCCAGCAACAGCGCGACGACGAGGGCGAAACGAAGGGGGGGCATCTCGATCCCTGCAAAGCGGCACGGTTCAAAGCGCGGGACGCTACACCCTGCGTCCCGGCCGCCGCAAGCCTCGGTTTGCCCTGATGACTCAGGATTCCAGAACATCCACCCGGATCAGGTCTCCGGCCTCGACCTTGCGCAATTGGCGGACGTCGGTTTTCGTCACTCCCCACACGTTCGCCGGCATGGCCAAACGGATTTCCGTATCTTCCGAGTTGGGCGTCGGTCCATAGCCGATCACCACCGCCTCACCCTCGACACGGAAAGCCAGTTCTCCGGGCTGCACCACGTCGCGGGCACCGGCCTCTCTTTCGACCCCAAGCGGCACGGTAAAATAGACCTCTTCGCCCCAATGGGCGGCACGGGCCTCAAACGGCGCGGCGGCGTAAAGCGCGTCCGCCGTCGGCGTTTCGAGCAGTTCCGCCTCGATCTCAAGCTTGCCAATCACCAGCCTCAGTTTGCGCATCGCGCGTCCCCTCTTCCGATCCCGTTTTTCGACTGTGCCCGTTTTCCCGACGGCCCACCACTGTCTACGAAATCCAGACCCCAAAAAGCCCCCGGCCGAACGACCGGGGGCTGGCAAACCACGGTCAAACCTTCGGCTATTGCGCCGCCTCGGCCAATTGCCGCACCACGGCGCGGGTATGCTTGGCGATCATCATCTCTTCGTTGGTGGGGATGACGTAGACCGGAATACGGCTGTCGTCCGCGGAAATAAGCTCGGCATGCCGGTCGTTGGCGGCCGCATCCACCGAAATCCCCAACCAGGCCGACGCCGCGCACACCCGTTCGCGCACCGGAGCCGAATGCTCGCCGATGCCGGCGGTGAACACCAGGGCGTCCAACCCGCCCATGGCGGCGGCCAGAGATCCCAATTCGCGGTTGACGCGATAACAGAACAGCTCGACCGCCTCGGCCGCGTGGGGATCGTCGCTTTCCAACAAAACGCGCATGTCGTTGGATACCCCGGACACCCCCAGCAGACCCGAACGCTTGTAAAGCAGCGTTTCGATCTCCTTGGCGCTCATGCCCTTTTGCTGCAACAGGTAAAGGATGACGCCGGGGTCAAGATTGCCGGTGCGGGTCCCCATGGGCAAACCATCGACGGCGGTGAAGCCCAAGGTCGAGGCGACCGACTTGCCACCATCGATGGCGCACATGGACGCCCCCGAACCAAGGTGGCACACCACCACCTTGCCCGCCGCCACCTCGGGCGCGATCTCACGTATGCGCCGGGCGATGAATTCATAGGACAGGCCGTGGAAGCCGTAGCGGCGCACGCCCTCCTCGGTCAACTGGCGCGGCAAGGCGAAGGTGGTCGCCACCTTGGGATTGGTGGTGTGGAAGGCGGTGTCGAAACACGCCACCTGCATCAGGCCGGGATGCACCTTGGCCAGCGCCCGAATCGGCGCCAGATTATGCGGCTGATGCAACGGCGCCAATTGGACGAAACCGTCCAGTTCGTCCAGCACCGAATCGTTCACCAACACCGGGCTGGCGTATTTCGGGCCGCCATGCACCACGCGATGGCCGGCGGCCACCAGGGAAGCGCCGTCCAGATGGTCCTCGACCCAGTCGATCAGATGCTTCAGCAAATCCTCGTGGTTGAGGTCGCTGTCGGCCGGCCAGTGCTGTTCCGACAACACGGTGCCGTCGGGGCCTTGGGCGATGAAGTGGGGGGCGACGTTGATGCCCTCCACCTGGCCCTTCGACGACAACAGCGGCTTGCCGTCGCCGTTGGACAGGAACAGCGAGAACTTGATGGAGGAGGAACCGGCGTTGATGACGAGAATACCGTCGCGCATGTCTGTCGTCTCCTTACTCTGCCGCGACCTTGGCCCGGCGGGCATGGGCGAACAGCACCGCCACCGCGCACGACGCCAGACGGGCCTTGGCGGAATCGGCGCGGCTGGTCAGCACGATCGGCACCCGCGCCCCCAAGACGATGCCGGCGGCGTCGGCGTCGGCCAGATAGGAAAGCTGCTTGGCCAGCATGTTGCCGGCCTCGAGATCGGGTACCAGCAAGATATCGGCATGGCCGGCCACCGTTGAGTTGATCTTCTTGATCCTGGCCGCCTCGACCGAGATGGCGTTGTCGAAGGCCAGCGGACCGTCCAGTTCGCCGCCGGTGATCTGGCCGCGATCGGCCATCTTGCACAACGCCGCCGCCTCGATGGTCGAGTTGATCTTGGGATAGACCGTCTCGACCGCCGACAGGATCGCCACCTTGGGTTTGGCCACATCCAGGCAATGGGCCAGGTCGATGGCGTTCTGGACGATGTCCACCTTGTCTTCCAGTGACGGATAGATGTTGATGGCGGCGTCGGTGATCAACAGCGTCTTGGGATAGGTCGGCACGTCCATGACGAAAACATGGCTGATCCGCCGCCCGGTGCGCAGGCCGATGTCGCGGCGCGCCACCTCGTGCATCATTTCGTCGGTATGAAGCGAGCCCTTCATCAGCGCCTCGGTCTCGCCCGAACGGCACATCGCCACCGCTTTCTCAGCCGATTCGTGGCTGTGGCTGGTGTCGACGATGCGGATACCGGCAAGATCGAAGCCGTTCTCCTCGGCCACCTGACGGATCTTGGCCTCGGGGCCGATCAGGATGGGGTTGATCAGGCCGCGCTTGAACGCCTCGACCGGACCTTCCAGGGACACCTGGTCGCAGGGATGGCACACCGCCACCGAAATGGGGGTCAGCGAACCACAGCGTTCGATGATGTCCTCGAACACATGGTGACGGCGGCGCAGGCTGACCTCGTGCAGTTCGGCCTTGGGCTGCACCACCTTCATCAACGGCGCGTACACGTCGGCGCGGCCGTCGAAGACCGTTTCGTCACGCTGGTTCACCGCCACCGTCGACAGACCGATGACGTTCGGCGCGATTTTCTCCAGCACAACCACGGTGACGGTCAAGGTGTCACCCACCTCGACGGCGCGATGGAATTGCAGGTTCTGGCTTTTGTAGATGGTGCCGGGACCGGGCAACTCGCTGCCCAGAAGACCGGACAAAAGCGCGCCGCCCCACATGGAATGGGCCAAAATCCGACGATAGCCGGCCAGCTTTTCCGCCTGTTCGGCGTTGAAGTGCGTTGGATTCATGTCGCCGGTGGCGACACCGAACAGTTCGACGTCTTCCATGCGACAAGTGCGGATGAGAGAGGCGCTGTCACCGACCTTGATTTCGTCCCAGGTCCGGTTCTCCATCATCTCGACCATTTGCTTCTCCTGGCCGGAACCGGCTGTGCCCCTTGGCATGCCGGCGCGCTGCCTTTTGTGTTGCGACGCAAAAATATAAGGACAATTGCCGCCACTGTACAACGTCCCTCGGCAATCCTTCATCAATCGGTCACTCTGATCTCAAAACGAAAACGACGCAAACTGCCGGCTTGATGGAATGGCAAATCCGCCAAACGATTTGATTGATTTTGCAAATAATTGATCCACCATCGTTTCTTCATACCCTTTCCCTACCCGTGCGGGTAAGGACAAGAGGAGAAACACATGGCGGACATGCCCTTTGGCCGCGTTGCCGTGCACAGGGGGCGGCGGTAATCTGCCCGGCGACAAAACCAAGGTAATAGACTGGGGACCCCATGAGCGTTCGCAATCTGAAGGCCCTGTTCCGACCGCAATCGGTCGCGGTGATCGGCGCCACCACCAAGCCCAAGGCGCCGGGTTCCGTGGTCATGAAGAATCTGCTTCAGGCCAATTTCGCCGGCCCCATCATTCCCGTAACCGCCGAACACCCGTCGGTGGCCGGCGTGCTCGCCTATCCCGACATCGCCAGCATGCCCATGGTTCCCGACCTCGCGGTGATCTGCACGCCGGCGTCCACCGTCCCCGGCCTGATCCGTGCGCTTGGCGAGAAAGGGACCCGCGCCGCCTGCGTCATGAGCAGCGGCCTTGAAATGGAAAAGGATTCAGAGGGCCGCTCCTTGCTCGAAGCCGCGCTGGCCGAGGCCAAACCATTCGGGCTGCGCGTTCTGGGCCCCAATTCCATGGGCATCCTGGTGCCGGGCATCGGACTGAACGCCAGCATCGCCCCCGAGGACGCGCTGAAGGGCAAGATCGCCTTCGTGTCGCAATCGGGCGCGCTGTGTACCGCCGTGCTGGATTGGGCATGCACCAAGGGCATCGGCTTCTCGCACTTCATCCACACCGGAGAGGGCGCCGACATCTCGATCGGCGACATCCTGGATTACCTGGGCTCGGACCCTTATACCCGCGCGATCCTGTTGTACCTGGAGACCTTGCGCGGCCGTCGCAACTTCATGTCGGCGGCCCGCGCCGCCGCCCGCAACAAGCCGATCCTGGTGATCAAGGCCGGCCGTTCCACCGAAGGCATGGCGGCGGCAAGCTCGCATACCGGGTCGCTGGCGGTGTCCGACATGGTGTTCGACGCCGCCATCCGCCGCGCCGGCATGCTGCGGGTGCAAGACATCGACGAATTGTTCGGCGCGGTGGAGACCCTGGCCCGCTCGCGCCCGGTCAAGGGCAAGCGTCTGGCCATCGTCACCAATGGCGGCGGCATCGGCGTCATCGCCGCCGACGATCTGGCGGATGGCGGCGGCGAACTGGCGCGGCTGCCCGACGAGGTGGTGGAGAAACTGAGCGCGGTGTTGCCGGCGGGCTGGTCGCACCGCAACCCCATCAATATCTTCAGCGAGGCCGATGGCGAGCGTTACGCCAAGGTCCTGGGCATCCTGCTGGAAACCAAGGCGGTGGACGGCGTCTTGGTGATGTACGCGCCGACCGCCATGTCCGATCCCGAACAGGTGGCCGAGGCGGTCATCAAGGTATTCAAGGAAAAGACCCGCGCCAACATCATGACCTGTTGGGTCGGCAGCGAGAAAGTGGCCAACGCCCGGCGCATGCTGGCCGAGGCGGCGGTGCCCACCTTCGAAACCCCCTATGCCGCCGTCCAGGGCTTCCTGCACCTGCTGGAATACAAGCGCAACCAGGAAATGCTGATGGAGGTCCCGGCCTCGGCGGCGTCGGACTTCATTCCCGACAGCGGTTTCGTTCGCGACATCATCAACGAGGTCATCGCGCGCGGCGATTCCCTGATGACCGAGGCCGAGGCCAAGGCGGTGCTTGACGCCTATGGCGTTCCCACCATCGAAACCCGCATGGCCCGCCACCCGGCCGAGGCCAGCCGCATCGCCAAAAGCCTGAACGCTCCGGTGGCGCTTAAAATTCTGTCGCCCGACATCGTGCACAAATCCGACGTCGGCGGCGTGGTGTTGAACCTGGAAACGCCGTTCGAGGTGGAAAAAGCCGCCAATTCCATGTTGGCACGGGTGCAAAAGACCTATCCCGACGCCCGCATCGAAGGCTTCACCGTCCAGAAGATGGCGAGCCGCAAGCCCGGCGCCCAGGAACTGATCGTCGGCATCGCCACCGACCCGCTGTTCGGCCCGGTCATCCTGTTCGGCCAGGGCGGCGTCGCGGTCGAAGTGATCGGCGACCGCGCGGTGGCGTTGCCGCCGCTCAACCTGAACCTGGCCGCCGACCTGGTGCAACGCACCCGCGTCGCCTCGCTGCTACAGGAATATCGCGGCCGTCCGCCGGCCAACCTGGACGCGCTGCATTCCGTGCTGATCCAGGTGTCGCAATTGATCGTCGACTTCCCCCAGATCAAGGAATTGGACATCAACCCGCTACGTTGCGATTCCGAAGGGGTGATCGCGCTTGACGCGGTGATCAAGGTCGGACCCGGCACCAAGGGGCCGCACCGCATGGCCATCCGCCCCTATCCGGCGGAGCTTGAGGAAATCTTCACCATGCAGGACGGGTCGGGACGCAAGACGCTGTTGCGTCCTATCCGCCCCGAGGACGAACCCAACCACCACGTCCTGGTGTCGAAGATGACACCCGAGGACATCCGCTTCCGCTTCTTCGGTCTGGTGCACGAATTGCCCCATTCCGAGATGGCGCGCCTGACCCAGATCGACTATGACCGCGAGATGGCGTTCATCGCCGAATACACCCACGAGAACGGCACCAAGGAAACCCTGGGCGTGGTGCGCACGGTCACCGACCCGGACAACGAAAAGGCCGAATTCGCCGTCCTGGTGCGTTCGGACCTCAAGGGAACGGGCCTGGGCAAGCGCCTTCTGGTCAAGATGATCGAATACTGCCATTCACGCGGAACGGGAGTGATCGTCGGGCAGGTGTTGAAGGACAACACCCGCATGCTCAAATTCGTCGAGCATCTGGGCTTCGTCCAGACCAAGACCATCGACGGCGACATCGTCGAGGTGGAATACGACTTGTCCAAGCCGCCGCCGACCGAACCGGAACCACCCGAGGCGCAATAGCGAAGATCGGGGGCGCCGTCAAACGGCGCCCCTTTTTATGATTGCGATTCCGACGCCGCTTCGCCGCTCCGCCGCCGCGCGGTGTCGTGGATGTGTTCGCGCAAGACCGGGCTGGCCGATACCAGGGATTGGAAGTCGTCGGCCCGCAACACCAGCAACGAACAAAATCCCAAGGATGAGATGTCGGCGCTTCGTGGCGCGCCGGAAATCAACGCCATCTCGCCAAAGAAGTCGCCGCTGCCCAACCGCACCGGCCGGGGTGTCACCATGACCTCGACCGCACCCGAGGCGACGAAATACATGGCGTCGCCACCCTCGCCCTTGCGGACCACCATTTCGCCGGGCACCGCCAGAACGGGGCGCAGCAGGCGAGAAATCTGCCGTACCGCATCGGGGGGCAAGGCGGCGAACAGCGGCACGCGCGCCACCATGGTCTCGGGGTCCAAATCCAGGTTGATGGCCGGCCGGCGGGCCAGATGGGCAACCCGCTGTTTCAAGTCGGCCATCAGGTCGTTGAACACCTCGGCCCCCACCATGGCTTCGGCCCGCAGGCGGCGATATTCGTTCTCCTCGATCCGCAAGGCGGCGCGTTGCAGATAGCGCATCTGCAATTCGCGCGAAAAATCGGCGTATTGCAGCCTGAGCGCGGCCAAAGCCTTCTCGACCCCGTCCAGACGAACGGCCAGAACCGCCGCCACCTCGGTCGCCCCATCGGCGCCCACATGGCGGGGCAACTCGCGCGCGACCATGTCGGTCAAGGCGTTCAAGGCCGCCTGAAGCATCAACAGGCGCTCGAACCGGTCGGCGATATAACGGGCCAAGGGACCATCGGCGCCCAGCCGCCGCTGGAGCAGCAACGCCAGCCGGAACCGGCGAGGAAAGGCCAGCGCTCGTTCGTGCCCGGCCATGTAGCCGTCGATGCCACCGGTCTTGAGACCATCCTGGATGCGGGCGACCGCGCTCAGAAGACCGCGGGTGACCTGACCGGGAACCACGCCTTCACGGTAATGGCGGCGATAGATGACCTCTTCCCGCGCGGCCAGCATGGCAAGGCCGGTGCGGACCATATCGGCGTTGCAAACGTTGCCGGCCTGGGCCAGATGGGTTTCCGCCTGTTCCAGACGCTCGGTGTAGCATTGCGCCAGTTCGGCGGCGACCGAACGTTCGATGCCGTAACCATCGGCGGCGTCGGACACCCGTTGGCGCACAGTCTCGACAGTCGAGGCGATGGCCCGGCAGCGCACCGCCATGTCCGACGGCGACAGCCGGTCCAGCTTGAGCAAGCGGATCAACGGCCGCAGCAACGGCGCGTTGACGAACAAGGTGAACAGCACGAAGCCCGTGCACAGCACCGACACGAACGACTTCACCTCGGCCGGCACCCTGGGGTTCTCGACCACCGCCAAGGCCAAGGCCAGCGAGATGGCGCCGCGCAGGCCGCCCCACAGAACCACCAGCCGCAACGGCCGCCCTACCGGCTCGGCCCAACCGACGACGCCAAGCAGCGGGAACAGGCCGAACAACACCACCGCGCGGGCCGCCAGGGCCGAAACGATCAGCACCGCCAAAAGCCCCAGCGCCGCCGCATCCATGCCGACCAGCATCTTGGGCACACGCATGGTGGCCAAAAGAAAGATCAGCGAACTGGCCCAGAACCCCACCTGTTGCCACACCTCGAGCAGACTGGTCCAGGTAGCGGCGGAAACGCGGGTGCGGCCTTGAAAGCTGATGACCAGGGCAGTGGTCACCACCGCCACCACGCCCGAGACATGCAGGTAATGCTCGGCGACGATGAACACCACATAGGCCGTGGCGACGGTCAACGTGATCTCGGCGAAACGCTGGCCGCGCAGCAAAGAGAACCCCCAGCACACCAGACGGCCGAAGACGTAGCCAACCAGCAGGCCACCGGCGAAACCACGCAGGAAGCTCGCCGTGCCGGCCAGCACGTCGGGCTGACGCTCGCCGGTGGCCATGCCCAGGAACAAGGTGAACAGGGCGATGGCGGCGGCGTCGTTGAACAGGCTTTCGCCTTCCACCAACAGGCTGAGGCGGTGGGGCACCCCCAATTCGCGGAAAATGGCGACCACGGCGATGGGATCGGTGGTGGACACCACCGCCGCCAGCAACAGACAGGCCACCAGACCGACATCGCTGACCGCGCCCAAGGCCAGACCGATGGCGAAAGTGGAGACCAACACCGCCACCACCGCCAGCAGCAGGATTGGGGCAAGGTCGTCGAGCAGGCGACGGACATCGACCACCACCGCCGTCTCGAACAGCAAGGCCGGCAGGAAGACCACGATGAAGGCTTCGGAAGACAGTTCGAAACGGCCGACGGTATGCAGGAAGTCACCGACCGCGCCGCCCATGCCCCCCAGCAAGCCGACCGTGTCGGCGACCACGCCCAACACGATGCCGGCCATGGCGAGAACCAGGGAAAAAGCCAGGTTGGCGCGGGCGGCGACAGGAACCAACAGGGTCGCGAGCGCCAAAAGCCCGCCAATCCCGAAAACCGCCATCGCGATGTCGTGCATTCCCGCCCTGCCCCGGTTCACTCTCCCGGCCACAGGTTTAGCGCAAACACGCCCCAGCGCCTAGTGGTCCGATCTTGGCGGAAGGTTCATGAGCATGAACCTTCCGCCAGGTGAATCGGCCCACAAAATCAACGAATTGCGCGCTGGGAAAGTGAATGCCCCCTGGAATTCAGAACCCGCCCTTGCGCAACATGTCCGCCGCCTGTGGGGCCGGAACCGCCGGGCTGAACAGGAACCCCTGGACGCAATCGCATTGCTCGGCGGCCAGGGTCTGGAACTGCGCCTCGGTCTCGACCCCTTCCGCCACCACCTTGAGCTCAAGGGCATGGGCCAGCGAAATAATGGCGCGGGCAATGGCGCGGTCGCTGTCGTTCTCGGCGACGTCGGCGACGAACGAGCGGTCGATCTTCAGCTTGCATACCGGGAAACGCTTGAGCCGCCCCAGCGAGGAATAGCCGGTACCGAAATCGTCCACCGCCAGTTCCATGCCCATGGCCTTGATGTCGGCCAGCACACGGCTGGCGGCGACCGCGTCCTCCATCATGGCGGTTTCCGTCAACTCCAGCTCCAGCCGGCCCGGCGGCAGACGAGCCTCGGTCATCAGCCGGCGAACCAACAGCGCCAGATCATGACGCCGCATCTGCACCGCCGACAGGTTGACGGCGATGGGCACCACCGGCAACCCGTCGTCGATCCAGGAGCGGGCCTGACGGCAGGCTTCGGCCAGAACCCATTCGCCGATGGGGCCGATCATACCGTTTTCCTCGGCCAGCGGAATGAACTGGCCGGGGGGAATCATGCCGTCCGTGGGATGGTTCCAGCGCACCAGCGCCTCGAAACCGACGATGCGCCGGTCCTTCACCGCCACGATCGGCTGATAATGCAGCACCAGTTCGCCACGACCGGCGGCCCGACGCAAATCACCCTCAAGCCGACGCCGCGCGGTCAGTTCGCTGTCCATGGTGGCGGTGAAGAAACGATAGCCGTTCGGCACCTCGTGGATGGCGCGGTACATGGCGACGTCGGCGTTCTTCATCAAGGTTTCGGCGTCGCCGCCGTCCATGGGGAACATGGCGATGCCGACGCTGGCCCCCACCTGGACGTCGTTGCCGTCGATGTCGAACGGCCGGGTCACCGCCTCCAGCAAGGCCTGGGCCAGATCCGCCGCCGCTTCGCCGCCCGAATGATCCTCGACCACCAGGGCGAATTCGTCGCCGCCGACACGGGCGATGGTGTCGATGCCCCGCCCCGCCGACATCAGCCGTTCCACCACCAGCAACAACAGCCGGTCGCCGCCGTCATGCCCCAGAACGTCGTTGTAATGGCTGAAATCGTCAAGATCGAGGAACAGCACGCCCAGTCCCGCACGCTCGGACCGGGCCCGCGAGACGGCGCGTTGCAGATGTTCGCGAAACAGCAGCCGGTTGGGCAAGGCGGTCAGGGCATCGTGGTTGGACAAGAAGCGGATGCGTTCTTCCGCCTGGCGCCGCTCGGTCACGTCCTCCTGGACCACCACGTAATGGGCGACGCGGCCCTTGTCGCCCAGAATCGGCGTCACCGTCTGATCGACGATATAAAGGGTGCCGTCCTTGCGCCGCAGGCTCAGCTCGCCGCGCCACATGCGCCCTTGCTCCACCGCTTCGAGCAGACGGCGGTCGCGGTCCTGACCGGCCAACAGACGCCGGGCGGGACGACGGCGCGCCTCGGCGGCGGTCCAGCCCGACAGGCGGGTGAAGGCGGCGTTGCACCATTCGATACGGCCGGCCCGGTCGGTGATGAAGATGGCGTTGGCGGCGGCTTCGATGGCTTCGCCCTGAAGGCGCAGCAACGCCTCTGCCCGGCGCCGCGAGGCCAGTTCCGCCATGCGGCGTTCGCGGTCCGAGGCCAGAAGCAGCGCCACGCCAAGGCAGATGACCACCACCTCGGACACCAGAACGCCGCCAGGCCGCAACCACTCGTTCAAGGACAAAAGCGGCCATACCAGCTTGAGCACACCCCACAGCGCGAACAACACCGCCACCAGATGATAGCCCGCCCCCGGTGCCCGCTTGGCCCGGCGCAAGAACGCCGAAGCCGCCGCCAACAGCACGGCGCCGACGAACATGGTGACGGCGGCCACCGCCGTTTCCCCACCCAGAACCGGAACCAGGGCGGCCAACGCCACCGTCATACCGACCCACAAGGCCCACAGCACGCGACGCGGCGGTGCACGGCGCATTTCCACCACGGTCGCCGCCAGCATCAGCACGCCGGCGCCGGCATGGGCCGATTCGGCCACGATGGCGGTCAGGACCGGCCCCACCTGATCCTGAAGAAGAACCAGGGCATAGCGCAGCACATGCAAGGCGAAGGCGCCAGCGAACAACGCCAGGCCCCTGGGCGCTCCCGAAGCGCGGCCGACCGCCATCATGGCCACCACCAGAACGGCGGTGCCAACCAAGGCTCCGTGAACCGCGCCGGGCGCGGACAACACCATCACACTTCCTTTCACACACCGGCCGAGGCATCGGCCGGGCCCGGCAGTCTAAGGCAAACACCGTAGTACGCAAGCAATCGCTCTATGCAAATCCCGCGAAGATATTGCTCCATATCGCGCTTTGGCACAAAATGCATGTGCGCGATACGCGTTGGGGCAAAAAGAGGCAGGACAGAATGTCGATCACCACAATCATCGGCTTTGTGGCCGGTATCGCGCTGTTCCTCGGGTCGATCTATCTTGCCACGGACAACTATCTGGTGTTCCTGGACCTGGCGTCCTTCGTCATGGTGATCGGCGGCACCTTCGCCTCGACCTTCATTTCCTATGAACCGCGCTACGTCTATCAGGCCATGCGCCTGATGGCGTCGATCTTCTTCGCGCCGCGCATCCAGCGCGGCGTGCTGCAAGGAGAGGTGGCGCGCTGCATCCGCTGGGGCTACGTCATCCAGAAGAACGGCTTGCCGGGGCTCGAGGCCGATTGCGGCAAGATCAAGCGCCAAGACCCGTTCCTGGGATTCGGCGTCGATCTGGTGATCGCCGGCTATGCGGGCAACGAGGTGCGCCAGGTCATGACCAATCTGGTGGAAACCACCTTCCACCGCAATTGCGTGCCCGCCGACATCCTGCGCAACATGGCCGGCACCGCCCCGGCCTTCGGCATGATCGGCACCCTGGTCGGCCTGATCATCATGTTGGGCAAGATGGGGTCCGACCCGGCGTCGTTGGGGCCCGGCATGGCGGTGGCGCTGATCACCACCCTTTACGGCGTACTGTTGCCGCGTCTGATGCTGATGCCGGCGGCGGCCAAGATCCAGCAGCGGCAGGAAATCATCCGTTTCCGCAACATGCTGGTGGCCGAGGGTCTGGCATTGTTGGCGGAACGCCGCAACCCCCGCTACATCCAGGACGCCATGAACTCGTATCTGGACCCGGCCATCCATTTCGACATCGACCGCCAGATGAAACACAAGGGGTAGCGCCATGGCCAACCCACCGAGGAAGCCGGCCGAGGTCGACAGCAGTTGGATGGAAACCTATGGCGACATGGTGACCTTGCTGCTGTGTTTCTTCATTCTTTTGGCCTCGATCTCCAAGATCGACACCGTCTTGTACGAAAAGGTGCAGTCGGGCATGACCAAGGAAATCGGCAAGATGCCGCCCCAGCGCCCCATCGAGGACATGAAGAAGGAGTTGACCGAGGTGGTGTCCGCCATGTCGGGCGGCGACGCCATGGCCGACGTCGCCACCGACGACCGCGGCGTGGTGATGAACCTGGACGCGGGCGCCATGTTCAAGCCGGGATCGGCCGAGGTGCGATCCGAGGCCATGCCGTTGCTCAAGGAAATGGCTACCACCTTGGGCCATCCGCGCTTCGCCACATATCTATTGGAAATCCAAGGGCACACCGACGACACACCGGTCGCCACCGCCCAATATCCGACCAATTTCGATCTGGCGGCGGCTCGCGCCTTGTCGACCATGCGCGTCATGAAAAGCCTGGGGATCGAGGAAAGCCGGATGATCGTCGCGGCGTTCGGGCAATATAAGCCGCGCGTCCCCAACCGCACCCCCGAAGGCACACCGCTGCCAGTCAACCAAGCGCTCAACCGCCGGGTCTCGGTCCACGTGGTCCCGCATTGATTTTGTAGGGTTGGCCCCTCAGGCCATAACCAGTTCCATGCCGTCACGGGCGGCGATGGTGCCGGGCAACAAGATGGTGGCCTCGCGCTCGACCTCGGCCATGAAGGTGTCGTCGTGGTCGGGATCGTGATGGAACAAAACCAGCTTCTTCACCCCAGCCGTCTTGGCCAGACGGACACCTTCCTGCCAGGTGGAGTGCCCCCAACCGACCTTGGCCGGAAATTCGGCGTCGGTGTAGGTGCTGTCGTAGATCACCACGTCAGCTCCCTCGATCAACGTCAGGACGTTGCGGTCGGGCTCTCCCGGCTGGTGTTCCGTGTCGGTAACGTAGCACACCGACACCCCCGCAGCCTCGATCCGGTAGCCGGTGGCACCGTTGGGATGACGCAGCGCGGCCGTTTTCACCACCACCCCGTTGGGAAAGGTCAGGGTGTCGCCGGCCACGAAATCATCGAAGGACAAGGCCCCGCGCATGGCCGACAACGGCACCGGAAAGGTCGGGTTCTCCATCTGGTTGGCCAAGACGGCGCGGATCCCCCCCGGCTTTCCCGACAAATGCCCGGCCATGATCCGCAAGGCGAAATCGGGAACAAACGCCGGAGCGAAAAAAGGAAAGCCGTTGATGTGGTCCCAATGGGTATGGGTCAGCATCAAGGTCGCCGAACTGGCGCCACTTTTCAGCAGCTCGCGCCCCAGGGTACGGATGCCGGTACCCGCATCCAGAATGAAGGAATGGCCATCGACGGCTATTTCCACACACGAAGTGTTGCCGCCATAGATCATGTGGTCGGTCGAGGGACAGGCGATACTTCCACGCACACCCCAGAACTTAACCATGTACCCCATTCATCCATGCTCCCCAGCATTGACTGCGGGATTCTAGACCTTTTGGATAGGTCGCGCATCGGTAATCCGCCGGATATACGGACGGTTCACACATTTTCCAAGGCGATTTTCTTGCCGACGTCCAGTTTCAACACCGTGCTGGCCGATCCTTGGTTGACCGCCACCTCCAACAAACCGATAGAGTTCTCGTACCAGAACGGCATCCCGACGGGGTGGTCCGAAAAAGTTCCAGCCCGGCCCAGGCGCGACGCCCCCACCCGCACCAACGTCGTGTCCGCCACTTGCGAGGCGCGGACGCCGGTCATGACGTTGCCGTAGCAATCCACATAGACCACTTCCGCCAAGTCGTCGGGCCAATCGCCGGGGCGGAACGGTTCCACCCGCCGCGCGCCGATCCGTTCGGGCGGTTCCCCTTGCGCCAAACGTGCCGCCACCGGAGCAAAAAGGTCGCGTCCGTGGAACGACGCCGACAAACGCGATGGCCGCCAGGTGACGGCCCAGCATCGCCAATGGTCGGCCCGCCGCAACAGCATTTCGAACAAGCCGTTGTCCGGCCCGACAAACCATCTTCCATCGACTTCGACGATCAACGGCAACCTGTCGCCGCCGACACCGGGATCGACCACCGCGACGACGACCATGGATTTCGGCCATTCCGGCACCAGCGCCGCCAACAGATAGGCCGCCGCCTGGGGATGAAAGGCGGGCGCATCGGCCATCAGGTCAAGCACGGGAGCGCCCGGCGCCTGTTCCAGCAACACGCCACGCACTTGGCCCAGATAGGGCCCCGCCACACCGAAATCGGTAAAGAGACCGATTGGATGCACGATAAGATCCCCCGTAATATGCAACAGCAATGCACATTATTCGCCGTGCACATCATCTCCGCAAGAAATCCATATGCGGCAACGCAACAAATAAAAACCTTGTTCCCCAACCCGCCCTCAGGTCGAACATCCACCCTATCCTTTCCCCATATGCACTTTTCATGTTCCTAGACCATCGGAACCCTTGTTCCCGTACAAGTATAGGGGGTATGGTGGGACCAACTTCGAACGAGCCCGGTCGAAGAACGCTCGGGTATTGACTGCGAGGTCAGAGTGAATCGGGGACAAAAAGCCAGCGAAGATCAAGGGTTGGCGATGCCGATTCCGGTGCCGACACGGGTGCCGCTCTGGACCGTTTCCTTTTATTTCCTGGCGGGGCTTGCCGCCATCGTCCTGGCCAACAGCCACGATGTGTTGGGAACGACCCTGCCCGGCCCGTTCGCGTTAAGCGGGTGGCTGGCCAGTTCGGCATTGGGGCTTTATCTGGTGCTGTCCAGCCGGGTGCGGACGACCGAGGCCGAGGCGTCGGCCCGCGCCCGCGAATTGGCCCGCGCTTCCGAAGCCGCCCTCGACACCATGATGTCGTCGCTTCCCGACGCGCTGATCATCGCCGACGAACGCGGCCGGGTGCGCAAGTTCAATCCGCGGGCCGCTTCGTTGTTCGGCTATTCCCCGGACGAAGCCAAGGACGAACCGGTCGACGGCCTTCTGGCCGAACCCTATGCCCGGCAATTGCGCGAACGCTGGAAGATTTTCGTGGCCGACGGCAGCGGCGACCTTGTGTCGTCGCGGCGCGAGGTTCTGGGCCGGCGCAAGGATGGCGCCGTCATCCCCATGGAATTGTCGGTGGCACAGCTTGAACGCGACGGCGAACGTCATTTCGTCGTCGTCCTGCACGACATTTCCGCCCGCAAGCGGGCCTTGGCCCGCCTCGACGTGGCGGAAAAAGTTCTGGAATGCACCATGGAAGGCGTGATGGTCACCGACCGACGCGGCACCATGTTGTGGGTCAACCAGGGTTTCTGCCGCATCTCCGGCTACGCGCGCGACGAGGTGCTGGGACAAAAGGCCGCCATGTTGAAATCCGGCCTGCAAGGCCCCGATTTCTATACGGCCATGTGGACCCGCATCCGCGAGCAAGGCGAGTGGCAGGGCGAAATATGGAACCGCCGCAAGGACGGCGAGGCGTTCCCCGAATGGCTGACCATCAAGGCCATCACCGACCCTTCGGGTCAGGTCACCCGCTATGTGGGCGTGTTCTCGGACATCTCGAAACACAAGCGGGCGGAAGAAACCATCCGCACCCTGACCTATTATGACGCGGTCACCCGTCTGCCCAACCGTTACCTGTTGATGGACCGCTTGGATCAAGCCTTGGAACGCGCGCCGCGTTCGGGCCGCAGGCTGGCCCTGGTCATGGTCGGGCTCAACCGTTTCAAACAGATCAACGAAACCTTGGGCCACCAGACCGGCGACCAGGTGCTGCGTTCCGTCGCCGACCGGCTGGGCGCCAGCCTGCGCGGACACGACACGGTGGCCCGCCTGCGCGGCGACACCTTCTGTTGTCTGCTGACCGACCTGGCCCAGGACCACGACGCCCATCTGGTCATCTCGCGCCTGTTGGAAAGCTTTGCCGCCTCGTTTGAGATCGGCGACCACGAATTGTTCGTCACCGCCAAGGTCGGCATCAGCGTCTATCCGGTGGACGGCACCGACCCCGAAAGTCTAGTGCAAAAGGCGGAAACCGCCATGAACCGGTCCAAGGAACTGGCCGACAACTCGTTCCAGTTCTACACCCCGGAAATGCACGCCAACTCGGTGGAACGGCTGCGCCTGGAAACCGAATTGCGCAAGGCGCTGTCACGCGACGAATTCGTCGTCTACTACCAGCCCAAGATCGAGACCAGTTCCGGCCGGGTGGTCGGCGCCGAAGCGTTGGTGCGCTGGCGCCATGCCGAACTGGGCATGATCTCGCCCGCCGACTTCATCCCCATCGCCGAGGAAACCGGGCTGATCGTCCCCATCGGCAATTGGGTCCTGAACCATGTGTGCGAGCAGATCAGGGCGTGGCGCGACGCCGGCCAACCGGTGGTGCAAGTGGCTGTCAACCTGTCGGCCCACCAGTTCCGCCAGCCCGATCTGGTCGAGCGGGTCGAGGAAGCATTGCAAATCCACGGCATCGACCCCGATTTCCTGGAACTGGAGCTGACCGAGAGCGCGGTCATGCATAACGCCGAAAGCGCCATCACCACCTTGATGGAACTGCACGGCCACGGCGTGCGGCTGGCGGTGGACGATTTCGGCACCGGCTATTCGTCGCTCAGCTATCTTAAGAAGTTCCCGCTGGACAAGCTCAAGATCGACCGCTCGTTCGTGATGGACATCGACACCAACCCGGCCTCGGCCGAGATCGTCGGCGCCATCATCGCCATGGGGCATTCGCTGAACCTGGAAATCGTCGCCGAAGGTGTCGAGAACGACGCCCAGCTTGAGGTGCTCAAGGGACTGAAATGCGACGAGATCCAGGGCTTCTATTATTCGCGGCCAATTCCCGCCGACACCTTCTCGGGCATCCTGCGCCTGGGCCGCATGGACGGCCACGCCACGGCGGCGGAATAATGCCAAGTCTCGATGAGCGCGACTCATCGAGACTTGGTCGGGCGCAAGGCGCCCGCGCCGCCAATGCGGCGGGAGCCAAGGGTTTTGGAAAAACCCGCCCGGCGCTTGAGGGCGGCGTTGATCGGTTCAGATCAACGCGATTTGAATAAGGCTTAGCGGCCGTCCGGCCCATAAAGCTGTCTGGCGCGTTTTTCGAACGACGCCACCATCAGCTTGACCGCCTCGTTGAACAAGGCGCCGATGACCTTTTGCAGCAGCTTGGAACGGAACTCGAAATCGACGAAGAAGTCGATGGTGGTGCCGCCGTCTGCCGTCGGAACGAAAATCCAGTGGTTGTCCAGGTGGTGGAACGGACCCTCGGTGTACTTGACGTCGACGCGCAGTCCCTCGGGATCAAGGACGACCTTCGAGGTGTAACGTTCGCGGATCATCTTGAAGCCGATGACCAGATCGGCAAAGAACACCAACCCCTCGCGCCGGCGGATGCGCGCGGCAACGCACCACGGCAGGAACTCCGGGTAACGCTCCACATCCGCCACCAGATCGAACAATTGCCGGGGCGTATAGGGCAAGGTGCGCTTTTCGGCGTGGGTCGGCATGGAACCCCCTACTCCGCCGCGCCGGTCAGCTTTTGCCTCGCGGCACGCAACTCAGCGAAGTCGCGATCGGCATGGTGCGACGACCGGGTCAGCGGCGTCGCCGCCACCATCAGGAAGCCCTTGGCCTTGGCCAGGGCGCGATAATCGTCGAATTCGTCAGGGGTGACGAAGCGATCGACCCCCACATGCTTGGGCGTCGGCTGAAGATATTGACCGATGGTGATGAAGTCGATGCCGGCCGAACGCATGTCGTCCATGACCTGCATGACCTCGTTGCGGGTTTCGCCCAGGCCGACCATGATGCCCGATTTGGTGAAGATGGACGAGTCCACCTCCTTGACCTTCTGCAACAGGCGCAGGCTTTCGAAATAGCGGGCACCGGGGCGGATGGTGGGATAAAGCCGCGGCACGGTTTCCAGATTGTGATTGAACACGTCGGGACGTGCCCGCGCCACGGTTTCGATGGCGCCAGCCTTGTCGCGGAAATCGGGGGTCAGGATCTCGATGGTGGTGTCGCCGCCCAGGGCGCGGATGCGCTCGATGCAGGCGACGAACTGAAAGGCGCCGCCATCGGCCAGGTCGTCACGGTCGACCGAGGTGATGACCACATGCTTGAGGCCCATCTTGGCCACGCTCTCGGCCAGATTCTCGGGTTCCATCATGTCGACGGCCCCCGGCTTGCCGGTCTTGACGTTGCAGAACGCGCAAGCCCGCGTGCAGGTATCCCCCAGGATCATGAAGGTGGCGTGCTTGTGCTTCCAGCATTCGCCGATATTGGGGCAAGCCGCTTCCTCGCACACAGTGTGCAGGTTCTTGTCACGCATCAGGCGGCGCACTTCCGCCGCCTCTTCCGAGGTGGGGGCTTTCACGCGAATCCATTCCGGCTTGCGCGGAGACGGATTGTCGGGCTTGCGGGCCTTTTCAGGATGGCGAAGTACGGGCTTGTCGGTCATGGCTTGGATATGTCCCCGGCACAGGCGGCAGGTCAAGACAAGAGTGCGTCCGGTTCAGGCGGAAACGTCTCTCTTTGACCGTCACCCTCGGGCTTGACCCGAGGGTCCATGGATTGCCGGGTCAAGCCCGGCAATGACGATAAGGCGGCGGCGCCTCCGGCAAACCCTCCCCTCCTCCCGCCCGAAGGCAGAGGCCGGGGCAGAAGGGACACGTCTTAGAAGTGAATGGCCCGGCCAAAGGCCGACAACACCGATTCGTGCATCATCTCCGACAGGGTCGGATGCGGGAACACGGTATGGATCAACTCGGCCTCGGTGGTTTCCAGGGTCTTGGCGATGGTATAGCCCTGGATCATCTCGGTGACTTCGGCGCCGACCATATGAGCCCCCAGAAGCTCGCCGGTCTTGGCGTCGAACACCGTCTTGACCAGACCTTCCGGTTCGCCCAACGCGATGGCCTTGCCGTTGCCGATGAACGGGAAACGGCCGACCCGGACCTGATAGCCCTTCTCGATCGCCTTCTTCTCGCTCAGCCCGACACTGGCCACCTGGGGATGGCAATAGGTGCAGCCGGGAATGTTGCGGATGTTCATGGTATGCGGATGCAGACCGGCGATGGCTTCGACGCAGATGATGCCTTCGTGGCTGGCCTTGTGCGCCAACCATGGCGGCGCCGTCAGGTCGCCGATGGCGTAGACGCCCGGTTCGTCGGTGCGGCACAGCACGTCGGTGACCACGTGCCCCTTCTCCACCTTGACCTTGGTGTTTTCCAGACCGATGTTCTCGATGTTGGCAACCACGCCCACCGCCGAGATGACGCGGTCAACCACGATCTCTTCGATCTTGCCACCTGTCTCGACCTGCACGGCGACGCCGTCGGCCAGCTTGCGCAGGCCCTTGACCCCGGCCGAGGTCATGATCTTCATGCCCTGCTTCTCGAACGACTTGCGGGCGAAGGCGCTGATTTCCTCGTCTTCCACCGGCATGACGCGGTCCATCATCTCGACGACCGTGACCTGGGATCCCAGGGCGTTGAAGAAGCTGGCGAACTCGATGCCGATGGCCCCCGAACCGATGACCAGCAAGCGCTTGGGCAAGGTGTCGGGAACCAGCGCCTCCTTGTAGGTCCACACATATTTGCCGTCGGGTTCGAAGCCGGGAATGACGCGGGCGCGGCCACCGGTGGCCAGGATGACGTGCGGCGACGACAAGGTGACGTTGTCCTTGCCCGCCACCTCGACCTTGCCTTTGCCCAACAGCTTGCCGTGGCCGTCGAACACGGTGACCTTGTTCTTCTTCAACAGACCCTTGACCCCGGCCGACAACTGGGCGGACACGCCGCGCGAACGCTTGACCACCGCCGCCAGGTCGAAGCCGATTCCCTGCGCCGACAGGCCATAGGACGCGGCGTGCTGCATGTTGCGGTAGACCTCGGCCGAGCGCAAAAGCGCCTTGGTCGGGATGCAGCCCCAGTTCAGGCAGATGCCGCCCAGATGCTCGCGCTCGACCAGCGCGGTCTTCTTGCCAAGCTGGGCGGCGCGGATGGCGGCCACATAGCCGCCGGGACCGCCGCCGATGACCACCACGTCGAAGCTGTTGTCGGCCATGTCAGTACTCCACCAGGATCATTGCGTGTCTCGGACGCCGCGTCATTCGCGGCCACCGGGGAAAAAAGGAACCAGCCGGGCATCGACCTCGAGGTCGTAGCGTTCGCACAGCCGCCACACATGCAGCCCCATCACCTCGCGCAGGGCGCCCAACAACTGGAAAAAGGCGAAGGTCGGCAACGAAAAGCGACGCCCGGACTTTTTGTCCCAGGCCTCGGCCTCGTCCAAATACTTGCGGCACGCCGCACGCATGGCCGCCAAGGTGTCGCTGGCCGCCGAATCGTCGGGCAGCAGCAGCCGTGTGTCGGCAACCAGCCGGCGCAATTCGCCGATGGTGCGGTAACAGCGTTCCTGTTCCTCGGCCATCACCAGATGACCGTTGAACAATGGGCTGCCTTCCAGCATGGCCATCAGACCGGCCAGGGCCTGGGCCTCGGCGGCGTTGGGCGTCTCCACGACCGGAGCGCCGGCCGCCACCGGGCGGGGCAGTTCTCGCACCTTGAGGCGCATGGTTCTCACCCTTTCGTCAGTGGGTTCCAGGCCTGTTCCATCTCGAACATCAGGTCGTGGTCGGCCACGTAAGCCCACAGGAAATCGTCGAAATCGCCGCCATGCCGGGTGGCGACATACATGTCCAAAGCCTGGGCCTTGGCGCGATAGACCGGCATCAGGTCGAAGCTCCAGCCCAGATCGGCCTTGCGCACCGGCATCAGCGCGCCGTCGCCTTCATCCTCGCCGGCCAGCACCCGCCGCACGGTGAAACCGCCGTCGGCAGCGGCGGCCTCGAACTCGCCCAGGCTCAGTTCGTCGACCAGCGCGTCCAGATAGGGAAACGCGGTAAAGGCCATCAGGAACACCGCATGGCCTGGAGCGGCGGCGATGTCGGCGGGAACCGGCATGCCGCGAAAACGGGTGACGAAGAAACGGGTCAACGGGTCGCGCCCGGCCAGGGCGTCACGCCCTTCGCCGACATAGATGGCCCGCAAGGAATCGCCCCAATCCAGGCATTCGCCGAACAGGGCGTTTCCCGCCTGGGCCATGCGCCCCTCGCGCAGGTTTTCCTTCCATGCCTCGAACGCCGAGCGTACCGAGGGCATGGAGCGGGTTATGGTTTCCCGTTCCATGTCACCCCCCGTCACATATCACAGCAGCATGGCAAGCGGATCTTCGACCAGCTTCTTGAACGCCGCCAGGAACTCGGCGCCGACCGCGCCGTCCACCACACGATGATCCACCGACAAGGTACAGGTCATCACCGTGGCGATGGCCAGCGCGCCGTTCTTGACCACCGGACGCTGTTCGCCGGCCCCCACCGCCAGGATGCAGCCCTGGGGTGGGTTGATGATGGCGGCGAATTCCTTGATGCCATACATGCCCAGGTTGGAAATGGTGAACCCGCCACCCTGGAATTCCTCGGGCTTGAGCTTGCCGTCCTTGGCCTTGGTCGCCAGTTCCTTCATCTCGTTCGAGATGGCCGCCAGCCCCTTGTGGTCGGCATGGCGGACGATGGGGGTGATCAGACCATTGGGGGTCGCCACCGCCACCGAGACGTCCACATCCCTATAAAGCTTGATCGCATCCTCGCCCCACGAGGCGTTGGCGGCGGGAACCTTTTTGAGCGCCAGGGCCACGGCCCGGATGACGAAGTCGTTGACCGACAGCTTGTAGGAATCGGAACGGCCGTTCAGTTCGGCACGAACCTTGAGCAGCGCGTCCACCTCGCAATCGATGGTGAGATAGAAATGCGGCACGGTCTGCTTGGCTTCGGTCAGGCGGCGGGCGATGACCTTGCGTATCGAGGAATTGGGAACTTCCTCGTAAGCGGGCTCGAAGGGATTGGCGGCGGCCGGGGCCATCGCGGTCTTCGGCGCGGCGGCCGCGACCGGAGCAGCGGCAGGGGCCGGCGCGACGGCCACACCGCCCTTTAGCGCGGCCTCGACGTCGGCCTTGACCACGCGGCCATGGGGGCCGGAGCCCTTGACCGCCTTGAGATCGAGACCGGCCCCGGCGGCCAGACGCCTGGCCAGCGGACTGGCGAACACACGGTCGCCAGCTTGGACCGCAACGGGAGCAACCGCCGGGGCGGCGGCGACCGGAGCCGGAGAGGCGACCGGAGCAGCGGCGGCGACGGAGGCAGCGGCAGCCTTGGGCGCGGCGGAAAGGACCGAAGCGTCCTCGCCCTCTTCCAACAGGATTGCGATCAGGGTGTTGACCTTGACCCCGCTGGTTCCGGCGGGAACCAGGATCTTGCCGATGGTTCCCTCGTCCACCGCCTCGAACTCCATGGTCGCCTTGTCGGTCTCGATCTCGGCGATGACGTCGCCGGACTTGACCGCGTCGCCTTCGTTCTTCAGCCAGCGGGCCAGGGTGCCCTCGCTCATGGTCGGCGAGAGCGCGGGCATCAAAATCTCGATGGGCATGACGCTCTCCCCCTTACTTCTTGTAGCAGACCTTGCGGGCGGCGTCGGCGACGTCGTCCGCACCCGGCAGCGCCAGGCGTTCCAGGTTGGCGGCATAGGGCATGGGTACGTCCAGCCCGGCCACGCGGACCACCGGAGCATCCAGCCAGTCGAAGGCATTTTCCATGATCTGGGCGGCGATCTCGGCACCGATGCCGGCATAGGCCCAGCCTTCCTCGACGGTGACCAGACGGTTGGTCTTTCGCACCGAGGCGACGATGGTGTCGATGTCGAGCGGGCGCAAGGATCGCAAATTGACCACCTCGGCCGAGATACCGTCGGCCTCCAGCTTGGCGGCGGCGTCAAGGGCGACGCCGACCATGCGGGAATAGGCGACGATGGTCACATGTTCACCCAGGCGTTCGACCTTGGCCTTGCCCAGCGGCACGATGAAATCCGGGTCCTCGGGCACGTCGAAGCTTTGGCCGTAAAGAATCTCGTTTTCCAGCACCACCACCGGGTTGGGATCGCGGATGGCGGCCTTCAACAGGCCCTTGGCGTCGGCGGCCGACCACGGCGCCACCACCTTGAGGCCGGGGCAATGGGCGTACCACGACGCGAAATCCTGGCTGTGCTGGGCGGCGACACGGGCGGCGGCACCGTTGGGACCACGGAACACGATGGGACACGGCTGTTGCCCGCCCGACATGTAAAGGGTCTTGGCCGCGGAATTGATGATGTGGTCGATGGCCTGCATCGAGAAGTTCATGGTCATGAACTCGACGATCGGCTTGAGCCCGGCAAAGGCCGCGCCCACCGCCATGCCGGCGAAGCCCATTTCGGTGATCGGGGTGTCGATCACGCGGCTGGGGCCGAACTCGTCGAGCAGACCTTGCGACACCTTATAGGCGCCCTGGTACTGCCCCACTTCCTCGCCCAACAGGAACACGCCGGGATCGCGGCGCATTTCCTCGGCCATGGCGTCGCGCAACGATTCGCGCACCGTCTGGCGGGCATAGGAGGCATAGACCTTTTCCTCGGGCGCCGGCCGGCTGGGAGCCGGGGCGCAGATGGCGGCGACGGTGCCGGGCGCGTCGTGGCGCACCGGCTGGGTGCAGACGGGCTGCTCCATCACCTTGGTCAACGCGGTCTCATCCTCGCCTTCCTCCAACAGGATGGCGATGGGGGTGTTGACCGCCACACCTTCGGTTCCGGCCTGGATCAGGATCTTGCCGACATGGCCTTCCTCGACCGCTTCCAGTTCCATGGTGGCCTTGTCGGTCTCGATCTCGGCCAGCACCTCGCCGGACTTGACCGCGTCACCCTCGTTCTTCAACCAACGGGCCAGCTTGCCCTCGGTCATGGTCGGCGACAGCGCCGGCATCAATACTTCGATCGCCATCGTCAGCTCCTTAGGCCTCGATCAACACGTCGGTCCACAGCTCGGCCGCATCCGGCTCGGGGCTGGTCTGGGCAAAGTCGGCGGCCTCGCTGACCACCGCCTTGACCTCGCGGTCGATTTCCTTGAGCGCCGCTTCGTCCACCGCGCCCATCTCCAGCAACGTGGCCTTCAACGTGTCTATGGGATCGTGCTGTTCCCGCATGCGGCTGACTTCCTCCTTGGTCCGGTACTTGGCCGGGTCGGACATGGAATGGCCGCGATAGCGATAGGTCTTCATTTCCAGGATATAGGGGCCCTGGCCCGAGCGGGCGTGCTCCAGCGCGCGGGTGGCTGCCTCGTTGACCTCGATCACGTTCATGCCGTTGACCGGTTCGCCGGGGATGCCATAGGCGGCACCGCGCTTGAACAATTCCGTGCCGCCGGCCGAGGCGCGCTCGATCGAGGTGCCCATGGCGTATTTGTTGTTCTCGATCACGTACACCACCGGCAACTTCCACAGCGCCGCCATGTTGAAGCTTTCGTAGACCTGGCCCTGGTTCAACGCGCCGTCACCCAGATAGACATGACAGACGCCGCCATCCTTGGTGTACTGATGCGCCAGCCCCAGGCCGGTGCCGATCGGCACCTGGGCGCCGACGATGCCGTGACCGCCGTAAAAGCGCTTTTCACGGCTGAACATGTGCATCGAGCCGCCCTTGCCCTTGGAATAGCCGCCGATGCGGCCGGTCAGCTCGGCCATGACGCCCTTGGGATCCATGCCGCAGGCCAGCATCTGACCGTGGTCGCGATAGGAGGTGATGACCGAATCGGTCGGACCGGCCGCCGATTGCATGCCGATCACCACGGCCTCCTGGCCGATATAAAGGTGGCAGAAGCCACCGATCAGGCCCATGCCGTAAAGCTGACCCGCCTTTTCCTCGAATCGACGGATGCGCAGCATGTCGCGATACCATTGGATCAACTGAGCCGTGTCCGGCTCCGCCACCTTGGTCCGACGCTTGGGACTAGTCGCCATGGTTCCTCCCAGGGCTTGAATGTTGCTTTCGAGAGATAGGTAAACGAGCCTACCCTATTTTGCAAGCACCAACGACGGCGGAAACATTTGTTTTGCAACGCAATATAAGCAATTAACCGTTTTATGGTTAACCACCCCACACCCCATCCTTTGAGGTGGTGTCGCTGTTTTATGCCTTTCGCCGTGCCGATACCGCCCCTCACATATCGGAAGCCTGCCGCTCCAGGAAAAGCCCCTTTCTTTCGTCGAAGCGCGCATAATGATGCCAAGCCGTTTTCACCAGGGCTACTCCACGAAAGGAGGTTGCCATGCGCGCCATGCTGCTGGACGCCCCAGGGCGGCCATTACGGCAGGCCGAACTTGCCATGCCCATTCCCGGCCCAGGGCAAGTCCGAGTGAAGGTTCTGGCCTGCGGCGTATGCCGTACCGATCTGCATGTGGTTGACGGCGAGCTTGCACACCCAAAGCTGCCCTTGGTGCCCGGCCACGAAATCGTCGGCCGCGTCGATGCCGTCGGCCCCGGTGTGTGGGACCTCGCCTTGGGCGAGCGCGTGGGCATTCCCTGGCTGGGCCACACTTGCGGTGCCTGCCCCACCTGCCGCAGCGGTCACGAGAATTTATGCGAGCAGGCGGGGTTCACCGGCTACACCCTGGACGGCGGCTATGCCGAATACGCGGTGGCCGAAGCCGGCTATTGCTTCCGCCTGCCGCCCAACCTCGACGACGTCGCCGCCGCGCCGTTGCTGTGCGCCGGCCTGATCGGCCACCGGGCGCTTGCCATGACCGGCAATGCCGACCCTCTGGGGTTTTGGGGGTTCGGAGCCGCCGCCCACATCCTGGCCCAGGTGGCCAGGGCGCAAGGCCGCACCGTCTACGCCTTCACCCGACCGGGCGACGTCGCCGCCCAAACTCTGGCCCTCAAGCTGGGCTGTGCCGGCGCCTATGATGCCGGAACGCCGCCGCCCGAGCCCCTGGGCGCCGCCATCGTCTTCGCCCCGGTGGGGGCGCTGATCCCCGAAGCCCTGGCGCGGGTAAAGCCGGCCGGCGTGGTGGTGTGCGCCGGCATCCACATGAGCGACGTTCCGGCCTTCCCCTACGCCTTGCTGTGGGGCGAACGGGTGCTGCGTTCGGTCGCCAACCTGACCCGCCGCGACGGCGACGAATTCATGGCCCTGGCGGCCAAGATTCCGCTTCATATGGAAACCACGGCCTATGCCCTGTCGGATGCCAACCAGGCCTTGTCCGACCTGCGCGACGGCCGGTTGACCGGAGCGGCGGTGCTGGTGCCGTGAGAACCACCCGGTTTCTCTTGCCGCCGCACGTCCTTGACTGAACGAAAAGGGGGCGGAAAGTCTCCTCTCCGCGCCCTTTCTTTCCCCCTCACGCGGCCTTCGGCCAGCCGTCGTACACCGCCAGACTGTCAGCCTCGGTCTCAGCGGCGATCACCGCCGCCACCGTCCGCAACAAATCCGGCCGGGGATGCCCCAACGCCTCGCCCCGCGCCACCACACCCCGCAAATCCCATCCCGGCGACCGCACCCCATCGGCGATCAACCCCGCCATCTCGACCAACGCCCGCTCCCGCCATTTTGGGAACACCGCGTAACGATAGAACCAGCATTCGAGGATAAGGTCACGCTGACTGCCTGGATTCGCGGCGTCCAACGCCCGTTCCACCAACTCCGCCGCCTCGCCCTCACGGCCATCGGCGATCAAAATCCAAGCCAGATTGCCGAGCGAATTCGCATGTTTCGGATCTGCCGTGATT
>NZ_JAAIYP010000010.1 GCF_011022235.1 Magnetospirillum aberrantis SpK | reverse complement strand
GGCAGGGCACGCATCGGAAACCCTGCTCGGGACCTCTGCCGCTGACGTTTATGTCTGCGGAGGGGGCTCCAATGCCGACCTAATCGATAATCGTGGACATGCCAGTGACGGTGACAAGGTGCTCTACACCAGCGGCATCACCCAAGACCAATTATGGTTTCGGCAGGTCGGTAGCGATCTCGAAGTCTCGATTATCGGGACCAGCGACACGGTAACCATCCAGGCATGGTACAACAGCGCATCGAACCATGTGTCTAGATTTGAATTGGCCGACGGAAGCTTTTTGGTCGATAGCCACGTTCAGAACTTGGTTTCAGCAATGGCCGCGATGTCTCCACCCTCCTCTGGACAGACCTGCCTCACTAGTGACCAGTATCAGCAACTATCGCCCATCATCGCAGCCAATTGGCAGCATTAGATCATCGCGCGTCAAATATGGTGCACGATGGTCTAGGTGGGGCGCGTGGTAGGCTTCTTCCTTGATGCTGAACGCGTCGCTCAATGTCGATGGCGGCGACGTCATTGGACCTGGGTTAAGGGAAACTGTTGCCGAGGGGCGGGATATCACCCTGCTCGAAACCCTCTTATCCGCCCTTAAAAGGTGACCGCCATGCGTCAACTGGACCTTCTCAAGAAACCTAGCGGCCGGATCGCCATGCTAATGGCATCCGGCTTCACGCTCGATCTTGAAACCCCTTGTGCTGACGGCATGCCGATCAGCGATGTGGCTCGGTCGCTGGCCTATCAGCCCCGATGGGCGGGTGCTACCCGCGAATTTTATTCAGTCGCTGAGCACAGCGTCATGGTGTCCCGGTTGGTCCCGCCAGCTTTTGCCCTTGATGGCCTGTGCCATGACCTCGATGAGTTATCCACCCCACGCTGAGGCATACTAACAACTGCCTTACGGGCTTGTTCTCGTGGTGGTTGTCATGCATTATCCATCCATCGCACATTGATACTGTCGCAGCGCTCCCAGGTGAACCTCGGAGCCGCGCAAGGCCGGAAGGCGACAGCGCGCGGAGAACGTAGGGGTGGGTCCGCGCCGAAGGCGTGGATGCCCCGCAGTTTGAGCACGGTGGCGCTGAATGGCCTGAAGTGGGCCGGGGTGAACCTTGGTGAGCGCTGGGGGTGAACGGCCCCAGCGGGGCCGAGAGGGGCGAAGCCCCTGGGGGCTTAAGCAATTTTCTTGGAGCATGGCCAAGTGCTGGATGCGGTGGCGCATTACTCGGCGGTTGGTTCTCCGGCATCCCCAGGAGCCGGATGATGCGTGGCGACCGCTCTCACGTCATTGCCGTCGTCAAAACTTGCGAGGGGGCGTTGCCCCTGCTGTTCATCGATGGTCCGGCCGGGGGCGGCATCATGCGCGAACAGGTGGCCCTGGTGCGCCACATCGCGGGCCAAGGATACAGTCCATCGCAACAGATGACCGCTCCCGGCGAAATGGCGAATGGGAGTTCAACGAGCGGGTCGCTCTGTTCGACCTGCATTCCTTGCGGGTCTCAGGGATCACGGCTCTTATCGAGGCAGGGCTGCCGCCCCACTTCGTCCAGGAAATCATCGGTCATGCGGCGATAGTGATGACGCTGTACTACCATAAGATTCACCCTGGGAAGATCAACCGAGCATTAAACGAGGCATTTGAGAGCCGCGAACTGTCCCTGGAGCGTATTCCAGAGGTCTTGGCGGACCTGGATGGTTACGATGCATTTCTCCTGAACAGTCGCGCGGTGGAAGATACTCTCGGTCGTGAAATGCTTTGTTCTGCCATCGGCAGCGGGACTTATCAGGTTTTCAGTCATGGCATTTGCCCGGCGGGAGACTGCCGGACTGGTGGAGAATATTCGCACCTTAAGAAGGAACACGATGCCGTCCCCAGGGCAGGCGCCTGCTCGCTGTGCCGCTATCGTTTGACCGGCCCCATGTTCTTGGTTGGCCTGGTGGTCAACGCCAACAAAATCATGGCCGAGCTACACGGAAAGGGACAGGAAATCGCCCGCCTTAATGACGAAATTCGACATCGTCGTCGGGAAGGGAAGGCGATAACGTCGTTTCAGGCCCGTCGGGAATTGCTGCATCGAGAATTAGAAGATCTTTGGATGGAATGGGCATCGGAACATCAGTATGTCCAGGACAGCGCCAGATTGCTGCGCAATTACCTGCACTATCGCGACGGAGATGCACGTTTACCTGTCCTGGCGGCCGAGGGCGCCCTTAGGCAATTGGCTGTAAAGGCTGAGCGGCGGCACCCGTTTCACCTCAACCAGCTTCTCGCAGAGGCATCCGCGTATGTCCCTTCAGAACGGCATGGTCAGGCCATCGGTGAACGGGATGCCTTCCTGAACGAATTGCTGGCCAATAACGATATCGATCCCTTTCTGCTGCGCTTGCCCTGTGATGCGCGCCTAACAAACAGCGAATGGGGACACTGTATCGGCTCAAGCAGGCCTGCGATGCCTTGGCGGCGACCGGCAAGGAGTTCGCACTCCGCGACATCGAGACCTATTGCAAGACGACCTTTGGCAAAGGCCCTAATGCTCAGTCCCTGTCTAACGATAAGGCCTTGCGGGCTTATGTGGAAGCACGTCGGGCCGAGGCGGATGGCCGACGACGCGGCAGACCCCGCTCGCCGCTTGATCAGGATGTCGAATCCATTGCAGCCCCCGATCTGCGCAGCCGAATGCGAGTGCTGGTCGAGGATTATCGGCTGACCAGAAAGCGATTCCGGATACTTACCGAGAGCTTCGCCAAACTCACCCCATCCCTGGACCTGGATCGTATGCTGCGGGGAGGCGAGGTTTTCGCTGCGACGGACATCGCCAGTTCCACGATCGATCGCAGGCAATTGGAGGCGCTGGATCGGGTGATCTCGACGCTGCGTGACGTCGAAAAGATCAACCGTGCAGGCCTCATGATCGATGACGGGGATGTGGTCGGGCGTGGCTTGCGCGAAACCATTGCCGAGGATCGGGATATCGCGTTGCTCGAACAGCTTTTTGCCACCCTGCGGAGTTTGCAATGACGGCACAGCTTGACCTACTGAACAAGCCCAGCGGTCGTACCGCCATGCTGATGGCGTCGGGCTTCGCATTCGACCTGGAAAATCCGTCGGCGGATGGCATGCCCATATCCGACATCGCGCGCGCGCTGGCTTATCAACCGCGTTGGGCGGGCGCCACGCGCGAGTTCTATTCCGTTGCCGAGCATTGCGTGATGGTCTCCCGACTGGTCCCACCAGCCTTTGCTCTTGACGGACTTGGCCATGACGCGGACGAGTTATCCACCCTATCGTGATGCATACTAACGCCCACCTTACGGGCTTGTTCTCGTGCTGGTTGTCATGCATTATCCATCCATTGCACATTGATACTGTCGCAGCGCTCCCAGGTGAACCTCGGAGCCGCGCAAGGCCGGAAGGCGACAACGCGCGGAGAACGTAGGGGTGGGTCCGCGCCGAAGGCGTGGATGCCCCGCAGTTCGAGCACGGTGGCGCTGAATGGCCTGAAGTGGGCCGGGGTGAACCTTGGTGAGCGCTGGGGGTGAACGGCCCCAGCGGGGCCGAGAGGGGCGAAGCCCCTGGGGGCTCAAGCAATTTTCCGGGAGCATGGCCAAGTGCGGGAAGCGGCGGTGCATTACTCTGCGGTTGGTTTTCCGGCGCCCCCAGGAGCCGGATAATGCGCGGCGACCGCTCCCACGTCATTGCCATCGTGAAAACCCGTGACGGGACGCTGCCCTTGTTGTTCGTCGATGGCCCGGCAAGGGGCGGCATCATGCGCGAGCAGGTGGCCCTGGTGCGCCACATCGCGGGCCAAGGCTACAGTCCGTCGCAACAGATGAAGCTGACCGAGAGCATCGGCAGGTTCTGCGACTGGATGCAGCTTGCCGAACCTGGGACTGTGCCGACGCCCGAGACGCTTCCGGTCATTCTGCGGCGTTTCCTGGTGGCCCGTTACGAAGGTACGGTCCAACGCGACGGTTTTGATCCGACCGGCCTGTTCTGGAAGCCGGCAAAGGCGCAGACGGTCGAGATGGACCGCCGTCATCTGAACAAGCTGTCTGATTTCGTGGCTAGGGAGTTCGGCTATTTCCCCCTCAACCCCGACACCCGCATTGAGGGGTATCACCAAGGCAGGGAGGCTGTTCGGGAGGTGGAGATGGTGCTGTCGAGCCGTCGGCAGCAACTGGATTTCCTTGGCCACGTTGCCCACAAGCGGGCACCGAGGCCGCTGCGCGCCATTGGTCCTGTTAGCCATCGTCGACCGCAACGTGAGGACGATGGCCATGCCTTTCCGTTGGAACGGTTGGGCGATCTCATCGCCAATGAGCCGAGTGTGGTCAAGCGAATGATCTTCATCGAACTGGCTTTTGGCGGTCCCAGGATTTCCGAGGCGCTGAACCACTTCGTCACCGATGTCTTGCCCGGCACGCACCGGCCCAAGCTGTTCCCCGATGACCAGCCTTCTGACCTGCCGCTTGTGGTCCTGGCGGACCCGGTGGCCAGCGTGTTCACCGATACCCTGCAATTCTCGACGGAAGACCGTCGCCAATACCTGCGGCGCCGATTCGATATGCTGCCGCGCCCGGATCGTCCCCGGCGGGGGGATCCGTTGCATGCCGGATGGAAAGGCATGCTCTACGACAACACCAATTTGCTGGTGTCCCAGGTTTACTGGTCGCATCCCGAATGGGCCCGCACCTATTGGCGTCTGTACAGCGAACTGCTGGAGATCCGACGCTCAGTGCCCAAGGGTGTTAGGGAGTCACACCCTTACCTCTATATCAACGACAGCCTGCGTCGTCCTGAATTCGGCCAACCGATTAAGATACATGCCATCGAGAAGGCTTTCGTGCGGGCCTGTGAGCGTATTGGCCTTGAACCCTACCGGGGGAAGGTTTCGCTGCATGGCCTGCGCCATGCCTATAAGCGTCAATTGCGCATGCTGGGGCTGAAGTCCTCCACCAGACAGCGCTGCATGCACCACGTCAGCCCGGATTCCCAGGATATCTACGACAAGGCAGCCGCGGCCGACATCAATGCAGCTCTACAAGCTGTGAGGGGGGCGAATGGGCAACCGTGATGTAAGCTTCCATATGAGGGACGCGGCGGTTGTTACCGTTGGCGAAGGCACAGGGCGGGAGGTGTTGGTCAACCCCTCTTTCAATGCGGCGCTGTTGTTGGAGGGGTGGCCATCCAACGAACGCATGCTGGCGCTGATAGAAGGCTTTGAGCGCACCTTGTATCCAGCTTTACGGTCATTGCTGAAGGCTCGGCGTGGCGACATCACGATCGATAAAGACAGCAACGTAATATTGGATGTGCCATATTTCTTTAGTGGATATTGGAAGAACCCTGCCGAGGGGGATGCCGGTGACGGGAAGCGCCGCTATCATTTTTCGATCGCGAATATTCCGGCATTGCGGGTCGCTGCGGGCCAGAGTGGCGGTGGGCCACGTAGTCCGGACTACCTGACTTTCCCCAACGAAAAGTTCTTGGAGCTGGAATGGGATGAGCAACAATCCCTGATCGACAAGGTGCTGGGCGATTCGTGGGCTACGATGCGGGCCGCCATCAAACCTTCGGCTCACGATCATGGTGTGGTTCTGCCGGATCTGCGCGCAATGCTCGCCAAATGTAGAAATACGTGCTCCTTTCTCAAGCTGATTGTCGAGCAGGCTCGGCCGAAGAACATTACTGGCGCTATTGGACGAGCAAACTCTCTTTTTCTGCTGTGGAGCTTCCTCGTCTACCTTCGCCGGGAAAAGGTGCTCCTGGTGCCGTTGCGGAGCTATTACCTCGATCTCGTTGGAAACGCCCAGGCCCGGTTTTTCACGGAGACGCTCTTATCCGAGGAGCATCAATCCGTTTTGGATCGCCTTTGGGCGATCACCCGGAATTACCAGGAACAGAATCGGATGCGGATCGCCCGCATTACCCAAACAGTGCTGCTCGGGGCGGACATCGATACCCTTGGAGACATTCATCCCCATACGTTCAATATCGTTTGTGAAAGTATTCTCAATCAACTGTCCGCTTCGCCATCCTATCGAGACAAGGCGGCGGACCTGACGCGCTCCGCCTATGATTTCCTGGTGCGCTTCTGGAACGAAACCGATCCTGAGACGCCAATCGCGATCACCGTCCGGCCCGGATTTCGGGTGGGGTTGCCGCGTCGGCGGACTGGCCTGCCGCCAACCTCTACCCCTAGCCGAGTCGTGCGGGGAGAGGATCCATTTTGGTACTCGGAGATTCCCGACGACGAGAAAATTGTGGGGCACCCGATCCCTGGGTACGTGCCGACCGACATCACCAGATATTGGGCTCAGGTTCTGCGTGAGGCATTCCCACACCTGAAGATCAAGGAGACTGCTCGCTTTCGTATTGCGGGTTTACATTGGCTGACTTTCATCGCGAGCTTGGATGATCCGCCGTCTCGCCTCGAGAATGTGGTTCGCAGCCGCCATATCAATGACCTTGTTTCCCACCAGCCTGGCACGTTCCGGCATCGTTTGAGCGAGATGTCGCTTGCGCCTCGGGTTAAGAATGACGTGCTTTCGTCGCTTTCCCAGATGTTCGGGATTTACCTGCGAATCCACGGCATCGAACTAAGAAATCCCATCGAATTTGATCTCGATCGCTTTCTGGTGCCGCAGCCCCGTGGGAAGACGCCGCGCACTCCCCTTAGCCCAGAGATGCTGTTGTATCTGAAGGAGTTCAGGGCTGGCGCCTGTGCTCTCTGCCGCTATCGCGTTACTGGGCCGATGTTTCTGGCTGGACTGGTGGTGAACGCCAACAAGATCATGGCGGAACTGCACGCCAAGGGTCAGGAAATCGCGCGCCTCAACGACTCAATTCGGGCTCGGCGTCGGGAAGAAAAGTCCGTTATGGCCTTCCAATCACGACTCGAAATTTTGCACCGCGAATTGGAAGACCTTTGGACAGAGTGGGCGGCTGAACACCAGTATGTCGAGGACAGCGCCCGGCTCCTGGAGGACTACTTGAAGCAGCAGGTCCAGGATGGTCGAAACTTGCCGGTTCTGGCTGCCGACGGCGCGATCGCCCAACTGAGCGTTCGGTCCGAGCATCGTCATCCTTTCCACCTCAGCCAACTGCTGGCCGAGGCTTCCGCCTATGTTCCGTCCGAGCGTCATGTCGCCGCGATCGGCATGCGGGATGCGTTTCTCAACGAACTGCTGGCCAATAACCGCATCGACCCATTCCTGCTCCGGCTCGATGCTGATACTCGCCTGCACGTCGGCAACATGCTTGGGCACCTGCTCGCCGAGATGGTGCCTGATGTTGACCTACAGGCTCTCCATGACGGCACCCTGCCGGTATCCAAATTCATTGGGTTACAGGACGCGATCCGAGAACTGGCAACGGCGGAACCTGGCGGAGCCAAGCCGATCAGCGCATTCCGGCAGCCGTCCTCCGTGCTTTTGGAGCCAAGTGAATGACGCAGGTAGTCCGGAACCCAGAGGGACTTACCGCTGCAGCCCTATATGATGGGCTTATAGCAGCAGCCAATGGCAACGCGCAGCGCCTAGGCACTCTCCACCGCCTCAAACAGGCATGCGACGCCTTGGTGGCGGGTGGCAAGGACTTTGCGCTGAAAGACATTGAGGTTTACTGCAAGGCCACTTTCGGAAAAGGCCCGAATGCCCAGTCAATTTCCAACGATAAGGCTCTGCGTGCATATGTTGATGCCCGTCGAGGTGATGCTGACCTCGCTCGCCGGGGCAAGGCACGCTCGCCATTGGATCAGGATATCGAGGCGATTCCCGATCTGGACCTACGGAGCCGCATGCGATTGTTGGCCGAGGACTACCGGCTCCAGCAAAAACGCTTTCGCATCCTCACGGAAGGTCTTGCCAAGCTCACTCCACCGCTGGACTTAGGCGTCTTGCTCAGCGGCGGTCATCCCGCCGCCGGGGCGCAAACGCCGGAGGCACTGAACGCACGCGTTACTGACGATCAAGTGGCCGCCCTGGGGCGCGTGGTAGGCTTCTTCCTCGATGCCGAACGCGTCCGTCGGGCCGGGCTCGATGTCGATGGGGGCGACGTCATTGGGCGTGGGTTAAGGGAAACTGTTGCCGAGGGGCGGGATATCACCCTGCTCGAAACGCTCCTATCTGCCTTGAAAAGGTGACCGCCATGCGTCAACTGGACCTTCTCAAGAAACCGAGCGGCCGGACCGCCATGCTGATGGCATCCGGCTTCACGCTCGATCTTGAAAACCCTTGTGCTGACGGCATGCCGATCAGTGACGTGGCTCGGTCGCTGGCCTATCAGCCGCGGTGGGCAGGCGCGACGCGCGAATTTTATTCGGTAGCCGAGCACAGCGTGATGGTGTCCCGATTAGTCCCGCCAGTGTTTGCCCTTGACGGCCTGTGCCATGACCTTGACGAGGCGATCAGCGGTGATATTGCCTCATGTGTTAAAGTGCTGATCGGGCGTGATCATTTGAAAAAGCGACTGGGTCCGGTTAAGGCTGCACTCGCCCGACGCTTCGGCTTCTGTCTGGACGGCGTTGAAGTGAAGCGCGCCGATCTGGTGTGCATGGCGACGGAATTACGTGACCTGCTGCCGCCGACTTGGATGGATTTTGGTCATTTTCCGGCGCCACATCCGGACAGAATTGAGCCGATTGGACCGGAGCGAGCCTATCGCCTTTTCCTCGACCGATACGAGGAAGTGAAACACCTTGCGCGTTCGGCCGAAACGACACGCCCTTCAAGAAAGGGGAGAGTGGTGCGCTGATCCTGCGGCGCTTTATGCTGCCTGTCCCCTGATTATTTCAGTAAGGAAGGGTTT
>NZ_JAAIYP010000009.1 GCF_011022235.1 Magnetospirillum aberrantis SpK | reverse complement strand
GGCTGATGGGCTTCTTCAACACCGGTGCCGCCCAGGTCCAGGCGACGGCGCAGAGGACCGATCCCCAGGCCGAGACCCATTCCCGCAAGCCGCTGGCCAAGGCCGCACCGAAACCCACGGCCAAGCCCGTGGCGAAAGCGATGCCGAAGCCCAAGGCCACAGCCGCCAAGAGCGGATCAAAGGAATGGGAAGAGTTCTGAAAACAGGAAGGCCCGGCATCCACCGGGCCTTTCGTTTCTGACAGGCTGAATTGTCCGCCCCCCCGAGAAAGCGGCGCAAGGCGTATATGCCGTATTTTGTGGCCACCCATCTACAGGGCATCTATGCCTGGGAACCGGGCAGCTTTCGGGAGGAACCAAAATAACCGTGCCGATGCGCTGGAAGGCCTAGGGTCTGGCAATCCGTGTGCTGCATCCTGCCGGGCCACCATTTTTTTCAAAAGAGCGAGCGATCCCGCCCGTCAAACGGCGCGGAACAGGAAATACTTATTGCACCGCATGAACTTTTCCTCGACGCCGTAGGTCTCGTACAGGGATTTCTCCCCGGCCAGAATGAACCCGGCGGCCTCCACGATCTCGACGACATGCGATGGCTTCCAATAGATCATTGGATTTCCGGCAACGACGAAATCCCGCTCCAACCGCACCCAGGACGCGATGTCCAGCAGCGCGTCGCGGTCCGCATCGGCTTGGCGCTCCAGGTCCATCTGTGGGAACTGCATCACCAGCATTCCATCCGTCGCCAGTGCCGCCCGAACGTTCCCGGCGGCGTGGCGCAAGTCGGCCTCGTTGAAATATTCGATAACGTCGCGACAGACGACCACGTCGAAATACCGGTCGAAGGGAAGCGGCTGCCGGGTCACGTCACACAGGGCAAAACGTTGCTTTTCGTGTGACGCCTGCATCCGTTGGACCGCCGACGGGTTGACATCCACGCCATGGATGATCGCGCCACGCCGTTCAGCCTCCAACAAATCGGCGCCATACAGAAAGCCGACCTCTAAAAGCAGCTTGTCCTTCAGCGCCACACCGCCTTGCCCGAGAAAGCGGAACAGACTGGCGTTGGGCGACGCCTGCGCCGCCCCCAACCCACGCTGCCAATAATTCCCCGTCTCTTCCATGGAGCGCTCCTTGCCGACCTGACAGGACGACGATGCCGCAAACCGGCCCCGACCTCCAGCGCTCAGGACGGCAACTCACCCCTATTCCGCCGCCAGCTTGCGCAGCGCGGCATGGGCGGCGCGGCGTTTGGCCTTGCGGGCTTCGGCCAGCCTGAGCACCGAATAGGTGCCCCATCCCACCAGCATCATGCACACCATCAAGGTGCCATAGGACAACGGCCAGGGAATACCCTCGGTCATCATCGAGAATTCCGACATGCCGCCGACGCCGGCCAGAACGTTCAACGGCATGAACACCACGCCGGCCACCGTCAACTGCGACACCCGCCGGTTCTGGTTGACGTTGATGAAACCCACCGTGGCATCCATCAGGAAGTTGATCTTTTCGAACAGGAACGCCGTGTGGCTGTTCAGCGATTCGATGTCGCGCACGATCTCGCGCGCGTCGTCCAGTTGTTCGCCGCGCAACAGCCGGCCGCGCATCAGGAACGACACCGCCCGCTGAGTGTCGAGCATGTTGCTGCGGATGCGACCGTTCAGATCCTCTTCCTCGGCGATGTCAGCCAGAATGCGGGCGGCATCGGTGTCGGTGACGCTTTCGCTCAGCACCTGTTTGCCGACACGGCGCAGGGTGGCGTAGGCGTCTTCCAGCGCGTCGGCGGAATATTCCACGTCGGCCCCGTAAAGCGCCAGCAACAGATCCTTGCAGTCGCCGACCTCGCCACGCTGGCTGCGCATGCGCAGCCGTTGCAGGCGGAACACCGGCAATTCCTCGGCCCGGATGGTGAACAGAACGTCGGAATGGATGACGAAAGCCACCGGCACCGTGCGCGACAACCCCTCGCGATCCAGCAGGAAGTTGGAATGCAGGTGGATTTCGCCGTTTTCTTCCACATAGAAGCGGGCGCTGACCTCGAGGTCGGTCAGGTCCTCGGGGTCGTCCAGTTCCAGTCCGAAACGGCGGGCGATCCAGCCGCGTTCCGATTTCGACGCCCCCATCACGTCCACCCAGATGGGCGAAAGCCGTTCCATGTCGCTGCGGCACGAAACATCGACGATGCGCATGCGGCCGTTCACCAGTTCATAGGCGGTGACCTCGCCCGCCAGAAAGCGCGGCTCGACCGGCCCGGCCAAAAGCTCGCCCAGGCTTTGCGGAATTTCCCACAACACATCGTTGAGACGCCCGGCCTCGATCTGCCGCCACACCAAGGCAGCGTCGTCCGTCGGCAGTTCTTCGAGAATGCGGCCGATCTCGGCCACCGGCAACCGCGCCAAAAGGGCGCGCAACTCGGCCAGATGCTGCTGATGGACCACGTTTTCCACCAGTTCGGCACGACGCGACGGCTGGGCGCGGACCATGTCCTCGACCATCTTGTGCTTGTTCAACAATTCGGCGACGGCGTGCAGCGACATCGCGTTTCCCCTTCGCGAACCCAAAGCGAGACAAGACCTTCCGCCCGGCCAGGACCGAAGCCAGGGCGGGGACGGCACGCGCCGTCGAACGGCGCCGGTCTTCAGGGACTAGATCGGTCTTCGTCCGCCACCAAAGGACGGGCGCGCAAAAGGACGCGGTGGAAAGGATGATTCCGCATGGGGATACCTCGGTCCGGTCATGCCCGGCGGCATGGGACGAGCCCCCTCGCGGTCAGGGGCGCGCCGCCTGCGCGGCCGGGCAGTTCCTACTATGAGAACTGGAACTGTCCATCGTGCTCCATCCTGGAAGCGCGCGGCGGCGCTCCTCTGGGAAAAAGTGTGCATGCTATGGCACCAGCCCAGGTGGATGGTCAACAAAAAACGCCCCGGCACGCCGCGCCGTTGCCGAGATCGTACCCAAGGCGTTATGGTCGGCCCAACCCCCATTGCCGTCGGCCCCTTGCCGTCTATGGATCATCTTTGCGCCTGCCCCATTTGCGACGCCTTGCACCACCGCCCGTCGCTCGGACGCGGCGAAAAGGCGATCTGCGTGCGTTGCGGCACGGTGGTCGCCCGGCGTCACCGCCTGGCACCCGACCAGGTGTTGGCGTTGGTGGTGGCCGCCTTGATGGTGTTCGCCATCGCCAATGCCTTTCCCATCGTCAACCTGAGGGTCCAGGGCCTTTACAGCGCCACCACCTTGTGGGGTGCCGTCGCCGCCCTATGGGCCGAAGGGCGCCAGGGCATGGCTCTGCTGGTGTTCGCCACCACCCAGGCCTTTCCGTTGCTTGACCTTTGCTGCACGCTGGCGCTGTTGTGGGCGGCACGAAACAGGGAGCGGCCCCGCTGGTTCGCGCCCTTGCTGCGGTTCCTGCAACAGGTCCGCCCCTGGGGCATGGTCGAGGTGTTCATGCTGGGCGTGGTGGTATCGCTGGTGAAGCTGTCGGGTATGGCCGCCATGGTTCCGGGCGTGGCGCTGTGGGCCTTTGCCATCCTGACTGTGCTGATGGCGGCGATCCTGTCGTTCCATCCCCACCAATTGTGGCACGAGCCGGCCGATGACTGAGCCGACCACCGCCGCCGAGGCCGGGTTGATGGCCTGCGAACAATGCGGGCTCGTGGTGCCGCTGGCGCCGTCCACGCGCTGTCCACGCTGCGGCGCCACCATCCATCCCCGCCGCCCGGCCAGCCTGTCGCGCAGTTGGGCGCTGCTGATCGCCGCCATCATCCTTTACATCCCGGCCAACCTGTTGCCGATCATGCAGACCACCTCGCTGTTCGGCACGTCGCGCGACACCATCATGGGCGGCGTGGTCTATTTCTGGCATTCCGGTTCGCCGGGGCTGGCGGTGCTGATCTTTTCCGTCAGCATCCTCATTCCCATGCTGAAGATGATCATCCTTGGCATCCTGGCGCTGACGGTGCAATTCGGCTGGCCGTTGGACCGTCACCATTGCGCCCACCTGTATCACGTCATCGAATTCGTCGGCCGCTGGTCCATGCTGGACGTCTTCGTGGTGGCGTTGATGGTGGGGCTGGTACGCTTCCGGTCGCTGGCGGTGATCGAGGCCGGCCCCGGCGCCATTGCCTTCGGCGCCGTGGTGGCGCTAACTATGGTCGCGACCCGTTCCTTCGACCCCCGCCTGATCTGGGATACCGCCCATCGTGCCCCCGGCTGAGCCCCCCGCCCTTTCCAACGCCGCCGCCCCCCGCATCAAGCCGCCGCGACGATGGTTGCCGTCTGCCATCTGGATCGTGCCGGCGTTGGCGGCGGCCTTCGGCCTGTCCTTGGCCGTCAATGCCGTCAACCAGCGCGGCCCGGGCATCACCATCAGCTTCGCCACCGCCCAGGGCATTGAGGCCGGCAAGACCAAGGTGAAATACAAGGACGTCGAGATCGGCGACGTCACCGAGGTCCACCTGACCGCCGACCGCGCGCGGGTCGAGGTGACGGTGGAACTGAAGAAGGAAGCCAGCGGTTTCGCCGTCGAGGATTCGCGTTTCTGGGTGGTGCGTCCACGCATGGCCGGCAGCGGCGTTTCGGGCCTGGATACCCTGTTGTCGGGCAGCTATATCGGCGTCGATGGCGGCCAGTCGAAGAAAGAGGCGAGCACCTTCACCGGACTGGAGACACCGCCGGTGATCGCTTCCGACGTGCCGGGCCGCCGCTTCGTCCTGGTGGCGCGCGACATCGGTTCGCTGGATGTCGGCTCGCCGGTCTATTTCCGCCGCATCCCGGCCGGCCACGTCGAAAGCTTCGCCCTGCAACCCGACGGCACCATCTTCCTGTCGGCTTTCGTCAAGGCGCCCTATGACCGTTACGTCACCCAAGGCAGCCGTTTCTGGCACGCCAGCGGCGTCGATCTGCGGATGGATGCCGGCGGCTTCAAGCTCAACACCCAATCGCTGGCGGCGCTGTTGCTGGGCGGCGTCGCCTTCGAGACCCAGGGCGACGCCGCCCAGGCGCCCCAGGCAGAAACCGCCCACCGCTTCGCCCTGGCCGCCGACCGCGAAAGCGCGCTCAGGGCCCCCGACGGCCAGCCCTATACACTGACGTTGCGCTTTCACCAGACGGTGCGCGGCCTGACCGTGGGCGCCCCGGTGGACTTCCGCGGCGCCGAGTTGGGACAGGTGCGATCCGTCGCCATGGCCTATGACAAGGCCAGCGCCGACTTTACCCCGGTGGTGACCATCGACGTTTATCCCGACCGCCTGAACCTGGACGGCGCCGGCCCCAAACCGGAAACCGAGGCTGCATTGCGCCAGCGTCTGGCCGAATTGGTGCAACGCGGCCTGCGTGCCCAACTGCGCACCGGCAGTCTGGTCACCGGCCAGCTTTACGTGGCGCTGGACTTCTTTCCCCAGGCCCCCCACGCCCGGCTGGACGTGGCGGCGACGCCGCCGGAACTGCCCACCGTGCCGGGCGATTTCGAGGAATTGTACAAGCAGGTGCAGTCGGTGCTGCGCAAGCTGGAACAGGTGCCGTTCGACACCATCGGCCAGGATCTGCACAAGGTGCTGGTGACCCTGGACGGCACCATGAAGCGGCTGGACGCCATGGCGGCACGCACCGATTCCGAGGTGTTGCCGGAACTGCGCGACAGCCTGAAGCAAATGCGGGCCAGCATGGAAAGCCTGAACGCCGCCATGGCCGGCGACGCACCGTTGCAGCAAGACACCCGTCAGGCGTTGAAGGGACTGACCGAGGCGACACGGTCGCTCAAACGTCTGACCGATACCTTGGAACGCCAGCCCGAATCCCTGTTGCAGGGACGAAAGGAGCCGTGATGCCCCCGCTTTCCCGTCTGGCCGTTCCCTTGGCGCTGGCCGTCGCCCTGGCCGGCTGCGGCGCCTCGACGCCGTTGCGCTATCATGCCTTGGCAACCGGAGCGGCCAGCCCCGCCCCCTCGGGCGGCGCCCAGGTGCTGGTCGAGGTGCTGCCGGTGGCGGTGCCCGAACGGGTCAACCGCGAAGAGGTGGTGCTGACCACCATCGGCGGCGCACTGGACCTGCGTGCCGGCGACCGTTGGGCGGCACCGCTGGCCGACGAGATGCGCCAGGTGGTGGACGAGGCGTTGTGGCGGCGTTCCCGCGCCGCCGACGTCTATGCCGCGCCGCCGCCGCCCGGCGCGGCCGACGCCCTGCCGCAATACCGGCTGGCGCTGCGCCTGGAACGTCTGGACGCCACCCCGGACGGCCAGGCGGTGGCCGAGGCCAGTTGGACCTTGCGCCGCCTGCCGCAAGGGGCACAGGCCTTCTGCCGATCCGGCGCCGCCGAGACCGTGGCCGGAACCGACACCGCCGCCGCTGTCGCCGCCCTGTCACGGGCGACAAGGACCGTCGCGGAACGGATAGCCGACAGCCTGGAGCGGTTGAACTCGGGCCCCACCGATCCCTGCGGCGGCTGACGCCTGGCCTGTTGGCACAAAGTACACGGCGTCATTGCATCAAGACGATGAACGCCCCCACCGCCACGGTGGACAGCGCCGCCACCGCAAGCGCCTTGCCCCCCATGGCGCCTTGCCGCCACAGGGCAATTCCGGTGCCGACCACCACCGGGACCATCACCATCACCGCAATCTGTTTTTCCGTCATGGCATGCGCCTCCCATGCCCACACTGAGCGGGCCACGGCACCGGCGGCGTTGATGGCGGTCAAGGGGCGGGCTATGGTCGTCATGTCGTTCCCCGTGCGGTGAAACCCCATGTCCGCGCTGTTGGCCAGTTTCCTGTTAGTGTTCGGATCGCTGTTTCCCATCGTCAACCCGCCGGGCAGCGCCTTCATGTTCCTGGCGCACACCCGCACGCTGGGCCACGCCCAACGTGCGGAACTGGCTGTGCGGGTGGCGGTCTACGCCTTCCTGATCGTCATCGGCTCGCTTTACGTGGGAACGGCGATCCTGGGATTGTTCGGGGTGTCCATCGCCGCCCTTCGGGTTGGCGGCGGACTGGTCATCGCGGTGGCCGGCTGGCGTCTGCTGAACGCCAAGGTCGGCGCCACCGAAGGCGACGTGCTGTTGGACAACACCCCCGACAGCCTGCGCAGCGCCGCCTTCTTTCCGCTGACCATGCCCTTGACCACCGGGCCGGGAACCATCGCCGTCACCATCGCGCTGGGCACCAGCCACCCGTTGTCGGGCGGCGGATTGTCGTTGGCGACCTTGGGCGCGGCGCTTGCCGCCCTGGCCATCAGCGCCTTGATTTACCTGTGCTTCCGTTTCGCCGACCGCATGGAAAGCCTGTTGGGCCGGGCGCTGACCGATGCGTTGATGCGACTGTTCGCACTGTTGCTGTTGTGCATCGGCGTCGAGATCATCTGGCAGGGCATTTCCCAGATGGTGCGCAGCCTGTGATTATTGTCATGGCGTCCGGCACCGACTGACGCCATTTGCGTTTCCTGGGAGCGCCAATGTCTCCCCCGCCGGCCGGCGGCAACAGCAATCGAGGAAACACCATGATCATCGACACCGAGGACCCCGCCACCCTGGCCCAGGCGAACCCGCTGGAGCGCCAGGTCCTGCGCGACCTGAGCGACCGTCTGGCCATGCAGGCGTGGCAACGGCGCGGCTGGGGGTACGAGACGAAAACGGACGGTTCCCAAACACCAGAAGAGAAGCCCTCCTGACCATTGGGGACGGCCGCGCGACAGGCGGCCGTCCCGTTCCGGTCATGCGGCGCGGCGTCCCAGCACCTGGGCGAAATGCTTGTCCGTCTTCTTGATGTGGTTGACCAGCCAATCGCGCAGGAAGGTCAGCACCTCCATGGACACGGTGCCGCTGCGTAATTCCAGCCGGTGTTGGAAATCCTCGACCTTGGCGATGAAATTGCGGTGCGCCGCCAAATGCGCCTCACGTTCGGCATAGCCGCCGAGGTCCATCATCTTCTCCTCACGGCCGAAATGATCGCGGGTATAGGACACCAGCTTATCCACCACCTCGATCACCGCTTCGGCCCCCAACCCCTTGGTCATGGCGGCATGCAGTTCATCGATGTATTCGAACAACCGGCGATGGTCGTCGTCGATCATCGAATGCCCCGTCAGCAAATCGTCGTCCCATTGCACGAAGCCACCGATTTCATCGACGAAGGCATCGGACACGCTGGCCAGGAACTGGTGAACGTCCTCACGCAGTTTTTGCGCCTGCCCGGCCAGGGTAGTGGCGGCGGACGCCACCCCCTTGGAGGCGAGGTCGGTGTCGCGGGCGCCGGCCAGAACCCCTTCGGCATGGGCCGAAACCTCGTTGGTGCCGGTCGAGGCCGATTGCACCGAACGGGCGATTTCCGCCGTCGCCGCGGTCTGCTGTTCGACCGCCGCCGCGATGGAGCCCGATATCTCGTTGATCTTCTGGATGGTTCCACTGATCCCCTGAAGCGCGGCCACGGCACCGCCGGTCGCCTCTTGCACTTCCTTGATCTGGGCGGCGATCTCGCTGGTGGCTTGGGCTGTCTGGTTGGCCAGGGCCTTGACTTCATGCGCGACGACGGCGAAGCCCTTTCCGGCGTCGCCGGCCCGCGCCGCCTCGATGGTGGCGTTCAAGGCCAACAGGTTGGTCTGGCCGGCGATGGCGTTGATCATGCGCACCACATCACCGATGCGGGACGCCGCCTGATCCAGACTTTGCACCATCGCATCCGTCCGCTCGGCGTCGGCGGTGGCGGTTTCGGCCACCTGTCGCGACATCTCGGCCTGGGTGCCGATTTCACGGATGGACGCGGCCAATTGTTCGGCCGCCGCCGCCACCGTCTGCACCGCCACCGAGGCGGAACCGGAGGATTCGCGCACGGAATGGGCGCGGGCGGCGGAATCGTCGGCCACCGCCGCCATGGATGACGCATTGCTTTCCAATTGCGCCACCGCCGCCACCAGATCGGTGACCGTGGCCGAGGCGACGGCGTCGAAATCCCCCGTCAGCTTGCGCACCCGCTGGGCACGGGCCTCGCGCGCAACACGTTCGGCCTCGGTCTGGGTCATCAACTCGCGCCGACGCAGGGCGTTGCTGCGCCAGACCTCGACCGCGGCGATCATTTCCCCCATCTCGTCGCGACCGCGATGGGTCGGCACCTCGACCTCCAACTGGCCGGTGGCCAGCTTGGACATCACCGACGTCAGCGCTTGCAGCGGCTGAACCAGATGACGCCGCACCACCAGCCGCAACACCACCCCGCCAGCCAGCAGGCCAACCGCCAGAATCAGGACGAACGTCAGTTGACGGGTGTCGTAGAGATCCGACTGCGCCTGCTTGAACGCCCCCACTTCGTCCTGGTTGGCGGCGGCGGCGGCGACGATGGCGGCGTTGAGCGCCTTGCGGGTCGAACGGTTGGCATCGTTGTCGCCATAGGCGCGTGCTTCGGCCAATTGCCCCGAGCGGGCGATGCGCACCAGTTCCGAACGGAACCGCACGAATTGTTCGGCCGATTGCTCCAGAGAGGCGAAATCCTGGCGACGGTCGGGCGGCAACAGAGTCTTCCAGGTGTCCAAAACGCCTTTCAACCGCTCCAGATTGGCCAGTAGCGGTTTGGCGAACTTCTCCGCCTCCTCGACCGAACGCGCCATGTAGATGCCGCGGGAATCCATGACCACGGCCAGCACCAGACCGTTCAACCGTTCCCCCTGGATGGCCCGGTCGGCCGCGTTGTCCATCAATTCGGCCGTCCGATTGTAGGAACCAAGCGTCACCATGCCGAAAACGGTCACCACCAGGGCAACCAGCATGAACGTCGCGACCGTGGCGTATAATTTTGCAGCGATCCGCATGCCGACACCTCTTAAACCCAGCACTCCATACCGAGGGTATATGCTATTTATCAGGGACATGTCTCAAACGGTTGCATCAAATTTCGTAACACTGCGGTAAACGAGCATCCTTCTTGCCCGTTCCTGCGATGCTCCGCCGTTCCGTCCGTCCCAGCGGCCATGATATGGTTCAAGGATGCAGTTTCTTGGCTTGATCTGGTCCCGGAAATTCGTCCCCGCCGCCATTCTGGGCGTGGCGGCGCTTTCCATCGTCCTGGTTTGGGTCAGCTATGCGGTGGAAACCGCCAACGACAGAAAGCGTGCGCTGGGAGCGGCGGAAATCCGCCTGGAAGGCGTGGCCCAAGCCCTGGCCGAACAGGTCGAGCGCACATTAAGCGGCCTCAACATCGCCTCGCTTTATCTGCGCCACGCCTGGCGACACAACCACGACCAGTTCGGCACGGTGGTCGACGCCCTGCGGCCGGCCGCCGCCCCAGCCGCCGAATTGAACGTCATGGTCAACGATGCCGACGGCTGGATGGAATTTTCCACTTACCCGGAACCATCCGCGCCGGTGAACTTTTCCGAGCGCCAGCATTTCCTGATCCAGAAAAATAGCTCCGACGACCAGTTGTTCGTCAGCCAGCCAGTCCTCGGCAAACTGAGCAACCGTCTGATGATCCCCAACAGTCGCAAGTTGCTCGACGCCCAGGGCCGATTCGCCGGAATCGTGGTGGTCGCCATCCCCGCCGACAGCCTGTTTTCCCTGGAACCCCACCTCAACCTGGGGGCACGCGGCGCGGCCACCTTGATCGGGATGGACAGGGTGGTGCGCGCCGCCGCGGCCAACACCCCCGGCACCGCCCCCGAGCCCGGAACGGCAACGTCGCCCGACCGTCCCTATTTCCAGGCACCCGACGGCGTGTTTCAGGCGGTCGGCTCGGTGGACAAGGCGGATCGGCTGTTCGCCTTTCGCCGCCTGAAAGAATTTCCTTTGGTCATGGTGGTGTCGGACACCGTCGCCGACATCGAGGCGACCACCCTGCCCCATCGTCGGGAACTGGCGGTGTTCGCCCTGTCGGTATCGACGGCCGTCGCCGTCTTCGCCCTGATGCTGGCCCATTTCGTCCACACCCTGTCCGCCCGCAACCGGGCGCTCGACGCGAAATCCGAGGAACTAAGCCAATCCAACGCCGAGTTGGAGCAATTCGCCTATGTGGCCTCGCACGATCTGCGCGAGCCACTGCGCATGATCTCGAGTTTCCTGACCCTGTTGGAAAAGAAAATCGGCGCCGGACTGGACCAGGATGGCCGCGACTACCTGAATTTCGCCCGCGATGGTGCCGTCCGCATGGACCGGCTGGTGTTGGACTTGCTGGAATATTCCCGCATCGGCCGGGGACGACGCCCGAACGCCGTCGTCGATCTTGGCGCCGCCATGGACGAAGTGCGCGCCAACCTTGCCGCCGCCATTTCCGAAAGCGGCGGCAAGGTGGAAGTCCTGGGGCGTCTGCCCACCGTCGCCGGCAACGCCCACGAACTGACCCGGCTGTTGCAGAATCTGGTCAGCAACGGCCTGAAATACCACACCCCCGGCCAAGCGCCGCACGTCAGCGTCAGCGCGGCCCGCGACGGCGAATATTGGATGCTGTCGGTGGCCGACAACGGCATCGGCATCGCCCCCGAACACCATGAACGGGTGTTCGGCATCTTCCAACGCCTGCACTCGCGCGACCGCTACGAAGGCACCGGCATCGGTCTGGCCGTCTGCAAGAAGGTGGTGGAACGTCACGGCGGACGCATCGAGGTCCTTTCGGGCGAAGGCCAAGGCGCGGTCTTTCGCTTTACCCTGCCGGCGTAATCCCTGGCGCGACATCCGTCGGCGATTACGATAATCTGAACGTCGTCCCGTGGCCCAACACGCCACCGGACAGGGATACGGGCGGACGGAAACGAGGTCATGAGCGCGATGCACTGGGCGGCCGCCGACGCGGCCGCGAGCGGTTGAGAGGGCCCGTGGCACGCCGACGGTGGTTATGGCCTGTCGCGGCGGCGGTAGTCTGCGCGCTTTCCATCCTGGCGGCATTCGGTCCGCTTGAGCGGAACCGCCGGTCCGATGACGACGGACACGCGCTGTTCGCCGATGGCTGGCGCATCCGCTTGGCCGACGACGCCGTCACCGAAAAGATGGCCGCCCGCGAATACGCCACCCACCTGCGCGAATACGCCGATGCCGGGATCTTGGACAACGACCTTTACCTGACCGAAGTGGTGGGATCGGTCGCCACCCCCCTGATCGCCGCCGCCCGCGAGCTTTATCCCCAGACGCGGGACTGGCCCTGGGAATGGCATCTGGCCGACACCGGCGAAGTCAACGCCTGGTGTTTGCCGGGAGGACGGATCATGGTGCTGTCGGGTCTGCTCGACGATTCCGTCCTGGGCGACGACCGCGACCGTCTTGCCACCATCCTGGCGCACGAGGTGGCCCATGCCGTGCTTCACCATTCGCGCGAAAGCGTCGGCCACGCCTGGGCTGCCCAGGGCCTGGCCTGGACCGTGGCCAAAAGCCTGAAAATCGGCGCCATGCGCGAAAGCCGGCTGACGTCGGCTCTCAAGACCGCCCTGCTCGACCCCCGCACCCGTGCGCGCGAGACCGAGGCCGACACGCTGGGGCTGGAACTGATGGCCCGCGCCGGCTTTTCCCCGGCCAAGGCGGTGGAGACCTGGGAACGCATGGCGGAACGCCAGGCCCCCGCGGCACGGACGCCGACAGCCCAACGCGCCTTGGCGTTCCTCGGCGACCACCCGTCCGATTCCGAACGTCTGGAACGCCTGCGGCGCCTCTATCCCCAGGCCCAACCCCTGGCCGACAGCAGCCAGAAATGGGACTGGATGACCCATGCTCTCGACCCGGAACAATCCGAAGCACTGAGCCGCGCCGCCAACGCCTTCGGTCTGGACCGGCTGACCTTGGCCGAAGACCGCAAACTGGTCGCCGCCTTCGCCGCCGCCGAACACCTGTCCACCGCGCGTGCCAGTTCCGAAATCGAACAGGCCATGTGGGAAACCGCCCTGGACCCCGGCGGCGCGCTGCAACTGGGCCTGTCGGCCATGGTGCACGTCATCGGCGGATGGGATCGCCTGAACCGGGTCGAGACCGCCTGGAGCAAGTTGCGCCACGCCAAACCCTTGCTCGAGGACCCGGAGCAGATCAAGCGTCTTGCCCTGAGCGAGGAGGACCGCGCCGTCACCCAGACCACGATCCGGCGGCTGGCGGCGTATCTGGCGGCACCGCGCACCCAGCGGCGCTTGTGGCGCGACGCCGCCGAGGAACTGGGCAAGACCATGCCCAAGGGCCGCCAGGCCATCCTGGACCGGCTGGAGGAAGCGCCATGAGCAAGACGGCCGCCATCCCGTTCTCGGCCGGCGCGCTGTGGGCGGAAAAGGGCTGGGCGCTGTTGCGCCGCCGTCCCTTCTTTTTCGTCTTCGCCGCGCTGGCGGTTCTCGGCCTGCGCTGGCTGTTCGACTTCGCGCCCGTGGACGGCGCATCGGCCGTGGTGATCGCCGTTTCCTACCTCACCGACGCCTTGGTGGTGGCGACGCTGTGGACCGCCCTCGACACGCCGGGAGGGACCGGTCTGTGGGGCGGCTGGCGACGGCTGACCGGGCGGCGGTGGCGGGTCGCCCTGTCGGGCCTGTGGGGCCTGCCCAGCGCCGCCCTGGGCTATGTGATGCTGGCGCTGTCCACCACCCTGGCCCAACCGGTCAGCATGGCATTGGGGACCCGGTTCGCCGGCTGGGCCTTGCTGGCCTGGATCTTCCTGTCCGGGGCGGTCTGTTGTCTGTTGCTGTTCGGCGCGCTTTTCGCCGCCATCGACACCGCGCGCGGCGAAACCAGATTATGGACCGCCGGCATGCGCGGCATGCGGGCCATGGTCCTGGGTTGGCGACCGCTGCTGGCGTTGTGGACGGCGTTCGTCTGTGGCGCGGCCCTGGTCGCCCTGGTTTCGGCGACCGTTCTGGGCCATCTCGGTTTTGATGTGATCGACGGCGCGGACCGCGACCTTTTGGAATATTGGATCAACTGGCCGGCGCTGTTCGCGGCGGTACTCGCCTTGCTGTGCATGATCGGCCCGGCGGCCCGCCAATTGTTCGCCACGGCGGAACAGCGGAGCTTGGTGGACGGCCAGAGCGAAAGCACCTTCGGCCAGATGGCCGCCCGGCGGCTGGGCGTCGCGCTGATGGCCCTGGCGACGGTTTTCGCCCTGGCGGGCATGTTCGCCATCGACATGTCGCTGGACCTCGCATTGCTGGGAAGTGCCGGATTGGCCACCACCGGCTGGGCGCTCAACCGCAGCGCGCCGGCCTGGGGAAACCTGGATTCCAGCCTGTGGGAACGCTGGAACTGGGTGGCGGCGGCGGCGTTGTGGGCGGCGGTGGTGGCCGGTGCCGCTTAACCTTTGCGTGTCCGGCGCTTCGCGCTAGTCTAGGGCCCGTTCGGGGTTTTCGGGGGACATGGAACCATGCATGCGGACAAGAACGTTGCCGGGCCGGCAAGCGGCTGGGTGCAGTCCGTGGGCGGATTGTATCTGGCCGCCGCCGCCTTGCTGTTGGTGATTTTCGCCGTATTGGCGCTTCAGGGCCTGGCGGTGCGCAGTCGCCTCGACGCCCCGACCGCGGAGCAAGTCCCCCCGAAGCAGCCCGACGCGGCCCTGACCGCCGCCGAACGAAGCGAGCTTTACGACCGCTTGGCCAAGATGGGGGCCGACCTCTCGGCCGAGGCCGAGGAACGCAACCGCCTTGCCCGGCGGCTCGAGGACCTTCTGGCGACACGCGCCGAACTTGGCCTCCAGGCGGAACAGGCCGCGCAAGCCACCACCCCGGCCGATGTCCGCGCCAGCCTGTTGGCCGCCATCGAGGATACCGAACGCCAACTGGCCGCCGTGTCGCAAGCCCTGGAAGCCACCGAAAGCCGCATCGACACCAGCCAGATTCAGGTGGCCGGCCTGGGCGCCCGCCTCAACCGCGCGCTGTTGGCCCGTGTCGAGGAACTTCAGCGCAACCGCTCGGATTTCTTCGCCCGCTTGCGTCAGGTGCTGGGAGACAATCCCGGCTTCAAGATCGAAGGCGACCGTTTCACCCTGCCGTCCGAGGTGTTGTTCTCTCCCGGCTCCGACACCTTGCTGCCCCAAGGCATCGAAGAAGTGCGGCGCTTGGCCGCCACCTTGAACACCGTCCGCGCACAATTCCCGTCCGACCTGAGCTGGGTGCTGCGGGTCAGCGGCCACACCGACAAACGCCCCATCGCCAACAGTCGTTTCCCATCCAATTGGGAGCTGTCGGTGTTGCGCGCGGTCACCGTGGTCAAGGCGCTGGTCGCCGCCGGCGTGCCCCCCGAACACGTGGCCGCCGCCGGTTTCGGCGAGTTCCAGCCGCTGGCTCTCCAAGACGACAACGACGCCCTGGCCCGCAACCGCCGTATCGAATTCCGCCTGGACCGTCCCTGAGGGCCACCCTCACTCGGCGGGCGGCACCAGCGGCAGGCGCACATGGAAGGACGAGCCCTCGCCGGGCGTCGATTCCACCCAGATTCGCCCGCCATGCTGTTCCACCACACGTTTGCAGATGGCCAGCCCGATGCCGGTTCCGGGATATTGGCCGCGCGTATGCAGGCGTTGGAAGATCATGAAGATGCGTTCGTAATATTGCGGGTCGATGCCGATGCCGTTGTCGGCCACCGTCAGTTCCACCCCGTCCGCATCGGCCCGCGCTGACACCTCGACCATCGGCGCGCGGTCGGGATGGCGATATTTCAGGGCGTTGCCGATCAGGTTCTGCATCAGGCGCGCCAATTCGCTGCGGCACCCGAAAAGCGGGGGCAGGCCTTCCATCCCAGGAGCCAGGGACACCGTTCCCCCGCTGCCTTCGATCTGTGCCCGCAAGGCGTTCAGGGCGTCGTCCACGATGTCGCGCACCGCCAGCGTCTCCTTGGGCGGAGCCAGACGGCCGATGCGGGAATATTCCAGCAGGTCCAGGATCAACCGGTTCATGCGCTCGGCACCGTCACGGGCGAAACCGATGAATTCGTGGGCGTCCTGGTCCAGTTTCTCGCCATAACGCCGTTCAAGCAGCGAGACGTAGGAAGTGATCATGCGCAACGGCTCGCGCAGATCGTGCGACGCCACATAGGCGAATTGTTCCAACTCGGTGTTCGAACGTTCCAGTTCCGCCGTCTTGTCACGTAGCGCCGTCTCGATCGCCTGACGTTGGGTGACGTCGCGGAACACCACCACCGCACCGACCACGGTGCCGTCGCGACGGATGGCCGAAACCGAGTATTCCACGGGAAAGCTGGTGCCATCCTTGCGCCAATAGACCTCGCCCTGCACCTCGCGCGGCCGACCGTCCCACAATGTCTGGTGCATGGGACATTGGTCCGCGACACAAATGCTGCCGTCGGCGCGATGGTGATGGGCCAGCGCGTGCAGGTTCTCCCCCTCGCCCTCGTCCTCGGCCCAACCCAGCATGCGCCGCGCCGCCGGATTGATGAAACTGACGCGGCCTTCCATGGTGATGCCGCAGATCCCTTCCTGCGGAGCGCTCAACAGCATCTCGCGATCCTGGCGCTCGTGTTCGGCGTCGCGGCGGCGCTGCGCCTGGGCGGCTTCGTCGGTCTTGCGCGCCAGACGCATGGCAGCGAAGGCCCGCACCAGTTCCCCGACCTCGTCGCGTCCGGCCTGTGGCAAGGGGGCGTCGAAGTTCCGTTCGGCCAGGGCTCGCGAGGCGCGGGCCAATTGCCGCAACGGTCGCAGCACCATGCCCTCCATCATCAACAGCGACACCAACAGAACCACGAAGGCGAAGCCGGCGAACGCCCCCCCCAATTCCATCAGACGGGCGTTCTGACGTTTCATGGCGGCGGTACGGTCGACATAGACCGTCAACTGCCCCAGCGCCAAATCCCCCAACCGTACCGGCCGCTCGAACCGGGCCAGGACGGCACCATCGGCAGCCTCCGGCAACGGCGTCCCCTTGAGCGGAAACACCATGCGGCCGTCGCGGTCGGCGACGACAACCGCCCGCCAATTAGGATTGCCGGCCAGCAACGCTTCCATGTTCTCGTGAATCACGTCCAACTGGTCGGCCAAAAGCAACGGCACCAGAATTTCGCCGACACTGTCGAGGTGACGTGCCATCGCCATCTGAAAATCCATCTCGGCATCGGCCCGCAGGCGCGGAATCCATGCCAGATAGAAATAGCCCAGCACGGCCACGAACACCGCCATCAGGGGCAGCAGGAATTTCTGGTGCAGCCTCATGGCGCGCCCCCCTCGTCGCGCCAATAGCCTTCCAGCCCCCAATCGGCCATGGGCAGATAATCCGCCATCGACGTGGCGACCGCCGGCCGCATGGGAACACGGGCCAGCAACGCCGCCCCTTCCGCCGTCGCCTGCATGTCCAGCAGGGCGCGACGCACCGCCTCGCGCGCCACCTTGGGCAAACGCGGATGGGCCGCCACCGGATGGGACGGCATGTCGCGGGTGGTGTAAAGCACGCGGATACGCTCACGGATCGCCGGTTCCTGTTCGTCCAGCACCTTCTGGACGCCGCCGCCGCATTCCACCAGACCGTTGGCCACATGCAGATAGACCGAAGCGTGGGTCTTGACGTCGCGCAACACCACATGCACGTGGTAAAGCCGTTCCAGTTCGGCCTGGATCAGGATGCTGGCCCCCAGCGCGTTGACCGACGGCACCGCCATGGTCTTGCCGTCCAGTTCACGCACCGACTGAACCGGCGAATCCTTTGGCACCAGGATCAATCCGCGCAACGGCGCGGCACCACGGACCAAAGGGATATATCCCTGACGGTCGCGCTCCACCAGGATGTGATAGGGATTGGTGAAAACGAAGTCGAAGACTCCCGCCGACATCTGGCGCTCGAACTCGGAGACGGAAAAGGTGGTCACCAGCCGCAACTCGATTCCGGTGCGGGCCGACACTTCGTCGACGATGGGTTTCCAGATTTCCACCAGACGGCGCCGTTCGAATTGCGGCACCACCGCGAAACTGTAGGTTTCAGCCGTTGCGGCGACACTGGGCGCGGGCATCAACGCCAACCAAAGGGTCAACACCCCCAGGGCAAAACGGGCGAGGAAGGATGGAAACGGGGCGCCGTTCATGGATGCCGGCATGGCGCGCCTCCCACGCAGGAGAATATTCATCTCGACAGTATCGTCTGGAAACCCTGCCCTGTCGCACTCAAATGCGCGATGGCAGCCCATACTTACGCACAGGAAACATCAACTCCTGCGTCACCGCACCGATACGCCACCCAGCGCCGCGTCGGCGCGCATGGGGGCAAGACGGGCCATTTCAGCGGCGGCAACCTTGTTTTCGGGGTCGATGGCCAAAACCGAACGCAGGCTGAGTTCAGCTTCGTTGGGACGCCCCAGCCCGATCAGCGCGGCGGCACGTCCACACCACAGACGGACCCGTTCGGCATCCGTCAGCTCGGCCCGGCGCAAGGCGCGTTCCCACGCCGCCAACGCCTCGGTCCAGCGCTTGGCGCCCCCCAGGGCGATGGCGCGCTCCTCGGGATAGCCGTCCAGGCTGTGCTGGCCGTCGAACATCTTCAGCGCGTCCTCGAACCGGCCGCTCTGGTTGTAATACCGGACCAACAGCAAGGCCATGCCGGGATAGGGGGAATCGACGGCGTCATCCACCTGCGGCGCCTGGGCCAAAGCATCCTCGAGCTCGGGAACGTACGGCGCCAAGGCCGCCGGCCCCGCTTCGCCGGATACCGTCTCGGTGGCGGTGTCGTACAGGGCGCGCACCGCGATTTCCCGCTGCGCGGCGATTTCCGCCTCTTTCGCCGCGATCTCCTCGGGCGACGGCGTCTGGGCACAGGCGACCAGAAACGACAGCGCCGCAACGGCGGCAACGGCAAACTTGTTCATCGAGAGACCTCGAACGCGCGAAAATACGCGCCAAGTGTGACCTTGGGACCAAGCCCAGTCAACGTTCCCCCTGGCCTTGTTCGGACAAGGCCGCCGCCCTGGCCGAAGAACGCAGCTTGCGGCGCAGGAATTGCTGCATGGGATATTCAAAATAGACGTAGGACAAAGAGGCTAGGCCGAAACAGGCCCCCATGAAGCCAAGGTAGGCGACGGGATGCAGGAACGTTTCGCGCGGCACCTCGAAGCGGTCGGCGACGATTACCGCGAACAGCTGCACCGGGAAATGCAGCAAATAGGATGAATACGTCAGCCCGCCCAGGAACGAGAACACCTGCCGGGCCGAAGGCCGGACCACCACCCTCCCCAACCGAACGGCGGCGGCGACCAGGAACAAGGTGATCGATATCCACACGAAGGTGTGAACCTTGCCGTCCGTTTTCCAGTTCCACACCACCAGAACCACACTGGTCGCCAAGGTCGCCAGGAACAGGTTCCTTTCGTGCCGCGGCGAACGAGTGACGATCAAAAAGGCCGTGCCGCCGACAAAGAAGTACAGCAGGCACAGAACCGGATCCTTGATCCAGGGCAGCGCCATCTTGGCGATGACCAGTCCCAGGATAAGGCCGGCCATCAACCGCCCGCTGAAGCGAAAGCGGCGGGCAACCAGGAAAAAGACCGTGTAGGCCAGAACCTCGACCGAAACGCTCCACACCGGGCCGTTGAAGGACAGTCCCTTGTCCAGCCCCCAATCGGAAGCCATCGCCAGATGCAGCACGAAATGCCGCAGGTCGTGGTTGCCGTAGACGAAGGTTCCTTGGTGCCCTTGGGCATACCACCACTGCAACACGACCACCATGGCCAAGGTCGCCACATGCAGCGGATACAGACGAGAGAAACGAAGATTGAAAAAGGTGCGTGCGCCCACCTGGCCGCTACGGACCGGTTGCGCGTATTTCCAAAAGAAAATGAAGCCCGAGATGCCCCAGAACACCTCGACCGCATAGCTTCCCCAATTATACGCTCCCCACAGAAGCGTATAGAAAGGTTGAAGGCTACGCTGGAACCAGGGAGCCATGTCCCCATCGACCCAGAAGAAATGCTGGTAATGCCATGTGATGATCGTTACCGCACACAGGAAACGCAGCAATTCAAGACCATGGAAAGCTTTGCTCTCCATGTGATGGTCACGAGCACCGGACAAGACGGGTCCCCCACTTCAAACACCAGCGAACTATAGCAACAGCCCCCCTCGCAAGCAAACATGCCCCGCCATCCCGAGCGAACAGAAGCGTTCCCCAGCCTGCATCCGTTCGGAACCATGCGGCACCACACAATGGCTCCCGGATATAACGAGACAATGGGAGGGAGCCTTTTGGGGGGGGAGGGAGCCTTTTGGGGACAAAATTACCGCCATGAACCTGCGCATTCAGGGCAACAAGCGTCGCCTTCATTTAATTAGCGTCTTCACGGGGTGATTTTCCCGCCAATTTCCATGATGTCTTCTGACTTCGCGGCTTGTTTCCCCTCGACCAATTTGATATTCCGGCGGCTCAAAGCCACGGTCGGGCTGAGCAATGTTTTCTGGGGGGGAGATGTTTCCTCGTATCTATGTTGCCGTGGTGATACTCGGCTTAGCCATTCTTGGCGCCGTCGCCATGTTGCCTCCGCCGCCGTTCAGTACCAATCCTGCTCACCTGTCCTGTCTCGGCCGCGACATTCTCTTCGACTCCAAGATGGCTCAAGTAAGAGCCGAGCCGAAATACGACGTCCTGACATTCGGGAACAGCCGTATCCTCGACGTTGGCGAGGCTGAGTTAAACATCCCTGGAATTCGTTATTTCAATTTTGCCAATGGCGGAACATCGTTCCGCCAAAGCGTCGTCGCCCTTGAGCAAGTGGCGCGCGTCGGCAAGGCCCCGAAAGTGGCGATCCTGTCTTTCGACCACCCCGCCCTGGTTTACGCGCAGCTCCCATATGCATGGCCGCTCCCCCCTGACCGCTGGAAGTTTCTGGCCGAGGATTTTCAAGGACTTCTCGACGGAACGCATGTGGTCGGGCCGGATTGGCGCAAATTCCGTCAGCGCATTTTTACCGAAGAGGTGGGGGCGCTGGCCCGGCTTGTTAACTTTTTCCGTCTGAAAAACACCCTTTCAGCCTACTTTCCGTCGGCAGGAGACGACGCCAGCTGCAACCTTTTCCGCCCAGACGGCAGTCGAGGCCGGACATCCTTGCCACACGCCGACCTGGATGGTGCCGCGGCTCGCCCCTGGCCGATATACGAGGATCGCTACCCGCTGCTGGAACACGATCTGGACGTCTTGGCCGGAATCCAGGCGACCGGTACCGCCGTGGTGATTTACGAAAGCCCTCTTTACCCCGCCATCACCACCGAACTGAATTCTCGCCTGCCCGAAGAGATGGCACGCCAGCGTCAACGATTGATGGACGGTTGCCGCAGCCGCGGGTTGGATTGCCGCCCGGCCCCAATGATCGAAGGCTCCGACACCGAGGGCCATTGGCCTGATGCCACACATGCCCCTCCCCGCTTGCTCGGCCGCTGGGTCGCCGAGTTGGTCCGCGCGCACCTCTCCACTCCGTGAGGGCTGAATGCTTTTCAACTCCCCCCCGTTCCTGCTGCTGTTCCTGCCGCTGTCCGCCTTGCTGTTTTTCTGGCGGCCGCTCCGGCGGTGGAGGCTGCCCATCGTCACGGTGTTGTCGCTGCTTTTTTACGACATTTCCGCCGGCGACAAGCAACTTGGCATCCTGATCGGCTGCATCGCCTGGGTTTACATAATATCCAACTCGCCCAAGGCTCAGGGAAACGGGCGCAGACTCGCCGCCGCGTTGGTGGTTCCCGCGGCGGTGCTGGTGTACTTCAAGTACGCGGCGTTCCTGCTCACCACCATCGGGTTTCCCAACGTCCTGCCGTCCGGCAAGGGTGGAATTCCGGCGGGCATCTCCTTCTACGTCTTTCACTTGGCGTCCTTCGCTATCGACCGCTATCGCGGCGACATCGTCACCCGCCCAAGCCCCGCCACCTTCGCCACGTATGTCGGCTTCTTCCCCCAGTTGATCGCCGGTCCCATCACCCGCTTTCGGCAGGTTGGGGAAAACATCGCCAAATTGCCGGCCTTCGTCAGCACAAGCGAGACTGTTTGGGGAGGAACGGCCATGTTCGCAGTTGGCATGGGCGCCAAACTGTTGCTGGCCGATCCGCTGATGTCCTTCGTTGATCCCCTGCTCCAGAAGGTTGGCGACTTGGACCGGCTGGCCGCGGCTTACGCCATGCTCGGCTACAGCTTTCATATTTATTTCGACTTCTACGGCTATTCCATGATGGCCATGGGATTGGGCATGGCGTTCGGCGTGCCGCTCCCGCGGAACTTCGACCGCCCCTATCTTTCACGTAATCCCAAGGAGTTCTGGCGTCGCTGGCACATGACCCTGTCGTTCTGGATCCGGGACTACCTGTATGTGCCGCTGGGCGGGAACGCTCATTACACCCGCAACATCATCATCGTCTTCGCCGCCTGCGGATTATGGCACGGGGCTGGCTGGAACTTCATTGTCTGGGGTGTGTACCACGGCTTTCTGGTCCTGACCTACAGCGCGACCCGCAATTTGTGGGACCGGCTGCCCGCCGTGGCGGCACAGGCGCTCACCTTCGCGCTGGTCACCTTAGGATGGCCGCTGTTTGCCCTCGACCTGACCTCTTTCGGCCATCTTGTGACGGCCGTGGTCATGGGGAGCGGCAGTGCTTCGCCGGTGGTCGCCGGAACGGGTTGGCTTTTGCTGACAATCGCCGCGCTTGTTACCTTCCTGCTGGACACCGACCGTCTGGCCCGCCCTGAAACGGCAGGACCGAGCTACATCGTCCGCCAAATGGCGTTGGCGGCGGTCACGCTGCTGGCCTTGACCCTTGTCGAGGGCAGCCGGCCGTTTATCTATTTTCAGTTTTGAGCAGTCTTGGGGGGAATCTTCCTCAGCCTGAGCCGGTTCCGTGCGAACGGAACCGGCTAGAGCGGCGAGCGTCGAACCTGACGCACGCCACGATCAGCGGCCATTGCGGCTGCGGCCAAGCGGGCGGATGCCCGCGCCCGGCGAGGGCTAAACATAAAGCTAGGCCATCGTGCGCCATATTTGACGCGCGATGGTCTAGAACGGTCCCCCACAACCCGCTCCTCCCGCCATGGCGGCCAGAAGATCGCGACGCTGTTGGATACGATGTTCGATTTCGGCGCGGCCGCTGACCAGCCAGATATCCCGCAGCCGGACACGGGCCTCGTCCAAGGCCATGCGCATTTCGGCGGCGAAGGCGTCGCGGCTGTGCCAGGCGTCAAGCCGACTGATCAGGAAGTCGATGCTCAGCATGGTCGCCACCGTCACCGGCGCGGCGGGAATAAGCGAGGTGCCGCCCACCAGTTCGGGGGCCAGCGACGCCGGAATGAAGGCCGCCGCAACACGGCCGGTGACGCGTACCAGCATGGGCCGCGCCACGCGGGTCATGGCGAAGGTCTTGGCTTCGCCGGTGGCTGATGGCGCGTGGACCGATGGCGGCAGGTTTCCCAGCGCCCGCGACTGTCCTAATACAACAGGGAAACCAAGGTAAAGCGCCACTTCCGTCTCGTGCTCGCGGTCCATTTCGTCACAGGCCGCCCGCAACCGGTCGCGCCACCGCACCGCCGCCATCGTCAGCGCCGCATCCTCGTCCTTGACGATGGTGCGGTGAAACGCCTCCTCGACAAAGCCGTCGCGTTCAGCGCGCAGCCGATCCGGTACCGATTCGCCCTGGGCCAAGGCCGACAGCACGCCCACACCGCTGCGCCGAAGCAAGGCGTAGGACGTGCGCCAGCGAAAAGCCCAATCGGCGAATTCATCCACCCGGTCTTCCATACGCAGGAAGATGGGGGTCAGTTCCTCGTCGGCCAGACGGCTGGCCTCGATCTCCAGACGGCGGCGGTCGTGGTGCAGCATCTGGCAACGCTGCGTCACGAATCCAGTCGTCGTCGACAGTTCAGGCTCCGCCGCGGAACCGGTGTCGCCTTGGGCGATGGCGGCGGCGACACCGCCAGCCACCAGCCCCGACAACCCAAGCCCGAGAAGAAGAAAGCGTCGCGCCGGCTTCACTGAAAATGCTCGCGCAACGATTCGATGGCCCGCAACAGGGCGTCGTTTTCCTCGCTCAACACCGTGCGAGCCGGCGAGATATGGAACGTCGCCTGCGGCAAGGGCAACACCCACAATTCGACCCTGTCCACCTTGTATGCGCCGCGCAAGGTCTGGGCATCGACCAGGGCCATCAGGATCATGCGCTGAAAGCGCGCGATCGGCCCGCCGCTTTCCTGCTCGAAGCGGATCATTTGCAGGTCGAATTCCTCGTAATCGGCATCCGACATCTCGCGCACCAGTTGGAAGGTGCTGCCGGCGCTGGGGATCAGGCCGATAGAGGTCTGAAACCCCTTGATGCCATACCCCACCAGCCCGATCAGGTCGTGAAACCGCCCCTCGCGCCGATCCATGGCACGCAGGTCGGGGGCGCCCGGCCAAAGCCAGCCGAACACCGTTCCGAACGCGGCGGCGGTGCCGTCCCATACCGCCGCCAGCTTGTCCGACATGGTCGCGGTCCAGGTGACGCTTTCGGCTGCCCGCGCCGGTATCGGCGACATGGCAAGCACCAGCAGGCAGCTTGCCGCGATGAAACGCCGCATGGTCATGGCCAATCCCCCGTCAAACGCTTAAGCACGGCAGCACGCTGTTCGCCGCGCGCCGCCAACGGCAACGGCACCAGCCCGGCAGCGGCGAAGGCGCCGCCGGGACCCACCGCTTCTTCATGGCTGGCGGCGTCGGCGACCATGGCCAGCCGGTGCCGGTCGGCCGCCCCCTGGTGCCGAGAATCGGGCTTGCGCAGATAAAGGTAGACGCGCCGGCTGAGTGGATAGCTTTCGTCGCTGATGCTGTCGTCGTCCGGCACCACCCCTTCGACCGGCAGGGCGGTCAGACGCGACGCCCGCGCGGCAAAGGCGGCCGACGACATGATCGTCACCAGACCCGGCGACGGTTCGGCCAAGGCTTGGTCGAGAGCGGCGGCGCCGTCGTATTCACGCACGATCCCGTCCTGGCGCAACGCCGTGCAGCGCCGCGAGCGTTCGGCCGCCGAATAGATGGCCTGCATCCCCGGCAGCTTGCGACAGGCCGATTGCATGGCGCGGTCGTCGAACAGCGCCCGTGCCGCACCGTCAGCCGGAACCATCAAGATCATCGCTTCGTCGGGATGGGTGGCGTCGGCCTCGCGCCATTTGCCGACCGTGTTGATCCGGTTGCGGCCTTCGACCGAGACCTCGCGGATCGCCACCGCGAACAATGCGTCCAACGTCATCCGCGACAGAACGCTTCCTTGCGGCACCGCCACCACCGCCGCCTCGACCCCCAGCGCCAGGGCGACGGGTTCGACGCCGACGTCGGTGCAATGTTGGCGCTCGCGCCGGTTGAGCGCCCGGTGCAGCAACAGCCCGTCCACCCCGGCGCCACGGACGCAGAACCGCTCGACCGCAACCGCGACATTGTCGGTGGCGGCGATGACCGGCGGATCGGGCATGCGCTGGCGCAACCGTTCGGCCAGAACAGCACCATAAGGCGCCATGGACGCGGTGGCGACCAAGGTCATCTCGGCGGCCCACGCCGTTGCGCCGGCCACCGGCCACCCGGCCACCGCCACAACCAGGGCGACACGGCGGAGAAACCGCAGGGTTGGTCGCTGTGCCATGGTTGTAGCTCCTTGCTTTATCAACAGAGCGCTGTATGATTCCCGCGCCTGATCCACCTAGGCGGACATGTCCGCCGACGATGCGGCCCTGGCACCTACAACGCAGGTTTAAGCTCCTGGGAGAGAGCTCACTCGATGGATGATAGCGAAAGCCGGTCCCGAGCCAAGCGTTTTGCGGATTATGTCCGTCTTCACGTCGCCAACGAAAAGGCCATCACCCTTCCGGTCGAGGCGCGGCTGCTGCGCTCCGGCATCAATGATTTCGGCCTGGACCTGGATCTGGCGCAGGGAACCCTGATGGCGGTGGCCACGCGCGAAGGTGTCGCGCTGGAAAGTCTGGCCGAACGCCCGACCCGGACCTTCATCGACTACCTGACCAACGGCAAGAAGGTCTCGAAGAAGAACTTCAGGAAGGCGGTGACGTTCTATCGCCGCCTGACCAACGACGCCGTGGACGAGGAAACCGCCCGCAAGCAGGTCAAGCGCATCGTCGATGGCGACGGGCTGAAGGTCCGGCGCAACCTGATCGGCATGCGCCGCTGGTACAACCGCATCCCCAAGCCGGACCCGGTGGCCTGAACCACCGGCACGACCGGACTTAAGGGCTACCCGGACTTAAGGACTACAGCGTCACGTCGTTGGAATCCGCCTGTCCCGACAGGCGGGCGCGGATGTGCGACCACGACACGCCGATGGCCAGGATGCTGGCCACCACCCCCAGCACGATGGTCACCCACGCCCAACCACTGAGGCCGTCAAGCAGGCCGTTGTCGACCATGGCCCAGATCACCACCCCGAAGAAGATCACCGCCGACAACACCCCCGACACGCCGATCGAGCGCAAGGTGGCATAACCGAAGGTGGCGACTGCGATCACCAGGGACACGCCGGCCAGGGCCTTCAACGACCAGCGGTCGTCCGACATGTCCACCAGCCAGTGATAATAGGAATGGCCGCTGGGGTTATAGACGGCGAACACCAGAAACGCCGCCGCCAGCCAGCGCAGGATCAGATTGGGAAAACTGAAGGAAACCGGAACCGCCATGATGCCGCGCTATTGAAAGAACAGGCCGTTATCGGCCGCGTTGCGGGCCGAGCAGGGAATTTCGGAATAAAGCTGGTAGACGCCGCGCAACCGCTCGTATCCGTCCGGCTGGTCCAGCATCAGGGCCTCCCAGGTGTCGCGGGTCACCGAATATTGCGCCAGATAATCGGCGACGCGATAGGGGATGACCCATACCCCGACCACCAGCGCCTGGGCCGTCAGGACACCGCCCCGCGCCACGGTGTCGCGCAACGTCGACGGCCCCAGAAACGGCAACATCACATAGGGGCCGCTGGGAATGCCCCACCGGCACAGCGCCTGATCCACGGTGCGTATCCGGCTGTGGAAACCCAGAACGCTGGCCTGATCGACCATGCCGGCGATGCCCAGCGTGGTGTTGACCACGAAACGCGACACCACCAGTTGGACGTCACCCCACTCCCATTGCATGATTCCGGCCGCGATGTTCACCGGTTCACGCAGGTTGCGGAACACGTTGACCACGGCACGCTGGCCCGACACCGAAACATTGCGGCGATAGAAGTTCACCAGGGGATCGAACACGTATTTCATGGCGGCGACGTTGAAAGCCATGATGCCGCGATTGATCATCTCGATGGGATCGTTCAGAACCGCTACCGGCTCGACCTCAGCCGCCTCGGGTTCGACCACCGCCGGCTGCAACAGCGGAGACGGCAGCAATTTCCCTGGCGCCGGCTCTGCTGACTTGGGCGCCACGGCCTGGGAGGACGGCACGGGTTTATGGACGATCACCGGCGCGGGCTGCGGCTGCGGCACCGCCGCCGGCCGGGTTTCCATCGGCTGAGATTGCGGCGGTTGAGATTGCGGCGGCTGAGCCTGGGACGTCGCCGATTGAGGCGCCGCCGGTTCCAGTTCGCGCTCGGCTTCCTCGACCGCGCGCCGCATTTCGTCGCGGAAACCGGAGGAATTGGCGGAAACCGGCAAGCCCATCCAGGCCACACAGGCCACGAGCCCACAGGCAATCAGTCGGCGAGGCCAGTTCGGCGACACCCCACTACCCCTTTTGTCCGGTCGCAAACACGCCATGCAAGTTGCATGAGAGACGGGTTTCTTTGTACCATACATTTCCTTTGGGGGAAGCACGCAGGTGAACATGGGGTCGCGAACCAGCGCTCTCGTCGCGGTGGCATCGGTCCTGGCGTCCAACGTCGCCATGGCCGAAATTCCGCGCTCGACCGCGACAATCCAGCCCGTCGCCTATCACGTACAAATGGCGCGCACGTCGTTGCCGACCCAGACCGCGCAACGCGCGGCCCCGGCGGTCGCCCCCTTGCCGGAACAGGTTCGGGCCAGCGTCGGTTGCCTGATCACCGGAACCGCCGGAACCATCGTCGCTGGCGCCTTCGGTGGCGACGAAATCTTGAGCGTGATCGCCGGCGGCGGCTTGCCACCCACCAACCGCGTCATCTATATGACCGGCCTGTTGACCGTGGTCTTCGTGTCGTTCTGTGCCGTCGGCCAAGCCATGGAACCGCTTTACACCCATCTCAAGGAGCGGTCCGAGGTGCCGGCACCCGACGAAACCATTCAGATCCACCGCCGCCACCCCGCCAACCTGCGGGACGTGTCCTATCGGACCGAGGCCGGAAACTGGCCGCGCCTGAGCAAGAGTTCCACCAAGGCGCAACCGCAAAACCTGTCGTTTCGCGCCAGCCTGCGGCAATCCATCGCCGAGACCGGACGCTGATCCCCATCCTCACGGATGGCGGGAACGGCGGTACTGGATGTAAAGGGCGATGATCGCCAGCGACCAGAAATTGGCGCGATGGATCAGCCATAGCGTCAAGGTCACCAGATAGACCGACTGCCAGGCGAACAACACCATCGTCATGCTACAGATCAGCAGCGCCTGGAACCGGTGGTGGGGCCGCGAGAACATGCGCAAACACAGCACAACCGCGCCAACGGCGGCAAAAACCATGACCGCCACCGAGGCCAACGCCCAGGGCTGATCGCCAGTCGTGGCCCAGGCCAGGATGTCGCCCATGGGATAGGACCACAAATTGCCCCGGCTGATCAGGAATTCGGTGACGGGAATTTCCCACATGCTTTGCGGGATGAAGATTTCCGACAGTCGGAAGGCACGTTCACCCAATCCCCCCGTCAGCGCCAAACCGGCCCACAGAATACCGGCAAGGCGCGACAGGATGGTGATGATCGGAACCTGATAGACCTCGGGCGAGGCCGCATGGTGCAACAGGTTGGTGACCGCGCGATAGACCAGGATGGGTAACGCCAACAGGCCGGCGGCACTCGCCACCTCCAGCACGGTGGAGCCGAAGGTGGTCATCCCCCCGCCTCAGGCGTGTTCCGGGTCGGCTTCCAGCCGGCCCCCCAGATAGGCGCCCCCCAGTTGCGCCTGAGGTGCTGTGCTTTGCACCGGAACATTGTGGAAATGCGCCAGGTGCCAATAGCCGAACCAGTTCACCCGCTCGGCGGAAACCAGCGTCAGGCGGGCGTCTTCCAGCATCTCATCCATGGAATAATCGGGACGGAAGCCGATCAGGTTGGAGATGGGAGCGAACGCCCGTTCGACCGCATCAAGCGCCCAATGCGACGAGGCGAAGTGGTTGACCACCACGATGTTGCCGCCCGGTTTGCAGATGCGCGCCATCTCGCGGAACATGCGGGCCGGGTTACCGACCACGGACACCACATACATGGCGACAACGGTGTCGAAACTGGCATCGGCGAAGCTGGTGGCTTCGGCGTTCATCACGCACAGGCCCTTGACGTGTTCCAGCCCCTCGCGCTCGACCCGCTCGCGGGCTTTTTGCAGCATGGGCTCGGACAGGTCGATACCGTAAACCTCGGCGCCGTTGCCGTATTCCGGCAAGGACAGGCCAGTGCCCACACCGACTTCCAGAATCCTGGCGCCCGGCTCGGCCGTTCCCAGTTCCACCGCCTTGCGGCGCCCCTCGGCGAACACGCTGCCGAACAGGCGGTCATAAACGCCCGCATAACGGCGGTATGCGTTCTTGATACTGTGATCCGACATGATGAACTGCACTTCGTCAGTGGCGGAGAAAGGGCACGCGAAGGGCTCCGGCTGGCCGGAGCCCTTCCGTCATCACGAAGACCCTAACGGATCAGCGGAACCACAGCCAAGCCGAACGCTTCGAACGGCTTTCCGCCAGGGTGCCCAGCTTGGTCACGGCTTCGTCCAGGGCGACACGGTTCTTGGCGTCGGCGACCCAGCCCTGAACCTCGTCGGCGGCGTTGCCTTCCAACTGGGACAGGTGCTCGACCGCAAGCGCCAGATTGCCTTCGTCCAGGGCGATGTTGGCGTCGTGCACGATCTGCACGTCGGCCGGCGGGGTGGCGACAGTGCTGGTCACGGTTTCGACGCGGACCAGGGCTGCCACCTTGTGCAGGCTCCAGCTCACCCAGGATTCGTCGTCCTTGCCCACCATCTGGCCAACCAGGACGCGGTCGGCGGTGCCCTTGAAGCTTTCCTGGAGCGCGGCCAGGGTCGGCACGCCGGCCTGGGCCAGCGGGGCGATGGTGGCGACGACACCCTTGGTCGCCTTGTCGGCCGGCAAAGCGCGGCTGATCAACGCGAACTGTTCGGCGAACGGCGCGTCCTGGGCAGCCAGGGTCTTCACCTGGGCAGCGGCCAAGACCACCGTCTGACGGGTCGAAAGCTCGTTGTCGACGGTCCGCGGTCCCCACCACGGCGAGGTCACGGCCAGCACCAGCGCCACGGCGGCGACGCCAAGGCCGATGCGGGCGGTCTGGACGGCCTTGGCGAGTTGGGCCTGAAGGGCCGCAGCCTCGGAAGAGACCTCGACCTCAGGCGCGGCCTCCGCCACGGGTTCCTCCACCAACGGCTGCGCCGCCTCGGTGTTCACTTCCGCACTGGCCACCTGCTCGGCGTCAACCGACGGCAGGGACTTGCTGCGGGATTTTTTTTCCGGAACTGCGGCCTCGCCGCTATTTTCAACCACGGTTTCCACGGCCTAGGCCCCCTTAGTTCAGCCAATTAAAATGGGAAACGGAGATAACTTTCGTACCGCAGGTTAAATTAGCGCCGCTAGAATTGCAACACGGCTACCAGGGCATGAATCGTTAAAGTTGCCGAAGCCCCGATCACAATGGAACGGGCGATGGCATGGTTGATGGAAATGACGGATTCTTTACGGCGCGCGCCGATCAGCAGCGCCGTCACCGTCGCAACGGTTGAGGTGGCTATGACCTTGAACAACGTCCAGCCCCCATGTATCCACAACGTATGATGGTTGCGAAGAAACTCTCGATAGAAGTTCTCCATCCACAACTCGAACGGCTGTCCGGCGAAAATCAGGCGCCACGTCTGGTACGAGGCGAAGCTGGCGACCACCTCGGACAGAACGGTCAGCAACAGCCCGGCAAGGGCCATGTTGACCGCCACCGCCACATAGATGTAACGGCGGGCGGGAATGCCCAGGTTGCTCATGGCCCGGAATTGCGACGACAGCACCCGGTTGCCCAGGTCGGCGGTGACCACCGCGTTGTTGCACGCCACCATCAACAGGCTGGCGATGAGCGGGATAACCACCGTCATCTCGATGAAGCCAATCCCCATCAAGGCGTCGTCGTGAACGATGGAACGGACGAAGTCGCCCAGCGCGTCATAGTTGAAACCGAACCACACCGACACGAAACCGACGATGCCGGCGCCCAGCATCACATAGCCCAGCAGCAGGGGCGAGGCGCACAATATCCAGAAATATTCAGCCAAATAATGCAGCATCCAGCGCCAGCGGGTGCGCGGCTTGATCCGCCATGCCTGGGACGCGGCGACCGGTTCGCCGCCGCCGTCCTCGGCCGCGGCCGAACTCTCGCCCACAAGGGCGGCGTCCAAGGCGGCGGCGTCCGGCGGCAATTCGCGCAGACGGCGACGGGTGGAATCCAGATAGAACACCCGGTCGGCCAGCGGCAACAGGTCGTCCACATGGTGGGCGACGATCAGCGCCGGCTTGCCCATCTGGTGGCACATCTGGCGAATCAACTGCACCAGCCGGCGGGCCGCCACCTTGTCCAGCCCGGAATTGGGTTCGTCGAACAACAGCACGTCGCGGTTGGCCAGCAAGGTGCGGGCGATGGCGATGCGCTGGCGCTGGCCGCCGCTGCACGACGACACCGGCAGGTTGGGATCGACGTCGTGCAGCAATTGCGCGATCAGGTCCACCAGCATCGGATCGACCTTGCCGGTGTGGTCGGCGGTGATGCGGGCGTTGGCGCCGGCCGAAAGATCGTCGAACAGGGCGTTGTTCTGGAACACCAGCCCGCCGATGTTGCACGGTTCCCGCGACAGGTCGTAGTCGCGGCCGGCAAGGTGCACCTGCCCGGCCAGGGTCCAATGGGCGTCGTCGGCCATCAACAGGCCCGACAGGGCATTGATGATCGATGACTTTCCCGACCCGCTAGGGCCGACCAGCACCACGACCTCGCCGGGAGACAGGCCGAAATTGGCGTCCCGGACCAGGACCCGGCCGGTCGGCGTGGTGATGGACAGGTTGGCGACGGTGATCATGTGGGCGGCGTTCATGGCGTGCCGATCCGGCTAAGCACGACGCCCGGACCGGCCTGGGGCGACAATCGGGCGTATTGTTCGGGACGCAACAGCAACACCACGTTGCCGGAGCGCCCATGCATGACCAAGCGCACCACATAGGCCGACAGCGGGTTGTGGTCGGCGGGGGTGCGCAGCTTGAGCAGCTTGCGCGGCAAGCCCTGGGGCATGGCGGCGCGTCCCAGCCCGCCGGCAACGGCGATCCGGCGATCGGTCATCAGCCGTTGCACCAATTGTCCGACACGCGGGTCCTCGACCAGCACGCCGACGAATTCGGAAGCCGCCAGAACGGCGGCGTCGGCCAATCCGGGACTGGCCATCAAGCGCGGCAGCGTGGCATGCAGGTGGTCACGCACCCTGGGGTCGGCGGCCACCTCGACCATCACCTGGCCCAAGGTCGAGGACCGATCGGAACCGCCGAACAACCCGCCGGCCAAAGCCTTGAGATTGCCCCACAAATTGGCCTCGATCTTTTCCATCGCCACCGGCACGATGCCGTCGATGACCGCGTCAAGTACCTGAGGATCGACCGAAGCGACGCCCTTTTGCAACGCCTCGCGCACCGCGGGACGCTGCAACGTCCGCTCCATGGCCGAACGCAGGATCTCGCTGATCAGCGGGCGATACTCGCGTTCGAAGAACGGTTCGGTCATGGACGATTGCAGGGAATGGCGCAGCCAGAACGCCGTCTCGCGGAAGGTCGCGGAAATCTCGCCCCGTTCGGCCTCGGTCAACAGCGCCCACAACAGGCGGATGTCGGCGCCATAGACCACCGCCGTCGCCTCGGCCGCCGCCGCCTGACAGGACGGTTCGGCATAGGGCGCCAGCAACAGCCGGCCATCGTCCCCGGACAGCAAGCGCCCGCATTGGTGGGAAAACAGCTGTTCGTCCAGCGTGAAGGCCGGCGACGATTGCGGAAAGCTCCAGGAACGGTCGAAGGCCGGCGCCATGGCGACGGAATCCTCGGGCGGGGACAGCTTGGGCCAGACCGACGCCCCGGCCGCGACCGCCAACCCCACCAACCCCAGGCTGGTCAGGCGGATCGCCGCCTTGGTTCTGGCCCAGGCCTTGAACGCAGCGAACGCCGGAGCGGAAGACATCAATTGCGGCTCCAGCTTCCGTCCACCCGCGCCGTCACCCCCGAGGCCATGCTGGCCAGTTCGCCGTCGACGAAGGTGACCAGGGCGGCATTGAGCGCGCCGACCACGTCCAGCAGACCGGAACGGGTGGCCTCCGTCAGGGCCGGCTCGACCTTCTCGCGCAGATCCGGCGGCAGATCGAAGCCGAGAACATGCTTGAACATGTCCGGCGACGACGCGCCATAGGTCCAGGCCGTCGCCGCGAAACGCGACAGCGCCTCGGGCATGCCGCGCCCGGCCAGGGCGGTGAAGGCGCCGTCATAGGAAGTCATCATGCGCTCGGCCACCTCGGCCGCCGGCCGCGCCATCTCGGCCAGCACCTCGTGGGCGGTCATGGATGGCTGGGACACCGTCCGCATCACCGCCTCATCGAACCACGACGCAGCCACGCCCGCCACCCGCAAGGTATGGCACAGCGACCGGAACCCCGCCTTGGCCCCGTCCCAGGACACGTCCACCCAACGGCCATCGGGCGACAACGCCTGGGCCTGCTTGACATTGGCGCGCAGGAACGAACGGAAGGCGTCGTCATAACGGTCGCACGAGCGGATCAGGTCGGTGCGCACGTCGGCGATCACCCGTCCCGACACCCCCATCAGCGCCGGCACCGTGGCGTCGGGCCGCAACACCCGTTCCCGGTACAGAACCTCCAGCTTCTCGGCCGCCAGGTCGCGGGCCTTCTGCTTCAACGCCGCCGGCTCCATGCCGCCTTGCAGCGCGCCAAAGGTTTCCGAGACGGCGGCATACTGCACCGATCCGCCCAGGGCTTCCTTCATGAAAGCGGGAACACGCCCCGCAACCTCGGCCACCAACGGCTCGGCCTCTTGGCGGAAACGCTTTTCCGCCAGCCGCGCCAGACGGTTCAGATCCTCGGACTGGCTGTGGCGCAGGGCGGCGACGAATTCCTCGTGCACTGTCCCCGACACCTCGGCGCGCAGCAATTGCCCCTCGGCGGTCGCCCACACCACATGGCGCACCACCGGAACCGGCGGCGGCACCTCGGCCTGGGCGTTCTCGGACGCCGCCGGCTCAAGTCCCACCGCCTCGCGGGCGGAGTCCAGCAAGGCCGCGCCCTTGCCGCGCACCTCGTTCAACCAGGCGCCGCCCTGTTCCTGCCAGGAGACAAGGCGTGACCGGGCCTCGGCCAGCGCCTCCTCGGTCTCGTCCGGGCGGACGGCCCACCAGCCGGCGGCCCCCAGGACGGCGGCGCCAGCGACGATGATCAATGCGCGGATGCGGGGTGTCACGAATGCGCTCCTGCGAAAAGGTTCGACCGCGTCAGTCGTCGGCGTCCATAAGGGCTTCGATGCGGGCCATGACGCGATAGAACGGCCGGTTGTCGAACAGACTCATCAAGATGGCGTTCTCGGCCATCATGTCGTGCAGGTTGTTGCCGCTCTGGTGCGGGGCGCCGGGATAGGTGATGCGCATGTAACGCAGGAACAACGCCGGCTTGTCGATCTCGATGGCCGAGATCTGGCTGATGCGCAACGCGCGTTCCATGAACGCGCCCTCGAACCCCAGCATGGTGGCCAGCACCCCGAACACTCCCCCCTTGTTCACCATCAGGCGGTTGCCGACGATGCTCAGACGCCCCCCCAGGCCGCAGGCGACCAGCCCCGCCGCCACCAGCCGGCGATGCTTTCGCCGCCGGACCAGGGCACGAAGCAGCATGCGCCGCCATGCGGGTCGCCGAATGTCCATGGCCGACCTATACCACGCTTCGAATGGGTCGAAAAGCTGTCGTCGGAATGGGTGGTTCGAACGACACCATTCGACCCCCGCGCGCAGACATATGCTCCGTGCCCGCCCCCGCAACGCGCCCGGCCGTCACGCCGCCGGTTGCTTTTCGCCGCCCAAGCGGCCATACCGTGCCGACGACCATCGAACGAAGGGGCAAACCATGGCGGCGCGGGATCTTCAGGACATGGTGCGCGCCATTCTCACCTCGGCGGTGTACGAGGTGGCGGTGGAAACGCCGCTGGACCGCATGACGCAGGTGTCGGCGCGGCTGAACCGTGACGTCCTGCTCAAGCGTGAAGACCTGCAACCGGTGTTCTCGTTCAAGATTCGCGGCGCCCACAACCGTATCAGAAGCCTGACCCCGGAAGAACGGGCTTGCGGCGTCATCTGCGCCTCGGCCGGCAACCACGCCCAAGGCGTGGCGTTGTCGGCGGCACGGCTGGGCATCCGCGCGGTGATCGTCATGCCGACCACCACACCCAGCATCAAAAGCCGCTCGGTCGCCCGCCTGGGCGGCGAGGTGGTGTTGTTCGGCGACACCTTCGACGCCGCCCGCGCCCACGCCGAGGACTTGGCCGCCCGCGACGGGCTGGTGTTCGTCCATCCCTTCGACGACGCCGCGGTGATCGCCGGCCAAGGCACCATCGGCATGGAATTGCTGCGCCAGTGCCCCGGCGACATCGGCGCCATCTACCTCCCCATCGGCGGCGGCGGGTTGGCGGCCGGCGTGGCGGCCTACGTCAAGTTCCTGCGCCCCGACATCAAGGTCTACGGCGTCGAGCCCGAAGATGCCGCCAGCATGCAGGCCGCCATCGCCGCCGGACGGCCGGTGGAACTGGAGCGCGTCGGCATCTTCGCCGACGGTGTCGCCGTGCGCCGGGTGGGCGAGCTGACCTTCGCGTTGTGCCGCGACCACCTGGACGGCATCGTCACCGTCACCACCGACGAAATCTGCGCCGCCATCAAGGACATCTTCGACGACACCCGCGCCATCGCCGAACCGGCCGGCGCGCTGTCGCTGGCCGGGTTACGCCGTCATGTGGAGGATGGACAAGCCCCCAGCGGTCCCCTGGTCGCGGTGGCGTCGGGGGCCAACGTCAACTTCGACCGGCTGCGCCACGTCGCCGAACGGGCCGAGATCGGCGAACGGGCCGAGGCGCTGTTGGGTGTCACCATCCCGGAAGTGCCGGGCAGCTATCGCACCTTCATCCGGCTGTTGGGCGGGCGGGCCATCACCGAGTTCAACTACCGCTACGCCGCCGGCCATCCGGCCCAGATCTTCGTCGGCGTCAAGCTGGCGGGCGGCGACCGCGAGAAACAGCAGATCATCGCCCTGCTGCGCGATGCCGGCCACAATGTCATCGACATGACCGACAACGAGGTGGCCAAACTGCATGTCCGCTACATGGTGGGCGGCCGCGCCGCCCATCTGGCCGACGAGTTGGTCTATCGCTTCCAGTTCCCGGAACGGCCCGGCGCGTTGCTGGCCTTTCTTGACGGATTGCGGCCCGACTGGAACATTTCGCTGTTCCACTACCGCAACCATGGCGCCGATTACGGCCGCGTCCTGGTCGGCATCCAGGTGCCCGAGGCCGAGCGCGACCAGTTCCACGCCTGTATCGACGCCCTTGGTTACGCCTATTGGGATGAAGGCGCCAACCCGGCCTATGGCCTGTTCCTGGCCTGAAGGAGTTCGTTCATGACCGTCGTCGCCACCCACAACGGCACTTTCCACGCCGACGACTGCTTCGCTTACGCCATCTTGCGCGCTGCCTTGGGCGACGGCATCGAACTGGTGCGGACCCGCGACCTCGAAATTCTCGACCGCGCCGACGTGGTGTTCGACGTGGGCGGCAGCTGCGATCCGGCCGAGGGCCGCTACGACCACCACATGCGCGACAAGCCGTTGCGCCCCAATGGCGAACCGTTCAGTTCGGCCGGGCTGGTGTGGCGCGACTACGGCGTGCGCGCGGTGCGCGCCCTCTTCCCCACCGTCAGCGACACCGAGGCCGGACGTGTCGCCGCCATGCTGGATTGCGGCCTGATCCGCGATGTCGATCTGATGGATAACGGCGCCATGACGCCGACGCCCGGCCATTTCTCGACCGTGCTGGAGGCGTTCAACCCCAGCTTCGCCGAACCCGATTCCGACGAGAACGCGGCTTTCGCCGAAGCGGCGCATCTGGCCGGCCGCGTGCTGTCCCGCGCGGTGGCCCGCGCCCTGGCCGCCGTATTGGCCGAAGAAACAGTGGCCCAGGCCGCCGCCGTGACCCCCGACCCGCGTGTCGTCGTGCTGGAGACCCGCGTGCCGTGGGAGGACGCGGTGTTCGATCTGAACCTGACCCAAGTACTGTACGTGGTGCGCCCGGCGGGCAAGCAATGGACGGTCAGCGCCGTGCCGCCCGAGCGCACGTCCTTCGCCCAGCGTCACCCCCTGCCCGCCGCCTGGGGCGGATTGCGCGACGACGACCTGGCGCGCCTGACCGGAGTGGCGGACGCCACCTTCTGCCATCCCGCCCGCTTCGTCTGTGGCGCCAAAAGCCGCGACGGCGCCGTCGCCCTGGCCCGGCTGGCGGTGGAAAGCTAAGCGTTTTCCGCCAGCCAGCGCCCCAACCACACCAGCCCCCAACCGACCGCCGCCACCGGCGTTCCCAGGAACAGGCCGCCGACCACCAGGGATTGCGGCGGCCAATGGGGGCTGAAGGGCGCCACCGCCCCCAGCCATTGCAAGGTGCCGACGACAATGGCGCCACCACCGGCCAGGGCGGACAGGGACAGGACGGCCATACCGGCCAAAATGGCGAGCTTGTTCATGCGTCCAGGCTGGACCGCCATGCGCCGCCGCACCTTGTCTTCGATCAAGTGGCGGCCCTATGGTCCCAGCCATGACCGACCCATCCGCCCGCGCCGTCCTGGCCCTTTCCGACTTCCGCTCGTATCTGGGCACCCGCTTCCTGTCGACCCTGGCCCTTCAGATGGTCAGCGTCGCCGTCGGCTGGCAGGTCTATGACCTGACCGGCGACCCGCTGCATCTGGGCATGGTCGGACTGGTGCAGTTCGTTCCGGCCCTGCTTTCCGCCTTGCCGGCCGGTCATGTGGCCGACCGCTTCGACCGTCGCCGGGTGCTGCTGGTCTGCCTGATGCTGGAAACCGTCAGCCTGGGCGCGTTGCTGGCATTGTCGCTGATGACCGCGCCGCCGCTCGAGGCATTGCTGGCGGTGTTGGCGGTGATGGGTGCCACCCGCGCCTTCATCCAGCCGGCCAGCCAGTCACTGGTGCCACATCTGGTGCCGACCGAGTTGTTTCCCCGCGCGGTGGCCTGGACCTCCAGCGCCTTCCAGACGGCGGTGATCGCCGGCCCGGCGCTGGGCGGATTTCTTTACGTGTTCGGCGTGACCACCGTCTACGCCACCGCCGCGACCATGATGGCGCTGGCCGCCCTGGCGGTGTCGCGCCTCAAGGTGCGGCTGGTGGTGCACGCGATCACCGAGCCCGGTCTTACGGGGTTGCTGGCCGGTATCCGTTATGTGTGGACGCGCAAGGACATCCTGGGCGCGGTGTCCCTGGACCTGTTCGCGGTGCTGTTGGGTGGGGCCACCGCGCTGTTGCCCATCTTCGCCCGCGACATCTTGCATGTCGGCCCCATGGGGCTGGGCCTGTTGCGCAGCGCGCCGGCGGTCGGCGCGGCGCTGATGGCGCTGTGGCTGGCCCACCATCCGCTGGAGCGTCAGGCGGGAGCGCGCATGTTCCTGGCCGTCGGGGTGTTCGGTCTGGCCACCGTCGCTTTTGGGCTGTCCTCCAGTTTCTGGCTGTCGTTGGGGGCGCTGACCGTCCTGGGAGGCGCCGACATGATCAGCGTGGTGGTACGCCAGACCCTGGTCCAGGCCCGGACCCCGGACGAAATGCGCGGCCGCGTCTCGGCGGTGAACTTCGTGTTCATCGGTGCCAGCAACGAATTGGGCGAATTCGAATCGGGCGTCACCGCCGCCTTGTTCGGCACGGTTCCGGCGGTGGTGATCGGCGGTTTGGGGACACTGGCGGTGGCGGCGTTATGGGCATGGAAGTTCCCAACGCTGCGCAAGGTGGACCGCCTGACCTAGAAAGCCTAACCCTGACGGTCCAGCAGCGCCAGCAGCGGCGTCCATTCGCTGGCGTAATCCCGTGCCCGACGGTCGCCAGCCTCGAGCACCGACGATCCCACGGCGGCCAGGTTGGGGTAAATCTGGCTGTCGCGCAAGCGCGCCACCACCGGAAACCCCAAGGACGCGAAAAAACCGTCCAATTGTTCCGAGGCCTTGGTGCCCAGGCGCAGACGGTTGCCGACGATGGCCACCACCCGTTTGTTCTTGCGCACCGCCTTGACCTCGGACAGTTTCTTCAGGAAGTGCTGGGTGGCGTCCTCGTCGAAGGCGCCGGGCAGCACCGGCACCACCACCACGTCGGCGACCCGGATCAGATCCTCGACATCCTTGTGATGCATGGCGGCGGGGGCGTCGATGATCAACCGCTCGATCCCTTTTGGCGGGTCGCCCAGGTCCTTGGACCAGTCGACGCCCATGACCGGCGCGGCCGTTTCGCCCCGCCGACGCAGCCAGTTGAGCGACGAACGCTGGCGGTCGCAATCGGCGATGGCGGTCTTGAGCCCGCGCTGGGCGAAGGCCGAGGCCAGATGGGTGGCGATGGTGGTCTTGCCGCATCCACCCTTGATGTTGCCCACCAGCACCGACAGCATGTCCCCACCCCCCAAAAAATGAAGCGGGCAAGCCTAACACGAAGGGCGCGGCAGGGAATGTGAAGAGTTACAGGGGAAGGCGCAGCCGTGCCCTGAGGCCGCCCAGCGGACTGTCCTCAAGCAGGACGTCGCCACCATGGCTGCGCACGATGTCGCGCGCGATGGTCAGTCCCAGCCCGACGCCGCCGGTCGCCACGTTGCGCGACCCTTCGAGCCGGTGAAAAGCCTTGAACACCTGTTCCCTCTGGTTGACGGGGATGCCGGGGCCGTCGTCGTCGACCACCACGTCCACCCCGTCGGGACGACACCCCACCCGCACCCACACATGCCCGCCGTAACGCAGCGCGTTGCCGATCAGGTTGGACAGGGCACGCGACAAGGCGTGCGGCCGAAGCGTCAGGGAAACCGCGTTTTCAACATGCAGGTCGATTTCGCTGCCCTGGCGACGGTAACGCCCGACCACCTCCTCGACCAACTGGGCCAGATCGGTGGGCACCGGCGTCTCGCTGCCCTCGCCACGGGCGAAGGCCAGATAGCCCTCGACCATGCGCTCCATCTCGGCCACGTCCTCTTCCAGTTCCACACGGCCTTCGAGCTCGCCCATCATGGCCAGTTGCAGCTTCATGCGGGTCAACGGCGTGCGCAGATCGTGCGACACCCCGGCCAGCATCTCGGTCCGCTGCTGGATCTGGCGTTTCAGACGGTCCCGCATGATCAGAAAGGCCATGGCCGCCTGACGCACCTCGGACGCGCCTTCGGGTTTGTAGTTGGGAACGTCGTGCCCCTTGCCGAAACTGTCGGCGGCGGCGGCCAGCTTGCGCACACTGCGAACCTGGTTGCGCATGAACACGGTGGCGATCCCCAGCAACAGCATCGAGGTGCCGACCATCCACAAGACGAAGATGTAGGTGGTCGAGGAGAACAGCCGCTTCCGCGGCACGAACACCTCGAGCAGACCGTTCTGCAACTGGACGCGGACCAGGATCTCGCGGTCGAAACTTTCGCTGTCCACCTGGAACGGCCGTTGCACCCGCTCGCGCAGGGATTGATAAAGGGCGGCATCCATGATGCCCACCGGCGGCTCGCCCGGCACGTTGGGCAGGATGCCCTCGGGCTCGTAGCGGATGTCCAGTTCCATGCGGCTGGCGGCGATCCGCAGGGTGTGCGCCTGGCTGTCCGGGTCGGGAAAGGCGCGCAGGGTTTCGATCACCGCGCCGATGTCGCCGGCCAGGGCGTTGGCCAGCCGCTTGGCCACCGTGTCCCAGTGGGTGGCGTAGAAGATGTAGGTCGAAACCAACTGTACCACGATCAAAGGCGTGACGATGATCAGCAAGGACCGCCCCAGCAAACCGTGCGGCAACAGGCGCTTCACCCAACGCGTCACACCAACCATGTCAATCGGGCCTCAGCATGTAGCCCATGCCGCGTACCGTCTGGAGGTAGCGTGGCGTGCGCGGGTCATCCTCGAGCTTCTTGCGCAGGCGGGTCACCTGGACGTCGACGGCGCGCGTGTTGGCGGCATTGCCGGTACGGGTCGCCAGATCGTCGCGCGACACCGCCGTTCCCACGCTCTCGGCCAGAATGGCCATGAGCTCGCGTTCGGCGGTGGTCAGATGAACGACCTCGTCGCCTTTCGACAATTCCTGCCGCGTCGGATCCCAGGAGAACGCCCCCAGGCCCAGCACCTGCGGCGGTTCGATCTCGGGCTTGGGCGTCCGACGCAGGATCGAGGCGATGCGCAACAGCAACTCGCGCGGTTCGAACGGCTTGGACAAGTAATCGTCGGCCCCGGCCTCGAGCCCGTTGATGCGGTCGTCCACCTCGCCCATGGCGGTCAGCAGCAGGATGGGCACGGTGTTGGCGCCGCCGCGCAGATCGCGCGTCAGGCTGAGCCCGTCCTCGCCCGGCATCATCACGTCGAGGACCAACAGGTCCACCGCCAGCGCCGCCATCTTGACGCGGGCCTCGGCGGCATCGGCGGCGACGCTGACCAGATAGCCGTTGTCGGACAGGTATTTGCGCAACAAGGTCCGCAAGCGGGTGTCGTCGTCCACCACCAGGATATGGGGAAGATCCTCCACGGCGGGCCTCCTTTCGCCCGAACTAGCGGCGGCCGGGGGTGCGGGCGGGGAATCGCGCGCGGTCGGCCTCGTCGATCAGTCCAAGCAGAACCTTGCGGTATCCCTCGACCGCCTCGGCTCCGGCGGCGCGATAGGCCCGCGCGATGCGGGCTCGCTGGCGCTCGGTCAACTGGCGTTCCAGCTCCACCCCCTTCTCGGTCAGCTCCAACAGGCGCTGGCGACGGTCCCGCGTCCCGGGACGCTGGGTGATGAACCCTTCCTCGACCAGTTGTCCAAGAACCCGCGACAACGATTGCTTGGTGATCCTGAGGATGCCCAAAAGATCGGAAACCGTCATGCCCGGATTGCGGCCGACGAAATAGATCACCCGATGATGGGCGCGGCCGAACCCGTATTCGTCCAGGATGGCGTCGGCCTCGCCAGTGAAATCGCGATAGGCGAAGAACAGAAGTTCCAGGCCCTGGCGCAATTCCTCTTCACGCAGGAACAACGGGTTGATGCCGGTTTTTACGTCAGTCATGTTGACTTATATGGCCTGAAAGCACCACATCGCGCAAGTCCTTTGCACGTGAAACCCAAAAACAGCACGATACGCACACGCCAGACTTCCCGATGATGACCCAAGTCAACGCTTACGGGCAAAGGGGGAAACTGAATCCTTTCCAGATTCCTTAACTTTTTTGCCTCAGGCTTTCATCTCGGTATTTAAAATATTTCCGGTTCATAATACCTTCGTTACGGGGGCGTGTGCACACCGAGCCCAGGGGACAGGGCTTGATGTCGGACAACGGGTGGAAGTTTCAGTGAAAGCCTGGCGAAACCTTCGGCTCTCCAGCCGCTTCATGATCATCATCGGCGTCGGCGTCATCGCGCTGGTCGCCAGCGTCGTCGTTGTCATCGCCCGTTTTGAACGGGCCGAGATGGAACGGCAGTTGCAGCAATTGTCGATCAACGAGATGACGTCGCTGCATGCCCTGATCCTCAACGTCATGGCCAAGCGCCCCGAAGACGGCGACAACATCGGCATCCAGGTGTTCAACAACTGGTTCGGCAGCCGCAACGTCCATTATCCCGGCAAGGTGTGGAGCGCCTGGGGGCCCAAGGTGGCCACCTACATGGCGGAAACCGAACCCGGCACCCCGGCCAAGCCGCCCCAGGACGATTTGGACCGTGAAGCCATCGAAGGCAAGCAGGCGGTGGGACGCTTCGTCGATGGCACCTACCGCTACGCCTATCCCATCGTGCTGGGCGTCACCGACGGCGCCGACCAGGAAGTCTGTTTCGCTTGCCACGGCGGCATGGGCATGGAAAAGGGCGACGTCATCGCCGTGCTTTCGTCCTCGCTGACCACCACCGAAGCCGAGGCCAAGCTCAAGAAGATCCTGACCTTCCTGATCGTCGGCGGCGTGATCGCCACCATCCTGGCGGTGTTGGGCGTGCGCTGGATTCTGACCAGCGTCATCACCGCCCCCATCGGCGACATGACCAAACGCATGAATTCGCTGGCCAAGGGCGACGTCGCCATCGACATTCCCGACCTGGATCGCCGCGACGAGGTGGGCGACATCGCCCGCGCCGTGCAGGTGTTCAAGGAGAACACCAAGGCCAAGCAGGCCATGGAGACCGAAGCCGCCCGCGAAGCCGAAGCGCGCGAGGCGCGCATGCAGCGGCTCGAGGGTCTGATCGGTAATTTCGACCGTGCGGTGGCCAGCGTGCTGGAGACCGTCTCGGCCTCGGCCCAGGCCATGACCCAGACGGCACGGCGCATGGTCGATTTCGCCGATGCCGCCAACGAGCGTGCACGCACCGCGGCCGCCACCGCCAACGACGCCAACGCCAACGTGCGCATGGTGGCCGAGGCGGCGGAAGTGCTGTCGAAATCCATCACCGAAATCGCCGAACAGGTGGCCATGTCCAATCAGGTGGCGGCCAGTTGCACGCGCGAAGCGGACGGGGTCAACACCCGCGTCACCGGCCTTGCCGGATCGGCGGACAAGATCGGCGAGATCATCGAACTGATCACCGGCATCGCCGAACAGACCAACCTGTTGGCCCTGAACGCCACGGTCGAGGCGGCACGCGCCGGCGACGCCGGAAAGGGCTTCGCCGTGGTGGCCAGCGAGGTCAAGAATCTGGCGCGTCAGACCGTGCACGCCACCGAGGACATCTCGGCCCAGGTTTCCACCATCCAAAAGGAAACCCATTCCACCGTCAGCGCCATCAAGGGAATCGGCTCGACCATTTCCAGCATGGACGGCATCACTACCACCATCGCCTCGGCCATCGAGGAACAAGGTGCCGCCACCCAGGAAATCGCCCGCAACATCGACCATGCCGCCACCGGCACCAACCAAGTGTACGAAAATATCACCGAGGTCAGCCGGTCCATGCACGAAACCGACCAGGCGGCCCGCGACGTGTTGAGTTCGGTCGAGCAGTTGCAGACCCAGGCGGCAACCTTGCGTCAGGAAGTCGCCACCTTCCTGAATGCCATCCGCGAGGCCTGAACCCGACCACAGCGACCAACTCCCCGGCTGACCCAGGTCAGCCGGGGAGTTTTGTTTGCGAAAAGAGAGGTCAGGCCGCCGAATGGCCCTGGGCGGTGGCGCGGAAAATATCGGCGGCGCGACGCGCCTCGGTTTCCGCCTCCAGCAAGATGTCCATGGTCCGCACCAAGCTGTCCTGCATGGCCGCGACCTTGGTGCCGACGCTGTCCATCCGAGCCCGGAACACCATCAGATTGCGGCGGCACGACACCGTCTCGCGCTGCATGGCATCGACGGCCCCACTCAGCCGTTCCAGGGCCGTTACGACATTTCCGATCTTCAATTGCTCTTACCCGCTCAACCATGGGGCGGGACTTATGCCGGAAACGTCACTCTGTTCGCAATCAATCTTTGGAACGACGGCACCATCGGCCATCGGCCATAGGGCTCAGGCCTTGTTCCAGCGCGCAGCCTGGGATTCGTCGGCTTCCTTGGCCTCGACCCAGCGGTCGCCGGCGGACGTATGCTCGATCTTCCAGAACGGCGCCTTGGTCTTCAGCCAGTCCATCAGGAAGCGACAGGATTCGAACGCGGCGTCGCGATGGGCCGAGGCGGTGGCCACCAGGACAATACGATCCCCAGCCGCCAAACGGCCATGGCGATGGATGATCAGCGTATCCTCGAGCGGCCACCGCCGCCGCGCCTCGGTCTCGATGGCGGCCAACTGCTTTTCCGTCATGCCGGGATAATGTTCCAAGGTCATGGCGGAAACCTCGGTGCCGTCCCCCATGTAATCACGCACCAGGCCAAGAAACATGCACACGCCACCGACCCGACCATTGCCGGAGGCAAAGGCCGCCAGTTCGGCACCGGCATCGAAATCTTCGGCCTGAACCCGGATCATCGCCTCAGCCCCCGGTGACCGGCGGAAAGAAAGCGACCTCGTCCCCCGTTCCGACACAATGGTCCAGCCCGGCGTAATCCTGGTTCACCGCCACCCGGATCAGCCGCATGTCGGCGAAAGCCTCGGCAAGGGCGGGATCGCGCCCCTTCAGCCACTCCACCAGGGCGCCGACGGTCGTCACCTCGGCCGGCGGCGCCACCTCTTCCTCGCCAACGCCGGCCTTGGTCCGCAGCCAGGCGAAATACAGCACCTTCATCGCAGCATCTCCGCATAGGGAACGTAGGCGAGAGCGTCGCCCGGCGACACCTCAGCCACATCCTCGGGCAGTTCCACCAGACCGTCCGACCACACCATGGAGGTCAGCACGCCGGAACCGTCGGACGGAAACTTCTCGGCTACCAACCGCCCATCGTCAGTCCGCACCCGCGCGCGCAGCCATTCACGACGTCCGGGCTTGCGACGAAAGGCGAAACCGGCCTCTACCCTATAGCGCGGCACGGCGCTGTCCTTGATCCCCATCATGCCCAGCACCAAGGGCCGGGCCACCAGCAAGAACGTCACCATCACCGCCACCGGATTGCCCGGCAAACCGACGAAAGCCGCCGCGCCGACCCGTCCCAACGCCACCGGCTTGCCCGGTTTGATGGCCATCTTCCAGAAATGCAGGGAACCGCACGCCTCGACCGCCGCCTTGACATGGTCCTCGTCACCCACCGACACGCCGCCCGAGGTCAAAATCAGGTCGTGTCCCGTGGCGGCACGGGCCAGGGCGTCGCGGATCACCTCGCGTCGGTCGGGCAGGATGCCGAGATCGGTGACCTCGGCCCCCAGCGACCGCAACAGGGAACAGGCGGTGGTGCGGTTGGTGTCGTAGATGCCACCCGGCGGCAACGGCGCCCCTGGTTCGTTGATTTCGTCACCGGTGGAGAACACCGCCGCACGCAAACGGCGCCGCACCACCAGACGGGTCCGGCCGGTGGCGGCGGCCAATCCCAAATCCTGGGGCCGCAGACGGATGCCGGCGGCCAGCACCGTCGCCCCCTGGGCCACGTCCTCGCCTTGCGCCCGCACGTTGGTACCGGGAGCAAGCATCGGTGCCGTCACCACGCCCCCCTCGCCCGAACAATCTTCCTGCATGGCGACACAATCGACACCGTCGGGCACCGGCGCGCCGGTCAGGATGCGCACCGCCATCCCCACCGGCACCGCCCCGACAAAGGGGTGTCCGGCGGCGACCGTTCCGGCCACCGTCATCCGGCCATCGGCGGGACGGCCGGCGGCGGCGAAGCCCCAGCCGTCAACGGCGGAATTGGCGTGCGGCGGCACATCCAGCGGCGAGACCACGTCTTCGGCCAGCACCCGCCCCAGGGCGTCGGCCAGACACACTTCCTCGACACCGTCCAGGACCGCGACCCGCCGGGAAAGCAGCGTCAACGCCTCTTCCACCCGCAACATCCCCGTCCCCACGGTGAAATCGGTCATCTCTCCCCCTCACGCAACACGAAATCAACGATGGCCGCCGTATCGTCCAAGGCCAGCAACGGCCGGTCGAGGCCGGGGACGAAAGAGGCGGTGGAGGCCACCGCCAGCGTCAGCGGATCATCCGGGAAAAGCGGGGCCTGCCCCAGTTCGGGGCGCCATACCTCGATGCGGGGGTGTGACCAGGCGCGGAAACCTTCCACAAGAACCAGATCGACCGGATCGAGCCGGGCCAGAACCTGCTCCATGCTCCATTCCGGCTCGTCGCGGTATTCGTGGGTCAAGGCCCAGCGACGGGCCGAAGCCACCAGAACCTCGGCTGCGCCGGCGCGGCGATGTTCATAGGAATCCTTACCGGGAACGTCGATGTCGAACTCGGCCCGTGCCTGTTTGATGGTGGAGACCCGCAGGCCACGCGCGGAAAGCAACGGAATGGTTTTGATCAACAGGCTGGTCTTGCCGCTGCCGGAATGTCCGACAAAGCCGAACAGCCTCATGGCGCCGCCTTGGTCGGCGCGGCCCGCATGTGCTTGAGCCCGGAACGCAGGTAGTCCCAGCCGGTGATCATGGTCAACACCGCCGCCGCCCACAGGCACACCTCGCCGATCTGGCGAACCGGCACCTCGGCCGGACCGACATCCCCCACCAGCAACACCGCCAAGGCCACCATCTGAATCGCCGTTTTCCATTTGGCCAGACGGCTGACCGGCATGCCGATGCGGATTTCCGCCAGGAACTCGCGCAAACCCGAAACCAGGATCTCACGCAGCAAGATAACCAAAGCGGCGGGAACGGTGGCCGGTGCCACCCGGTCGAACGCCACCAACATCAACAGCACGGCGGCCACCAGCAACTTGTCGGCGATGGGATCAAGGAAGCGGCCCAGCGCCGAAACCTGATTGCGCGACCGCGCCAGATAGCCGTCGAACCAATCGGTGATGGCCGCCGCCACGAACAACGCACAGGCAACCCAACGGGCCAGGGCGCCGTCCACGTAGAACGTGGCGACCACCAGCGGGATCACGACGATGCGCGACAAAGTCAGAAGATTGGGCAGGCTGGTCATGATGCGGCGGAACCTAGGGCTTGGGCGGTGGCGATATTAGCCCTGGGGATGGAAATGGTCATAGATTTTTTTGGCCATGGCCGTCGAGATGCCGTCCACCGCCTCGAGGTCGGCCAGACCGGCCCCGGCCACCTCCCGCGCCGAACCGAAATGGTGCAGCAGCGCCTTCTTGCGGCGCGCCCCGATGCCCGGCACGTCGTCCAGGCTGCTTTGCCCCATGCCTTTGGCCCGGCGCGCCCGATGGGTGCCGATGGCGAAACGATGGGCCTCGTCGCGCAGGCGTTGCAGGAAATAAAGCACCGGGTCGCGCGGTTCCAACCCGAAGGGCGCGCGGTCGGGCATGAAGAAGCGTTCGCGGCCGGCGTTGCGGTCGGGCCCCTTGGCGATGGACACCAGCGCCACGTCCTCGACCCCCAAATCGGCGAACACCTCGAGTGCCGCGTTCAACTGGCCCTGGCCGCCGTCGATCAGCACCAGATCGGGCCACAGGCCGTGGTCGCGGTCCGGGTCTTCCTTTTGCGCCCGCTGGAAACGGCGGCTCAGCACCTCGCGCATCATGCCGTAATCGTCGCCGGGAACCAGCTCGGTCGAGCGGATGTTGAACTTGCGATAGGCCGATTTCATGAAGCCTTCGGGACCGGCGACGATCATGCCGCCGACGGCGTTGGTGCCCTGGATGTGGCTGTTGTCGTAGACCTCGATACGGACCGGCGGCGCGTCCAGGCCGAACAGTTCCGCCACGCCCTGCAACAATTTGCCCTGGGCGCTGCTTTCGGCCATGCGCCGGCCCAGCGCCTCGCGGGCGTTGTCATAGGCATGTTCGACCAGCCGCTTGCGCTCGCCACGTTTGGGCACGCTCAGCGCCACCTTGTGCCCGGCCTTTTCCGACAGCGCACGGGCGGCGATCTCCAACTCGGCCGGTTCCTGGCTAAGAATGATTTCCTTGGGCGGCGGTTTGTCGGCGTAGAATTGGCCCAGGAAGGCGGCCATGATCTCGGACGCCTCTGCGCTTTCGGCATGTTGCGGAAAATACGAGCGATTGCCGTAATTGCAACCCGAGCGGAAGAAGAACACCTGGATGCAGGTCTGTCCCCCCGCCTGATGCAGGGCGACCACGTCGGCCTCGGCCACATCGGCGGCGTTGATGTCCTGATGCGCCTGGATCTTGGCAATGGCCCGGATGCGGTCGCGATAAACCGCCGCCAATTCGTAATCCATGGCGTCCGACGCCGCCACCATGCGGGTTCGCCACTCTTGCTGCACGTCTTGGCTTTTGCCCGACAGGAAGGCGCGGGCCTGTTCCACCAGGGCCATGTATTCGGGGCGCGAGATGCGTTCGACACACGGCGCCGCGCAACGCTTGATCTGAAACAAAAGACACGGTCGGGTGCGGCTGGAAAACACCGAATCGGTGCACGACCGCAACAGGAAGGCCCGTTGCAGCGCCGACAATGTCTGGTTGACGGCGCCGACGCTGGCAAAGGGGCCGAAATATTCCCCCGCCCGATTCCGGGCGCCGCGATGCTTGACGATCTGCGGCCAGTCATGGTCGGCGGTGACCAGGATGTAGGGGAAGGTCTTGTCATCCTTGAGCAGGATGTTGTAGCGCGGCCCCAGCTTCTTGATCAGGTTGCTTTCCAGAAGCAGTGCCTCGACCTCGGTGTGGGTGGTGATCACCTCCATCGACGCCGTCTCGGCGATCATGCGCTGGATGCGCAACGTCTGTCGCTCTGGATGGGTATAGGCGACCACCCGTTTCCGCAGGTTCTTGGCCTTGCCCACATAAAGCGGGTCACCCTTGGCGTTCATCATGCGGTAGACGCCGGGACTGGCCGGCATGGTTTCAAGATGGCGCGCGATCACCGCCACGCCGGTCGCCAGAGGCCCAGCCTGTGCGCATTCTTCAGGGGAAACAAAACCGTTTTCGGAAGCTTCAGTCATGACCGGCGATAAGGAGGGACGCTTACTGCGAACGAATAGTGCGACGAAAAACCAAAGGATTCCAAGCCCTGCGAGGAATATCCACGATTCCTGTGGATAAGTCTGTTGGCAAATTGGGGGCCATTTGCCAGGGGCCTAGTGACTCCTGGGGTTTAAGGACTTTGCTCAAAAAGAAGGCAAATTGATGAAATTATTGTTTTTCAATGCGTTAGCTTTCGTCAAGGGTAAACAAGCTGTAAAAAACGGCGTTTTCCTCTAGACAAGGGAGGGTGAGTTGGACTAGCCACCGGCAGTTTAAAAGCTGTGCAAAACTTGGGCGATCGGCGTTTTCCCACGTCCTACCAAGGGCCTATGCGACGGAACACGGTGCCCGTGTGAGCTTTTCCCTCCTCACTCTTCCGCAGGAGTTCCGCCCGGAGCCCATTGCAGATGCTGGCCGCCATCCAGTGCCATCATCTGGCCGGTGAACGACCGTGCGGACAGGACAAAGCGCACAGCCCGGCAGATTTCCTCGGGGTTCGTCCCACGCCCCAACGGTGTGGTGCCGCATTGAGCGGCAAATTGCTGGTCGGTCTGGCGGGCGCTGGGCAGGGCCGGCCCAGGACCGACCGCCACCACCCGAATCCGAGGGGCCAACGCCAGCGCCAAGGTTTGGGTCAAGGTCCACAGCCCGGCCTTGCTGAGGGTGTAGGTGGTGAAATGCGGGGTCAGGTTCCACACCCGCTGATCGAGCATGTTGACCACCACCCCTTCGGCGGTGTCGGGCAAAAGGCGGGCCATCTGCTGCGTCAGCACGAACGGCGCCCGCAGGTTGACCTCCATGTGGAAGTCCCAGCCGGCGCGGGTCGCGGTCAACGCCTCGTCGCGTTCGAAGGTCGAGGCGTTGTTGACCAGAACCCCCACACTCCCCAACTCGGCCGCCACCCGCTCGACCAGCGTCTGGGTTTGGTCCTCGCGCGACAAATCGGCCGACAGCACCGCCGCCCGGCGCCCCAAGGCACGGATTTCCTGGCTTACCTCTTCGGCCTCGTCCCGCGACCCGGAACAATGAACCGCCACGTCAAACCCCGCCTGGGCCAGATCCAAGGCGACAGCCCGGCCGATCCGGCGGCCGGCGCCGGTGACCAAAGCGACACGGGGAAGCTGTGGAGAGAATACGTCAGACATGGGCGGCAGCATGGCCGAGCCGACGCGCCGACGCAAGTGCGCGACAGCGCCCGCTATTCCGCCTTGGCCACCGAACGCTTTTGCGGCCGACGCAGATTGACCACCTGAACCTGCGGCTTGGGAGCGGCCTCGACGGACACGCCGGACAGCCCTTGAAGGAACGCGCCGGCATGGGCCGGACGGACAGCCGGGTCGGGATCGGTCGCCGCGCGCACCAGCTCCGCCAGTGCCGGCGGCACGGAATCCGGCAAATGGACAGCCCCTGCGGCAAGGTCGGGAAGGGCCCCGGTCAGCATACGGCAGGCCAGCACCCCCAGCGAATAGACGTCGGCCTCGGGCCCGACCGAGGTCGCGGACTCGCGCTGTTCGGGGGCGCAATATTCCGTGCGTCCCGGCCAGTGGTCGGGCAACGGCGGATTGCGTTCCGCCAGCTTGACCATGCTGAAATCGGCCAGTTTGACCTGGCCGTTTTCCCGCGCGCTCAACAAGATGTTGGACGGCATCACCGCCCGATGAACCATGCCGCGCCGATGCAGGGCCATCAACGCCGACGACAATTGCCGCAACAGGGTCAGGCTGCGGGGCACGCTCAGACGCTTGGGTCGGTCGATCTCGGGGGCGTCCTCGCCCACGCTGTCCTTGCCCATCTCGAAGGGCAGGTGCGCCGCCTGATAGGGCATGACGAAGAACGGGCGGCCGTCCACCACCTCCATGGTCTTGACCCCGACGATGTGGGGATGGTCGAAGGCGGCCATGGCCCGCGCCTCGACCTGGAACCGGGTCAGCCACTGGGCCGGGCTGAGCAGACCGCCAAGGCCGGCGCCGACGCTGAACACCTTGATCGCCACCGGCACCTGCAAATCGGGATCATGGCAGAACAGAACCTTGGCATAGCCGGTGGTCACCGCCGCCTTGTGGATGACGTACTTGCCGATACGGTCCATGAACTCCCCTTCCCCGCGGCCATCTCGGCCACCATGCCCCGTTCGCCGTCAATCTAGCAAATCCCAGGATCAGCGTCGCCCTGGATATGACGGAAAAAAGCGGCCCGCCCCAAAGGGGCGGGCCGTTGACGTTAAAACTTGCTCGAACCTACCACTTGATCTGTTCAAGGCTGTGGAAGTCCACCTGTTCGGTCGAACCATCGGCATTGTGGATGACCACCGAACCGGAAGCGTCGTCGGACAGGTTGGTGACGTGCTCGGTGCTGTCGGTGGTCACCGTCCAGCTGTCGCCGCCGCTGATGTTGATGTCGACGGTCACACCTTCGCCCAGGTTGGTCAGATCCAGGGTGTCGGTCCAGTTGCCGCCGGTGCCGCCATAGACGGTGTCGTGGCCGCTGTCGAAATCGAACAGGAAGGTGTCGGACCCGTCGCCGCCATACATGACGTCGTCGCCGGTGCCGCCGATCAAGGTGTCGTTGCCGGCCTCGCCATACAAGGTGTCGTTGCCCGAGCCACCGATTAACAGGTCGTCGCCGTTACCGGTGTAGATCAGGTCGTTGCCGGCACCGCCGTCCACGGTATCGGACGCCACCACGTTCGACGCTTCGCTGTTGTCGAAGGTGTCGTTGCCGTCCCCCAGGTTGGCGGTGGTGCCGCCGGCCGCGCCGTAGACATAGTCGTCATGGGCGGAACCGTTGACATTCTCGATGCTGTTGTAGGTGTCGCCCTGGGCGTCGCCGCCGGTGCCGGTGCCGCCGGAGCCGCTATAGCCGTTGCCGTCGCCGGCCCCCAGATAGACGTTCACGCCGGCCGAGCTGTCGGAATAATCGGCGGTGTCGGTGCCCGAACCACCCTTCAGCACGTCGGCACCCGCGCCGCCGTTCAGCACGTCGTCCCCGGCGTTGCCGCTGAGGTAGTCGCTGCCGGTCCCACCGAACAGCGTGTCGTCGCCGTCGTTGGTGAAGATGGTGTCGTTGCCCGAGCCGCCGTCCACGGTGACAGCCCCATAGGTGCTGCCGTCCGAGTAGTTGATGTCGACGACGTCGTTGCCGGCACCGGCGTTGATCACCTCGATGCTGTTGAGGTTCGAGATGTGGACTGCATCGTTGCCGTCGGTCATGACCAGGGTGTCGTGACCGGAGCCACCGAAATAGGTGTCCTGGGTTTCCTTGTAGTTGGAACCGCTGACACTGGCGCCGGTGCCGTCCTTGGCCACGCCGCCCTGATCGACGTAGTTGGTACCGGATGCCGAGTTGTCGGCGCTGAAGATGAAGGTGTCGTTGCCGCCACCGCCATACAGCGTATCGGAACCGGCCCCGCCCGCAAGCGTGTCGGCACCGTCCGAGACGAAGCCGGACAGGTCCAGATGGACCGGGGTCGAGGCCTCGGCCGTGGTTTCGCCCTCGTGCGAGATGGCGGTGACCGTCAGGTCAAGCGCCGACACGCTGCCGTCGGTCGGAATCTTGAGTTCAAGACCGGCCAACTGGTCGGCGGTCAACGTATAGCTGCCGTCGGCATTGGCGGTCAGTTCGTCGCCGTTGGCATCGACCAGCGCCACGCCTTCCGGCAAGTCGGAGACCACATAGGTCAGGGTCTCGTCGCTGTCGGTGGTCGACCCGCTGATGTTCAGCGCGGCATAGGCGTAACCGCTGTCGGCTTCGGTGTAATCGTCGCCATAGATGACGTCGTTGCCCGAACCGCCGGTGATGGTGTCGTCACCGGCGTTGCCCAGCAAGGTGGTGCCGCCGCAGCCGCTGACCGAGATGACGTCGTCGCCCGAACCGCCGAAGGCGGTGTCGTAGGAACCGGCATTGATGGTGTCGTCGCCGGAACCGCCATACAGGGTGTCGAGGCCGCCATTGCTGTTGACCACGTCGTCGCCGGCACCGCCATAGGTCTTGCCGCCCCAGCCACTGGCCGTGACCGTCGAGGACGCGGACGAGCCCTGGGCGTCGAGGTCATAGGCGGTGTTGACGCCGATGGCCGTATTGGTGGTGGCGGTCTGAATGTTGACGTCGTTGAAGTCCCCGTCGCCACCGCCCGAGATGTCTTCCCAATTCTGGTTGCCGCCGACACTGTTGTCGGCCATGTGGTCGAGACCGTCGGCGTTGAGGTCGGCGTCACTGAAGATGACGCTGGTCCCTTCGCCGCGCAGCACGTCGCCGTCGGCATCCACCACACGCCAGTTCCCGTTGGAATCCTGGGTGAAGGTGACCTTGTCCCCGCTGTCGAGACCACAATTCTTGTCGTCGCCGTTGGGAATGATGAAGTAGCCGATGCGGCTGGGATCGACGCCCTCGATGGTGACGGTGTGGTTGACCTCGGAATTGGCGTCGGCGAACAGGATCTCGCCGCTCACCGGGTTGCCGTTGTCGTCCATCACGTAATAGCCGTAGGTGTTGTCGTACCCGGCCGAGCCACCCAGGTTGGTGACGTTGATGGTGGTTTGCTGCAAGGAACCGGTGGAAACGCTGACCACCGGCGTGTCGGCCATCGGCGTCACGGTGATGGTCACCGGCACCTCGACCGAACCGCCGTTGCCGTCGGACACCTGGACCGTGAAGGTCTCGGTGCCGTCCCAATCGGAATCCTTGGCCGTATAGGTGAAATTGCCGTTCTCGTCGATGGTCAGGGTACCGCTGTGAGCGGTGCCGTCGTTGACCACGCTGTAGCTCAGCGTGTCGCCATCGGCATCCGACGCCGCCAGCGACCCGGTCACCGTGGTGACCTCGCTGGTGGTGCTTTCCGCGCCGCTGACGCTGACAGCCGCGGCCGTCGGATCTTCGTTGCCGGCTTCGACCTCGACGGTGACGGTGGCGGTCGAGGTGCCGCCATGGCCGTCGGACACGGTGTATTCGAAGGTCGCGGTGCCGACAAAGCCGTTTTCCGGCGTGAACACCACGTTGCCGTTCTCGTCCAGAGACACGGTGCCGGTCGAGGGGTTGGCGACACCGGTGATGGTCAGGCTGTCGCCGTCCACATCGCTGTCGTTGGCCAGCAAGGTGGCCGCATCGATGGTCACCGACCCGCCGGTGGTTTCGCCGGTCTCGCCCGAGACCACGTCGCCGGCCGCGCTGCCCGCGCCTTCCACCGTGGTGGTGGCGGTGACGTTGCCGTTGCTTTCCGTCGAGGTCACCGAGGTGGTGACGCCGGACAGGTCAAGCTCGCTGTCGCTGACGATGGTCACCACCGCGTCGCCGTTGGTCAACGACACGGTGTAGGTGCCGTCGGCATTGGGCGACAACACGTCGTCGCCCACCTTGACCGTGGCGCCGTCCGGCACGTTGTCCAAGGTGGCGGTGGTGGACAGCGTCTCGCTGCCGTCGGTGTCGTTCAGACCGGCGTCGATGGTCACCGTGTAGGTGTAGGTCGAGGTGGTGGTGGTCGTCGTCGTGGTCGTGGTCTCGGTGGTGCCACCGACCACGCCGTCGGTCAGCACGATCTTCTCGAAGCCGCTGACATGGTCCTGGATGCCGAACAGATTGTTGTTCCAATCCGCCAGCGAGTACTGGTTCAGCACCAGGGTGTCTTCCCCTTCGCCGCCGACCAGCGTGTTCTGAACGTAGCCGCTGACCGTCAGGCTGTCGTTGCCGGTGCCCATGTCGATGGTGCCGCCGCCGCTCCAGTGGCCGGATTGGCCGAACACCACGGTGTCGTCGCCCGACCCGGCCATAACGGTGCCGCCACCCAAGGTCTCGCCGCCAACCTTCAGGTAGTCGTTGCCCGCCCCCAGGTCGATGGTGCTGTCGTAGTAAACGCCGTTCTCCCGCAAATCCGCGACGTTGGCGCCGATGACGACAGTGTCGTCGCCCTCGCCGGCATTCAGACGGCCCTGGAATTCCAGACCGACGCCCAGATAATCGTCGCCACTGCCCAGGTTCATGTCCGAGCTTTGGGCGTTCAGGGCAACCTTGACCACGTCGTCGCCTTCGCCGGCGTCGAAGCTTTGATAGGTCCCGTTCAGGTAGTTGCCGATCTGAATGGTGTCGTCACCGGACCCCAGATTGACGTCGCCGTTGACGTTGGTGCCGACCTTGATCAGGTCGTCGCCCTGGCCGGCATCCAGATCGCCCGAGATTTCAGCAGCCACATCCAGCTTGTCATTGCCGCTGCCCAGATTGACGTCGGTGACCTTCGAGGCGGATTTGACCTGATCGTCGCCTTCACCGGTGTTGATGCTGCCGGTGTTGCCGTAGACCACGTTGACGGTGTCGTCACCCGCGCCCGTGGAGATGTTGGCCCCCCAGGTACCGGACGAATAGGCGTCGTTGCCGCTGGTGCCGTTGATGGTGCTGTCCCAGGTGAAGTTGCCGCTCAGCGTCCCCAGGCCACCCCAGTTGGCCGGCGTGCTCATGCCGGTGTTGACGGCGTTGGCGTCGCGCGAGGTGTCGGTGGTGGTCGTCGTCGAAGTCGAGGTCGAGGTCTCGGTATGAACGTCGGCCGCGCTGATGGTCACCGACAGCGCCGGCGCCTGGGCGCTGGTGTCCGTCACCACCGGTTCGATGGTCACGGAAACGGCGTCGTCCACCGCGTCGGGATCGTCGTTGGCCGCGTTGACGGTGATGGTCACCGTGGTATCGACCACGCCGCCATTACCGTCGGATACCTGCACCGTGAAGGTGTCGGTGCCGCTCCAGTTGCTGTCGTCGGCGGTGTAGGTGTAGGTGCCGTCGGAATTCACCACCAGTTCGCCGTTATGCGCCTGGTTGTCGGCGACCACCGCGAAGCTGAGGGTGTCGTTGTCGACGTCGCTGGCGGTGATGGAGCCGCTGACCGTGGTCGGCGCGTCGGAAGTGCTTTCCGTGCCGGTGGCGGCAGAAACGCTGACCACCGGGGCGTCGTTGGTGGGGGTGACGGTGACGGTGACCGTCTGGGTGGTCACGCCGCCATTGCCGTCGGACACCTGCACCGTGAAGGTGTCGGTGCCGTTCCAGTTGCTGTCCTTGGCGGTGAAGACGAAGTTTCCGTCCTCGTCCACAACCAATTCGCCGTTATGGGTTTCCCCGTCGGCCACCACCGCATAGGTCAGGGTGTCGCCGTCCACATCGGACGCGACGATGGTCCCCGAAACGGTGCTGGCGGCATCGGTGGAGCTTTCCGCCGCGGTGGCGGTGACCGCCTCGACCGTCGGCGGGCTATTGAGCGAGATGGTGTAACCGTCAACGGTCACCGAGATCGCCTCGAAGCTGGTGGCGGTGGCGCCGCCCAGCGTGTCGAAGGTGAAGGTCTCGCCAGGATGTTCGGCGATAAACTGCTTGAACTCGATCAGTTCGGCGCGCACGGCGTCGGTGTACTCGGCCGCGCTCAGTTGCACGACCAGGGTATCGGTCCCGTCGCCACCGTGCATGACGTCGCCCGTCATGTCGGCCGCCTTGGCCACCACCCGATCATCACCGGCGCCGCCGTCGATGACATCGGCACCGGCACCGCCGATCAGCTTGTCGTTGCCGTCGCCGCCCAACAGGGTGTCGTTGCCCGCCGCGCCGGCCAGGGTATCGTTGCCGGTCCCGCCGATCAGCAGGTCGTTGCCGTTCTGGCCGAACAGGACGTCGTTGCCCGCGCCACCATCGATGGTGGTATCACCGTAATTAGCCCGGCCGTTAGTCAGGTCAACCACGTCGTTGCCGTCACCGGCATTGATGACTTCGATCCCGCTCAGACGGGTGGTGCTGCCCTGCTGCGCCAGGATGACGTCGTTGCCCGAGGTGGCATTCAGGGTGTCGGTACCCTCACCGCCGATGAAGGTGTCGGCGTTCAGGTTCTTGCCGCCCAGATAGGCCGATTCGGCGGTGGCGTAATAGCCGGCGCTCCAGACGCCATCCTCGCCGGTCATGTTGAAGACGTCGTTGCCCGCGCCGCCGTCCAGCACATCGGCACCGGCGCCGCCGGTCAGGGTGTCGTTGCCCCCGCCGCCCAACAGGGTGTCGTTGCCGGCGCCGCCCGACAGCACGTCGTCGCCCGAGGCGGTCCCGGTGTAGGAGACGTGCAGCGACGACGTTTTCTCAAGGCTGTCATCGCCATCGGTGGAGGTCACGGCAATGCCGATGTTGAAACCGTCACCAACCGGGTTGTCCACCGTCAGGGTCAGACCTTCCAGGTCGTCCACGGACACGGTCCAACTGCCGTCGGCATTCTGCGTGCCGGCGGACAAGGTGGCACCCTCGGGCAGGCCGGTCAGCGTCACCGCGGACAGAGTTTCCGAGGAATCCAGCTTGGTGACGTCGATGGACAGCGTGGTGCTGTAGGTTCCAGCCTCGCCGTCACCATAAAGGACGTCGTTACCGTCGCCGCCCGAAAGGATGTCGTTGCCGGCCCCACCCATCAGGGTATCGGCGGCATCGGTGCCGGTCAGCACGTCGTCGGTGCCGACCGAACGGTCGATGACCACGTCGGCTGCGTCGATGTCGGCGCCGTCGGCGACGCCGGTCACCGCCAGGGTGGCGCTGGCCGCCGTCACGTCGCCGTCGTCGGTGACCACGTCATAGGACACCGACACGGTGCCGCTGAAATCGCCCTCGGGGGTGAAGGTCCAGGTACCGTCGCCGTTATCCGTCAAGGTGCCGCCATCGGCCTGGACGTTGGCGACACTCAAGGTGTCGTCGGCGTCGCTCGCCTTGCCCAGCAACTGCTCTGCGGTGAAGGTGATGGAACCGCTGTCCTCCTTCATCGAGCCCAGATCCACCGTGCCATCGATGACGGTCGCGTCATCGCTGCCGGTAATGGTGACGTTCACGTCCTGCGCCGTGGTCGTGGTGCCGTCCGACACATAGACCTTGAAGGTGTCGACGGCCTGTTCGCCGCCGTCCAGCTTGTCGGCGTTGTCGTTGGGAGTGAAGGTGTAGCGACCGGTCGTCGGATCGATGGTGGCACTGCCGTTGGCCGTCTCGACGGTCAGGATCGGATCGCCATTGTCGTCCGTGCCGAACGAATAGGTCAGCGTGTCGCCGACATCAACGTCGGAAGCGGTGATGGTGCCGCTGACCGCGCTGTCTTCGTCGGTGGTCACGTTCTCGACGGTGACAACCGGCGTGTCGTTGACGTTGTCCACCGTCACCGTGAACGGATCGGCCGAGACCGAGGCACCCGCCTCGTCCGTCGCCGTCACCACGATCGACAGATCGCCAACGTCGCCATTGGCCGGGGTGCCCGAAAGCTTGCCGGTCTCGGGATCGATGCTCAGCCATGCCGGCAGCGGGTCGCCATTGGCCAGCGTCGCCGAATAGGTCAGCGTGTCGCCAACGTCCACGTCCTTGAACGCCGCAGCGGTATCAAGGC
>NZ_JAAIYP010000008.1 GCF_011022235.1 Magnetospirillum aberrantis SpK | reverse complement strand
TTGCGCGCCCCTTGAAAAAAGTGTGAGGTCGCTCCCCATGCGGGGGCGTGGATTGAAACCGCAGGAATTTCATGTTCCCACCTGGGAGCGCGACATGGCCGCTCCCCATGCGGGGGCGTGGATTGAAACCCACTTCCTCAAGGTCCGGGCGGCTTTCCCCGCAATCCGGCGATGAACAGAAAAAAAAGCCCCAGCACGAAGCTGGGGCTCAAGTTTAGGGAGGAAGTGTCTTTCACCCCTCAAACCCGCAGAAACGTTGAAATGCCTGGACTTTTCCATACCGACATCCATACTTTTCTCCATACCTGACCGCAAAAAATGTGGACGAGATGGCGAAGGAACAGGGGTTGCCGCCGGGCATCGTGCTCAACCGTGCAGGCAAATACGGGGTGCTAAAGAAAATCCCCAAGGCCCTTTGGGGACACCCCAGCTACAAGGGCAAATCCAAGATCATCGAGCGATCCACCGGGACGACCGACCGTGCGGCAGGACTCAAGGCCGCGATGCGGATGCTTGCAGACCTTGAGGCCGAGTTTGACCAAGCCCGCGACGAACTTGCGGCCGCGTTGCGTCCCCGGTTGGTGACATCTATGTCCGACGACGAGATGGATGCGTTTGTCGATTATCTGGAGCTTGACCTCGCCGACGTTGAAAACACGCAGGCGTGTTTCCCGGGCGGAGACGTGCCTCCCGAATGGCGCCTGCCCGAGCCGGGCGAGGCTGTGGCGTGGCATGCCAAAAGACGCCGTATGATCCTCGCCCCCGCCCTTGAAGCCATGCTCAAATCGCGGTTGGTCGAGCGTCTGACAGAGCGTGCCGAGGAGATCAATTACAAATCTTTCCACGACGAAGTAAGGGCAGTCGCCGAGCCTGCCGCGTCACCGCATGCCATGCAGCCCCAGCGTCGCCGCCACACGCTCGCCGAACTGATCGAGCGCTTCAAGGCCGACCCCGGCCGGGGTGCGGACTTGGGCAATTATCAGCCGATTTTCCCGCTCCTCTACGATGTCCTAGGCGAATCGAAGGCGGTTTCAGCCATCACCCACGACGACCTTGACCGCGTTCGCGACGTGTTGGTGCATCTGCCTCCCTATGCCACAGACCCCGCCCGAAATCCGCAGTGGAAGGGCAAGGATCGGGTGCAGATTGCGGCGGATGTCAAAATGAGGATTGCCGAAGGCGAGAAAATCCGCTTGCTCATCATTGGTGCTGTCAACAAATATTTGACATCCATTTCGACTTTGTTTGGGTATGCCCGAGACAAGGGGATGATCGCGGCAAGTCCGGTGCCGGTGCGGGATTACAAGATCGTCCGCGAGCGTCAAGCCGAAGACAAGGTCGAGCGCGAGGATTTCCCGGAGGAGAAGCTGAAAGCCATTTTCCCCAAGGATTTCGCGGAAAACATGACCGACGTGAAATGGGCTCTCGCCATTGCCTTATGCCAAGGATTCCGGGGCGTCGAAGCCGCACAACTGCATGTCGCTGATATCGTGCAGGAGGACGGAATCCCCTGCTTTCGCGTGGATGTTGATGTGTTGAATGGGGACGGGACGACGACGAAGACGGACAAAACAACGAAGACCGAAGCCACCAAGAGGCTTGTCCCCATCCACCCGAAATTGATCGAGCTTGGCTTCCTGCGGCACGTCGAGGCACGCAAAAAGGCAGGCGAAATCTTGGTTTTTGACACAACCAAGTATGCTGGCGGGAATCATTACGACGGTATCCGCGACGACATCACGGCCTATCTCAAGGCTTGTGGTGCCTACTCGGAACGCATCCACGTGTACCATTCGCTGAGGCACAATTGGGCGACCGCCGCCCGCAACGCAGGCGTCCCCGATGAGGTCGCCGACGCCCTCGGCGGATGGGGCAGTATGGGCAAGAGCAAGGGCCGCAAAGGCAAAGCTAAGAACGGTGGCGACACGGCCCGCAGTCGGTACGGGCGCCACGCGAAACCGGCCGTGCTCCGGCGGTGGCTGGCGAGGATCAAATATCCGATGCTGGAAATCTGAAAGCAGAGGGGGCTGTTGGGGGGGGGCTACCGTGCCTATCCGCTTAAACAGCCCATCCGTTTTCCCAGCCACCCGTTTTCCCAGCCACCAATCGCGTTAGACCCGCCTTACATCAGGTTCCGGCGGGCCTTCCTCAGTGCCTCCTCGAAGCCCTCGATTTCAGCATCGACATCGCTGGCGCTGCTACTGCCCGCCCTGTTGCCCGCTTCCTCCCAAGCAGCGCTAAACCCCCCGAGAATGCATAGGAGAAAAAGTATGCCGCCTGCCGGTGGGAAAATTACCCCGAGTAGGGCCCCGAGGAGAATGCCGCCCAGAAGGTACTTGAAGATATAAACGAAGAACCAAGCGAGCTTGAGCATCAGGCGGCCTCCACCTTTCTTACCAGCTCGCTCTGGGCCCCGTCGTCCATCGCGATAAGGTTTTCGATCTGATATCTATACCGAGAGCTGATGAATATCTTAACAAACTGCTTATCTTCTTCACCAATCTCCGATCCGGTCATCATCAGGTTGAAGGCGTTGAAGAAGCGCAGCTCTTCAGCGCTGATGCCCTGCCCTTTGGCTTGAAGAATCGTCAGCTCCACGTATTCCTTGAAGCCATACTGCATTATCAGGTAGCCGCGAGTGATGCCGAGGGCTCGGCGCTTTTCGACGAAATTCCACGCCTTGAGCGTGTTCACCCGGATCTTCAGTTCCTCAATCTGACGCTGCTGTTCTTGAATGGTGGTCTGCAACCTGCTGACTTGCGTTTGCAGGACGTGTACTTGCTCCTTGAGCCTGTTGATCTCAGGCTGCCTTGACAGTGCGCCGACGACCGCGCCGCCGATGCAGGTCAAGATCGGGATGATGAGCGGGACAGCCATTACTCAGGGTTCCTCAAAGAAATCAACCATGGTGTCCATCCGTGATTCAATCTGCCTCAGTTCTCTGATGTACCCGAAAGCATCTGGATGGCTTACCAATGAGGCCCCCGACGCGAAAACCATCGCCTCCAGCCGGTCGGTCTCCGGCGCCAGCGATGACGTAATCCGCTCAAGGGTGGCAATCTCTTTGTAGCTCACTCGGTATAGGTTGAATATCTCTTTGACAGCCATCAGTGCCGTTGGCCAACTGATGAATGGCACGCCTCCGGTTTGAATTGCGCCGATGGCGGCTTTGCCGAAGAACTGCGACGAATAGGCGATGGCGCGGACCTGGGTGGCCGCAGCTTCGTCGTTCCGGTTCATGATCATGTTGTGGACGCCGCATGCCGCCGAAGTCAGGGCTGTTGTCCCAATGTCCGCGGCACGAACGGTAAACATTTGATTGAAGGCATCATAACCGGTCAGGTCTCCTGATGCGTCAGCCGCTGTTGATTTGGCGAAATCCAGAAGCCGGTTTCCCATCCGTCCGCCGTCTTTGATGTAATCGAAATAGGAGTGAAACGGGATGGGGAGGCCGGCTTTTGAGAAAGTGTCACCAAGAAGGTGTCGGAAGACCTGCACAATGCCCTTCAGAAGACCATATTGGTCGCATAGGAGGGCGAAAGGGTTGTCACCCGACATCGAGAATATGTCATGTCCCCAGAACAGACGATGAGCCAAGCCCTCAGCATTCTGTCCCGCCCATTCCCAAGATCCGTCATCACTCACAATCTTCATTCGGTTTATGAATCTTGGGTCTCCGTCGCCGAGATCGAATTTATCGATGTTGTCCCCGCTATGACCAAATAAAAAACGAATCATCTTTTCGAAGACGGTTTTTGGCTCAGTCGTCTTGGATGCCGTCTTATGAATTTCGTTGAGGAATTTATTAACGGTGTCCGAAGCGGCAATGCTTGCGCTGAGACCGCCGTACAGCACCGGGAGCACGAAATTTGCTGGATGGTTCGCTGGAGCTTGGACGTTGCCGAGCTCCGAGAGTACCCGTCCAATCGAATGCACCTCTTCATTTAGGCCATTAGACAATCCATCCAGTTGTCTAAGGGATAAATCACAACATGTGGTAATGTCCATTATTCCATCCCCCCGAGACTGTAGGCCACGGATAGAAGCGTGGAGACGAGGCTGTCTTTACATTCGCCGAACTTGTTAAGGATTTTGCTCGCAACTTCATCTGAAATTTCGACGGTGACAGTCGAGCCACCCGATTCCGCGAGATGGGTTAGCAAGCCTACATTCGGACACTTCTTTGAGAAGTACCCCAAGACCCAATTGAGCGTGGCATCCAACTCCCCTGCGTCTCGACCAGCCGCGTCGAACACTCGCGCTGAGATTCGCACCATCATGTTTCGCCTCCTGGTTCTGCGCTGGTGTTCAAAATCCTAGCCGAATCGCCAAAGCTTTTCACCCAGGCCGAGATCTCTTTCTCGCTGGTTGTGGTGACCGTAAGTACGACGCTCCCGTCACCCAGCTCATCGATCCTTTGGTCATCACTCCAGACGCGGTCGCGGACATAATCGGCTGCTGTTACCGCGATGTGAATTTGCACCTTTCTCGGCTCATGCCAGGTCAACCCAAACCGCCGTGCGCCGATATCGGCGGCGTCGAAGCGAAAGAATTCGCCGGTCGGCTCGACATCTGCGATTCGGTGCAGAGAAAACGTGGTGGGACGTTCTTGGAGCAGAGAACCGGCGCCCAATCTGTAGCCCTGGACATACAAAGTGCCGTTCATTGCGACGATGTGGCCCGGTGCGTACCGATATTCGGTGGGCGAGTGGCGTCCGACGGCCGTATAGGTGACCCGGCAGACCTGTCGCTTCGTGATGGCTATGCGGAGGGTCGATATGGTCGCCAAATGAGGGACGTAGTCGATAAAGCCCTTGCTGTGGAACGAGATCGTGGGCTCAGGGAGGCCCGGAAAAGTTTCCCCGAGATGAAGGGCCAGGGCGTGGAGTGATTTGTCGATCCGCGCCAGGACGCTCTCGGTCAAAAACGGAGCGGCGAGATCCCGGCATGTTGACAGATAGGAAAGCTCTTCGAAGGCGAACCCCAGGGCCTTGTTCTCGGAGACGGTACGCAGAAGGTAATATCGTTTGCGGCCCTCGATTCCTCGGTCGATGTACGTGTCTTTCCCTAGATGGTTTTCGATGACGTCCACGAGCCTTGAAACGGTCTGTGGCGAACAATTGAGCTCCTTGGCCAAGTCCGCTTGGAAATGCTTCCTGCAATCCAGAGTGAGCCGTTGATAGAGCACCAGCAGCTTATCCCTGGGAAGAGCATCGACATCATGCTTGCGTGGCATGACACCCCCCTCATTCGCCAGCAATCGCCCATTAGTTAACAGACGGCTGTGCCGCTTGTCAGCGTCAACCCTCGGTCGCTTTGTGTGCCACGACATGCTTCTTGACGAAATGGGCCGCGCCGTAGACGGCAAATCCCGTGACCACGATGAAGCCGATGAGCTTGAACATGACTCTCCTCCTTCGTCTACCAGACCTGCGGAACGTCCGCGGTGTTGCCGTGGCATATTAGTCAGCCAACCCCCCAGAATCTGACAGATGTCGCTCTTCTAATCTCACCCCGCAGTATTGCATCAACCCTGCCCCACGGTCGGGGACACACCACGTCCCCGCTGGACCCTCTCCGCAACTGACGATATAACTAGCGGTGTCCCCGATCCCGAGGAGCCGCCGCCAAATGACCATCCAGACCCTTGCACGCCGTACCCAATCCGAGGCCGGAAGGTCAGAGGCCGATGCCTGGGACATGGAGATGCTCGGCGCCTCCTGGGAAAAGATCGCGTTCGTTGGAACGCGGAAACGGCTGCTCGCGAAATACGAGGAGGCTCTCAAGACGCCTCCGGCGAAGGTGGCAGCCGCCCTCCGCGAAGCCGCGCTCGCCAAGGATGGCAAGCAGATCGGCGAAGTCGCCGCGAGGTGGGCTTCGGATTCACCTGGGGACATCCGATACATTCCCGAGGCCGATAAGGCGAGATTCCGTTTCCATGTCGCGGTAGTCCGCGATTTGCGGCCCGAACGCCAGAAGCGGCTCGCTCGCCGGGTCGGGGACGTGCTCGAATTCCTCGGCGCCGACGCCCTCAAGGGCATGCCGCCCGACGACATCCGGGCGGCCTTGACCGAGCGCGGCCTCCCCATCCGTCGTATCCGGGATGTGGCGATGGCCGTCCGCATCTATCGCGCCGGCATCGCCGCGACCGAGGCCGAGCGCCCTGTCCGACAGCTCACCATGGTCAACCTGTTCGACGGCGTGGGCGCCGCCACGCTGGCCGCGTCGGGGTTGGATGGGCGGATCAAGGTGGTCGCCGTGTCGGAGGTCAACAGATACGCGATCGAGGTGACCTCACGGCACAATCCTGAAATCCCGCACCTGGGCGACGTGCAGGCGATCGATTGGCCGCATGTGGTCAGCCATTACGGGTCCATCGACATCATTTCGGCAGGTTTCCCTTGCCAAAATATTTCGGCTGCCGGAGATGGTGAAGGTCTCCAGGGCGAGAAGAGCATGCTTTTCCGGGAGGCGGTCAGGGCCATGCGGGAGGTGCAGCCGAAATACGCGATCATTGAGAACGTGGAGGCACTGTTCAACGATGGCGAACGCCGCTACGACCTCTGCCAGATTGTCCGCGAGATCGCCAAGGCAGGGTATCGTCTCGATATCGCTCATCTGGACGCCACTGATTTCGGCCTCCCCATGTTGCGACCGAGGTTCTACGCGGTCGCCGTCCGAAAGGACTTGGCGAAGCTCTTGCCGCGCCGCAGGGCTTGGCACCGCCACGACATCGTTGGCCCTCGCCCTGAGGTCTGGCACGAGTTGCGTGAAGACGGATCGATCGACCCGAAGGATCACCGCCTCTTCAAGCATTACGTCCGTCGCCTCGGCCTAAATCTCGACACTTGCACCGACATCACGAAAGCGTTGGATGCTGTCCGGCGTACCGACTGGCCCGAACCCGTTCCGCCGCCCGAGGGGGCGCCGCCCGGCGCGGGGCCGACATTCCTTCCCCCCTGGGAGCGCCGTCGCCCCTTGCCGAAATTCCTGGGCGGTTTGGTCTCTCGCTTCCATGTCCCGCAGCCGGCATGGCTCGGGGACATCCTCGACCGCAAGCCCGAGGCACGGTTGATGCTTCCCGCCTCCGCACGGCGCCTTTGCGTGGCGAAATGGATCAAGGAGGATCGCAAGAAGGCCAAGGCGAAACGCGATCCCCGCATGGCCCGGATGGATCGGCACCATTATGACAGCCGCAACCCCGACCTCACGCCCCGCGACCTGACCGGCGAACTCGTGGTGATGGCATCCGGTCTCTCGCACACCCTACACCAGCATGGGACTTATGGCCTTGGCGGACTCGGGGTGCGGCCGCACTCGCATTTTACGGCCACCACCAAGCCCGGCCTCGCCGTCGACCAGGAGGGGATGATTCGCCTCCTATCCCTCGACGAGCAGGACGCCATGATGGGGTTCCCTCGGGGATACACTTACGCCGAGGTGGACGGCCAGCCGCCGACCGACAGCGACCGACAGGCCGCGATCGGCAATAGCATGGCGCTCCCCTGCATTCGGCATGCCCTTGAGGGCGTGCTCATCGCCGAGCTTTGCCTGCGAGGCATGTAAAGGCGTCTCGATTTGCGGATGATACCAAACGGCGGTTAGGTATCGTATGGATGTTGACATGATACCGTGGCTCTCCACGGTATCATTCATCCGAATGTTTGTGTGTTGTCAGAGCATTAGTTGCTTGCAATATTGCAAGTGTGTCTGCAAAAATATTGAGGTCTGGGATCGACGGGCGCCAACCCTCCCCCAGACCTCAATAACGGATGCAAGATGACTGTACAAACCGCAGATTCCGACGTCAAGGCCACCATCGAATATTTGCCGGGCACACTGGTCGCGGCACTCGATGAGTCTTGGTCTGCCGAGGATGGCGCGGAACCCGGCCCCCGTTGGCGCCGCCGCCCATCCCGGGCGAAGCTGGCCGCAATGAAGGAGTCTCAGGATTCGGCGGCCGCAGCCGAAAGGTGGGCGAGGCCGTTTCGTTCGGCCGAAAGCCCGGTGCTCTATACCCTGATGTGCCAGATGCCCCAATGCGGATCGCGGAAAACCGTCCGGTCGAAAGGCTTGTGGAGTGGCGACGGCAAGGGGTACATCGCCCCGGACTCGCACAAAGTGATCGGACTCGACCACAGATACGTCCAGTGGCTCGACGGCACCTCTTGGCACGGTCTGCACCTTGATTTCGACCGGCCTGTGCGGCTCGACGAACTCGATGGTCGCGTGAACGTGGTCGTGTTCGCTCCGGGCACCTACGACGTGGAGCGGCAGACCTATACCAGTGGATGCCATACTCTGAGCGTGCTGGGCGTCGGTCATTCGATCCCCATGCACCTCGCTACCACGGCCCAAAAGCAGGGCATCAAGCGCTTGGTCAAGGCCGCGATCCAGAAAATGGACGCAGACCCGGCAGGTTCGACAGGCCGCGTGAAAAATCCCCTCTGCGAAAAATGGGAAATCCACATTCTCCGCGAGCAGCCCTTCGGCTCGTTGTCCGAGATCGGCACGGCGCTCGGCCTCAACGACGGTTCACGGCGCCAGACGAAGCCGGCCAATGAACCGACTTCGACTTCAAAAGGCATCGGTCCCGTGGTCGCCGAACTCGCCGGGAAACTCCTCCGCGATCGCGGAGGCCCGCAGGGATGGCAGGATAACGCCGAAATCTATGTGCATGCAGTGATCGAGAGCAGCCTTGAAAGGCTCGGCCTGACCTGTGATCGGGCCAAGGTCGCAAAAACCGGCGGCGCCATCGCTCGCGAGTTCTGGCGTACCTACGATGCGACCAAGGCAGGCGCCCCGCGCCGCGAGAAGAACGCCGGGCGCCTCGCAGGCGCCCTTGAGGATGTGGCGCCCGAGGATCGCAAGGCCGCCGCCGGTCGGTGGCGTGGAGAGCAGATGGAGCGTCAGGCAGCGAAGACCAGGCAGCGCCTGAAAGACGCTTACGACACGCTTGTATGGCGTGCCAAGGGTTCATGGGAAGAGGTCTCGCAAGCCGACCTGGCGACCCTCGCCAAGGTCTCCATCGGCACCGTTAAGCATTACTGGTCAAGCATCCGTCAACATTTTCTCGGGGTCGCCGAGAAGCGTGAAAAGCAAACTTCCCAACAAAGTGCACTTAGCTCATTGAATAAAACGGTATCCTTGAATGGCGTGGCGAAGGTCGCTTCGATCCTCACCCGTGGTGTGTCCCAATCCCTTACCTCTTGGCTCGCATCTCTCGCTGATGCCTGTCCTGTGGGCTTGTATCCCGTGCCGGTGATGCTTGTATCCCATGCACTTGATTGGGCGCCCATCCTGCCCGGAGCGACCGTGCTGCCGTTGCAGGCGCCGAGACCATCGGGCCGTGATGCCAGAGCTCTCAGGGATGCCGATCCTATGGGTTGGGATGCCTGCCCGTTCTGAGGCCCGAACCTTGGGCCGTGCAGGAGACCGACCCCGGCCTCGCACTCTGTGCGAGCCGTGGGAAGGTCGGGAGCCTCTCCCCAACAGACCAATCCCACCACCTCGCCGGAGGTTCGCAGCTCGAATTCCCGAAAACGCCTCTGAGAACGCCTCCTACGAAGCGTTTTTAGAGGTGTTTCCACGGTGGAGTGGATGATCCCCTATCCCGCTTTCTTCGTCCCACGATGATTTTTCATCGTTTTCGGGGAATTTTCCCCGCCTGATCGAAATTCTGTCGGTATGCCGACAAGATTCGGTTCGTGAATTTGTCCCTTGCATGCGTCTCGCCCATCCTGATTCAGCGTCAACGACGCGAACAGGAGGACGAAAAATGTCAGGGAAACCAACGCTTTCCGCCGACGAACGCAGGAAGGTCACATACCGCCGGAGCAAGGCCCGACACAAAAGCAGGCAGGCCGCGGAAATGATCCTCGCCCGTGCCACGGTGCAGGCTCACAGGATGCTCGGCGCCGCGATCGAAAAGGCCCGGGAGGCGGGCATCGCCGACCCCGAATCCCTCATTGCCGTGTACATCGCGGAGATCGCCAAGGCCAAGGCCACCGAGGAGGCCAGGCACGCCGCCATGACGGCGGCAGCCGAGGAGCATGGAGTCGATCCTGCATCGGTGCAGTCCGCATACATCGCGGCCACCCCCAAGCCCAAGCGTCAGGTTAGGGGAGGCGAAAAATGAAGGAATTCAGGGGCGGCTTGGAGGCCGCACAGAAGTTCGGGGATTGGGTGGAGGCCGTCGTCGCCATCATGGCCGCGTGGATCATGAGCCGCCTATTCGGGCGCCGGGGACATGTACCCGCCCGGCAACAGGTGTTGCCGGTGGAATCCCCACCCGAGCCTGAGCGGCAACAGGCGTTGCCGGAACCGCGCACGGTGTGGAATGACCGCGCTCTCAGGGCTAAAGCCCGGAAGGCAGGCGAAAAGCTCAAGGCGGAATCTGATCGCAGGTGGCAAGCCCTGTACCTGCGTCGATACCTGCAACGCAAAATGGCCGGGGCCGACGAGCGGAGCCGCGGGCCGCACCCCAAGGCCGCGAAGCTGCCTGAATCCATCCTCGCCTGGGCGAATGTGCAGGATCAGGAGATGGCCCACGAGATCGCGGCCACCCCCACGGAAAAGCTGGCACGCGAGATTCCACGGATCACGAGCGAAGGCGCCGAGATCGCGGCCAAGGCCATCGATCCCACCATTGTTCGCCCCAACTCCCTGCCGCCCACGCGGCCCGCATGGCTTGAGGTGCAGGCCGGCATGGAGGCCGCCGCACAGGCTGCACAGGCACAAGCGATCGTGGATGCGGAGATCAATCCGCCGATCGATCAGGCCGAGCTGGATGCCTTGCCGGAGGATTTCGGCGGCCCATCGGCGCCGCCGGAGATCGACCCCGACGACCTTGAGCCGCTCGCACCGACATCCCCATAAGAGGAGGCAGACATCATGGATACCAAGAGATTCGCACCATCGTGGACACCCGCGCCGCAATCGGGCGCCTCATCGGGGACGTGCTCCTCGGCCTCGAAACTGGAGGCCATCGAGCGGCGGCTCGAATCCATCGAGCGTACCCTGTGGCACCTCAGCTATCACATACAGAGCACGTCCCCGACCCCGACGACGGCGCCGCAGCCTGAACCCGGCCACGTGCCGCCGATGCAGGTGCCGTCATGGTAAGCGGCACATACTGGGTCTGGGATGGTGCGGCCTTCGTCGCACGTCCCATCGACCGTCACCACCACGACAGCTACGAGCTATTGGACGGCGAAATTGAGCAGCCCGATCTTGACGCCCTGGCCGCGTGCATGGCGATCAATCCGGCATGCCACACGATCCTCGCGCCCGATTTTGCCTCCTGGGGCGATGGCACGGACGGGCCGCGGAAATGGGAAGGCGGGTGGTCGGGGACGTATTTCCGGCCCATCAACACGGCCGTTGTCGGATTGTGCGGGGGGTATCACGAGGAGATCCTGGCCCATGAGCTCTGCCATTCGATCGCCCGCGAGCCGCTATGGGATGCCCTCGCGGACGACGACCAGGCGGACACGGCGCTCACGGCATGGCTCGCCGAACTCGGCCAGTGGCCGGAGCCGCCCCAACTCGCGGATGATCCCGAGCAATGGGAGATCGCCGAGGAGCGGCTTTGCTACTCTTATGATAGCTGGCACGGCGGCCGGGAGCAGCCCCACGGCTTGGCCCTGCCTCGCGGCGTGGAGCGGATATTTCGCGGCATCAAATCTGGCAAGGTCTGTAGGCGGTACATGAGTTAGTGGCGAGGTGACACTAAGTATTCGAGACAGTGTAGATGACTTGACAAAAATAAATGATGGCATATGCAAAGAAAAGTTGTTGCACATTCATCCGTGCAATCTACATAGTAATCGTGTAGCCGATGTCGGCGACCACCGCATATATGCGTTGATGACAGAGGAGGCAGACATGGAGACAGTGAGAGGCAGGCAATACAACGAGATTTACAGCGTGGGCGGCGTCCCCGCATCCAAGATCCTTGCCGGCTACGGCGAGGCCCTTCCCGAACTCTCGGTGAGCTTCGACAGGCACGGTCGCGGAACGGCAGTGAACGTGGATTTGTACGGCTACGATCCATCGCAGGACGTGGCCGTGGTGCAGATCAGGGAGTTCGAGCGCGAGGGATCGAGGCGGCGGCAGTACACACGCATCCGCAAGGACTACGCTCTCGTCGGCCGCACCGAAAGCGGCGGCATGTTCCGTCACCCGGTCGGCGCCATGGCCGTTCGGGCGAATGCCTCCGGGGATGCGGCCGCGACCGTCAGGGCCGCACAGCGTTGGATGTTCGGCGTTTCGGAAATCCAGCTTGCCCGGTCTGTCCGTCAGGGTGACGTGCTGCTCACCCCCGAGAGGAGTTCTCCCAAGGGCGAGGTAACGGAACTCGGGACCGGCATCGTCGTCGGCGAGAGCCACGCCGTGCAGGCATCCCGCATCGTGCGGGATGGCAAGGGCGTGGTTTGGGCGCTCGATCCGATCATCCGCCACGCCAAAGGCCAGCATGCCGCCATCTGCGGCGATGCCGTGGATCAGTGGCATACTGTCCGCCTCGCCAAGGAGGCCCCAACGTGGAGCTTCACCGGCGGCCGCCTCAAGGACTGATCGAACAAAACGCCAAGGTGTAAACGGGGGAGGCAGGCATGGATCGTGAAAGCGAGATCATGGAGCGAGTCCGGAGCGGCGAGAGGATCGAAGGTATCGGTTGCTCGCTCAGCGAAGAGTTGACGGTCAGGCTCGCTCTCGGACTCGGCGTGCCGGCCAGCGTCTATGCATATGATCCATGGGATCGGCTCGACGAGCGGCAGCGGCAGATCGTCCAAATGGCCTTGGTAGCCTGACAAGTAAGCATACCAACGAAAACCCCGTCCCCGTGGCGGGGTTTTCTTTTGCGTCGTGTAAACCATGCAAACATTACAAATGTACACACAAATGAAAAGTCGCCGGTAATATGTGTGTACGCCGATTATTATTTGATAACGACAAAGCGAGCCGAGGCGGATGTGTACACATTGCTCCGCAATGACGCCCTCCGGGCTTGTACGACATCCGCCGCTCGCCAAGGGGAGCAAGCTCCCCTGTGGAACCCCGGCCTTGCGGCCATACAGAGAGGAGGTGTGCATGCAGAAGCGATACGACATCATTTTGCGAGGCAAGGGATACCCGGCCTGCGACACCCCCATGGGGCCCGTCGCCGGCAAGCCTTCGGTGGACGGCACCCCCGCGACCCTGACCCTCGATTTCGACTTGGCGAAGTGGACCGGCGAAATCCGCACGCTTGATGGCGCCCTTGTCGCCAAGGCCGACCGCGAGGCACGCCTCATAGGCGAATGGAATTTCGAGGATGCCGAGGCCGACCCGAATTTCCGCCGCGAATGGGTGCAGCTCATTTTCCGGCACGCCGCCGGGTGCCCCTTCGATTACGCTGACTAAAGGAACAAAACATGAAAACTCGCAAACAAGTTGACCTCAAGACATTCGCCCGGCGCCACGCCATCCGCTCCACCCTTGGCCGCGTTGCCGTTCGCGGCGCCCAGACCGTGGGCCTTATGGCCGTGTTCGGGGTGATGGTCGCCGCGCCGTGGCTCGGCGCCGACGCCAAAATGGTGTACCGGCACATGATGAGCGGCTACACGGCCACGCAGACACCTCAGCCACCGGCCCAGACCCCGACACCCGCCCAGCCACCGGCACAGCCGGTGCCGGTGGTCGAGGCTCAGTCGGCGCCGCTGGTAATCCCGTCGCTCTGGCGGAACATCATGACAACAGACCTGCCGGTGTACATCGCGGGCGCTGATACTGTCTCGATATCCGGCCTGCCGCCGTATCACCGCATTGTCGGATGCCCACCGGGGCCGGTCTGCACGGCCCCCGTGTCTGCTATCGGCGATACGCCGGTCCTGACGGTCGCCGATGATGTGCCCGAGTCCGCGTCGTACGTGCTGTCGATCACGGCCATCAACGCGGCCGGGTCGAGCACGGCCTCCGTCACCATCCAAATAGGAGGCTGAAATGGCGACAATGCATTCGCTCCTCTGGCTCCCCGTGATCGATACGGCCAAGCAATCGGGCATCTGGTCCCGCGATTTGCAGGGCCGCAGAGCCATCCACCCCACCATTTACGCGGCCCTTGAAAACGGTGGCCGCCTCGTGATCGAGCCAACCCGCGTCCTGTCCTCGGACAGGGATTTGCAGTGGGTCGCAGGCCCCGACGCTTTGCATGTGCGGTGCGATCGCTGGCGCCTCGGCCGCGTCCCCGATTCCGCCGCCATCGGCATCATGGATTGCATCCGCCGTCTGGCCTTGGAGCACCTGCCATGCAGGGTGCGGCCCGACGCCGCCGGGGACATGGGCAAATGGATCGAGGTGGGAATCGAGGTCCAAATCGTAGGAGGTCAAAAATGAGGATACGCATAGACATAGACATCACCCCGACCGAGCTTGCCGGTTGGCTCGAATCCATCGTCGCGGCGCCCGTGTCCACGACCCCCGAGAGCACGGAGATCGATCGGTTGAGAGCGGAAGTCGCCCGACTCGAAGGCGAGGAAGACGACGAGTGGCCGGACTGGCCCGACGACATCGATTTCGACCTCTTCGACGAAGCCGCCCCCGAAGACTCCCTCGCGACGGAATCCCGAGCGCTCGACAGCCTGATCGCGTGGGCCAAGGGCCGAAAGGGAGGCGGCCATGCGTAAAACCGCAGTCATCGGCCTCCGCGTCCCCGAATCCGTAAAAGCTGAATGGCAACAAGCCGCAGGTGGGCCTCGGCGCTTGTCTGACTGGATTCGCGAATCGGCAGAAGCCCGGCGCCTGGGGCACGTCGCCTCCCTCAAAGATGATCTCCGCGCCTTGCGTGCGGAGATCAACAGGCTTGGCTCCACGGTCAACCAATGGGCCCACATGGGCCACATGGGGCAGGCCGTGGACGCGGCCGCAGTCGAGGCCGCTTACCGCGAGATGCGTGAGGCGGTCAGGAGGGCGCTCGGATGATCGTCAAGGCGACCCGCATCAAGGCCGCGAGCGGCCCCCGCAATCTCCTTCACCACCTCCTCGGCAAGCCCGAGGAGAACGAAGAGATCGTGGTCATTGCGGGTTCGCCGGACGAGACCGGGGACGTGTTCGCCGATGCCGCCAAAAACGGCGATCGGTACGCGATCAGGCACGCCCAATTCGCCCCCGACCAAGTCATGAGCCGCGACGACGCGATAGGCGCCGTGCGTGCCTACCTGGCGGAATTCGGGAGCAAGGACGTGGACGGGGACATGCGGCATGTCCTTGTCGTGGAGCATCAAAAAAAGCGTGCCGACAACGCCTCTTATGATCGCCATTGGCACGCCTGCATACCCGAGCGCCTGCCGAGCACCGGGCGAGTGATGGACTCCAAGATGTATGCGAGGCACGAGCGGATTGCCCGCAGCCTCGAAATCGAGCTTGGGCATCAAATCCGCAAAGGTCGTCACAACAAATTTGTTGTCGAGAGCCTCCGCGAGGCGGGACGCGGGGACATCGCCGCGAAGCTGGACGGCGCCGAGATCGCCAAGGGCGACCTTCCCCAGACCGCCTACACCTCCGACCGCGTACAGATCGCCAAGAGGCAGGGCCGCGACCTGCCGGGCATGCGTCAGCAGGTCAAAGCCGCCTGGTCAGGCGCCGATTCCGCCGATGCGTTTCGGGCAGCCCTCGCTGAATCCGGCCTCACGGTGGAGGTCGGAAGGAAGCCGGGGACGTGGATCGTCAACGACGCGGCCGGGAAGCTCGTGGGATCGGTGGACAGGCTGACCGGCGTCAAAAAATCCGAGGTTTCGGCTCGCCTCGGGGACGGGAATCCGCCCCCGCCGAAGACACGCCACAGAGCGTCAGCCGAGGCAGATGTGCATACAACAACAGGTAGGGAGGAAAGAATGGCAGATACAGCTACGGCACAGGCATCCGGGCAGGTGATCCCTTTCACCCAGGGTGCCGCCCAGGGCGAAAAAGGAGAGCAACAGAAGCGGAGTCTCCTGCAAGCGATCGTGGACATCATCAAGCGCCTGTTTGGCCTCGCTGGACAGTACGAGAGCCGCGCCGTGCGGCCGGAATCGCCCGACCAAATCCTGCAAATGGTCAAAGAGATTCGCAAGGAGATGGGCGAGATGCGTTCCGCTATCGCCGAGCATCGCCTCGCTATCGATGTCCTCAAAGACCACGATTCCCGCAAGCCCGAGGGCATCAAGGCCCGCCTGACCGGCGAGCGCCGCGAATGGGAGCAGGATCGGCAGGGGTACGCCGCGGACGAGCAGGCCAAGGCCGAAAAGGTCGAGGAGCAACGCCAACTTCTCGAAAAGGCCAAGGCAAAATGGCTCCCCAAGGCGACGGCCAAGGCCGAGGAAAACGCGGCCGAAAACGCCGCCGACCTCTCCAAAGCCGCCGCTCTCAGGCACACGGCCGAAGCATTGCTCGCAGGCGATCCCAAGGCGACCGAGGCCGCACAGGCAGGCAAGCCGGTCGCCGAGATCGTCGCGGCCGCGAAAGAGTGGACACCGCCCAGCAAGGCCGAGGCCGCCGCGGAGGCGAATCAGGCTGTGGAGGAACTCAACCAGGCGCCGGGCCTCAAAGGTTTCGGCCGTCGCTGATCGCGATCGGGGACACATACCAGATAATAGGGAGGCAAAAATGCATACATCAGCCGAGGGAAATGTACACACAGGACTCCGTAAGGCCATGTTGGATCAGGCCCGGGAGTGCTACATCAGGTCGGGTCGGGCCGAGGGCTATGCCACTCTGGAGGAGCGGGCCGCGAAAATCCTCGCAGATCGCCCGGCGGTGCGAAGAGTGGATTTGGCGGTCGGGTCGGCCGAAGCCAGCCTTTTTCAGGCGTGCCAGGCCGTGGACCTGCACCGCGACCGCGAGCCGACCGGCGTCACGGCCAAATTCACGGGCCGCCACTCGCGATGGGAGGCGACATTGCAGGATTTGGAGGCCAAGGTCGGCGAGGCCGAGGAGGCGGTCGGCACGGCAAAAGAGGCACTCAAAGCGGCTGAGGATAAATTCCGCCCCGACGCCGAGTGCGAGGCCCGGCGAAATGCCGAGGCAAACGCGACCGGCCGCAGGCACGCGGCAGACTGGCGCCGTGTGGGCGATGCCTTCGCTTCGGGGGACATCGTTTTTGCGGCAAAAATCCAAAGCCTGCTTGGCCCTGACCGCAACATCGAGCACGCGGTCAAGGTCATCCGGCCCGACAAGCTCCGCGAGGCCGTGAAAGAGTGGACGCCGCCCGTCGCCAAAGCGAATCCCGAGACCCTCAAAGCTCTGGCTACCCTCGACATGGAGGCACCCGCCAGGAAATTCGGACGGTGATCCTTTCGATCAAGCTCCCGCGAAAGACTCACGCAACGGCGCCGAAAGGCGCCGTTGGTCTTTCGCTCCTGCTACGCCATCAAAAAGGGGTGCAAACGCTCGCCGCTAGGGCAGAGGTGCATGGGGATTCCATGCACCTTAGGACGACGCTATAGGGGATGGGCCGTCAACCGCCTTCCGCCCAAAACCTTCGGATTCGGGTCCCCGTGAAGGCGGTTGACCGCCGGAAACGTGTCAGGCCGCTTTTAATGCGGGCAATCCCAAGAGGTTCAATGCGCTCAGCTTCTTGCCACGCTGGCGGAAGCGGAATAGCCCCATAAGCCCAAATGGAGACAGGAGGACAGTCACAAAACATATAAGCACGAAGATACGTTCGAACGCCGACGTCCAATACGGCTCGGTGTCGAAAATGGTCTTCCCCTCCACCGTGCGGAAACCGACGATGCGGGCGTATCCGCCACCGTCACTGCCGTCACCATCTATGAGGAGCGCCGCTATATTCTCGACGGCGGTCATTTCCATGTGGTCGCGTATCCGCACGGAGAAATTAATCTTTCCGCTCCCGCCGATCCGGAGTTCCTCGCCGTCCACCAGGACCATGTTCGCCGTGCAGGTGGAGCCTGCGATGTGCTGGCTGCCAATGGCATCGACCACACCCTTGACGATCACCAAACCGTGATCGAGATTCGTTACTTCCATTTTTCCCTCTCACCGTTGATTTCCGAATTCCGCGATCCGTCCCCTGACGGCTTGCGGCACCTTGCCGTCATCCCATCCACGCCCCCGCATCCCGACCACCGCAGGCTTGCCATCTACCTCGCTGGGGGCGAACACGAGCACCATTGCCGCCCCATCGGGCGCCGTGACCGTCAGACGCTTGTGCAGATGGCAGAGATGGGGACGGCATACCTCCTCGATCCGCCAGCCCTCGATTGTCTCGGTGGAGAGCGGGAGGCCGGTGTCCATCTCGTGGGCATCCAGCAACGCCCGGGCGGCATCCTCCTGGGCGAGCGCCGCGGAGGTGATGAGGCAACAGGCCGTGGCAACGATAATGGTACGCATGGGCTAATTCTAGCGCGTTGGTTGAGTTTGTGCGTGCACGATGCCACGTACCATGCCACATGCCAACATCGCATAAAAAGCGATTTTCGCATTATTTCGGGTTCGGCGGACCATCGGGCTCCTTCCATCGAATGCCCGGGGTGCAGGTGCCGAAATCGGTCTTCAGCGGCGACTATCAGGCTTTTTTGCGTTTGCTGATCGAGGCGCGGAAGACGGTCGGCATGCGTCAGCACGAGCTTGCGGCTGCCCTCGACATCGACCAGGGGACAATCTCAAAGATCGAGCGCGGCGTGCGTCGCATCGACCTCGTTGAGCTTGTCGCCATCACCGAGGCGCTCGGGATCGATCCCCTCGACTTCGTGGCCCGCTATCTTGAGGCTCGCGAGGGTGGAAAACGGGGTTAGGCGGCTTGCCGCAGTGCGGGAGTGACCACCCAAATGGTCAGGCCCTTACCACCCCATGGAGGCAAAACCTCCATACCAAACTCCATACTTGGCACCATACATCATGAAAATCTGATGCTCGCAACCCCTTGAAAACTCAGAAAAAAAGCCCCCACCGAGGTGGGGGCTCAAGTTTAGGGAGGAAACGTCCAAGAAAGGCAACAAGAGATGTCGGGAGACATCGTGTTTGCTGCACTGCAAAATTTATCGTTTCGAGGGGGTGGTTGCAAGGGGAAAAAGCCGCCGACACGATGCACCTTCCGAAATACGGCAGAAACGCTGGCCCTTCCGCCATGCAACGCAGTCATGATGGCGAATTCTGGTCAAGTTGGCATGGGGTATGCAAATATATTTCGCGAATGAATTCCATCGGGACAGGTGTCTTTGCCATGGGTGGGAAATGGTTGGCGACGGTGGTGATGGCGGTGTCGCTCCTTGCGGGGGGCGGGGCGGCCGCGTCGTCCATTCCCGGCCTGCCCACCCAGGCTTTGTGCGCCGCCGAGACCGCCAAGGCGGAACGGCTTTACGGTATTCCCTCACAATTGCTGGACGCCATTTCGCTGGTTGAATCGGGCCGTTACGATTCCGAAAGCCGGGCAGTTCTTGCCTGGCCGTGGACGGTGATGGCCGAGGGCGAGGGCAGATATTTCCCCAACAAGGCCGCCGCGGTGGCGGAAGTGAAGAAGCTGAAGGCACGGGGCGTCAAGAACATCGACGTCGGCTGCATGCAGGTCAACCTGATGTATCACGGCCAAGCCTTCCCCTCTTTGGATGACGCCTTCGAGCCGTCGTCCAACGTCGGCTATGCCGCCCGGTTCCTGCGTGGTCTTTACGATTCCACCAGCCACTGGCCGACCGCCGCGTCCTATTACCATTCCCAGACCCCGCATCTGGCGGCGACCTATAAAAGCAAGCTGATGAAGGTCTGGAGCTCCGGCGGCAGCCGTGAAGCCATCGCTTCGCTTCGGCCGGTGGGGCCGGGGCATCCGCAACTGGCGGCGCTTCCGCCCAGCGACAAGCCCCGCCCGTCCATCTCGCAGCGGGTCGAACAGGCGCGTGAGGCGTGGCGGGCCAGCCGCGGGGAAGTGCAGCAAGAGGCGAGCGCCATCGCCAACGCCTATCGTCAGGCTCGGTTGGTGGAATACAAAATGCGGCGTGCCCGCATGGAAGAACTGCGCCAGGCGTTGCGCTAATCCAGCTTTTCGCTTTCGCGGCCATTTTCCAGCACCGCCAGCAAACGGGCAAGCAACTGATCCAACGCCGCCTGATCGGCGGCGGGCAAGCCGGCGATGATCTTCTTTTCGTTGTCCACATGCGCCTCTATCGCCGCGTCGATGAGCTGCCGCCCCTCGGACGTCAACTGAACCAGTGACGAACGGGCGTCGTCGGGATTGACATGGCGTTCGACCCAGCCGCGCGCCTCAAGCCCCTTGAGGCGGTGGGTCATGGTGCCCGAAGTCACCATGAGCGTCGAGAACAGGGTCGTCGGGGCCAGGCAATAGGGCGGGCCGGATCGGTACAAGGTGGCCAGCATGTCGAATTCCCAGCCACTCAGGCCGAAGCGTTCGAATGTAAGGTCAAGGCGGCGCCGGATCAGTGCGCCGCACCGTCCCAAACGTCCGATCAATCCCATGGGGCCAAGGTCCAGATCCGGTTTCTCCATCCGCCACTGGGCCAGGATGGCATCGACGGCGTCGGGAATGCGAGGCGGCATGGGAACTCCGATTTACCTTGATATCAAGACACATTCTTCGGCAGGATCGTGATATCTTGACTTCAAGGTAATGCCATGTCCACGACCATTTCCCGTGTCGCCTGGGGCGACGTGCTGATGACTGCGATCGCCCCCATGCTGTGGGGATCGACCTATCTGGTCACCACCCAGATGTTGCCGCCGGATCGCCCCTTTGTTGCTGCCGCTTTGCGGGCGGTGCCGGCCGGCGTCGTTGTGCTGGCGGTTTTCCGCCGCTGGCCGGACAGGGATGTCTGGGGGCGGCTTTTGCTGTTGTCGGCTCTCAACATCGGGGTGTTTCAGGCGCTGCTGTTCGTGGCGGCCTATCGTTTGCCTGGCGGTCTGGCCGCCGTGGTCGGGGCGATCCAGCCGTTGCTGGTGCTGGCCCTGGCCTGGGTGGTAGAACGGGCTCGGCCACGGTTCTTGTCCATGGTCGGTGGCGTTGTCGGCGTGGTCGGCATGGCGGTGTTGCTGGTGTCGCCCGAGGCCCGGTGGGACGCGATCGGAATTGGCGCCGCGCTTGGGGGGGCGGCATGCATGGCGGCCGGAACCTATCTGGCGCGGCGCTGGCGGATCGGTCTGCCGGTGATGGCCGCCACCGGCTGGCAATTGCTGCTGGGGGGAATCATGATCGTGCCGTTGGCGGTGATGGTGGACCCGCCGTTACCGCCGCTGACCATGCTCCATGTGGCGGGATACGTTTATTTGTCGGCGGCCGGTGCGGTTCTGGCCTATGGCTTGTGGTTCCGGGGTGTCGTCCGTCTGCCGGCGGCGGCGGTGTCGTCGCTTGGGTTGCTCAGTCCGTTGACCGCCATCGTGTTGGGGTGGGGCGTATTGGGGCAAGCGGTCGGTGTGGTGGGAATGGTTGGGATGGCGTTGGTGCTGGCGGGGATCGTCGCGGTTCAGCACGGCGCTCGAAGCTGACCCATAAAAAAACCGCGCCATCCTTACGGAGGCGCGGTTTTTGTCTGACGGCGCAAGAAACGCCGAAAGATCAGCCCTGGCGGGCCTTGAAGCGGGGGTTCGTCTTGTTGATGACGTAGACCCGGCCCTTGCGACGAACGATACGGCAGTTCTTGTCGCGCAGCTTGGCCGACTTCAGCGAGTTGCGAATCTTCATGGTCCACTTCCTATGCGCTAGGTCGCCTGAGGCTTCCCGTTATGAAACAATCCGGGGTGCGCGACCGGAGGCGGGGAAAATACGCAAACCGTGGGGGGGAGTCAACAGGTGCTTGGGTTTTTTTGCGTGTCGGCCCCTATGGCTGGGGGCTTTATGGCGCACAGGGCCCTGTTATATTGCCGTCATGTTGAATTTCAATCCCTTTGGCCGTCCCGACCCGGCGGCGTTCGAAACCATCGACGGCGTGCCGTCTGCCGATAGCCTGTTGCTTTGCGACCATGCTTCGGCGGACATCCCGCCAAGTCTGGATCAGTTGGGATTGGGGCCCGCTGAGCGTCATGCCCATGTCGCCTGGGACATCGGTGCGGCCGAGGTGACGCGTGGATTGGCGCGACGTCTGGAATGTCCGGCGGTTCTGGCCGGAATCAGCCGTCTGGTGATCGATTGCAACCGTCACCCCGGCGACGTCGCGTCCATCCCCGAAATCTCTTGTGGGGTCGTGGTGCCGGGCAACAGCGGTCTGAGCGAGGCCGAGGCCGATGGGCGCGCCGAACGCTGGTTCTGGCCTTATCACCACGAAATTTCGGGGCGGCTGGCCCGTTTCCTGCGGCGTGGCACGGTGCCGACGGTGGTTTCCGTGCACAGTTTCACGCCGTGTCTGGGGCAGGGGGCACTACTGCGGCCTTGGCATGTGGGGGTTTTGTCGAACCGCGACCGCCGTATGGCCGATCCGGTCCTGGCCGCCTTGGCGGCCCGGGGTGACCTTGTGGTGGGGGACAACCAACCTTATTCTGCGCGCGAGTTGAATTATACCTTGGATACCCACGCTGGCGCCGCCGGCTTGCCGCATGTGTCGTTCGAAATCCGCCAGGATCTGGTGGCGGACACGGCCGGGTGCGAACGCTGGGCGGACATCCTGGCCCAGGTGCTGCGGCCGGTTCTTGCCGACCCGAGCTTACGCCGCATCGAGGTTTTCTGAAGAGGGAAAGCCCTCTACCCGCTACCGTCGACTCGTCCGCGACTACGAACGGCGCCTCGACGTGTCCGAGGCCATGATCTTCCTCGCATGGGGGCCCAGTTGATGTACAGCCCGCCGACCAGATAGATGTTGTCGCTGTCGCGCAGGCTGCGGTAGTTGCTGGCCGGCATGGCCTGCGTCTTGCCCACCCGCGCGGGCACCACCGCCACCGGCGCGGCGGTGACCGCGTTGCCGCCCAACCTTGAGTCCAAATGGACGCAATAGACCACGGATCGCCGGCTCGGAACTGGCAACGGCACGAACGACAAATTTGCGTGCCGTCACCAACGTCCGAGCGCGTTGACTGTCCAGGCTCTTGATGTGGACCGCCTTGAACCAACCGATCCGAGTGACCTGGGCGATGCCGCGCGCGTCATTGCGAACCGAATACCCCATCTCCTCCGAAAACCTGCTGCACTTCATCGCCCGTCTCCTTGTTGAGACGGGCTCTACTTCAAACTGGAGGAAGTTTCCCAAGGCAGGTCACTACGAGAACCACCAGCAGTTCGAAGCGCACCTCGAAAACTTCGTCTATGCATACAATTTTGCCGGCCGCCTGAAGCCCCTGCGGGGGACTCACCCCACACGAATACATCTGCAAAATCTGGGAATCGATAGTGGGCGTTTCCGCAGTCTATGCATGCTCTCCCAAGGGCAGTCTGACCACGAATGTCGCACCGCAATCAACATCCTGATCGAGGAACAACTGACCGCCATGGCGTCGGGTCACCACGTCAAGGCAGATGGACAACCCCTGACCCGTGCCCTTGCCCACTTCCTTGGTGGTGAAGAACGGATCAAAGATGCTTTCGCGAATTTCTGTCGGCACTCCGGGACCGTTGTCGGCGATACGAATCTCGACGTAATCACCGTTCTGGCGAGTGGAAATACGAATCAGACCCAACTCGCCAGAACCGTTGTCCTCCACCGCATGGGCGGCGTTGATGATCAAGTTTAGCAGTACTTGGTTGATGTCTGCCGGATAGCAGACCACCGATGGCAGATCTTGAGCCAGATCGGTTTCCACGGAGGCCACCTGCTTCCATTCGCTGCGCGATACCACCAACGTGCTGTCTATGGCCTGATTGATATTTACCAGTACCTTTGAGGCTGTTCCGGGATACGAGAATGCCTTCATGGAGCGTACAATGTGAGCTACATGCTTGGCCCCTTCCAGGGACTGAGCGGCAGCCAGCGTGATTTCCTGAAAAACCAATTCGACCTCGTGGGTGGAGAATATCTCCTCTACCAACTCGGTTCGGTCAGTGCCGGCGACGGCTTCCCTCAGGGAATTCACAAAATTGGTGAGTTCCGAAAATGTCTTGTGGATATAGGATAAATTATCGCTGATATACTGGATCGGCGTGTTGATCTCGTGAGCGATTCCGGCCGCCAATTGCCCGACGCTGGCAAGGCGTGACGCTTGTGCCGCGTCTCGTTGTGCCTTTTTCAATGCTTCGATGCTGCGAAACGAGAGAATGACGCCCAAAACCTTGCCATCATCCATCAGTGGCGCGGCGGCGTAGGCAACATTGAGGCGTATTCCCGCTTTGGTGATGAAAAAAGCATCTTCATCGAGAACGGTCTCACCGGTATCGAGCGTTTGCAGGAGCGGGCCATGCAGGAAATCCACCCGCTCATTCTGCTCCAGCAAGGACACCACTTCGTCCATGTGGCGTTCGGCCAACGTCTCATTGTCCATCAGCTGAGACGCCGAGCGGTTGGCGAACAGGATGCGGCCGTCCTGATCGACCAGCATGATCCCCTCGTAAAGGCTGGATGTCATCGCCAGGAGTCTGGCCCGGCTGTCCCGTAAGATTCGTTCCATGCGCGCGTGCAGGACGATCGGGGCGACCTCTTCCGAAGGGTTGCCCATATCGGCGAAATAATCGAGCAGCAGCCCGCCGGCCTGCGAACGCAGTTCATTGAGAAGTTCCAGCCGAGCCAGACGCGAGGAGGTGAAATGGTTCTGGAAATTACCGTAATGGACGGGAAAACCATCGACGAAATGGTCGGAGAATTGCTGTTCCCCCTCTACCTGAAAGAAGAAAACCGCACTCAGTGTCTGATTGATGTTTATCCCGAGCAGTTCGCCAAATGTAGAAAAACCCGCCGTCGGGCAATTCCACAGTCCGTCAAGACCGCTTAGGGAGGTTTCGTTGGAAAGACGGCGCAGGATGCAATCGTTGAGCAGGGCGCCGATCGGTGCCGGCTTGCCGACCAGGAACGCGGCATAATCCCGGCGTGTCTGTTCCACGAAATCCGTGGCTTGATGCAGAAACAAGCGGTCGCCGGTATTGACGTCGCAATAAAACGACACGTTGCCTTCCGTGAAATCCACGCTGGCCACCGAGCGGACAAAGGTCTCACCATTCAGTTCGATGGCAAAGGTGTGCCCCGTCAGCCGCGTCAACAATTCTGCCGGGGAGCACTCCAGCAATCTGCACATTGCGGCGCAGGCCGATTCGACCCGGAAGGTTTCGGGATCGACCACCGTCGACACGATGCGGCGATCCGCATCGGCTGCGAGAACGATGAAGGAGGTGCCGGTCTTGCGGAAATTCTGGCTTTTCAGAATGCCGTAACGTTTGTCTTGAGGAAGTTTGACGAAGCAGATGATCGCGTGATTTTCCAGAACACGGCATCCATCGAAAAGATAGGTGTGCTTGAAATCGAGCTTACCGCCGGCTGAGCCGCCAACGAACAGACAGGGGAAGCGACCCGTTTTGTAGACCGCTTCCATGAAATAGCTTTCACACGCGGAAAGTCCGTCTACAAAGGTCAGGGCCAGCGTGTCCCGGTAGTTGATGCCGAACGGCACGCTGACCGCCGTGAGTGATTCCGCGATCCGGCGCACCCGTTCGCTATGGGGCATGGCGGGATTACCTGAACGAATGTCGGCATTCGGAAGAGGAATCGCGTGAACCGAGATGGCGGAGAGCAAGCCGGGAGCGAAGCTCTGGATCACTACCGATTGCCAGTCATTGCCTGTCGCGCAATAGAGCCGATGGGGCGCCATCTCAAGGGACGAACACAACTCTCCGGCCGTGGACATCGCCACCACCGGAGTGTCGGCGGCCAAGAGCTTCAATCTCTCGCAGACGTTGGCGAAGTCGAGGTGCGGGGAAATAAAGGCGAGTGCCAATGCGGCGGGTTTGCCTTCGAACATGAAGATATCTGCCGTCAGGTTTCCCAGTTCACCATCGGTTTCGGCGACTTTAATCCACATGTCCCCCTCCCCCCAATCCCGGCACATTTTTGATATTTTGATCGGTCGGCAGGAAATATAGCTGTTCCAACATGGGTGTACAGGTCAAGACCACGATCATCGCATTTGGCCGAGGATGGAGCGAGCAAAGTCGTTGGACCATCCTGATCGTTTGCGCTTACGACGGACGGAAGAGGTGGCCCCGGAAATTCGGACAAGGTGTTAAGGTATCGGCCATTACGCGCAAGGACGTTTGATAATGGGCAACGTTACGAGGAAGCGCTACACGGCCGATTTCAAGGCGAAGGTCGCGCTTGAGGCGGTCAAGGGCGAACTGACGCTGGCGGAATTGTCCAGCATGCGCAAGGGCTTCCTATACTTGGTGGCGGTGATGGACTGGCCACCCGCAAGGTGCTGGCCTGGAAGCTGTCCAACACCATGGAAGCCGATTTCTGCATCGAGGCATTGCAGGACGCCCTGGCCCGGTTTGGTGCGCCGGAGATTTTCAACACCGACCAGGGCAGTCAGTTTACCTGCCCCCGTTTCACCCAGGTACTGAAGGACGCCAAGGTGCGTATCAGTATGGACGGACGCGGCCGCTGGATGGACAACGTCTTCATCGAGCGCCTGTGGCGATCCCTGAAATACGAATGCGTCTACATTCGGCTTTGGCTGGGCGCACGCCCGACAAGGCGGATCATCAAATCGCGCCGACACCATCTCTGGGGCATGCCCCGGAGATGGTGTCGATCAGTACACTGGCGGCATGATCATCAACACGTCGATAGCTTAAACAAGCCGCCAGACTGTCCAAACGGACGGGGTCACCTTGGGCTTGAAAAACAGATCCAATCGGCATAGATTGAAATTTCGCGCCGCCCCTTAGGGCACTGTCATCGGACGGTAAAATAAGGGGTTGACGGCGGTGGCACGGGGGCCTATAACCCGCGCCTCGCCGCTGCGGTGGCGGGCCGGAAAGTCAGACATCCGGCGGGTTTCGGACGGAAGTTCGGGGGTCGAAAAAAGGGTTTGACAGGGTCGGGTTGCTCTAGTAGAACCCCGGCCTCCCCGGAGAAGGCGGCGACGCCGGACTGGGGGAGCGGAGATCGATCAACTCCGCGGAAAGCTTCGG
>NZ_JAAIYP010000007.1 GCF_011022235.1 Magnetospirillum aberrantis SpK | reverse complement strand
GAATGTTCTTCTTGCGCACCAGACCGCCGTAGAACAGGGCCAGGCCGGGAACCAGCATCATCAGCACCAGGACCGAGGACACCAGCATCCACGCGGTGTCGCCAGAGTTCAGCGTCGGCGCGGCCACGGCTGCGGCCGCTTCGGCCGCGGCATCGGCCGCTTCCTGGGCGAACGCGACGCCCGAGGTCATGGCGAGGGTGGCGGCCGCGGCGGCCCAGGCCTTACCCTTGCTGAGGAAATGAGTCATGGATGGCTCTCCTAGATGGCGTCGTTGTCGGTTTCGCCGGTGCGGATACGCACCACATGGGCGACGTCGCCCACGAAAATCTTGCCGTCGCCCATCTTGCCGGTGCGGGCGGACTGCATGATGGCCTCGACCGCCTTTTCGGCCAGGTCGTCGGCCACCACCAGCTCAACCTTCACCTTGGGCACGAAGTGGGCGACGTATTCGGCGCCGCGATAGATTTCGGTCTGGCCCTTTTGGCGACCGAAGCCCTTGCATTCGGTGACCGTCAAACCCTGAATGCCCGCGGCGCCCAGCGCGTCGCGCACCTCGTCCAGCTTGAACGGCTTGATGATGGCGGTGATGTACTTCATGGAATCCCCTCTGGGTTGAGCCGGGCCGGCGCTGCCGGCTCGTCGGTCTGGCGTGTTACAGGCAAGTGGCGTGCCAAATGAAGAAACGGCCGCATCCCAAGGGATGCGGCCGTTTTGCCTAGAAAGTTGCCATTGCAAAATATGGCGAAAAAGTGTGCTTCCGCATTGGGCGTGCCAATGTTTTGTGCAGCATCAGGCCGCCTGTCCCCCCTGGTCCAGGGCGTAGCCGGCGGCGCGCACGGTGCGGATGATGTCGTCCTCGTTCTCGCCGTTCAGCGCCTTGCGCAAACGGCGGATGTGCACGTCCACGGTGCGCGGCTCGACATAGATGTCGGGCCCCCACACGGCGTTCAGCAATTCCTCGCGCGAGAACACGTTGCCCGGATGCTGCATGAAGAACTGCAACAGGCGGAACTCGGTGGGGCCAAGGTGGACCGGACGATCGCCACGGGTGACGCGATGCGCCGCCAGATCCATGGAAATGTCGGCGAATTGCAGCATGCCCTTGAGCGGCACCGGCTGTACCCGGCGCAGCATGGCGCGGATGCGGGCCATCAGTTCCGGCAGGCTGAACGGCTTGGTCATGTAGTCGTCGGCCCCGGTGTTGAGGCCGCGGATCTTGTCGCCTTCCTCGCCGCGCGCGGTCAGCATGATCACCGGAAGCTCGCGGGTGGCCGGCTTGCGGCGCAACTGGCGGCACACCTCGATGCCCGACAATGACGGCAACATCCAGTCCAGAACCACCAGATCGGGCTTGCGCTCGGAGACCACGGTCAAGGCTTCCTCGCCGTCGCCGGCCTCGCACACCCGATAGCCCTCTTTTTCGAGGTTGTAGCGCAACATGGTGGCCAGGGCGGCTTCATCCTCGACGATCAGAATAAGCGGCTTCATCTCGCCAAAATCCTTCCTATTCCGCTTCCACGGTGTTGCCTTTGGGTCGTGCCCCCTGAAGCGGCGATCCGACCACCAGGAAATGCAGGGTCTCGGCGATGTTGGTGGCGTGGTCGCCGATACGTTCGATATTTTTTGCCATGAACATCAGATGCGTGCACGCGGTGATGGTCCGCGGGTCCTCCATCATGTAGGTGATGAGTTCCCGGAAGAGGCCGGTGTACATGTCGTCCACCTCCTCGTCGCGGTTCCACACCCGGATGGCCTTTTCCACGTCGCGTTCGATATAGGCGTCCAGGATGTCCTTCAGGATTTCCTGGACGATGCGGGCCAGATGCTGCACGGCGCTGACCGGCTTGACCGCCGGCAGTTGGTTCAGCACCAAGGTTCTTTTGGCGACGTTGGCGGCGTAATCGGCCACCCGCTCCAGTTCCGAACTGATCTTGAGCGCGGCGACGATGTGACGCAAGTCGCTGGCCACCGGCTGGCGCAAGGCCAACAGGCGGACGGTGAAGCTTTGGATTTCCTGCTCCAGCTCGTCGACGCGGGCGTCGCCGGCCACCACGCGGGCGGCCAGGTCGCTGTCGCGTCTGGTCAGGGCCTGCACGGCGGCGGCGAACTGAGCCTCGGCCATCCCGCCCATGCGGGCGATGATATTGGTGAGGTGTGCCAGTTCCTCGTCGTACGACTTGACGGTGTGCTCGGTCATGGTCCCTCGCGGATCGTCAGCCGAAGCGGCCGGTGATGTAGCCCTGGGTCAGCGGATGCTGCGGGTTGGTGAAGATCTGCTCGGTGTCGCCGACCTCGACCAGTTCGCCCAGGTGGAAGAAGGCGGTGCGCTGCGACACGCGGGCGGCCTGTTGCATCGAGTGGGTGACGATGACGATGGTGAAGTTCTCGCGCAATTCGTCGATCAGTTCCTCGACCTTGGCGGTGGCGATGGGATCGAGCGCCGAACAGGGCTCGTCCATCAGGATCACCTCGGGGCTGACGGCGATGGCGCGGGCGATGCACAGACGCTGTTGCTGGCCGCCCGACAGACCGGTGCCCGCTTCGTCCAGACGGTCCTTGACCTCGGCCAACAGGCCGGCCTTCTCCAGGCTGGTCATGACGATCTCGTCCAACTCGGTCTGGTCCTTGGCCATGCCGTGGATGCGCGGGCCGTAGGCGACGTTGTCGTAGATGGACTTGGGGAAGGGATTGGGCTTTTGGAACACCATGCCGACACGGGCGCGCAACTGCACCACGTCGATCTTGCGATCGTAGATGTCGTCGCCGTCCAAGGTCAGCGAGCCGGCGACGCGGGCGATGTCGATCAGGTCGTTCATGCGGTTGATGCAGCGCAGGAACGTCGACTTGCCGCAACCCGACGGGCCGATCAGCGCGGTGACCTCGTTGGCGCGGATGTCGAGGTCCACATGCTTGAGCGCGTGCTTTTCGCCGTAATAGACGTTGACGTCGCGGGCGGAGACCTTGGCCAGACGGCGATCCGCCAGGGTGTTCTGGGAAGCGGAGGTGGCCGGAGCGGCCACGGCAGCGGAAGTTTGAGCCATGGGATTGGTTCCTACCAGCGACGTTCGAATTTCTTGCGAAGCAGAATGGCAGCCAGGTTCATGACCGCCAGGAACAGCAGCAGCACGATGATGGCCGCCGAGGTCTTCTCGACGAAGGCACGTTCCGACGAATCGGCCCACAGGTAGACCTGGACCGGCAGCACCGTGGCCGGGTCCATGGGGCCGCTGGGAACGTCGACGATGAAAGCGACCATGCCGATCATCAGCAGCGGGGCCGATTCGCCCAAGGCGCGGGCCATGCCCAGGATGGTGCCGGTCAGGATGCCGGGCAGGGCCAGCGGCAGCACGTGGTCGGTGACCATCTGAAGCTTCGAGGAGCCCATGCCCAGCGCCGCTTCGCGGATGGACGGCGGCACCGCCTTGAGCGAGGCGCGTGCCGCGATGATGATGGTGGGCAGCGTCATCAGCGTCAGCACCAGACCGCCGACCATGGGGGCCGAACGGGGCAGGCCGAACACCGCCAGGAACACCGCCAGGCCCAACAGGCCGAACACGATGGACGGCACGGCGGCCAGATTGTTGATGTTGACCTCGATCAGGTCGGTCCAGCGGTTCTTGGGGGCGAACTCTTCAAGATAGACCGCGGTGGCGACGCCCAGTGGGAAGGACAGCAAAAGCGTCACCAGCACCGAATAGAACGAACCGACCACCGCGCCCCAGACGCCGGCCTGGGTGGGATCGCGGGAATCGCCCGTGGTCACGAACTGCCAGTTGAAGCGCTTGGTCAAGACGCCGCCGTCTTCCAGCGACTGTAGCCAGCCCATCTGGGCGGCGTTCAGGCGCGCACCCTCGACCGCCGGGTCGCGGGGAAGATAGCCCTTGTTGGTCATGTCGACCGAGTCGGACACCGGAAACCACACCTTGCGGGTCGAACCGATGACGTTGGGGTCGGACAGCACCATGTCACGCAGCGCGTCGCCGGCCGATGGCGACAGCAGCGCCGCCAACTGACGCTTTTCGGCGCGCCCTGACACGTCGGGGAAACGCGACCACAGCGCCGCCTTGGCCAGACCCAGATAATCACCCGAGGCCAGCGTGTCGCGGTCGGCGCCCGGCGCCACTCCCAGGATGCCGGCGTCGAAGGTCACTTCGAGCTGCACCTGGGTCTGGACGAAGGCGGACGCCCCCTTGGCGAAGATGCTGACCAGCAGCAAGGCCAGGAAGCCCAACGCCACGGCGATGGCGGCCATGCCCATGAACTGGAACCGGCGTTCGGCGGCGTAGCGACGCTTGAGCCGGCTCGTCACCGCGTCGGCGGCGGGAGCCGAGGTTTGTTCGACCATTTCAGTCATATTGCTCCCTATACTTACGAACCACGTGAAGGGCGACGATGTTGAGTGCAAGGGTCACGAAGAACAGCACCAGGCCGAGCGCGAAGGCGGCCAGCGTCTTGGGGCTGTCGAATTCCTGGTCGCCGACCAGAAGGGTGACGATCTGCACGGTGACGGTGGTGACCGCTTCGAACGGGTTGGCTGTCAGGTTGGCCGACAGGCCGGCGGCCATCACCACGATCATGGTTTCGCCGATGGCCCGGCTGACCGCCAACAGGACGCCGCCGACGATGCCCGGCAACGCGGCCGGCAGGATCACCTGTTTGACCGTTTCCGACTTGGTGGCGCCCAGGCCGTAAGAACCTTCGCGCAGGGATTGCGGAACAGCGGTGATGATATCGTCGGACAGCGACGACACGAACGGGATGATCATGACGCCCATGACCACGCCGGCCACCAGCGCGCTTTCCGAGGCGATGGACAAGCCCATGGAAGATCCGAAATCGCGCACCATGGGAGCCATCGACAGCGCGGCGAAGAAGCCGTAAACCACGGTGGGGATGCCGGCCAGGATCTCCAGCAGCGGCTTGGCCACGGCGCGGAACCTGGGCGCGGCGTATTCCGCCATGTAGATCGCCGACAGCAAGCCCAGCGGCACCGCCACCAGCATGGCGATCAGCGAGATCAGCGCGGTACCGGCGAACAGCGGCACGGCACCGAAGGCGCCCGAACTGCCCACCTGATCGGCACGGATGGCCATCTGCGGGCTCCAGGTGGTGCCGAACAGGAACTCGATGGGCGACACCGACTGGAAGAAGCGCAGGCTTTCGAACAAAAGCGACAGCACGATGCCGATGGTGGTGAAGATGGCGACGGTGGAACAGACCACCAGGAACACCCGCACCACGCTTTCCACCCGGTTGCGGGCCCGCAGGTCCGACTTGATGCGCTGGTAGGCGAAGGCGAGCCCGCCCGAGGCCAGCGCCAGCGCCAGGGCGGCGGCGGCGGCGAACAGGGTCGCGCGCAACTCGCCATAGCGCTGGGCCGCGGCCTCGACCACCGGTGACGAGGCCGTCATGCCGTAACGGGCGACGTTGCGCACTTCGTTGTACAGCAGGTTCAGGCGTTCCTCGCCAATAGCCAGGGTGTCGTCCGGCAAGCCGGACTGCACCAGATGGCGAACCAGCGACGGTTCGGCCACCAGCCACAGGGCGACCACCAGAAGGGCCGGGAGACCGCACCACAGCGCGACGAAGTAGCCGTGGTAGCGCGGCAGCGAATGCAGCAGACGCGGATTGCCGCCGGCCGTCGCCACGGCCTTGCCGCGTCCCAGCCGATAGCCGATGGACGTCAGCAGCAGCAGGACGACCGTCAGGGTGAGCAATTGCATGGGAAGTCCGTTTTCCTGTGGGAAACGTGCACCGGAATATGCGGTGCGGGAAAAATGGCAAAGTTTCTAAAGGAAATATCCGTCAGTCGGACATGGAAACGGCCGCCCCCGACCAGCGGGGACGGCCGTACCCACGATTACTTGGCCATCGGCGCCATGTCGGCGGCCTTCTTGGCCCATTCCTTACGCTCGGCATCGGGCATCGGGATCAGGCCCTTGTCGACCAGATAGCCGTTGGTGCCCCAAGCCTTTTCCGAGGTGAACTCGGCCACGTATTCCTTGATGCCGGGGATCTGGCCCACATGCGCCTTCTTCACGTAGAAGAACAGCGGGCGCGACACCACGTACTTGCCGGCGGCGATGTTGTCGAAGGTCGGTTCGGAACCGTCGATGATCGACCCCTGGATCTTGTCGCCGTTCTGCTCGAGGTACGAATAGCCGAAGATGCCCAGGGCGCGCGGGTTGGTTTCCAGCTTCTGGACGATCAGGTTGTCGTTCTCGCCGGCGTCGATGTAGACGCCGTCTTCACGCAGGCTGGAGAAGGCGGCCTTGAAGGCCTTTTCGTCGGTCTTCTTCAGTTCCTTGATCTCGGGGAACTCGAGCGCGCCGTGCTCCATCACCAGTTCCAGGAAGGCGTCACGGGTACCCGAGGTGGGCGGCGGGCCCAGCACTTCGATCTTGTCGTTGGGCAGGCTCGGGTCGATCTGGTTCCAGGTGGTGTAGGGGTTCGGAACCAGCTTGCCGCCGACCGGAACGTTCTTGGCCAGGGCCTGGAAGATCTGCTTGCGGGTCAGCGAATAACGGTCGTGCTTCTTGGCGTTGGCCAGCGCGATGCCGTCATAGCCGAACTTGATCTCGATGACTTCGCCGACACCGTTCTTGGCGCACATCTCGAGTTCCGAGGACTTGATGGCGCGCGAGGCGTTGGAAATGTCCGTGAAGTCCGGGCCGACGCCCGAGCAGAACAGCTTGAAGCCGCCGCCGGTGCCGGTGCTTTCCACCACCGGGGTCTTGAACTTGCCGCTCTTGCCGAACTGTTCGGCGACCGAGGTGGAGAAAGGATAGACGGTGGACGAACCGGCCATGCGAATCTGGTCGCGGGCCTGGGCCACACCGCCGAAAGAGACGGTGGCAAGGGCGATGGCCGCGACGGCCAGGGTCTTCTTCATGGGTTGATCTCCGAGAGTTCAGCGAGGGGAGGGAAACCACCGGGGCTTCCGCGCTGTCACTCTAGTCATGGTGTGTTACAGCACCGCGACGCGTCGGTTAAGATTATATGACAATCCGTGTAACAATTCGCCGGAGCCATGGATGTGGCGGGAAAGCAAGGCTTTCCGCCATTTTCTGCCGTCTTCCGTGGCCGATACGCGACGCCCCGACCGCATGGGAACGGCCGGGGCGCTGTCACATTGTCACGATGGTTGTCATAAAACCGGACCGGAGATGGCCTCAGGCGCGGGAATCGCGCAACGCCCGGATGTTGCTGGCGTAGTCGGGGGTCCTGAACACCGCCGAGCCGGCCACCAACGCCGTGGCGCCGGCCGCCATCACCTTGTGGGCGTTGTCGGCGGTGACGCCGCCGTCCACCTCCAGCTCGATGGGGCGGTCGCCGATCATCTTGCGGATGCGGGCGATCTTGTCCAACTGGCTGGGGATGAAACTCTGGCCGCCGAAGCCGGGATTGACGCTCATCACCAGGATCAGGTCCAGCTTGTCCAGCACGTACTCGATGACGTTTTCCGGTGTCGCCGGGTTCAGCGACAGACCGGCCTTCTTGCCCAAGGAGCGGATCAGTTGCAGTGAGCGGTCGATGTGGGGATCGGCCTCGGCGTGCACGGTGATGATGTCGGCACCGGCCTTGGCATAGTCCTCGATAGAGGGCTGGGCCGGGTCGATCATCAGGTGGACGTCGAAGGTCTTGGCGGTCCACGGCCGGATGGCCTTGATGATCGGCGGGCCGAAGGTCAGGTTGGGTACGAAATGGCCGTCCATGACGTCGATGTGGACCCAATCGCAGCCGGCGGCGTCGATGGCCTTGACCTCTTCCCCCAGGCGGGCGAAGTCGGCGGACAGGATGGAGGGGGCGATCTTGACGGTCATGCTTCCTGCTCACGGTGTTTCCCGGCCGTCATGCCCGGACTTGATCCGGGTATCCACGCGGGACCGGCGGTAAAACGTGGATGGCCGGGTCAAGCCCGGCCATGACGCAAACAAGGGAAGGCAGGGGACCTGCCTTCCCGACCTCAATCAGATGATCTTGGCGGCCAACTCGCCCTTAGCGTAGCGGTCGCCCATCTTCTCCAGGCCGACCACCTTGATCTTGCTGGCCTGGCCGGCGGTGCCGAAGGCTTCGTAGCGGGCCTTGCAGATGCCGACCATGCCGGCCATGGCGGCCTTGTTGTAGTCGCGCGGGTCGAACTTCTTCGGCTCGTCGTGGAAGAACTTGCGCAAGCTGCCGGTGACGGCCATGCGCAGGTCGGTGTCGATGTTGATCTTGCGCACGCCGTGCTTGATGGCCTCGACGATCTCCTCGACCGGCACGCCATAGGTCTCGCCCAGGGCGCCGCCGTAATCGTTGATGATCTTCAGCCATTCCTGCGGCACCGAAGAGGAGCCGTGCATCACCAGATGGGTGTTGGGGATGCGGGCGTGGATTTCCTTGACCCGCGAAATGGCCAGCACGTCGCCGGTCGGCGGACGGGTGAACTTGTAGGCGCCGTGGCTGGTGCCGATGGCGATGGCCAGGGCGTCCACCTGGGTCAGCTTGACGAACTCGGCGGCTTCGTCCGGGTCGGTCAGCAGCTTGGAATGGTCCAGCACGCCCTCGGCGCCGACGCCGTCTTCCTCGCCGGCCATGCCGGTTTCCAACGAGCCCAGGCAACCCAGTTCACCCTCGACCGAGACGCCGCAGGCATGGGCCATCTTGACCACATGGGCGGTGGTCTCGACGTTGTAGTCCCAGTCGGACGGGGTCTTGCCGTCCTCGCGCAAGCTGCCGTCCATCATCACCGAGCTGAAGCCGGACTGGATGGCGCGGGCGCACACCGCCGGGCTGGTGCCGTGGTCCTGGTGCATGCACAGCGGCAGATTTGGGAACGCTTCCAGCGCACCCAGGATCAGGTGGCGCAGGAAGGGCTCGCCCGCGTACTTGCGCGCGCCGGCCGAGGCCTGAAGGATCACCGGGCTGTCGGTGGCGGCGGCCGCCTCCATGATCGCCTTGACCTGTTCCAGGTTGTTCACGTTGAAGGCGGGGATGCCATAGCCATTTTCGGCCGCGTGATCCAGAAGCTGCCGCAAGGAAACGAGAGGCATAACCTTTTCTCCCTAAAGGTCTTGTTGTCCCGGCGCGTCGCTCACAGACGCGCCAAGGCCGCGTCGGCCACCGCCTCGGCGGTGATGCCGAAATGCTGATACAGCTTGTCGGCCGGGGCCGAGGCGCCGAAGCCGGTCATGCCGACCACCGCGCCGTCCAAGCCGACATAGCGTTCCCAACCGAAGGTGCCCAGCGCCTCGACGGCGACACGGACGCTACCCTCACCCAGGACAGAAGCACGATACTCCTTCGACTGGCGGTCGAACAGCTCCCAACACGGCAACGAGACCACGGCCGCCGCCACGCCCTTGTCGGCCAGCAGCTTGCGGGCCTCCATGGCCAACGAAACTTCCGAGCCGGTGGCGATCAGGGTCACTTGGCGCTTGCCCCCATTCAGTTCCTTGGCCGCCTCGGCCAGAACATAGCCGCCCTTGGCGGTAAGGTTCTCTACCGTATGTTTGGTGCGGAGCGTCGGCAGGTTCTGGCGCGACAGGGCGAACACCGACGGGCCCTTGGCGTTCAGCAACGCCGCTTCGTAGGCCTCGGCGGTCTCGACCGCGTCGGCGGGGCGGAACACCAGCACGTTGGGGGTGGCGCGCAGGGCGGCCAGGGTCTCGATCGGCTGGTGGGTGGGGCCGTCCTCGCCCAGGCCGATGGAATCGTGGGTCAGCACGTAAAGGACGCGCTGTTCCATCATGGCGCTCATGCGCAGCGCCGGCCACAGGTAGTTGGCGAAAATCAGGAAGGTGCCGCCATAGGGGATGAAGCCGCCATGCAGCGACAGACCGTTCATGGCCGCCGCCATGCCGTGTTCGCGGATGCCGTAATGGATGTAGCGGCCGGAATAGTCCCCGGCCTTGACCGACGGCGCGCAGGCCTTGGTGTTGGTCAGGTTGGAATGGGTCAGGTCGGCGCTGCCGCCGATCATTTCGGGAATGGCGGCGGTGACCACCTCCAGCACGTCCTGACTGGCCTTGCGGGTGGCGACCTTGGGCTGGTCGGTCGAGATCTTCTGCTTGAAGGCGGCGATGGCGTCTTGCCACCCGGCGGGCAGACGGCCATCCTGGGTGCGCTCGAACTCGGCCTTCCGGCTCAGGTCCAGCTTGCCGAATCGGCCTTCCCAGGCGGTGCGCTCGGCGCTTCCGCGGCTGCCGGCGGCGCGCCAGGCGGCCAGAACGTGGGCGGGCACCTCGAACGGTTCATAATTCCAGTTGGCGGCTTCGCGCGCAGCCTTGATCTCGTCGCCGCCCAGGGGGGCGCCGTGGATCTTTTCCGAACCGGCCTTGGTGGGGGCGCCCTTGCCGATGGTGGTACGGCAGGCGATCAGGGTCGGACGGTCGGACTTGCGCGCGGCCTCGATGGCGCGGGCGATGTCGTCCGGGTTGTGGCCGTCACAGGCATCGGTGTTCCAGCCGGCGGCGGCGAAGCGGGCGCGCTGGTCGTCCGAGGTGGAGAGCGCGGTGTCGCCGTCGATGCAGATGTGGTTGTCGTCCCACAGCACGATCAGCTTGGCGAGCTTCAGGTGACCGGCCAGGGTGATGGCCTCCTGGCTGATGCCTTCCATCAGACAGCCGTCACCGGCGACGACATAGGTGTAGTGGTTGACCACGTCCTGGCCGTAGCGGGCGGCCTGCATGGCCTCGGCCAGGGCGAAGCCGGTGGCGTTGGCGATGCCCTGGCCCAAGGGGCCGGTGGTGGTGTCGGCGATGTCCACATGGCCGAATTCCGGGTGGCCGGCGGTGCGGTAGCCGAGCTGGCGGAAGTTCTTGATCTGCTCGATGTCCAGGTCGGCATAACCGGTCAGGTAACCCAGCGCGTACAGCAGCATGGAGCCGTGGCCCGCCGACAGGATGAAGCGGTCGCGGTCCACCCATTTGGGGGCCTGGGCGTCGAACTTCATGAAGCGGGTGAACAGCACCGTCGCCACGTCGGCCATGCCCATGGGCATGCCAGGATGGCCGGACTTGGCCTTCTCGATGGCGTCCACGGCGAGGAAGCGGATGGCGTTGGCCATCTCGGCGTGGGTGGCGGGTGCGGTCATCATCGGGTCCTTATGGCGGGTTGGCTGGCGGGGGCGGAAACAAAAGCGCCGGCTTGCGCACACGTTCCCATGGGAAAAGCGGCGAGCCGGCGCGAAAACGCGATATGGCGGTGTTGGGACGCGCGCACGGAATCGGGGCGTTGCCCGTCGAAGCGGGGCCTTGCCTCGAAAGCCGCCGGGGCTTCGGCCATGCGTACACGTCCTCCTGTCGAGGCCCGCACTCACCACCAAGAGGCGGGCGGCGGAAAACTGCCCCACGGGGCCTCGGGAGTCAACGATTCCCTGAGCGCCTTACCCCCGACGAGGGAGCATGCGGCTAAGGACGTCGTCCTTGAGCATGAAATGGTGGCGCAACGCGGCGACCACATGCACCACCAGAACCACGGCCAACAGCCATGCCAGGGTTTCATGCGCTTCGCCGAACACTTCCTTGAGGTCGTCGCTCTTTTCCACCAGGGTCGGAAGGATCCAGCCGAAGACGTTGACGTCGCGTCCGGCCGACTGGCTCATCAGGATGCCGGCGGCGGGAATGGCGATCATCAGGCCATAAAGCGCCAGATGGCCCAATTTGGCGCCCAGTTGTTCCCAAGCCGGCATGGTGGCGGGCAGGGTTGGGGCGGAATGAGTGGCGCGCCAGGCCAGCCGGACGACCACCAGGGCCAGGACCACCACGCCCAACGCCTTGTGCAGGCCGATGATCTGGCTGCGCAGGTCGCCCTTGGGCAGTTCTTCCATGCCCAGGCCGACGCCCCACAGGCCGATGATCAGGGCAGCCATCAGCCAATGCAGGCTTTTGGCGACGGGGTCGTATCGAGACGAAGAAGACATAGCCGAGGGTGCTCCACGCTGTTGGTCGTGGAGCACACCATGCTGCGTTCTTCATGAACCCAACCTGAACGGCCCTAATCCATTGAAGCATTCAGATGCGTCAGAGCACTAACGGCCCTCGCGCCCCTTGAGGTAAAAGGCCACCGCCTGGGCGCGGTTGCCGACGCCAAGCTTGTCGTACAGGTTCTTCAGGTGGAACTTGACGGTATTAAGCGAGATGTCCAACTGGCTGGCCATCTGCTGGTTGGTCAAGCCCCCGGCCAGGGCGGCCAGCAATTCCCGTTCGCGCGGGGTCAGTCCGGCCAGCGGGTCGGACGCCAGGCTGGAGACGTCGATGAACGGGAACACCATGCGTCCGGCCGCCACCGCCTGGATGGTGTCGAGCAACTGCTCCGGCGTTTCCCGCTTGGAGCAGAACCCGGCGGCGCCCAAGGTCATGGCCTGACGCGGAACGTCCGGGTTCGGGCTGCCGGTATAGACGATGACGCGCGGGCCATCGGTGCGGTTGCGCAGGGCTTGCAGGACGCCGCGGCCATCCAGGCCGGGCATTTCCCAACCGATGATGCCGACGTCGAACCGCATGCGTTCGCAGGCTTCGAGGAATTTTTCGCCATCGGCGGTAACCGCCGCCAGGCAAAAGCGTTCGTCCCCGGCGAACAGCTTGACCAAGCTGCTTTGCAGCAGCGGATTCTTTTCGGCGATGACAATGTCGATCGGCTTGTTGCTTTGGACGCCCATGGCTTCCTTCCAAACTCTCCGGGGCCCCCAACGAACCCTACCCGAGAGAGCGACATCATACGCGGCCTGGGCGTAAGCGCAAATGATAAGTGTGGGTTTTTGCCTACCCACGGGCAGGTTTTGCACAGTTTAGAACTGCCCGAAAGTGGGGGGAGGAGCGAGAGGCGCTTGCGACGGGGCAAACGAAAACGGCCGTCACCCGAAAGTGACGGCCGCGATCATGGGAAATCGGTCCTTGGATCAGTTGAACAGCAGGCTGTTCAGATCGTTGGCCGGCGTCGAGGCGCCCGACCGGAACACCGTCTTGGCCACCTTGATCATGTCCGGGGCGTCGTTGGTGGCGGCCTGAATCTCGCCGGTGGCGATGGCGGCCTTGACCACGGCTTCGGCCGAAATGGCCTTGACCAGGGGAGCGGCTTCCTCGCTGCGCGAGGTTTCCAGCGGCTTGACCTGATGGCGGGCGGATTTCTGGGAGGTGGTCGGGAACATCTGGGCGGCCTTGCTGACCGCGACCTTGTGAATTGCAGGGCGGGCCATGTTGGGATCGCGCGGCTGATAGACGTAGCCTTCGGTACGATACACGCGGCTGCCGAAATCGTTGCTTGGCGGATACCAGACGCGGACCTGGGTCCAGTCGTTCTTGGGCGACACGTCCAGCACCGGAACGGCGGTGGTGATGGCACCACGGCCCGAACTGCGAACCGGCGCCCAATTGGCGTGGTCAACCAGGACCAGACGGTTGCTCAGTACGCGGGTGACCACGGAAACGTGGCCATAACGCATGGAGCCTTGGCGCGTGAAGACCAGGACGGCGCCGTCGCGGGGATTGCGGCCACGGTCGTAAAGGCCGCTGGCGGCGTTCCACCACTTCCAGGCATCGCCCTTGAGGTTGATGCCCGAAGCCTCGCGAGCGTACTGGACGCATTGGATGGCACTGGCGGGGGTAATGGCGGCGACGGTCAAGGCCGCAGCCGAAGCGATCAGAAGCCAGAACTTCCTCACGATTACTCCCTCCCCCGGTATCCAGTCATCGATCGCGTCGATTGTTACCATTTGTGAAGGTGATGGCAAACGGGATTCTTAAAATAGCCGGCAATTTTTAGGATTCTTATGTTCGAAAACCATGGATCTGGAGCAGCGGGCTTTGGTTCCGGGCGTGTCCGGGCTATGATCCGCGCACATTCAAACATCGAGCCCAGGAGTGAAGGTGAAGGCGAAACACGTTGCGACGGCCTTCGGGTGCGTTCTTGGTCTTTTGCTGTCGGCACCGGCCTCGGCCGAACGCCGTACCATGGTGATCGGTTCCGGCGAGGTGACGGGATTTTATTATCCCACCGCCGGTGCGTTGTGCCGCGTCATCAACAAGGAACACCCGCACGACGCCAATTGCGCGGTGGCGCCATCCTCGGGGTCGGCGGCCAATCTGGCGGCGTTGAAATCGGGCGAGACCGATTTCGCCATCGTGCAGTCGCGGGCCGCCGTCCAGGCTGCCCAGGGCGCCGACGCCTTCCGCGACAGCGGCCCCATGCCCGAGTTGCGCGCGGTGATGAGCCTGCATGGCGAAGCGGTGGCGGTGGTCGCCCGTCAAGGGGCGGGCATCGACAGCGTGGCCGACCTCAAGGGCAAGCGTGTCAACCTGGGCCGGCCGGGATCGTTCCAGCGGACCATGGCCGAACTGGTGCTTGAGGCGGCGGGGCTGTCCGAAGGCGATCTCGCCCCGGCGGTCGAGTTGGATCTGGTCGAGGAAGCCCAGGCGCTGTGCGAAGGCAACATCGACGCCGCTTTCTTCACCGGCATCCATCCCATGCCGGAAGTGGTCGCCACGGTCGAGGAATGCAACGCCACCCTGGTGCCGATAAAGGGGAAATCCATCGAGCCGTGGCTCAAGCGCAACCCGTGGATGAGCAAGGCGGCCCTGCGCCACGGTCTGTACGATGGCGTCAAGGAAGACGTGCCTTCGTTGCAATTGAAGGCGGTGTTGACCACCACCACCAAGATGACCGACGACGAGGTGCGCGACGTGCTCAAGGCCATCCACGTCAACTTCCCGGCCTTCACCCGTCTGCATCCGGTGCTCAAAGGACTGAACAAGGGAGACAGCGCCCACGAAGGGATCGCCATTCCCCTGCATGACGGGGCCCGCGCGTTCTACGAGGAAACGGGGTTGGCGAAATGACCCTTGATCCCTCGCACCTCTCGCCCGGCGATCTTGCCGACATGGCAGAGGCGGGGGAACAGCTTGCCGCGATCGAAGCGGGCATGCGCGCGGCGGGAACCTCGCCGCGCGCTCTTTTGGTGGGGGGAGACGCGGTCGAACCCTATCGTCATTACCCCACCGGCGACGTCTACGACTTCGCCAGCCATTCCCAGTATTATTTCCATTGCCATCGCCAGGGTGAGTTCGGCCACGCCCACCTGTTCGTGCGTCCCATGGGCATGCCGGTCGGATGTCGGCCGCAGGTGGCGGTGGGGGGCGCCGATTCCCCTTGCCATCTGGTGGCCGTGGGGTTGGGCCATCATGGCTTCGCCTCGGAATTGTTCACCACGAACCGTTGGGTGACCGGCGAATCGTGGTACGACGCCGACACGGTGGCCCGCATCCTGCCATGTTTCCATGTGGACGGGGTGGGCAGCGGTGGCCGGGTTGGCCGCTGGCTGACGGCGTTGCTGGGGCTGTATCGGCCGTTGGTGGTGGCTCTGGTGCGTCAGCGCGATCAGGCCGTGGCGCGCTGGGCGGCCGAACATGGCGGCGACGCCTTGAACGACGACCGTCTGGAAGTCACCTCGCATGCGGCCATCGACATCGGCCTGTGGCGGCGGGGGATCGCCCAGGCGTTGAAAGCCCGTCAATCCTGACATGAAAAGCAGAACGCCGCCGCCCGCTGGGGCGACGGCGTCCGCGATGCCTGGAAAGGCCCGAAGCGACTACTTCAGGGTCTTCAGGTATTCGATGACGGCCTTGATGTCGTCGGGGTTCTTCAGGCCGGCGAAGGCCATCTTGTTGCCCGGAATGGTGCCCTTGGGGTCGGCCAGGTACTTGGAGAGGCTGGCTTCGTCCCAGGTCATGCCCGAGTCCAGGTGCTTCTGGGAGTACTTGAAGCCTTCGGCGTGACCGGCCTTGGCGCCGAAAACACCGGCCAGGGACGGGCCGACGCCGTGCTTGCCGGCTTCCACCTTGTGGCAGGCCTTGCACTGGTTGAACGCCTTCGGAGCATCGGCGGCGTTGGCGGCGACGGGGGCGAGCAGCATGGCGGCGAGAGCCAGACCGACCTTCTTGTTGAGCATCATGATCTCCCGAGATCTTCCACGTGTTGAAATCCGAACGCGATGTCCTCGACGCCGGTCTGGGGACGGAACTGCCGCCCAGTATCGGCAGAATGAACAAATACCGTGGCGAAATTTAGGCCGGGCACCCCTTGATTTTTGGGCGCGTGCCGATCCGACTGTGTCTGCCGCTACGCCCACCCCCCCGTGCGGACGGGCGGTCGGCGACAGGGCCGAATGGCAACAGGTGGCGCCGGCGGGCTTTGCTCTCCTTTTTTCGTCAAGGCGCGTTCGGGCGGCATTATCATTCACATTTGCCTGAACTGCAACCGGGTAGGTGCCGGGGAAATGCGCTTAAGTGGCGGGGCGCTTTCGGTTAAAAGGCTGGGCATGACCCAGTTGCCCATCGCCGCCATCCTTCCCGACATCCGTACCGCGCTGGCCGCCGCGTGCGGGCTGGTGCTCCAGGCGCCGCCCGGTGCCGGCAAGACCACCGGAGTACCGCTGGCCCTGCTGGACGCGCCGTGGCTGGCGGGCAAGCGCGTCGTCATGTTGGAACCGCGCCGTCTGGCGGCGCGCGCGGCCGCCGCGCGCATGGCCGAAACCTTGGGCGAGGCGGTGGGCCAGACCGTGGGCTACCGTATCCGCTTCGAATCCAGGGTGTCGGCCGCCACCCGTGTCGAGGTGGTGACCGAGGGTATCCTGACCCGCATGCTTCAGGACGATCCCAGCCTGCCGGGGGTGGGGCTGGTGATCTTCGACGAGTTCCACGAACGATCGCTCAACGCCGATCTGGGATTGGCGCTGTGTCTGGAAAGCCAGGGCGCGTTGCGCGACGACCTGAAGATCCTGGTGATGTCGGCGACGCTGGACGGTGGGCCGGTGGCCGCTCTCATGGGCGGCGTGCCGGTGCTGACCAGCGAGGGGCGGGCCTTTCCCGTGGAAACCCGCTTCCTGTCCCGGCCCGAACCGCGCCGTTTCGCCGAGGCGGTGTCCAGCGCGGTGACCCAGGCGCTGGCCGAGGAAGAGGGCGACATCCTGGTCTTCCTTCCCGGTGCCGGGGAGATCCGGCGGGTCGAGGCGTTGTTGGGCGAAAGCCCGGCGGCGCGCGGCGTGACGCTGGCGCCTTTGTATGGCGATCTGCCGGCCGAGGCCCAGGACCGCGCCATCCGGCGGGAAGGGGGCGGGCGCAAGGTGGTGCTGGCCACCGCCATCGCCGAAACCTCGCTGACCATCGATGGTGTGCGGGTGGTGGTGGACGGCGGCCAGATGCGGGTGCCGCGCTTCGATCCGACCTCGGGCATGACCCGGCTGGTGACGTTGCCGGTCAGCCGGGCTTCGGCCGATCAGCGCCGGGGCCGCGCCGGCCGCACCGCGCCGGGGGTGTGCTATCGCCTGTGGCCCGAGGCCGAGGACCGGGCGCTTGTTCCCTACACCGCCCCCGAGATCGCCGAGGCCGACCTGGCGCCGCTGGCGCTTGATCTGGCGCAATGGGGCATCCATGACGCGGGGGCGTTGGCGTGGCTGGACGCGCCGCCGGCCGCGTCGCTGGCCCAGGCCCGCGAGTTGCTGGCCGAATTGGGGGCGGTGGACGACACCGGCCGCATCACCGCCCACGGCCGGGCCATGAACCGTCTCGCCATGCATCCGCGTCTGGCCCACATGGTGTTGAAGGCGCGCGGCCTGGGGTTGGGCGGGCTGGCCTGTGATCTGGCGGCGATCCTGGGCGAGCGTGACGTCGTCAAGGCCGAGCGGGGATTTCGCGATTCCGATGTGCGGCTACGTCTCGACGCCGTGCGCGGGCAGGGGGAGCAGGTGCGGGGACTGACCGTGGACCGTGGCGCCCTGGCCCGCGTGCGTCAGGCGGCCAAGGAATGGCGCCGCCGTGTCGGCCTGAAACCGGGACAGGAAGACGGCGACGGGCGCGATGCCGGCATCGTTCTGGCCTTCGCCTATCCCGACCGCATAGCGCGGCGCCGGCCAGGAGGCGAGCCGCGCTATGCCCTGTCGGGCGGACGCGGCGCGCTGTTCGCCGATGCCGAACCCTTGAGCGCCGAGGAATGGCTGGTGGCGGCAGAACTGGACGGCGACCGGCGCGAGGCCCGCATCTTCCTGGCCGCCGCCCTGAGCAAGGCCGAGATCGAGGACCATTTCGCCGAGTCCATCCGCACCGAGCAGGCGGTGGTCTGGGACCGCCGCGAGGAATTGGTGCGGGCCAGCCGCCAGCGCCGGCTGTTCGCCCTGGTGCTGGACGAACAGAAGTTGGAGGACGCCGCGCCCGACGCCTTGGCCGCCGCCATGGCCGAGGGGGTGCGGGCCATGGGGTTGGCCTGTCTGCCCTGGACCGACGAGTTGATGAAATGGCGCGAGCGCGTCGGCCTGTTGCGCCGGCTCGACCCCGACGGCGGCTGGCCCGATCTGTCCGACCCGGCGTTGCTGGACGGACTTGGGGAATGGCTGGCGCCCTATCTTTCCGGCATCACCCGGCGCGCCCATCTGACCCGCCTGGACTTGTCACAGGCCTTGCGCGGCTTGGTGCCGTGGGAATTGTCGCGCCGGCTGGACGAATTGGTGCCGACCCATGTCACCGTACCCTCGGGCAGCCGGGTGCCCATCGACTATTCCGGCGAGGTGCCGGTGCTGGCGGTGCGTCTTCAGGAAATGTTCGGCTGTGCCGACACCCCGCGTATCCTGGGCGGCAAGGTGCCGCTGTTGCTGCACCTGTTGTCGCCGGCACGGCGGCCGGTGCAGGTGACCCAGGATCTCGCGAGCTTCTGGGCCAACGCCTATCACGCGGTCAAGGCCGACCTGAAGGGGCAATACCCCAAGCATTGGTGGCCCGACGACCCCATGCAGGCGGAGCCCACCGCGCGGGCCAAGCCGCGTCGGTAACGTTCAGGTCCGGCGGTGGCGCAGGATGGTCGTCACCACCATCAGGGCGAATCCCACCACCGTCAGGCCGTTGAGCATGCCGCCGGCCAGCCGCAACCCGTCGTTTTCCGCCAGATCACCGGCCAGCCGCAGCACCAGCGACAGGTGCAACACCGTCAACGGCACATAGAAATAAAGGGCGAACGGCAGCCGCACCTTGAGCACGGCCGGCAGGATGACGGGGGCGTGGCCGAACACCATGGAAAAGACGAAGCCGACGAACAGCGCATGCAACGCCGCGTCATAGCGCAGGGATTCAATGCCGGCGTCGAGCGCGGGCATCAACAGGCCGCCAATCCCCAGCCACACATAGCCCGACAACAGGCAGACCGCCACATAGCGGGTCAGGCCGGGCTGGCGGATGGTCCGGCGGGCCACGTCGTTGACCATCGCCCACGCCACCATCGCCACGCAGCCCAGGCCGAAGGCGGTCCAGGCCCAGGGCAACTGGGCCGCCGCCAATCCCGCGCCGCCGCCGATCAGAACCACCGGGACCGCCAGCGACGGATCGCGCCAGCGCCATGGCTTCATGAAACGCGACAGTTCCAGCCGTTCGCCGGCGATGGTGAGAACCAGGAACGACGCCCACAGCGGCACCACCTCGGATACCGCAGCACCCGTGGCCCACAGCAAATTGCCCATGGCCCAGGCCAGGGCGGCCAGGGCCAAAAGGCGGGTGAACGGTTCCGGCTGGCGCCGCGCCACCACCCCGGCGACGGCCAGGAACACCAGGGAGCCCAGGGTCAACGAGATGGCGCCGGCGCTCTCGGCGCCGGCCACCAGCAACAGACCGCCGCCGCCGGTGGCGAAGGGGGCGGCGAAAGCCCACGGCCGGCCCAGAGCCACCGCGCGTTCGATGCCGATGACCGTGCCGAAGAAGCCGCACACCATCAGCGGCCCGTGCAGGTGGACGAAATCCAGGTCGAGGGCAAGTCCCAGCCGGGCCTCGCCCGCCGCCAAGCCGGTCAACAGGCTGACGGCGCCGCCCAGCAGCAGGACAAGCGGAAGGCGCGGATGCATGGCTACCACCCCAGGCTTTGCCGGGCCGCCGGGCTCAGCCGTTCGGGCGACCACAAGGGCGCGTCCAGCACCTCCACCGTCGCCATGACGGCGCCGGCCTGTCGCAGCAGGTGGAGGCTCTCGTCGCGCAGGTAGCCGCTTTGCGGACAGGCCGGGGTGGTCATGATCAACGCGACCCTGACGCCGTCCTCGTCGGCGACGACCCGTTCGACCATGCCCAGGTCGACGATGTTGATGCCGACGTCAGGGTCGATGACGCCGCGCAGGGCTTCGATGGCTTGGGTCTGGGTGATCATGGCGCGAACCGGAATTGTTCCAGGGTGTTTGTGCAGCCTATGCCGCCGGGGCGTTTCGGACCTTGAGGGCGGTCAAGGCCCGCTTGACCGCGTTGGGCGTGGTGGTTAGGTTTGCCGACCGACTTCCTTCACCCTATGAATGGCGGAATTCCATGGGCCACAGCGGCGCCAAGAAGCCCAGCTTCCAACAACTGATCCTGACCTTGCAGAACTTCTGGGCCGAGCAAGGCTGCGTCATCCTCCAGCCCTATGACATGGAGGTGGGTGCCGGGACCTTCCACCCGGCCACCACGTTGCGCGCGCTGGGTCCCGATCCGTGGAAGGCCGCCTATGTGCAGCCGTCGCGCCGGCCCAAGGACGGCCGCTATGGCGAGAACCCGAACCGTCTTCAGCATTATTATCAGTTCCAGGTGCTGCTGAAGCCGTCACCCGCCAATTCGCAAGAGCTTTATCTGGAATCCCTGCGCCGTCTGGGCGTCGATCCGCTGGCCCACGACATCCGCTTCGTCGAGGACGATTGGGAAAGCCCGACGCTGGGCGCCTGGGGCCTGGGCTGGGAAGTATGGTGCGACGGCATGGAGGTGACTCAGTTCACCTATTTCCAACAGGTCGGCGGCATCGAATGCGACCCGGTGGCGGTCGAGCTGACCTATGGCCTTGAACGTCTGGCCATGTACATCCAGGGCGTCGAGAACGTCTACGACCTGGATTTTAACGGCGAGGGCGTGAAGTACGGCGATGTGTTCCTTCAGGCCGAGAAGGAATATTCCGCCCACAATTTCGAGCATGCCGACACCGAGATGCTGTACCGCCACTTCCTCGACGCGGAAAAGGAATGCGAGGCGCTGCTGAAGGCCGGTCTGGCGTTGCCCGCCTACGACCAGTGCATCAAGGCCTCGCACCGCTTCAACCTGCTGGACGCGCGCGGGGTGATTTCGGTCACCGAACGTCAATCCTATATCGGCCGCGTGCGTGCGCTGGCCAAGGCGTGCTGCGAGGGCTGGCTGGCCTCGCGCGCTCCCAAGACGGAGGCCTGAGCCATGGCCGAGTTGCTGCTTGAAATCTTCTCGGAAGAAATCCCCGCCCGTATGCAGGCCCGCGCCGCCGAGGACCTTCAGCGTCTGGTGGTGGACGGCCTGGGCAAGAATGGCCTGAGCGGTCAGGGCGTGCGCACCTATGTCACGCCCCGCCGTCTGGTGCTGGTGGTCGAGGGTCTGCCGGTGGCCGGTCCCGATGTGTCCGAGGAAAAGCGCGGCCCCCGTGTCGGCGCCCCGGAACAGGCGTTGAACGGCTTCCTGGCTTCCTCCGGCCTCAAACTCGACGAACTGGAGCAGCGCGACACCGGCAAGGGCGTGTTCTATTTCGCGGTGATCAACAAGAAGGGCCGCGCCACCGTGGAGGTGGCCAAGGAAGTGATCGAGGCCGCCCTGGCCGACTTCCCCTGGCCCAAGTCGCAACGTTGGGGCGCCAATTCCGTGCGCTGGGTGCGGCCGCTGCAATCCATCCTGTGCCTGTTCGACGGCGCCGTGGTGCCGGTGACCTTTGGCCCGATCAGCGCCGGCAACGTGTCGCGCGGTCACCGCTTCCTGGCTCCGGCCGAGTTCGCGGTCAAGGATTTCGCCGATTACGCAGCCAAGCTGGCCGCCGCCAAGGTGGTTCTCGACCCGATCGAACGCCGCCATTCCATCCTGGCCCAGGCCGAAGCCGCCGCCGCCCGCGAAGGTCTGAGCTTGCGCGCCGACGACGGTTTGCTGGCCGAGGTCACCGGTCTGGTGGAATTGCCCAACGTCTTGGTGGGCACCATCGACGACAAGTTCATGGGCGTGCCGCAAGAGGTGTTGATCACCTCCATGCGGGCGCACCAGAAGTACTTCTCGCTGATGAACGGCGACAAGCTTGCGCCGCGCTTCCTGGTCACCTCGAACATGGAGGCCGGCGACGACGGTGCCGCCATCGTGGCGGGCAACGAGCGCGTGCTGCGCGCCCGGCTGTCCGACGCGGCCTTCTTCTGGGACACCGACCGCAAGGCCCGTCTTGATTCCCGTCTGCCCAAGCTGGCGGAACGGTTGTTCTATGCGCGTCTGGGCACCATGGCCGACAAGGTCGAGCGCATGAAGGTGCTGGCCCGTCACCTGACCGCCTTTGTCGAAGGCGCCAGCGCCCACGACGCCGAACGCGCCGCCGAACTGGCCAAGGCGGATTTGTCCACCGAGATGGTGGGCGAGTTCCCCGAGCTTCAAGGCGTCATGGGCCGTTATTACGCCCTGAACGATGGCGAGGCACCGGCGGTGGCCGACGCCGTCGCCGAGCATTATTCGCCGCTGGGGCCGTCGGACAAGGTTCCGACAGCGCCGGTCAGCGTCTGTGCCTCGCTGGCCGACAAGATCGACAGCCTTGTCGGTTTCTTCGCCATCGACGAAAAGCCGACCGGCTCCAAGGACCCCTTCGCCCTGCGCCGCGCGGCGCTGGGGGTCATCCGTCTGGTGGTCGAGAACGGTCTGCGTCTGCCGCTGTTCACCCTGTTCCAGTTCGCCCACGCCCAGTACAAGCCGGGCACGCTGTCGGGGGATCCCAGGCGGGTGGCCGAGGACCTGATGGAGTTCTTCGCCGACCGTCTCAAGGTGCATCTCAGGGAAAAGGGCGTGCGCCACGATCTGGTCAACGCGGTGTTCGGCCTTGGCGACGAGGACGATCTGGTCCGGCTGTTGGCCCGTGTCGAGGCGCTGGGCGACTTCCTCGGCTCGGATGACGGCGCCAATCTGCTGGTGGCCTATCGCCGTGCCGCCAATATCGTGCGCATCGAGGAAAAGAAGGACGCCACCGCCTATGCCGGCCCGGCCGATGCCGAGGCGCTGGTCCAGGACGAGGAGCGTGCGCTTCATGCCGCCCTGGCCGAAGTGCGCGCCAGCGCCGGCCATGCGTTGCGGGCCGAGAAGTTCGCCGACGCCATGGCCGCCCTGGCCCGCCTGCGCCGGCCGGTGGACGCCTTCTTCGACAAGGTGACGGTGAACACCGATCAGCCGGCTATTCGAACCAACCGCCTTAAGCTTCTGGCGGAAATCGGCGCGGCCATGGGCGAGGTCGCCGATTTCGCCAAGATCGAGGGCTGATTTTCCAAGGGGGGACGGGCAAGGGAAGAACCTTTGTCCGCGTGCCCCTTTCCCCCAAAAAAACCATCTGTCTTTTGGGGGCGAAAAGGGTCACGATTTCGCAGCGGTACGGGTGCCCCGGCCGGGGTCGCCCGTGCTTTGTCCACCGGACGAGGGAACGTGCCATGAGCAAATGGGTGTATAGCTTCGGAGCCGGTCGCGCGGAAGGCCGTGCCGACATGAAGAACTTGCTGGGCGGCAAGGGCGCCAATCTGGCCGAGATGAGCAATCTCGGCATTCCGGTGCCGCCGGGCTTTACCATCAGCACTGAGGTTTGCACCTATTATTACGCCAACGGCCACGCCTATCCTCAGGACCTGACCGAAGCGGTGCTGGACGCGCTCGCCAAGGTCGAGGAAACCATGGGCGCCAGGTTCGGCGACGAATCCAGTCCGCTGCTGGTTTCCGTGCGGTCGGGCGCCAGGGCCTCCATGCCGGGCATGATGGACACCATCCTGAACCTGGGTCTGAATGACGTGTCGGTGGAAGGCCTGGCGAAAAAGGTCGGCGACGCGCGTTTCGCCTATGATTCCTATCGCCGCTTCATCCAGATGTATTCCAACGTGGTGCTCGAGATCGACCACCATCATTTCGAGGAAATCCTCGAGGCCCACAAGGACGACAAGGGCCTGTCGCTCGACACCGATCTGTCCGCCGACGACTGGAAGGCGGTGGTGGTCAAGTACAAGGACATGGTCGAACGCCATCTGTGCAAGCCGTTCCCGCAAGACGTCAAGGAACAGCTGTGGGGGGCGATCGGTGCCGTGTTCGGGTCGTGGATGAACAATCGCGCCATCATCTATCGCCGCCTGCACGACATTCCCGAAAACTGGGGCACCGCCGTCAACGTCCAGGCCATGGTGTTCGGCAACATGGGCGACGATTGCTGTACCGGCGTGTGCTTCACCCGCGATCCCTCGACCGGCGACAACAATTTCTATGGCGAATTCCTGGTCAACGCCCAGGGCGAGGACGTGGTCGCCGGCATCCGTACCCCGCAACAACTGACCATCCACGGCAAAAATCTGCAACGGTCCGACCTGCCGTCCATGGAAGAGGTGATGCCCGAGGTGTTCAAGGAACTGAACGCCATCCGTCACAAACTGGAAGCCCATTACCGCGACATGCAGGACATGGAGTTCACGGTGCAGCAAAAGCGCCTGTGGATGCTTCAGACCCGCACCGGCAAGCGCACCACCAAGGCGGCCTTGAAGATCGCCGTGGACATGGCGCGCGAGGGGTTGATCACCCGCAAGGACGCCATCGGTCGCATCGATCCCACCGCGCTTGACCAATTGCTGCACCCGACCCTTGATCCCAAGGCGCCGCGCAACCTGTTGGCGCGCGGTCTTCCCGCCTCGCCCGGCGCGGCGTCGGGCAAGATCGTGTTCTCGGCCGAGGACGCGGAAACCTGGGTCAAGGACAAGAAGGAAAAGGTCATCCTGGTGCGTGTCGAAACCAGCCCCGAGGACATCGGCGGCATGCACGTCAGCCAGGGCATCCTGACCACCCGCGGCGGCATGACCAGCCACGCCGCCGTGGTGGCGCGCGGCATGGGCACGCCCTGCGTGGCCGGCGCCGGCGAGATCCGGGTGGACTACAACGCCCGTCTGCTCAAGGTGGCGGGCAAGGAAATCCGCGAAGGCGAGGTCATCACCATCGACGGCGGCACCGGCGAGGTGTTCCTGGGCGCCGTGCCGACGGTGCAGCCGGAACTGACCGGCGATTTCGCCACCTTGATGGAATGGGTGGACACCATCCGTACCCTCAAGGTCCGCGCCAACGCCGAAACGCCGCTGGACGCCGCCACCGCCCGCAAGTTCGGTGCCGAAGGCATCGGGCTGTGCCGCACCGAGCACATGTTCTTCGATCCCAAGCGCATCCTGGCGGTGCGCGAGATGATCCTGTCGTCCGACGAAAAGGGCCGCCGTGCCGCCCTGGCCAAGCTGTTGCCCTATCAGCGCCAGGACTTCGTCGATCTGTTCAACATCATGCAGGGCCTGCCGGTGACCATCCGCCTGTTGGACCCGCCGTTGCACGAGTTCCTGCCGCACACCGACGCCGAGGTCGCCGAGGTGGCGCGCGAGGCCGGGGTGGACGTCGCCACCGTGACGGCGCGCAACGCAGCCTTGCACGAATCCAACCCCATGCTGGGCCATCGCGGTTGCCGCCTGGGCATCACCTACCCGGAAATCTACGAGATGCAGGCCCAGGCCATCTTCGAGGCGGCGGTGCATGTGTCGCGTGAGACCGGCCGGACGGTGACGCCCGAGATCATGATCCCGCTGGTCGGCGCCAAGAAGGAACTGGACCTGCTCAAGGCCAGCATCGACAAGGTGGCCGCCCAGGTGTTCGAGGCCGAAGGCTACGCGGTCAAGTACCATGTGGGCACCATGATCGAGTTGCCGCGCGCCGCCCTTCTGGCCGGCGAGATCGCCGAAAGCGCCGAGTTCTTCTCGTTCGGCACCAACGACCTGACCCAGACCACGTTCGGCATGAGCCGCGACGATTCCGGCCCCTTCATCGGTGTCTACCGTGAAAAGGGCATCTATGAGCACGATCCCTTTGCCCAGTTGGACCAACAAGGCGTGGGCGAACTGGTCAAGATCGCCTCGGAACGCGGCCGCGCCACCCGTCCGGCCATCAAGCTGGGCATCTGTGGCGAACATGGCGGCGACCCCAGTTCCATCGCCTTTTGCCAGAAGGTGGGACTGGATTACGTGTCGTGCTCGCCCTATCGCGTGCCGATCGCCCGCCTTGCCGCCGCCCAGGCGGCCCTGGGCGATTCCAGCGGCAGCGGCATGCACTGAGTGAAAGACGGGGGTGGGAAGAAGGCTTCTTTCCACCCCTTTCCCTTTGTCTGTCGGATGGGGGACGCCATGGCGCCGGGTGAGTTCGAGAAGATGTGTGCGGGCGAACCGTTCTCGGTCCACACGCCGGAAATTCAGTCCAAGCTGTTGGCCACCCATCGTTGGCTGTCGCGCTACAATGCCTCGCTGGCGGTGCCGCCCGAGGTGCGGCGTAGCATGCTGCTTGAACGGCTGGCCGCGGTGGGCGAGGGAGCGGACATCCTGCCGCCGTTTCATTGTGATTGCGGTTTCAACATCCGTCTGGGTGCCGGTGCTTTCCTGAACTTCAACTGCGTCATCCTGGACGTGGCTCCGGTTTCCATCGGTGCCGGCACCCAGATCGGGCCGGGGGTGCAGATATTGACCACCGACCATCCGCGCGATCCGTGCACCCGTGCCCAAGGCGTGGAATTCGGCCGTCCCATTTCCATCGGCGCGCGGGTGTGGATCGGCGGTGGCGCCATCATCCTGCCCGGCGTCACCATCGAGGACGAAGCGGTGGTGGGAGCGGGGGCGGTGGTCACCCACGATGTCCCGGCCGGCATGACGGTGATGGGAAACCCGGCCCGGCCGCGCTGAACCCCTCTTCCCCGTGACGGGGCGTTGGGCTTATGGTGCGCGCCATCATGCTTGCCGCCCCCGTGATCGACCTTCCCCGCGACAACCGCCGCAAGGCCTGGATGCCGTTGCTGTTGTCAGCGGCGCTGCACCTGTTGCTGGGATTGGCGTGGCTGGGCTTTCCCGTGCCCGAACACCAAGACGATGGCGAGCGGGCGATGGTCGTCGATCTGGCGCCGATGCCGCCGCCACCCGCACCGGCCAAGCCGCCGGAAGCGCCAAAGGACAAGCCTCCGTCGCCGCCTCCGTCGCCGGCCCCTGAGACGGGGGCGCCCATTCCCCAACTCGAGGAAGGCATGCTGGCGCAGCGTTCCAGCACGCCCAAACAGAAAGAGCGCGGCGACGAGGCGCCGGTCGTCGCCCGTCCCGACGCCAAACCCAAGCCCAAGAAGCCCGAACCGGTCACCCAGAACGAGCGCGATTTCGTGCTGGGGCAGGTGCTGCGTCATTGGTCGCCGCCGCGTGAGCTTTCCGCCTATGACAAGGCCGATGTCCGCGTCACCGTCACCGTGGGCGCCGACGGTTATTTCGCCGATTTGTATGACGCGCGACGGCCGTGGAATCCGGGGGCGGTGTTCGACGGTTACCAAAGCCTGCCCCCCGGCGACGTGCGGCGACGCACGGTTGACGCCTTTTTGTCGGCTATCCGCAAGGCCCAGCCGGTGCGGTTGCCGCCGGCACTCAAGGCCAAGGCGCCGTTTTCCGTGCGATTGGATTTCCGGTTCCGCGATGCGCGCTAGGGTGGATCGCTGAATACAACTTTGGTATAAGTTCTTCATGCTGGCACGTTTCCATCGCAACGATCTGCATGCCGTGGTGGTCGAGGACGACGACACCACCCGAGCCCTTTTGCTGCGTCTGTTGACCAACATGGGCGCCGAGGAGGTGTGGGGGGCCAGCGACGGCGCCGAAGGGTTGCGGCTGGTGTGCCAGAAACGTCCCAGTCTGGTGCTGTGCGACCTGGAGATGGACCCGGTGGACGGGCTGTCGCTGTTGGGGGGCGTGCGCTCGGCCATGGATCCGTTGCTGGCGGCGACGCCGGTGTTCATCTTCACCGGCAACAAGGATGCCCACCTGCTGTCCAAGGCCAAGACGCTGAAGGCCGCCGGCTATCTGGTCAAACCGTTCAATCCCAAGGGGTTCTCGTCCTATCTGGCCGAAGCCATGGCGGTTCGCGACAAGACCCGCGCCCAGTCGGACAGCGAGGGCGAGCCCGATCTGGTGTTCTCCTGATTTTTTCCTGGTTCCTGGGGGGATGGGCGCTATAGTGCGCTCCGCGTCTTCAGGGCGGGGCGGAATTCCCCACCGGCGGTAGGCGCGGGGAAACCCGCGCGAGCCCGCGAGCGCCGGTGGTTTCGGCCACCGGGTCAGCAGAGCCAGTCGAATGCTGGCGCCGACGGTCACAGTCCGGATGAAAGAAGATGGCAAGGCTCCTTCCTCGTGCCGCTTGGGCTCGGGGCGGGAACCCGTGTCTATGCCCGGAAGCGCTCTGACAACCGCAAGGACCAAGGAGCGTTTCACATGTCCCCTTCCCCGATCGCCGCCGCTTTGGCGGAATTGCGTGCCGGCCGTCCGATCCTGGTGCAGGACGACGCCGACCGCGAGAACGAGGCCGACCTGATCTGCGCCGCCGAAAGCGTCGACGACGCCATCATGGCCCGCATGATCCGCGACGGCAGCGGCATCGTCTGTTTGTGCCTGACTCCGGCCAAGGCCGCTGAACTGGGCCTGTCGCCCATGGTCGCGGACAACGGCTCGCGCTATGGCACCGCCTTCACCCAATCCATCGAGGCGCGAAGCGGTGTCACCACCGGGGTTTCCGCCGCCGACCGGGTGGCGACCATCCGGGCCGCCCTGGCTTCGGGGAACGGTGACGTGCGGGTGGTCAGCCCCGGCCATGTCTTTCCGTTGATCGCCCGCGCCGGTGGCGTGCGCGAACGTCCCGGCCACACCGAAGCCTCGGTGGAACTGGCGCGGTTGGCCGGTTTGACGCCGGCCGGGGTCTTGTGCGAGCTGATGAATCCCGACGGCACCATGGCGCGCGGGAAACAGGTCACGGATTACGCCCGCCTTCATGGTCTGGTGATCGTCACCATCGCCGACCTGATCGCCTATGTGGCCGAGCGCGCGGCGGCGTGACCATGGCAAGGCGGGGCACTGGCCCCGCCTTGAATTTAATTCCAATGGTTGTATCGTCTTTGGCTGTCATTCCGCGATAGGTGGATCGATGGCAGGTTTGTGGCGTACCGTTCTGGTGTTGGCAATTCTCGTCCCCGGAGCGGTGTTCGCCGAGACGCCGCAGGAAACGTGCGAACGGGCACTGGCCACGGGGGCGTTGGAGCCGTTGCGTGCCGCCGCCTGGGCCGGGGTGCCCAAATGCATTGGGCGTTTGGGCGAACGCTATCGCTTGGGCGACGGGGTGGAACGCGACGCTGCGCAGGCGATGATCCTGTTCCGTCAGGCGGCTGAAGCCGGTGACCCTGCGGCCCAGACCATGCTGGGGCGGATGCTGCGGCACGGCAAGGTTGTCCGTGGCAAATGGGGCGAAGGTGTCGAGTGGCTGCGAAAAGCGGCCGAGCAAGGCTATGCCCCGGCCCAGACCCAATATGGGTTGGCTTTCTGGAACGGTGCCGCGCGCCCCAAGGACCCGGCCCAGGCGGTCGCGTGGCTGCGCAAGGCCGCCGAGCAGGGAGATGTCGAGGGGGCCGCCTGGTTGGGAGCCGCGTTGCGGGACGGTACCGGAACGGCGCCGGATGTGGTTCAGGCGGCGAAATGGTTGCGCAAGGCGGCGGAAGGGGGACACCTGCCGGCGCAGGTGTCGCTTGGTGTCTTGTGTTCCGAGGGCAAGGTCGCCGATTGCGGCCCCGTCCAGGCAGTGGCTTTGTATCGCAAGGCGGCGGAACAGGGTGACGGGCGTGCCCAGACATGGCTGGGCATCGCCCTGAGCGAAGGGCCGGGAACCCGTGACGAGGCCGAGGCGGCCCGGTGGTTCCGACTGGCCGCAGAGCAGGGAAGCGCGGCGGCGCAAGGCCGTCTGGCCACCCTTTATCGCGAGGGGCGGGGCGTCGATCAGGATTTGGGGCAGGCGGTGCACTGGTATCGCCGTGCGGCAATGCAAGGTGACGCGTCATGCCGGTTGTGGCTGGGCACCATGTTGCGGGACGGTGAGGGAACGAAGCGGGATTATCAGGAAGCGGTGCATTGGTTTCGGTTGGCCGCCGAACAAGGCAACGCCGCCGCGCAGCGGAGTTTGGCGGCCATGTATCGTGAGGGGCTGGGCGTGCACAAGGATCTGGCCCAGGCGGCTGCCTTTTACCGCAAGGCGGCCGAGGCGGGCGACACCAACGCCCAGACATGGCTGGCGGCCATGCTACGCGACGGCCACGGCATACCCCAGGACGACGCCGAGGCCGTGCGCTGGTTCCATGCGGCCGCCGATCAGGGGGTTCCCCAGGCGCAGAACAACCTGTCCTTCATGTACCGGTACGGTCGGGGAACCGGGCGCGATCTGGTACTTGCCTATGTCTATCTGGCCCTTGCCGCCGAAGGGGGCGAAGAAACCACGAAAGAGCGCGACGAAGTGCACGCGCTGTTAAACGAAGAGGACCGGCGTCGCGCCGAAACCGAACTGGCCCGGCGCCGTACCGTCAAAGGCTGAAACGAATATCATACCGGTTCCGCGAAGTTCCGACTCGCGGAACCGGTCTGCGGCCATTGCGGGCGCGGCCAAGTGGCCGGAGGGCCACGTCCGGCGAGGGGCAAAAAGAAATTTCCGACCACAGGTCGGGAATTTCTGAAACGACTATCAGCGCCCCAGTGCCAGTTTGGCGCCGATGCCGACGAAGGTGGCGCCGGCCAGCCGGTTCAGCCAGCGGCCGGCGGCCGGATGGCGTGACAGGCTTTGGCCCAGATGGCCGGCGAACAACCCGACCAGCGCGAACAGTCCCGCCGCCTGAAGGGCGAACAGCGTGCCCAGCACCAGGGTTTGAAGCGCCGTCTGGCCGCGTTCCACCACCACGAATTGCGGCAGGAAGGCCAGGAAGAAGACGATGACCTTGGGGTTGACCGCATTGGCCAGCACCCCGCGCAGGAACAGGGCGCGGGCGTCGCCGGTCATGGCGGCGGGGGCCTTGTCCATGGCTGGATGGCGCAATACCTGGATGCCCAGCCAGATCAGGTACAGTCCGCCGGCCAGCTTGAGCGTCAGGAAGGCGGTGGGCGAGGCGGCGATCAGCGCGCTGACCCCCGCCGCCGCCAGGGCGGTGTGACTGAGACAGCCGACGCCGCAACCAATCCCGAAGGCCATGCCCGCTTTCGGGCCGCGTGCGGCGCCCAGGCTCAGCACCATCAGGTTGTCGGGACCGGGCGCCAGCGTCACCGCCACCGCCGCCCCTAGAAAAGTCAAAACCTGGCCGAGGCCCAGAAGGGCGCCGTGATCCATGCCCTTAGCGCCAGCCTTGGGTGCCGCAATCCAGACCGACCGCCACGGTGGCGGTGCCGTTGGTCCAGAAGTTGCGGTAGCTCCAGACCCGTGCCTCGCCGTCGCAGATGATGCGCAGATGGTCGGCGTCCAGCCATTCCACCTTGGGGGCTGCGCTCTTGTCCACCATCAGCACGCGGGTTCCCTTGATGGGGTTGTCGCCGGTCTTGGTCATCGAGATCAGGAACGGTTCGGCCTCGCCGGCCTTCATGGTGCCGACCACGGCGTCCAAGCCGCCGACCGGTGACGGGAAACGGGCCACCTCGGTCACTTCGCCGTCGCCGCAGGCCGCCAGCACGGCCGTCGCGGCCAACGTCAACCACCGCTTCATCGCGTCCTCCATCCTGTAGGGGGGCGACCCTAGCACGCCCGGCAACTCTTGGCGACCATGCCTAGGGCAAGGCAGGGTCAACCCGAAGCCGCTTGCGCCGACGGCAGGATGAAATGGAAGGCGCTGCCGCCTTGGGGCCGGCATTCCACCCAGATGCGGCCGCCGTGGTGTTCCACGATCTTCTTGCAGATGGCCAGCCCGATGCCGTTGCCGCCATAGCTGTCGCGGCTGTGCAGGCGCTTGAACAGGGCGAAGATCTGGTCGTGGAAATCGGGGGCGATGCCGATGCCGTTGTCGGCCACGGTCAAGCGCCAGCCTTCGGTCACCGGGCTGGCCGTGACGTTGACCGCCGGGGCGCGGTCGGGCGACCGGTACTTGATGGCGTTGCCGATCAGGTTGAGAAACAGGCGTTCCAACTCGCCGGGACAGCCCATGACCTGCGGCAACGGCGTGTCCACATGCAATTGGGCGCCGGCTTCGGCCATCGTGGTGGACAATTCCTCGGCCGCCAGGGCGACGACATGGCCAAGGTCCACGATCTCGGCGACGGTTTCTTGCCGGCCGACGCGGGAATATTGCAGCAAATCCAGGATCATGCGGTCCATGCGCAAGGCGCCGTCGCGGGCGAAATCCAGGAATTCGCGCGCTTCGTCGTCCAACTTGTCCCCCTGACGGCGTTCCAACAGGGTCAGGAAGCTGGACACCATGCGCAACGGCTCGCGCAGATCGTGCGAGGCGACATAGGCGAATTGTTCGAGTTCGGCGTTGGAACGGGCCAGTTCCTCGGATTTCCGGGCGACGCGGATGGCGTTTTCCTCTGCCAGGTCGCGCTGTTGGCGGACCTGGGCGTCGCGGGCGGCGATGTCGCAGGCGGCCCGTTCCAATTGCGCCGCCACCACGTCCAATTCGTGGCACGCCCCCTTGAGTGTCGGCAGGTGCAGGTCGGTGGGGGGCGGTTCGGTGCCCATGGCGGTGGCGAACTGGGCCATGGCGCCCATGGACCGGGCCAGCCGCATGCCCAGCCACAGCGCCAGCATCACGCCGGGAACCGCCAGGGCCAGGGCCCCCAGGCCATAGAGCAGGGCATGGCGTCGGGCCGGCGCCTCGATGGCTTCCGCCGGAAAGGCGGCCAGGGCAATCCAGTCCGTGTCGTGAATGGTCTGAAGGACCGTCATGTGCTCGACCTGGGCGCCGGTCGGGCCCAGCTTCAGATGCACCCGGTCGCTTGTTTCGTCGCCCAGGGCTTCGGCCAAAGGTGCGTGCAATGCCGCGATCCCTGAATTTTCCGGGAAGGTGGCGACCTGGGCGGCGGTGTTGTCGAGTAAGGCGACGGTCCACGGCGCCTCGGCCCAACTGAGCAAGGGATCGAAACGGCTGGCGAACATGCCGACGGCCAGGGCGTGCGGCCGTCCTTGCACCATCACCGGCTTGATCATGGCGAAGATGGGACGTTTCGACGAGGCGCCCTGGAAGATGGCGGTGACGATGGTGCGGTTCTGGTCCAGGGCCCGCAAGACTTCGTCCTGGGGCACCGAGAACGCCGGCGTGGGCTTGCCCGGCGGCACCCGGCTGTTGAGAAGGGTCAGACCGTCGGGGCGGACCAGCGAGACCGCGTCCAGCCGTTCGCCGGTGATGGCGCGGGCCTGGGTGTGGAAGGCGGCGAGGTTGCCGGCCAGCAGGTCGGGCGAGGCGGACAGCACGTCCAAGGTGCCGGCCAGGGTGTCCATCTGGGTATGGACCGCCGCCGCCAGAAAGGCGGCACGGGATTCTGCGCGTTGCCACGCCACCTCGTAATCGGAGCGCAAGGACAAGACGAATACCGCCGTCGCCAGTCCCCCCACCGGCAGGAAGGCGGCGATCACCAGCAACGCTAGATACAGGCGGATTCCCGGTCTGTGCCCCATGCCTTCACCCCCTTGTCAGCAAGGCCATGGCATGACCATGGTATTCCTTGCACGCCAAGGTGGTCAAAGGGCGTCCACCCGAGGCGCCGTAACGAATTGTGACAGCGCCAGGGGTGAGGAGAGTTACTCGGCGGCGGCCTTGACCTTGTGCAGTTCCAGTTCGTCCCACACCGACACGAACGACTTGACCAGATGGTCCAGCATTTCGTCGGTGTGCAGCGGCGTCGGCGTGATGCGGAGCCGTTCGGTGCCCACCGGCACGGTGGGATAGTTGATGGGCTGCACATAGATGTCGTGCTTGTTCAGCAACAGGTCGGAGGCCTGTTTGCACAGGGCGGCGTTGCCCACCATCACCGGGACGATGTGGCTGACCGACGGCATCACCGGAATACCGGCCTCGGCCAGACGGCGTTTGGTGGTGGCGGCGCGTTCCTGGTGCCGGTCGCGGATTTCCGGGTGCTTGCGCAGCACCTTGACCGAGGCCAGCGCGGCGGCGGCCACCATGGGCGGCATGGACGACGAGAAGATGAAGCCGGGGCCGAAGCTGCGGACATAGTCCACCAGCGCCGCCGAGGCGGCGATGTAGCCGCCGACCACGCCCACTGCCTTGGCGAGCGTCGCCTGGATGATGGTGATGCGGTCGCGCACGCCGTCACGTTCGGCGACGCCGGAACCGCTGACGCCGTACATGCCCGCCGCGTGGACTTCGTCCAGGTAGGTCATGGCGTTGTGCGCCTCGGCCACGTCGCAGATTTCCGCGATGGGGGCGATGTCGCCATCCATGGAATAGACCGATTCGAACGCCACCAGCTTGGGCGTCTCCTTGGGGTACGCCGACAACAGCTCGTCCAGGCTTTCCGGGTCGTTATGACGCCAGATGTGCTTGGGGGCCTTGGAGTGGCGGATGCCCTCGATCATGGAATTGTGGTTGAGCTCGTCCGAGAACACCACGCAGCCGGGGATGGTCGAAGCCAGGGTGGACAAGGTGGTGTCGTTGGCCACATAGCCCGAGGTGAACAACAGCGACGCTTCCTTGTCGCACCAGGACGCCAGTTCCTGTTCGAGCAGCACATGGTAGTGGTTGGTGCCCGAAATGTTGCGGGTGCCGCCGGCGCCGGCGCCACACCGCTCCACCGCTTCCTTGGCGGCGGCCAGGACCTCGGGATGTTGGCCCATGCCCAGATAGTCGTTGGAACACCAGACGGTGACTTCGTGCACCTGGCCGTCGCGGTAGTTGCGGGCGACGGGGAAGCGGCCGCACTGACGTTCCAAGTCGGCGAAGACGCGGTAGCGGCCTTCGCTCTTGAGGTCGGCGATACGCTTGGCGAAATAGTGCTGGTAATCCATCGGACCTTGCCTCCATCCGCGCTGGAACCGGGCTGCGCGGCACCACATCTCGGGCGACTTTATAGGATCGTAAACATGTGGCGCAACTTACATGGCTTTAATCTCCCCGCCTTACGCAGGGTTAATGTGACACTGCGCCGGCCGCCACCAGCTCTCCATGAGCTTCGTCAAGCGCCAGGCGGAAGCGCTCCAGCAACAGCCGGATGTCGTCCGCCTCGATCACCAGGGGCGGGGCGAAGGCCACCGCGTCGCCCATGGCGCGCAGGATGACGCCGTGGGCCTGCGCCTTGGCGACCACGCGGGCGCCGACAGCCAGTTTCGGGTCGAACGCCGTCTTGGTGTCCTTGTCGGCCACCAGTTCCAACGCGCCGATCAGGCCCAGGCCGCGCGCCTCTCCCACCAGCGGGTGCTGTTGCAGGGCGCGCAAACCGTCCTGAAGCACCGGGGCCACCTTGCGCACATGGCCGACGATGTCGCGTTCGGCATAGATCTTGAGGGTCTCAAGCGCCACCGCCGCCGGCACCGGATGGCCACCATAGGTCAGGCCATGGCCGAACGAGCCGATCTCGCCCGATTGAGCCTTGATCGGCTCGAATACCTCGCCCGAGACGATCAGGGCGGAAATGGGCAGATAGCCCGACGACAGCGCCTTGGCCACCGTCATCATGTCGGGGCGGATGCCGAAGGTGTCGCAGCCGAACATGTTGCCGGTGCGGCCGAAGCCGGTGATGACCTCGTCGGCCACCAACAGCACGTCGTATTTCTTCAAGACAGCCTGAATCTTCTCGAAATAGCCCTTGGGCGGCACGATGACGCCGCCGGCGCCCATCACCGGCTCGGCGAAGAAGGCGGCGACCGTGTCGGGGCCTTCGGCCAGGATCAGCTTCTCCAGTTCCTCGGCGCGGCGGGTGGCGAATTGTTCCTCGCTTTCACCCTTTTCGCCGTAGCGCCAGTAATGGGGGCAGCCGGTGTGCAAGATGCGCTCGATCGGCAGGTCGAAGCCGCGCTGGTTGACGGGCAGGCCGGTCAGCGAGCCGGTGGCCACGGTGACGCCGTGATAGGCCCGCTCGCGCGAGATGATCTTCTTCTTCTGCGGCCGCCCCAATGCGTTGTTGCGGTACCAGATCATCTTGATGGCGGTGTCGTTGGCTTCCGACCCGGAACAGGCCAGGAAGACCTTGGAATCGGACACCGGGGCCAGCGCCTTCAGCGCCTCGGCCAGCCGCACGCCGGGGGTGTGCGCCTTGGAACTGAACAGGTGGTAGAAGGGAAGTTCGCGCATCTGCGCCGCCGCCACCTCGGCCAGCCGCTCCTCGCCCCAGCCCAGGGTGGTGCACCACAGGCCGGCCAAGCCCTCGATGTATTCCTTGCCGGCTTCGTCGTAGACCCGGACGCCTTGGCCGCGGGTGATGACCATGGGGCCGGTCTCGGGGTGCTTGACCAGATTGGTGTAAGGGTGGAACAGGGCGGCCAAATCCGCCTCGGCGACAGTGCTCATGGTTCCTCCGGGATGGGGACGCGGGAGTTTAGGCCCGATCCCAGGCCCGGCACAATGTGCAACCGGCGCAAGGGTGGGGGGCTGGAATGGTGGAAGGCCGGTTCCCATGTGCTTGGTCGCGGCGGTACAATGGCCGGCAACGAAACCCGATAAAAACAGGGGGCGTCATGACGTTCAAGGACATCCTGGTTCACGTCGACAACACCCGCGAGGCCCGGAACCGGCTGCGTCTGGCCGCCGGTCTGGCCCGTGCCCATGACGGCCACCTGACCGCGCTCAATGTGCGCGGCCGTCCCGACCTGCCGCCTTTCATCGCCGACCAGTTCGGCCCCGAGATCCAGGAGGTCCAGGGGCGTTCGCAAGACGCCGCGGCGCGCGAGGCGCGTGTCGCCTTCGACGCCGCCGTCCCGACGGCCGGGATCACCACCGAATGGCGCGACGTTGACGGAACGTTGGCGGAAAACCTGATCCTGCACGCCCGTTATGCCGACCTGACCGTGGTCGGCCAACCCGAACCCGGCGCCGACGATCCGGCTCCGGTCGCCGCCCTGGCGCTGGAGGTGGGGCGCCCGCTGCTGGTGGTTCCTTTCGCCGGTACCTTCGACACCGTGGGGCGGCGGGTGGTGGTGGCCTGGAATGCCAGCCGCGAGGCGACGCGGGCGGTGCACGACGCGCTGCCGCTGCTGAAGACGGCGGAACAGGTGCGGGTCATCGCCATCAATCCGGGGCGTGGCATGGCCGGTCATGGCGACGTGCCGGGGGCGGACATCTGCCTGCACCTGTCGCGGCACGGCGTCAGGGCGGTGTGCGAGCATGTGGCGTCGGATGATTTGAACGCCGGAGCGATGCTGTTGTCGCGCGTCGCCGACGAAGACGCCGACATGCTGGTCATGGGGGCCTATGGCCGTTCGCGGCTCAGGGAAATGGTCCTGGGCGGCGCCACCCGCCATATCCTGCGTCATATGACGGTGCCGGTGCTGCTCAGTCATTGACTGGGGGCTCCCCATTTGAGGATGTGCAGCGAAGCTCAGAGTTCGCACCTTAGGGGGGAACATCTCCAAAGGGAGCGACGGCCATGGCAGCTTTCTCGTCCAATCCCGTGGGTTCCGGCGAACGTCAGGACCTTTTGAAGCGCTTGTCCGAGAGCCTGGGGCAAGGCGGTGACCGCTTGAACCTGTTGGATCTGGCGCCGGCACAAACCCATTTCGGCGGCGATTGGCCGCGTCTGTCGGCCAAGGTGCACAGCATCGTCGAGGGCACCTTGCGCAAGTGCCTGTCTGAAGGCGACAGCTTCGCTCCTTTGGACGACATGTCCTACGCCATCATCTGCTCGCCGACCAGTGCGGGCGACATCCGCGATACGCTGGAACACATCAGCGACGAGGTGACCCGCCGGATCATGGGCGAGGGGAGCCGCAAGGTGTTCGTCTCGATCACCGTCGCCGACCCTGAAGCCAAGGCCAGGGCCGAGGCTGAAGCCAAGGCATTGGCGACCGCCCCGGTCTCCAACATCGAACGCATCCTGGGGTCTCTGGTTGCCCCGGAAGAGGAATTTTCCTTTGCCGACGTGCGTTTCGTGGTGCGGACCATGATGGCCGCCGATGGGCGCCCCACCACCATCACGGTGCCGATGGCGGTGTGCGAGTTGGGGAACGGGCGGATACGCGGCGGTTACGATTGCCTGCCGCCCGAACCCGACCCCGCGCTGGTGGCTGAACTGGACGCGCTGACCGCCGAAGCGACGGCGGGGCATCTGGTCGAGATGGAACGGCAGGGGCGTCCCGGTGTGGTCCAGGTGCCGGTGCACCGCGCCACCTTGTCGTCGCGCAAATGGCGCGAACTTTACCTCAAGATCTGTCGCGGATTGTTCGGTCGCCACAAAAGCCGGCTGGTGTTCGACATCTTCGGCATCGAGGACGGGACGCCGTCGAACCGCGTCACCGAACACATGCAATGGCTGCGCCCCTATGGCCGGGCGGTTTCGGCCACGGTGGACGTGGATTTTTCCACCTTGAACTCGTTCACCGGGGCGCAAGTGCTGTCGCTGGGGGTGACGTTGGACGGTGTCGAGGATGAGGTGGCGGAAGCCAAGCTGGCCCGCTTCGTGCCCAAGCTCAAGGGCATGGACGTCCGCTGTCATGTGCATGGCCTGCGCACCCAGGGACAGGCCGGGCTGTGCCGGTCGCTGATGGTGGCGGCCATGAACGGGCCGGTGGTCGAGGACGGTGGGGCGCCGCGTCTGGAACTGGTGCGCGACGGCCGTTGATGCGGGCGCGCCTTTCTGGCACAACGGGCCCCGTTCCAGGTGCCCGCCACGCGCGGGAGAATCGGGAAGGCGGTGCGAGTCCGCCACGTGCCCAACGCTGTGAAGGGGGACCGGCCGGCGAAGGCCACTGACGCAAGTCGGGAAGGCGCCGGATCGGGACGATCCTCAGTCAGAAGACCGGCCGGGAACCCATAGGGACGCCGTCGTGGACAGGCGGTGTCCGGCCTTTCGCATGACAGGGACACTCATGCCCGCTTCCGCCGTTCAGACCGATCCCGTTTTCTCCGCCACCGAGCGCGACGCCGTCTACCGCTGCATCCATACGCGCCGCGACGTGCGCGGCCAGTTCCTGCCCGACCCCATCGCCGACGAGGTTCTGGCGCGGCTTTTGCGCGCGGCCCACGCCGCGCCGTCCGTCGGCTTCATGCAGCCGTGGGATTTCATCGTGGTCCGGGACCGGGCGGTGCGGGAAAAGGTGCACGCCGCCTTCGCCAAGGCCACCGCCGAAGCGGCCGCTATGTTCCCCGACGAACGCCGCGCCGCCTACCAGCGGCTCAAGCTCGAAGGCATCCTGGACAGTCCGGTCAATGTCTGTGTCACCTGCGACCGTGCCCGGACCGGCAAGGTGGTTCTGGGCCGGACCCACCAGCCCGAGATGGATCTGTTCAGCGCGGTGTGCGCGGTGCAAAATCTGTGGCTGGCGGCGCGGGCGGAAAACATCGGTGTCGGTTGGGTGTCCATCGCCCATTACGACGATCTGCGTGCCGCCCTGGGCATTCCCGCCGACATCCAGCCCATCGCCTATCTGTGCCTGGGCAAGGTGTCGCATTTCTATGAGAAGCCGGAACTGGAAAGCGCCGGCTGGTTGCCGCGCCTGCCGTTGGATCAGGTGACCTGGGTCGATCAATGGCACCGCCGGCCCGAGGACGAGGCGCTGCTGGACAAGATCAGGGAGGGATGATGGAAGAGTTGGTGCGCAAGGTGACGCCGATGATGGTGTTGCCCGATATCGCCCCGGTGTTGAAGCAGTACGTGGCATTGGGGTTCGAGGCGGTGGACACCGACGATCCCGGCTGTGTCGGTCTGCGTGCCGGCAAAAGCGCGCTGATGCTGGTCAGCGTCGAACTGATGCAGCGGGATTTCAAGAAGACCACGGTGGCCCCGCTGGTGGGGACCACCGTTCCCTACATCTACGTCACCTCGCTGCATCAGGCCAAGATGCGCCTGGAGCCCTCGGCCATGGTGGTCGAGGAAAGCTACACCGGTGGCGGTACTCGCGAGGCGGTGGTGGTGCAGCACGGCCAGTTCATGATTTTGGCCGAACGCCTGCCCGACTGATCACGCCAATGACGGCGCCGTCATCAGCGGCATCAGGGCCGGGGCGCGGTCGGGCCGCTGGCCGCGCCAGGGTTCGGGGCGGCCGAAATGGTAGCCCTGGGCAAGCACGACGCCCACTTCGTGCAGACGTGCGGCGATGTCGGCGTTTTCCACGAATTCGGCGATCAGACGGCGGCCCAAGGCGCGCGACACATCGCTCATGGCCCGCACCACCGCCAGATTCATGGGGTCGGAATCGATGTTGCGGACCAGCGACCCGTCCAGCTTGACGTAATCGGTGACCAACTCGCGCAAGTAGACGAAGGATGAGTATCCGGCGCCGAAATCGTCCAACGCCGTCTGGAATCCCAAGCCGCGCAGCCAAAGGATGAATTCCTTGGCGTGGGCCAGACTGGTGAAGGCGGCGGTTTCGGTGAATTCGAACACGATGTTGGATGGCTTCACCGCGTGTTCGCGCAAGGCGTAGGCGATGGCGTCGCTCAGACGTTGGTCGCCGATGGAGCGGCCCGACAGATTGACGCTGAAACGGTCCGCTCCCGTCGGCACCTGTCCGGCGGCGATGGCGGCGAAGGTGTTGCGCACCACCCAGACATCGATGTCGGTGGCCAGCCCCAGCCGCTCGGCTTCGGTGATGAAGGCCCCGGCCGGCAGGATGCTGCCATCGGGGTTGCGCAACCGTACCAGCACCTCGTACAGCCGCACCTGTCCGCTCGGGAGCTCGACGATGGGCTGGAAGTTCAGCTCCAGATGGCCGTGGGCCAAGGCGTCGCGCAACAGCTTGCCATAACCGATCTCGGCGGTCAGCCGGGCCGTGCCCTGCTCATCCTCTGGCTGATAGAAATGGAAGCGGTTGCGTCCCTGTTGCTTGGCGACGTGACAGGCCAGATCGGCGCGGGCCAGCACATCGACACCCGGCCCCAATTCCGGCCCCAACAGCGCCACGCCGATGGACCCGCCGATGTCGACGCTGCGGCCCTTGGCCTGGAAGGTATAATCGGCCAATTGGCGGTTGTAGCTGTCGGCGATCACCGCCGCGCCTTCGGCGTCCACGTCGAAGGCCAGGATGGCGAATTCGTCGCCACCCAGCCGGGCGACGAAGTCGGCCTCGCGGCTGCGTTGCCGAAGCCTGTCGGCCACCTCGATCAGCAACTGGTCGCCGGCCTGGTGGCCCAATGTGTCGTTGACGAACTTGAAATGGTCCAGGTCGATCATCAACAGCGCGGCGTTCACGGTCTTGCCGCGCCGGGCGCGTTCCGTCGCGCGCGCCAGTTCCTCGATGAAGTGGCGGCGGTTATAAAGCGAGGTCAGCGGGTCGTGCTGCGCCAGATAGGTCAGGCGGTCGAACATCGCCTTGCGTTCGCTGACGTCGGCCACAACCGCGTTGAACAGCCGCAAGTTGTCGATGGCAAAGGCGCTGACCTTGCAGGACAGGTCGAAGCGTATGCCGTCGCGCCGCACGGCGGTCAAATATTGCTCGCGCCCCAGACTGTGGCCGTTCAGCAAGGTTGTTGCCGCCTGGGTGGTGCGTTCGTCGTCCTGGACCAGGAGTTCGGCGATCCGCATGCCCACCGCGTCGCCTTCGTCATAGCCGAACAATGTCGCCGCCGCGGCGTTGAATCCTTGGATACGGCCGTCGTGGTCGAAGGTAATGATCCCGTCCGAGGTGTTGTTCAGCACCGATTCCAGCCGGGACTGGCGCGACCGGATCTGTCGGCGCATGCCTTCGAAGGCGCCGACCAGGGTACGGATTTCACGCGGACCGGTTTCTGGCAATGGTTGTGCGGGGGCGAAGCCGTTGCCTTCGACGTCCATGGCGCGGGCGACGCGGGACAGCGGTCGGCGGATCGAGAATTCGAAGGCCAGGAATCCCGCCGCCAACATCAGGCAAACCAGGACGATGGAGGAGCGCACCAGCCGGGACACCTGTTCCGAGATGTCCTGGCTTTGAAAGGCCTGGCCCAGGACCGAATCGTAAATCTGGCGTTCCGTCAGATGGATGATGCGATAGGCGGCATGGATCGCCGGCGTGATCTCGCCCTTGACCATGGCAAGACGCTGCGCGCGGTCCATGCGTTGCAAGGCTTCCGCCAACAAAGACAATTGCCGCAATGCCTGACCACCGGCGGCGGCCAATTCCCGTCGGCCATCCGTGGCCATCAACGGGTCGAGCCATAGGCTTTCGCCGATCTCGGGCAGGGGGGCCAAGGCGCGCTCCACCGTTTTCCCTCCTTCGGAATCGTTGCCCGCCGCCAGAAGGTAGGAACCGGCCTCGATCTGGCGCAGGGAATCCTTGGCGTCCTCGAGGTGGCGGTGGATGCGGTAATAACTGGCGATCAGGTCGCGACTGTCGGCGCGGTTGGCGCTGACCACCGTGCTGGCATAGAAAGCCATGGCGGAAAACGCCGCCAGCAAGACGACAGAGGTGACGACGAAACGTCCCCGGAGGCTGTTCCACATGGTTACCGCCTTTCTAATGGCACGCCTTAAATGCGAATGATAGTCAGTATCATTTGTGCGTTCAAATTTCCAGTCTGCCGTTTGCTGCCCAGAATGTGATTGTAGGAGGGATAAAAATTTCTGTTTCGCAGAAATAAATTATTGCAAATCTCTGGGTGCGCCGGCATGGTTGGCTGCGTTCACGTTGTTGCCGCAAGAGGTTGCCATGGCTGTGATTAATGTCCCTGGGATGCAATCCCCCTTGTCCCCGCGTCTGGCTCGCGCCAGCCGGTTGCTGTCGTTGGGCTGTCTTGTGGCGGTCTTCGTCCTGCCGGTCCTGGTGGTGGGGAAATGGGCGCTGGACGACCCGGCTTCACTTTATGCCGCGATGGTGCCCAAAAAGGGGGCGTCGCCGCTGCCGGATCTCCTGGAACCTTGGCAGCGGGGAGTGGGGGCGGTGTTGTCCCTGGTGCCGACGGCCCTTGCCATGGTGGCCTTGCTTCGGGTCCGCCGTTGCTTCGACAGTTTCGCCGCCGGCCTGTGCTTCGACGGTTCGGTGGTGACCGGGTTGCGCGGCTTCGCCGGAATGTCGGCCTTGTCCTGTGCGGCCGGCATGGTGTTGCAGCCTCCGCTCAGCGCCTTGCTGTCATGGCAAAACCCGGCCGGGCAACGCTTCATCTCGATCGGCGTCGGGTCGGATCAGGTGGGAACCTTGTTTTTCGCCGCCATGGTATGGATCATTGCCGCGGTGATGGCCAAGGCTGTCGCCATGGCCCGCGAAAACGCGGAATTCGTCTGATCATGCCCATCGTCGTCACCTTGGACGTCATGTTGGCCCGCCGCAAGGTCAAGTCCAAGGACTTGGCCGAAGCGATCGGCATCACCGAGGCCAACCTGTCCCTGTTGAAGCAAGGGCGGGTCAAGGGCGTGCGTTTCGAGACCCTGGCGGCGATCTGTGCCGCGCTCGATTGCCAGCCGGGCGATCTCTTGTGCTTCGAACCGGAACCGGGAGAAGACGGTTAGAACTCGGCGTCGCCGGCCCGAGGGTCCAGCGCCCGTTGCAATCCGTCGCCCACCATGTTGGCCGACAGCACGGTCAGGAAAATGGCCAGTCCCGGCCATAGTGCCTGGGCGGGGGCGCTCCACACCACGGTCATGGCCCCGGTCAGCATGTTTCCCCACGACGCCAGCGGCGGCCGGATGCCCAGCCCCAGGAAGCTGAGCGCGCTTTCGACCAGCACGATGTTGCCCACCGAAAGCGTCACCGCCACCACGATGGGCGAGGCGACGTTGGGCAGGATGTGGCGGCGCATCACCCGCCCGGGCGAGGCGCCGATGGCGGTGGCGGCGCGGACATAGTCGCGGGCCTTGACCGACAGGGTCTGGGCACGCACCAGACGGGCCACCGTGGTCCAGCCGACGGCGGCGATGATGACCACGATGCGGCCGATGGCGAAGGCCTCGTCGCCCATGCTTTCCGGCGGAATGCCCAGCTTGGCCGGGTCCACCGCCGCCAGCACGATCAACAGCGGCAACAGCGGCAACGCCATGACGCCGTCGGTCAGGCGCATCAGCAACGCATCCAGACGGCCGCCGTGATACCCCGCCAACAGCCCGAGCGCCGTGCCGAACACCGCCGCCAGCACCGCGGTGGCCCCAGCCACCGCCAGCGACACCCGGCCGCCATGGGCAAGGCGGGCCAGCACGTCGCGGCCCAGTTCGTCTGTGCCCAGCCAATGTTCGGCCGAAGGCGGCGCGAACAGGGCGGTCAGGTCCATGGCCTCGGGGTCCTGGAACAACCAGGGCGCCAGGGCCGCCGCTCCGATCATCGCCAACAGCACCGCCACCCCCAGCAAAGCGGGGCGGTCGTGGCGAAGCCGCCGGAGCGCGCGTGCGGCGACCGGGGTCATCGATAGCTGACCCGGCGGTCGAGCGCCGCATAGGCGAGGTCGGCCAGGATCGATCCCAGCAAGGTCATGGCGGTGGCCAGCAACAATCCGCTCAGCGCCAGGTTGAAGTCGTTGCCCATCACCGCCTCGAAGATCAACCGGCCCATGCCCGGCCAGGCGAACACCGTTTCGGTGATCAGCGCGCCCGAGAACAGGCCCCCCAATTCCAGCGCCAGAATGGTGGTGACCGGGATCAGGGCGTTACGGAACTGGTGGCGCAGCACGATGCGGGCCGGGCTGCATCCCTTGGCCCGCGCGGTGCGCACATAATCGTGGTGGGCCTCGCCGATCATGGCGGCGCGCATGTGGCGGACGTACTGCCCCATGCCGGCCAGGGCCAGGGTGGCGACGGGCAGCGCCATGTGGCGCAGCCGCTCGGCCAATCCGCCGTCGCCGCCCACGTCCTCGATACCCGATGCCGGCAACCAGCCCAGGGAAACCGCGAACACCACGATCAGCATCAGTCCCAGCCAGAACGTCGGCAGCGACACCGAGGCGAAAGCCACCAGATTGACCGCATGGTCGAACACCGAACCGGGCCGCAGCGAGGCAACGATTCCCACCGGCACCGCCACCGTCAGCGCCAGCGCCAAGGCGGTCAGCATCAAAAGCGCGGTGTTGCCCAAAGCCGGCAACAAGGCGTCCAGCACCGGCCGGGCATAAAGACGGGAATAGCCCAGTTCCCCTTGAAGCACCTGAAGAAGCCACGCCAGATAGCGTTCGGTCCACGGCCGGTCCAGGCCGTACAGCGCCTTGAGCCTGAGCGCGTCGGTGGCCGACAGGTGGGGATCGGAAGCGATCATCAGGTCGATGGGGTCGCCCGGCATCAGTCCCATCAGTCCATAGACCACGAACGACATCACCGCCAGCACGGCCAGGGATTGCAGCCCGCGCGAGGTTACGTGCCGGATCACGGCTTGCCCTTTTTCGCCGGAACCTTCTTTTCCTTGGAGGGCGATTTTTCCGTGGGCGCGGGGACGGGATCGGAATCCGGTTGCCACCGCCACGTCTCGATCCACAGCGTGCTGGGGTCCTGGTGGCCGGTGGGGGTGACGCCCTTGAGCGCCTTGGGCAGGATGAAGGCGTCCGAGCGGAAGAACAGCGGCAGCGCCGGCAATTCGTCGGCATAAAGCTGTTGCAGTTCGTGCCACAGCGCGACGCGCTTGGGGCGGTCCAGTTCGACCTCGATGGCGTCGATCAACTGGTCCATGCGCGGATTGACGTAGCCGGGATAGTTCTGGCCCGACCAGTTGTTGGCTTCCGACGGAATCATGGTGGAATGAAGGGTGGTGCGCGGCACGCTTTCGGGGGCCGAATACCACGCGAACAACGCCATGTGCGGGAACTTGCGCCGGGTCACCGTGTCGCCGAAGAACACCCTGGGCGGCTCCACCCGCAGACGCACCTCGATTCCCGCCTTGCGCCATTGTGCCTGAAGCACCTGAGAGACCAATTCGCGCGAGCGGCTGCCGGCGGTGGTGCTCAATTCCAGCGACAGTGGTGCGCCTTCGGCGTTGCGCCGTACGCTGCCGGACATCTTCCACCCGGCCTCGTCCAGCAATTGGGCTGCGCGGGCGGGGTCGAAACGATAGGTCGGCACGTCGTCGGCGTGCACCCCGTCCAGCGGATTGACCGAGGTGCGGGCCACCGGCTGGCGGCCGCCGAACAATTGCCTGTTGATGGCTTCGCGGTCGATGGCGAACAACAGCGCCTGACGCACCCGCTTGTCGGCCAGGATGGGTGAACCGAGGTTGAGGTCGATGTGCTCGTACACCAGCCCCGGCTTGAAGATGATGTTCCAATCCTTGCCGACGCGCTTTTCGAAGGCCAGGGACTGATCGAGCGGCAAACCCAGTTCGCCGGCCACCATGTCGACGCCGCCCGACAGCAGATTGGCTTCCAGCGCGGCGGTGTTCTCGATGGTCTTGACCACGACGCGTTTGAACGCTGGCGCTTGGCCGTCCCAATAGGGGTTGCGTTCCAGCACGATATGGCTGCCCTGGACCACCTCGGCGATGCGGAAGGGGCCGTTGTAAAGGCCGGGATTGGTGGTGTCCTGGTCGTAGGCGGTGCGGTTGCGGTATTCCGCCGGGAGCTCGAAACGCGGGCGTTCGATGTGTGCCGGCACCAGCCGTAAATCGTTGATGGCGTTGTAGTCGAAGGTCAGGCGGTCCATGTGCAGGACGAACGTCTTCTTGTCCCGGACCTCGACCTTGAGGATGCGGCGGTACAATTCGGAATTGGACACCCCTGACAGCGGATGGCGTCCCGCATCCACGGTGAACAGCACATCCTCGGTGGTGACCGGGGTGCCGTCGGCCCATTTGGCGTCGGCACGGATGGTGTAGGTCAGGGCCACGCCGTGCTCGCCCTCGCGGGTGGCCAGTCCGTTTTCCAGCGTCGGCAGCTTCTCGCACAACATGCACACCAGCTTCCAATGCGGGTCGAAAGCGGTGAACGGCCGTGTCGCCATGTCCAGCACATAGGTCTTGGCCAGCATGGATTCGATGTTGGGATGGAAGGTGGCGGGGAACTGGGTGATGCCGATCACCAACTCGTCCTTGGTTCGAGCCTCGATGGCGCGTGTTTCCGGCTGGGCGGTGGCCGGCAGGGCGGCGCCGGCACACAGGACCAGGGCGGCAAACAGGCTGCGCAGGTGCGGCGACATCCCATACTCCGGCGGTTGCAAAAAAGCGCACGATCCTAGCACCCCGCAAAGCCGCCGTCAGCGTTCGCCGACGTGTCGTCCGCAAAAGACCGCCCCCGGCTTGGGGCCGGGGGCGGTGACGAAGCATGTCATTTGGTCTGCGGGGCGGCGGTCCGATACGGGCACCAACTGGGCAGGCGGCTGGTGTCGAGGGTGCCGTCGGCGTTGGTGGCGGCACGGCGACCCATGCCGTAGCCGGGGCCATAGGCCATGCCGGGGCCGCGCGGGGCGATCATGGCCGGCGGCAACTGGCCGTTCTGGCGCGCCTGGATCATCTGGGTCTGACGCCAGCCGGGTCCATAGACGGGCGGCGTGGTCTGGGTGGTGGCGTCCTGGGCGGCGGCAGCGAAGCCCACGACCATGAACAGCGCGGCGATTGCGGTAACGAGGCGAGTGCGTTTCATGATGGCCTCCTCTTCCTCTTCCCTGTCTCTTGCCATCATTAGAGCACGCGCCGGTAACCGGACGATGTCGTCCGGCCGACTTTCGGGTAACGTCGTGTAACGGCCTATTCGCTGTAGGTGACCACGCGGTTGCGCCCTGTTCGTTTGCCGTCGTAAAGCGCCTTGTCTGCGCGTTCGATGGCGTCGTCGACCGAGGTGTCGGCGTCCACCTCGGCCAGGCCGAAGGTGGCGGTGACCGGGATCGGTTCGCCCTTTTCCGAGGTCAGGCGCAGCGCCTCGATCGCCTGGCGGATGCGGTCCAGGACGATGGCGCCGTTCTCGGCGTTGGTGCCGGGCAGGCAGATCAGGAATTCCTCTCCGCCATAGCGGTAGACCACGTCATAGGGCCGGACCGCGCCACGCAGGACACCGGCCACCGCCCGCAGGACGCTGTCTCCTTCGGCATGGCCGAAGGTGTCGTTGACCTTCTTGAAATGGTCGATGTCGGTCAGAGCCAGGCTCAGGGGCAGGCGCTGACGGATGGCGCGGTCGCGTTCGCCGGTCAGTTGGGTGCGCATGGTCTGGCGGTTGGCCAGTCCGGTCAGCGGATCGACGGTGGCCAGCGCCTTCCACACCTCGCGTTCCAGCGCTTGGGCGGCGTTGCCGAACGACAGAACCGACCCCATCAGGGTTTCGTAATCCGAGGTGGTGATGGTCTGACCGGCGGCGGCGCGGGCGGAAATCTGTTCGGCCTTGGCGTGGACGGCGGCGTGTTCCTCACCCAGGGCGGCGAACCCGGAGAACTCGGCCAGCGGACCGCCGGCGGCCTGGGTGTGCCAGAGCGAGAACGCGCAATGTTCGCCGTCGGCCGGCGGCAGCACCGTGCCGGACGAACGGTGCAGGACCGCCTGATACCATTTCTGAAGCCATTCCACATGGCCGGCCAGCGCGTGCTGGAAGCCGGTCAGGCTGGCGAAAGCGTCTTCGGCCTTCATTCCCTGTCATTCCCCCGATGGAACCTGTGCGGCCTAACTCGCGTGGGCGGTCGGCGCGCCGCGTACCATAGCCTGAAACGAGGTCACGAGGCGACGGATACGATCAGCCAGTTGCGCCGATTCCAGTTCCGGCAATGGGCGGTCGAGGTGTCGATATAGCCAGCGGTCTTCGGCGGGCAAGTCCGCCATGTCCACCAAGGCCATGGACCAGTCGGGGAAATGGCGTTGGGTAATTGTTTCGTCCAGCAGGATGCGGATGTCCTGATGGCGGGAATCGGCCCGCAACTGGCTGATCAGGTCGTCGACCACCTCGTCCTCGCCCTCGAGCACCTGAAGGAACAGGCCGTCATAGAACATCAGGACGCCGGTGATGCCGCGCGCCTGATTGCCCTGGCGCGAGGAGTGGAGGATGTCATGGATGTCCGCCCGCGTCAGCCGCCGGCTTTCCAGACTGATGTAGACCATGCATTTCATGGCCACGACCCTAGCACGGCGCCGCAAACGCCCTTCCCGCCGTGCTTTAACGGCGGATGAACAAGACGTCAACGAATGGAAGGCTATTCCGCCGCCTCGCCCTTGATGCGTTCGATGTGGGCGCCACAGGCGGCCAGTTTTTCCTCGACCCGTTCGTAGCCGCGGTCCAGGTGGTAGACGCGGTTGACCACTGTCTCGCCCTCGGCGGCAAGCCCGGCCAGGATCAGCGACGACGAGGCGCGCAGGTCGGTGGCCATCACTTGGGCGCCCGACAGCTTGGGCACGCCGCGCACGATGGCGCTGGACCCGTGCACGTTGATGCGTGCGCCCATGCGCATCAGTTCGGGCACATGCATGTAGCGGTTCTCGAAGATGGTTTCGGTGATCATGCTGGCGCCTGACGCGGTGGTCATCAGTGCCATCAGCTGGGCCTGCATGTCGGTGGGGAAACCGGGGAACGGCTCGGTCATGATGTCGGTGCCGTTGATGCCGTCAAGCGCGGCGACGCGCATGCCGCGCTCGGTGGCCTCGACGGTGACGCCGCATTCGCGCAAGGTCTTGACCACCGACTCCATCAGATCCATGCGGGTGCCGACCAGTTCCACGTCGCCGCGGGTGATGGCGGCGGCCACGGCGTAGGTGCCGGTCTCGATGCGGTCGGGCACCACCGAATATTCGGCGCCGTGCAGGCTGTCCGCACCCTGGATGCGCAAGGTGCCGGTGCCGATGCCCTCGATCTTGGCACCCATGGCCACCAGGCAATGGGCCAGGTCCGCCACCTCGGGCTCGCGCGCGGCGTTGGCCAGCACGGTCTCGCCCTGGGCCAGGGTGGCGGCCATCATCAGGTTCTCGGTGCCGCCGACGGTGACCTGCGGGAAGATGATGTGCGCCCCTTTCAGGCGGCCGTCGACGTGGGCGTTGATGTAGCCGCCGTCCAGTTCGATCTTGGCGCCCATCTGTTCCAGCGCCTTGAGGTGCAGGTCCACCGGACGGGTGCCGATGGCGCAGCCGCCGGGCAGCGACACGCGGGCCTGGCCGCAGCGGGCCAGAAGCGGCCCCAGCACCAGCACCGAGGCGCGCATGCGCCGCACCAGATCGTAAGGCGCGGTGGTGTTGCCGATGGTGTTGGCCGTCAGTTCCAGCACCCGGCCGGTATGGCCGCCGTTCTTGCTGTCGCCGTTCAGGGCCATCAGCACGCCGTGCTGGGCCAACAGGTTGGCCATGGTGGTGATGTCCACCAAATGGGGCAGGTTGGACAAGGTCAGCGTGCCATCGGTCAACAGACAGGCCGGCATCAGAGCCAGGGCGGCGTTCTTGGCGCCGCCGATCGGGATGATGCCCTTGAGCGGCGTCCCGCCGACAATGCGGATCCTGTCCATGCTGAAACCTCTTACCCAGGAATGAGCGTCCGCGCGCGGCCTCGCCCGAACGAAGCGCCCCGTTTAGCGCGCCTGCGGCTCCGGGTCAAGGCGACCGGGGCGGCAAGCGTGGAAACGTGGAATTATTCCGTTTCGGTCAAGGGGGGCGCGTCGGTGGCCGGAGCGGTTTCTTCCTCGGCGCGGGCGCGCGTCTGCGTCTTGCGGCGGGCCAAGTTGGCCCGCAACGCCTCGGCTTGGCGCTGGCGGCGCAAATCGGCTTCGGTCTTGCCCTTGTCGCTCAGGCCGGGCGGGGTCTTGCTGTTGTTCATGAGCGGCATTTTCCCCGGAAAGCCGGGCACGTCAAGAATATGCGGCAGCATCCGAAAAAGTTGGTTGACGGGGGTGGAATCCTTTGGCATAAAGCGCGCCTCGCCACGGGGCGCCACGCTTCGGAAACGAGATTGCTGCCGTAGCTCAGTCGGTAGAGCATACCCTTGGTAAGGGTAAGGTCGATGGTTCGATTCCATTCGGCAGCACCATTTTAGGCTTGGATTTCAAGCACTTAAGCCCCGCCCAGAAGGCGGGGCTTTTTGCTGTCTGGATACTGGTGTATCCCCGATGTGTCCAAGGGTTTCCGCGCCTTTCGGAAAGTCCACCGAGCGCCGCCATGTGTAGTTCAATATTCTGGGCGGGGTGGATTTCTGGATAATTGGATACAATCAGGGCATCCGCCGTCCGGGGCAGCAGAGCCATGCGCCCCCAGAACTGGACACACTTTGGTCTATTGTGTCCTGATCAGGGTTTTCTCACGCCAATCGATTGCTCGTAGGTTTTCTTCGTAATGAGCGCGATTTGACGATTCTCTCAGCCTCACTATCTCATTCGGGGATCGTGTCCCAGGGATTGGTGTAACAGCGCAGTCGCCGTTTGATCTCCGGCAGGCTTGGCCGGGTTGCTCAGGCTGCCGCGACGGGCGGCAGGCTTGTCAGCGGATCATCACCCAAGGGGGCGACGGATTCCAGGGTCATGTAGCGGGCTCGTTGGACGGCCCATTCGTCGTTCTGCTCCAAGAGGATGGCGCCGATCAGGCGGGTGATGGCTGCTTCGTTGGGGAAGATGCCGACGACCTCGGTGCGGCGTTTGATCTCGCCGTTGAGGCGCTCGATGGGATTGAAGGTCGCAACCAAACCCTACCGAAGATCGACGATGACCACCCGCGACACGCGCGGGCAAGCCTGGGGATGATGCTACACCACTCGATGGGACGTGACCTCAATCTGCGGCGATCATGCCTTTTACCCCCGATTGCGCCTCTGTATATAAACGTCGTCTTTATACCCTCCCGTATGGAACGCTGATGCGCCCCGGGTGTAGTGATTCCATCGCTGGAGTCTCAACCGGAGAGCCATGATGCTCGACATCATTTTCATCGGCGCCGTCGTGGCGTTCTTTGCCTTGGGCGCGGTGTTCGTCCGCGCCTGCGAACGCATCTGAGGGAGGCCGCGCCATGTCCCTCGACATCGTCCTCGGCGCGCTCACCGCGGTCGGCCTGCTGGTCTACCTCGGCTATGCGCTGATCCGTCCCGAAAAATTCTAGAGCTAGTGAGGTTGCCATGGACGCCGCCGGCATCCTGCAAATCCTGATCTACCTCGCCGTCATCACGGCGCTCACTCCGCTGCTCGGCGGCTACATGGCCAAGGTCTATGAAGGGCAGGCCCGATTCCTCGGCCCGGTCGAACGTGGCCTCTACAAGATGTGCGGCGTCGATACCGCCCGAGAGCAGCACTGGACCGGCTACGCCCTGTCGTTGCTGGCCTTCAACCTGGCCGGCTGGGCGCTGTTGTTCGGCCTCCAGCGCCTGCAAGGGATGCTGCCGCTGAACCCGGCCGAGATGGCGGCGGTGCCGCCCGATCTCGCCTTCAACACGGCCATCAGTTTCATGACCAACACCAATTGGCAGTCCTATGGCGGCGAAAGCACGCTCAGCTACCTGACCCAGATGGTCGGGCTGACGGTGCAGAACTTCGTCTCGGCAGCCACCGGCATGGCGGTGTTGGTGGCGCTGATCCGCGGCTTCGCGCGGGCCAATGCCCGTACGGTCGGCAACTTCTATGTCGATCTGGTGCGGACCACCCTCTACATCCTGCTGCCGCTGTCCTTCGTCGCCGCACTGTTCCTGGTGTGGCAGGGCATGCCGCAGAATTTCGAGCCTTACACCACCGCCACCACGCTGGAAGGCGCTAACCAAGTGATTGCGCAGGGGCCGGTGGCCTCGCAGGTGGCGATCAAGCAACTCGGCTCCAACGGCGGCGGCTTCTTCAACGTCAATTCCTCCCATCCGTTCGAGAATCCAACGCCCTTGTCGAACATCGTCGAGATGACCTTTCTGCTGATGCTGGCGGCGGCGCTGACCAACACCTTCGGCCGCATGGTCAAGGACCAACGTCAGGGTTGGGCTATCTTCGCCGCCATGGGGCTGATGCTCGTGATCGGCCTTGGCGTCGCCACTTGGGCGGAAACCCACGCCAATCCGGCCATGGTGGCCGCAGGCATGGATTACGCCATGGGCAACATGGAGGGCAAGGAGGTGCGCTTCGGCATCGCCAATTCGGCGATCTGGGCCACCGCCACCACGGCGGCCTCCAACGGCTCGGTCAATTCCATGCACGACAGCTTCATGCCGCTGGGCGGTCTGGTGCCCATGGTCAACATGCTGCTGGGCGAAGTCATCTTCGGCGGCGTCGGCGCCGGTCTCTATGGCATGCTGATCTTCGTCATCGTCGCGGTGTTCATCGCCGGTCTGATGGTCGGGCGTACCCCGGAATATCTGGGCAAGAAGATCGAAGCCAAGGAAGTCAAGCTGGCCATGCTGGCCCTCCTGGTCTTTCCGATCAGCGTGCTGGGTCTGGGCGCCGCCAGCCTGCTCGGTGCGCCCGGTGCCATCCAGGATTCCGGCCCGCACGGCCTGTCCGAGGTGCTGTACGCCTTCGCCTCGGCTACCGGCAACAACGGTTCGGCCTTCGCCGGCTGGACCGGCAATACCCTGTTGAACAACAGTCTCATGGGAGCCGCCCTGCTGTTGGGCCGCTTCGTCGTCATCATCCCGGCGCTGGCGATTGCCGGGGCGGTGGTGGCCAAGAAGGTCGTGCCGCCCTCGGCCGGCACCTTCCCCACCCACGGCTGGCTGTTCGTGGTGCTGCTGGTGGGTGTCATCGCCGTGGTCGGCGGCCTGACCTTCTTCCCCGTCCTCGCCTTGGGGCCCATCGTCGAGCATCTGATGCTCGGCGCCGGCACCCTGTTCTGATAGGTGGTCCGATGAGTATCCATCGTCCAAAAGAGTTGTCGCTGTTCGACGCCGCCATCCTGGGCCAGGCGGCACGGGATGCGGTGGTCAAACTTGACCCTCGTCAGTTGATCAAGAATCCGGTGATGTTCGCCACCGGCCTGGTCGCCGTGCTGTCCACCGCGCTGACCATCCGCGACGCCGGCAGCGAGCATTTCGCCGTCATGGTTCAGATTTCGGCCTGGCTATGGTTCACCGTGCTGTTCGCCAACTTCGCCGAAGCCATCGCCGAAGGGCGGGGCAAGGCCCAGGCCGCCGCCTTGCGCGGTACCAAGTCGAGCGCGGTGGCCAAGAAGGTCGCCTCGGTCGAGGCGCGTGACTTCCAGACCCTTCCGGCCGAGAAGCTCAAGGCCGGCGACCTGGTGGTATGTGAGGCGGGTGACGTCATCCCCGGTGACGGCGACGTCGTCGCCGGTATCGCCACTGTGGATGAAAGCGCTATCACCGGCGAATCCGCCCCGGTCATCCGCGAATCGGGCGGTGACCGCTCGGCGGTGACGGGGGGCACCCGGGTGGTGTCCGACCGCATCGTGGTGCAGATCACCACCAATCCCGGCGAATCCTTCCTCGACCGTATGATCGCCCTGGTCGAGGGCGCCAAGCGGCAGAAGACCCCGAACGAGATCGCCCTGACCATCCTGTTGGTGGGCATGAGCCTGATCTTTCTGATCGTGGTGGCCACCCTGCCGGGCTGGGCGTCGTATTCGGGCACCGCCATTCCCATGGTGTTCCTGATCGCCCTGTTCGTGACGCTGATTCCCACCACCATTGGTGGTCTCTTGTCCGCCATCGGTATCGCCGGCATGGACCGGCTGGTGAAGTTCAATGTCATCTCCAAGTCCGGCCGCTCGGTCGAGGCGGCCGGCGACATCGACGTGCTGCTGCTGGACAAAACCGGCACCATCACGCTCGGTGCCCGCCAGGCGGCGGAGTTCCTGCCGCTGTCCAACGTCAACGAGCGCGATTTGGCCGAAGCCGCGTACCTGTCCTCGCTGGCCGACGACACCCCCGAGGGCAAGTCGATCATCGCCCTGGCCAAAAGCCGCTTCGGCCTGACCGAGCCGAAGAACGGCGCCATGACCTTCATCCCGTTTTCGGCCCACACCCGCATGAGCGGCGTCGATTTCGAGGGCACCGAGATCCGCAAGGGCGCCTCGGATTCCATCACCGCCTATGTGGCGGAGAAAGCCGGCCGGACTCCCGGTGGAATCCCGAAGGAGCTGGTGCTGGCGGTGGAGCGGGTGGCCAAGGTCGGCGGCACCCCGCTGGTGGTGGCCAAGGGTGACCGGTTGCTGGGCGTCATCCACCTCAAGGACATCATCAAGCCCGGTATCCGCGAGCGTTTCGCCACGTTGCGCGCCATGGGCATCAAGACGGTGATGATCACCGGCGACAACCCGCTGACCGCCGCCGCCATCGCCGCCGAGGCCGGCGTCGACGACTTCCTGGCCGAAGCGACGCCGGAAAAGAAGCTGGAGCTGATCCGCGACTATCAGAAGGGCGGCCGCCTGGTCGCCATGTGCGGCGATGGTTCCAACGACGCCCCCGCACTCGCTCAGGCCGATGTCGGCGTCGCCATGAACACCGGCACCCAAGCGGCGCGTGAGGCCGGCAACATGGTGGATCTGGACAGCGATCCCACCAAGCTGATCGAGATCGTGATGATCGGCAAGCAATTGCTGATGAGCCGAGGATCCTTGACCACTTTCTCCATCGCCAACGACGTGGCGAAGTATTTCGCCATCATCCCAGCTCTGTTCCTGGCTTCGTACCCGCAGCTTCAGGCGCTCAACGTCATGAATCTGGCCAGCCCACAGAGCGCCATCCTTTCGGCGATCATCTTCAACGCGCTGATCATCATCGCCCTAATCCCGCTGGCGCTGAAGGGCGTCAAGTACAGGCCGGCCAGCGCCGAGACGCTGCTGCGCCGCAACCTGCTGGTCTATGGCGTCGGCGGTCTGGCGGTGCCGTTCATCGGCATCAAAGTGATCGACGTGCTTGTTGCCACCCTCGGGTTGGCCTGAGGCGAGAATCCGGGATGAAGGACTGCGTCCCCGCCCTGACCATGGCGCTCTGCTTGGTCCTCATTCTGGTCCTTGCCGCCCTTGGCCGCCCCTGCTGAATTCGGAGATTGATCCATGTTGAAGGAACTTCGTCCCGCTCTGTCGATGATGATCGCCATGACCGTCGTCACCGGAATTGCTTACCCCCTCGCCGTGACTGGAATCGCCCAATCGGTGTTTCCATCCCAGGCGGGCGGCAGCCTGATCGAGAAGGATGGCAAGGTGATCGGTTCGGAACTGATAGGCCAGCCCTTCACCGGCCCCGGCTATTTCTGGGGCCGCCCGTCGGCCACCAGCGGCGCCGATCCCAATGACCCGGCCAAGACCACTTCGGTCCCGTATAACGCCGCTAATTCCAGTGGCAGCAATTATGGCCCGACCTCGAAGGCCCTGATCGACGGCGCCGCAGCCAATATCGAGGCACTGAAAGCCGCCCACCCCGATCAGAAGGGGCCGGTTCCGGCCGATCTGGTCACCGCCTCGGGCAGCGGTCTCGACCCCCACATCACGCCGGCCTCGGCGGCATGGCAGGTCAAGCGCATCGCGAGCGCCCGCCATGCGCCGTTTGACGCGGTCCAGCAACTGGTGGGCGACTATACCGAGGGCCGCGACCTGGGCATCCTGGGCGAGCCGCGCGTCAACGTGTTGAAGCTCAACCTAGCGCTGGACGACAAGTGGCCGCTGAAGAAGTGAGACAGAGGCCGAACCGGCTATACATTCAACAATTGCGGCAGAAGCTCGAAGCCGTTCCATCTGCTCCGCGCATTATTGTTACAGAGGGTGGCATCGGCTATCGCCTGCGGAACGGTGGCGATGTCTCGTGAACCCGGTTGGTCCCCGTCGATTGTCATCCTTGTCGTCCTGTCGTTCGTCGGTATCATCCTGGCGGTGGCCGGCCGACAAGAACCGCCACAGCCTGCCGTCGATCTTCGTTACTTCCATCTTCACCCGGACGCGACGGATCAGATGCTCGACGTCAGTGACGCCTCGATGCAGGTAAAACGTGTCTCTGCCTATCGCCATGTTCCCATGTGGGATGTTCGTCATCTGATGGAAGAATACGTCGTAACTCGCGGTGGACGGGGAAGAGGCAGGCAAATGGTCGATATCCCGCGCCTTAATCAGGCGTTGGACGAACGATGGCCGATGAAGTGAACTGGAGATCATGAACGACGACCGCGACGACCGCCCCTCCCCCGAAGCCCTTCTCGCCGAAGCCCAGCGAGAGGGGCGCGGGCGTTTGAAGATCTTCCTTGGTGCCGCCCCCGGGGTGGGGAAGACTTACGCCATGTTGGAAGCTGCGCACGAGCGGGTGCGCGAGGGCGTCGACGTAGTCGCGGGCGTGGTCGAGACCCACGGGCGTAAGGAAACCGAGGCTTTGCTCAAGGGAGTCGATATCTTGGCCCCGCAGATGGTCGAGTATCGCGGCAAGAGTTTCCGCGAGATGGACCTGGACGCCCTGATCAAGCGCCGCCCCAGGATCGCCCTGGTGGACGAGTTGGCCCACACCAACATTCCCGGCTCACGCCATGTCAAGCGCTGGCAGGATGTCGAGGAACTGCTGACCACAGGTATCGACGTCTATTCGACCCTCAATATTCAGCACCTGGAATCCATCAACGACATCGTCGAGCAGATTTCCGGCGTCAAGGTACGCGAAACCTTGCCCGACAGCGTGCTGTCCACCGCCGACGAGATCGAACTGATCGACCTGTCACCGCAGGATCTGATCAAGCGGCTGGAGGAAGGCAAGGTCTACGTCCCCGAGCAGGCTAGGCGTGCCGTTCACAGTTTCTTTTCGCCCGGCAATTTGACTGCTTTGCGCGAGATGGCCCTGCGCCATGCCGCCGAGCGGGTTGATCGCCAGATGGTGGACTACATGCGCGCCCACGCCATTCCTGGCCCATGGCCGGCGCGGGAACGGGTATTGGTGTGTATCGACGAGAAGGTGGATGCCGACCGTCTGGTCCGCTTCGCCAAGCGCTCGGCCGAGCGGCGTGGCGCCGCCTGGGTGGCGGTAACCATCGAGACCTCGCACGCCCATGCCCTGACTGAAGCCGAGAAGGACCGTATCGATGCTGCCATGCGCCTTGCGATTCAGTTAGGCGGAGAATCGGCGACGCTACAGGGCGACGAGGTTGTCGATACCGTTTTGGGCTACGCCCGCGAGCGCAACTGTACTCAGGTCGTGGTCGGGCGCGCCCGTAAGGCTCGGTGGTTCGGCCGCATGGGCAAGTCGGTCACTGAAAGCCTGATTGAGAAGGCTGGTGAGTTCACCGTCGTGGTGGTTGGTGGCGAGGACGAAGACAGGCCGAAGTCGGTGATGACGCGGCACAAACCCCAGACCGGATGGCGGTTATGGCTTGGCTACCTCGCCGCCCTGGTGGCCACGGCAGCGGCGACCGGCATTGGCTTCCTGATCGACGCCCGTCTGCCGATCGGCAACATTTCGGTCACCTATCTGCTGGCCGTGATGATCGTGGCAATAAAGTTTGGGCTACGTGCCGGAATCATGGCGTCGATCTGGAGTTTTCTCGCCTTCAACTTTTTCTTCACCGAACCGCGACGCACCTTCGCCATCACCGACGTCCAAAATATCTTGACCGTTGCCTATTTCCTGATTGCGGCCTTCATCGTTAGCAACATGGCGGCGAGACTCCGCACACAGATCCAGGCCACCCGTGAAAGTGCCCGACGCACCACCAATCTATACGAATTCGGCCGCAAAATCACCGCCGCCGCCACCCTCGACGACGTGCTATGGGCGGTTGTCCATCATGTCGCCACAACCATCCATGGTCGATCGTTGGTATTGATGCCGGGTGAACGGGGATTGGCCATAGCAGCTGGTTATCCGCCGGAAGACGAGATCGACGACAAGTCGGCGGGAGCCGCCGACTGGGCTTGGACGCACGGCAAGCTAGCTGGACGCGGCTCGACAACGTTGCCCACCGCCGACTGGCTGTTCTTGCCATTGAAGACCGGGCGCGGTCCGGTGGGGGTGATGGGCGTGCAGATGACCGAGGACGCCGACATGCCGTCACCGGCGCAACTGCGTCTGCTGGAGACGCTGGCCGACCAGGCGGCGGTCGCCGTCGAACGCACAACCCTGGTGGCCGACATCGAAACCGCCCGCGTCGCCACCGAGCGTGAACGGCTGCGCGCAGCCCTGCTGTCGTCGTTGTCCCACGACCTGAGGACACCGCTGGTGTCGATCATGGGCGCAGCCACCACGCTCGGCACTTATGACGAGAAGCTGGAGGCCGAAGGGCGACAGGATCTGATCCAGACCATCCAGGACGAGGCCGAACGGCTAAATCGTTTCGTCCAGAACTTGCTGGACATGACCAAGTTGGGATCGGGGGCTTTGAAGCCCCGAGTTGACTGGGTTGATCTTAACGATGTGGTCTCTTCCGCAGTCAAGCGGACGGAACGACTGGCCCGCCGACATGGCATCCGTATCGAGATCGCGCCGGATATGCCCTTGCTGTGCCTGGATGCCGTCCTGATGGAGCAGGTATTCTTCAACTTGCTTGACAACGCCTGCAAGTATGCCCCACCCGGCACGCCGGTTAAGGTATGGGCCATCAAGACGCCCAAGCACGTCGCTATTGAGGTCTCCGACCTGGGGCCGGGTATCCCGCCCGAGGACCGCGAGAAAGTGTTCGACATGTTCTACCGGGTTAATCTGGGGGACAGCCAGACCGCCGGCACCGGGCTAGGGTTGGCCATCTGCCGGGGCATCATCGAGGCCCATGGCGGCAGCATCCATGCCGAACCCGGCCTGCATGGAGCCGGCACCTGTATCATTATTCATTTGCCGCTGCCGCCCGATCTCGCCGACATCAAGGGATACGAATGATGCCGCGCATTCTGGTCATCGATGACGAACCGCAGATCCGCAAGTTCATGCGTATTTCGCTCACCGCCAACGGCTATGAGGTTGTCGAGGCTGAGAATGCGACACAAGGTATCGAGGCCGCCCGAACCCAGTCCCCGGACCTGCTGATCCTCGACCTCGGTCTGCCCGACCTCGACGGTCAGGAGGTGATCAGCGCCGTACGCGAGCAATCCGAGGTGCCGATCATCATCCTGTCGGTGCGCGCCCAGGAGCTGGATAAGGTCGAGGCGCTGGACCGCGGCGCCAACGACTACGTGGTCAAGCCCTTCGGCGTCGCAGAACTGATGGCCCGTGTCCGCGCCGTGCTGCGGCCCCACGCCGCCAAAGGGGGCGACGAGGTGGTGAAGACAGGAGGCGTGCAAATCGACCTCACCCGCCGGGTGGTGACGCGCGACGGCGTGGAACTCCATCTGTCCAAGAAGGAATGGGAATTGCTGGAATTCTTCGCCCGTTCCCCCGACCATGTGCTGACTCATAAAGAGATCCTCAAGGCGGTGTGGGGGCCGGCCCACACCGACGACACCGCCTATCTCAGAGTCTACGTCAACCAACTCCGCCAGAAGCTGGAGGACGACCCGGCGCAACCCACCCTGCTGGTCACCGAACCGGGTGTCGGCTACCGGTTGAAAGCCCGCGATTAGGTGGGCACACCCTCGATGAGCATGCCGAGGGTGGCGAAACCTCGCTGCGTTTTCCATGGTGAATCACATTCACGGGCAAAGGGGAATCCCCTACGTGAGTTCCAATCAGCGAGCCTTGGTATTACATGGAGGCCTTGATCGCCAGGACGAAGCTGCGCGGCTCGCCGTACAGGTTGTTGGTGCTGGTCAGCATCTTGGCCCAATATTCGTTGTCGAACAGATTGGTGCCGGTCAGCGTCACCGCCAGATTATCGTTCAACTGATAGCCGATCTGGGCGTCCACCACCGCATAGGCGTTCTGGTGAAGCTGGGTGTTGCTGCTGTAGGTCTGGCTTTTGGCGATGACGCCCGCGCCGACGCTGAAACCGCCCAGCCCGCTGCCCTCGCCGAAGCTGTAGACGCCCCAGGTCTTGAAGCTGTGGCGCGGCATCCAGGTCTGGAAAGTGTTGCCGGTGCTGTTGCCGGAATTGCCGTATTGGGTGGTCAGGTAGGTATAGCCCGCCGTCAGCTTGAGGCCGTCCACGGGGCTGCCGGTGACCTCGGCTTCCCAGCCCTTGCTCTCGACCTCGCCGGCGGCGATGGAATAATTGCTGTTGCTGGGGTCGGTGATGGCGCGGTTGACGTCGCGCACCAGGAAGGCGGCCAGGGTGGCCGACAGCTTGCCGTCCAGGAAGTCGTTCTTGACGCCCACCTCGGTCTGCCAGCCCTTGCGCGGTGGCAGCACGCTGCCGGATACGGTCATATTGGTTTGCGGCACGAAGATTTCCGAATAACTGCCGTAGACCGAGGTTTCCTTGGTGACGTCGAGAACGGCGCCCGCATAGGGGACGAACTCGTTCATGGCCTTGGCGCCCTGTTTCCAGGTACCCCAGTTCGAGCCGGTCATGGAGTGGTTCTTGGAATCGAAGCTGGTGTTGCGGCCGCCGACGATCAACAACAGCGGGTCGAGGGCGCGGAACCGCAACTGGCCGTATTGGCCGTATTGGGTGGTGCGGGTTTCGGTGCCCTCGGTGTGGGCCAGCGTGGGTTCGGCAATGCCGCCGGTGTTGAAGATGTTGACATTGTTGACGGTCAGGTTGTTGCCCCAATCGCCTTGGTAATTGAAGATGTCGATGTTGGTGCCGAGCAGCAGCGAATGCTCGCGCCCGAACAGTTTGAACGGTCCTTCGATCGAGGCGTCGGCGGCCTTGCGGTAATAGACGTAGTCGCGGTCGCGCAGGGTGTAGTTGGCGGTGTTGGTGGCGCGGTTCACCCCTGCGGCATAACCATCCTTCCAGGCGAAGGTCTGTTCGCGCCAACTGCCCCCAACCTTGGCGGTCCAGCCGTTGCTGAAACGGCGCTCGGCTTCCAGCTTTTCCTCGTGCGTCACCCATTCCGACCACGTCCACGGCGTGTTGGTGTTGGCTGAGCGGCTGAAATCGATGGGCTGTCCGTCGGAATAGGTGGGAAGCCCGCCCAGCGGTTGGTTGTCGTCGTTCTGGTAGGCGACGGAATAGTCGAATTTCCAGTCGGGATTGGGGGCGTATTCCAGGATGCCGTAGCCGAACCATTTCTGGCTGTGGGCGTTGTCGTAGAAATAGTCGCGGTCGGTGAAGGTGGCGACGAAGCGGCCCTTCAGCGTCTTGTCGTCGGTCAGCGGCGTGCTGACGTCGGCGGTGGTGCGGTAGTTGTTCCAGCTTCCGGCCGAGGCGGTCATGGACGCCTGTACCGTGTCGGTCGGCCGCTTACGCACCAGATTGATCGACCCGGCCGGTTCGCTGCTGCCCTGCATCAGGCCCGTCGGGCCGCGCAGGACCTCGATGCGTTCATACATGGCCAGATCGAATTGCTGATAGCCGGAGGCGCTGTCATAGGACGGCATGCCGTCGTTCATCACCGACAGGGCGAAGCCGCGCGAATAATATTGGCTTTGCGCGCCGTCGTTGGGGCGGGTCTCGACGCCGGTGGCCCAGGTCAGGGCATGGTCCACGTCGGTCAGGTTCTGGTCGTCCATGCGCTCTCGGGTGATGACCGACACCGAATTGGCGATCTCGCGCAATGGAACCGGACTTTTGCCGCCGATCGTGGCGGTGCTGGCCTTGTAATTCAGGTCCTCCGGCTGGGCGGTGACCACGACCGGGGCCAATTGTGTCGCAGAGGCGGAGGCGTTGACCAGGGTAAAGGAATCTTCACCGGTGGCACGGGCTTCCAGACCGCTGTCCGACAGCAGGACGTACAGGGCTTCGGACGGGGTCAGGGGGCCTTTCACCGCCGGGGCGTTCCGGCCTCGCACCAATTCGGCGGAATACAAAAACTGGGTGTGGGTGGCGGTGGCCAGGGATTCCAGAGCCGAGGCCAAGGACTGTGCCGGCAGGTCCAGCATGACGCGGGTTTCAGCGGCCCAAGCTTCCGGCACCGCTATGACCGTCATCGCCATCGCCACCATTGCCGCCAGTGACGGGCGGCTTTTCCAGTAATCCCCCAGCATGTCCGATCCTTTTCGGCAATCCATGACGCGGTCCGTTCGACTGAACTGACGGCTATAGACGGACGGCCTTCGGGAATCCTCACCTGGGCGGCGGAAAAAAGTCAGCGGCGGCTGGGTGGGGTGGTCCGGCCGGTGGCGGGGAACAGAAGGATACGATTCGTTTCTTGCTGTACGCGCACCGGCAGAGCCTGTTGCAAGATGGCAAGGCTGGAGTCGGCGTCGGCGATGTGGAACACACCGTTGACCTTGAGCCTGTTCAGGACGGGGGCACCAACCTGCACTGGCTGGGCGCGATAGCGTGACAGCCGTACCACGACATCGGACAGTGGAGTGTCCCGGAAGATCAGCAGGCCATCGCGCCATCCGATGGCCAGGGCTTCGTCGGTCAACGGATGTGGCGTGATGGTGTCGCGAGTGACGTTTACCGCATGGCCGGGCGTCACCATGGCTGCCAAACCCTGGGCGGTATTCACCATGACCTTGCCGTCATAGACCGCCAAAGACAGGGTGTCGCCGGTACGGCTGACAAGAAAGCGGGTGCCCAGGTCGGTCAGGCGAGTGTCGCCGACCACCACTTCGAACGGACGGTTGTCATCGTGGCGGATGTCGAAGACCACTTCGCCGTCCACGACCCGTGCCCGATGGCGCCACGGCAGCAACGGCAATTCCACCGAGGCTCCGGCATCCAGGTCCAGGCGGATGTCGTCCGCCAGGGTCAGGGTCAACGGTGCGGTGGCTGGCGCCGCCACCGTTCGCCAGCCCATGGACAAAGTCGTGCCCATTGCCAGCATGATCGCGGCCAACGCTCCGGCCAGGACGCGACGACGCAAACGGTTGCGTGCGGCACGCTGTTTCAGGGCGGCGATCTCGGGGGCGTAATGCCGCCGCAGCTCCGCGCTCGCCCAGGTTATCATGTGGTCAGGATCGGCGGACATGCTGCCATCAAGCCTTGTTATCCTGGGGGCTGTCAATGGCACGAGGGGATGGATGAGACAACGTGCTGCGCAGCTTAAGGTTGGCACGCAGCAATTGCTTCTCGACGCCGCTGCGCGAGATGCCGAGCAGGCTGGCGACCTCGCCTTGGGGGAGCCCCTCGATCCGATGCAACAAGAATACCTCGCGGCAGCGTGGGGGCAGGGAATCGATGGCGTCGCGCAGGCTGGCCAGGTGTTGGCGCTCGATCAATCCGGCCTCGGGGTCGGGCGGCGGTGCCACGCAGCAGGGTGGCTCGATCTCGCGCGACAGTGCCTCGCGGCGAACGGTGTTGCGTCGTGCCTTGTCGCGCACGATGTTGAGCGCGATGCGCGCCAGCATGGCGAGTGGGTTGCGCAAGTCGTCGCGAGCATAATTTTGCAGCAACCGCACGAAGGCGTCATGCAGCACGTCGTCGGCTTCGTGCGCACTGCCCAGACGGCCGGCCAGGGCCGGGCGCAGGGTGACGCGACTATGGGAGTAAAGTTGGTCGTAGGACCAATCTCCGCCACGGTGGTCCGTGGGCGGCGGGGAATCGGACAGGGGCATTCCAACCTCGGGACGGAGGAAAGTGGCAGCGGCGGCAAGGCCGGCGGCGCAATGCGTTCCGTGTCAGATGGCTGGGGGGGCCTGGGGGGTGGCGGCGCCGCGAAGCGACGCCGAAGCGACGGTTTGCGGCGCCGTTGGAACCGGCACCGGTTCTTGTGCCGGTACGGCAGGGGGCTGGACGGCCACGGCCGGTACCGGGGCGGCGGCGTCGCCATGCATCAGCGGCAGGCAGTAGACACAGAACCCGGTATAGCCCGAAGAGGGGCCTTGGGTGTCGATGATGTTGCCGTCGCGATCCATCGCCACCATGCCGGCGGCGGTACAGATCATGATGCGGTCACCCAGCAGTTCCTGGGCGAAAAGCGGAGTGCCCCCCTCGGCCTGGGCGGGCAGGGCGCCGGCTCCCAGGATGTTGAGGGCCAGCAGGATCAGGCCCAGCCAGGACACGACCATCCGCCGGGCGTGTCCCAGGGACGGCCCCGTGCTGGTGGTGTGACGCTGGCGGTGAATGGCCCCACTCATGATGACGGGACTGTGGCGGCGCCCTTGATGAATGTCAAGGTGACGAGGGCGGAACCCAAGGGTTTCTTTGGGCTCCGCTCCCCGTGCGTCATCTCAGGGCGGCCTTGATCCTGCTCACCGCGTCGCGGCTGTAGAAGCTGCACACGCCACGCTTGGCCGCGGGTTCGATGGCCAATTCCTTGATGGCCTTCTTTACCTTGGCGTCCGACACGCCCAGTTCCTTGGCGATGTTGCCGGCGCTGATCAGGTCTTCGCTCATGTTTCCCTCGTGCTTCAGGCGATGTAACGGCCGCCGCGCAGGATGCGGATGTAATTCACGCGGTCGAAGGCGGTCTGGTCGGCCACCTTGTCGCGGCTCAGGCGGCCACGGATGTCGGCCACCGAACTGGCTTCGCGCTGGGTGAGGTCGGCGACCAAGCCGTCGTGCAACACCTTGAGGTGGCCCACCCCGTGGCGGATCAGCGCCGAGGCGGTCATCACCACGTCGGCGCCGGCGAACAGGTATTTCACCACTTCGGCGGCGCTTTGCACGCCCGAGGTGGCGGCCAGCGAGCCCTTGACCTTGCCCGAAAGCGCGGCGATCCACAGCAGCGGCAGACGGATCTCGCCGCGATGGCTGAGCCTGAGGTCGCGTTGCAGGGTCAGTTCCTCAAGGTCGATGTCGGGCTGGTAGAAGCGGTTGAACAGCACGAAGCCGTCGGCGCCGGTTTCGTCCAGCGTGCGGACCATGGCGCCGGGCGAACTGAAATAGGGGCTGAGTTTGATGGAAACCGGGATCGATACCGCCTGCTTGACCGCCTTCAGGATATCGACATGGCGGTTTTCCACCTCGATACCGGTCAATTCCAGGTCGGTGGGCAGGAAGAAGACGTTGAGCTCGATGGCGCTGGCGCCGGCTTCCTCCATCTGTTGGGCATAGTCGATCCAGCCCGAACGTGACGTGCCGTTCAAGCTGGCGATCACCGGCATGTCCACGGCGGCGCGCGCCTTGCGGATCAGGTTCAGATAGTTCTGGGGACCCAGATTGTCGGAAAGTCGGGTGGGGAAATAGGACAGCGCCTCGGAATCGCCCAAGGTGGCGAGATGCTCGATCTCCTCGATCTCGTTCTCGATGTCCTCTTGGAAGATGGACGGCAGGACGACGGCGCCGGCCCCGCATTCCTCGGCCTTGCGGATGGCGTCGAGGTCAAGGCCCAGGGGACAGGCCGACATCACCAGCGGCGACTTGAGGGACAGGCCGAGATAACGGGTACTCAGGTCCATGGGATGCTCCTGTGTCGGGCGCCGGAGGCGAAACATTCCCGCAGGTTAGCCCCCCGCCGACCCTTGAGCAAGACCATGACGGCGAAGGGGACTTATACCGATAAGACGCGGCGCAGGAAGTCCGCCAGAAGCTGTCCCAGGGCGGTGTAGTCCTCGGGGCCTTCGTGGCCGATTCCGTCCAGCAGCACCAGTTCGGCCCGGCCTTCGGATCTGGCGGCGATGGCCTGGGCGGCGTCGGGCGACACCATGGAATCGTCGGTGCCGTGTCCGATCAGTACCGGGCAGCGCACGTGGCCGATGGTGGCGACGGGGGCGATGGCGTCGAAACGGTGGCCGATGATGCGTTCGACATAGCGGCACACCAGCCAGCCGAAGGGACGGAAGGGGATGTGGGCGCGGTCCAGATAGGTACGCATCACCCGCTCGGGATGGTCGAAGGCCGACAGGCTGACCACCGCCGCCACGCCGTTTTGGCGTGATGCCGCCAGGATCGCGGCGGCGCCGCCCACGGAATGCCCCAGCAGCACGATTTTTTCCCGCCGGGGACCCAGCCAGGACAAGGCCGCCTCGATGTCCTCGGCGAATCGGGGCATCGAGGAAAAGGTGTCCTCCTCGCTGCGGCCGTGGCTGCGGGCGTCGAGCAGCAGAAGGGAAAAGCCGTGGCTGTGCAGTTGGGCGGCCAGCGGCAGCAAGGTGGCGGCGTTGGCGCCCCAGCCATGCATCATCACCACCAAGGGGGCGCCGGGAGCCGCCGGCACCATCCAGCCGGACAAGGTCTTGCCGTTGGCGGTGGCAAAGGAAACGTCGTCGAAGGCCAGTCCATGGGTGGCCGGGGTGGCGTCAACGGCCATACGCGGGGCGCGAAACCCCCGCCACACCACCCAGCGCAGCCCGGCGACAAGTGCCACGCCGCCGGCCAGACCCGTCATCGCCACACCCAGACTCATGGATCGTGCGGTTGCTCCACAAATCGCGGGCCGTCGAACAGGCCGTTGTCGTACAGCCAGTCGAGACCCCGGCGGGTCAGCCGGAACATCCGGTCCCGCCGCTTTCGTTCCTCGGCAGTCTTGCTGAGATAGCCGAGTCGCACAAGCTCCTCGGCGACGCGCAACTGGTCGCGGGTCAACTGATGACGCGCGACCGGCCGGGGGCGGGCGGCCAGCAACAGGGAAACTTCGCCCGGCGTCAATGGCGCCGGGCGAAAGACGAAGGGAACGTTCTCGGAAAAGACATTCAGCATTCCGGGCCGTTCCTAGCGGATATCCGCCGCCTTGGTTTCCTTGAGATAGGCTTCCTCGACCTCGGACAGTTCGACGGCGTCGTAGCCGGTGATCATGGTCTTGACGTAGTGCAAGGGGGTCTTGCCCGTGGTCGTCATGTAGACGTGGATGACCACGAAGGTCCCCATGGCGAAGGCGGCGGCGGTGTGCAGCAGTGCCACCACCCACAGGGCCTCGCCCGACCACGAGAAATGGCTCCACAGGTTGTAGAGCAGGTAAAGGATGCCGGTAAGCCACAACGCCGGGCCGATCAGCGTCATGAAGGTCATGTAGGCCAGGGATTGCAGGGCGTTCTGCTTGCGCTGCAACGACTTCTTATAGGGGTGCGGCTCGCCCACCAGGATGCCGTAGGCGTAGAAGCGGATCACCTTCATGATCCCCTTCTTGAACAGGTATTGCCGCCACTGGCCGGTGGTGAAGTTCCAGAACGTGGTGAACACCCACAGCACCATGAGGGCGATGGCCGCCCAGGTGTGGATGTTCACCGCCAGACCGAACGGAATCAACTCGTGGCTGCCGTGTACCCGAAGCCCGGTGAAGAACAAGGTGAAGATCAGGATGGCCTGGGACCAGTGCCAGAAGCGCTCGTAGCGCGTGTAGATCATGACTTCGCGTTTATTCATGGCGGGATTTCCCCTTCAACACGATGCGCAGCAGGCCGTGGACGATGACGCCGGCGATGGCGCCGCCCAGAGCCAGGAAACCGAGAATGTCGAGAAGCTTGGAACCATCCCGGCCGGGCATGTAGAAGCCGGGCAGGTCGGCCAGCCGGCCGTCGGCGGAACCGGTATGGCATTCGCCGCACTTCACCGCCTGTTCCTTGGGCGCCACCATGTGAGTGATGGGCCAGTACATGCGCGTCTCGATGAAGTCGATCTTGCCGCTCCACGGCATGCCGGCATATTCCATGCCGAACTTGATGGCCTTCTGGATGTCGAAATGGGTCCAGAAGGCGCTGTCGTCCTGGCCGAAGACGTGGTTGATCAACAGCGTCTTCAGTTCCGGGTCATAAGGCTGCTTGCCGCGCATTTCCTTGAACGGCCAGATGCGAGCCTTGGGATCGTCGGGGCCGCCATGCAGCGTGTTCAGCACCAGGATGCCGGAATCGTCGATATTTTCGCCCATGTTGATGGGATCGATGATGCCGTTGTACCAGCGATAGGTCGGCCGCACGTTCTCGCCATAGCGGAAGTCGCCCTTTTCGGCGGAATAGCTGAGATGTCCGTGCTCGTCCTTGATGAAGATGGGCTTGCCGTCGGCGTCCTTGCGCCCGGCGGTCGACCAGTCCCACCACGTCTTGGTGGCGATGCCGCCACGGGCGAATTCCGGGATGTGGCAGGTCTGGCAGGCCACTTTGTCGGTGTGGTCGTTCAGCTTGGCCTGTTGGTGCGGCGTGTCGCCGTGGCACGATTCGCAGGTGGCGCGGTTGTGGTCGTCCTTGGGCAGGTCAAGGCCGTGCGGGTCCTTGGCCTGGGTCATGTAACGCGACCCGGATGGGATGTGGTCGTTGAAGGTGTGGCAGGTGGCGCAGGTCATGTTGGCGCCATCGGCCGACATGTGCACGTCCAACTCGCGCGACGGTTTCTTCAGCGACGAATCCAGGTCGCCGTGCTTGACCGCGTCGCCGCCGCCGCCGTTGAAATGGCAGGCGCCGCAATTGTCGCGGCCGGGGTCGCCGACGCTTTGCGCCGCCTTGATCAGGTCCGGCGGCTGCTTGAGCTTGCCACCGATCATGCGCGGTTCGTAAAGCGGGTGGCCGGCGTCGGTGGCGACCTTGGAATATTGTCCCGAACGGTCGTGGCAGACCAGACAATCGACGGCATTAGGGTCGGTGGGAGCCGGCTGGCGCACGTCGGTCCAGCCGTAGCCGGCATGGCACGAGGTGCAGCGCGGCTCGTTCGACACCGGCGAGCCGCAGAAGCTGTTGGCGGTGCGCGCCTTGCCCAGACGCTTGCCGGTTTGGGGATTGGTGATGTCCCAGGTCCAGTGGACCGACTTCATCACCTGATGGCTGGCCTCGGTGTGACAGGCCAGACAGGCCTTGGTCACCTCGGGGCCCGAGGCGAACGGTCCCTTGAGGGATTCGAACTTGCTGTGGTCGGCGGTGCTGCTGGCCCAGGCGGCACCGCCGGGCAAGCACAGCAGGGCGACCATGCCCAGGGCGTGGAGTATCTTTCTCATGACGGTGGACGTCCCGAGGCGCCGTTGGCGCGCTTTTTGATTGTTGCAACAGCTTTCGCGCGCCAGTTCGTGAAAACGGGTGCGCAAAATCCAGCAATTACGGACCATTTCAAAAATGCGCGTTGATAATTCGCAATCACTAATATTGTGATTTATACCTATATTGAAATGGTTGCAGCCGTCGTTTCAGGGAACGGCATGTCTTTGACCACAGCCTCGGCCTTCGATATGGCGCAGGAAGGCAGGCAGGTGCCGTTCCTGCGAAGCCGCACGCAAACTGGTGAACGCCGCAAGAATCTCCGGGTCGGACGCCTGGGCGGTGATGCGGTCGTAAAGGGCGACGTTGTCCCGTTCGGCCTCGGCTCCGGCGCGACAGGCCTGGGCGACGGTTTCGGGAGGTTCGACGTTGGCGTTCCAGCGGTCTGCCGGGGCTTCCCAACCACGGGCGGAGAACAGCCCCAGCAAGGTGTCGATGTGGCGTTGTTCGGCGTGAACGATGTTGGCGAATGGCAGTACCGGGCCGAAGCGGCCAATGACGGCGCGATAGGTGGCGCGGGCCCGGTATTCGTCGTCCAGCGCCTCACAAAGAGCCTGGAAATCGGGGGGCTGGGAAACGGGAAAAGAGGCGGACATGCCGGCGACCTCGGTGCGGAAAGGGGCTGGACCACCATGGCGATGGTCACGAATTGCCTCCATGACAATTCGCATGGATTTCCTTTCCTTAATAAATGCATCATTGGCAATGTGTTACGGTGTTGTTTGGAATAGTGATAACTCATGTGGCCTGGGGGCTGCGTGAAACCACGGGAGACAGAGGATGAATGTCAGGTCGGGTGTTGGTCTGTTGCTGGCCGCCGTCGTCTGGAATACGGCGGCCTCCGCCGCCGAGGTTCAGGTGGTGGTGGACGGCGTCAAACACGACAAGGGAGCGGTGAAGGTGGCCCTTTACGTGGACCCGGCGACCTTCCGCAAGGAGGACAAGGCGTTGGCGCGTCAAAGCCAGCCCGCCCATGTCGGGCAACAGGTGTTCACCTTTTCCGGTCTCGCCGCGGGCCGCTACGCGGTGGTGGTCTACCATGACGAGAACGGCAACGGCGAAATGGACCGCTTTCTCGGCATGATCCCGACCGAAGGCTATGGCCTGTCCAACAATCCCGAGGTGTCGGGGCCGCCGAAATTCGAGCCCAGCGCCTTTGACGTGAGCGAGGGCGCGCCGACGAAGACGGTGGTGGAACTGCGCTACTGATCAGCGTCTGGGGCGGAACTGGAACGGAATGGTGAAGGCCAAGTCGTTGCCGAAGGTCGTCGGGGGGGGCGGAAACGGGGCGGCGCGCCGCACCGCCTCAAGGGCGGCACTGTCCAACAGGCCGCTGCCCGAGCTTTCGGCGATCTCCACCGACAACAGGGAACCGTCGCTCCCCAGGATGAAGGACAACCGGGTGGTGCCGGCAAAGGGGACCCTGTCCGGGCGGAACCGCATGATGCGGCTCCAGACCATCCGCAGATAGTCGTCGCGTCCGGCATTGCGAGCCACCGGCGTCGCCACCGCCACGGGGGCGGCGCTGGCTGTCGTCGGCGCGGTGGTGGGCGGGGGCTGCTCCGACATCACCGGCTGCGCCGGCTCAGACACCGGGGTTTCGGAAACGACCGGGGTGGACGGTTTCGCGGCCGGCCGGGGTTTCGGCGCCGGTTTTGGCGGCTCGGGCCTGGGGGGCTCGGGTTTGGGTGGTTCCGGTTTCGGCGGTTCGGGCTGGGGGGGCTCCGGTTCGGGCGGCGGTGGCTGTTCGAACAGGATCTCCACCTGTAAGGAATCGGGGCCGGCCAGGTCGGCGTTCAACGGTGGGGCCATGATCCAGACGGCGGCGGCCATGCCGTGCACCATCACCGACAACGCCCATCCCGGGGTGCGTCGTTGAATGGTGACATCGTCCGGCCGGTCGGCGATCACGGCGAACAGTACTCCTTGGGCGAAGGATAGCCCCGGCGCGGATGCGCCGGGGCCATGGAACATCAGAACTTGAGGGTCATCCCGGCCAGGAACGAACGGCCCATGCCGTAGACGTTGCTGCCTTGGGGCTTGGGGCTGCGGTAGGCCAGATCGGCACCACCCAGCGGCAGGTGGTAGCGCTTGTCGAACACGTTGTCGATGCCGGCCGAAAGGATCAGGTTGTCCCATTCGTAGGCGGTGCGCAGGTTCAACAGGGCATAGGCCGGGGTGGTGTTCTCATGCCGGTTGCTGGACACGAAATCCTTGCTGGCGACCGCTTCCACCTCGATGCCGTTGGACCAGCCGCCCAGCTTGTGGTCCACGCCCAGCCGGGCGTTGAGCGGCATGATGTTGTAAAGATTGTCGCCGGTGTCCAGATTGCGACCACGCACCCACGACAGGCTGCCGGTGAAGACGTAGCGGCCCCAATCCAGGTCGTCCCACAGCTCGCGGTTGCCCGAGATGTCGATGCCGAACATCTCGGCGTCGTGGTTGGCGAACTTGTACAGGCTATACCCGCTCCAGTTGGCGTTGGGAACGGTGTAGTCCCACATCTTGTCGGCGTCGATGTAGTCCTGGACATAGGTGTAATAGGGGCTGACCTTGATGCCCCAGACCTTCTTGGCCGGGTCGTGCCAGTCGCCGCTGACGCTCAGCGTATGGGCCACTTCGGGACTCAGGTTGATGTCGCCCACATAGCCGTTGCCGTCGCCGAACCAAGTGGTCATGGTCGAGGCCATCGAGCCGGTGGACCACGCATAACGCTCGTACAGGTTGGGCGAGCGGGTCTTGCGGGCATAGCCCACTTCGTAGGCGGCGCTCTTGTCGTGTTCGTACTTGAGCAGCGCGGTCAGGTCGAAGTTGACGTCGGTCTTGGCGTGGTTTTGGGCATTGAACGCGGCGGCGTCCGAGAGATAGGAGATGCCCGCGTTGTTGTTGTTGGAATAGCCCTTGGCGGTGCTGGTGTCCATCCACACGGTGTCGTTGCGGATGCCCAGCAGCGAGGTCCATTGCGGCGTCCACTTGCGTTCCCATTCGGCGAAGGTGCCGATACGGTTGCGTTCGCCGTCGTTGATGTTCCAGAAATCCTCGGGGCTCATGCCGCCGTTGGCGGTGTTGCTGGTCGGCGGCCACCAATCGTCCAGGGTATAGCGCTGGAACTCGTTGCCGACGCGCAAGGTGTCCTTCTGGTTCAGCGGAATGTCGCCCTTGAGGTTGTAGCCGAATTCGTCGGATTCGGTGTTCATGGGCATGGTGCTGGAGCTTTTGACCGCGCCGATGAAGTTCATCTCGTGCTCGACGTGGCGCAGATAGGCGCTGGCGTCCAACCGGCCCCAGCCAAACTGGCCCTTGTAGCGTAGGTTGCCGAACATGCTTTCGTTGTCGGTCAGGTCCATGCGCTGGTTGGGATAGCCCTGATAGGGCTGGAACTGGTAGCCGACCTGTGCTTCCAACAGGTCGCCGTCCTTGCGTGCGGCCACGGTGACGGCATGGTCCTGGATGCCGTAGCGGCTGGTTTGCTGGGGGGCGCCGTCGCCGCCGCGATGGTAGTCGCCGGCTCGTGTCCAGGACCCGGAATATTTGGCGCTGACGTTCTCGGTCGCGGCGGTGATGTCGCCGCCGGTGGTGAAGGCGTGGGCGTTGCTGCTGTAGTTCAGGAACATTTGGCCGGTGGTCAGCAAATCCTCGCCCGGCGCGGCGAATTTGGGATCGGGGGTTTCCACCTTGATGGTGCCGCCGATGCTGTCGCCGCCATAGCTGACCGGGGTGACGCCCGGCAGCACCTCGATGGTTCCGACCTGGGTCGGCGAGATGTAGGACAAGGCCGGATTCATGTGGTTGGGACACGACGAGGTGATCGGCATGTCGTTGACCCGCACGTTCAGGCGGTCGTCGGCCAGACCGTGGATGACCGGTAGGCTGGAGGCGCCGCCGGCGGAATACAGGCTGACGCCGGGCACCCCCTTCAACAGGTCGGCGGTGTCGCCGCTGGCCTTTTGCTTGGCCTTCAGTTCGTCACCCGAAATCTCGGTGGTGCCCAGGGTGGCCTGGGGCTCCGGCTCGGCGGTGTCCACCGGCACCGGCGGCAGTTCGACGGCGGATTGGGCCAGCGCGCTGGCCGGCAAAGCAAGGGCAAGGGCGATCAGGGCGCAGGACGTGGCCCGCGACCCGCGTTGCAAGCGGTCGATCATAGATACTCTCCCCGCACCGGGCTGACGGCCCGGCCGAATACAGTGTATGGCCGCCAAGGAAGCGGCCGGTTCTGGCTGTATACGGTCAGGCGGCCGGGGGCGCGCGGGGATTGGCCAGCCGGAGCGGGCGTTCCACCAGGACCGGTTCGGCTTCGGTGTGGTGGACCCGTGGCAGGGGCTGGACGAAGGGTTGCGGCAGAAGCGTCGCGATCGGGGTGATCACGGCGCCGTGGAGCAACGGCAGGCAGGCGCCGCAGAAACCGTTGACGCCGGCATGTTCGGGGGGGACCGGAGTACCGTTGCGATCGACGACCGCCATACCGCCAACGGTACAGACGATCATGTGGTCGCTGCTCAGGTCGAGGGTGCTGGACTGGACCGGCAGGGCGCCGCCCGCCGTCAGGTTGAACACCAGCAGGAACAGACCCAGCCAGGACGAAACCGCCCGTCGCCACCGTCCCAAGGACGGGTCGTTGCTGGTGTCGTAAGCTCGTGTGTTCATACCCCCACGCATGATGGGGGCACCATGCGGCCAAGTATGACCTGTGTCAATTGACTTAGAGCAAGCCGAGAGCCCTTAATTCCGCCGCCATTTCCGGCGGCGGCTCGCTTTCGCCGCCACGGCGGTCTTTCGGGGCGTCTTTCGCCTCCAGGTAGCGCCAACCCTGGAACGGCCGCATGGGGGTGGGCCTTACTTCGACGATCCCAGGGTCCAGGATCAGGCGACAGCGGGAGCGCCCGTCCTCGTCCGTTTCGGTTTCCACCGCCAAGATCCGCTGCCGGGCGGCGACCTGCCCCTTGACCACCCAGTAGATGGAACCGCCGTCGCACAGTTCGTCGGCTCGTTTGGGTGTCTGACGGGTCAGGTGAAACACCTGTCCAGATAACCGCAGGCGCTCCGCCTGGAAGGCCCGCAGCATGTCCAGGCCGTCACAGCCGGCGGCCAGTTTGACGAGGTGGAGCATGACCTCCGACTTTCGATGGGGATGTAATGAATGCCTATGGACACGGCGGCCCGGACGCGCAAAGCTTCACTACCTGTCTCGAATCAGGAGGTCAAGATGAAGGCTGTTGCCGCCATTGGCATGATCGTTCTTCTTGCTGGCTGTGCCAGCCGCGGCGAACCGGAAGGTTCGTTCTTCGATCCGGTTTGCATGCCGGACGGTTCGGTGTCCTGGCGCCAGTTGGCGAACGACAAGGGTGAATACACCAAGCCGCTCGCCACCAGGGAGAACTGTTCCTGGAACAAGCCGGCGGCGAAATAGCCGGTCTTGCCAAAGCCATACGCGTCGAGGGGACATCGTCCCCTTGACGCCAGCTTGGCCGCGGGCCGATATGCATGGCCATGATGCGGATTACCAAGCCCTTGTTCTCCTATCCCCGCTCCCGCGACCTTGCCGCGGTCCCGTTCCTGCCCACCTCGCGCGCCGAAATGGACGCGCTGGGCTGGGACAGTTGCGACGTGGTGCTGGTCACCGGCGACGCCTATGTGGACCATCCCAGTTTCGGCATGGCCATCATTGGCCGTCTGCTCGAGGCTCAGGGGTTCCGCGTCGGCATCATCGCCCAGCCTGACTGGCACGGTCCCGAACCGTTTCGGGCCTTGGGACGTCCGAACCTGTTCTGGGGGGTGACGGCGGGGAACATGGATTCCATGGTCAACCGCTACACCTCGGATCGCAAGATCCGCTCGGACGACGCCTACACGCCGGGTGGAGAGGGGGGCAAGCGGCCCGACCGTGCGGTTCTGGTCTACGCTCAGCGTTGCCGTGAGGCGTTCAAGGACGTTCCCGTGGTGTTGGGCGGCATCGAGGCCAGTCTGCGCCGTGTCGCCCATTACGATTACTGGTCGGACAAGGTCCGCCGTTCGGTACTGGTCGACGCCAAGGCCGACATCTTGTTGTACGGCAACGCCGAACGGGCGTTGGTCGAGGTGGCGCATCGCCTTGCCGCCGGGGAAAATCCCAAGGCCATGTTCGACGTCCGTGGCGTGGCGCTGATGCGCGACGCGGTACCCGCCGACTGGCAGGTGGCCGACTGGTCCGACCCGGAACCGGCCGAGACGCCGCGGGCCAGGGGCGAGCATGCGGTGGTGCGGTTGCCGTCTTATGAGCAGGTGGCGGCCGACCCGGTATTGTATGGCCATGCCTCGCGGGTCTTGCATCAGGAAGCCAATCCCGGCAACGCCCGCGCCCTGGTGCAACGCCACGGCGACCGCGAGGTATGGCTGACGCCGCCGCCGATCCCGCTGACCACGGCCGAGATGGACGGCGTCTTCGATCTGCCCTATGCCCGCGCTCCGCATCCCAGCTACGGCGATGCCAAGATACCGGCATGGGAGATGATCCGTTTTTCCGTCAACATCATGCGCGGCTGTTTCGGGGGCTGTTCCTTCTGTTCCATCACCGAACACGAGGGGCGGGTCATCCAAAGCCGTTCGGAAGCTTCGATCCTGAAAGAGATCGCGGCGATTCGCGACAAGACCAAGGGGTTTACCGGCACCATTTCCGACCTGGGCGGCCCCACCGCCAACATGTGGCGGCTGAACTGCAAGGATCCCGAGATTCAAGCGGTGTGCCGCCGGCCGTCTTGCGTTTATCCAGACATCTGCAAGAACCTTGAAACCAACCACGATCCCTTGATCCAGCTGTATCGCAAGGCCCGCGCGGTCAAGGGGGTGAAACGAATCAGCATCGGTTCGGGTGTTCGTTACGATCTGGCGGTCAAAAGTCCGGCTTATGTCCGGGAACTGGTGGCCCATCACGTCGGCGGATACCTGAAGATCGCCCCCGAACACACCGAGGACGGGCCGCTGTCCAAGATGATGAAGCCGGGCATGGGCGCCTATGACCGCTTCAAGCAATTGTTCGAACAGGCGGCGCACGAGGCGGGCAAGAAATATTACCTGATCCCCTATTTCATCGCCGCCCATCCCGGAACCACCGACACCGACATGATGAATCTGGCGCTGTGGCTCAAGCGCAACGGCTTCAAGGCCGACCAGGTGCAGACCTTCCTGCCGTCGCCCATGTCGCTGGCGACCGCCATGTACCATTCCGGCCGCAATCCCTTGGTGCCCATCCGTCGTCAGGGCGGCGAGGTGGTGTTCAGCGCGCGTGGGGAGCGTCAACGCCGGTTGCACAAGGCGTTCTTGCGTTATCACGATCCCGCCAACTGGCCGATCCTGCGTGATGCGCTCAAGGCGCTGGGCCGTGCCGACCTGATCGGGCCGGGCCAGCATCAGCTGGTGCCGGCGGGAACGGCACCGCAAGGGAGCCGGGGAGCGGGGGGCGGAAAGCCGTTCATGACCCAGCACACCCGGCCGGCACGGGGGGGGAAACCCGCGCCGCGCAAGGGGCGGTGACTTCCATATTCTGACAATTCTGTGCATACGAAGATTACGCGCAGGGGTATAATCTCCATAATGTTTGTGTGGAGATAGGGTATGCGCGTTCGCGGTTTTTTCTTCGTCTGCATGGCCGTGGTGGCTGCCTTGGCCGTGCTGGCGGCGTTGTCGCAGGTGGTCGAGGCGGTGGGGGACCGGTCACGTCTGGCGCGGGGGCGTCAGATGACCGAATTGCAAGGGGCCTTGCTGCAACTGGCCGAGCGGGTCAGTCTGGAACGTGGCGCCCATGCGTTGGCGGTGACCGGCGGACAAGTGCTGGACGACGGGGCGACGGCCACGCTGGCCGATGGACGCAAAAATACCGACGGGGCTTTCGCTCTGGCTCTGTCCCTGGCTTCGGGAAGCGAGGCGCAGAGCATCGCGGCGTTGCAAAAGGGCTTGGTCGAAGCCCGCGCTCCGGTTCTACGAGAGATCGCCAAGGCGCCCAACGAACGTGAGCCGAAAATGGCCAAGGCTTGGGTGGCCGCCAATTTCAAGGTGGGGGACGGCGTCATCGCGGTGGCGACCGCCATATTGCCGGCCTTGGCCGCACAATCGGGCGAGGTGTCGGATTACGTGGCCTTGGCCCATGCCAGCGCCAACCTGCGCAACGTGGTCGGACAGCGCAACACCACCTTGCTGACCATCATCGCCGACGGTCGGCCCATGACCTTGGCGCAGGTGGAGCGGCACAACCGCTTCACCGGGGGCATCGACCAGATTTGGGACGGCATCAAAGGACAGGTGCAGCGCCTGGAGCACGGCGACCAGGTGGCCGCAGCCTTGGCCAAGGTCGAGAAAGGCGTCTTCGGCGACGCCCTGGCGGTGATCCGCGCCCAAGAGGACGCGAGCCGCGCAGGTCAGCCCTATGCCCTGTCGGCGACCCAGTTCCGCAACGCGACCTTGCCGTATTTCTCGGCGATGGCCGAATTGCGCGACGCTTTCATCGCGCGCGGCCTTGAGGTCTGCGACGCCAGCTTGGCGGCGGCGGGGCGTTCGCTGATGCTGGCTTTGGGTGGTCTGTCGTTGATCGTTGTTTTGGTCTTTGTTGTGACCATGTTGTTCAACCGCCATGTGGTTTCGCCCATGATGACCACGGCGCGGACCATTTCCGCCATGGCCGCCGACCAGCTTGACCTGACGGTGACCGGGTGCGAGCGCCAAGACGAGATCGGTGAAATCGGCCGGGCATTGGAAACCTTGCGATTGAACGCCTTGGCGGCGCGTGCCGCCTCGGCCGAGCGCGCCGCCGAGCGCGCGGCCCGCGAACAGGCCAGGCATGGCACCGACGACATGTTGCGCCAACTGGCAGATCGGGTGGATTCCCTGTTGGGTTCGGCCGACGCCAACGTCGAGGCGTTGAAGGACAGTGCCGTCGCCCTGGCCGGGTTGGCGGTGGGCGCTGCCGACGGCTCGCAACAGGTGGCCTCTGCCGCTGACGACGCGGCCGGCAACGTGCGGGCCATCGCCGACGCCACCGAACAATTGCTGGCGTCCATCCGCGAGATTTCCCAGGTGGTAGGCAAGATGGCCGATACCGCCCGCGACGCGGTGCGCGAGGCCGCGCACACCAAGCAATCCGTCGCCTCCCTGACCGAAGCCGCCGGCCGCATCGGCGAGATCGTGGCGTTGATCAACGCCATCGCCAGCCAGACCAACCTGTTGGCGTTGAACGCCACTATCGAGGCCGCGCGGGCCGGCGAAGCCGGCAAGGGCTTCGCGGTGGTGGCCGGCGAGGTCAAGGCTCTGGCCAACCAGACAGCCCAAGCGACCGAACAGATCCAGTCCCAGGTTGTCGCCATCCAGGGCGGCACCGCCACCACCGTCGAGGCCATTTCGGTGATCGATGCCACGGTTGGGCGGATGAACGAGATGGCGACAACCATCGCCGCGGCGGTGGAACAGCAAAACAGCGCCACCGCCGAGATCGCGCGGGCCATCCAACACGCCTCGGACGGGGTGGCGGCGGTGGCCGAGAACATCGCCGGAGTGCGGCAAAGCGTGGATTCCACCGAACGTTCGGCGGCCGAGGTCGGGCAGGTGTCGGCGACGCTGGCCGAACAGACCCATACCTTGCGCGGCGAGTTCGGCCACGTTCTGGAACTGGTGCGCGGCCAGGGGTGCTAACTCAGCAGCACTTCAAGGAAGATTTCGCCGTAACGGGCCAGCTTTGATTCACCGATGCCGTGGACGCCGCGCATGTCGTCAAGCGACAACGGACGGCGGGCCGCCAGTTCCAGCAATGTCCGGTCGGGGAACACCGCATAGGCTGGAATCCCCTGATCGGCGGCCAGTTCGCGCCTGAGCTTCTTGAGCTCGGCCAGCAATTCGGAATCGTATTCGTCGGGCAATTGCGCGGCGGGGGCCTTGGCTTTCTTGCCCTTCGGCCGCAGGGCGTCGCGGCGGATGTCGATGCGGGCGCGGCCGCGCAGCACGTTGCCGCCGTCCTCGGTCAGGCGCCAGGCGCCGAATTCGCTCAGGTCCTGGGTCACCAGGCCGGTCGCGTACAATTGGCGCAGGATCGAGCGCCATTGGTCGCGGGTCCGCTCGCGGCCCACCCCGAAGGTGGGAAGCTGGTGGTGGCCGTGATGGAGGACGGCGTCGTTCTCTGTGCCGACCAGGATGTTGATCAGGTGCTCGGCCCCGAAACGCTGGCCGGTGCGGTAGATGGCCGACAGGAACTTCTGGGCGTCGATGGTGCCGTCATAGACTTCGACGCCGTGAATGCACAGGTCGCAATTGCCGCAAGGTTCCGATTGTTCGCCGAAATAGGCCAGCAACGTCTGGCGCCGGCATCGCGGTGCCTCGCACAGTGCCAACAACGTGTTGAGCTTGGCCCGTTCGATGCGTTTTTGCTCGTCCGACGCCTGGCTTTCCTCGATCTGCAACGCCCTCAGCCGCACGTCGCCCAGGCCGTAAAGGGTCAGCGTTTCGGCCGGAAGGCCGTCGCGGCCGGCGCGGCCGATTTCCTGATAATAGGCCTCGATGCTTTTGGGCAGATCGGCATGGGCGACGAAGCGCACGTCGGGCTTGTCGATGCCCATGCCGAAGGCGATGGTGGCGACCATGGTGATGCCGTCCTCGCGCAGGAAGGCATCCTGGTTGGCTTCGCGGACAGCCTTGTCCAGGCCGGCATGGTAGACCAGGGCGCGGTGGCCGGCGGCGTTGAAGGTTTCCGCCAGATCCTCGCAGCCATTGCGCGAGGCGCAATAGACCACTCCCGACTGCCCTTTGCGCGCAGCCAGGAATTCCAGCAATTGCTTGCGCGCGCTGTTCTTGGGGGCCATGGACAGCAACAGGTTGGGGCGGTCGAAACCGCCGATGAACAGCCGAGGCTCGGCATCGAACAGCCGTTGGGCGATGTCGGATCGTGTCGCCGCGTCGGCGGTGGCGGTGAAGGCCACCGTCTGGATGCCGCCCAGTTCCCGGCGCAGTTCCCCCAGCGCCAGATATTCGGGACGGAAGTCGTGTCCCCACTGGCTGACGCAATGGGCTTCATCGATGGCCAGCCGGGTGGCGCCGGCGTTGCGCAGCAATTCCACCGTATCGGGGCGCGCCAGCCGTTCCGGCGCCAGATACAGCAGCCGTAAGTCACCGTCGCGCAAGGAATCGAAGATGCGGCGGCTTTCCGCCGGGTCGTTGCTGGAATTCAGCGCGGCGGCGTTGACGCCGTAATTGGTGAGCTGCGCCACCTGATCGCGCATCAGGGCGATCAGGGGTGACACCACCACGGTCAGGCCGTTGCCGATCAAGGCCGGCAATTGGTAGCACAGCGACTTGCCGGCACCGGTGGGCATGATCGCCAGCACATCCTGACCATCCAGGATGGCGCCGATGATGGCGTCCTGGCCGGGACGGAAGGAATCGAAGCCGAAGACGGAACGAAGCAGGGCGCGGGCGCGATCAAGCATGGCGGCCGGGACTATAGCGCCCGGCCGTCGCCAATGTCACGCTTGCGCAAGGGTCAGGCGCCGCTTTCCTGGGGGGGCAGCTTGACGACGCCGCGCCGGTCGTAACTGAGCCGGCCGGCGGCGGCAAGTTGGCTGAGCGCACGCGACACCGTTTCCGGCGAATGCCCCAGCAACAGGGCGACGTCCTGATAGGACATAGGCAGCACCAGCGACGTCGTGCCGTCCTTTTCCGCCTGTCCGACCACGGCGGCCAATTCGCGGAAGAAATACATCAGCCTGTCACCCAGCGACAGGCGGTTGACCCGGCTGCGATGTTCCCAGGCGGTGCGCAGGGTTTGCGCCAGATCGCGGTGCAAGATGCCTTGCAGCCGGGGATCGTCCTGATAGGCAGAGGCGATCACCCGTACCGGCACATGCCAGATGACGCAATCGGTCAAGGTGGTGGCGGTGGTGGCGTGGCTTTCCTCGGCCACCAGCGAACGGTGGCCGAAAAAATCGTGCGGGCGCACCATGTGCACCAGCGGCGCGTTGCCGTCCTCGTCCTCCTGGACCAGGGCGACCACGCCGGACAGCATCTGGTAAAGGCCGGTGTTGGCCTGACCGCTTCGGAACAACACGGTCCGTGCCGGCACGTTACGGGTGTAGATGCATGAAGTTATTCCGGTGCAGTTGCACAGGTCCCGGCGGCACATGGTGTGGCCGAGGTCTTCGCAACGGATGCGAACATTCATTAAATCGCAGTTGCACCCTAAGGTCATGTCATTCCCTGCGAACGTTCACCCGATCCCAGTCCTATTTATCGCATGCATCTAGAGGGGTCGGCAACATACCACTTTGTAGGAGAGGTATGCCCCAAATTCGCCTTCATCGAACCATGGTCGCAACACATTGAAAGAAGATGCTTGCACCTATCGAACAACATGCGAGGACATGACGTCCATGGTCCGTAAAGCCGTTCTTCCCGTCGCCGGTCTTGGAACGCGGGTGTTGCCCGCGACCAAGGTATTGCCAAAGGAATTACTTCCGGTAGTGGACAAGCCGCTGATTCAATACGCGGTCGAGGAGGCGGCCGAGGCGGGCATCACCGAGATCGTTCTGGTGACCGCCAAGGGCAAGGAATTGCTGGCCGATCATTTCGACACCGCCCCCGAGTTGGAGCGTCAGCTTGAGGCGCGCGGCAAGGCGCAATTGCTGGAAATCGTCCGTTCCACCTGTCCCAAGGGCGTCTCCGTCACCACCGTACGCCAGCCGGCGCCGTTGGGGCTGGGACATGCGGTATGGTGTGCGCGTCCCGTGGTGGGCGACGAGCCTTTCGCGGTGCTGTTGCCCGACGACCTGATCTTTGGGAAGCCCGGTTGCCTGAAGCAGATGGTGGAACAGTGGCGGGAAACCCGCGGCCATTTGGTGGCGGTGGAAAACGTGCCGCTGTCCCAGGTTGACCGCTACGGCATTCTGGACGTGATCGAGGAGGTTGGCTCGCTGGCCCGTGCGCGGGGCATGGTGGAAAAGCCCAAGCCGGACGAGGCTCCCTCGACTTTGTCGGTGATTGGTCGCTACATCCTGGAACCGGTGGTGTTCGACTTCCTGGAACGCCGGCACAAGGGGCAGGGGGGCGAGATCCAGTTGACCGACGCCATCGCCGCCACCATCGCTCAGGTCGGTCTGTCGGGACTGCGTTTTGCCGGCACCCGTTATGACTGCGGCAACAAGGCCGGCTATGTGGCGGCGATCGTCGATGCCGCCCTGGCCCATCCCGAGACTGCGGCGGCGCTGTCGGCGCATCTCGCGGCGCTGTCGGGACGTCGGGTGGCGTAACCCGCGATCCCTTCAAGCAAAGATGGGGCGGCTTTGGCCGCCCTTTTTTGTGTCCAGCCCTTTGGCTTAGGTACTTTCCCTGGCCGAGGGTGGGAAAGGGGCAGCCCGAAAGGGGAGGTGGGTGTTTTTCAGATTGGAATTTCTCCAATGTGTAGTTGGAATCACTCAAATCATTGACGTATCTCAATGCAGCGCAATCACTTTGGGAAGAGCGTGTGGCTCGAGACGTGGTCCCCTCGGCGCTAGGTCGGGCATGACCCGGGGGTGGGTCGGGACCGGCGTTTCAGTTTTCCGTTTCCTGATGACAGGGGACGGCACCGCTACCATCCAAAGGGGGATTGCAATGTCTTTGCGCCACACTTTGTCCCTGGCCGTCGTGCTGGCCGCCACCGCGGGCCTTGCCCATGCCGCTCCGGCTTCCGACGAGCCGATCCAGCCGCTCGAGGCGCCCAAGGTAAAGAATGCCGGCATGGTCGAGCTGGGCAAGAAGCTCTATTTCGATCCGCGTCTGTCCAAGTCCGGCTTCATTTCGTGCAACTCGTGCCACAACCTGTCCATGGGCGGCACCGACAACCTCAAGACCTCGATCGGCGACCACTGGCAGCAGGGTCCGATCAACTCCCCGACCGTGCTGAACTCCAGCCTCAACCTGGCTCAGTTCTGGGACGGCCGCGCGATGACGCTGAAGGATCAGGCCGGCGGCCCGATCGCCAACCCCGGTGAAATGGCGTCGACCCATACCCTGGCCATCGCCGTGCTTCAGTCGATCCCGGCCTATGTGGCGGAATACAAGAAGGTGTTCGGGTCCGACAAGGTCGACATCGAAGGTGTCACCAAGGCCATCGCTGCCTTCGAGGAAACCCTGATCACCCCGAATTCGCGTTTCGACAAGTGGCTGAAGGGCGACAAGAAGGCCCTGACCAAGGACGAGATCGCCGGTTACGAACTGTTCAAGGATTCGGGCTGCACCGCCTGCCACAACGGCCCGGCCGTCGGCGGCAACTCGTTCCAGAAGATGGGTGTGGTCGAGCCGTACCAGTCCACCAGCAAGGCCGAAGGCCGCGTGGCGGTGACCAAGGAAGAGGCCGACCGCTTCAACTTCAAGGTTCCGACCCTGCGTAACGTCGAGATGACCTATCCCTACTTCCACGATGGCGAAGCCGCGACCCTGACCCAGGCGGTCGACACCATGGGCCGCATCCAGCTGGGCAAGAGCTTCACCAAGGAAGAGAACGCCAAGATCGTCGCGTTCCTGAAGTCCTTGACCGGCGACCAGCCGTCGTTCCTGTTGCCGATCCTGCCGCCGTCGACCGACGCCACCCCGCGTCCGACTCCGTTCGAGTAAGGCAGCGAGAAACGGTACGAACAAAGTGTGACACAATCGGGCGGCAGAAATGCCGCCCGATCCTTTCTGTGGGACGGGGTCGCCAGTGTTGAGGACGAAGAATTGGGTGTGGGTCGCCGTGACCGGCATGGTTGTCGGCGTGATCGGTTGGGGCGGGTTCAACACATTGCTCGAGGCCACCAACCGCATGGAATTCTGTGTTTCGTGTCACGAGATGCGCGACAACGTCTATGCCGAATACCAGAAATCGCCCCATTACCTGAATGCCTCCGGCGTTCGCGCCACCTGTCCCGACTGCCATGTTCCCAAGGACTGGACCCACAAGCTGATCCGCAAGGCCCAAGCCAGCGGCGAGTTGTTCCATTGGGCGATCGGGTCCGTCGACAGCCGCGAGAAATTCGTGGACAAACGCCACGCCTTGGCCAAGCGCGAATGGCAACGCATGCGTGACAGCGACTCGCGGGAATGCCGCAACTGCCATTCCTTCGACGCCATGGATTTCCACAAGCAATCCATGAAGGCGGCCCGCGCCATGCGCGACGCGGCCCGCGCCGGCGGCACCTGCATCGACTGCCACAAGGGTGTGGCCCACGCCATGCCCGACGTCAACGCCGAGCATCGCAAACGCCTGGCCGCCTTGCGGGAAACCGCCCGTACGACCGAGATCAAGCCGGGAGACGTGGTCTATTCCGTCGAGCCCTTGTCCTTTGGGCTGGAGCAGCCGCCATCCGATCCCGATTCCGCCGATGGACAGTTTTCGGCGGCTGTCGCGTTGCATGTGCTGGCGCGCGACGGCGACGTCCTCAAGGTTCGGTTGGACGGCTGGTTCCGCGAGGACATGACGGATACGGTCTTCAGTCAGCTGGGACGCCGCAACACGCTGGCGACCCTGGCCGTTGCCGCCCAGGAAGGGGTGGTGAAAGGCGACAAGGCCGTCGATCCCGACAGCGAGGAGGAATGGACCAAGGTGCGTGTGGAGGCGTGGGTCAAGGATGGACGTTTCCTGTCCGATCCGGCGCCGCTCTGGGACTATGCAGCGCACATCAACCAGGACGCCTGTACCTTGTGTCACGACGCGCGCCGCGGCGAGGAGTTCACGGTCAGCCGTTGGATCGGCCACATCAATTCCATGAAACGCCAGACAGAACTGACCGAGGCCGAGGCGCGGATGTTGCTGTCCTATATGCAGGCCAACGCCAAGGATGCCCGCTGAACGGCGTCGGGTGAACATGAAAACGCCGGGCAAGGGGGGAACTTGCCCGGCGTTGGTTTTCCCAGGAAACAAGGAGCGGCAAATACTCTCAGCGCCGCAGCATGCGGTTACGGACGCTGGTCAGGGTGTTACGCAGCTCCGGGTGGTGGGGAAGAAGGCGTTCGGCCAGTTCATGGGCACGCACGCGGTCGATGGAACCGGAGTTGAACTCCACTTCCAGCAACTTCGCCAATTGAATCATGTCGTCGTAAGTCTTCATTTTTCTCTCCCGCCACCGGAGTTCGTTGGTCGAATTTGACCATGCTGTAACGCGAAGAGAAAGAAATCGGAGGTATATGCTTCGCCGGAACGGTGGCGAACGGTTTTTTTCTTCAGCCTTGGTATAGTAACCCGTCGAAGACGCATAAAATGCGATCTGTTTTTGGGGCGGCGGCTATTGCTTTGAGACGATGTTGAGATTGGCCTCCAGCGCCAAAGTCAGCGGGCAGGGGGCGCGTTCCTCGCCGTTGACGATGCAGCGGCCGGGCCAGCCGCCCAGGCTTTCCTGGTCCAAAACCAGGTACTGCGCGGTCTTGCACGAGTAGAGCCGTTCCGATGCCTGCCCTGGCGCCAGCGCGCCGGTAGGCACCATCCAGGTATTCAGTTCCGATTTCTCGCGGTCCAGGGTCCGCATCAGCGCGTAGGTCGAGATGGTGGCGGAACCGGAATTGACCGAACGCACCACGAAACGGCAGGCGGCCCGGTCGGGCACGCCTGGGTACATCACCTGTGTCACGGTGATCTTCAGCCCTTCCACCCGGTCGGTGACGATGGCGGGAGGCTGTAGCCGAGCCTGCTGGATGGCGATGGCGGGGGGCGCTTCCTTGTCGCCGCTGCCCGACGACGCGGTCGCCGCGGGTGCAAGCGCCGCCAGGGACAGGGCCGAGATCATGACCAGTACCGCTTTGCGTCTCAACCTGTTCTCCCTCGGGTGGACGCCCCGTCCCCCAACCTGTTGGCATTCTCCCACTGTGCGCTTCCGTCGTCCAACGGCGAAAAGAATCGAATTGTCGCGTGGGTTCAGTTTCGTGGGCGGGGAAGGGTCAGGGTGACCCTGAGACCGCCTTCCGGCCGGTTGGACAAAGTGATGTCGCCACCGTGGGCGCGGGCGGCGGCCCGCGCCACCGACAATCCCAGCCCGGTGCCGCCGGTCTCGCGGTTACGGCTGGCCTCGAGCCGGACGAAGGGGGCGAAGACCCGTTCGAATTCCGCTTCCGGGATGCCGGGGCCATCATCGTCGACGGTGACCGTTACCGTGCTGCCGGTTTCGGACAAGGTCGCGCGGGTGTTGCCGCCGTATTTGCGGGCGTTGTCCAAAAGGTTCGCCATCAGCCGTTTCAGCGCCAGCGGACCGGCCGGCAGCACCAGACGCTCGGGACCGTCGTAACTGGCGCCCAGATCGTCTGCCAATCCCTGGACCAGGGCGGCGACATCCACCGGCCGGCGCGCCTCTCGCGTGGCGTCGTCGCGGGCGAAGGCCAAGGTGGCGGCGATCATGTGCTCCATCTCTTCCAGGTCGGCCAGCATCTTGGCCCGTTCCCCGTCATCCTCGACGAATTCGGCCCTGAGCCGCATGCGGGTGATCGGCGTGCGCAGGTCGTGGCTGATGGCCGCCAGCATTTGGGTGCGGTCTTCGACGAAGCGGCGGATGCGTGCCTGCATGACGTTGAAGGCGTGGGCGGCGGCCCGGATCTCGCGCGGGCCTTTTTCCGGCAGCGGCGGCGCGGCGACGTCGGTGCCCAGCCGCTCGGCGGCGGCGGCGAAGGTGGCGAAGGGGCGGGCGGCGCGGCGGACGGCCCACAGGGCGGCGCCGGTGACCATGGCGAGCACGCCGAGCAGCAGGACCAGGAAACGCGGTTGCCACATGGTTTCGCCGCCTTCAAGCGGCACCATCACGTTCAACCAAGAATCGTCCACCAGCCGTACCGAGATGCGCAAGGCCGGGCCATGGACGAAGCCGAAGCCGCCCATCATTCCCCGTCCGCGGCTGTAGCGCCGGCCGGTTTCCTCGGACGGTGGCGGTTCCGGCGGCGGTTTGATCGAGACGCGGATCTCGTGGCCTTCGAGGTGCTTCCCCAGATGGCGGGCCACCGCCGCGCCCAGCCCGTCCGGGTCGCTGTTCTCGGGCACCACCGGGTTGACGCCCCAGCCGGCACGGAAGCCGGGGGTGTCCATGTTGTGCAAGGTGATCCGCCGGGCCTCGGGGGCGGTGCTTTCCAAAAGATTGACCATGGACGCCACCCGTTCAGCGGCGTTGCGTCCGCCCAAGGCGGCCAGCGCCTCGGAACGTTGGTTGGCGAAGGTGAGCAGGGCGGCTCCCAACGCTCCGACCAGCGCCGCCACCAGGACCAGCGCGGTCCGGCCCAAAAGGGTGTCCGGCAAGACCTTGAACCTCATGACCGCGTCACCTCGGGCGTGAACAGGTAGCCGCCACCGCGCACGGTCTTGATCAGTTGCGGGTCCTTGGCGTCGTCGCCCAGCTTGCGGCGCAGCCGGCTGACCTGGATGTCGATGGAGCGGTCGAAGGGAATAGCCTGTCGGCCACGGGCGAAGTCCAGCAACTGGTCGCGGGACAGCACCCGGCGCGGATGTTCGACGAAAGCCAGCAACAGGTCGAATTCGCCGGCCGACAAGGTGGTCACCACGCCGTCGGCGCCCAGAAGGTCGCGGGTCGCCACGTCCAGGACCCAATCCTGGAAACGGTATCGTTGCCCACTACCTTCCGCCATCGGAGCGGAGGAGGGGACAGGGGTGCCGCCCGGCTGGGCCCGCCGCAGCACCGCCTTGATGCGGGCCAGCAATTCGCGTGGGTTGAACGGCTTGGGAACGTAGTCGTCGGCCCCCATCTCCAATCCGACGATGCGGTCGGTGTCCTCGCCCATGGCGGTCAGCATGACGATGGGGACCACCACGCCCTGGCCGCGCAGCCGGCGTGTCAGGCTCAGCCCGTCCTCGCCCGGCATCATCAGGTCCAGCACCACCAGGTCGATGGGCCAATCGGCCAGGGCGCGCTCCATCTCGACGCCGTCCTTGGCGGTGGTGACGCGCAGACCGTGTTTGTCCAGGAAGCGGGCCAGCAGATCGCGGATTTCGCGGTCGTCGTCGACCACCAGGATGTGGGGTTGGTTTTCCATGGCTTCAGTATATGGGGTTGGCTTTCCTCGGCTTCAGTATAGCGCGAGGCCGGGTTTTCCGTCGTGGAAGTTGGTAACGGCGGGTAACAGAGACGATACCCGTCGTTACCATTTTCACAATCGTCCTGTTACACGCCGGCGGTGGAATGAGGCCATCGGTTCTTCCCCACTCATTTCCCCCATCGGAGGATGTCATGAAGATTCTTACCCGTATCGCCGCCGCCGCCCTGATCGGTCTTGGTATTGGCGCCATCGACGCCAGCGCCCAGAACGCGCCGGTTCCCCCCGCCCCGCCGGCCAAAGCCGAGTTGCCGTCCCCGCTGACCGCCGAACAGATGAAGGTTGTGGTTTCCGCCCGCCTGATCCAGATGCGCAGCGACCTCAAGGTCGGCAAGGTGACGGAAAAGGACGCCGACACCTATGACGTCGAGTTGCTCAAGGCTGACGGCACGATTGCCGAACACGCGCTGGTCGACAAGATTTTCGGCCGTCCCTCGGGCGCCCTTCAGATGGGCCGGTTCGGCCGTCATCATGGCTTCGGCGGCCCCGGTGGCTGTGCCATGGGCGGCTTCGGTCCCGCCGCGTTCGGTCCCGGCGCCGTCCAGCGCTGACCGAGGGGACGGGCGGAGGGGTTCCCCCCTTTCCCCTCCGCCCGCCTTGGTTCATTTGACCGTTACCGCCCAGGCGGCTATAAGGCGCAATGCGCAAGATTCTGACCGTTATCGCCGTCAACCTTGGTCTGCTGCTGAGCGCGGCCGTCGTCGCCGAACTGGTGTTCGGCACATGGTTCAGTTCGGAACCTTTGGACCAGTTGGGGTTGGTGCGTAACCTCAAGACCACCATCTCCGCCGGAAGCCTGTACGAGGGCGGCGGCGATTTCGCCTATCAGCGTGACCAATGGGGCTTTCGCGGTCCCGGCGTCGATCCGGCGCAAGTCATCATCCTGACCGTCGGCGGCAGCACCACCAACCAGCTTTACCTGCCCGACGATGCCACCTGGCAAGCGGTGATGGAACGCGAATTGGCGGAACGCGGGCACGCGGTGGTCGTGGCCAATGCTGGCATCGACGGGCAAAGCACCATCGGCCACCTGCGCGCCATGACCGAATGGTTTCCCCATGTGCCGGGGCTCAAGCCGCGATTCGTGCTGTTCTATGTCGGCCTCAACGACGTGCACACCGGCGGTGGTTCCGTCGACACCCTTCGTCATTCCAGCCGTATCAAATGGTTCCGCCAGCACAGCGCCCTGTGGCAGGCGGGAACCAAGGTCGTGGGCATGTTCGTCGCCCGCCGTGCCCGGTTGACCCACCAGCGGGTAGATTATGACACAGCGCAGTGGACGGACATCGCGGTCGAGCCCGACTGGCCGTCCAAGGCTGCGGCGGACATCGATTCCTACAAGGATCGGCTGCGTGAACTGGCGCGGCTGTCTCACGACATGGACGCGGTTCCGGTGTTCGTGACCCAGACCCGTGGCGACTTCAAGGTCGTGGACGGCAAGGTTCTGGGGATGGTCGAGGAAGGTGGCCTGAACGGCGTGGATCATTATATCCGGGTCAGCGCGTTCAACGCCGCCCTGCGCGAGGTGTGCGCCGAGCAAGGCTGGGTGTGCCTGGACATGGCCCGTGAAGTGACATTTGAAGTGGGCGACTTCTACGACTATCTGCACAATACCCCGAAAGGCGCGGCCAAGGTTGGCCATTGGCTGGCGACCAAGCTGGCGGGGCTGGTATAGCGGGGGGTTTTTGGGTAAAGATGCCCCCCTTTCGCGGAGTTCCGAGATCGTGGTGATGGAAGACAAATTGGTGATCGCGTTGCCCAAGGGGCGCATTCTCGACGAATGCATGCCCTTGGTGCGGGCCGCCGGCATCGAGCCGCAGGCGGAGTTCGACAATCCCAAGACCCGTCTGTTGCGTTTCGCCACCAACCATCCCCATATCGACATCATCCGGGTGCGGTCGTTCGACGTCGCCACCTTCGTCGCCTTTGGCGCGGCCCATTTGGGCGTCGCCGGCAACGACGTGCTGATGGAATTCGACTATCCCGAGATCTACGCGCCGCTCGACCTTGGCATCGGCGCCTGCCGGTTGTCGGTGGCGGAACCCGTGGACATGGCGGAAAACGACGATCCGCGCCGCTGGAGCCATGTGCGCATCGCCACCAAGTATCCCGAGACCACCAAGCGGTTCTTCGCCGAACGCGGTGTCCAGGCGGAATGTGTCAAGCTGAACGGCGCCATGGAACTGGCGCCCAGCCTGGGGCTTTGCTCGCGTATCGTCGATCTGGTGTCCACCGGTTCGACCATGAAGGCCAACGGCCTCAAGGAGGTCGAGGTGATCGCCCAGGTGACGAGCCGGCTGATCGTCAACCGCGCGGCGCTCAAAACCCGTCCGGGCGAATTGACCGGATGGATCGAGAAGTTCCGTGCCGCCGTGGAGGCCGTCAATGTTGCGGCTTGACGCATCCCAGGGCGATTTCGAGGACCGCTTCCTCGAATTGCTGGACATGAAGCGGGAAAACGACGCCGACGTGAACGCCGCCGTCGCCGCCATCATCGCCGACGTGCGCAAGCGTGGCGACGACGCCGTGGTCGAGTACACCAAGCGCTTCGACCGTCTGGTCCAATTGTCGGCCGACACCTTGCGCATCACCACCGCCGAGGTGGACGCCGCCGTCGCCCAGGTGGACGCGGAACTGGTCCGTTCCTTGGAACTGGCGGCAGAACGCATCCGCGATTTCCACCGTCGCCAATTGCCGGAAAGCTATGCCTATACCGACGCCGCGGGCGTGCGGCTGGGCTGTCGCTGGAGCGCGGTCGAGGCCGCCGGCCTTTACGTGCCGGGCGGAACCGCCGCCTATCCGTCCAGCGTGCTGATGAACGCGCTTCCGGCCAAGGTGGCCGGGGTCGAACGTCTGGTCATGGTGGTGCCCACCCCCGACGACAAGCTTAATCCGCTGGTCCTGGCCGCCGCCCGTCTGGCCGGTGTGGACGAAATCTATCGCGTGGGCGGTGCCCAGGCGGTGGCCGCCTTGGCCTTTGGCACCGCGACCATCCGCCCGGTGGACAAGATCGTCGGCCCCGGCAACGCCTATGTGGCCGCCGCCAAGCGTCAGGTGTTCGGTGCCGTCGGCATCGACATGATCGCCGGGCCATCGGAAATCCTGGTGGTGGCGGACGGCGCCAACGATCCGTCCTGGATCGCCGCCGACCTGCTCAGCCAGGCCGAGCACGACACCGCCGCGCAATCCATCCTGATCACCGACGATGCCGCTTTCGCCGACCGGGTGGCCGGGGCTGTCGAAGGCCATCTGGCGGTGCTGCCGCGCGCAGCCATCGCCCGCGAAAGCTGGGAGGCGCACGGCGCCATCATCGTGGTTCCCGACCTAGAGGCCGCCGTGCCGCTGGTGGACCGGATGGCGCCCGAGCACCTGGAACTGGCGGTGGCCGACCCGGATGCCCTGGCCGCCAAGATCCGCAACGCGGGCGCCATGTTCCTCGGCCGCTACACCCCCGAAGCGGTGGGCGATTACGTGGGCGGACCCAACCATGTGCTGCCGACCGCGCGTTCGGCCCGGTTCTCGTCCGGGCTTGGCGTGCACGATTTCATGAAGCGCACCACCATGCTGGGCTGTGACGCGGATTCCCTGCGGGCCATCGGGCCGGCGGCGGTCGCCCTGGCCGGGGCCGAGGGGTTGAGCGCCCACGGCCTGTCGGTGGCGCTCAGGCTCAACCTGCCCAGGGGCTAGGGTCGGGTGCCGCACCGCAGCCGCATCGCACACGTCCAACTGGACGAAAAGACCATGGTGCGGCGCCGGCCCGAGGTCGAGCACGAGCGCAACATCGCCATCTACGACCTGCTGGAGGAGAACTACTTCGCTCCTCACGGCGAGTTCGTCGGCCCCTACCATCTGCATCTCAGTCTGGCCGACAACCGGCTGATGTTCGACGTGCGTACGCCCGAGGGGACCGACCTGATGGATTTCGGGCTGCCTTTGCGGCCGTTCCAATCCATCGTCAAGGATTACTTCCTGATGTGCGAGAGCTACTACTCGGCCATCAAGAAGGCGACGCCGTCGCAGATCGAAGCCATCGACATGGGGCGGCGCGGTCTGCACAACGAGGGCTCGGAACTGCTCAGGGAATGGCTGGGGGCCAAGGTGGACGTGGATTTCGACACCGCCCGGCGATTGTTCACGCTGGTCTGTGTCCTGCATATCCGGGGCTGACATGGCCGGCGACCTGCCTTCGGCCGTCTTGTTCTGTTGCACCTTCAACGCCATCCGCTCTCCCATGGCGGCCGGCATCTTCCATCGTTTCCACGGTAAAAGCGTCTATGTGGATTCGGTGGGGGTCAAGACCGACCTGGTTGATCCCTTCGCCATCCAGGTCATGGATGAAATCGGCATCGACATCTCGCGCCACAAGCCCAAGACCTTCGAGGAACTGGAGGACGACAGCTTCGACGTCATCGTCAGCCTGAGTCCCGAGGCCCAGCACAAGGCGGTCGAACTGACGCGCACCAATTCCTGCGAGGTCGAGTTCTGGCCCACCTTCGACCCCACCTTGGTCGAAGGATCGCGTGAGGCGCGGCTTGACGCCTATCGTCAGGTGCGTGACGAGTTGATGCGCCATATCCTCCAGCGTTTCCCCACCCAAAGTCTGGCGCGGGAATAGGCGAAAGAGCTTCCGGTGGGGAACCTCTGCTACGTTATCCCTGGGTTTGATCTCACGGGCGTCCGGTTGAGGGGCGACAACAGAAGCAAATGCTCGCCGTCAGCTCAGCGGCCCAGCGTTTTCGAAAATGATCAGGCCGGTCGTCGTCCGCGTCGTTCAGCACCGCCTTTTGCAAGTCGAGTATTCCCTGTCGCATTCCCTGCGGCAGTCTGGCCGATCCTCCACGAGGGCGAAGGAGCACGATTTACTGCATGCTGACTGGCTGCGCCGACAGTCGGATTCGCAACTGGCTTTGCTGTAGCGCTCGTTGATCACCGGAGCGGGGTGGCGTGGCGAGGCATTAACAAAACCGCATTGGGAGGTATCGCCCCTATCGCAATTTCTCGCGTAACATAGTTGGGATTCGAAACTGCCGGAGGGATAAGCCGTGCAGTCCTCGCTACGGGCTACCGTCTTGCCGCCCCACAGACTCGCTGCCATCAGAACTGCAAGCACACCGGCGACAACAAGGGCTATGCGCTTGTTCATCGCAAGTCTCCTAAATTTTATGTCATAAAATAGCATATCGTCAATATATTGTCTACCATTGGTGTATTTGGCTGTTCGCCGTGGGTGATGTCTCATCACCTCTGGCAGGTCGGAATCCTGGCACGGCGTGGCGTCGATGATAGTCAGCATGCTGTAGGTGAAAACGCCGGAGTATTGCCGGGCAACGTTCCAGGTCTCTGTCGCGGGAATGGAAAATCCCCTGAAATCGCTTGACCTTACGGTCTCGAACGCTCACTTTTCGCGCGATTCCTCAAGCTTCAGCCGATGGAAGGAAAGATGGCCAAAGAGGACGTGATCGAGTTCTCGGGTACGGTGGTCGAACTGCTGCCCAATGCGATGTTCCGCGTCAAGCTCGACAATGAGATCGAGATTCTTGCCCACACTTCAGGCAAGATGCGCAAGAATCGCATCCGCGTGCTGGCGGGCGACCGGGTCAACGTTGAGATGACCCCCTATGACCTGACCAAGGGGCGCATTACATTTCGATTCAAGTGATGACGGGAGAACCCGTCGAGATCGCGGAACTGATCCTGGCTTCCGCCTCTCCACGCCGTCTGGATCTGCTGCGACAGATCGGCATTGTCCCTGGTGCCGTCGATCCCGCCGAACTGGACGAAACACCGAAAAAAGGCGAACTGCCGTTGCCTCACGCCATGCGTTTGGCCGAGGAGAAGGCTCGCGCCGTGGCGGCGCGCCATCCCGGCAAGTTCGTCCTGGCGGCTGACACGGTGGTCGCCTGTGGCCGCCGCATCCTGCCCAAGGCCGAGGACGAGCGAACCGCCAAACGCTGCCTGTCGCTGTTGTCGGGGCGGCGCCATCGCGTCCATGGCGGCATCGCGTTGCTGACGCCCGAGGGGTATCTTCACACCCGCTCCGTCACCACCATCGTCACCTTCAAGAGCCTGGATCACGGCGAAATCGCCGCCTATCTGGCTTCGGGCGAATGGCACGGCAAGGCCGGCGGCTACGCCATCCAGGGATCGGCGGCGGCGCTGGTGCGCTATCTGGGTGGGTCCTATTCCAACGTGGTCGGCCTGGCGCTGTTCGAGACCGCGCAACTGTTCAAGGGTGTCGGGCTTCATGGCCACTGAAATCTTGATGTCGTGGGGGCCGGGGGAAACCCGGATCGCCCTGGTGCGTGACGGCCGTCTGGCCGATCTGGTGTTGGCCCGGCCGGAATTGATGGCCGGTGCCGTGGTGCTGGGCCGGGTGGTCGAGGTGGCGCCCAAGCTGGGGGCGGTGTTCGTCGACATCGGCCAGGACCAGCCGGCTTTCCTGCATGCCAAGGGGGTGCCCCAGGGATCGCTGGTGCTGGCCCAGGTCAAGGCCGACCCCCAGGGCGGCAAGGGGGCGGCGTTGACCGCCGACATTTCGCTGAACGGCCGCGTTCTGACCTATACCCCTGGCCATCCGGGCCTTGCGGTGTCGCGCAAGCTGTCCGACGAAAAGCGCGAACGCCTGTTGGAACGTTTGGAACCGTTGATGGAACCGGACGAGGGGGTGGTGCTGCGGACTCATGCCAGCACGGCCGCCGATGGCGTGCTGGAGGCCGAGTTGCTGTCGTTGCGCGCGACGTGGGCGGCGATCGGGGACGCCGCGGAAAGCGAGCGGGCGCCGGCGGTGTTGTGGCGCCCCGATCCGTTGCTCCGGCTGCTGGCCGACAATCCCGGCGTTGGGCGGGTGCTGGTGGACGACCCGGTGTTGCTGCCGGCCGCCAGGGCGGTGTTCGACGGTCCAGTCGAGCATTACCGCGACGGACCGCTGTTCGACCTTCACGATGTCGAGGACGCCATCGCCGCCGCCCTGGACCCGGTGGTCCCACTGGTTTGCGGCGGGCGTGTCACCATCGAGCAGACGGCGGCCTTGACCGCCATCGACGTGGATTCCGGCGGCGCCTCGGGGATCGAGGCCAACACCCAGGCGGTGGCGGTGATCGCTCGCCAGTTGCGGCTGCGCAATATTGCCGGTCAGATCGTCGTCGATTTCGTCACCACCGGCAAGGGCAAGGGGGCGCTGTTCAAGCTGGTGGCCTCGTTGAAGCAAGCGGTGACCCGCGATTCGGTCGCCACCCACGTTATCGGCGTCACGCCGCTGGGATTGGTCGAGATGACCCGCGAGCGCAAGGGACCGTCGCTGGCCGAGTTGACCCAGGAACGCAACCACGGCCCCTGCGCCGATTCCATGGCGCTCGAGGCGCTGCGCCGGGTTCTGTCGGCACAGCGGGGGCGTCCTGGCCGGGTTCTGTCCCTGGTGGTGGCGCCCGACGTGGCGGCGGCGCTTTATAACCGCCCGACGGCGGTGGCCGAGGCCGGGGAACGTCTGGGCTATGCCTTGTCGGTCCGGGCCGAGGCGGGGCGGGCCCGTGCCGACATCGGCGTCGAGGACAAGCCATGAGCAAGCCGGCGGCCAATTCCAACAAGCCGTGCCCCATCTGCGGCAAGCCGGCGGCGGAAACGTTCAAGCCGTTCTGTTCGGCACGCTGTGCCGACATCGATCTGCACCGGTGGCTGGGTGGGGTCTATCGGGTTGAAACCGAGGAGACGGGCGACGGCGACGACGGCGAAGGCCGGCAATGACCGCTCAGGCGGGGTTCCGGCGTGGTTTGTGGGACGGAATCTCGCTGGTGGTGGGATATTTCTCCATCGCCCTGTCGTTCGGTCTGCTGGCCGTCCGTCTCGGTTTTTCTCCACTTGAGGCGCAAATGGTCTCGGCCGTGGTCTATGCCGGGGCCAGCCAGTTCGCCTTGGTGTCGTTGTTGGCCGTGGGAGCCTCGGCGTGGTCGGTGGCCGGGGTGGTGGTGGCCATGAACCTGCGCCATCTGTTCTATGGTCCGGCCTTGCTGTCGCGGATGCCGGCCGATGGCCCGCGTCTGCCACGCCCGCTTCTGGCCTTTGGCATGACTGACGAAGTGTTCGCGCTGGCTTCGGCCAGCCTGACACGTGCCCATGGCGATCGCTGGCTGTTCGGGGTTCAGATGGCGGCCTATGGCGCATGGCTGGCCGGAACCGCCGCGGGGGCTTTCGCCAGCCGTTGGGATGTGGCTCGTTTGCCGGCGGTGGACGCCGCTTTGGCCTTCGTGCTGCCGGCTCTGTTCCTGGCTCTGTTGTTGCCGATGCTGACCCGTCGCCACGTCCTGTCGCTGGTGGTCGCTGGTGGAACGGCGTTGATGCTGGCGGGATGGCTGCCCGGCCATGTGACCATGCTTGTCGCCATGGTGGCGGGGGCTGCGGTGGCGGCCCTACGGCCGCAAGGCGGAGGTGACGATGCGGACTGAGCTGTTGCTGGCCGCTGTCGCAGGTGGGGTAGGGACCTATCTGATCCGTTTCCTGCCCATGCTGGCCGGCGACCGTCTGGCGGCCCTGAGCGGGAAGGGGCGGTCGCGCCGTTTCCTGTTGGCGTTGGGACCATCGGCCATCGTGGCCTTGCTGGTCTTGTCGGCACGCGACCTGATCGTGGCCGATGGCGACACGCTGTCCCTTCCTTTTGGGGTGTTGGCGGCTGGTGCGGCGGTGGTCGTTCTCGTGCAGCGGCTGACCCACAACCCGGCCCTGGCGACCTTGGCGGGGGCGCTGGCGGTGGGCCTGGGACAGGCTTTGAATTTTTCCTGAAAAAAATGCGGTCCCCCTCTTGCCAGCCTCAGGAAATCCCGTTATAAGCGCCTCCTCTTCGCCGCGAGGGCAACTTACCAACCTCGCTTCGCGGTGTGCCCAGGTAGCTCAGTTGGTAGAGCATGCGACTGAAAATCGCAGTGTCGGTGGTTCGATTCCGCCCCTGGGCACCATCTAAGGCCCTGAAACCAAACCGGTTTCAGGGCCTTTCCATTTCAAGCGGTATCCCGCATCCCCCTTCTAGGTAACATCCCAGGTAACAACCGGCTTTTGGCCGCAGAAACGAAAAATATTTTTCGTTTCCGGGGTGGCGCATGGGCAAAAAGCGCAAGGCGTGAATATGTAGTGCCCTCGACACCCTTTAATCGGTCATCTAGCCTGGAAGCGTGGTGGCTTTTTTTGGGGGGCGGATGTCTAAGTCCATTTGGCGTGATTTTGCCTTGGCCGTGTTGAGCGGTGTTTTGGCTTCCTTGCTATCCCTCGTCATCTGGACGTGGAAGGAGGCAAGAGACAAAGAGGCTGAGATTTCTTGCCCGATCCTCCAGGATGTGCGCGTTGTCGAGAAAACGATTGCCGCGCTCCGGCGTGGGGAACTGATCGAAGATCAGAATTGGCCGATTCTTCCTGTTTTGGGGAACATTCACCCGATGATCGCCCTCGTACCGGCTGATCTGCGCCCTAAGGTGCTGGAATTACAAGACAGGTGGCTAAATCTGCGCTCCGCCAATCTGAATCGAGTTTTGCGGGGGGATGAGCCGCCGCCGCAAGGTGGGGACTATGTTGGTATCGGCGATGCACAACAGCTCTCTCAAGCCCTTGCCGCCGCTCTATCGAGCCGATGCGATCAATGATGTTTTCTTTTCTCGTCTCGACATCCTCCAGGTGGTGGCGGTAGCCTTCACGGGCCTACCGGTGCGGCTATTTCAAACCGAGGCATCGCGATGCCTCCCGAAAGGGAGAAATCCGATGTTTCAGTACGAAAAGCGGCTCGTGTCGAAAAAGGAGCTGAAGAGCGTTTGCGGCATCCCGTACACGCCCCAGCACATCGGGCGATTGGAAGCGGCGGGGAAATTTCCCAAGCGGGTAAATCTCGGGCCGGGTCGGGTCGCATGGGTGTTGGCTGAGGTGGATGCGTGGCTGCGCGAGCGTATCGCCGAACGCGATACACCCTCTCACGATCCTTCCTTTTGACGGGGCTGGGCTGGTCGGTGTGCACAACCGGCCAGCCCAATTATGTTTTCAGCGTCTTGCCAAATGTGATGCGCGCTGCTCTACTAACAGTCATTTCAGTGAACAGCTTTTGCTTCCTATGGAGGACTTTGTGACTCAAGCCAACGCCGCCGACACTATTCGCGATGATGACGTATCCAAAGATGAATACGAGCTGGCACTTGAAGAAGGCATTGAGGACGAGTCTCTTTTAGAAAATCCCGGTCTTAGGAAGTTTTCCATTAACAGTTATGGGGCTGATTACACTGTTGATTCGCTCGTAAAGAGGATGCGCGGCGGTGCTTTTAAGGTTCCGGAGTTCCAGCGCCGTTATGTTTGGAGTCTTAAGCATGCATCTAGATTTATAGAATCGCTACTGATGGGACTACCTGTTCCGGGAGTTTTTCTATACAAAGAATCTGAAACTAATGAACACTTGGTTATCGATGGGCAGCAGAGATTAAGAACTCTTCAAGCCTATTATGATGGCCTTTTTAATGATAAAAAATTCCGCTTGTCGGGAGTGAGGGAGCCTTGGAATGGAAAATCCTATTCCGAGCTCGATATGGCTGATGTATTGAAGCTTGATGACTCAATTGTTCACGCAACAATTTTTCAGCAAGATCAGCCGCAAGATGTGCTTGATAGCATATATTTTGTTTTTGAGCGGATTAACACCGGTGGGATTCGCTTGTCTCCACAGGAAATAAGAAACTGCGTTAATCTCGGCCCGTTTATTTTAATGGCAAAACGACTCAACAGTAATGTTGCCTGGAGGCGTGTTTTTGGTTCAGTTAATAACAGAGCAAAGGATGAGGAGCTGATTGTTAGGTTTTTGGCATTTTATGCGTCTGGAGATACGTATAGCAGGCCAATGAATAAATTTTTGAATGACTTTTCTGCGCGAATTAATAGGTCAAATAAGGATGATTTGGATGTGTTGGGGCGCGTATTTTCTAATACGATAGAGGTGATTGATCGTGTCATTGGCCCAAGAGCATTTCGCCTTGTCCGGGCTCTAAATGCCGCTGTATTCGATTCGGTGATGGTCGGAGTGGCAAAAAGACTAGACCGTAGTGATCCCATCAATGATAGCAAACTTGAATTTGCTTACGACTCTCTAATTGCTAATGATGAATTTAAGCAGGCTTGTGAGCAGTCCACATCACTGGAAGATAATGTAAGAAAGCGCCTTATGTTGGCGGTTGAAGCATTTTCGGGAGTTTAAGATGAGGTTTGCTATCGAATCTCGCGTCAAAAAGCTTGATAGTTTTTTCTCGCGAGCGGGGGCGAACAGTGTTGACGATGAAATTCGAGCAGATATGGCAAAATTCGGTGCCATATTAATATGTGGTTTTGTGGAGCGTTCTGTTGAGATAATCGTTCTTGAAAGACTGTCTGGGCGTGCCCACCCGAGAATTACAAAATTCATACAGTCGTATTTTAAAAAGGGAACGAATTATTCGTGCGAACAAATAAAGCAGCTGCTTGAGAAGTTTGATGTAAATTGGTCAAGAAATTTCAAAGTTTTTATGGATGAAAATGGAATGGTTGTTGATCAGCTTGATTCCGCGTACACACTCAGAAATTCTGTTGCACATGGCGGCGAACAGAATAGGGGGTTGGCAGGCGTTAGGGAATTGTATTTAGCTGCAAAAGTTGTTGTAGATGGAGTTGTTTCATCAACGGTGTAGTTTTTTGTTTTATATCTGTCAGTAATAGAATTGCTTGCTTTCTTATTAAAGGGTCCAACCCCCACGTCTCCCCACCGGTAAACCGCTTCGCGACTATCGCCGGGACGGTGGCAGTGAGGTGTTCCCGGAAGCCCTGTTCCAGGGCTTCCCGTTCCTCCGGGGACAGTGAGTTGACATAGGCCATGATGGCGGCTTTTTCGTGGGCAGCGTCTGCCTTGCGTCCCTCCGCTGTCTTTGCCTCCAAGTCCAGGCGCTCCCGTTCGGCCTGCCGCTCGGTTTCGCGGGCCTGGGTTTGCTTCTGGGCAAATAGGGTGGGTTGCGGTCGCCAATCTTCTTCGATGGCCTTACGCAGCCATCCGGCGGGGTTTTCCACCGGCTCCTTGGCCTTGAGCTTGCGGGCCAAGGTCGTTGTCGCCCATTCCACCAATTCCGGCTCGTGCGTCTGGACAATGGCGCGGGCGGCGTCCTCGGTCATGCCGTGGGTGGTCAGGCGGGTGACGAGGCGGGCAAGGCGGGGATCGTCGCGCAGCGGGTCGGGTTTGTCGGCGCGGGCGTTGCGGGTGATGGTGAAGCGCAGCGCCGCCACCTTGCGGCCTTCCTTGATTTCCTCGTACTCGAAAGCGATGTCGGTCTTGGCGTTGATCTCGCGCCGCGCCATGTCCACCACGCGCACGCGAAAATCCTTGTAGAAGCGATAATCCCCCGCCCCGATGCCGCAAAATCACCGCAGATCGGCGATGGTGACAAGGCGGTGGCCGATGCCCTGGTATTGCTTCAACAGTTCATAGATGCGGATGGCATGGGCGCTTTTCATGCCGATGGCGTATTTCAGCGCCACGGTGGTGAAATTGCGCTTGAGGTCGAGCAGGTACGGCATGAGCGCGGGTGCAAGGCAGATTTCCACCATTCCCTCGTTCAAATAGTACTCGGCCGAGGCTATCCAGGTGGCCTGGACGATGACGTTGCGCCCGATGTCTTCCAGGTCGATCTCGCGCTTGCGCAGGCGCCCGGTGCCCATCAATGATGCGCCCTGCCCATTCCTCGGTTTCGCCGGCTTCCACCCACAAAGCCTGGATATCCTCCTTTCTGGCAAAGCCGGTGAGGAGATTTCGAAGCTCCAGGCCTTTACGGGTCGCCTTCAACCTGGTTGCACAAGCGATATGGTGCATCGCCCTGCCTAAGGCGGTGATCGAAGTTTCGGTCCAGGCGCCGAATGCGCGCCCGCCGACCCGCCACACCGAAGGCTGGCAGAAGGCCACCAACCTGTTCGTGGGCGGCAAGCGCAACAGCTACGCCGAAGACAGCCGGGTTGTCGCCAACTGGTGACAATGCCGGACATGGTGCCCCCGCTGGGAAACTGGCGGGGGTTTTCTCATTTCATGGAGACGCTATGGACATCCGCCCCACCTATCTCAGCCGTGAACAAGCCGCCGCCTTCCTGCACGTCCAGCCGAAGACACTTGCCAATTGGGCCAGCCAGGGCAAGGGGCCGAAGTTCAGGAAGCCCAGCGGCAAGCTGGTCCTGTACGCTATCGAAGACCTTCAGGCATGGGTGAATGGGGAGGCGTGAGCCTTCCCGCCCCTTCCCCTGAAATCCCGGTGACGAACGTACTATAGGCGTATTCATCACGGGGAAAGGTAGTCATCGCGCCTTGCGGCGCGTCACTAACTGTTTGATTTTTAAGGGGAAAGGCTTGGAGCGGGTGAAGGGAATCGAACCCTCGTCGTAAGCTTGGGAAGCTTCTGCTCTACCATTGAGCTACACCCGCGTCCGCTGGGAGTTGGCGGAAAACTGCCATTCCCACGATGGGACCGGCATTATGCCAGAACCCCGTTTTTAGGCAAGTACGGCGTTCGGAGTGGCAGCTTTTGCCCAGCTTCCGCCGAGGGTTCGCTTCCCTTCACCCACCCCAAAAGTGGCAGGATGCCGGTTCCGGCCACGCTGGGCATAACCGACTGCGGAACTGTGCCAAATTTCCCGAAAGTGGCCCCCGTGCTTGTGGAACAGGGCGGAAACTTATGGGCACGACCCAACGCAGAGGTGCCTACGATCCAGTCGCACACAGTTCACGGCTGATCGTGAGCAGAAGCCTTTCAGCATTGTGCAGGCGGTGAAATCCCGCCAGTCATGAAGCTGTATGATAGGCCTTGACGGCGATGCCAGGCTGAACCGGCGCAGGTGATATCCACCCCGCGTTCGCAGCGGGAGCCATTGACCGTATGGCCCGCCCCGTCCGCAAGTGGTTTGATGCTCCGGCTTCGATCAGTCTGCTTCAACGTATCCGGCCTCGGAGCGATGCCCCCGGCCAAGATGGAGATCCGTGCAGCCCGGTCCTCATAATCACACCGGCCTCGAAGGCCGTTCAATGGGCCCGGTTTCCGTGCTGCCGTTCGACTGTCAGGCCATCTGTTTCCACCACCCGCAGACACCAGCGACCTGCCCCGCCGCATTCTGTCCGGCCACGCTGCAAGAATTCTTGCCCAGATCGATCCCAAGAACCACGATATCCATCGGTCCGCTCCTCTCCCTCTCTCAAAGCTCAGCGATCTTACCCGATCGTTTCGAGAGGCGCGGGCCAGCCCATACCTAATCCAGGCGCTCTGACCGCAGGCGCTTTGTCGCCGAGTGCTTGGATTTGCTATCCAGCCGGCGGGTTTGCGATCCCTTGGTGGGCTTGGTCGGGCGGCGCACTGGCGGCGGTGGGGCGGCGGCGTCGCGCAGCATATCGATCAGGCGCTCCAGCGCGTCGGCGCGGTTGCGCTCCTGGGTGCGGTGGCGCTGGGCGATGATGATCAGCACCCCGTCTTGGGTCATGCGGCCACCGGCGATGGCGACCATCCGCTCCTTGACCCTGTCCGGCAGGGAAGGGGAGTTCCGCACGTCGAACCGCAGTTGAACTGCGGTGGCCAATTTATTTACATTCTGGCCCCCTGGCCCGGACGAACGGACGAAGCTCTCCTCCAGTTCCTTCTCGTCGATGCTGATGCGATGGGTGATGCGGATCATCCGGCTTTATATCGACGCTGGCGCCCCTTCGTCCACTGGTCGGTGAAGCGCTATTGGTAGACGGGCAAGGGAGGGGACCTCATTTGCTACCTACTGATCGCAGGGCTCGTTCAGATCACCGAGCGCGTCAGGGCCGGTGCCTGATCCAGCAACTCGGCCAGCAATTCCAGGGTGCGGCGGGTTTCGTCGGCGCCGTTCAGGGTGCCCAGGCACAGGCGCGCCCCCTGCGGCGCGTCGTCCGTGGCGGCGAAAGCGTCTGTGCCGGCGGCGATCAGGCGGGCGGCGCGCAAGGCGTCGGCGAACTCGGTGGGGCGCCAGCCGGCGGGCAGGGGAAGCCACAAGTGGAAGGCGCCGTCGGCCGTGCGGAAACTGTCGGCGGGCAGGATGTCGCGGGCGATGCCCTGGCGAATGCGGGCCTCGGCGCGGATGGCGTGCAAAAGGGCGTCGGCCAGTCCCGAAGCGATCCAGCGGGTGGCCAGCCGTGTGGTGACCGGGCACGCCGCCATGGATGTCGCCCGCAAGGCCGCCGTCGCCCGCAACGCCAGACGGCGGTCGGGAACGGCCAGATAGGCGACCCGCAACCCCGGCGCCAGGCATTTGGCCAGGCCGGCGACATGATAGGTCAGGTCGGGTGCCAGCGCCGCCAGAGGCGGCGGCGACTGTGGCGCAAGCATGCCATAGGCGTCGTCCTCGACGATGACGACGCCGAAATGCCGGGCGATGGCGGCGATCTCGACGCGGCGGGCCTCGCTCCAGGTGACGGTGGTGGGGTTGTGCAGGGTCGGGTTGCAATAAAGCACCCTGGCGCCCAGGGTTTCGCAGGCGGCGCGGAAGGCGTCGGGTCGCAAGCCCTGGTCGTCCATGGCGACCCCCGCCAGTTTCAGACCGAGATGGGCGGCCAGGGATTTGGCGCCGGGATAGGTCAGCGCCTCGCACAGCACGGTGTCGCCCGGCCGCGCCAGCGACGAGAACAGCGCCAGCAACGCCCCTTGGGCGCCGGGACAGACCAGGACACGCTCTTGGTCCAGTCCTTCAAGGCGGCGGTTCAGCCAGGTGATGCCGGCGGCGCGGTCTTCCCCGGCCCCAGCGGTGGTGCCATAACCGAACATTATTCGCGGCGGGATGTCGGCGGCGCACTCCGCCATCTCGCGCCGCATGCGTTCCAGCATCTTGGAATCGGCGGGAATCGGCGGGGCATTCATGCTCATGTCGATGGCCGTCGCCGGTGCCGTCTCGGCGGCCGGCGGGGCGGCGCAGACAAAGGTTCCCTGTCCGACCCGCCCGACCACCAGTCCCCGCCGCCGGGCTTCGCCATAGGCGCGTGACACGGTGGTGAAGTCCAGTCCCAGCCGCTCGGCCAGGGTTCGCACGGGAGGCAGGCGGGTGCCGGGAGACAGCACGCCATTGTCGCGGTCGGCGGCAATGGCGTCGGCAATGGCCTGGTAGATGGGTTTGCCGTCGCCATTCAGCCGTGGCGTCCACCCTTTGCCCGAATCCATTGCCTGCCGTCCTGCCTTTCCGATTGCCGGGGGGATTATGTCAGGCTGTCCGTCACCGCGCCACTCCACCGGCGAAGAAGGTCTGCGCCTCGGTCCACTCGCCGGTTTCGGTGTCGGTCAGACGCACCCGCAAGGCAGCGCTGTCACCGGGAACGGATCGGGCCGGAACCCGGATTCCCAGTCGAAAGGTGGTGACGTCGTCGGCCGTGGTCCGAATTCGGTCCTGGTCGGCGGTGGCGCCGTCAAGCCCGGACAGACTGAGGCGCAGGTCGCGTTCGCGTCGCTCCCGGTTGATCACCTTGACGGTGTAGTCGTTGCGGGTCGAGCCGTCGGCCAGGGTCACGAACAACGGCGACCGTTCGTGCAAGAGGTTGAGTTCCAGCATGTTGCGCCGGCCGCCGGCCACCACCATGCAGGCGATCACCACCGCCATCAGGCCGGCATAGAGCAGCACGCGGGGGCGGTGGAACCATGGCTTCGGGATCTGCGCCTTCCATCCCACCAGACCGGAAGGCAGTCCGAAACGCGCCATCACCCCGTCACAGGCGTCGGCACACAGACCGCAGCCGATGCATTCCATCTGCAATCCCTCGCGGATGTCGATGCCGGTGGGGCAGACCTGAAGACACAGGCGGCAATCGACGCAATGGCCGCGTCCCTTCATGTCCTGGCCGATTCGTGCCTGGCCACGGGTTTCGCCACGGGCGCGGTCGTATTCCACCATGACGGTGTGGTGGTCCAGCATGGCGCCCTGGATGCGTGGCCATGGGCACATCCAGAAACACATCTGTTCGCGCGCCCAACCCGCCAGCAAATAGGTGGACAGCGTGAAGAAAAGCACGAACCCGAGCAAGGTGACGCTGGCCGTGCCGCTTGTCAGGGCGGTCAACGCGGTGGGGGCGTCGGTGAAGAAGACGACGAAGGATAGGGCGGTGGCGGCGGACACCGTCAGCCACAGGGCGTGGGTGATTCCCTTTTTTACCGCCTTGCCGAACGAAAGCGGCATGCGCTCAAGCCTGAGGCGGGCGTTGCGGTCGCCTTGTATGGAATTTTCTATCCATACAAATATATCCGTCCATACGGTTTGTGGGCAGGCGAAGCCACACCACATCCGTCCCCGTAAGGCGGTGACGAGGAACAATCCGAAGCTGGCGATGATCAGGATGGCGGTAAGGAAATAGAATTCCTGGGGCCAGATGGCGAGATCCAGGAAATAACCGCGCATGGCGGCGAAATCGAACAAAACGGCCTGATTCGGCATGCCGTGGCCGCGGTCCCAGCGCAGCCAGGGGACAATGGCCAACAGGCCCAGGATGGTCAGGTTGACCGCGTTCTTGCGGCGTCGGTTGGCCCCCGTGACCGTGCGTGGATGGATGGTGGGGCGATGGGCGTACAGACCGCCAGGAGCCTGGGATTGGTTGGCAAGATGGTTCACGGAAACGCCTCCGGCATTGTGTGCCGGAATTGTATGTCCTTAAATTTCACGGAATGCAATAATGTATGTAGATTGATTGCGGAAAGTTATTGCCTGTCGGTCGCGGCCCGTGCCTGGACCCGGTCACGGCCGCCGTTCTTGGCCTGGTACAAGGCTTGGTCCGTGCGGTTCAGCAAGGAATCGACGGTGTCGCTTTCGGACAATTCGGCGACGCCGGCGCTCACGGTATGGCGGCGGGTGGTCTGGAAATCATGCTCCCGCACCGCCCGGCACAACCGTTCGGCCAGGATGGCCGCCTGTTCCAAATTGGTTTCCGGGCACAGCACCAGGAATTCCTCGCCGCCCCAGCGGCCGACCACGTCCTGGGTGCGGACGGTGGCTCGTGCGATGGCGGCGAACTGCACCAGAACCGTGTCGCCGGTCAGGTGGCCCAATTCGTCGTTGATGCGCTTGAAATGGTCAAGGTCGAACAGGATCGCCGAAAAGGCCGTGCCGTGGCGTCGGGCGCGCTGACACTCCTGTTCCAGGCGTTGGTTCAGGCATGCACGGTTGGCCAGAAGGGTCAGCGGGTCCGTCAGTGACAAGGCCAGAAGCTTGCGGTTCATGCCGCGCAGCCGTGACAGCCAGAACAGGCTGGTCAGCAAGGCGATCATGAAGGCGCCGACGATCTTGGCGATCAAGCCGTAATCGACGCCGTATTGGACGCTGATGGAAACGTGGCGGTTGGCGATGGCGTTGCGTTCGCTGGGGCTGATGTCGGCGACGCCTTTGTCCAGGATGTCGCGCAACAACGCCATGTCCTTGCGCACGCCGATACGCAGGTTGTTCTCGTATCCCGGTATCTCGCCCGAGACCTTGAGATTGAACCAGCCGTCCTTCTTGATGGTGTAGACCGCGACGATCATGGATCGCACGGTCATGTCCGCCTGTTTGTTGGACACCATGAAGAAGGCTTCCGCCTCGCTGTTGGTGGTGACCAGTTTCAGGCCGGGAAAGTCGCGGCGCACCATCTCCTCGATGAAGGTGCCGCGCGGCAGCACCATCACCTTGCCGGTTTCGTGGGCCAGGTCGTCGATATAGGGGTGGTCCTCGCGGGTGACGATGACGTTGCGGTCGGTGAACAGCGGCCGGGTGAAGCTCAGCCATTCCTCGCGCTTGGGGGATTTGTTGAGGAAGGACAGGAACTGGCAGCGCCCGTCTTGCGAGGCGGCGATGGAATCGCTCCAATCCTTGGTCGGCAACAAGGTCAGTTGGATGCCGGCCCGCTCGGCCGCCAGCCGCAACAGGTCGCCGGCGATGCCCTGGTGTTCGCCCTGGGGGGTGATCACTTCGTAAGGCGGCCAATCGGGATCGACGCAATAGGTAAAGGGGCCGTGCGATGCCACATAGGCACGCTCCGCCTCGGTCAGCCCGGCCGCTTGTGCCGGAACCGTTGCCCAGGCCATCACCATGGCCAAAAGCGCGGCGATCAGAACCACAGTCCAAGTCCGGTCATCAGGCTGGTACCGTCATTGTGGGCCGCGTGGTCGGTGTCTGGTCCTTCGTCGTCATAGGCGACATGGCCAAAGGCGGCCATCAGCGCCACGCCTTCCCCCAGTACGTACTTCCCTGAAATCTGCCAGACATCGATGCGGTCGTCAGCCGGATTGATCACCTCTCCCCGCACCGAGGAGTGGTAGTAGTCGAGGCTGAGCGCCCAAGGCCCGCGTTCCACCATGATGCCCATGTCCCACGAACGGCCGCTGTCGTCGGTGGCGATTCGTGCGCCGGGTCCGTAATCGTGGTGGTCGTCGCCCATCGACCCGCCGATGGTGACGCCGTCATAGGACAGTTGCAGGCCGGCGGAGAAGGCGCGGACGGTGGAGCCGCCGGCTGCGGAAGCCAACGAGCCGGTCAACAGACCCGAGGACGCGGCGACCGTCACCGGCCCGACCGTGCCGTTCCAACCCAGGCCCAGGGCATAGACCTCCGACGCGCGTGTCGGTTCGCGCCGGTCCTCGGCCAGGGCCGAGGGGGTGTAGGAGAGCGCGGCGGCGAGGCCGGCGAAGCTTGGGGTGAAATAAAGGACCTTGTCGGCGTTGTCGTCGTGGTCCAGTTCGGTTTGGTTACCGCTGTACATGGTGGATACCGCCGCCGGTCGGGCGACGTTGGTGTTGGCCATCAGCCCGACCGGCGGGCCGTTCCACAATCCCGCCGCCTCGGGTGCGGCCACATGCAACAGCGAGGCGGCGTTGTAGTCGGTGCCGGCCTCGATCTTGCCGAAGCCGCCCTCGATCCACACGAACGACTTGTCGATGGGATCGCTGCTCTGGCTGGTGTCGCCGCCGGCTTCGAGTTCGCTTTTGAAGCCCAGGATCAGGCCGTTGTCCAGGCGACCCGTTCCCAGGATGTGGATTTCGGCGTCGCCCTTGACGTCCATGGAATTGACGTCGGAACCGCTCGCCGCCAGATAGCCGGCATCGTTGGTGCCGCCCGACACCCACCATTTGGCATAGCCGCCAATCCGCAGCCGAACCGGTTCGGCCGCGGCGGATGAAATGCCCTGGGCCAGGGTCGCAAGACCGATCGCCGCGGTTGCCGCCAGCTTTTGCATCCTTCCAATGCTTCCTTCGCGTAAGAGGCCGCTATAATACAATGGTCATGATGCGGTCGGCCACTCACAGGTTGTGACACTTTGGAATGAACGCTGTGGTTGGATATACTCCGACCTCTCTTTCGATGATGGCTGGCTGTGGGGTATGGTGATGGCCAAGCCGGGGGTGGCCCCGGCTAAACAAGGAGGGGGCACATGTTGCGCAAGATCGCGGTGCTGGCGTCGATGGGGATGGTCGTCGCGGGAACGGCCTGGGCCCAGGCCAAGCAGGATTTCGACCTGGTCAACAAGACCGGCTATACCATCGACCAGGTGTTCGTGTCTCCGTCCGATGGGGACGATTGGGAAGAGGACGTGTTGGGCCAAGACGCCTTGGGCAACGGCCAGAAGATCCATATCCGCTTCCATCGTGCGGCCAAGACCTGCAAATGGGACATCAAGGTGGTCTATTCCGATGGCGAGGATGCGGAATGGGAGGATTTCAACCTGTGTGAAACCTCGAAGATCATCATCAAGTATGATCGCAAGACCGAGGAAACCTCGGCCGAATATGAATAAAGGCGGGGTTGCTGAAACAATGCGGGCCGGGGGAAACCCCGGCCCGTTTCGTTTGCGTCAGGCGGCGCCGTCTTCCTTGAGGCGGAAGCGCCAGGCGCAGAAATAATCGGCGGGATGCGGGTCGGGCGGGCAGGCGATGCATTCGCATTCGATCCGCTTGTCCACGGTGGCGGCGAAGGTGGAATATTCGACCACGCCGGCCGACTTGCAGGGATAGTCGGGCAGTCCCTTGCGCTGGCGGGCGTTTTGAACCCGACATTTAGTCATCTGCATGACCAGGGCGCCATCTTCCTCGAAGAACACTTTCTGTTCGTTGATGGCGCCGTACATGCGGTGCAGGAAGGTGCCGGCCAGGGCCTCCAGGCCACCGCTTTCGGGCAGTCCCTTGAGTTCCTTGATGCGCGCCGCCTCGAGCGGCGAAAAGCGGGACCAGCAGGCGTCGTTGATGGTCTTGGCGGCGTCCATGCCTTCACGGGTTTCCACCGCCTGGAACCACACGCCGTCCAGCGCCAGCCAGTTGACGGCCATGGCCTCCAGCAGCTTGGACAGCTTTTCCGACCCCAGCGCGGTCAACGCCGTCGGCATCCCGTTCTCGTCCTTGTCGGCCCCCAAGGTGGCGCACAGGCGGTCAATCATGATGGCGGTGGCGCGGTCGCCGGCGTCCTTTTCCATTTCAAGCGCACGGTCGATGCCGAACTTGTCGGCGGCACCAGAGAACCACAAGCCGTAATGGACGGCCATGCGGCGCACGGCGTCGATGACCGCTTGAGCAAGTTGCCGGGTGTCGTTTTCCATTTCCAGTATCCCTCTTGGACGTATCGGTTTCATTTTAGGGCACGCTTAAATACCACGAATATTGGCGTTGCAACAAATCTGGCGAGGGTCCGTTCAATCGCGTAGTATACGCAGCATATATAGCGAGAGGCGTGATGGCGCGGGACCTCAAGATCAGGATCAGGTTGTGTGCCTGGGCGGCGTTGGGGCCGGGCAAGGTGGCGCTGTTGCAGGCGGTGGGACGCCTTGGCTCGATCACCGCCGCCGCCAAGGACCAGGGTATGTCCTATCGCCGTGCCTGGTTCCTGTTGGATGAAATGAATCGCGCCTTGGCCGAGCCGGTGGTCGAGGCCAGCTTCGGCGGCGCCAAGGGCGGCGGTGCGCGGCTGACCCCCAGCGGCGTGGCCGTGGTCGAGCTTTATCGCCGCATCGAGGACAAGACGCGCGCTGCCGTCGCCGACGAACTGGCGGCGCTGAGCGCCATGCTGGCTCCCGAAGTCGAAGAAGAAGCCGAGGCCCAAGGGAAAGAGGAGGACGAGGGCGGATGTTCACCCTGACCCCGTTGGAGATCGAGGCGCTTCGTCTTTCATTGCTGGTGTCGGGGTGGGCCGTTGTCGGGTCGTTGCCGTTGGGCATAGCCTGCGCGTGGTTGCTGGCCCGGCGTGATTTTCCCGGAAAGTCCCTGTTCGACGGTTTGATCCACCTGCCGCTGGTGTTGCCGCCGGTGGTGGTCGGCTATGTTTTGCTGGTGGTGTTGGGGCGGCGTGGCGTGGTCGGTTCGGCGTTGCTCGACTGGTTCGGCATCACCTTGGCCTTCACCTGGAAAGGCGCGGCCATCGCCAGCGCGGTGATCTCTTTCCCGCTGATGGTCCGGGCCATCCGACTGTCGTTGGAAGGCGTCGACCGGGGTTTGGAACAGGCGGCCCGGACCTTGGGTTGCGGTCCCATGCGAACCTTCTTCACGGTCACGCTTCCGCTGGTGGCGCCGGGGGTGCTGACCGGGGTGATCCTGGCCTTTGCCCGCTCGTTGTCGGAATTCGGAGCCACCATCACCTTCGTTTCCAACATTCCCGGCGAGACCCGGACGCTTCCCATCGCCCTTTACGCCATGACCCAGATTCCCGGCACCGAGGTCGAGGCGCTTCGGCTGTGTGTCATCTCGGTGGCGGTGGCCTTCGCCGCGCTGATCGCTTCGGAAATCCTGTCGCGCCGGGTTCAGGCGCGGTTGAGGGGGTAGGCGCATGCTGGATATCTTGTTGCGCCGCCAGCAAGGCCCGTTCCTGGTGGATCTGGCGCTTGTCGCCGGATCGGGAACCACCGCCCTGTTCGGTCCGTCGGGATCGGGCAAAAGTTCGGTCATCAACATGGTTGCCGGGCTGTCGCGCCCCGACAGCGGTCACGTCACGGTCGAGGGCAAGGTTCTGTTCGACTCTTCGGCCAAGGTGGACGTGTCGCCCGAACGGCGCCGTCTGGGCTATGTGTTCCAGGACGCCCGGCTGTTCCCCCATCTGTCGGTTCACGGCAACCTGACCTTCGGCATGAACCGGCTGGCGGCGGCGGAACGCCGGATCGGCTTTGAGTCGGTGGTCGAGGTGTTGGGTATCGGTCATCTGTTGGATCGTCGCCCGGCCAAGCTGTCGGGTGGCGAGAAACAGCGCGTGGCCATCGGCCGGGCGTTGTTGGCCAGCCCGCGCATCTTGCTGATGGACGAACCGTTGGCCGCGTTGGATTCGTCGCGCAAGGCCGAATTGTTGCCCTTCATCGCCAAGCTGTCGCGCCAGTTCGCCATTCCTATCCTCTACGTCAGCCACTCCATGGACGAGGTTTTGCGTCTTGCCGACACGCTGGTCCTGATGGATGACGGCAAGGCGGCGGCGGTGGGGGCGGTCGAGGAGTTGTTGTCACGGACCGATCTCAGGCCGCTGACCGGGCGTTACGAGGCGGGGGCGGTGGTTCGCGCCACCATTGCCGGCCACGATTCCACCTATGGCGACACCATGCTGGCCTTTGCCGGCGGGGTGTTGCAGGTGGGAAAGACTGACTTGCCGGTGGGCACCAAGGTCCGCGTGCGTATCCATGCCCGCGACGTGGCCATCGCCGTCGACCCGCCATCGCGCATCAGCATGCGCAATGCCCTGCCGACGGTGGTCAAGTCGGTCACTCCCGCCGAGGACTGGCTGGTGGACGTGATGCTGGAATGTGGTGGCAGCGACATCTGGGCCCAGATCACCGCCAGCGCCCAGGCCAGTCTGGCGTTGCGGCCGGGCATGCATGTCACCGCCCTGATCAAGGCCGCGACCATCACCCGCGGCGATCTGGCGGAACAATAGCCGACACAGAAACGGTCTTGGTGACGGCGCGGCAAGGGCCGCTCCGTGACGTTTGCATGCCCTCGGCGGCAACGGCTGTGAGTTTTAAAAAAGCTTCGGCCAGCCTGGAGGGTTCTCCAGGCTGGCCGATTTCAGCTTCTGACCGCTGCCGGATTAGGGCAGGACGATCTCGACGCGGCGGTTCTGGGGCTCGCGGACGCCGTCCGGCGTGGCCACCAGCGGCTCGCTTTCGCCCTTGCCGATGACCGAGATCTGGTCGGCCGGGATGCCCAGCTTGACCAACTGGTCCTTGACGGCGTTGCCGCGCTTCAGCGACAGGGCCATGTTGTACTTGTCCGAACCCGAGCGGTCGGCGTGGCCGGTCAGGGCGACGCGGGCGACGTTGCCGCGCTTGGCGGCGGCGGCGGCCTGGTCGATGACCTTGGCGGCTTCAGGGGTGATGTTCGACTTGTTGAAGTCGAAGAACACCAGATACTGCTTCTGCACGGCGGCCGGCTTGGCAACCGGGGCCGGGGCCGGGGCGGCGACCGGAACCGGAGCGGGGGCCGGAGCGGCGACCGGGGCCGGCTTGGCGAACTTGTAGGTGAAGCCGACCATGATCGAGTGATTGTGGTAATCGGCGTCCTGGTTGTTCGGACCGAGGTCGGTGTCCAGGGTGGCGAAGTAGCGGTACTGAGCCTTCAGCGCCCAATTGGTGCTGAGGTCATAGGCCACGCCGGCCAAGCCCTGATAGGCGAACTGGTTGTCCGAGTTCTTGGAGCCGGCGGTGTTGAAGTCGCCGTCCAGCCAAGCCCAACCGATACCGGCACCGACGAAGGGATGCCACGAACTGTTGGGCATGAACTCGTAGATGCCGTTGACCATGGTGCTCCACGACGAGATGTCGTCGTTGTCACGGTAACCGACTTCGAACTCAGCCTTGGGGCCGCCGAAATTGTAACCGAACTGGGCGACACCCACGCCACCCCATTCGGAATCGGAACCGGTCACGCCCGGATCTTCCATATAGTTGGCGCCGGCATCGGCACCCAGGTACCACTGGGCGTTGGCAACGGCCGGGACCGCGACGGTCAGCGCGGCGGCGGCGATCAAAGACTTCATGGTGCGCATGTCTGCGGCCTTCCTTTAGGCTGGTTCGCAAGCTTTGGAAAGTTTCTACCCCAGCGCGGTTCGACTCTCAAGCCGGCATCGGGATGATCCCATAGATTCCCCCTTACTGTTGCATTGGAGCAACGCTGTGACGCGCACAGCGCGTTATGCACAGCGGCCGGCCGAGGGAGGTCACGCGGCCGGAGGGGGCTCTCCGCTCTCGGCCATCTTGTCCGCCTGCGCCTTGAGGCGGCGGAAAGAGCGGATGCTGAGCGGGATCATCAGCACGTAGCCGGCGCCGATCATCGCCAGGGTTTTCCACGGCTCGGTGACCAGGAAGGCGGCAAGCACGCCGATGATCAGCAGGATCGGCAGGACCCAGTTATTGGGAACGCGAACCTTCTTGAACGAGAAGGTGGGAATGGTGCTGACCATCAGGAACGACACCCCCAACAGGAACACCGCGACCACGGTGGGACTGTCGAAGAAGCCGTTTCCGAATTCGAAGCTGGCGACCATGGGCAACAGCACCACGCCCGCCGCCGCCGGCGCCGGAACCCCGGTGAAGAAATTGTAGGCATAGGGCGGCAGGTCGGCTTGGCCCAGCATGGTGTTGAACCGCGCCAGCCTGAGGCCGCAGCACACGGTGTACAGCATTACCAGGGCCCATCCCAGGCCACCGGCGCCTTGCATGGTCCAGAAATACAGCAGCATGGCCGGGGCCACGCCGAAGCTGACGAAATCCGACAGCGAATCCAGTTCGGCGCCGAATTTCGACGTTCCCTGAAGCAGCCGCGCCACCCGCCCGTCAAGGCCGTCCAGAATGCCGGCCAGGATGATGGACAGCACCGCTTTTTCCCACGAGCCGTGCAGCCCGAAGCGAATCGACGTCAACCCCGCACACAACGCCAGCAGCGTCAGGATGTTGGGAATCAGCCGGTTGATGGACAGGCCGGGGATGCGCGGCGGGCGCAATCCCCTGGCGCGGCGGACGCGATCCGCCTTGGGTTTGAACATCAGCGGATTTCTCCCTGGCGGGCGGGTTCGGCGGACACCATGTCGGCCAGAACGGTTTCGCCGGCGATGCAGCGCTGACCGCAGGCAACCAACGGTGCGACGCCGTCGGGCAGGTAGACGTCGACGCGCGATCCAAAGCGGATCAGGCCGAAACGCTCCCCGGTGCGGACCTCTTGCCCTTCGGACAGGTCGCATTTGATGCGCCGCGCCACCAATCCGGCGATCTGGACGAAGGCGATCTCGGCGCCGCTTTCGGTCTGCATGCGTATCGCCATGCGTTCGTTGTCGTCGCTGGCCTTGTCCAGGGCGGCGTTCAGGAACTTGCCCGACTTGTAGGCGAGACGCAGGATCTTGCCGCTGAGCGGGACGCGGTTCACATGCACGTCGAACACGCTCATGAAGACCGAGATGCGGGTCCGCGCTTCTTCGCCCATGCCCAGTTCGGCCGGCGGCACCGCCGGACCCAACAGGCACACCACGCCATCGGCTGGGCTGATCACCAATCCGTCGCGGCTGGGCGTGACCCGGTCGGGGTTGCGGAAGAAGTAGACGCACCACACGGTCAACACCAGGCCGACCCAGAACAGCGGACCCCACAGCAGGCCCAGCAGACCCGAGGCGACGGCGAACAAGGCGATGAACGGATAGCCCTCACGGTGGACGGTGGGCCAAATGTACTTCGCCAGCGATATGTCTTGAGCCTGCACGGTGACCTCGATCGATGAAAGACGGCAGGCATATTAGACCGCCCGCGCGCCGACGTTAATAGCCAGCAATACCCCTCCTTCACGGTTCAATCCATCATGACACCATGATAGTGTGCGCGACGTTGTGCATTTTGGGTCCGAAACACGGATGGCCGAAGCAAAGAAGATGACCCTGGGCGGTATCGCCCTGCCGCTGGACATCGAAACTCTGGAAACCCTTCCGGTGCCGCCCGGCGGCATCATCCAGTTCGATTTCTCCTATTGCGACATCCGTTTTACCTGCCGCTACCAGGACGAAAACGGCGGCGGCGGGACCCTGCGTTTGGCCGGTGACGTCGGGCCGTTGCCTTATTCCGCCGAAAGTCCGGCGGCGCGTGCCGGCCTCGCCCAGATCGTGCTGGACGCCAACGACGTGTTGGGCCCAACCTTCCGTTTCAGTCAGGGCCGCATCCTGTTGCTGGCGGGAGAGCCGGTCATGCCGCCTTTGACCGCCACCAACGTGGTGACGGCGGCGGCGACCATCCTGATTCCCGCGAGGCCCTATCTCGACCTGATTTCGGTCTATATCCGTCCGCCTTTGGCCAAGGCTCGGCCGGGCGAAAGCGCGTTGCGCGCCGAATGGCGGCGCAAACCGCTGCCCAAGCCGGAAAAACAGCGTTAACGCAAAGGAAGCGACAGGTTCAGCCAGAACTTGTCGCCGCCCAAGGTGTTGCGGGCGTCCACGTCGCGGGTGACGAAGGCCGTTACCTTTGCCGGTCCCAGAGCGTGAGTGGCCAGCAGACCGACGCCAACCTGCCGCGACGGTTCGGCCGTGGTGCCACGGAAGGTGGATGCGCCGCCGTTGTTCTCGTCTCCCGTCACCTGTTTCTGACCATAGGCCACCGGCCCGACTTCCCAGCCGGACAGCGAACGGGTCAGGGTGGCGTTGACGAACATCTGGTCGCCCGAGCGGTAGTGGTTGTTCGGGTTCTCGGCGTTGACGTCGTAAAGGACATGCAGCGAGGCGTGCCATCCGTCTTGCAGGTAGGTCAGCGACAGGCCCGGTTCCACGGTCCAGAAATGCTGGCCGATGTTGATGTCGGCTCCAGAATCCCAGGTGCCGACCGGAAGGTATACGCCCAGTCCGGCGCCCACATGCCAGCCGTCGCCCACGTCCCAGGTCAGGTCCAACGGCTGGACCTTGGGATCGGCAAGTCCCGAGCTGTGGTAACGGCCCATCCGTCCGGCGGCAGGGGAGGTGCGGGTCACCGTCTGGTCGACGAAGGGGACGTTGACGAAAGTCTTGTACGACGCCCCCAAGATCCGCCAGCCCGGCACCCAGGTCAGTTGCACCGCCTCGGAGCGGGCGATCACGTGCTGGCCCATGGCCCGCCCCTGGTCGTCACGCAATTGCGCGTCGTACCATGCCAGACGGTTGGTCAGATAAAGGCCGGGCGGCGGGTTCTTGGCCACCGTCAGCCCCAGGGTCTGTCCCGGTGGGAATTGCGGGGCGATCCCCGGCTCGCGGGCGAGGGCCGCCCCTGCCGCCAAACAGGCCATCGTGCCAAGTGTCAACGCCAACCGCATGCCGCCCCTCCTTGTGTTTCCCCAAGAAGTAACGTGCTGAAGCGGGCGGGAAATTGACCTTGGGCAGAAGGGGGCGGCGCGCTCAGTTACCGCGCATTTCCTGCGCCACCTGTCTGGCGCGGGACAATTGGCGTTGATTCATGGACTTGGCGATCCGGTCGCGCGCTTCGTCGGCCCCCTTGATGCCGCGTGCGGCGGCAAGGTCGTAGCTGGCCCAGGCGCGGATCGGGTCCTTGGCGCCAAAGCCCTGGCCCTTGGCGGCCAGTTCGGCCACTTGCATGAACGCTTCGGCGTGGCCGCCGAAGGCGGCGGCGGAAAGCCAGCGCACCGCTTCGGCCATGTCGAACGGCAGGTCGAATCCGTTCAGGAACGCCATGCCCAGGGTATATTGGGCTTCGGCGTGTCCCTGGCGGGCGGCTTGGCGCAGCCATTGCTCGCCCTCGATCATGCCCGGACGCATCGGGTCGGGAACGCGGTCCTTGCCACCGGCCTTGGCGGCGGTGTCGCGGTCGGAATAATAGACGTCGCGTTCGGTGTTCTTGGCCTCGCGTTCGGGATCGACATACACCAGACGCCAGGAACCGGGGGCATGCAGCAGCATGCTGCCCAGGCGGAACATGGCCTCGGCGTCACCGGCAAAAGCGGCTTGCTCGTACCAGTGGCGAGCCGATTGCGGGTCGGCGGGAATGCCTGATCCCTGTTCATAGGCCAACCCCAATGCCAGCAGCGCCCGGCTGTCGCCGGCATTGGCCGCGGCTTCAAGCCAGGCCGCGCCGGTGGGGCCGCCGATGTCGTCGGTCTCGCCGTCCAGGAACATTTCGACGAAGTGTTTCCTGGCGGCTTCGTCTCCCAGCATGCCGGCCCGGAACCACCACAGCGCGGCTTGCTTGGCGTCGCGCTTGACACCCTGGCCGCGTTCGAACATCTGGGCCAACTCGGTGGCGGCCCCGGCCTGGCCGTTGGCGGCAGCGAAAGCGAACCATTCCGTCGCGGTCTGCGCGTTACGTTTGACCCTTTTCCCGTCGAGATAGGCCTGGGCCAACTGATATTGCGCGGCGGCGTCGCCGCCGGTGGCCTGCTGCAACAAGGTTGAAACGGCCGGTGCCTTGGCCGGACGGCTTTTCTGCGCCAGGGCCGGGCTCGCGAACAAGACGGCGAGCAGGGCGGCGGCGGCGGCGATCCTCATGATGGGGGCGGCTTTCACATGGGGCGGGAGTGTATCTTGATCACATGATTCCATACCGTCCGTTGCCTGTAAATGGCTGCCCTCGCGGGGCTGGCATCGCCGGGCGGGGCGGGCGGATGGGCAAGGTGCTCGCGGTGTTCATGCATCGATGAAGAGTGGTGTGCGCATCCTGTGCGCATCCGTAACGGGAACCGCCCGCCGAACGGATCGGCGGGCGGCTCTGGCGTAACCCGGACGGAATGTCCGCTCAGATCGCGGCGGCGGTGGCGCGGTCGGGCTGAATGGACAGGATCTTGGCGAAACCGGACACGTCGAAGACCTCGCGGATGTGCGGCTTCATGCCGCATAGCACGAACTTGCGCGGGGCGCGGGTCATCTTGGCACCAACCAGCACCACGCGCAGCCCGGCGCTGGAAATGTAATCCAGTTCGGAAAAATCCAGGATGACCCGCGGGCCACCGGCGTTGACCACCTGCAAAACCTTGGCTTCGAAGGCCTTGGCGGTTGCGCTGTCCACGCGGGCCACCGGGATCACCACGGTCGCCTCGCCAAAGGTCTCTAGCTTGATCTCCATAACTTCAAAGCTCCTGTTACGCCATCCGTCCATCCTGGGCGGACTTAAGAGATACCTTTAAACTACGTGTTCTTCCACAGCGTGATCACGTTGTGGTTTCCGTCCCGACGATACTCGGTGCGGTCCATGAATTCCTTGACCAGGAACACCCCCAGCCCGCCGATGGGACGGTCGTCGACGTCGAGCTCCAGGTCGGGTTCCGGGGCCTCGATGAAGGGGTTGTATTCCTTGGCGTCGTCCTCGATCCGGCAACTCAGCACATTGTTCTCGACCGCCAGCCGCAGGTTGATTTCGTGCCGGCTGTCGTCGTCGTAGCCGTACGACACGATGTTGGTGATCAACTCGTCCAGACACAGGTTCAAGTTGAAGGCGATACGTTCGGGCAGGCCGTTCTTTTCGACGAAGTCATCGACCATGACGGCAAGACGGCCCAACTCGTCCAGGTCGTTGCCGATGGTGATGTCCAGATGGGGATGTGCGGGCGCGGTCGTCTCGGGGACGGCAGGGGTGGTGGGGTGGGGCTGTTCCTCCGGCGGGGCCGACGGTTGTTCGACAGGGGCCGGCGTCGGCTTCATCTTGGAGCGGATCGGCCCCAACTGGATGACCAGCGGCTTGGGCGCCGCCTTGGCGGGGGCGGGGGCTGGGGCGGCAGGCGCCGTGGCGGGCTGAGGCGCCGGGGGGGCGACCGTTTCCGGCACCGGCTGGAATCCGGTCAGGCGCAAGCGGCGTTGGGGTTCGCTCTCTTCGCCTTTGTCCTCGGACGGGCGGTCGAAGCGCAGGGTCAGCATGGTGATGTCGTCGAATTGCGGGGCGTCGCCGACAAAGGCGGCCACGGCCGTTTCGACATCGGTGATCACCTCGGACGGTTCGCGTCCTCCCAACGTCGCCACCTTGTCGATCAGGCGGTATTCTTCGTACAGCGCTTCGGCCACGTCCTGGGCTTCGGTGACGCCGTCGGTGTAAAGCACGACCATGTCGCCGGACGCCAGTTGGAAGCTGCCTGTTTCGTAGTCCAGGTCCTCCATCACGCCCAGGGCCACGCCCGATACGTCGCGAATGGCGTCGACCACACCGGTTCCCGCCCGCAGGATCAGCGGCGGCGGATGGCCCGCGTTGCAGAACGCCACCTCGCCGTTGCGCACGTCAAGCACGGCATAGAAGCAGGTGGCGAACAGCGTCTGGGGATTGTCGGCCGCCAGCATGGTGTTGACGAAGGCCAGGCACTCGCCGGGGGTCGAGGACAGCGGCGCCACCGCCTTGATCAGCGAACGGGTGATGGCGATGAACATGGCGGCCGGCACGCCCTTGCCCGAGGCGTCGCCGATGACGAAGCCCAGATGATGGCGGTCGATCAGGAAGAAGTCGTAGAAATCGCCGCCCACTTCCTTGGCCGGCACCATCGAGGCGTGAATCTGGAACTCGTCGCGGTCGGGGAAGGGCGGGAACACCTGGGGCAGCGACGACAATTGCAGTTCGCGGGCGAAGTCCAATTCCTGGCGCAACGCCGCCAACTGATCGCGGTTGTGCAAGGCTTCGCGCAGAACCTCGACGTCGCGGGTGCGTTCGGCGATCAGCGCTTCCAGGCTTTGGTGCTGTTCGCGGATGCGGTCGGACATGGTCTGGAAGGCGACGCCCAGCACCTCCAACTCGCCCTTGCCGCTGTCTTGGACCTCGCCATCGGCGGACAGCTTGCGGTTGGACAATTCCTCGATCTGTTTCAGGTCGGCCAGAACGGCGGCGCGGGCCTCTTCGTCCAGCATGCCCGACAGGCTTTGCATCTGCATGCGGATGAACAATTCCTGGCGACGGCGCTGGCGCTCGCGCCGTTGCTGCATCATGTCGAGGGCGATGGCGTTTTCCCGGAACACGCCGACCGTGCCGGCGATGCGGCCGATTTCGTCTTGTTCGTTCCTGACCTCGAGCGCCACCGTGGTGTCGCCGCGCGACAGGGCGTTCAGCACGGCGATAGCCTCGTTCAGCGGATTGAACGACCGCCGCAAATAGATGGTGAACAGCGCCAGAACCAGGACCAGAAAGCCCGCCACGGTGCCGACCGACACCTTGCGGATCAGGTTCTGGCGGCTTTGCGTCTCGGTGAAGTCGCGCGCGGTGACCAAGGCGCCGATCACCCGTCCGACACCGTCATGCAGCGGCAGCACCACCACGGAATAGAAGCGCCCGCCTTCCTCGCGGGTTTCCATCCGGCTCTTGCGGGCCGAGATGTTGCCGACGAAGTGCTGCCACAGCGTGTCGTCGGTGCCCATGGCCATGACGCCGGAATGATCGACCATGAAGATGTCGGAACCGGTGGATGCCTTGAATTCGTTCAGCGGCGGCCGCAAATCCGCGGCCAGCACGGCGATTCCGACGACCCCCTTGTCCGAGGTCAGCGGGAAGGCCAGGGTGGCGGAAAAGGTCCGGTTGGCATCCTGGATGACGCCGCGAACCGCCTGGCGGCTTTCGACGATGCCGCGCACAGTGCCGACATCGATCGAGGCCGATTCCAGCAACGAGCGGGTGGAATAGAGCAACAGGCCGTCGCGGTTCATCACCTCGAAGCGGGCGACCGTGCCGCGGGCGCGCAAGGCGTCGGCGACCGGGGCCACCGCCGCCAGCACGGTGGTCGGGTCGCCCTTTTCCACCGCCTGCACCAGATGGCTGTCTGAGGCGACGGTGTTGGCGTCGGTCTCCAGCCGCTGGACGGAATTTTCCACCAGCTTGCGCCAGAAGATTTCCTGGCCGTTGAGGGTGGCCTGGGAATAGCGCTCGTTGGCCAGTTCCTCGCTTTTGATGCCGGCGAACAGCAAGCCACCGACCAAAAGGCAATAGGTGGCCGAGACGATCAGCGTTACGCGCGTGCGCAGCAGCATGGCGCTCCCACCTTCTCAACCGGCGCCGCCGCGCCGAGGGTTCCGGCCTCGACGGCGTCGAGCGCTTCGTGCACCGCTGTCGGCATGGTCTGGCCGGGGGCCAGGAAACCCGCGACGATCTCCAGGTATTCCTCGCGGTCGGACAGGCGCAGCCCCTGTTGGTGAAAGGCGGCGAACTGGGCGGCGTCGGGCATGGACAGGTATTGGCGTTGCGTGCGGTCCTGGGCGGACAGTTCCGGCACCCTGTCCCGGCGCATGTCGGACAGCATGGACAAGAACAGCTCCAGCCCAGGGCCGTAGGTGTTGACCACGTGCCACAGCAAGGAACGCTCCCGCTGGACCGGCAGCCAGCCGATGCCGGCCACGGGGCCGGTGTCGATGCCATCGTCGATGCGGTGCAAGGTGCAGCCGATGCGATCCTGGCCGTCCACCAGGGCGCGGAATGGCGCGAACAATCCGGCATAGCGGGGAAGAGCACCGGGATGGACGTTCCAGGTGCCGAGCCGCGCGATATCCAGGGCCGGGCGCTTGAAGATCAGGGAGAACCGCACCGACAGCACGACGTCGGGGGCGAAGTCCCCAAGCAGGGTCTGCGCCTCGGGGGCGTTGATGTCGGACAAGGTGTGGAACGAGATGCCGTAACGCTTCTGAAGGCCGGCGAAGGTGGCCAAAGGCGCGTCGCCGTTTCCGCCAAGCCGGTCGATCAGCGGAAACAGCACGTCGACCGGCAATTCGCGTTCCAGGAACTTCATTTCGGCCAGTTCCGGCTGGGCCTTTTCCGCCGGCCGGGTCTTGTCCGACAACAGGACCATGACCCGGTCTTCGGCCAGATGCGGCATCAGGTGGTTGAGAACCAGCGCGCCGGCCAGATCGCGCTTGGTGCAGATGACGATGTTCATGGCCGGCTCTCCGGGTCGATCACTTCCGACAATCCCAACAGGTTCATGGGCGGATAGAAGCCCAGCGCGCGGACCACCGGCATGTTGATCATGATCGCCATGCGTTTTGGGGCGTCGATGGGAATGTCGGCGGGGGCGCGCTTTTGCACCAAAATCTGTTCCGCCTTATAGGCGGTCAGTTGTCCCACCGGATAATAACGGCAGACCGCACCGAACATGGCCTTGGAGTTGACGACCGGGTTCTCGGCGGCGGCGAAGCTGGGAAGCCCCGCCTCCAGCGCCGCGCCGGTCAGCACGTCGCGGTTGACGTTGATGAAGGTGTCGGGCGGGATGTACAGGAACAGGGCGCCTGCCGCCTTGACCTCGGCGACCTTGGCCGGGATCGAGGTTGGCTGCGGCTTGCCGTCGGCCACGTCGACCGGAACCGCCTCGAGCCGGAAGTCCAGTTGCCGTCCCAGCGCCGTCAACTCGTCGATGGTGATGCGTGACGCCGGTTCCAGCGGGTTGTAGACCATGCCCAGCACCGAGAACGGGCGATAGGACTGGATCAGCGCCATCTGGGTCTCGAGCGGCACCAGATAGGTGGTGCCGGTGACGTTGCGCCGGGACGAGACCAGATCGGGCACCACCTTGGCCCCCACCGGCTGCGACACGATGGCGAACACCGCCGGGATGTCGGTGATGTGGCGTGCCGGGTCCGGCTTGTCCCAGGGACCCAGCATCTCCTGGGTGACCGTGGTGCCCCAGGTGAACACAAGGTCGACCTTCATTTCCTTGGCTTCGGCGACGAAGCCGGCAAGCTTGCTTTTATCCTGGCCGGCATCGCGCACGATCAGCTCGACCGGGATGCCCTGGTTGACGAAGTAATCCTTGAACCCCTGGGCGCAATCTTCCCAGCCGCGAAACAGCGCCATGTAGATGCGGAAGGGTTTCTCGCCGGAGCGCGGGCGGGGCTGGGCCAGGACCGGATTGGCGGCGCCGATTCCAAGTCCCGCCAGCCCGGCGATCAGGTGGCGCCGCTTCATGCCGGGTCCTCCTCGGTTTCGATGTGAGGACCCGAGCCGTAGGCGGCCGAGGCGATGGCGAACACCACGGCCATGGACAGCACGACAACGCCTAATCCGGCCACCGCCCCCGACATCCCCCACAGTGGAATGAACAGTGCCGCCAGGATCGGGCCGGCCACCGAACCCAGGCGCTCGACGAAGCGTGAGAAGCCAAGTACGCGGGTGTTGCCCAGACGGCGGCACTCGGTCCAGCACAAGTCGGGCAGAAGGGCCAGTTGTGGCGAGGCGGACATACCGTGTGAAACCCCCAAGGCCGTGATGGACACCACGATGGACAAGGGGCCGCCCCCCAGCAGCAACGGCGCCAGCAAACCGACGCCGCCGATCAGGCCGCCCACCGCCACTTGGCCGGCCCGCCATCCCAGGCCGTCGGCCAGCCGCGCCGCCAGCGGAGAGACGGCGACCATGACCAGCGGATAAAGAACCATGATGCGGGCGATTTCCGCCACTTCCCAGCCTTGTTGCGACAGGGTCACCGGCACCAGGAAGAACAGATAGCCGGTCAGCGCCATCTTGGCCGGCACCGCGGCGAACACCATCAGCACAGTGAAACGCCAGTTGCGCAACAGCCTGAGCAGATGCCGTCCACCGGGCGGGCGGGGCTGGTCTTCCCCAGGCGCCGGATCGGCCGACGACAACAGACGCGACACCAGCATGGCGGCCAGCACGACCAGGATCGCCGACACCACGAAGGTCGGGCGCAAGCCGATGCGGTCGGCGATGACCCCACCCAGGGCATTGCCGCCGATGCCGGCGGTCAGCACCGCCGCCACATAGACGCCCAATCCCTGGGCCCGGCGGTCGGATTTCACCGCGTGCGAGATGTAGCTTTGGCAGGCCATGGTCGCCATGGCGTAGCCGAAGCCGGTCAGCGTCCGCCACAATATCAGGTCGAACATGCCGAACGACGCGGCGGTCATCAGCGAGCCGATGGTCGCCGGCACCGCACCGATCAGGAACAATCTGCGCGGGCCGACCCGTTCGGCCAATTGTCCGGCAAGCGGACTGGCAATGGCGATGGCGGCCATGAACAATGCGATGGGCAAGGCCATCACCAGATCGATGGGCACGTTCGGTACCGACGACGCCAGTCGGCCGGCGAACAGCGGCATGAACGAACGCGACAGTTCCTCGGCGAAAACGAACAGGAACAGTGCCAGCCGAATGTCGGTGGCACGGCGCTCGACCATGGGTTCGGGCTTGCCCGAAGGCGAGAAGCGGTACAGGAAGTTGATGCGGTCGGCGACATCGCCGACCTTGGCCACCACGCCCTTGTCGAAATGGCCGCTGCGGACTTCGTCCACATAGGCCATCAATTGCCGGTAACGGCCGTCCAGTTGGCGCAAGGTTCCCTGGACAGCCCGCAGGAAGCGCCCGACCTCGTCGTCCGAGCCGCTGGTCGGGACATGGGTGAAGTCGCCGTGTCCGGCACGGTTCACCAGATCACGCAACAGCTTGAGCGGGCCGGTGACGTTGACGAACACCACGAACAACAGGATTTCGAAGGCGATGATCAGGGAAGAGACGATCACCACCGCCACATCGGCCAGGATGTCGCTCAGCCTTGTGGCGATATGGTTCTGGTCGAAGCCGACATGGACGTGGCCGGCGACGGTTTGGCCGGCGGTCAGCGGCAAGGCCAGATCCATATAGGCGCCGATGGATGATTTGACGCCGTCGGCGCCGACGGCGTTCATGTCGGCCGAACGGTAATGGGGCTCCAGTTCGTCCCGGTCGACGCCGTTGATGAATTTGACGCGGCCGACCGGGTCGGTGATGGCCAGATAGCGAATCTCGGGATTGGCTTCCAGCATGGGCGAAAAGAATTCGTCCACGCCGACCAGCCGGTCCACCGGAATGCCGTAGCCGAGCGCGCGGGACACCTGTCCGGCGACGTCGCGGCCGATGGCCGCCGCTTTCTTGTCCAGTTCCGGGACCATGCCCTGTTCGAATTCGCCCAAGGCGCGCAGGGACAGGATGGAGAGCGGCGTCACCAGCACCAGGACGGCCAGGGCGAACAGGCGGATCAGCAGGGAACGCGAGCTGTCGAGCTTCATGATGTCCTCTACGCCAGCCGGTCCAGGCGTTCAACCTCGTCCGAGGCTTCGCCGATTTGCTCCACCGCCTCGCGCGCCTTGCCGCAAAAACGCACGAAGTCGCCTTCGAAGGCGTCGCGGCCGGGTTTGGCGGGCGCCCCTTTGGTCACGCTCTGGTTCAAGGTGTTCTCCATGGCGACCAGGCGCTGGCGGACGTCGCGCAGAAGCCATGACGCGGCGATCACGGACAGGACCGCGCTGCCCAGCAAGACCACGGCGAATTCTCCGGCCAGACGTTGCAACAGTCGCCCCAACTCCTGTTCGAGGTATGTGGCGGGATAGCGCAGCACCACCGCGCCCTCGACCTTGCCCAAGGTGTTGACCAGCGGCAGCCCCACCAGGGCCGAATCCTCGTCGGTCAGTGAAAAGGGTTGCGTGCCCTGCGCCGACAGCGGTTCCAGCCAAGTGGATGGCACCCGTGAGCCGATGGTGCCGCGGTCGGTGTCGAACAGCACCTCGCGGTTGGAATCGTATATCTGGATGCCAAGAATTTGGCTGTCTCGGGCTTTTTCCAGTTCGGCCAGTTCCTGGATCTGGCGAAGCGCCCGCAGCGCCAGGCCCAAGGCCAGACGGTCCTCGATCTTGCGCTTGATGGTGAAGACGACGAAGCTGTAGCGCGAGTTGACCTGATCCGACAGGACGGATTGGAACTTGTAATAGCCGAACGCCCCGGTCATCACCATGGTGGACAGCAAGATGCCCAGCAACGCCACCGACACCTTGCGCGACAACGACCACGCCATGCTTCAGTTCCCCGCGACCAAGGCGGCACCGGAAGGGAGCCATGCCAAGAATGCACTGTGCGTCACGTCGCCCCCCGCCATAATCCGATGCGCCCCGTGAAAGGGCTTGCCTCTGTTAAGCTGGATTTATAGGACATTTACGTTCACCGGCCAAGATGGCGGTGGGGGCAGGTTGTAATATCGTGTCAGACTCGTGTAAATCATCGCTAGATTATGCCAAATGGCCAGGGGGCGACGTGGGTAGTCCAGTGCCGTCTCCGGTGAATACCGTAGCGTGCCCGCATTCTCTGCAACCTGTCGGCGTCTTCGATTCGGGCGTCGGTGGGTTGACGGTGGCCGCTGCCCTGCGCCGCCGATTGCCATCCGAACAATTGCTCTATCTGGGGGACGTGGCGCGGTTGCCCTATGGCACCAAATCGCCCGAGACGGTGGTGCGCTATGCCGGCAAGGCGACGGACTTCCTGGCGGCGCGCGGCATCAAGATGCTGGTGGTGGCCTGCAACACCGCCTCGGCCCATGCTCTGGACACGTTGGCCTCGGTGCATTCCGGGCTGGCCGTGCTGGGGGTGGTGGAAGCCGGCGCGGCGGCGGCGGCGCGGCAATCGCGTTCCGGCCGTATCGTGGTGGCGGCGACCGAGGGAACGTGCCGGTCGGCCGCCTTTGTCCGGGCCATCCGTGCCCACCGTCCCGACGCCGAGGTAATCCAGGTGCCGTGCCCCATGTTCGTGGCCCTGGCCGAGGAAGGGCTGACCGAAGGCCCCATCGCCGAGGCCATGGTACGCCATTATCTGGGCGATTACTTCCGGGGGGGGGGCGGCGGCCGATTGTCTGGTTCTGGGCTGCACCCATTTCCCGTTGCTGGCCGGGACCCTGCGGCGTGTCCTGGGGGGCGGCCCGGCGCTGGTCGATTGTGCCGAGGCGGTGGCGGCCGAGGCCGAAACGGTGCTGGCTGCCGCCGGTCTGGCGGCACCGCCGGAGGGGGCAGGGGGGCTGTCGCTGATCGCCACCGACGCTCCCGACCGCTTCGCCCGTATCGCCAGCCGGTTGTTTCCCGCCCTGGGGGCGGTGCCGGCGGTGGAACTGGCCAACCTGTAGCGTGTTGAATTCACCATCCTGTCACTTGCTCCGGCCGGCGCCCGGTCCTAGGCATGCGGAAGGTTCCGTGACGGAGTGGTTTCATGCGTATCGCCATCGTGACCGACGCCTGGCATCCGCAACGCAACGGCGTGGTGCGCGTGCTCGACACCCTGGCCGCGACCCTTGGGGGCATGGGCCATCAGGTGGCGGTGTTCGAACCCGGCCAGTTCCGGGTCATGCCGTGCCCCAGCTACCCTGAAATTCCCTTGGCGCTGTTTCCCGGCCGGCGGCTGGCGACGATGATCGAGGACTTCGCCCCCGACGCGGTGCACGTCGCCACCGAAGGCCCGCTGGGTTGGGCGGCGCGGGGATGGTGCCTGAAGAACGGCCATCCCTTCACCACCGCCTATCACACCAAGTTTCCCCATTACGTGCGGGCCCGGACCGGGGTGCCGCTGGCGTGGCCCTATGCCTTGATCCGGCGCTTCCACGCGCCGTCCTCGGCGGTGATGTGCCCGTCGCCCAGCGTGTTCGAGGAATTGGGGCAATGGGGCTTCGCCAACGCGGTGGAATGGTCGCATGGCGTCGACATCCGCACGTTCCGGCCGCAGCCCAAGGATTTCCTGAACGTCCCCCGTCCGTTGTTCCTGTATGTGGGGCGGGTGGCGGTGGAAAAGAATCTGCCGGCCTTTTTGGCGCTGGATCTGCCGGGGACCAAGATGGTGGTGGGCGACGGTCCGGCACGGGCGGCGCTGATGAAGCGTTACCCGGACGTGGACTGGCGCATCGCCAATGGCGACGCCGAATTGTCGCGCTATTTCGCCGCCGCCGATTGCTTCGTGTTTCCGTCGCTGACCGACACGTTCGGGCTGGTGATGCTGGAGGCCCTGGCCTCGGGCGTGCCGGTGGCCGCCTTCGCCGTGCCCGGTCCGCTGGACGTGGTCGGCGACGCGCCGGTGGGGGTGCTGGGGCCTGATCTCAAGGCTGCCGCGCTGGCGGCGCTTGACGTGGACCCGGATGCCTGTCGCGACTATGCCGCGGGCTTTTCCTGGGAGCGGGTCGCCGGCCAGTTCCTGTCGCTGTTGCGGCCGTTGGCAGGGGAAAGGCGGCGCTGCGCCTGACGTTGGTCGATGTTCCCTACCGCAAGTGTTGCTATTTCCGGCCCGCTTCTCCAAACTGGCGCCCGCTCGCCTCTTCGAACGATGCATGAGGTTGCCGTTGACCCGTTTCTCCTGTGCCGCCGCCGTCGCCTTGCTGGCGCTGACCGCCTCGTTGCCTGCCGGCGCTGCCGGATGCATCAACCCCACCGAGGCGCGCGCGCTTCAGGTGCGGCAATTGCACATCCAGCTTCAGGTCGCGTCCCTGAACTGCCGTACCGACGACCCCAGCCTGCCGGGGAAGTATGCCTCCTACATTCAGCGTTTCGGCGGCCAACTGAGCGAGAACGCCAAAGTCCTGCGGGGGCATTTCGCCCGCAGCGGCGGCAGCATCGACCGCTATCAGACGGTGTTGGCCAATGACGAATCCCAGCGTGCCCATCTGGTCGAAGGCTATTGCGAAAGCCATGTGCCGCTGTTCGAGAAGCTGTCCGGCCTGAAGCCGGCCGAGTTGGAGCATTTCGCCGCCGCCACCGTGGACAAGCCCGACCGTCCGGTCTGCGCGTCCGCCCCGGTCCGGCAGGCCAGCGCACAGATCAAGCCCAAGGCTTCGGCCAAGCTGGAAAAGCCCAAGGCCGAAAAAAAGGCCGAGATGGACAAGAAGGACAAGGCCGCCCCCAAGGGGTGAGCCGCTTGCGGCCTGCGCGCTGACGGCAGGATAAGAAACAGACGGGGGCTGTCCATCGGACGGCCCCCGTTTTCGTTCATCAGTCAGCCGACGATTGTCGCGTCAGCTATCCGTTCGATGCCGGCCGGTCATCCTCTGACTTGGGGGCCACTTCGCCCAGGATGGCGTCGACCGCCGCCTGGAAGCGTTTACGGCACGGTGCGACCACGCCATCATGGTGGAACCGCAACAACCCCTGTTCCTCGATCAGGCGAATGCAGCGCGACATGGATTCGCGGGCGATGCCCAGCATGGCCGCCATGTCGGATTTTGACACCGGCGTGTCGATGCACAGCGCCTCGCCCTCGTCGCGGCCGAAATGTTCGGCCATCTGGTACAACAGGACCAGCACCCGATCCCGCACGCACAGAGTCAGCATGTTGAGCGCCTGATCCTCGATCTGGTCGATGTCGCGGACCAGATTGGCGACGAAGTCGCGTTCGAGCGCCCGGTTCTGTTCGAACGCCCAGCGCGCGGCGCGGGCGGGGATGTGGCACACCACCACCTCGGTCGCGCAATGGGCCGACACCGAATGGACTTCGCCCCGCACCAGGGCGCGATAGCCCAGGGTCGATCCCGGCCGCACCATGCGAACCACCAGGGAGTTTCCGTCGTGGTCGCCCTTGCGCAGCAGCAACACCCCCGACAGCAGTCGGAACACCGCGTCGCAGGGGTCGCCCTGATGGAACAGGTAGTTTCCGCGTTTGAGTTTGCGCACTGTCTTGCGTTCGGCCAACGACGTCATGAAATCAGCCGGCATGTCGCTCCAGACAGAGGCGGGGGCGAAGTCGCAGGCGTCGCAGCTTTCGCTGTGGTCCCCACCATGGGGGCACTGGTTCTGGTTGGGCATCTGACTTTCAGCTGGCGAGCGGGATTTGGCGATATTCCTCGTTCTCGACGCCGATGTCGACCAACGCGGCGCGGAAGGCCGGCAACGAGGGGATGACCACGTGATGGCGCGAGAAATGCGCCAGTTTTTCCCCTTCGAGCGTGCGGATGCATCGTGACAGGGTTTCCGGGGTCATGCCGGCCAGCGCCGCCATGTCGGTACGGCTGACCGGAGGGGCCAGGACCACGGTCCGTTCGTCGTTCATGGTGGTGAAATCGCGGCTGAACTGGGCCAACAGGACCAGAAGCCGGTCGCGCACCGACAAGGTGGCGACCTGAAGCATGCGTTCCTGGGCGTTGCCCAGGTCTTGGGCGACGGCGGCCAGCAATTCGTGCTCAAGCACGCGGTCGGCCTCCAAAAGCGTGTCCAGGTTGCCCAGCTCGACCCGGCACACCAGACAGTCGGTGACGCATTGCGCGCTCATGCGATGGCGGCGCTCGCGGCTGAGATAGGCGCGGAAGCCGGCGAACGTCCCACGCGACAAGAGGTCGAGCGCCAGCGGATCGCCGCCCAGGTTGGCTTTGCGGCGGACCACGGACCCGTCCAGGATGGCGTAGACGGCCCCCACGTCCTGGCCGGCCTGGAACAGCCAGTTGCCCTTGCGCACCCAGGACACCACAGGCTGTCCCGGTGCCGAGCACAGAAGCTCGGCCGCCGCGACGAAGCGCGCGGTAAGGGCGGGAAGTGCGGCGTAGCCGTCGTCTTCGGGATGTGTGGCCATGCGTGGAACCCCCTGAACGTCCGACCCCGAGTGTGCCATCTCTGGAGCGGGCGGAACATGACGTGCGTCAAGTCAGTTCCGGCCCCAGGACATGACGCGCGCGCGCATTCGGCTTTACTACCGGGACGTGGCGCCGATTATACTGTGCTGTCGTCTCGTGGGAGCAGGCGCATGACGGGCATAGTGTGGAGCGACGACCTCGCACTCGGAGCGGCCGAGGTGGACGTGCAGCACCGTGTGCTGGTCGATGTCCTGTCCGACGCCAACGCGACCTTCCAAACCGGTGACGTGCGGGGCGCGGTTTTGCTGTTGCGCCGGTTCCTGGCCGAGTTCGCCGCTCATTTCGCCGACGAACAGCGCCGGCTGACGGAACTCGGTTGCGACACGGTGACCGAGCGTGAGCGTGAATACAGCACGTCGCATTTCATCTTCGCCGCCCATCCGCTCGAGGCCGACGACGTCGAGGTCATCGGCCAATTGCTGAATTACGCCAACGCCTGGTTGCTGGACCACATCGTCCGCCAGGACAGCCCCGTGCGGGGATTGTTGGCGCCGCCGGCGGCGATGGAGCGACGGCGGTTCCGGTTCGACGTGATCAAGCTGCGCTGGCGCATCGCCGCCCTGGCGCTGGTGCCGTTGGTGGCGTTGACCGGGCTGGTGGTGGTGTCCGGCATGGAACTGGAACGCAACGCCGCCGCCATGCGGCTGATGTCGCGCATGAACCACCTGAACGCCCACATCAGCGACCTGATGCACGAATTGCAGCACGAGCGCGGCCTTGCCACCTTGGTCTATTACGACCGCCGCCTGGGACGCGACAAGTTGCAGGACCAGTATCGTGCCACCGACGCGGCCATGCAAAGCTTCCGTGACCTGGCCACGGAGTTGGAGACCGACCTGCCGGCCGGGGCGGCGGCCCGCAAGCTGGATGGTGCCCTGCATTCGCTGGATTTGATCAAGGAGGTGCGCGACGACGTCGATACCGGCAGCTTCGACGCCGTCGAGAACATGGATTTCTATACCACCGCCATCGAGGATCTGGCGCTTCTGGTTCCCGAAGTGGTGCGGACCTTCCTGCCGTCGGATTTCGCCAAGCTGACCTTCGCCCAGGTTTTCCTGCAACAGGTCAAGGAACGCGCCGGGCACGAGCGCGCCGCGGGCGTGGCTATCCTGTCGTCGGGGGCGCCGGGGCGGCCGATCGTGTCGGTGCGCGACCTCGCCGCCGAACAGCGCGCCCTGGCCACCGGTTTCATGGCCCTGGCCCCGACCGATCTGGCGGCCGCGTATCGCGCCGCCGAACGGTTGAACGAAGGTCCCATGACGTGGATGCGCAACGCTCTTGAAACCGGCGAGCTGACCTATCTTTCGGCCCAGGAATGGTTCGAGGTGACCAGCCATCGCATCGACGCCATGCGCGACGTCGAAAGCATGCTGACCGAGCGCCTGGACGCCGAGGCCGACAATCTGGACCGCACCACCAACCAGCGCTATCTGGTCATGGTTTCCGGCATGGCCGTGCTGATGCTGATGTCGCTGGTCATGGTGCTGAGCCTGGGGTGGAGCATCCTGCCTCCCCTGGCGCGGCTGGCTGCGGCGGTGCGGCGGCTGGCCAACGGCGAACGCGCCGTCTCCATTCCCGGCCTGGCCTCGCGCGACGAGTTGGGCGGGGTGGCCCGTTTCGTCGAACAGCTCAAGGAACGGCTGGTGCACAGCGACCTTTTGGACGCCCGCCGCCTGACCGCCAACGCCGAACGTCTGCGCGTGGTCGCCGACAACACGCCCGGCATCGTCTTTCGGGTGTTCCAGGCGGAAACCGGGTCCTCGGTGGTGGTTTGCGCCAGCCGCAAGGCGCGCGACATCCTGGGACTGTCGCCGGCCGACATCGTCGATATCCCGGTCCGGCGATTGTTGCGTCGGATGGTCGCCCCCAGCGATTGGGGCGGTCTTTTGCACATGATGCGACGGCAGGAACCGTCATCCATGAGCTTCGAGTTCCAGATCCGCCACGACCGGCCGGGTGCGCCCCGTTGGCTGCGTGTGGTGGTGTCGCCCACGCCGACCGAAGGCGGCTGGCTGTGGGACGGGGTGGCGCTGGACGTCAGCGGCCTCAAGGCGGCGGAACGCGAACGTAACCGTATCGCCGGAGAGGCGGGGCGTCTGGGCGCTGCCCCCTCTCAACCGGTGCCGACCGCCCGTGGCGTCGCCATCCAGGTGTCGCTGGGGTTGCGGCCGTTATCCCAACATGCCGAGCAGGCGTTGCGCAACCTGCCGCCCGACACGCCGGGTTTCGAGGACATCCAGGCCATCCTGGCCGACGTCCGTCGGCTGGAACGCTTGGTTTCCGAGCTGACGGTCCCGGCCTTGGCCGACGACCGGGACGGCCCGCGTGAGGCTTCGGCCACCGTCATTCCGTTCAAGGGCAAGACCTGAGCGTTTCCGGCATGTTGCAATGGCGAAATATAGGGTCTTCACCCGATGGTCTTGCGCCATGCCATTGCGCATAGTTCCAAGGTATCGTTTGAGCGGAGGCGAACATGGCGGATTTCGCGGCCGGTGGCGGTGATGCCGAGGTTGAGTCGATGGCCCGCAAGGTGATCCGCAACCCTCGCGCCCATCCCGACGAAGTGCGCGCCGCCCGCTATGCGCTGTGTGTGCTGGAACGCCAACGTAAGCGCCCCGACCAGATCGTCGCCGGTGTCTTGCCGCCCTTGCCCGAAGGCTGAGGTTCCTGTCGGGCCGCACGGTCAGTGAGTAGGGGCGCGGCACCTCTGTCCGGTGGGGCGAACTGGGAAATTTTTTCCGACCGGGTCGGAAGGACGCGGCATTTCTTGCCGTCAGCCGGTGGCGCAACCGTTCTGAAACCGTCGAAAATGGCGGAAAACCAACATACTTAACGTGACCTTAACTGACGGCACGGAGCATGCATGGGCGGTGACGCACCTGCGCGTTCTGATTGCGTCCGCCTGGCGGGCACTTTTCGGGGAAGTCGTTCGGAAGACGCAGGTTTTGTTGGGGGGCGCGTGTTTAACCCACGCGCCAGTGTACGTGCCCTTCCTGGAGGGCGCGTTCCAAGGTCGAAAGGTCCGGCGATGTCGTCAATCTCCTCTCTGAGCGCCGCGCAGATCGCTCAATTGAGCCTGACCAGCATCCAGTCGCTCAGCGCGTCGGATATCGCCTCTCTTGATACTACGCAGGTCAGCGCGTTTTCGGTCGCGCAAATCGAGGTGCTGGATGCGACCCAGATCGGGGCGCTGACCACCAGCCAGATGACCGCGCTGACACCGGCGCAGATCGACGCGCTGAGCGCCGCCCAGATCGTTTCGTTCAGTCCCCTGCAATTGTCGGTGCTGCTGGACGCCCAGATCGACGCCTTCGGGGTCGAAGACATCGCCGTTTTCAGCACCCTTCAGATGAAGGGACTGACCGAAACCGAGTTGGCCGGCTTCAGCGTGTCGCAGATCCAGGTCTTGACCTCGACCCAGTTGGCGGCGCTCAGTTCCACTCAATTGGCGGCGCTGGGCAACGATCAGATGGCTGCGTTGGTCTCGACCCAGGTGGCGGGGTTGGCCTCGACCCAATTGTCGGCCCTGACCTCGGCGCAGGTCGGCAGCTTGCAGCCCGAAACCCTGGCGTCCTTGACCACCACCCAGATGGCCGGTCTGGTCGCGGCCGATTTCGCCGCCCTGGACGGCGACCGCGTGGCGGCCCTGACCGTGACCCAGGTCCGGGCCATGACCCCGGCCCAGATCAAGGGATTGACCACCACCGGCGTACGTGCGCTGACGCAAGAGCAATTGGCGGCGCTGAGCGCCACCCAGATCGGTGCCATCAGCAACGCCGGCATCTATGCGCTGCAATCCACCCAGGTCGCCAGTCTGGCCGCCAGTCAGCTTGCCGGTCTGACCACCAGCCAGATGAAGCTGTTGTCGGGAACGGCGATCGGCGCCTTCACCTCCGCTCAGATTGCGGCGCTGACCACGACCCAGGTGGCCATGCTGACGCAGACCATGGTGGATTCGCTTTCCAGCACCCAGATTTCGGCTTTTACCGCCGAACAGGTGCCCTATCTGACCACGTCGGCCATCGGTTCGATCGACGAGACCCAGGCGGATGGCCTGACCACCACCCAGATCGCCGCTCTCAGCACCACTCAGGTCCGCACCCTGGCGACCGAGGCGGTCGAATCCCTGGACGCCACCCAGATCGACGGCCTGTCGGCGACCCAGATGGGGGCGTTGGGCATCTATCAGATCCGCACCTTCACGGTCGAGGAAGTGGCGGGGCTGACCCTGACCCAGATCAAGGGGTTGTCGGCCACCGCCATAGCCAGCCTGACCCAGGAACAGTTGGCGGTGCTGTCGGAAACCCAGATTTCGGTTCTGTCGGCGACCCAGATCAAGGGCTTGCGCTCGACCCAGATGGCGGCGCTGTCCGACACCCAACTGGGGGCGTTCAGTGCCGCGCAGATGGCGTCCTTGTCGCTGGTGGCCATTCCCGGCTTGACCCAGGAACAGGTGCGGTCGCTTGCCACGTCGCAACTGGCGGCCTTGACCTCGCTTCAGGTTGGCGCCCTGACCGCCGATCAGGTCTACGCCCTGACCGCCGAACAGGTGGCCGGCCTGAGTGCCGCCCAGATCAAGGGTGTGACCTCGACCATGGCGGCGGGCCTGACCGCCGAACAACTGGGCGCGCTGAGCAGCGAGCAGTTGCGGTCGCTTTCCACCACGGCGCTGGCGGCGTTGGATGCGGTCCAGTTGTCCGACCTGTCCTCGACCCAGATGACGGCGCTGACCTCGACACAAGTGGGCGGGTTGACCACCACCCAACTGGAAGGGCTGACAGCCACCCAGGTCGCGGCGCTGAGCCGGACGCAACTGGCCGGTCTTTCCGCCCTTCAGGTTCGCGCCCTGGGGATCGACGAACTGACCAGCGAGCAACTGGCCGGTCTGACCTCGACCCAACTCAAGGGGCTGGCGGCCAACCAGATGGGGGCCTTGACCTCCGATCAACTGGCGGCCCTGACCCAGACCCAGATCGCCGGTTTCAACATCGGGCAGATTCAAGGGCTGAGCGTCGAACAACTGGAATCGCTTTCCGACACCCAGCTTCGCGCCCTGACCACCACCCAGATGGCGGCGCTGAGCGAGATGCAGGTCTCGGCCCTGTCCGCCACCTTGCTTGGCCGGCTGGGCACCACCCAGTTGGCGGCCTTGACCAGCACCCAGGCCGGCTATCTTGGCGACGAGCAATTGCGGTCGTTGAATTCGACCCAGTTGCAGGCGTTGTCGGTCACCGCCATGGGCGGGTTGAGCGAGTACCAGTTGGCGGCGCTCTCTTCCACCCAGATGCAGGCGCTGAGCTCGCAGCAGGTGGGCGGGCTGTCGCGGACGGTCATCGCCGCGTTGTCGGCCGAACAGACGTCGGCCCTGACCTCGACCCAATTGCGCGGTCTGACCGCCACCCAGATCGGGGCGTTGTCGGAATTCGGCCTGGGCGGCCTGACCGAGACCGCCGTGGCGGGGTTGTCGGTCACCCAGATCGCCCATTTGACCTCGACCCAGCTTGGCACCCTGAGCACCGCCCAGTTCAACTCCCTGTCGCTGTCGCATCTGAGCGCGCTCAACATCGTGCAATTGGCTGGTCTGACCGACACGCAGATGGCGGGAATTTCCCAGACCCTGCTTCAGGCCTTCACCATGACCAAGCTGGGGGCGTTGTCCGCCAGCGCCGTGGCCGCGCTGTCGCCGACCCAACTGTCGTCGCTGAGCGCCATCCAGGTCAAGGGACTGAGCGCGACCAACATCCAGGGGCTGAGCCAAAGCCAGATCGCCGCCTTCACCACGTCCCAGATCGCGGCCTTGAACACCGCCGCCGTGGCCGCGCTGTCGGACGAACAGATGGACGCGCTGAGCGCCACCCAGGTCGCCGCGCTGAATTCCAGCCAGTTGTCGGCGCTGTCGGCCGACCAGATGAGCGGGCTCGAGACCAGCCAGCTTGACGCCCTGACCAGCAGCCAGTTGCGGGCCTTGTCCGCCGGTCAGTTGTCGGCGTTGAACGAAGAACAATTGGCCATGCTGGACGTCGGCGACATGGCCATGTTGACCACCACCCAATTGCGCGGTCTGAGCTCGACCACATTGTCGCAATTGGGAACGGCCCAATTGGCGGCGCTGTCGGCCAGTCAGGTCGCGGCGTTGTCAAGCGCGTCCCTGGCGGGGATCAGCATTGAACAGATGGCGGCTTTGGGCTCGACCCAGTTGCGGGCGTTGACCAGCACCCAAATGGCCGCCTTGCCGGTCGAGGTGGTGGAAACGCTGACGCCCGAAAGTCTGGCTCAGTTCAGTCAGACCCAGATCGGCGGCCTGAATTCGACCCAATTGTCGGCGCTGAGCGAAACCCAGATCGCCAGCCTGAACACCAGCCAGATCCGCGCCTTGTCGTCGACCGCCCTCAAAGGCCTGAGCGCCGAACAGATCGCCGCTTTCGACGCCACCCAGCTTGCCGCCATCACCCTGACCCAGTTGGCGGGCCTGAGCGCCGAGCAATTGGGCAGCCTGGGCGCGGAAGACCTGACCAGCTTCAGCGCCACCCAGATCCGGGCATTGAGCGGCGTCCAGATCCGGGGGTTGTCCAGCACCCAGCTCGGCATGTTGACCGACACCCAGTTGGGGGCGTTGACCACGACCCAGATGGCGCTTCTGAGCGAGGAACAGGTTTCCGGGCTGTCGGCGACCCAGGTGCAGTCCCTGGCGGTTACTCAGGTGGCGTCTTTGTCCACCAGCGCCATCGCCGGTCTCGACACTACCCAGGTGGCGGCTTTGACCGCGCCCCAGATTCGCGCCCTCAGCACCGCCCAGATCGGCGCGCTCGACGCGGTTTCCGGCCTGGACGAAACCGCGCTGGCGCGGCTGAGCAATTCGCAGATCGCGGCCTTGTCTCCCGAGCGGGTCGGCGAGATGACCACCACCCAATTGGCGGCGCTGTCGTCCAGCCAGGTCGCCGCGCTGTCCAACGCGGCCATCGCCGCCCTTTCCGAGGAACAGATCGATTCGCTGGCGGCGACCCAGTTGGCGGCGCTGACTTCGACCCAAATGGCGGCCTTGACCGCGGACCAGATCGGCGGTCTTGACGCTTCGGCCATCGCCTCGCTTTCGGTCAACCAGTTGCGGGCGTTGTCGTCCACCCAGTTCGCGGCCATGAGCACCGAACAATTGCGCGGGTTGTCGGAAAGCCAGGTGTCGGCGCTGACCACCACCCAGATCGGCACCCTGAGCGCCGAGACCGTCTCGCGTCTGGACACCACCCAGGTCGCGACGCTGTCGGCCAGCCAGGTCGCGGCGTTGAACTCGTCCGCCGTGGCCGGCCTGACCGCCAGCCAGATCGGTGCGCTTTCCACCACCCAGTTGCACGCCTGGAGCCAGACCCAGGTGGCGGCGCTCAGCGCCGAACAGATCGGCGGGCTCACCGCCAGCGGCCTGGGGGCGTTGACCGTTACCCAACTGGGCGGACTGACCGAGACCCAGTTGCGGGCGTTGACCACCACCGCCATCGGCGGCTTGACCGCCACCCAGCTTCGCGCCCTGTCGCAAACCGCCATTTCCGGTCTGAGCGAGAACCAGTTCGGGATGCTGTCGGGCACCCAACTGGCGGCGCTGACCACCACCCAGGTTGCCGGTCTGACCCAGGAACAGGTGGAATGGCTGAGCGTGACCCAGGTGGCGGCGCTGTCCACCGCCCAGATCGCCGCGCTGTCCTCCGACAGTGTCGATGGTCTGAACAGCGAACAGGTGGCGGCATTGTCCGACGCCCAGATCCGGGCCTTGAGCAGCACCCAACTGGCGGCGTTGTCCGACGCCGGGTTGGACGGGTTGGGCACTGACCAGATCGCGTTGCTGACCTCGACCCAGTTGCGCGGTCTGACCGCCACCGGGCTGCATTCCCTTGAGACCAGCCAATTGGCGGTGCTGTCGTCCAGCCAGATGCAGGCATTGACCACCGACGCCCTGGACGGTCTCAGCAACGCCCAGATCGCCGCCTTGGCCACCACCCAGTTGCGGGCGCTGACCAATGTCCAGGTCGCCAGCCTGGACGGCGAACAGATCACCGGTCTCAGCTCGACCCAGGTCGAGGCCATGACCACCAGCCAAATTCGCGCCCTGACCCCGACCCAACTGGCGGCGTTCGAGGCCAAGCAACTGGCCGGCCTGACCACCACCGCCATCTCGGTGTTGTCGACCACCCAATTGTCCGGTCTGGCCACCACCCAGGTCGAGGCGTTGACCGCGCTGCAACTGGGCGTCCTGACCTCGTCCCAGATGGCCGCCCTGTCGGGTGACGCCATCAGCGGCCTGACCGAAACCCAGATCGCCGAACTGACCTCGACCCAGCTCAAGGCGTTGACGCCGGCGCTGATCGGCGCCTTGACGCCGACCCAGATCAGCGGCATGACCAGCACCGCGTTCTCGGCCCTGTCCAGCAGCCAATTGGCCGGCCTGACCGCCGAACAGATCGACGCGTTGTCCACCAGCCAGATCGCGGCGTTGACCACCACCCAGATCAAGGCGTTGTCGACCACCGCGCTCAGCGGTCTGCGCACCGAACAGGTGCGGGTGCTGGACGATACGCAATTGGCGGCGCTGACCTCGACCCAGATGGCCGGGCTGGTCGAGACGGTGCTGAACGGGCTGACCGTCACCCAGATGGCGGACCTTTCCACCAGCCAGATCCGGGCGTTGACTCCCAGCCAGTTGGGGCTGCTGAACGAAACCCACATGGCGGCGCTCAGCACCACCCAGATATCGGCGCTGACCACCACCCAGTTGACGGGTCTGGACACCACCCAGACCGGGGCGCTGACCACGGACCAGATCGCCGCGCTCAGTTCGACCCAGGTCGGCGCGTTGTCGGCCACCGGCATCGGCGGTCTTTCCGCGACCCAGGTGCAGGCGCTTTCCACCACCCAGGTCCGCGGCCTGGGATCGGCCCAGATCGGCGCGTTGACCGCCGAGGCGTTGAACGCCTTCGATCCCAGCCAGATCGCCAGCCTGTCCATTACCCAGGCGTCCGGCCTTCAGGCCACCCAATTGGAAGAAATGGGGACGAGCCAGCTTGCGGCCCTGACCTCCAGCCAGATCGGCGCCTTGACCGCCACCGCCATCCTGGGCCTGAACGAAACCCAGATGGCGGCGCTTTCCGCCACTCAGTTGGACGGCCTGACCAGCACTCAGATCTACAACCTCGGCTTCGAGGAAGTGGGGGCGCTGACCGCCGGCCAGATCGCCTCGCTGACCTCGACCCAGTTGCGGGGGCTGGATGCCTATCTGATGCAGGCGCTGAGCACCTCGGCCATCGCCGGCTTGACCACCACCCAGATCGGCGCGTTGACCACCGAGCAATTGTCCGGCCTGAGTGCCGAGCATGTGGCGGCGCTCAGCACCACCCAGTTGGGGCGGATGTCGTCGTCGCAGATCGCGGCGCTTTCCGCCGACGGCGTCACCGGCCTGAACGAGACGCAGTTGGCGGCGCTGACCACCACCCAGATTCGCGGGCTGAGCGTCACCCAACTGGCGGCGCTGACCACCACCCAGGTCAGTGGCCTGACCGCGACCGAGTTGGGGGCGTTGACCTCGACCCAGTTGGGGGCCTTGTCGTCCACCGGTCTCAACGCCCTGACCCCGACCCAGATCGCGGGTCTGACCAACGCCCAGATCTCCGCGCTGTCCACCACCCAATTGGCGGGCATGGGCGAGGATCAGGTGGCGGCGCTCAGCACCACCCAGCTTCGGGCGTTCAACTCGACCCAGGTCGGCTCGCTCAGCACCACCGCCATTTCCAGCCTGACCGCCACTCAGTTCGACGCCCTGACCACCACGCAGTTGCGCGGCCTGTCCGCCACCCAGATGGCCGAACTGACCGCGACGCAGTTGCAAAGCATGAGCACCACCGATTTGGCGGTGCTGACCTCGACCCAATTGTCCGGGTTGGGCGCCGACGACGTCGAGGCGCTGACCACCACCCAGATCGGGCGCCTGAGCACCCTGCAACTGGCCGGCTTGTCCACCACCGGCCTGAGCGGCCTGACCGAGGCCCAGATCGCGGCGTTGACCACCACGCAATTGCGCGGTCTGCAATCCACCCAGATGGGGGCGTTGTCCACGGACGCGCTGGCGGCGCTGTCGGAAAGCCAGATTTCCGCCCTGGTCACCACCCAGCTTCGCGGCCTGACCGCGACCCAGATGGGCAGCTTGGCGACCACGCAGATTTCGGCCTTGGCCAACACCGCGCTGGCGGCGTTGACCGCCACCCAGTTGGGCGGCATGTCCAGCACCGGCATGGCGGCGCTCAGCACCACCCAGTTGCGGGCGCTGACCGCCACCCAGATGGCGTCCTTGTCCACCACCGGCATCAGCGGGCTCAGCGACACCCAGATCGCGGCGTTGACCGCGACCCAGTTGCAGGCGCTGACCACCACCCAGATCGGCTCGTTGACCGCCGATCAGGTGGCCGGTCTGACCCAGACCCTGATCGGCACCTTGACCGCCACCCAGTTGGGCGGATTGTCCAGCACCGGTCTGGCGGCGCTGACCACCACCCAGGTCGCGGGTCTGACCACCACCCAGATCAGCTCGCTTTCGGCCGGCGGCATCGCCGGGTTGACCTCGACCGCGTTGCAATCGCTCAACAGCACTCAGTTGGCGGCGCTGTCGCCGGTCCAGGTGGCGTCCTTGTCCACCACCTCGGTCAATGGCCTGACGGCGACGCAATTGGCGTCGCTCAGCGAAAGCCAGTTCGAAGCACTTTCCGCCACCCAGATGCTGGCGCTGACCACCACCCAGATTTCCGGCCTGGGCACCACTCAGATCCGCGCCTTGACCGACACCCAACTGACGGCGTTGGGGCGCGTGCAGATCCGCGCCCTGACCTCGGAACAGATCGCCGTGTTGGACAACGGTCAGCTTGGCACCTTGACCACGACCCAGGTGTCCAACCTGAGCGGCACCCAGTTGCAGGCATTGACCCTGACCCAGTTGGCGGCCTTGAGCTCCAGCCAGGTGGGGGCGTTGACCCCGACCCAGATCGGCTCGCTCACCAACGCCGGGATCGGCGCGTTGTCGGCCACCCAATTGTCCGGGTTGACCACCACCACCATTGCGGCCTTGTCCCCCGACGTGGTCGCCGCCTTGGCGACCACCCAGTTCGAGGCACTGACCGCGGCGCAGATCGACGCCTTGACCGAAACCCAGCTGGCCGCGCTCAGCCCGGCCCAATTGGCGGCGATCGATTCGGCGCTGGCTTGATGGAGTTTGATGGATGAACCAGGATTTCCTCGCCTCGAGCATGGCCCAGGCGCGTCAGCGCACGCTTGGGGTGCTTGACCTGATCCGGGCCGTGGACCAGGTCCGGGGCTCGCACGGGGCGGGCGCGGTGGTGGCGCTGTACGATTGCTGGGTCGAACACAACGGCGACGACCCGCTGCTGTACGCGGTTCTGTTCAACCTGTCGGTCACGCTGAGCGATTGCGGCGAGATCGAGCGGGCGGTGCAATGCCTGGAACGTGCGCTTGAGATCAACCCCGATTTCACCCCGGCCAGCATCAATCTGGGCCGTCTGCTCGAACGCAAGGGCGGTGCCGAGGCGGCGGTGCGGCAATGGGCGGCGGCGGTGGACCGTCTGGCGGCGGTGACGGGAACCGCCATCAGCCACAAGATTACCGCGCTCAACCAGATCGCGCGGGTGATGGAGGACGCCGGCCAGGACGACGCGGCCGAGAACATGCTGCGGCAAAGCCTGGACCTTACTCCCGATCAGCCCGAGGCGTTGCAGCACTTCATCGCCCTGCGCCAGCGCCAGTGCGAATGGCCGGTGCTGACCCCGTGGGACCGTGTCAGCCACAAGACGTTGGTGTCGGGTATGTCGCCCTTGTCCATGGGGGCCTATGCCGACGATCCGGTGCTGCATCTGGCGGCGGCGTGGAACTACAACCGCCGCGACGTCGGGCTTCCCGGTGACGGACTGATCCGCTCCTATTGGGCGGCGCGCGAGGGTGCTCCCGGCGGGCGGCTGCGCATCGGCTACCTGTCCTCGGATCTGCGCGAACACGCGGTGGGCTATTTGTGCGCCGAACTGTTCGAACTGCACGACAAGGCGGCGGTCGAGGTTTTCGCCTATTACACCGGTATTCCGGGAAGCGATCCGCTCAAGGAGCGTTTCCAGAACGCGGTGGACCATTGGATCGACGTCACCGGCCTGAGCGACGCCGAGGCGGCGCGGCGTATCGCCGACGACGGCATCCACATCCTGGTCGACCTCAACGGCTATACCCGCGATGGCCGGACCAAGCTGGTGGCGTTGCGTCCGGCACCGGTGATCGTCAACTGGCTGGGCTATCCCGGCACCACCGGCAGCCCCTATCACCATTACATCATCGCCGACGACTGGATCATTCCCGAAGGCGACGAGGTGTTCTATTCGGAAAAGGTGTTGCGGCTGCCGTGCTATCAGCCCAACGACCGCAAGCGGGCGGTGGCCGCCATCGCGCCGACGCGGGCGGAGATGGGGTTGCCCGACGACGCCATGGTCTATTGCTGCTTCAACGGTCTGCACAAGGTGAACCGCTTCACCTTCCAGCGCTGGCTGGACATCCTGAGGCGGGTGCCGGGCAGCGTTCTGTGGCTGATGAGCGGCACCGAGGGGGCGCAGACCCGTCTGCGGGAGGCGGCGGTTCAAGGTGGAATCGATCCCCAGCGCCTGGTCTTCGCCGGCAAGCTGGCCAATCCCCACCATCTCGCCCGCTATCCGTTGGCCGACCTGTTCCTCGACACCAGCCCCTATGGTGCCCACACCACCGCCTCGGACGCTTTGTGGATGGGGGTGCCGATGCTGACCCTGTCCGGGCGGTCGTTCGCGTCGCGGGTGTGCGGCAGTCTGGTGCGTGCCGCCGGTTTGCCCGATCTGGTATGCACCTCGGCCCAGGAATACGTGGACCGCGCGGTGGCGTTGGGACGCGAGCCCAGCCGCCTGGCGGCCTATCGCCAGCGCCTGAGCGAGCACGGGGCGCTGTTCGACATGGACACGTTGGTTCGCCGCCTGGAACAGCTTTATCGCCAGATGTGGGACGAGTTCCAGGCCGGCACCCTGCCGCGGCCCGACCTGCGCAACCTTGAAACCTACATGGAAATCGGCACCGAACTGGATTTCGACGCCATCGATCCGTTGAACGGGCACGACCCCGTCGCGTGGTGGCGGGATCGTCTGGCCATCCGCCACCAATTGCGCCCCATCCCGGCGGATGCGCGCTTGTGGAACGGTGGCACGGAGGAATAGGGGGAGAAGGGTCTTCGACCCTTCGCCGCTTTCAGGTGAGGATCAGAAGCCGGTAACCCACATCAGCAACCCGGTAGCGCCGATGGCGGCCACGGTGGCGGCGCTCAGCGTGGCCAGGGCGATGATGATGGCGGTGGTTTCGGGCATCGTGGCCGCGACGGCGGTGGGGCGCATAATGGTCTCCGACGGAAAGGAACGATCCGTCTGGAATGATGGCGCCATTGGCCGGCGCCATCCTTGACCTTTGTCATCCGGTCCGCCGCCCCTTCGGAAAAAAAAGGGGGCGGGTGGGGAGACCGGTTATTCCTTGAACTTCTTGGCGATCAGTTCGTTCAGCATGCCGGGATTGGCCTTGCCCTGGGTCGCCTTCATCACCTGGCCGACGAACCAGCCCATCAGCTTGTCCTTGCCGGCCTTGACCTCGGCCACCTTGTCCGGGTTGGCGGCGAAGACGGCGTCGATGGCCGCTTCGATGGCGCCGGTGTCGGTGACCTGCTTCAGGCCCTTTTCCTCGACGATGGTCGCGGGGTCCTTGCCGCTTTCCACCATGAAGATGAACACGTCCTTGGCCAGACGGGTGGAGATGGTGCCGTCCTTGATCAGGTCGATCATCCGCCCCAGGTTCTCTGCCGACACCGGGGGATTGGCCCAGGTGTATTCCGGCTTGGAATTCATGGTGGCGAAGAAATCGCCCATGACCCAGTTGGCGGCGGTCTTGCCGTCGCGGCCCTTGGCGACGATCTCGAAGAACTCGGCCGAGTCCTTTTCGGCGACCATGACGCCCGCGTCATAGGAGTTCAGGCCGTACTCGCTCATGAAGCGGGCCTTCTTCTCGTCCGGCAGTTCGGGCAGGGTGGCCTTGATGCCGTCCACCAATTCCTGCGAAATCACCAGCGGCAGCAGGTCGGGATCGGGGAAATAGCGGTAGTCGTGGGCGTGTTCCTTGCTGCGCATGGAACGGGTCTCGCCCTTGACCGAATCGAACAGGCGGGTTTCCTGCTTGATGTCGCCGCCCGATTCGTAGACGTCGATGTGACGCCGGGCCTCGTATTCGATGGCCTGCTGCACGAAGCGGATCGAGTTGACGTTTTTGATCTCGCAACGGGTCCGCAATTCGGTGCTGCCGACCGGCCGCACCGACACGTTGGCGTCGCAACGCATGGAGCCTTCCTGCATGTTGCCGTCGCAGGTGCCGAGGTAACGCAGGATGGTGCGCAGCTTGGTGAGATACGCGCCGGCCTCTTCAGGGCTGCGCATGTCCGGCTTGGACACGATTTCCATCAGCGCCACGCCCGAACGGTTCAGGTCGATGAACGACTTGCTGGGGTGCTGGTCGTGGATCGATTTGCCGGCGTCCTGTTCCAGGTGCAGGCGTTCGATGCCGATGGGGCGGGTGGAACCGTCATCCAGGTCGATCAGCAGGGTGCCCTCGCCGATGATCGGCTGGTCGTACTGGCTGATCTGATAGCCCTGTGGCAGGTCGGCGTAGAAATAGTTCTTACGCGCGAAAACGCTGGTCAGGTTGACCTTGGCCTTGAGGCCAAGGCCGGTGCGCACCGCCTGTTCGACGCACTTCTCGTTGATCACCGGCAGCATGCCGGGAAAGCCGGCGTCGACGAAGCTGACCTGGTTGTTGGGGGCACCACCGAATTCGGTCGGCGCGCCCGAGAACAGCTTGGAATTGGAAATGACCTGGGCATGGACCTCAAGGCCGATAACGATTTCCCAATCGCAGGTTTCGCCCTGAATGATCATCACACACCCCCGCGGGCGGAGCCCGCATTAGTTTCGTTGCCGGCCACGCCGGCCGGAGTGGCGGTGAAGCCGGCGGCGGATTCCATCACGCCGGCCACCTTGAACACGGTTTCCTCGTCGAACGGACGGCCGATCAGTTGCAGGCCCATCGGCAAGCCGTCGGCGGAAAGGCCGGCGGGCAGGCTGAGGCCGGGCAGGCCGGCCAGCGAGGTCGGGATGGTGAACACGTCGTTCAGCCACATGGTGACCGGATCGTCGGTGTTGTCGCCGATGCCGAACGCCGCCGACGGCGCGGTGGGCGTCAGGATGACGTCGACGGTCTCGAACGCCTTCTTGAAATCCTCGGCGATCAGGCGGCGGACCTTCTGCGCCTTGGTGTAATAGGCGTCGTAATAGCCGGCCGACAGGACGTAGGTGCCGATCATGATGCGGCGGCGAACCTCGGCGCCGAAACCGGCGGCGCGGGTCTTCTTGTACATGTCGTCAAGCGAATCGCCCTTGACCCGAAGGCCGAAGCGCACGCCGTCATAGCGGGCAAGGTTCGACGACGCCTCGGCCGGGGCGACGATGTAATAGGTCGGCAGCGCGTACTTGGTGTGCGGCAGGGTGATCTCGACCGGGGTGGCGCCGGCGGCCTTCAGCCATTCGATGCCCTGTTCCCACACCTTGTTGACCTCGTCCGACAGGCCGTCGGGGCGGTATTCCTTGGGAATGCCCACCTTGAGCCCGCGGATGTCGCCGGTCAGCGCGGCGGCGAAATCGGGCACGGCGATGGGGGCCGAGGTGCTGTCCTTGGGGTCGTGCCCGGCCATGACGTTCAGCATCAACGCGCAATCCTTGACCGTGCGGGCCATGGGACCGGCCTGATCCAGCGAACTGGCGAAGGCGACGATGCCCCAGCGCGAGCAACGGCCATAGGTCGGCTTGATGCCGGTGACGCCGCAAAAGGCGGCGGGCTGGCGGATCGAACCGCCGGTGTCGGTGCCGGTGGCGCCCATGGCGATGCGTGCGGCGACGGCCGCGCCCGACCCGCCCGACGAGCCGCCGGGAACCAGTTGCTTGGCCGGGTCGCTCTTGCTTTTCCACGGGTTGACGACGTTGCCGTGATAGCTGGTGGTGTTGGACGACCCCATGGCGAATTCGTCCAGGTTCAGCTTGCCCAGCATGACCGAGCCGGCATCCTTCAGCTTCTGGCTGACGGTGGATTCGTACTGTGGCTTGAAGCCGTCCAGAATGTGGCTGGCGGCGGTGGTCAGCACGTCCTTGGTGGCGAACAAATCCTTGATGCCCAGCGGGATGCCGTCCAGCGCGCCGGCACGGCCGGCGGCGCGGCGGGCGTCGGATTCCTTGGCCTGTTCCAGCGCCAGCTCGGGCGTCTCGGTGATGTAGGCGTTCAGGCTCCGCTTGGCCGCCATGGCGTCCAGATGGGCGCTGGTCAGCTCGACGGCGGAGAAGTCGCCCTTGGACAGCCCGGTCAGGGCGTCGGCGATGGTAAGGTTGGTCAGCTTTGTCATTATTCCACCACCTTCGGCACGGTGAAGAAGCCGCCTTCGTCCTCGCGCACGGCGTCGGGGGCGTTGGCCAGCACCGCTTCGGCGTAGCCGCCGTCGTTGATCACGTCTTGGCGCATGGGCAAGGTGATGTCGGCGACGCTGGCCATGGGGGCGATGCCGTCGGTGTTCACCTCGGCCAATTGCTCGACGAAGGTCAGGATGCCGGAAAGTTCACCGGCCAGATGGTCGAGTTCGTCATCGCGAACCTCGATACGGGCCAGTTCGGCGATGTTGCGCACGGTGGTTCTGTCCAGCGACATGCGGTGTGGTTCCTCTGGGACAATCTGCAAGAAAACTTGCTATTTTCAGCGTGGGCGGACGTTAGCATCCGTCTAATCCATCCGCAACCGGGGAAGGCCATGAGCAGCTTCGAGTACCGGCTGCAACGCTCGCCGGTGGGGGTGTTGCAGGTCGATTCCGATCGAACGGTGGTGGCGGCCAACCCGCTGGCCCGCCGCCTGCTGGAACCGGTGGCCGGTCCCATCCTGGGCCGCGAGCTGCTGTCCATCCACCCCGAGGCGGCGCGGGCCAAGGTGCAATGGATGCTGGACGCCGCCAGCGCCCGCCCGGACGAGCCGGTGGGCATGGCCATGACCCTGCCCATGGGGGCGCTGATTTCGCGCGTGACCACTCTTGAGACCGTGAACGGTCCCGGCTGGTGCCTGGTGTTCCATTTGCCCGAGAATTTCGGTCAAAGCGGTGCCCCCGCTTCCGACGACGTGCTGGTCAAGCTGCCGGTGGGCAGCCGGGCAGGGGTCACCCTGATCGACGTGGCCTCGGTGATGTACCTCGAAGCGGAAGGGCATTACACCCGTGTCCATACCGCCGACGGCCAGCGGTTTTGCCAATTGTCGTTCGCCGAACTGGTGCGGCGCCTTGATCCCGCCGGGTTCTTGCGCGTGCACCGTTCCTACATCGTCAACCTGCGTCACGCCGAGGCCATCGAGCGTGGCGACGGCCACTGGGCGATCATCATGACCGGCCGGGCGCGGGTGCCGGTCAGCCGCGCACGGGTGGAACTGGTGCGCCGCCGGCTGGCGCTTTAGGCGGGCTTTTGCCATTCACGTACTTTCTTTGTGGGTTTGTGTGCGCAGGTGACCGTTGGTGCATCCCATGTTGCCGTTCGTGCAGGTTCCGGCGACTTTGGTGACGCCACCAAGGGAACCTGGAAAAGATGACTATCGACGTGAAGACCGATCGTTACATCACCTATAGCGGCATCGACTGCGAAGGGAACGCCAAGATCGTGGTGGAGCACGTGCTGGCGCTGATCGCCGACCCGGCCAAGAGCAACGCGCTGTGGGAACGCTTCAAGGTGCGGCTGTCCGAAGCCGGAAAGGTGGGAGCGCGCAAGGCCGACGAACTGTGCCTGGCGTGCAGCCATACCTATTACATCGAGGAATTGTTCGAGGAACACGGCGACGAAGAGGGGCTGGAAGCCCTGCGCCGCCTGGAAGACGAGTGCTGCTGAGCTACCACGGCACGCTGAGCGAACAGCGTGCCGAACTGCCCCAATTGCTGCCGTGGCCTTCGCAGGCGCCGCAGGCGGCAAGGGGGACGGCAAGCATCAGGGCCAGAAACAGTCGGAACGGCATGGCATCAAGGTAACGCTTGCGCGCGTCGGCGTCATGCCGCACCTTGCCGCCATGCCGATTTTTTCCATTGCCGAACTGCCCACCGCGTTGCCGCGCCATGCCCGCGTCATGGGGCTCGACCTGGGCACCAAGACCATCGGTCTGGCGCTGTCCGACGTGCTGCGCTCCATCGCCACGCCGTTCGATACCATCCGCCGCACCAAGTTCACCAAGGATGTCGAGGCGCTGTTCGCCATCATGGACAAGCACGAGGTCGGTGGCTTGGTGCTTGGCCTGCCGGTCGAGATGGACGGAACCGAGGGATCGCGGTGCCAGTCCACCCGAGCTTTCGCCCGCAATTTGCTGGGATTGCGCGACCTTCCCCTGGCGCTGTGGGACGAAAGGCTGTCCACGGCGGCGGTGACCCGCACCTTGCTGGAGGCCGACGCCAGTCGGGCGCGTCGGGCCGAGGTGGTGGACAAGATGGCCGCCGCCTACATCCTGCAAGGGGCCTTGGACGCCATGGCCCGTCAGGGCTAGTGGTCCGATCCTGACGGAAGGTTCTGGGGCCTGAACCTTCAGTTTGGCGAATCGGCCCACGCAATCAACGAATTGTGCACTGATCCATTCAGATGGTCCGTGTACGATCTGAATGGATCAGTGCAGGGGGCCTCAGGCCCGAAGCCGCTTGCGCATCGGTGGACGGACGCCACCGAATTCCTGGGCCAGACGGACGGTCAGGCTGTGGGCGGCGGCCATGACCAGTGGCGTCAGCCCTGGCGCGAACGGCAGGCGGCTGGCCACCACCGGTCCCATCACTTCGATCGACGGACCACCGGATGGTTGGCGACGCACCGCGGCCAGCACGGCGGCGGTGCCGCCGTTGAACTGGTCGGGCGGGTGTCCACGATAGCCGGCGCCATCCAGGCGCAGAATCTCTCCCGGTGTGCCAAGCCGGCGCGGCAAGGACTCGATCACCACGGCGTGGTGGCAATTTTCGAACAAGGTGACCGGGCTGATCCTGGCCGTGCCGTCCAGGACGCGAACAGTCTCGGGCCAAGTCATGGCTGCCAGACGGTGAACCATGGCGGCACCGAAGCCGTCGTCTGCATGCAGGGGGTTGCCAAGGCAGATCAGATGAATCAACGAAACCCGTTCCTTTTCGCGGTGTCGCGCTTTCAGGGAAGGATATACTACAACTGGGGCGAGTGCCACAACAACCATAAGAATACGTTGCGGCGGCGGGCTGCGGATGGCACCATCGGGCGGCTATGTCAAAGGCATGGACCGGGGAAGGAGTGCATTCTGCGCTTGATTCGGTCATTAACCATTCGGTAGTGTTTTGCGCACAGGCCATCCGCCATTTTTTGGGCGCGGTGGCCTTATGTGCTCCTGGGGGGGATGGACATGCTGGTGTGGGAAGACGAGTACAAGATCGGCAACGAGGAAATGGATGCCCAGCATCTGATCCTGTTCGCCTTGTTGAACCAGTTGACGGTGAACATCGACAACGACCGGGCGGGCGACTGTCTGGCCGACGTCATCACCGCGCTGGGGGGCTATATCGATTACCACTTCGCCCATGAAGAAGCGTTGATGCGGGCCTGGGACTATCCCGACATCGACGCGCATTCGGCCAAGCATGTGCAGTTCGCCGCCGAGGTCAAACACCTTCAGGCCCAGGCCCACAGCGGCGACGTGCACAAGGTGGCGATCAGGGTCCGCGCTTTTGTCCTTGATTGGCTGTTGGGGCACATCCTGGGCTCGGATCGGGAATATGCGGCCTTCATCGCCAGCAAGGCTGCCTGATCCCTTTTTTTCGGCGGCGGCGGCCGTCCCGACATAGCGATTTTACAAGGAACCTTCACCATGCGCGTGACGGAAGCCGAACGTGCGTTCCTGCACGAACTTCATGTGGTCAAGAAAAATCCGTTGGGCAAGCGGCTGATTCATTTCTGCGTGTCCATGGCGCCGCCTCACCGCGACGTTTCGCACCGGGTCGAGCGGGCCAAGCATTTCATCAAGAAAAGCTTCGAACGCAGCCCCTATTGCCAGGTGTACCAAGCCAGCAATTCCGACCTGTTCGTCGCCTATTCCCACATACCGGTGTCCGAGGTCCTGGGGGTGTGTTCGCGGGTCGAGAAGCTGTTTTGCGATGAACCGGTGAGTGCCCGTAACCCCTATAACGAATATGCCTTCTACAAGGTGGCCGACGCGGTCAAGGAACTGGACCTGGTGTTCGCCGCCTTCAAGGGCATCTTGTCTGGCGGTCAGAACGACAACGAGGCTGGCGCGCTCAAGCGTCCCATGGCGCCCGAGCATCTGACCTTCCTGTCGGACAAGCTGCGCACCACCGACTTGCGCCACTGCATCTTCAACCAGCCGGTCTATTTCATCGGCGCCAAGGTGCCGTCCATCGAATTCCTGGAATTCTACATGGCCAGCCGCCAGATCGAGGCGCAGTTCCTGCCCGACGTCTCCTTGGGCGGCAACCCGTGGCTGTTCCACGCCTTGGCCGGCGATTACGACCGCGCCACCTTGCGCACCCTGGCCAAGGAAATCGGCGAATACCGCCACAAGGCGTTCAGCGTCAACGTCAGCCTGTCGACCATCCTGTCCAAGGATTTCGCCGAGTTCTACGACGCCTTGCCGACCAAGCTGGCGGGCAAGATCGTGCTGGAGATTCACAAAACGGACCTGGTGCAGAACTTCTCGCTGGTCAAAGACGTGAAGGAGCTTGTGCGTAAAAAGGGTCTGCGGCTGTGTATCGATGGCCTGGAATGGCGGGATTTCGAGGTTCTGCATCTCAAGCGGCTGGCGCCGGACTTCGTCAAGGTGATCTGGCACAACGACCTTTTGGCGGCCAGCCACGACGAGATCGCCATTCTGGTGCGCGGCAAGTCCGGCCTGGCCGAAAACTGCGAGTTGATCTTGTCGCGGTGCGATTCGCCAAAGGCTTTCCCATTCGCCAGAACCCTGGGGGTCAAATACATTCAGGGCCGGTTGGCCGACCAGTTCTTCAAGACGGGTATGGAAATGTAGGAAAGGTTCGGCGGTTGCTCCGCCCCCGTGTTGCGCGTAAGGTTCGTCCGCAGGGATTGGGGGCCTGCGCGATGGCCGTAGCCTTTGCGCAAATCGATGGACCAGCATGCGTTTCGTTTGGACGTTCCTGATCGGCATCGCCTTCGCCGCCTTCGTCATGGCGGTCAGTTCGCCTTTGCTGATGGCCGGAATCGGCACCGTTGCCTGGATTGCCAAGAACAACGCCTTCAGCGCCTTGTCGGGCGAGTCGGTGTTTGGGGTGCGCGAACGGGACGGGCGGCTTGACGGCCGCATGATCAACGTTTCCTTTCAGACCATGCATGTGGTCATGCCGGGCGACCCGCGCCCGCGCCGTCTGCTGCTGCGCCTCGAGGTGACCAACGCCGACGTCTTCGCTTCGCGTCCCGGCGAGGGGCGGGTGCGTCTGGACGTGTGGCCCCTGGACGGGATCGAGGACGTGCGGGGGCCCTCGCTTTACACAATCATCGCGCCGGGCCGTTCGGCGGCGTTTGGCGAGGACGGTACCTTGGTGGTCGAACATTCCAACCGCCGCGGCGTCTATGCCCTGTCCAGCGGGCAATGGCTTTACGATTGGGAGGCGCCGCCCGCCACCTTCACCGCCGAGGGGGAACGCCGTCGCGTGGTCGCCTTGGCCTCGGTCGAAGAGGACATGCCGCCGCGTGCCATTGCCGTCTTGACGCTGGCAACGGCCCAGACGGTGTTGAAGCGGGTGATGATCGTCGCCGCCGACCCGACGCGGGCCCGGTTGTTGCGCTCGACCATCGGCATGATCCGGCCGGTGCCGCGCATGGACGATTCCACGCGGCGCACCATCGACTTGTCGTTGCCGGCCGGCACAATGCGTATTCCGGTGACCGGCGACGACCTGGACATCGCTGCCGCCCAGGTACCGCAGGGGCTGGGGGTGGTGGAGCTCAAGAGCTGGGGGCAAGGCGCGAAAAAAATAGTGTCCGCTCCCGTTTCCCTCCAAGCTTACACCAAGTCTCGATGGGCGAGACTTGGTCGGGCGCAAGGCGCCCGCGCCGCCAATGCGGCGGGAGCCAAGGGTTTTGGAAAAACCCGCCCGGCGCTTGAGGGCGGCGGCGTTGATCGGTTCAGATCAACGCGATTTGGATTAGACCATGAATTTCCACCAGCGTCGGGCATCCGCCGCCCGCCATTCCGGGCCATGGCCGGAAAACAGCACCGTGTCGTCGCTCACCCGTCCCAGGAAACGCGGGATGGATTGCCACAATTTCTCCTCGCTGCCGCCGGGCAGGTCGGTGCGGCCGACGCCCTGGCGGAACAAGGTGTCCCCAGTCAACGCGAAGCCGCCGAAATCAAAGCACACCCCGCCCGGCGTGTGGCCCGGCGTGTGGGTGACCGCAACTTCCGCGCCGCCCAGGGTCAAGGGGCTTTCGTCGGCGAAAGTGCGGACCCGGCGTGGCCCGCTCATGCTTTCGCCGGTGAAGGATCGGGCCAGGTCGCCGGCGGCGGCGATCACCGGCAATTCGTCCTGGTGGGCGATGGTGTCGATGTCCAGCGCGTCCTCGATCGCACCGGCGGCTCCCAGATGGTCTGGGTGGCCGTGGGTCAGCCAGATGGCGACCGGCGTGCCGTTCTCGGCGGAGACGGCGGCCAGGATCCGTTCCGCGTCGCCGCCGGGGTCCACCACCACCAACTGGCCGCTGGCGCGGTGCCGGACGATGTAGGCGTTTTCGTACCACGGCGGGCTGGTGACCACCACGGTCAGGGAGAAGTCGCCGAATTCGCCAAGGTGATGGACGGACATGGCCGGGAGCTCGCTTCGGGGGATCGGATGGGCGTGTCCCCATATAGCCCAAGCCCGAGAACGTTTCCAGGAAACAGGGCGTTTACCGTGAGGTAAGCTTGAAGGGGCATCCTGGAAATCCCTTGCCGCGGAAAGGTGCGATGCCAAAGAACACTCCTCCCAACCATCCCTTCCGTTCCGCCCGCGAAGACAGCGCCGCCGTCCAGGTCGCCATCCCGGAAACGCCGCAAACCGCGTCTCCGGCGTATCGGCTGGCCTACGAGGACGACGATTTCCTGTTTCGCCCCGACCTGCGTCCGGTGCGGTTGCAGCTTGAATTGTTGAAGCCCGAGCTGTTGCAACAGGAACAGGGTATCCGCTCGACCATCGCCATGTTCGGTTCCGCCCGCATTCCCGACCCCGAGACGGCGGCGAAGCATCTGGCCGAGGCCGAAGCCGCCGCCCGTTCCGCGCCGCACGACAAGATCCTGGCGCGCAAGGTGATGGTGGCCCGGCGCATGCTGGCCAATTCCCGCTATTACGAAGAGGCGCGGCGGCTGGCTCAGATCGTCACCAACACCTGCGTCGGCGAGCATGTTTGCGACTTCGTGGTCAAGACCGGCGGTGGACCGGGCATCATGGAGGCGGCCAATCGCGGCGCCGACGAGGTGGGGGGAAAGTCCATCGGGCTTAACATCGTCCTGCCCATGGAACAGGCCCCCAACCGCTACATCACCCCGGAACTGTGTTTCCGTTTCCATTATTTCGCCATCCGCAAGATGCATTTCATGATCCGGGTCAAGGCGCTGGTGGTGTTCCCCGGTGGCTTCGGCACCATGGACGAGTTGTTCGAGGCGTTGACCTTGATCCAGACCGGCAAGATCGAACCGATTCCGGTGTTGATGTTCGGCCGGGAATATTGGGAACGCGTTCTTAACATCGACGCCATGATCATGGAGGGCATGGTCAGTCCCGAGGACAAGGACCTTCTGACCTTCGTGGAAACCGCCGAGGAAGCCTGGAATATCGTCGCGGAATACTACAGCCTACCCAAATAGGTTGGAGAGCTCCCGCCCGCATCCCTCGAACGGACCAGATTCCTGGAGACGTTCTTACCTGATTACCTAGTGGTCGGGTTAATACCTGATGCTTTCGTATACACCCTCGGATAATATGGCTTTCCAGCGGGTACGCTTGGCGGCGGACGCGAAGGGGGGCTTCGGCTCTGCCGCCACGTGGTGTCGTCGTTTTCTACGACACCGCCGAGCGGAGCTGCCTTTGGCGGCTCCGTTCCCCGCTCACCGTTTCTCCGGGGGGGGGAAGGGGGCGGCGCCTCGGTTCGGCGGCTTTCATTGCGGCCGGTCGGGGCGCCGAAGCACCCTTTAACGGCCGGGCTGCTTTCCACGGAATTACCCACTTTCGATGTCGCGCCCGTACCCGGCGAGGGCTAAACGTAAAGCTAGACCATCGGGCGTCATGTTTGACGCCCGATGGTCTAAGTATTCTATTGCCTCTGAAAAGCGTGTGCCGAACCCGCAAGACGCTGGTGGTGCAATCCGTCAACGCTCGTGGCGATCGGGATTGTCATTGATTTTCGACGGGTTCAGGACCCGGTGGATCTCAGGAAGAATTGAATGGGCACGACGATGTCGATGACTTCTCCCATCACTTCAGGCGGCGGCAACGGCAGGGGTTGGGCGCGGTCGAGAAGGGCCAGCGCCTCGTCGTCCAGGCGGCTGAACCCCGAGGCGCGCTCCAGCCGCGCCGACAGGACCGAACCGTCGCGTTTCATGGAAAACCGGACATAGGCCACGCCCTCTTGACGGCGGAACTGTGCGGCCGATGGATAACGCTTGTGGCGTTCCAGATGGGCACGCAAAGCACCTTGCCAGGTGGGGACGGCGTTGCTGGGAGCCGCAGATAGCGAGCCAAGGGTGGGGGCGGCGGTTTTCTGGGCCGTGGGGGCTTCGGCGGCTGCGGGGGCGGTGGTCTGTTCAACCACCTTCTCGGCCGGCGGCGCTTCCACCGGCGGGGCGGGCCGAGGTTTCGGTCGGGGTTTAGGCCGGGGCAGGGGAACCTCTGCCTTCTTCACCGGTTCCGGCTTGGGTGGTTCTTGGACCGCCTTCTCAATGGGGCGGGCCGCCTCTTGTTCGATGCCGGGCGCTTTATCCGTGGGGGCCGCCGGTGCGGCCATGGGGGCCAACTCGATCATCATGGCGGCGGGCGGCGCGGGCGGCGGTGGAGGTGCGGAGGCATGCCACAGCACCGCCGCCGCCAGGGCGCCGCCATGCAGCATGGTCGCCACCGCCGTCGCCGAGCGCCACGGCGCGCCGGGGTGAACGTCGCTTTTGCCCCTCATGACTGGCCTTCCAATCCGACCAGGGCGACCTTGAGGTAGCCGGCGGCGCGCAAGCCATCCATCACCTCCATCAGCGCACCGTATTCGATGCTCTTGTCGGCGCGCAGGAATACCCGCGTTTCCTTGTTGCCCTTGGTGGTGGCATCCAACGCGGCGGCCAGCCCCTCGGCCGGCACGCTGTCGTTGCCCACCGCCAGACTCTTGTCGGCGCGGATCGTCAGGTACAGCGGCTTGTCCGGCTTGGGTGCCGGCTCGGCGGTGGAACTGGGCAGATCGACCTTGACGTCCACGGTGGCCAAAGGCGCCGCCACCATGAAGATGATCAACAGCACCAGCATGACGTCGATGAACGGGGTGACGTTGATTTCGTGGCTTTCGACCAGATCGTCGTCGTCCCTGAGGCGTGCGGCCATGGTCTTTACTCCGCCGCTTCGTGAAGCGGCAGGGCGCGGCGGTCGAGGTCGCGGCTGACGATGCGCAGCACGTCGGCGGCGGCATCGCCCATCAGGGCCTTGTAGCCGGAAATGGACCGGGTGAAGGCGTTGTAGATCACCACCGCCGGAATGGCGGCGACCAGACCGATGGCGGTGGCGAGCAAGGCCTCGGCGATGCCCGGTGCCACCACGGCAAGGTTGGTGGTCTGCGCTTTCGAGATGCCGACGAAGCTGTTCATGATGCCCCACACGGTGCCGAACAGGCCGACGAACGGACCGACCGAACCGATGGTGGCAAGGATGCCGGTGCCCACCGCCATGCGACGGCCGGCCGCCGCTTCGATGCGGGCCAGGCGGCTTTCCACCCGTTCCTTCAATCCTTCGCCGGGGATGCCGGCCGACAGCCGGGCTTCGGCCATGGCGGCGCGGGCCAGTTGTCCTTCGGGGCCGTCGATCCCGTCCAGGCGCCTGACCGCGTCAGCCAGCGTTCGCGCCTCGGCCAGGGACGCGATGGTCTGGTGCACGCGGCGGCGGGCCTGACGCAGTTCCACCGTCTTGGCCAGCCAGACGCTCCAGGTGGCGACCGAGGCCAGGGCCAGCCCCACCATCACCACCTGAACCACGATGTCGGCGGACAGGAACATGTTCCACGGCGACAGGTCGTGAGGCAGAAGGCTGGCCGCCAGTTCATGGGGAGCGGCGGAGCCCAGGGTGTCCGAAGTTTGTACGGTCATCGTTCTTACGGGCCTTTCGGATTGTCGGCGTGGAATGGCGTCATGACGCACCCATGGACATGCGGGCGATGAGGGCTGGCGATGGGCCAGGAAATGAGATTTCCACGCACGTCCCCTTTTCCTAAGACGGTTGGCGGGCCGAAACCCACACCTGGAATGGAAAATAATTTCATCGCCCGGATGCTTGCCTGATGCGCTTGCGAATCATTCGCACTATTCCTATAGTCCATTCCCGTCGGGAAAACACCATTTTGTGTCACAGGAACCAAAGCGGCCCATGGCGGATGATCTGGATTCCCTGTTCCGCCAGTATCACGCGGAATTGCAACGTCTGGCCTTTCGCCGCGTCGGTGACCATGATGTCGCCGCCGACGTGGTGCAGGACGCCTTTCTGCGCTATGCCGGCATGGCCTGTGGCGAGCGTCCGGTTCAGGCGATAGAGAACCCCCGTTTCTTCCTGTGGCGGATCGTCGTCAACCTGGTCGCCGATTTCGGGCGCGGCAAGGTACGCCGGGGAATTCACGACAGCATCGACGCCATGGCCGACACCTTGGCCGATGGCCGCCCGACACCGGAACAGGTGGCGGAATCGCGCCAGCGTCTGGCAAGGCTGCGGCAAGCCCTCGAGGAATTGCCGCCACAATGCCGGGCGGCGCTGCTGCTCAATCGGCTGGAGGGGCTGACCCATGCCGAGGTGGGGCGGCGTCTTGGCATCTCGTCCAGCATGGTGTCCAAGCACATCATGCGGGCGGTGCGCCATTGTGCCCGCCGTCTGGGGTGGACATGAGAGTGCAAACACCGTTGTCGGCTTTCCCGTCCGGCGAGGACGACGCGCCGCTTTCGCCGCTGACCGAGACGGCGCTGGAATGGCTGGTGACCCTGCATTCCGGCGAAGCGACCGAGACCGATTGGGCGCGTTACGACGCCTGGAAAGAGGCCGCCCCGGCCCACCGGCAAGCCGCCGACGCGGCTGAAAGCCTGTGGGCCGGTCTGGGCACGGCGTTGCCGCGCCGCCGTCCCGTGGTCAAGGTTGCTGCCGCTTTGTCGCTGGCCGTGCTGATGGCTGTTGGTGGTTTGGAATTGCGGGGGGCGGGGCCGCCACAGACATGGCTGGCCGATTTGCGGACCGATGTGGGTGAACGCGGTTCTTTCGTTCTGGAGGATGGCAGCCGGATCGTTCTCGACACCGCTTCGGGGGTCGACCTGGTCTTTTCCCCCGAGCGGCGGCGGGTGATCCTGCGCGGCGGCGCCATCCACATTCAGGTCAGTCCCGATCCCGACCGTCCGTTCGAGGTCGAGGCGGCCGGCGGCACCGTGCGGGCCCTGGGCACCGCCTTCGACGTGCGCCGCATGGACGATCTGGTCCGGGTGGTGGTCACCGAACATGTGGTCCGGGTCAGCTATCCCGCAGGAGCCGAGGCCGTCGCCGACGTGCCGGCCGGCCGCCAGATCGCCTATGGACCGTCGGCCGGCCTTGGCCGGGCGGTGGCCGCCACGGCCGGGGCTACCGCGTGGCAACGTGGCCGCCTGGTCTTCGACGGCTTGCCGCTGGGTGAGGTGGTCGCCGAGATGGGGCGCTATCACCGGGGCATGGTGGTGTTCGCCGACGACGGCTTACGCGCGCTGCCGGTCACCGGCATGTTCGACAGCGGCGACCTTGACGGCCTGTTGGATGCCGTTGCCGCCGTGCTGCCGGTGCGGGTGTACCGTCTGCCCGGCCTGGCCATTGTCCGTAGCACGTCCTGAGAAAAATCACTTCTTCGAAAAAAGTGCTGTCGGCTCGCGCCCCTGGTGGCGTCTTCGATAATGAGAATGATTTGCATCACATAAATCGAAGATGATCTGCCGTTTGAACAAAGGGGTGACCATGGTAAGTGGATTGGCATGCTGGCGCGGTCTTGCCGCCGCCTTGCTGGGTGGCACGGCGTTGGCGACACTGGTCGTCGTTCCCGCCGCCATGGCGGCCGAGGCGACGCAGGTGGCGCAGGCCGGGGATGTGCGTTCCTTCGATATTCCCGCCGGCCCGCTGGGGCGTGCGTTGACCGCTTTCGGCGAGGCCAGCGGGTTGAAGGTGCTGGTTCCCAGCGCCTTGCTTCAGAACCGGAACACTGCGGGGGTGTCGGGGACGCTGTCCCCGGAACGGGCGCTGGTTCAATTGCTGGGCGGGACGGGCCTGACCTGGCGCTACACCGATTCCGGCGTGGTGACGTTGGAAGCGGTGCCCGCCCAGGACGGAGCCATGGAACTGGGGCCGGTCACCGTGGAAGGACAGGCGCGGGCGCTGTCCGCCACCACCGAAGGAAGCGGCTCGTACACCAGCCGGGTCGCCACCGTGGGGTCGAAGATGCCGGCGACCTTGCGCGAGATTCCGCAATCGGTGACCGTGGTCACCCGCCAGCGCATGGACGACCAGAACATGCAACGGCTCGAGGACGCCATGCGCGCGACCACCGGCATGACCATCGCCACCAACGACAACGGCCGTTCCTCGATCTTCGTGCGCGGCTATGAACTGGACAATTATCTGGTGGACGGCCTGCCCACCTCGTTGTCGAGCATCTATGGCACCCAGCCCGATCTGGCCATGTTCGACCGGGTCGAGGTGCTGCGTGGCCCGTCCGGTCTGTTCGGCGGTACCGGCGAACCGGGCGGCACCGTCAACCTGGCGCGCAAGCGGGCCTTGGACCACGCGGCGGCCAGCGGTTCGTTCACCTATGGCTCGTGGAACGCCTACGAGGCGATGGCCGACGCCACCGGCCCGCTGGTGTCGTCGGGGCGCGTTCGTGGCCGCGTGGTGGCGTCATATCTGGACAAGGACAGCTTCATCGACGTCAACCACAACACCGGCAAGCTGGGATACGGCACGCTGGAATTCGACCTGACGCCGGCCACCACCCTGTCCCTGGCGCTGAACCGCCAGGAGCGCGACATCACCCCCACCAACGGCTTGCCGGCCTATGCCGACGGCCGTTTGCTGAACGTGGACCGCTCGACCTATTACGGCGCCGACTGGAACCGCTTCGAAAGCGCTTCCAACGAGGCGTTGGCCGAGTTGAAGCATACCTTCGACGACGGAGGTTTCGCCCAGGTCTCGGCCCGGTACGTGGATCGTTGGGCCGACATGAAATACGCCTATTCCGGCAGCGCGGTGAGCGCCGCCGACACCACCTCCACCATGGCGGTGCTGGCACGCAATTACGACGAACAGACCCTGTCGCTGGATGGTCACCTCAGCAAGCCGTTTACCGCTTTCGGCCTGACCCACAACGCCCTGGTCGGCGCCGATTACCGGCGCTACGAACAGACCTTGTGGTCCACCGGCAACAGCTCCTACGCCTGGACCAGCAACGTCAATTCGCCCAACACCACCGGTTTCGCGGAAACCTATCCGGCGCAGACCTCCGGCACCCGCACGGTGCCGGAACAATATTCGGTCTACGGCCAGTTGCGTCTCAAGGTGGCCGAACCGCTGACCCTGATCGGCGGTGGGCGGCTCAGCTATTACCACCAGGACGTCACCAATCTGGTCAACAACACCACGACTTCGCTGGACGTGAACGCCGAGACCACGCCCTATGCGGCGGTCGTCTTCGACGTCACCAAACAAGTGTCGCTTTATGCCAGCTACACCGAAATCTTCCAGCCGCAGACCGGTACCCTGTCCAGCGGCGCCATGCCAAAGCCGCGCGTGGGCAACCAATACGAAACCGGCGTCAAGGGCGAGTTCCTGGAAGGTCGCCTGAACACCCATCTCGGCGTGTTCCGCATCCGCGACGAAAACCGCCTGATCAACGATCCCGCCAACGCCACCTACAAGGTCGCCGCCGGCGAGGCGGAATCCAAGGGACTGGAAGCCGAGATCAGCGGGGCGTTGACCCCGGAATGGCAGGTGTTCGCCGGCTATTCCTATGTGTTGACCAAGTTCCTCAAGGGCGACGGGGCCACCGCCGTCGAGGGACAGCCGGTCAGCACGCTGACGCCCAAGCACACCGTGACCTTGTGGACCAAGTACACCTTCGGCGAGGGATCGCCGCTGGAAGGCTTCAACGTCGGCGGCGGCGCCCGCATGCTCAGCGCCTTCTACAATCAGGTCGGCGCCGTGCGCTGGTATCAGGATGGCTATACCGTGGTGGACGGCCAGGTGGGATACCAGTTGACCGACAACCTGGATCTGACGTTGACGGTCAATAACGTCTTCGACGAGGAATATTACTCCCGCGTCGGAAGCAGTTCGGTCTTCAACTTCTACGGCGAGCCGCGCAGCTATTGGCTGAAGCTCGGCGCCAAGTTCTGACCGTGGTGTTCTTGTCCCGTCTTGTCGCCGCCGTCCTGCTTGTGACGGCGGCGGCCTGCACCCAGGCGGCGTTTCCTCCGGTCGTGCTGGAGGGGACGCAGGTCCGCACCCTTTCGTCCGCCGATGGCGACGCCTATCGCATCCTGGTCGCCGTCCCGGCGGGGCAGGCCCCGGCCCAGGGATGGCCGGTGATCTATGCCCTGGACGGCGCCACCACCTTCGCCACCTTCCGCGACAGCTTGCGTGTCCAGGCCGGTCGGCCGGAAGCGACCGGAGCACGCCCGGCGGTGGTGGTTGCCATCGCCTATCCCGATCCCGGTGGGGTGAACCCGGCACGGCGGCAACGCGACCTGACGCCGCCCGTTCCGGGACAGCCCGTGGCCGCCAGCGGCGGTGCCGATCGGTTCCTGGATTTCCTGGAAAAGGTGGTCAAGCCGGCGGTCGAACGCGATCTGCCCATCGACCGGCGCCGTCAGACGCTGTTCGGCCATTCCCTTGGCGGGTTGTTCGCCTTGCACGTTCTGTTCACCCGGCCGGATGCCTTTCAGACCTATGTGGCCGCCAGTCCGTCCATCTGGTGGAACGACCGGGCCATCCTGGCCGAGATGAAGGCGGCGGCATGGCCGGCCGTTCCTCCCGCGGTGATGGTCACCGTGGGCGAGAGAGAACAATTCACCCCCGATGCCGACGTGGCGAGTGTCGCCAAGCTGGCCAGCCGCCGTCAGGTGGACAATGCCGCCGAAATGGCGGCAGGTTTGTCGGCGATGGGGATTGATGCGGCGTTCGTGCGTTTTCCTGGCGAGAACCACGGCAGCGTCCTGCCCGCCGCCATCAGTCGGGCGGTGCGTTTCGCCTCGCGTTGAACACGATGTAATGGAGAGGGGGCCGCCGCGCATGGCGGCGGCCTCGGATCGGAACGTGGTTAATTTTGGCGCTCTGGGAAAAGGCCTTGCGTGACCATGCAATAGCGCATGGCGATCGATGGCGGCACGGTGGGGATGGATTGCCCCGCGCCGGTGGGATCGACGGTGACGGTCCCGCCACCGCCACCGCCACCGCCGGACACCCCGTTCAGGGGCGTCAAGGCGCTGGCGTTGGTTCCGCTGTTGTAGATCTTGACCCCCGACGAGGACGCGGCGGACAGGTACTTGCCCCCAGTCGGACTGTTGGTGTCGCCGGGATCGGTCGAGACCAGGACTTGGGCCGCCGTGCCGCTGCTGCTGTTACCACTGCCGCTGGGGGTGAAGGTCGCCGCATGGGTGTGGGGCGCCATCATGGCGATGGTTTGGGTGACGCCTTCCTGACCATATTTTTGTCCCCATGCGTGCGTGGTCAGCCCCGGCCCTTGACCATAGCCGGTCGGCGCCCGACCGCGCAGATCGGGCACCCCCATGGTGGTAGAGCAGTCACCGCCATAGGTGCAGCCGATCAAGGAAAACAATGCGGTGTTTGTGCTGATGGCGATGATCTGGCCATTGGCTTCTACGGTGTTGCGAGGGCAGAAATTCCCGGCTACGACGCAGATTTGTCCGGTATAAGCCTCGGTGCCGCATGCGGCGGCGGGCCGGCCCCCCAGGGTCAAGGTCGCGACAGCGGCCAGCACCGAGGCTGAGAACAGGGCATGTTTCGGTTTCATGTTTGAACTCCCCCTTATTGGACCAGACGTTTATGGGCGGGATGGATAAAGGCCTACCGTGACCATGCAATAGCGCATGGCGATCGATGGCGGCACGGTCGGGATGGGGGTCACCGTGCCATTGGGGGTGCCGCCGGTGGGATCGACGGTGACGGTCCCGCCGCCGCCGCTACCGCCGCCGCCGGATACTCCGCTCAGGGGCGTCAAGGCGCTGGCGTTGGTTCCGCTGTTGTAGATCTTGACCCCCGACGAGGACGCGGCGGACAGGTACTTGCCCCCGGTCGGACTGTTGGTGTCGCCGGGGTCGGTCGAGACCAGGACTTGGGCCGCCGTGCCGCTGCTGCCGCCACCGCTGCCGTCGGGCGTGAAGGTGGCCGTGTGGTTATGGGGCGCCATCATGGCGATGGTCTGGGTGACGCTTTCCAGACCATATCTCTCGCCCACAGAGTATTCTGTCAGCCCCGGCCCTTGACCATAGCCGGTCGGCGCCCGGCCGCGCAGGTCGGGGACCCCCATGGTGGTACGGCAGTCACCGCCATAGGTGCAGCCGATCAAGGCAAACAATGCTTCGTTGTCGCTGAGGGGAAGAAGCTGGCCGTTGGTTTCGACGGTGCCGCGGGGGCAGAAACTCCCGGCGACGATACAGATTTGTCCGATATAAGCCTCGGTGCCGCAGGCGGCGGCGGGCCGGCCCCCCAGGGTCAAGGTCGCGACAGCGGCCAGCACCGAGGCTGAGAACAGGGCATGTTTCGTTTTCATGCTTGAACTCTCCTTGTTTGCTCTGTTGTTCACGACGTTGGCGCTTATGGGCGGGGTGGATAGAGGCCGCTGGTGACGATGCAATAACGCATGGCGATGGACGGCGGCAGGGTCGGGATGGGTTGTCCGCCGCCGGTGGCATTGACGGTGACGGTCCCGCCGCTGCTACCGCCGCCGCCGCCGCCGGACACTCCGTTCAGGGGCGTCAAGGCGCTGGCGTTGGTTCCGCTGTTGTAGATCTTGACCCCCGACGAGGACGCGGCGGACAGGTACTTGCCCCCGGCCGGAGTGTTGGTGTCGCCGGGATCGGTCGAGACCTTGACCTCGGCCGCCGTGCCGCCGCCACCGCTTCCGCTGGGCACGAAGGTCGCCGCATGGGTGTGGGGCGCCATCATGGCGATGGTCTGGGTGACGCCTTCCTGACCATATTTTTGTCCCCATGCGCGCGTGGTCAGCCCCGGCCCGGTGCCATAGCCGGTCGGGACCCGGCCGCGCAGGTCGGGGACCCCAACGGTGGTGCGGCCATCGCCGCCATAGGTCGTGCCGATCAGGGAATACAATGCTTGGTTGGCGTTGAAGGGAAGAAGCTGACCGTTCGCTTCGACGGTGTTGCGGGGGCAGAAATTCCCGGCGACGATACAGATTTGCCCGATATAGGCGTCGTCGCCGCAGGCGGCGGCGGGCCGCGCCCCCAGGGTCAAGGCCGCGACGGCGGCCAGCATGGAGGTCGAGAACAGGGCATGCTTTGTTTTCATGTCTGAATTCCCCTTTTTGCTGTCACTGGACCCGACGCCTATGGGCGGGGCGGATAGAGGCCATCGAGGACGATGCAGTAACGCATGGCGATCGACGGCGGTACGGTTGGTATGGGGGCCGCCGTGCCATTGGGGAGGCCGCCGGTGGGATTGACGGTGACGGTCCCGCCGCTGCTACCGCCGCCGCCGCCGCCGGACACTCCGCTCAGGGGCGTCAAGGCGCTGGCGTTGGTTCCGCTGTTGTAGATCTTGACCCCCGACGAGGACGCGGCGGACAGGTACTTGCCCCCGGCCGGACTGTTGGTGTCGCCGGGATCGGTCGAGACCTTGACCTCGGCCGCCGTGCCGCCGCCACCGTTTCCGCTGGGCTTGAAGGTGGCCGTATGGGTGTGGGGCGCCATCATGGCGATGGTCTGGGTGACATATTCCTGACCGTATTTCCCGCTCCAGGCGCGCGGGGTCAATCCCGGTCCGGTGCCATAGCCGATCGGGGCACGGCCACGCATGTCGGGGACCCCCATGGTGTCGCGGCAATCGCCGCCATAGGTACAACCGATCAGTGAATACAGGGCCTGATACTCTCTGATCTGAAGAAGCTGGCCCGTCGGCTCGGCGGTGTTGTAGGGGCAATATGACCCGGCCATGATGCAAATCTGCCCGATATAGGCCTCGGTTCCGCAGGCGGCGGCAGGGCGTGCGCTCAGGCTCAGGGTCGCGGCTGCGGCCGTGGCCGCCAGCACGGTGGTCGAAAACAGAGCTCGTTTGGTTTTCATCCTTGCTCTCCCCTTACAATTATCGATGCAAACGACTCCAATCCGTGGCATCCAAATGGCGATAAGCTACTTGCTTGAGTCGCTATGGTGGCCAATCAGGCGAAGTTACTGTATCAAAATTTGTTAAAATGAAAAGTGTATGCTCGCAAAACAGGAAAAATGATCTGTTTACCGCCCATCATGCTGGTTCCTGGGCAACCTTATGGCGTCTATGTGAACTCGGTTTGCCGTTTACCAATAGATGTGCATTGCGCTAGATATGAGTCTAATGGCACTGACGACCTGTGCATAAATGTTTCAAATTGTTCCTTGATTCCAAAATCATCACCTATTACGAGTTTTCGGTGTAGTGTACCTCTTTGAGGTTGAGAGATGTTGCCGGAGGAACGCCCATGAATGCCCAGCGGCAAAAGGCCCGGACGATGATCCGGCCAACCATCCTGGCCCTGGAGCCGCGCTTCATGTTCGACGGCGCGGCCGTCGCCGACGCGGTTCACCAGACCGCCGACAGCGGCGATTCCATCTCGGATTCTGCTTCGGATTCCGGTCATGACACGCCCGCTCCGGTCACGGTGCGCGAGGCCGATCCGGCGTTGAACGACGGCAAGAAGGAAGTCGCCTTCGTCGATACCAGCCTCGCCGGTTACCAGACATTGGTGGACGGCGTGCGCGCGGGCGTCGAGGTGGTGCTGATCGACGGCGGCGAAAGCGGTTTGGACCAGATGGCGCAATGGGCGGAAACCCATTCCGGCTACGACGCCATCCATATCCTGTCCCACGGGACCGAGGGCAGTTTGACCATCGGCACCGACACTGTCACCGCCGCCACCCTGGCCGATTCCGGGGTCCAGGCCGATCTGACGGCTTTGGGGGCCGCGCTTTCCGCCGATGGCGACCTGTTGCTTTACGGTTGTTCGGTTGGCGCCGGCGAAAATGGCCAAGCCCTTGTCGCCCGACTGGCGGACATCACCGGTGCCGACGTGGCGGCGTCGGACGACGCCACGGGCGCGGCCATCCTGGGCGGCGACTGGTCCTTCGAGGCGACGGTCGGCGATGTCGATGGCGTGACGCTGGCGATCGACACTTACGGCAGCGTGCTCGGTAATGTCACCATGAACCCGGGAACGACGGCCGGTACGGCCGGTGCCGACATCTTTGTCGTGGCCACCGGCGGTGGGTTCGACACGGGGACTGCCAGCAACAATACCCTGCCGGCGGAAGACGGTTTGTCCGACGTCGCGAATATCGTGACGAATTTTCAGGCGGCGACCGACAGGTTCTCGTTCGCGGATTACGGCATCGACGTCTCGACGTTCACGTTCGAGGCTCAGGCCCAGTTCTATTCCTACGACAATAGCGCTCGTGCCGATCCCGGTGGCGTGAATCTGGTCATCGTGACGCCGGCCAAGGAAAGCGGAGGGTTGGCGTCCGTCACGGCGACGACCGGCACGGATGGAACGATGGCCGTCGTGTACGACAAGGACGGCTTCAACATCTTCAACATCTTCATTTCCGGGGTGACCTATACCGACCTCGCGCTGATCAACTTCTATATTCCGACCACCACCACCGCCAGCAACGACACCGCCGCCGCGACCGAGGCGGGCGGGGTCAGCGACGGAACGGCCAGCACCAACCCGACCGGCAACGTTCTCACCAACGATTTCCTGGCGACCTCGGTGTCGTCGTTCAGGACCGGCAACACCGAAGGCGCGGGGCCGGCGGGAGTCGTGGGGCAGGCGTTAGCAGGCACCTATGGGTCGCTGACGCTCAACAGCGACGGCACCTACACCTACACGGTGGACAATTCCAATCCCGCCGTCGCGGCGCTGGCGGCGGGCGCCACGCTGCACGATTACTTCAACTACACCACCACCGACGGCACCAACAGCGATCACGGCGTCTTGAATGTCACCATCACCGGCACCAACGACGCCCCGGTACTGAGCACGCCCAGCGCCGGGTCGTACACCGACACCACTGCCGCCGACACGTTCAGCAACACCACCGGCACGTTGTCGGCCACCGACGCCGACACCGGGGCGACCAAGACCTACGGCATTTCGGGTGGCTTCAGCGGCAGCTATCTCGCTGCCGCGTACGACCGCTCTTTGGAGGGAACCTACGGCACGCTGTACGTCAACAGCACCAGCGGCGCCTACGCCTATGTGCCGAAAGCCGCGGACATCAACGCCATCGCCTCGGGCACCTCGCCCACCGACACCTTCACGGTGACGGTGTCCGACGGGACGCTGACGGACAGTAAGACCTATACCGTCAACTTCAGCGGTGGTGACGACGTGCCCACCGCCTCGGGCGTGCCGGCCAGCGTGACGGTGACCGAGGATACCGCCAGCAACGTCGATCTGTCGGCCATCACCTTGGCCGACGTCGATACCGCGGGCAACATCACCGTGACCATCGCGGCCGGGGCGGGCAGCCTGGCCGCCACCTCGGGTGGCAGCGTCACCGTGGGCGGTTCTGGTACCGGCACGCTGACGCTGACCGGGACGGCCGCCAACATCGACACCTTCCTGAACACCGCCAGCAACATCCAGTACACGGGCGCCAGCAACGCCAGCGGCAACGCCGCCACCTCCCTGACCATCACCGCCAACGACGGTGGAGCCGGCGGCACCGTGACCCTGGGCACGGTCAGCGTTGACATCACCGCCGTCAACGACGCGCCCACGGCCTCGGGCACCTATGCTTTCACCACCACCAACGAGGACACCACCACCACCGGCGTCACGGTGGCGACTATCCTGGCCGGGCTGACCTCGGCGGACGTTGACGGCGACACGCTGGGCATCGCCGTCAGCGGCACCACCGGCAACGGCACCTGGCAGTTCTCGACCGATTCGACCAACGGCAGCGACGGCACCTGGACCAGCTTCGCCGCCAGCCAGACCCCGTCGGCGGCCAATTCGCTGCTGCTGTCGCCCACCGCCTATGTGCGCTATGTGCCAGACAGCCAGAACGGCGAGACCGCCACCATCACCGTCCGCGCCTGGGACCAGAGCTCGGGAACGGCGTCGTCGGGGGCCACCGCCCGCTATGCCGACACCCAAACCAACGGCAACGCCACCGCCTATTCCAACACCACCGCCAGCGGCTCGCTGAGCGTGAGCGCGGTCAACGACGCCCCCAGCGCGGTCGCCGACGCCAATGACAGTTCGGGTGCCGGGTCGGGCAACTTCACCACCGCGTTCTCGGCCGGCGGCAGCGCGGTCGCGGTGGTGGACAGCGACTTCACCATCACCGACGTGGACAACGCCAACATGGCGAGCGCGGTGATCACCCTGACCGGCAACACCGACGCCGGCGAGTCGCTGACCATCAGCGGCACCCCGGCCACCAGCAACGGCATCACCATCACCTATGATTCGGCGACCCAGATCACCTTGTCGGGCTCGGCCACCAAGGCGGCCTATGAAACGGTGATCAAAACGATCCTTTACCAGAACACCAACGCGGCGGGGGCGACCACCGCCGGCGGCCGCACGGTGACGGTGACGGTCAACGACGGCACCGCCGCCGACGCCACGCCGCCGACCGCGACCATTTCGGTGGTTGCCGCGCCGATCATCGACCTGGACGGCACCGCCGCCGGAACCGGCAAGACCGCAAGCTTCACCGAGGATGGCGGCGCGGTGTCCATCGTCGCCGCCGACGCCACCGTGGCCGATGGTGACAGCGCCAATCTGAACCAGTTGGTGATCCAGATCACCAACGCCCAGAGCGGCGACGTCATCAAGGTTGGCTCGCGGACCAGTGGCGACATCGTCACCAACATCACCATCACCTACGATTCGGCGTCCCAGATCACCCTGTCGGGTTTGGCCACCAAGGCCGAGTATCTGGCGTTGATGAAAGAGGTGACTTTCAACAATACCTCCGACGCGCCCAACACCACGGATCGCACCATCACCTTCACCGGGCGCGACACCGACGGCCACACCGGTTCGGCGGCGACGGCGACGGTCAGCGTCGCCGCCGTCAACGACGCGCCGGCCTTTGCCGGGCTGGACGCCACCCCCAATCCCAACGAAAACGTCGCCACCGTCCTGGATGCCAACGCCACCTTGTCCGACGCGGAACTGGACGCCGCCGACAATTACAACGGCGCCACCCTGACGCTGGCCCGCAACGGCGGCGCCAACGCCAACGACACGTTCGGCAATACCGGCACCCTGGGGGCGTTGACCGAGGGGGCCTCGCTGACGGTCGGCGCCACCACCATCGGCACGGTGACCACCAATTCCGCCGGGACCCTGGTGCTGACCTTCAACGCCAACGCCACGGCGGCGCTGGTCGACAGCGTGCTGCAACAGATCACCTACACCAACGCCAGCGACACCGAATCGGGGGCCATCACCGTCAACTTCACCTTCTCGGACGGCACCACGGTCAGCCAGGGCTCGGGCGGGGCCAAGACCGCCACCGGCTCGATCACCGTCACCGTGGCGGCGGTCAACGACACGCCCAGCTTCTCGGGGCTGGACGCCACGCCCAGCTTCACCAAGGGCGGTTCGGCGGTGGTGCTGGATGCCAACGCCACCGTCGCCGACGTGGAACTGGACGCTGGCAACAACTACAACGGCGCCACCTTGACGCTGGTCCGCAACGGCGGCGCCAGCGCCAACGACCTGTTCTCGGGCTCTGGAACCTTGCTGGGGGCGGCGGATTCCGCGACCTTGACCGAAGGTGGCGCACTGAAGATCGGCACCACCACCATCGGCACGGTGACCACCAATTCCGCCGGGACCTTGGTGCTGACCTTCAACGCCAACGCGACCGCCGCCTTGGTCGACAGTGCGATCCAACAGATCGCCTATCGCGCGGACACTGGCCAGACGGCGGGCAACGTGCAGATCAACTGGACGTTCTCGGACGGCACCACGGTCAGCCAGGGCACGGGCGGGGCCAAGACAGCCAGCGGTTCGATCACCGTCGCGGTGGCCAACGCGGCGCCGGTGGTCGGCGGACTTGGCGGCGACACGGTCAGCGGCGCCCCCGGAACGACGCTGGATTTCGACAGTGGCGGCAACGCCACGGTGACCGACGCCGATTCGACCGATTTTCGCCAAGGGTACATCACCATCACCGGCACCGGTTCGCTGAGCGGGGTCAGCTTCTCGCTTGACGGCACCACGGCGGCGTCGGGCGGCGATTCGACCATCGCCGCCGGCGAGACGGTGACGGTGAACGGGGTGGTCATCGGCACGGTTCACGCCGTCAGCGATGGCCAGGGCGGCAACGCGCTGCGCATCGACTTCGCCAACGACGCCAACCCGACTCCGGCCCGGATCGAGGCGCTGTTACGCAGCCTCAAGCTGACATCGACCGGCGACGCCAGCGGCAGCTACGCGGTGCAGATCGTTGACGGCGCCGGCAGTCCGGCGACCTCGACCGCCATGACGGTGACGGTGTCCATCGCCACGCCGACCACCGAAAGCTCGGGCAACAACGGCAGCACCGCGCCGGCCCAGGGCGGGGATACCGGCACGACCGCTCCGCCGCCCACGCCGCCTGTGTCCAGTGACCCGGTGGCGCCGCTGGTCACCGTGTTGCGCAACACCGAGACCTCGACGGATACCACCGGCACGACAGGTGACACCGGGACTTCGGGGACGACTTTCTCGTCGTCCACACAAAGCTCTGGCGGCACCCAGGGTGGCACCATTGCTCCGACGACCTCGACGACGACCGGCACTGGCGACACCAGCTACAAGGTTCCGACGGTCTCGGCCGGTGCCGGGCAGGGGGACGCCTTGGTGGTGGTCAAGCCGGTGGTGGTGGTGGACAGCACCGGTCCACAGGTCAACTTCACCTTGCCGAGCGACACCTTCGCCTCGACCCAGGCCGACGCCCGTGTGCAATTGAGCGCCAGCCAGCTTGACGGTGCCGCGCTGCCCGGATGGCTGGCCTTCAATCCCCAGACAGGGACCTTCGTGGGGCAACCTCCCCCCGGTGTCACCGGCGAGGTCGTGATCCGCGTCATCGCCCGCGACCAGGCCGGCCGCGAGGCCATCGCCACCATCCGCATCAATGTCGGCGGCGGCGTGCCGCAAGGGCAGGGACAGCCGGGCCAGGGCGAGGGCGAGGGCCAACCCCAGGGCGAGGGGCAACCCCAGCCCCAGGGCGAAGGCGGTTCCGGCCAAAGCGGCGACGCGGCGCCGGGTTTGGGAGACACGACCATCAAGTTTTCGGATGGGGAAATGGGAACCCCAGCCGGCAAGCCGAGTTTCCAAAGCGAATTGAGCATGGCGGGCCGACTGTCCGGTGTCCGTCAGGCCCAATTGTTGGCGGCCGCCCGCGCGGTCGCTCGTCACGGATGATGACTTCAGGGGGATATGTTTAACATGAGCCGCTTCTCACATACTGGATGGCGGGTTGCCCGTCTGGCCGTCACCGTTTCTACCCTGGCGTTGTTGGCGGCCTGTGCCGTGACACCCGAGCCTTTCACCCAGGCCGAGTTCGCGACCAAGGCGACGGCCGACCGCACCACCATGTTCGAAGGGCAGGAAACGCTGTCCGGTCCCCTGACGCTCGAACAGGCGTTGGCGCGCGTGTTGAAATACAACCTCGACCGCCGCGCCAAGATGATGGAGGAGGCGCTGGCCCTGGGGCAGACCAGTCTCGACCGCTTCGACCTTCTGCCCAAGATCACCGCCAACGCCGGCTATTCCGGCCGCTCCGAGCCCGACGCCACCCGCTCGCGCGATTACTACACCCAGACCACGTCAAACGCGAATCCGACCTATTCGGCGGATCGCGACGCCATCACCGCCGATCTGGGCCTGACCTGGAACATCCTGGATTTCGGCGTTTCCTATTACACCGCCCACCAGAACGCCGACCGGGCGCTGATCGCCAGCGAGCGCCGCCGCCGCACGGTGCAGAACCTGGCGCAAGAGGTGCGCTTCACCTTCTGGCGTGCCGCCGCCGCCCAGGAATTGCGCGACAAGGTCAAGGGCACGGTCAAGGCCGCCGAAGCGGCGCTGAAGGATGCCGAACGGGTCGAGGCCGAGCGGCTGCGCGATCCGGTCGATTCGCTTCGGGTGCAAAAGACCTTGCTGGAAAGCATCCGCCAACTGGAGGCGATCGACCAGGAACTGACCAGTGCCAAGGCCGAGCTGGCGGCGTTGGTCAACCTGCCGCCGGGCTCCGATTTCCGCCTGGACACCTCGGGTCCGATGGGGGTTCCGACCGTCGATCTTGATGTCGCGCGGATGGAAGAACTGGCGCTGACCAACAATCCGGACCTGCGCGAACAGGATTATCAAAGCCGCATCGCCATCGACGAGACCCGCAAGGAAATCCTGAGATTGCTGCCGGGGATCAATTTCTCGCTGTCACATCATACGATGGCAACTCGTTTCTGATGGACAACCACTGGAACGAGGCTGGTGCCAAGATATCTTGGAACCTGATGAACATCCTGTCCGGTCCCGACCGGATCGACCACGCCGAGACCTCGGAACAGGTGGCCAACGCCAAACGGGTGGCATTGCGCATGGCGGTGCTGGCCCAGGTGCATGTGGTGTCGCATCAGTTCGCCAGCGCGGTCAAACAATACAACCGCGCCGACCGGCTGTGGTCGATCGAATCCCGCCTTGCCGCCGCCTCCAGGGATCAGAGCCGGGGCGGCGTCCAAAGCGAGATCGAGAAGATCACCACCCAGACCTCGGCCATCGCCGCCGAATTGCGTCGTTACCAAAGCTATGCCCAGCTTCAGTCCTCGTTCGGCAAGCTACAGGCGACGCTGGGCATCGATCCGGTCCCGCAGACCGTGGCCGCCCACGACGTCGAGGCGATCTCGGACGGTATCCGGGCCATGGATGCGGCGGTTTCCTCCGCCGTTCCGCCCGCTTCTTCGCAGCCGGCTGAGTCAAGTCCCGCGCCAACGGCTTCCGTTCCGCAAGAAGCTGTGCCGGCTGTTCCGCAAGAGGCCGCTGCGCCGGCTGTTCCGCAAGAGGCCGCTGCGCCGGCCGTTCCCCAAGAGGCCGCTGCGCCGGCCGTGACGGAAGAACTGGCCGGTTTGTCGGCGGAAGAATTGGCCGAACAGGCGGGGCTGACCAGTGGCCTGTTGGTCGGCCATTGATGCGCGGTGTCGTTCTTGCCGTCGCGCTGACGTTTCCGGCGGTTTCCTTGGCCCAGGAAACCGCCATTCCCGCCCAATTGGTGGCGACCCGCACCACCACCTTGTCGGCCGAGGTTCCGGCCAAGATCGACAAGATCACCGTCAAGGATGGTGAACGGTTCCAGGGCGGCCAGCTTCTGGTGGCGTTCGACTGCACCTTGCAGCGTGCCCAACTGGACGAGGCCCGTGCCATCCTGATTGCCGCCGACAAGTCCAAGGCCGCCCACAAGCGTCTGTTGGAACTGAATTCGGCCGGTGCGCTGGAGGTGGAAAAGGCGGTCGCCGACGCAGCCGTCGCCCAGGCCAAGCTTAATTCCGCCCAGGCGGTGGTCAGCAAATGCACGGTTACCGCGCCCTATCCCGGACGGGTGATCGAACGCAAGGCCCAGGCTCATCAATATGTTCAGGCCGGCCAACCGCTGCTCGATATCCTGGACGATTCAAGCCTTGAGGCCGAGTTCATCGTTCCCTCGGGCTGGGCTCCGAACCTGAAGGCCGGAACGACGGTGGAGATCGTGGTCGATGAAACCCGCAAAGCCTATCCGGCCAAGATCGCCCGGTTCGGCGCCCGTGTGGACTCGGTCAGCCATTCCGTGAAGATCGTCGCCGAGATCAATGGTCATTTCCCGGAATTGATGGCCGGCATGACCGGAAAAGTACGAATGACCGGACCATGAGCGACGTCGCCCCGCTCGTCACTCTGTTGGGGCTGGAAGAACACGCGCTGAAGGCGCGCACGGCCCTGCAACTGGCCTTCGTCATGGTCAACGATACCCGCGCCCTGGTCGGTTACCGTCAGGCGGCTTTGTTCGTTCCCGGAAGCGGGGTCGTGGCGGTGTCCGGCGTTTCCACCGTCGAGACCAACGCCCCCTTCGCCCTGTTCCTGGAGCGGGTGTTCCGGGCCGAGCTCGCCGGGCGTCGCGTCAGTCCAAGCGACCATGCGGAATGGGCCGACTGGTTGCCGCAACAGCCGCTGTTCCTGGCCTTGGCCGATGCCGACGGCGCCCGGATCGCCACCTTGCTGCTGGTCCGGGATGACCCATGGGACGAGGCGATCACCGCCTTGCTGTCCCGTCTGGTCCAGACCTACGCCTATGCCTGGTCCGCCCTGCACCGCCCGCCGCCGTGGCGGCAATGGCGCGACCGCCTGAACAACTGGCCGCGCTGGAAATGGGGGGCGGTTGCCGCCGGATTGTTGGTCTTGCTGTTTCCTGTGCACCTCTCGGTGCTGGCTCCGGCCGAGATCGTGCCTAAGGACCCGGCGGTGATCCGTGCGCCGTTGGATGGTGTCATCGATACCGTGCTGGTCCGTCCCAACCAAGCCGTTGTCGCCGGACAATTGCTGTTCACCTTCGACCGTACCACCATTTCCGGCAAGCAGGAGGTGGCGGCCAAGGCGCTGGACACCGCCATGGCCGAGTTGGATCAGGCGACCCAGCAAGCCTTTTTCGACCCCAAGGCCAAGGCCGATTGGGCGGTGATCAAGGCCAGGGTCGAGGAGCGTCAGGCCGAATTGGCCCAGTTGCAGGAGGTGATGGGCCGGGCCGAGGTCAAGGCGCCGCGCGACGGGGTGGCGGTGATGGATGACCCCAGCGAATGGATCGGCCGACCGGTCAACGTCGGCGAGAGGGTTCTGGCGGTGGCCGATCCGGCCCAGGTCGAGGTCGAGGCCTGGCTGGCCCCCGCCGACCTGATCGACCTGTCACCGGGGGGAGCGGTGACCGTGTTCCTCAATACCGATCCATTGGCTCCGGTCGCCGCGTCCCTGGGCTATGTCGCCTTCGAGGCGACGCTACAGCCCGATGGGTTGTTGGCGCACCGGGTTCGGGCGGCGATCGCCGGCGGTGCCGATCCCCGGATCGGGTTGAAGGGAACCGCCCGGTTGGACGGAAACCGTGTGCCGTTGGTCTATTGGCTGGTTCGGCGCCCGCTTGCGGTGGTTCGGCAATGGCTGGGGCGGTGAACATGCTGCCGGCGTTGCGCGGCGAATTGTCGTTGCATCCCGGCCCGGCCGAGCCCGACGGCGCCCCCACCTGGACCATCCGTGATCCGGTTCGCAACCGCTTCTTCCGCCTGTCCTGGCCGGCTTTCGAAATCCTGTCGCGTTGGGGCGCGGGCGATCCGGCGGCGGTCGCCGCCCAGGTCCGCGACGAAACCACGCTTGATCCCGATGAAGACGATGTCGCCGACATCGCCCGTTTCCTGGTCGCCAATCAGTTGACCCAGCCGCAGGGAACACAGGACACCCGGCGCCTGATCGCCCGGGCCGAGGCCGAACGCCAGTCCTGGTTCCACTGGCTTTTGCACCATTATCTGTTCTTTCGTATTCCGCTGGTCCGTCCCGACCGGTGGCTGGGGGCTTCCTTGCCGCTGGTGCGGTGGCTGGGCTCGGGGTGGTTCCGCGCCGCCACCGTGGCCGCGCTGGGTCTGGGGGTGATCCTGGCCGGGCGGCAATGGGATCTGTTCGCCGTCTCGCTGGTGGACACGCTGTCGCTGTCGGGGCTGGTCAGCTATGGGATCGCCCTGTCGGTGGTCAAGGTGATTCACGAACTGGCCCATGCCTATACCGCCAAGACCCATGGGGGACGGGTTCCCAGCATGGGGGTGGCGTTCCTGGTGATGTGGCCGGTGCTCTATACCGACGTCAACGACACCTGGCTGATGCCCGAACGGCGCAAGCGCCTACAGGTGGGATCGGCGGGAATCGTCGCCGAGCTGACGGTGGCTGCCTGGGCGACGCTGGCCTGGACCTTCCTGCCCGAGGGACCGTGGAAACAGGGAGCTTTCGTTCTGGCGACGCTGACCTGGGTCAGTTCCCTGGTCATCAACCTGTCTCCCTTCATGCGGTTCGACGGTTATTTCATCGCCATGGACGCGCTGGAGATGCCCAACCTTCATCCGCGTGCCTTCGCCATGGCCACGTGGTGGTTGCGTGAGATGCTGTTCGGTCTGGGGGTGCAGCCGCCCGAACCCTTGTCCGCCGCCCGGCGTCACGCCCTGGTCGCCTTCGCCGTTGCCGTGTGGGTCTATCGGCTGGTGCTGTTCCTCGGCATCGCCGTGCTTGTCTATCACTTTTTCATCAAGGCCGTCGGCGTTGTGCTGTTCGTGGTCGAGATCGGTTGGTTCGTTATTCTGCCGATCTGGAACGAGATGCGGCGGTGGGGACAGATGAAAGCCGCCATCCTGGCGGGCCGGCGGGTTCGCTGGACCCTGGGGGCGGTCGGGGGAGCGCTGTTGGTCGCCCTGATTCCGTGGCAAAGCACGGTGGAGGCGCCGGCGGTGCTCAAGCCGGCGCGGACGAAGGATCTGTATTTGCCGTTTCCCGCCCGGCTTGACGCCGTCGCCGTTGTCCAAGGCCAGCGGGTCGAGGCCGGAGCCGAACTGATGCGGTTCTCGTCGCCGGATCTCGAACTGCGCAAGGCGGCGACCGCCGCCCGGATCGCCGGACGGCGCGCCGTGCTGGATGCCGCCACCCTTGATCCGCTTCTGCGGGGGCAGGCCGGGGTCGCGCAAGAGGACCTGCGCAAGGCCGAGGCCGAGTTGGCGGCGTTGGTGGCGGAAAGCGCCCGTTTGGTGCTGGTCGCCCCGGAAAACGGTTTCGTGTACGACCTGTTGCCGGGGATCGCCCCCGGTGACTGGCTGTCGCCGCGTCAGGCCCTGGGAATCGTGGTCGCCGACGCGCCGCCAGTCGCCGTCGCCTATGTGGCGGAAAGCGATCTTTCGCGTATCGCTCCCGACGCCGAGGCCCGTTTCGTTCCGGTCATCCCGGAACAGGGAAGGCGTTCGGGACGTGTGTCGCGTGTCGATCCGGCCCCGACCAAGGTTCTGGCCGACGAATCCCTGGCGTCGATTCACCACGGTCCGATTCCCAGCCGTGTCGTCGGCCGCCAAGTTGTTCCCGATGGCGCCGTCACTCGGGTTACAGTGACGTTGGACGGTTCGCCCCCCGCCCATGAAACCATGGGGACGCTGACCGTCGCCGCCGAACGTTCCAGTCTGGTGGGCCGTTTGGCCCGTTCAGTGCTGATCGTGTTGATTCGCGAATGGGGTGTTTGATTCTTTCTTGGAAGGAACCGTCATGTCCATGTTCCGCCTTGCCTTGATCCTCGGCCTGTTGGCCGTGTCCCCGACCTGGGCCGCCGATCAGGCCGCCACCGACGAGGCCGACCTTGCCAGCAAGACCGCTCAGGTCGAATTGCTGCGCGCCCGTGCCATGGTCGTCTCGTCGGCGTCGGTCAACGCTTCGTTGCTTGAAGCGGACGACCTGTTGCGCCAACTGCGCCAGGCTCCCCCGGCCAAGCGTGCGCTGCTGCGTGCCCAGCTGGACGCTGCGTTGACCCGTCTGGATCTGGAAATCGACGGGGCCTCGCGCGGGCGGTGACCACTTCGTGATTTCAGCGCACGACGTCCTCGAACGGGCGGCGGCGCATGCGATGCGGCAGGGCCAGGGTGGCGGCTTCGTCCACGTCGGCGGCAACCACCGTGTCGCGACCGTGCCAGGCGGCCAGCGCCTTGGCGGTCTTCAGCATGACGATGTCGGCGCGGTGGCCGTCCACTCCCATGGCCAACGAGCGTTTGGCGATGTCGAGCAGGATGGAATCCTCCGCTTCCACCATGGGATGACGGGCCATGGCGGCGGCGATGTCGGCCCCCAATGTTTCGGTCTGCTCCCGCCATTGGGCGGCGAAGGCGTCGGCGTCGCGTTCGAAGGCGGCACGGCGCTTGACCACCTCGACCCGGTCCTCGGGCGAAGAGAGACCTTCGACGTGCACGCAAAGACCGAAACGGTCCAGCAATTGCGGCCGCAACTCGCCCTCTTCCGGGTTCATGGTGCCGACCAGGGTGAAGCGGGCGGGATGGGTGAAGCTGATGCCTTCGCGCTCGATGGTGTTGACGCCCATGGCCGCCGAATCCAGCAGGACGTCGACCACGTGGTCGTCCAACAGGTTGACTTCGTCCACATAAAGGATGCCGCGGTTGGCGGTGGCCAACAGGCCCGGTTCGATGCGCTTGGCGCCTTCCTTCAATGCGTGTTCCAGGTCCAGCGTGCCGATCACCCGGTCCTCGGTGGCGCTGATGGGCAATTCGACGACCCGCGCCTTGCGACGTTGTACCGGCAACCGCTCGCCGGCGTCGAAACGGGCACGGGCGTCGGGGGCCATGGCGCGGCGGTCGTGGGGATCGCTTTGGAACGGGCATCCCTCGACCACATCGATCTCGGGCAAAAGAGCGGCCAGCGCACGCACGGCGGTTGACTTGGCGGTGCCTTTCTCGCCACGGATCAGCACGCCCGACAGGCTGGGGTCGATGACGTTGAGGATCAGGCTTTTCTTCAGGGCCTCCTGTCCGACGATGGCGACGAAAGGATAGACGGCGCGGGCGCCGGACGGGTTCACCACGATTGATGCTCCTTTGCCAGGGAAATCAGGTCCTCGGCCCTCAGGTCGCCGGTGCCGAGATAGTCGGCGCCCAGCGCCAGGGCCAGCTTGCGGGCGAGTTCCAGGCGGATCATGCCCGGCGCCTCGGTGTCCACCACCACGAAACGGGCCTGGGGATGGCGTTGGCCCAAGGCGGCGGCCACGCGCAAGGCTTCTTCGTGCGGCGGGCCGTCGCCCAGGCCGGCATTGGCCCGGCCGTCGGTCAGCACCAGCACCAGGGGCAGGACGTGCGGGTCGCGCCGCCGTGCCTGATCCAACAGTTTCGAGGTTTCCTCAAGGCCCGAGGACAGCGGCGTGCGCCCCCCCACCGGCAGGTCGGCCAACAGCCGGGCGGCACGTTCCACCGAACCGGTGGGCGGCAGCACCACCTGGGCGGACTGTCCCCGGAACACCACCATGGCGACGCGGTCGCGCTTTTGATAGGCGTCCATCAACAGGCTCATGATCGCCGCCTTGGTCTCGCTCATGCGCTTTTGCGCGCCCATGGAACCGGAACCATCGACGGCGAACAGCAGCAAATTGCCGACCCGGCGCTCACGCACCTTTTCCCGGATGTCGCCGGGGCGGATGTGGATGGCCAGCGGTGACGGACTTTCCTGCCGGCGTTGACGCTGGTGGGGGGCGGCGGCGCGGATGGTGGCGTCCAGCGCCAGATCGTCGCGGGCGCGGCGCGGCGTGCTTTTGACATAGCGTCCCTGGCGGGTGGCCGAGCGGGTGCTGCTGCGTCGGCCCGAGCCGGTGCGCAGCATGCGGTCGGTCCCTTCGTTCTGAAGACGGCGCACCGGGAACGGCGCCCCCACCGCCTGGACCTCGTCCTCGGGCGGGGATGCCGGCGGTGGCTGGGGGGATTCGTCCTCGGCGGGCGGTGGCGGTTCGTCTTGGCCCGTATGGTCGTCTTGGCCTTTATGGTCGCCCTGGCCGTCCTCTTCGTCCTCTTCCGGTTCGTCCTCGTCCGATGGCGGTGGGGGCGGAGGAGGGGGCGGCATGTCGGGGTTGGCGTCGCGCATGCGGTGCAGCAAGGCCATGGGGGCCACCGCCAGGATGTCGTCGGCGGTGACCTCGGCCCGGCCGTTCCAGGCGGCATGGGCGCGGGCCGCACGTTCGATGACGATGTCGGCGCGGTGGCCGGCCACATGGTTGCGCTGACAGATTTCGGCGATGAAGGCCAACAGACGGCGGGGGACGCTCACTTCCGGCAATTGCCGCCGTGCCTGGGCCAGACGTTGGCGAAGGACTTGCTGTTGGGCGGCGAAACGTTGGGCGAAGGCGTGGCCGTCGCGGTCGAATTCCTCGCGCAGGCGCATCAGGGCGACGCGGGTTTCGGGATCGGCGGCGCCTTCGACCGCCACCGCCAGTCCGAACCGGTCAAGGAATTGCGGCCGCAACTCGCCTTCTTCCGGGTTCATGGTGCCGACCAGCACGAAGCGGGCGGCATGGGCGCGGCTCTGGCCTTCGCGTTCCACCCGGTTGACGCCGCTTTCTGCGGCTCCCAGGATGCCGTCCACCAGATGGTCGTCCAACAGGTTGACCTCGTCGATATACAGCACGCCGCCATGGGCGCGGGCCAGAAGACCGGGCTGGAACCGCACTTCGCCGTTGGCGATGGCGGCTTCCAGGTCCAAGGAACCGATCACCATGTCCTCGGTGGCGCCAAGCGGCAGGGTGACGAACGGCGCCTTGCCGCCATCTTCGCCGGGTGGCAGCAACGCCCCCAGGGCACGGGCGGCGGTGGATTTGGCGGTGCCTTTCTGGCCGCGCACCACCACGCCGCCGATGGCCGGGTTCACCGCCGTCAGCAGCAGGGCCAGCACCATCTGTTCCTGACCCAGGATGGCGGCGAAGGGATAGTCAGCGCAGGCGGAAGTCATAGGACCACTCCTCGACCCGGTCGCGGGTCAGCACGTCCACCGACGATCCCTGGAACTCGCCGCCGGCCGAGCCCATGCGGTCTTCCATGTCGCCCTCGGTCTCCAGCACGGCGGCATGCAGCGCCGCCAGCCGTTCGTCGCCGGCATCCCACAGGCCGCGTGCCTGGGCCTCCAACAGGCGGCGGGTGACCTCTTCCAAGGCATAGGGGTTGGTGGCGCGCAGCCATTCACGGTTGGCGCGGTCGGCGACATAACGGTCGTGCACCGCGTCGAACTGCGCCTTGTCCACCTGATGGGTGGTGGCCGACCACCCGAACAGCCGGTTGGTGCGTTCGGCCACGTCGCGGGCGCCGGCATAGCCGCGGCCCTTGCTCATCTCCAGCCAGTCGGGATTGAGCAGCGTGGCGGCCAGGCTTTGGCTCAATTCCTCCTTGACGGTGCGCACCTGGGCGCCGTCGGGGGAATGGGTGTCGCCCCAATAAAGCCGCATGGTTCCGCCGCCCAGGCCGCGCTTGGCGGCGGCGGTGCCGCCCTGGATGTCGAGATAGCTGGAAATGGACAACAGGTCGTGGTCGGGTGTCGCCTGTTTCTGGAAGGCGATGTCGGTTCGCCTCAACAGATGGGCGTATTCCGTCAACACCACCGCGCCGTCAGGCATGGCCCGGCCGTCGCCGTCATAGGCGTGGCCGCTCCAATTGACCAGGACCTCGGCCAGATCGGTGTCGTCTCGCCATGCCGCCGCGTCGAGCGCCAGCGAGATGCCGCTGCCATAGGCGCCGGACGTGGCGGAAAACAGCCGGGCACGGGCCAGCCGTCGTAGCGCGGCGGCCGGCAGGTCGCCCAGGGTGGCGGCCAATTCCGCTTCGCGGTCTCGGACATGGGCGCGGACGAAATTGTCGGTGTCCGGCTCGTCCAGCGCCGCCACCAGGGCGACGGCGCGGTCGAACAGGGCGTAAAGCTCGGGCAAGGTGTCGCGCACCACGCCGCTCATCTGCATCATCACGTCGATGCGCGGGCGATTGCGGGGGCCGTCCGGGGTGGACAGGACCATCTCTTCGGCGGGGATGGCCTCGACACCGCTGACGCGACCGTTGCTGTCGCGCGTCGGGCGGCATCCCAAAAGCCACAACGCCTGGGCGCTCAGTTCACCATCGGCCTGGAAGGCGTCGCTCGACCACAGGGTCAGCGAGATGGTGCGCGGCCACTCGCCTTCGTCGGCAAGATAGGCGTTCAGCAGCTTCTCGCCCAAGGCGGCACCCACCGTACAGGCGGCCTCGGTCGGCAACAACGCCAGATCGACGCCATAGAAATTACGGCCGGTGGGCAGGATGTCGACGCGTCCGCGCGACAGATGGCCGCCCGGTCCCGGCTCGACGAAGCCGCCGGCCAACGCCCGGACCAGCGTGTCCAGTTCGGCCCCGACCTGGGCCAGGCCGGCGCGAACCGCGTCGGGGTCGCGTCCGGCCTCGGCCACGTACAAATCCCGCCATTCCTCGCCCGGCACCACGCCCAGGGTGTGGCGGCCCACCGCCAGCTTGCGCCCGCGCAAGGCTTGCAGGCGTCGCGGCAACTGGTCGATGGCCAGGGCTTGCGCCGCGTCGTCGGCGTCGTCGGCCAACAGCCCCAGCCCCACCAATTCTGTCCGCAGGGTGTGCGCCAGGGTCAGCCTGCGGCCGCCGTCTGCCGCCAGATATTGGCGGTGTGTGTCCTCGATCCGGTCCCAGTGCCGGCCCAATCGGTCGGCGCGGGCCACCGGCGCGCTCAGGTGATCGACCATGACCGCGCGGCCACGCCGCTTGGCGATCAGCCCCTCGCCGGGAGAGTTGACCAGGAACGGATAAAGCGACGGCAAATTGCCCAGGGAAATGGTGGAATAGCAATCCTCGCTCAGTCCCACCCGCTTGCCCGGCAGGTATTCAAGCGCGCTTTCGGCCCCCATGTGGATCAGCGCGTCGGCCTCGCGCTGGAGGAACCAATAGGTCGCCAGCCAATGGTGCGGCGGTGGAATGTCGGGCTCGTGCAGGATGCGGCAGACCTCGCCGTCGCAGCGCGGGCCGTAACAGCCGCGCTTGGGGTCGGTCATGACCATGACGTTGCCGAAGCGCAGACCGGTGACCACCAGCCGGGGCGGGCCGTCCTTCGGCCGGTGCACCATGGACTTGGCCGGAAATGCCCCCCAGGCGCGGTCCACGTTTTCGCGTATTTCGGCGGACAAGGTGTCGAAATCGGCGCGGTAGGTGTCTTCATCGACAAAGGTCAGGGCGCCGCCCTTGGCAACGATTTCCTCGACATTGGTCCAACGGAATTCGCTGATCGCCTTGCGCGACAGGAACAGGTCCAGCAATTCGGCGCCGTCGGCGGGCGGAGCCTCGACGGTGTAGCCTTCGGCCTTCAGGCGGTGCAGCACGCGCACCGTGCTGGCCAGCCCGTCCAAGGCGGCGGCCGATCCGATGGTGGCTTCCAGCGCCTTGCATGGCGGGTTGTGCACCATGATGGCGACACGTTTCTCGGCGTTGGGTTTGCCGCGCAAATCCGCCCAGGCACGGGTGCGGCCAGCCAGCCGGGCGATCTGGTCGGCGATGGGGGCCGAACGGCGCAAGTCGTCGGCGTCGCGGGTGGTGGCGGCGACCAAGGTGGGGTCCACACACCCCACCAGTTCGGGCCGCGTCACGCTGAACGCCACCGCCATGGGGGAAACCCCCTCGGGGGCGGCGCGCCAACCGCTCTCGGGACCGGTCCAATGACGCAGCAGTTGGAACACCGGGACACCGAAACGGGCGAACGGTCCGCCGCCGTCCAGGTCCAGCCGGCCATGCATGGCGCTCAGGTTCCAGATGGCGGCAAGGCGGGGAAGGGCGGGACGCAACAGGTGTTCCAGGGGATGGCCGTCCTCGCCCAGGCGCCGCGCCAGTTCCGCCTCGCAATAAAGCGCCAGGGCGCCCAGGCCTTGGTCCTGGAGCGCGCGGACGCAGTGGTCCACCGTGTCGGTGTCGCCGTCCAGCCACGAATTGCGGTCGAACAGGATGGCCACTACCGGGCCGATAGCCGGGCCGTCGTGGTGGATTCCGGCCAGACTTGGCGGGTTGGGCGGCGGCGGCGGCTCGGCCCGCCTGCCGGCGCGATGCAGAAGGTAAAGCGCGGCATGGGCCAGATCCTCGGCCGTTCCCGCCGTCAGATAGGCCTGGATGGTGGCGCGCGTGCCGGGATCGTCGCGTCGCATCGCCGCCATGGTGTCGGGACCGCCGGGCACGGCGAGCGGCAGGGCGGCGGCCAGTTCCACCACCTGATCGAAACACCCGGCATGGCGGGTGACGTCCAGATAGGCGGCGTCGCATCCTTCCAGCAAGGCCGGATCGAACGGCGCGCCTTGGTTGGACACGCGCAATTCGACGCCGGCGGGCAACAAGGCCCGCGCCTGTTTCCACACCCGGCCCAGGGTGGCGTGGGTGAAAAGGAAGGTGACCTTGCTCATGTCCGCCTCGGTGTTCATTGTGCCGCCGCCGGGGCCAGTGTGTCCTCGACGTCGCCTTCGGCGTCGAGATACAGCGCTTGCAGCCGGTCCCTGTCGGCCCCCGGGTTCGCCCACAACCCACGTTCGATGGCTTCCAACAGCCGTTCGGTGATGTTGTGCAGCGCATAGGGATTGTGTTCGCGGAAGAAGTCACGCATGGCCGGATCGAAGGCGTAGGTGCGCGCCAGTTCGGCGTATTGCCAGTCTTCCAGGATCTTGCTGGTGGCGTCCCACTGGAAACAGTATTCCACCAGCTTGGACAGGTCGCCGGCGCCCTTGTAGCCGTGGCGTTTCATGCCCTCGATCCATTTCGGGTTAAGGACGCGGGTGCGGAACACGAAACGCCCTTCCTCGGCGGTGGAGCGTATGCGCGGACGGCGGGGATCGTTGGAATCGCCGGTATAGGATCGCGCCCGCCGGCCCGAGGCCGACACCACCGCCGCATTCATGCCGCCGTGATACGAGTTGAAGTCGTCGCTGGCGAAGATGTCGTGCTCGCGCGTGTCGGAATTCTTGACCGTCAGATCAAGGCGGCCCATGCGGGTGCGGAAATCGTCGCGCCGGTCCTCGCCATAGGTGCCGGCGCCATAGGCGAAACCGCCCCAATGGATGTAGATGTCGCCCAGATCGGCGACCTCCTTCCAGCCGCCGTTGTTCAACAGGGCGTTGACCCCGGCGCCATAGGTTCCGGGCTGGTCGCTGAACACCCGAAAGGCGGCTCGGCGGGCGATTTCCTCGGCCGGAACGCCGGCCTTGCGCAGGGTTTCGGCGTCGATCGCCACGTTGCGCGCCAGGATGTTCATGTCGGCCGGCTCGGCCAGGGCGGCGACCATGCGCACGCCCTCGTCGATCAGGTCCATGATGTTGGGGAAGGTGTCTCGGAACAGGCCGCTGGCCCGCACGGTGACGTCCAGGCGGGGAAAGCTGCGTTCGGCCAACGGGATGGGCTCGACGCCCTTGACCCGGTCGCTTCCCGCTTCCCACACCGGACGCACGCCCATCAGATAAAGGATTTGCGCCACGTCGTCGCCACGCGTGCGCATGGTCGGGCTGGACCACAGCACCATGCCCAGTTGCTCGGGCCAGCGGCCTTCGTCGGCGCGGAAACGCTGTACCAGGGCGTCGCCCATGGCACAGCCCACCTGCCACGCCTCGGGCGTTGGAATCTTCAGCGGGTCGATGGAAAAGAAGTTACGGCCGGTGGGCAGGATGTCCACCGTGCCGCGGGTCGGCGCCCCCGATCCGCCCGGCGGCACGAACCGGCCGGCGGTGCCGCGTGCGGCATATTCCAATTCGTCGGCGACGCCTTGCACGCGCGGCCGGATGTCGTCGCGGATGAAGCGCAGCACCGCGCCGAGCCGGGCCGACCCGCCGGCCTCGCGGTCCAGGGTGTCTTCGTCCCAGCCGGTTTCTTCCAGCCGGTCCAACGCGGCGGCGGCGGCGTCCACCAGTTCCGCCAGCACTTGCCCCTTGGTGCGGCCGAGATGGGGCAGCAATCCGCCGGGATCGTCGCGCAGATCCTGACCGTCCAACCCGCGTGCGGCGGCCAGCGCGTCCCACAGCGATCCGTGCGGACCGGTGGGCAGACGGGTCAGGTGCACCAGGGTCTGGCTGAGACGGTTGCCGGCGGGCGGCTGGCCAAAGACGTGCAGCCCATCGTTGATGGACGTCACCTCGACCTCGCACAGATAGGAATGCAGGCGGTTGGCGATTGCCGCAGGATCGGCGTCCAGTTCTGGGCGGGTCAGGTCCAGGTCGCGGTCCAGATGGGCGGCGGTAACCCGCTCCCACAATTGTTCGACCACCAACGCAACCTTGGCCGGGTCCTCGGTCTCGACGAAATAAAGCCTTTCCAGGCATTCCTCGACGGCGGCCAAGGGCTCGCTCAGGCCGGCATGGGTCTGGGCCGGGATCATGTGGTCCAGGATGCAGGCATAGGAACGGCGCTTGGCCTGGGTGCCCTCGCCGGGAATGCTGATGTTGTAGGGATAAAGGTTGGGCAGGTCGGCGATGGCGGCGTCGGGATAACAGCCGCGCGACAGCCCCAGGCTTTTGCCCGGCATCCATTCCAGCGTGCCGTGGGTGCCGATGTGGAACACCACCTGGGCGCCGAATTCCTGGCGCAGCCAGCGGTAATATCCCAGGTAATGGTGGGTGGCCGGCAAGTAGGGGTCGTGGATCGACGTGCCGTCCTGTTGCGCCGACGGCTCGTCGCCGTCCTCCATGCGGGCGCGTGGCGGCTGCATGCCGATGAAGACGTTGCCGTTGACGACACCGCCCACCAGAACCTTGCCGTCATGGACGAAGGTGGTGCCGGGCGCCGGCCCCCATTTGTCGTCCATCTCGGCGCGCATGGTCGGGGTTCGCGCGGCGTGCCATTGCCGGACGATGTCCGTGTCGATGCGCGCCACGGCGCGTTCGGCCATGGCCTCGGGCGGCAGGTAGCGGCGGTCATTGGTCAGCCGTCCCAGCAATTCCGCCGCCAACTGGTCGCCGTCGGCATAGTCGTGGGCGACGTGATAGCCTTCGGCCTTGAGCCGTTCCAGGATGGCCTTGACCGAGGCGAAGCTGTCCAGCCCCACCGCCGAGCCAAGGCGGTCGTTCTTGGGCGGGTAGTGGTGGAACAGGATGGCGACCTTGCGCCGCTCGGGCGGCGTGCGCCGCAGCCGCGCCCAGTTCATGGCCCAGGCGATGGTGTGGCGGCAGCGGTCCTCGACCGGCTGGCGGCGGACCAGCCGCGCCCCGGTTTCCTGGTCCTCGCCGTCGTGTTCGCGGGTGGCGACCACCGTGCCGATCACCACGCCGTCGAATTCCGGTTGGGCGGCGTTGGTGGACACGTCCAGGGGCGTTACCGCCTGTACCGTTTCCTCCCATACCGCGCGCGGGTTGCTGGTGATGATCAGTTGCAGTACCGGGACGTCCAATTCGGGCAGGATGCGGTCGCAGCCATGGCCCATGCGCGCCAGGGAAAAACTGATGGGCGACAACAGAACCTCGATACGTCCCTGAAAGAAACGCCGGGCCAGATCCGCCACCCTCAGGCCGCCCAGGTCGCTTTCGGCGGTGCGGACGTGGAACAGCGCCAGCGGGATGCCGCCTTGGATTTCGATTTCGGCGATCAGTTGGTCATAGGCGGCCAGATCGCCGGCCAGCCAGGCGCTGCGATAGAACCACAGGCCGATGACCGGGGCGTCGTCTCCTAGTCGGGCCCGAGCCCAGGCCAGATACGAATCGGGGTCGGATACGCCGTGGTAATCGGGATGGTAGATGCCTTGAACCGCAACCTCGGCCGGAACGGGGGCTTCGCCGGTGACCATGAAACGCACCAGATGGCGCACGTTGTCCGGGCCGCCCTTGGCCAGATATTCCTGACGCCGGGCAAAGGCAGGGCTGGCGAAATCGGCGGTGAAACGCCGTGCCAGTTCCAGGCTTTCCGGCGAGGATGGCGACACCTGGACATGGACCAGCCTGTCCGCCGCCGCCGCCACCAGGCTGTCGAAACCGGGCAGGGATTCGCTGCCGCCATGGGGCAGAAGCACCAGCGCGTCAGCCCCGGCGATGTCGGCGCAGCATCGGGCGATGGCCTTGTCGTCGTAAAGGTCGTCGCGGGTTCGCGCGATCACCCGCACCTGGGGTTCAGGCGGCAGGGCGCGCACGGCGCGGATCAGGTTGGGCAAGGTGCTGCCGGTGGAATCCACGACCACCAGGACGAAGGGATCAGGACGCATGGTGAGTTCCTGTGGACGGGGCAAGGGCTGCGCGGCGCAACACGCAATCCAGGGCGGCGGCGCGGGGTGAAAGGGTGGCCCGCGCCGGACAGCGGCCGCGACAGCCGGGCAGGGCGCAACGCGCGCATTGCGATTCGTCGGGGCGCAGGCCGCGGCCCAGCCGGGAGTGGTCGGGGGCATGCACGGTGCCGCAGGCATATTCGGTCTGGCCGACCAGACTGGCGCACGGCCACAAGGTGCCGTCGGGGGTCAACACCGCCGCGCGCCCTTCCTCGGCCGGGCAACAGGCGCGTTTCTCGCCACAGGCGACGCTGGCCGCCTCGCGCAGTTTGATGGGGCAGCGCCGTCTTTGGTTGACCCAGGCCAGAGCGGTCGCCAATTGCTCATAGGCGTGGGCCACCTCGCTCGCGGAGGGCAGGGAAAGGTCGCTTCCCCGCCCCGTCGGGCGCAGGATGTCAAGCCCGATGGAACGGGCCTGGGCGAAGCCGCCCAGCAACATGGCAATACGCGGCAAGCCGGCAAGCGATTGCCGGGTCAGAACGGTGGTGATGCCAAAGGGGATGGACGCTTCGTCAAGGCGCCGCAAACCGGCCAGGACTTCGGCGGTGCGGCCGCGTACGGCGTCGTTGACCTCTGTCGGACCGTCCAGGCTGACGCCGACGCCCAGGCGCCGGGTCCGCACCAGTTCGAGGAAACGGTCGTCGATGGCCAGTCCGTTGGTCTGGATGCCGACGCGGCCGGCGCCGCACCGCCAGGCGGCGTCGGCGACGGTGTCCACCACCTCGGGCACCAGTCCCGGTTCGCCGCCGGCGATCTGAACCGTCGCGCCGGGGGCCAGCGGCACCGCGTCCAGCAAGGCGGCGAACAAGGCGGGATCGAGGTCGCGGCCCGGTCCGTCGCCGGCCGACATGTAGCAATAGCGGCACGTCAGCTGACAGCGGGTCGTCGCCCACACCACAAGAAGATCAAGCCCAGCCATCGGCCCTCCGCGCGACAAAGCCATCCGGCCGTGACGCGGACAGGCCGGACCCGTCCCGCGCCATGCGCCGGAAACGACGTCACCACCATCGGAAGAAAGGCTTCCGCACCCCCGAGACACCCCGCTCGGACGGTTGGGCGACGGCGTCAGGCAGGTCTCCTGGCTTGCGGGTCAGGGCTTGGCGTCCGACCTTCCCGGGGATGTCCCAGTGGTCAAGCGTGGACGCAAGCTCGCCGCTCACAGTTGCGGGGGCAGCCACGGATTCGGCCCCGAAACGGGTCGTCCTTACCGTGTTCCCTATTAATCCCCTGGGGTTTGCCCAATGGGGAACCTGTACGCAGGGCGCAAACTGGCACCCGCGGCGCCAGCCTGTCAACCATCACTTTAGGGTTGCCTGAGGTGGTCGCGATCGCCTACCAATCCAACGCAGTCGCATAATTTGACGGGTGGGTGACGATGACGGCCAGGGTGGTGGCCTTGTTTCTGGTGCTTTTCCTGGGAATCGAAGCCCATGCGGAAAGCCTGTCCGTCACCGACAAGTTCGGCCGGGTGGTGACGGTCGAGGTGCCGGTGAAGCGGGCGGTGCTGCTTGACACCTACGAACTGGTCGCCGCGCTGGGGGCATGGGATCGGGTGGTGGGCGTGTCGCGCTTCGCCTTCGCCAACGACCTGATCCGGGCCAGCGTTCCCGACGCGGCGAGGCGTTTCACCGATGTCGGCACGCCGGTCGACGTCAATATCGAGGCGTTGATGGCGCTCAAGCCCGATCTGGTGGTGACCTGGGACCTGAACCGCCAGCTTGTGGATTACATGGCCGACAAGGGGTTGACGGTGATCGCCCTGCGCCCCGAATCCTTCGACGAGGTGATGGCGGCCATGGCGCTTGAGGGGCGGTTGTTCGGCGCCGAACAGGCGGCGGCCAAGGCCGAGGACGAAGCCCGCGCCATGATGGCCTTTGTCGCCGGACGCGCGGCCCGCCTTGCCCCGGAACAGCGGCGGCGCGGCATGTGGATGGTGGGACGCCAGAACACGGTGGCCGGACGCGAGGGCGTGCTGTCCGACCTGTTGCGCACCGCCGGTATCGTCAACGCCGCCGACGAGGTCGAGCGGCGCACCGGCGAGGTGTCGCCGGAACGCATCCTGGCGTGGAATCCCGATCTGCTGTATGTGTGGGGCTATTCCCATACCGACGTGGACGAGGTGATGGCCAATCCGCAATGGAGCCAGTTGCGGGCGGTCCGCCAACATGCCGTCTTTCGCGGACCGCGCTGGTCCACGTCGTCGCCGCGGGTGGCGGCCAAGGCATTGTGGGTGGCGGCCACCGCCTATCCCGAACTTTATGCCGACGTGGACGTTGTCGGCAGGATCGACGGCTACATGCGCGGCCTTTACGGCGTCTCTTACGACCGGATGAATCCCCTTGTCGCGCCTAAGCCTTAGTCTGGTGGTCCTGTCGCCGCTGGCGGCGGCGGCGGCGGCGTTGTTCGTCGGCGCCTACGGACTGACTCCGCAGGCGGTGTGGGCCGCCCTGACCGGCGTTCCGGCGGGACCGGAAAGCTCGATCGTCCTCGACATCCGCCTGCCGCGCATCTTGCTGGCCGGATTGGTCGGCGCCATCCTGGCCGGGTCGGGCACCTGTCTTCAGGCGGTGTTCCGCAATCCGTTGGTCGATCCCTTCATCCTGGGCGTCTCGGCCGGGGCGGCGTTCGGCTGTGCGGTGGGAATCGGTTTCGTGCCGGCCCTGCCGTTGCCGTTCCTGGCCTTTTTCTTCGCCGCGCTGGCGGTGGCGGCGGCCTGTGTCCTGGGCGGCGTCGGCGGCGACAGCCGGCTGACCCTGGTGTTGGCCGGGGTGGTGGTGTCGGCGCTGTTCACCGCCCTGGTGTCCTTGGTCAAGGTGATGGTCGATCCGCAACGGCTGCAAAGCATCGTCTTTTGGCTGATGGGAAGCTTCGCCCTGGCGCGCTGGCAACAGGTGGCTTTGGTGGCCGGAGCGCTGGTGGTGGGGCTGGGGCCGGTGCTGGCGCTGCGCTGGCGGCTCAACGCTCTCAGCCTGGGCGACGACGAGGCCCGCGCCCTGGGGGTCGAGGCCGGACGGCTGCGCTTCTTGCTGATAACCGTCACCACGTTGGCGGTCGCGGTCGCGGTGTCGGTCAGCGGCATCGTCGGTTGGGTGGGGCTGATGGTGCCGCATCTGGTGCGCATGGTCTTCGGTCCCGATCACCGCCGCCTGTTGCCGCTGGCCATGGCCGGCGGCGCCACTTTCGTCATCGCCGCCGACACGGTGGCGCGGTCCCTGGCCAATTGGGAGGTGCCGGTGGGCATCGTCACCGCCCTTGCCGGCGCGCCGTTCTTCGTGCTGCTGTTGCGCCGGGGCCGCAAGGGAAGGTGGGGGGCATGATCCGGGTCTCGGATGTGCGCTTCCGCCACGCCGCCGCCGGGCCCGAGGTGCTGCGCGGCGTGGATTTCGCCATCGCTCCCGGCGAGGTGGTGGCGTTGCTGGGACCCAACGGCTGTGGCAAGACCACGTTGATGCGTTGTGTTTCCGGCCAATGGCGCCCCACCGCCGGCCAGGTGACGGTGGCCGGACACGCCGTCGCCAATCAGCCGGCGCGGCGCCGGGCGCTGATGGTGGCCAGCGTGGCCCAGGACCATGAAATGTCGTTCGACTATGACGTGTTCGAAGTAGTGTTGATGGGACGCACCGCCCATGTGGGGGCGTTTTCCGCCCCCGGCCGGCGCGACCGTCAGGCCGCCGAGGAGGCGTTGGCCCAGGTGGGGGTGTCGGCCTTGGCCGCGCGGCGTTTCGCCGAACTCAGCGGCGGTGAACGGCAGATGGTCATGGTCGCCCGCGCCCTGGCCCAGGCGGCGCCGGTGCTGTTGCTGGACGAACCGACCTCGCATCTGGATTTGCGCAATCAACTTCTTGTCTTGCAGACCGTGCGGGCCATCGCGGCACAGCGGGGGCTGACGGTGCTGATGTCGTTGCACGATCCCAATCTCGCCTTGGCTTTCGCCGACCGGGTGCTGATGCTGGCCGACGGCGGTGTCCACGCCGACGGCCCGGCGCCCCAGGTGGTCACCGCCGCCAATCTGGCGACGGTGTTCGGGGTCGAGGCCGAGGTGGTGGAATTGGCCGGACGGCACGCCGTCGTGGCACGGAGAGCGATATGATCCGAATAGAGGCGGCGACCCGGCGCTATGGCGCGGCCGTGGCGGTGGACGGCGTCGACCTGCACATCGCCGAGGGCGAGGCTTTCGGCCTGTTGGGACCCAACGGCGCCGGCAAGACCACCTTGGTCCGCATGCTGTCCACCCTGGCGCGGCCCGATGGTGGCCGTCTGGCGGTGGGCGGGCACGACACGGTGACCCAGGCGGGCGCGGTCAAGCGGTTGTTGGGGGTGGTGTTCCAGGAAAACAACCTGGACCGCGACTTGTCGCCGCGTCAGAACCTGACCTTTCACGCCCGTCTGCATCGGCTGGACCATGTGGAGAAACGGGTTGCCGCGATGATCGGGCGGTTGGGGCTTGCGGCCAAGGCCGACACGCCGGTCGACCGGCTGTCGGGCGGCCAGCGGCGCCGGCTGGTCATCGGCCGCGCGTTGATGACCGAACCCAAGGTGCTGTTGCTGGACGAACCGACCACCGGCCTGGACCCCGCCATCCGTCGCGACCTGTGGGATCTGGTCCGCGACATCCGCGACGGCGGCTGCACCATCGTCCTCACCACCCATTACGTCGAGGAGGCCGAGGCCCTGTGCGGCCGGGTCGGCATCATCAACCATGGCCGCATCGTCGCCTTGGGCTCGCCCGAGGAACTGGTCGCCCGCCATGGCGGGCCGCGTCTCGAGGACGTGGTGGTCGCCCTGGGGGCGGGAGGACGGGAATGAACGCCAATCCCCTGGCCGGCGCCGGTTCCATCTTCCGGCGCGAGATGCTGCTGTTCCGGCTCAAGCTGGCGCGGCCCAGCTTCGTCTTGTCCACCATGATCACGCCGCTGATGTACATGGTGGTGTTCGGATTGGGGCTGGGGCGTCAGGTGCGGGTGGACGGCGGGGATTACCTGTCGTTCCTGGTGCCGGGGCTGATGGGAATGGCGGCCATGCACAATTCCTTCAACTGGGTGGCCAGCGGCCTCAATATCGCGCGTTTCTATCATCGCACCTGGCAATTGGTCATGCTGGCGCCGGTGTCGCCGGTGGCCGTGGTGGCGGGCAATGTCGGCGCGGGCATGGCGCGTGGGCTGATCGCCACGCTGTTGGTTGGGGTGGCCGGTCTGGCCGCCGGCTGGCGGCCGGAACCGTCGGTGGCATTGCCGCTGGCGCTGTTGCTTGAGACCGCGCTGTTCGCCGCCATCGGCATGGTGATCGGTCTCAAGACGCGCGGCATGGAGGAACACACCACCTACACCAACTTCGTCATCACCCCCATGGGCTTTTTTTGCGGCACGTTCTTTCCGCTGTCCAACCTGCCGGGCTGGTTGTCGGGGCCGTTGCATCTGTTGCCGCTGACCCACGCCAACATCGCGCTCCGCCAGCCGGGCCTGACCGCCGAGGCGCTTTGGGCGCTGGCGGCCCTGACGGCGTTCGCCGTGGCCTTGCTGGCGGCAGCGGTGTGGGTGGTGGCGCGTTACCGCGAGTGAGCCAGCCCCGCCGGCACCACCAGCAACCCGGTGTCGTGGGTTTCGATGCGGGCGGCGATGCCGTAGACGGCGGCCAGGTTGCCGGGGGTCATCACCTCGGCCGGGGAACCTTCGGCCGCCACCTTGCCTTCGGCCATCAGCACCAGCCGCGAGCAATAGCGCGCGGCCAAGGTCAGGTCGTGCAGCACGATGACCACCGCGTGCCCGGAGCGGGCGTGGCCGCGCAGCAATTCCATCACCTGGATCTGATGGCCGGGATCGAGGCCGGCCACCGGTTCGTCGGCGAACAATCCGCGTGCCCCCACCGCCAGCGACCGGGCCAATTGCACGCGGGCCTGTTCGCCGCCCGACAGGGCGGTGGCCTGACGGTGGCGCAGATGGGCGACGTCGGTCGCCGCCATGGCCTGTTTCACCGCCGCCACGTCGGTCGCGGCGGGGGACTGCCACGATCCCAGATGCGGCAGACGGCCCAGGGCGACGATGCGCTCGACCGCCATGGGCCAGTGGCAGGCGGCGCTTTGCGCCAGATAGGCGATTTCGGAGGCCAAGGCGCGGGCCGGCCAATGTGCCAGGGACTTGTCGCCCAGGCGGATTTCCCCCCGTTCCGGGCGTTCCAGCCCGACCAGACAGCGCAGCAGCGAGGTCTTGCCGGCGCCGTTGGGACCGATCAGGCCGATCATCTCGCCCATGGACAGGTGGAAATCCACGCCTTTCAGCACGGTGTTGTCGCCGCGCCTCAGATGGATGTCGGTGGCCGTCAGCATCACTGCATCACCTTCCGTGTCTTGAGTACCAGGGCCAGGAAAAACGGCGCACCCACCAGCGACGTCAGCACCCCCAGCTTCAGTTCCAGTTGCGTGGGAATCAGTCGGACGCCGATGTCGGCGGCCAGCAACAGCGCCATGCCGCCCAACAGGCTGGCCGGCAACAGTCGGCGCGGCTGGTAACCGACAAAGGGGCGCAGCAGATGCGGCACCACCAGCCCGATGAAGCCGATGGCCCCGGTCACCGCCACCCCCGACCCCACCGTCAGCGCCGTGCCGGCCACCAGGAAGAAGCGCACGCGGCCAAGGTTGAAGCCCAGGGTGCGGGCGGTGTCCTCGCCCAGCGTCAGCGCGTCCAGCGCCGCCCCCGAGGTCAGCAGCAGCGCCGTACCCGCCACCATGAACGGCAGGGCGAGACGGAAATGGTCCATGCTGCGGTCCTTCAACGACCCCAACAGCCAGAAGACGATTTCCGCCGCCGAATGGGGATTGGGCGACATGTTGATGGCCAGCGAGATGACCGAACCGGCCAGGGAACTGACGGCGATGCCGGCCAGGATCAACGTCATCACGCCGGGATTGCGCCCGGCCAGCAGGTACAGCAACCCCACCGCCGCCAGCGCGCCCAGGATGGCCGCCACCGGCAAGGCCAGCGGGAACAGGTTGTAGATGCCGAAATACAGCACCAGCACCGCGCCCAGCGCCGCCGAGGACGAGGCGCCGACCAGTCCCGGTTCGGCCAGCGGGTTGCGCAGCAATCCCTGAAGTGCCGCACCGGCCAGCCCCAGCGTGCCGCCCACGCACAAGGCGAGCAGCACGCGCGGCAGCCGCAATTCCTGCATGATGATGGCGTTGGGGCCGTCACCGCTTTCGAACAGGCCGGAAAGGGGGATCTCGGTCGGGCCGACCGCCAGCGACACCACCGACAACACCGCGACCAGCAAGCCCAGCAACAGCAACAGGCGCCCGTCGCGACGGGCGAAAGACAGGGATGTCATCGCACATCCTCCCGCTTGGCGTCCCGTTCGCTGACCAAGGTGGCGAGCGAGGACACCGCCATCGGCAACGCCTCGCCGCCGCATAGCCAATAGGCCATGGGGAACTGGATGCGCGTCGCCTGTGGCAAACCGCGCCGCAGCGCCGGATGGGCCAGGAAGTCGGTGGCGATGCGCGGATCGCGGGCGTCGCGGGCCTGGTCGTCCAGCATGACCTGGGGGCGGGCCACCAACAGGGTTTCCATGTCGATGTTGCCGGCCCGGCGCAGGCCCAGTCGGGCGGCGACGTTGGCGATACCGGCCCCGTCCATGATCGAATCGACCAAGGTGTCGGCGCCATAGGCATAGCCGCCGCTGCGGTAGACCACGCCCTCGGTGCGGTGTTGCTTCCGCCGCGCCGCGGCCTCGGCGAGGCTTTGGTCCAGGTCCGCGACCAGCGCGCGGCCGCGTTCCTCCTGTCCCAACAGATGGGCGACGTCCAGGATCTGGCGGCGGGCCTGGGCGATGTCGCGCGGCGCCTCCAGCGCGACGACGCGCACGCCGAAATGTTTCGCCACCTTGGCCGCGCTCATCGCCCATTGTCCGGTCAACAGGATGTCGGGACGGGCGGCCACCATTTCCTCGACGGTGCGGTGGTTGCGCGGCACGCCTTCGACCCGTGCCGACAGGAACGCAAGGGTGGTCTGGTCGCCGCCCTTGGCCAGGGAAACGATCTGTTCGCGGTCGGCCAGCGCCATCAGGTACTGGTTGGCGCAATTGTCGATGGACATGACGCGGGGGGACATGACGCGGGGGGACATGACGCGGGGGTGTGTCTGGGCCTGGGCCATGGACGTCGCCGTCAACAGCGCCAACAGCGCAAGACCCGTTGCGCGCGGGCCCTTGGGAAGAAAGGAAAGCATGACGTCCTTCCGCCTGTTCCGGCTTGCGCGCGGGGCCAGGACGCGGAAGGGGCATCGCCTCTCCGGTCATGGTGCCTTTTGACGCGAAAGCCCATGTCGATGACGGCGGGACCATTCCCCCGTCATGTCTTCGGCCGGTGTTCGGACTTAGGGGCAGGTCGGACCAATCCGTCCGACGATCCTTGGGCCACGGCTTCCCGGTCCATTCGGACCAGTGCCCGGCGGCACGTGCCGCCTTGTGGCCTTCGTTCCCCAATACCGCTGCGCGACAGTCCCGGATTTCCACCGGGTTCCCACTTGCGATCCAAGGGCGGCCAGGGCCGCCTTCGGACACCGAAGACGGCCACACCTTGGGTCAGGTGATATGGCAAGGTCAAGATGCAACCTGCATGCACCCTTGACACCCTAAAATCCGCAAGGGTATTCCTGTGCCCAGCGACGGTCCCCGTGATGGGGGGCAAGAGGGAACGCGGTGCGATTCCGCGACTGTTCCCGCAACTGTAAGCGGCTAGGGGCCTCTCAATCAGCCACTGGGAAACCGGGAAGGCGAGGGGCGTTCCGACAATCCGCGAGTCAGGAGACCTGCCGGCGCGAGTATCACCTTTCCGACGGGCGGGACACCCGTTTGGTATGGCTCTTTCGCCTGTGGTGGTGCGCTTTGCGCTGCTGTGGGAAAGAGGACCGGAAACAAGCTAAGACCAACGACATCGAAAACGACCGCAGACCGCAAGGGCGGTTCCGGCGGGTTTGGTCAAGCCCCATTCCAACTTTTCACAGCTTCGCGCGACCACGCGGCGGGTGCCTTTGTCCGGCATTCGTCATGACCATTCGCGGATCGAGAGGAGCTGTTCCATGTCTGTTTTTCGTCCCCGTCGCCCCCGTTCCTGGCCGTTGGTGGCGGCGGCGTTCGTCGTCGCGCCGGCCTGGGCCGAACAGGCGCCGATCGTCCTTGACGACGTGGTGGTGACCGCCACCCGCACCAAGACCAAGGCCGACCAGGTGGGCAGTTCGGTCACCGTGGTCACGGCGGAAGAGATCGAGGACAAGCAGATCACCAAGGTCGAGGACGCGCTTCGGACCGTTCCGGGCCTGTCGATCACCCGCCAGGGCGGCATGGGATCGACCTCGCAAATCCGTATCCGCGGCACCGACACCAACCATACCCTGGTGCTGGTGGACGGGCAGCGTGTGAACTACCACGACACCATGTACAATTTCGATTTCGACTGGATGCAGACCGACGACATCGAGCGGATCGAGGTGTTGCGCGGTCCCGCCGCCGGCCAATGGGGGTCGGACGCGGTGGGCGGCGTGGTCAACATCATCACCAAAAAGGGCAAGGGGCCGATGAAGGTCACCGCGCTTGGCGAATTGGGCAGTTTCGGCACCAACCGCGAAAGCGTGTCGACCAGCGGCGGCGGCGACCGCTACGACTACAGTTTCGGCTGGTCGCGCTATCGCACCGCCGGCTGGTCCACCGCGTCCGAGGAACGGGGCTACGGCTCGGAGAAGGATGGGTCGCAGAACAACACCTACCACCTCAAGCTGGGCGTTTCGCCCACCGACAACAGCGAGATCGAGGCGCGCTATTCCCACACCGACATGTGGTCGGAACTGGACGGCAGCAAGACGCCGGGCACCATGGACACCATGCGGTCCAAGCACAAGCATGTGGACAACGGCCACCTCAAGGGCACGCTGTCGCTGTTCGACGAGGCGTGGACCCAGACCGCCAGCGTGTCGGGCGTGAAGAACGACCAATGGAACATGGGCGGGACCACCACGGGCTGCACCATCGGCGGGCCGCTGTGCGCCTCTTACGAAAGCACCACCGTCAACGCCTCGTGGCAGAACGACCTGCGTTTCCACAAGGACCACACCACCACCTTCATCTTCGAAGGGGTCGAGGACAAGTACCGGCAAAGGAACTATCAGCGTCCCGGAAAGGTCGACGCCAGCATGACCACCTTGTCGGGGCTGATCCAGCATCAGGCGCATCTGTTCGACGTGCTGGACCTCACCGCCGGCTGGCGCGGCAACGATCACGAGGCGTTCGGCTGGCAACCGACATGGTTCGGTTCCGGCGCCTGGCACGTGACTGCGGACACCACGCTCAAGGCGTCCTATGGCACGACGTTCAAGGCGCCGCTGCTCTATCAGATCCATTATCCGTCGGGAAATCCCAATCCTGAGCTTCAGCCGGAAATGGGACGTGGATGGGATGTGGGCGTCGAACAGAAATTGCTGTCGGGCCGGGCCAAGACCGGGCTGACCTGGTTCCGCAACGACATCGCCAACCTGATCGAATACAACAGCGTCGACAAACAGTATCAGAACGTCGGCAAGGGCACGACCTACGGCATCGAAACCTTCTTCAACTATCTGGTGTTCGATGACGGCGGCCAATCCCTGTCCCTTAATCCCAACTACACCTACACTCGTGCATATGACCGGCTGTCCGGCGAGGAACTGGCTCGCCGTCCCATGCATCGGGCCGGCGTGGACGTCAACTGGCGCTTTTGGGAAAAGCGCGCCAACCTGACCCTGTCCACGGTCTATAGCTCGGACTTCCAGGAAAACCGTTCGACCAGCGCGGACCAGCCGCCGAACCGCCATGGCGAATACGTGGAATTCAATCTGGCCGGCAGTTACGACATCAACGACACCGTCCAACTGTTCGGCCGGGTCGAGAACATTCTCGACCGTTATCACGAAAGCGCCTGGGGCTACGCCGAAACCGGCGGCCGAGGGGTCTTCGCCGGCGTCAAGGTGTCGTTCGAGCCGGCCAGGGCGCTGACCGGCGACGGCGAATGACGCGGCTTCCCGTCACCACGCGGAGCAGGGATTGGAAAGGGGCTGCCCTTTCCGTGCTCTTCCACGCGCTGGCGGCGGGAAGCGCCTTGCTGGCGGCCGAGTTGCGGCCACCAGCCGAGACCGAGGCGCCCATGGTGGTGGAACTGGTCCTGGCGGCGGCGGAACCGCCAAATCCGGCGCCCGGCCTGCCCGCGCCGGCCCCGGTTTCCCCGCCGGAACAGGTGAAGTCGAAGCCGTTGTCAAAGGCGCAGGCTCAGCCGCGGAAGGCGGCGAAGCCGGCTGCTGCGCCGATGCCGGTCGCTCCGTCTCCTCAAGCGGCGGCCCCGGCACCGGCGGTTTCCGAGCCGGCGGCGTCGGAGGGGGACGGTGGCGCAAACCCGTCTTCAAACGTCGCCGCGACCGCTTCTGGAACCGGCGGTGCGGGCGGTACGGAAGCGGGAAGCGGCTTGCCGGGGGGTGACGCCCGTCCCGGCTACGACGACAATCCCTTGCCGTCCTATCCCTTGGCCGCCCGCCGTCGCGGAGTTGAAGGAACCGTGTCGTTGCGGGTGTCGGTCGATGTCGCGGGCCATCCGCGATCGGTCGTGGTGGTTGCGTCCAGCGGTTCGGAAATGCTGGACGAAACGGCGCAGAAGGCGGTGCGCAACTGGCGTTTCACCCCGGCGCGGCGCGGCGGGGTGGCGGTCGCCGCCGACATCATCGTTCCCATTCGTTTCCAACTGGACGGCATCGCTGTTGCCGATGCGCGTTAAGCAAAGAGGTTCGTCATGAGCTATGTTCGCGATGCCCACGAAATCTATCGTCAGTCCTTTGCCACCATCCGTGCCGAAGCGGATCTGAGCGGCGTTCCCGCCGACCTTGAGGCGGTGGTGGTGCGCATGATCCACGCCTGCGGCATGACCGACCTGGTCGCCGACCTTGTGTGGTCGGACGACGCGGGACGTTCCGGCCGTGCCGCCTTGGCGGCGGGGGCTCCGGTCCTGGCCGATTGCGAGATGGTGGCCCAGGGCGTCACCGCCGGCCATGGCCGGACCAATCAGGTGATCAGCCTGATCCGCGACGAGGCGACGCGCAAGCACGCCGAGGCGATGGGCAACACCCGCTCGGCCGCCGTCGCCGATTTGTGGCGGCCGCATCTTGACGGCGCGGTGGTGGCCATCGGCAACGCGCCGACCGCGCTTTTCCATCTGCTCGACATGCTGGAGGCCGGCGCGCCGCGTCCCGCGCTGATCGTCGCCACGCCGGTCGGCTTTGTCGGTGCGGCCGAATCCAAGGCGGCGCTGATCGAACGGGCGGGGGGCGTGCCGTTCATCACGGTCAAGGGCCGGCGCGGCGGCAGCGCCATGGCCTCGGCCGCGGTCAACGCCTTGTTGATCGGTAAATAGCCGCGCCTATGCCAGTTGCGTCACCGCCCGTTCCAGGGCCGGGCGCAAATCCTGGGCCAGGGGAAGGGCGTCGTGGTGCCGCCCCTGGCGACAGGCCTGTTCGATGGTGTCGGCCAGGGATTGCAGCGTGCGCAATCCCATGGTCCCGGCCATGGATTTCAGGTCGTGGGCGGCGGCGGCCATGGCCTCGGGGGTGTCGGCCGCCATCAGCGCGTCGTGGGATTTCCACGCTTCGCGGATGAACAGGTCCACCATGCCCCTGGCATCCTGGCCGCAGATCGCCAGCATCTGCGCCAAGGTGCTTTCCTCGACGGCGGGATGGGGAACGGTCGAGGCGTCCACCATCCGGCCAAGGGCGGTGAACAGCGCCGGGCCGTTGACCGGCTTGGTCAAATAGCCGTCCATGCCGGCGTCCAGGCACCGTTCGTCGTCGCCCTTGAGCGCGTTGGCGGTGAGCGCCAGGATGGGAATGCGGCAGCGCGGCTCGGGCAAGGTGCGGATGCGCCGCGTCGCCTCGAGCCCGTCCATCACCGGCATCTGCATGTCCATCAAGATGACGTCGAAATCCTCGGCGGCGACCCGCTCAACCGCCCGCAGGCCGTCGTCGGCGACGGTGACGGCATGGCCGGCACGGGTCAGCAGCGTGACCGTCACCTTCTGGTTCACCAGATTGTCTTCGGCCAGCAAGATGCGCAGCGCCGGCAACTCGGGCACCGGCCCGGCCGTCGGGGCGGCGTTCAACCGTTCGGGGGTGCTCAGCACCAGCGGCAGGTCCAGGCGGAAGGTGCTGCCCTGGCCGGGCTGGCTGTCCACGCCGATGGTGCCGCCCATCAGCGTCGCCAATTGCCGACAGATGGCCAATCCCAGGCCGGTGCCGCCGAAACGGCGGGCGATGGTGCCGTCGCCTTGGGTGAATTCGGAAAAAAGCCGCGCCTGAACCTCGGGGGGCATGCCGATGCCGGTGTCGGCGACGGCAATGGACAGGCGGCCGTCTTGTGCCGTCGCCTGTATGGAGACGCCGCCGCGTTCGGTGAACTTGACGGCGTTTCCGATCAAATTCAGCAGGATCTGGCGCAGGCGCGTGGGGTCGGCATGGATGGCGCGCGGCAGGTCGGGGGCCAGCGACAACGTCAGGGACAATCCCTTGTCCTCGGCGCGCGGGCGCATCAGTTCGGCCACCCGCGTCATCAGCAGCGGCAGGTCGAGCGGCATCGCCTCGATGCTCAGTTTGCCGGCCTCCAGTTTCGAGAAGTCCAGGATGTCGTCCAGGATCGCCAGCAACGCCTCGGCCGAATGGCGGATGGTGTCGGCGTGGTCGTGTTGCTCGGGATCGAGGGGGCGTTCCAACATCAACCGCACCAGACCGATGATGCCGCTCATGGGGGTGCGGATTTCGTGGCTCATGGTCGCCAGGAATTGCGACTTGGCGCGGTTGGCGGCGGCGGCTTCGCGGTGTGCCGAACTGATCTCGGCGATCAGGTCCTCTTTCTCGAAACCCAGCCTGAGCGCGTGGCGCAACGATGCGTGGGCCCGGCGCGCGATGCCGGCCATCAACAGAAAGAAGATGACGTTGTAAAGGGTCAGGACCCATCCGGCCTGTCCGCCCATCAGGGCCAGCCCGACCACCAGTGGCAGCATGGCCGGGATCGAAAACGCCCAGAACGCCGGCATGAACACGCTGATGGTGGCGACGCCGCCCATTACCATGGCCTGCATGCCGGTGATGGTGATGACCATGGCCATGGGGTCGGCACCCTTGACCAAAAGCCCGCCCACGCCCCAGGCGATGCCGCTGAAGGCGAAGGAAAGCGCGTAAAGCTGGGGCGTTCCGGGCTCGGCCGCCGCGTGCTCCAGACGGCGGCGCATGGACAGGGTCAACGCGGTGCGGAACACCAGCGCCACCGCCACCAGCGCCGCCCAGCCCAGGATCAGCGCGTGGTCGCGGGTGTCCCAATGGGTGGTGGCGATAAGCACCGTGCCCAGCAATACGCCCACCAGGGGAATGGTGGCGTTGGCGACCAGACGGCGCAAGAGTTCGACGGCGATACGGTCTTCGATGGAATGGTGCACGTGCATGTCCCCTGCCCGAATGTAACGTGCGGGCAGGGGGGGTGCCAAAGAAATTTCGTTATCGGTTGGTAATGACGGAGGCGTCTCCTTGCACGCGGGCCGCGATGTCTTCCCGTGCCAATCCCTTGCGGCCGATCACCACCACATGGCCTTTGCGGTCTTCGCCCGGCCCCCAGGGGCGGTCGTAATAGCCATCCAGGCGGGCGCCCACCGCTTGGATCACATGGCGGGCGGCCTTGCCCTGGACGGCGACGAAGCCCTTGAGCCTGAGGATGTCGTGGTCGGCGATGGTGCGGCGCAGCCGTTCGGCCAGTGCGTCGAGGTCCGCGACCTCGGGCAAGGCGACGGCGAAGCTTTCGAAATCGTCGTGGTCGTGGTCGGCGGCGCTGTCGTGCAGGCTGGGGCGGGTGTCCAGGTCGTCCTCGGCTCCGGCGTCAAGGCCCAGTACCACCACCGGGTCAAGGGCGGAATGGCGGGTTGCCACCACCTTGACGCCGGGGCGCAGCTTGTCCGCCATGCGGGCCTGGGCGCGGTCCAGGCCGTCGGCGTCCACCAGATCGACCTTGTTGAGCAGCACCATGTCGGCGCAGGTCAACTGGTCGTCGAACACTTCCTCCAGCGGGTTGTCGTGGTCGGGACGGGCCATTTCCTCGGGCGTGCTGGTGAAGCGCCCCGAGGCGGCGGCCTCGGCGTCGATCACCGCCACCACGCCATCGACGGTGACGCGCGAGCGGATTTCCGGCCAGTGAAAGGCCTTGACCAGCGGCTTGGGCAAGGCCAGGCCCGAGGTTTCGATCAGGATGTGTTCGGGCGGGTTGGCGCGTTCCACCAACGCCTGCATCACCGGCAGGAATTCGTCGGCGACGGTGCAGCACAGGCAGCCGTTGGCCAGTTCGATGATGCTGTCCTCGGTACAGCCGGCCACGCCGCATGACGCCAGCATGTTGCCGTCGATGCCGACATCACCGAATTCGTTGACGATCAGCGCGATGCGGCGGCCGCGATTGTGTTCCATCAGGTGACGGACCAGGGTGCTTTTGCCGGCGCCCAGGAAGCCGGTGATGATGGTGGTGGGGATTTTACGCATGTTCACGCTCCTTGCAGGCGGTCGAATTCCGCCCAGACGCCGTCGGCACCGTCCCAGGCGCCTTGCGTCGCCGCCTTGGAATATTCGGTGGACCGCTGTTCGAAAAAATTGGCGTGTTCGACGCCGTTGAGGATTTCCACCAGCCAGGGCAGGGGGTGGGGCTTGGTCTGTTCGTAGCCGGTTTCCGTGGCGCGGAAATGACCGAAAAGGATCGGTAGCTTCAATTGGGTCAGGCGCCAGTCGGCGACGTAACGGACGTAGGATTTGATGTCCTCGGCCCGCATGCCCTCGACCGCGCCCAGTTCGAAGGCCAGATCGACGAACTTTTCCTCAAGCCCCACCATGGTCTGCGCCACGTCCAGGATGTCGTCGCGCACGGATTTGGTCAGCGCGCCGGTTTCGCGGTTCCATTCGTGGAACAGGCGGATGATGCCCTCGCAATGCAACGACTCGTCGCGCACCGACCAGGTGACGATCTGGCCCATGCCCTTCATCTTGTTGTGGCGCGGGAAGTTCAGCAGCATGGCGAAGCTGGCGAACAGCGCCATGCCCTCGGTGAAGGCGCCGAACATGGCCAGCGTGCGCGACACGTCGGCCACCGTGCCGACGCCGAAGCTGTGCATGTAATCGGCCTTGTCGCGCATGGCGGCATAGTCGCGGAAGGCGGAAAACTCGGTCTGCGGCATGCCCAGCGTGGTCAGCAGCAGGGCATAGGCGTCGATGTGGATGGTTTCCATGTTGGTGAAACCGGCCATCATCATCTGAATCTCAAGCGGCTGGAAAATCGGCATGTAGCGCTTGAGGTAATTGTCGCTGACCTCCACATCCGATTGGGTGAAGAAGCGGAAAATCTGGGTCAGCAGGTTGTGCTCCTGGTCCGATACCCGGTCGGACGCCCAATCCTTGAGGTCCTCGCCCAAGGGCACTTCCTCGCCCATCCAATGGACCTGCTGCTGCTTCTTCCAGAAATCATAGGCCCAGGGATAGCGCTCGACATTATAGGCACCGCTGCCTTGCAACAGCCCGATTTTGCCGGTGTTGACCAACTCCAGGGGATTGATATGTCCGAGATTCATGTGCATTCCCCTTACTGGCAAGCCAGGCATTCATCGTAATCGGTGCGCGGTGCGGCCATGGTTTCCTTCGCCTTGGTCTCGCCGCCGACGAAGGCGGCGCGGCGCACCGATTTCGAGCGGCAGTAATAAAGGCTCTTGAGGCCGCGCTCCCACGCCGTCCAGTGCAGCATATGCAAGTCCCATTTATCGGCGTCGGCGGGCAGATACAGATTGATGGACTGGCTTTGGCAGATATAGGGGGCGCGGTCGGCGGCCAGATCGATGACCCAACGCTGGTCGATCTCGAAGGCGGTGCGGAAGATCAGTTTCTCGTCGTCGCTCAGGCCGTCCAGATGCTGGACCGAGCCTTCGTGCTCGATGATCGACTGCCATGTCTCGGGCGTATCCAGGCCCTTTTCCGCCAGCAGCCGCGACAGATGCGGATTGCGCACCGAGAACGAGCCGGACAGGGTCTTGTGGGTGTAGACGTTGGCCGGAATCGGCTCGATACAGGCGCTGGTGCCGCCGCAGATGATGCTGATGCTGGCGGTCGGCGCGATGGCCAGCTTGTGGCTGAACCGCGCCTGGTGCCCGCGCTCGGCGGCATCGGGGCAGGGGCCGCGTTCCTCGGCCAGATCGACCGAGGCCGCGTCGGCGTCGCGCCGGATTTTCCTGAAGATGCGCAGGTTCCACGATTTCGCCAGGGCGCTTTCGAACGGCAGGCCGCGCGCTTGCAGGAAAGAATGGAAGCCCATCACCCCCAGCCCCACCGAGCGTTCGCGCATGGCGGCATAGGCCGCGCGCTCCATACCGTCGGGGGCGGTGGCGATGAAATGCGACAGCACGTTGTCGAGGAAGCGCAGCACATCCTCGACAAAGCCGGGCGCCTGCTCCCACTCGTCCCAGGTTTCGATGTTCAGCGACGACAGGCAGCATACGGCGGTGCGTTCCTGGCCCAGATGGTCCTGGCCGGTGGGCAGGGTGATCTCGGCGCACAGATTGGACGAGCGCACGTTCAGGCCCAGTTCGCGCTGATGCTTGGGAAGCGCCCGGTTGACGGTGTCGGTGAACAGCAGATAGGGCTCGCCGGTTTGCAGGCGGATTTCCAGGATCTTCTGCCACAGGGCGCGGGCGCTGACATGGCGCAGCACCTCGCCGCTCTTGGGGCTTTTCAGGCCGAACAGCTTGTCGTCGCGCACCGCTTCCATGAATTCGTCGGTGACGTTGATGGCATGGTGCAGGTTCAGGCTCTTGCGGTTGAAATCGCCCGATGCCTTGCGGATTTCCAGGAATTCCTCGATCTCGGGGTGATGCACGTCCAGGTAAACCGCTGCCGAGCCGCGCCGCAGCGAGCCCTGGGAAATGGCCAGCGTCAGGCTGTCCATGACGCGGATGAAGGGGATGATGCCCGAGGTGGCGCCATTGCCCTTTACCGCCTCGCCGATGGAGCGCACGCCACCCCAATAGGTGCCGATGCCGCCGCCGTTGGAGGCAAGGTCCACGTTCTCGTTCCACACCGCCACGATGCCGTCCAGGCTGTCGGGCACGGAATTGAGGAAGCACGAGATCGGCAGGCCGCGCGTGGTGCCGCCGTTGGACAGGATGGGCGTGGCGGGCATGAACCACAGATTGGACATGGCATCATACAGCCGCTGGGCGTGGGCGGCATTGTCGGCGAAGGCACAGGCGACGCGGGCGAACATGTCCTGGATGCCCTCGCCGGGCATCAGATAGCGGTCGCCCAGGGTGGCCTTGCCGAAAGCGGTCAGCTTGTCGTCGCGCGAGCGGTCCAGGCGCAGTTCCGACGGGGCGGGCCGCTCCAGGCGATGGCGGCGCGGCGACGGCCCGGCGTGCTGCTGGCGCGGGCGTAGCGGCACCAGATTGCCGGTGCGGTCGAAATCAAAGGCGGGCGCGGACGACATGAAAATCCCCCTCCGGGATGGAGCGGGGAATTGCGGACGCGATGCGGCACGGATGCGGCAGGCGACCCACCGGGACACCCCGCCCGTGGACGACAAACAGGTCACGGCAGGTCTCCTGGCTCGCGGGTCGCGGCCCCTGTCCGCCTTCCCAGGGGGTTTCCCCAGTGGCATGATGGACAAAGGCTCGCCGCTGACAGTTGCGGGGGCAGCGCCGGTCTCGCACCGGCTTCCCTCTTAGCCCCGGATGTTGTGGTGTCCGGGGAACCGTAACGCAAGATAGGCTATGTCCTGGAATGGGGACGAGTCAAGGCGGGTTTGCAAAAAAGAAAAGCGCCGGCATGCGCGAAGGCATGCCGGCGCCGAAAGCAGATTTTATCAGTTCAGGCCCAAGGTGCCGCGCAGCTTGGACAGATCCTCGGCCAGGGCGGTGATCGGCCCCTGAAGGGCGGCGCGGTCGGCCTCGGTCAGCTTGTCGTAGGTCTGGAAGCCGCCATCCTTGGTGGCGTACTTGGCCAGCACCTTGTTGACGGTGGCCAGGTTGGCATCGACCTTGTCCAGCAGCGGCTTGTCGGTCTTGACCAGCATGGGACGCAACAGATCGACGATCTTGGCGCTGCCTTCGACGTTGGCGTGGAAGTCCCACAGGTCGGTGTGGCTGTAGCGGTCTTCCTCGCCCGAGATCTTGCTGGCGGCCACTTCCTCGATCAACAGGGCGGCGCCGCCGACCATCTTTTCGGGCGGCACGGCCAGGCCCTTGATGCGGCCCTGAAGGTCGGTGACGTCGGCCAGCAACTGGTCGGCCACCGCTTCCATGCCCTTGGTCGAGCCGGTCACCCACAGGGCGTGCTCAAGGCGATGGAAACCGGTGAAGCCAGGATCGGCCTCGGCCTTCTCGTGGTCGTCGGCGCGCGAGTCGATGCTGCCGTCCAGGTCGCCGAACAACTCGGCCACCGGCTCGATCCGTTCGTAATGGACGCGGGTGGGGGCGAACAGCGCCTTGGCCTTGGCGACGTCACCGGCCTTGACGGCGGCGGTGAAGGCCTTGGTCTTCTCGACCAGCGCCTTGGTTTCGACCGAGACGTAGATCTTGTACTCGGTCACCGCGCCGACCAGTTCGGGCGGCGGCGCCGCCATGGCCGGAGAAGCGAGAAAAAGGCCGGCGAGAACCGTGCTGACGGAAAGCATTTTCATCACGGGAAAGCTCCTGTGGTGGTGGGAAAGGGGCGCGGTCAGGCGGATTCCAGCAAGGCCTGGCCGAAATGGCTGGACGGGTCGGCGACACCGGGCAGGACGAAGAAATATCCGCCGCCGAACGGCTTGATGTATTCCTCGAACGGTTCGCCGTTCAGGCGGTTTTGGACATAGATGAAGCCGGCCTCCAGGTCGCGCTGGAAGCAGATGAAGGCCAGTCCCATGTCCAGTTGGCCCGATTTGGTGACGCCGCGCGAATAATTGAAGGCGCGGCGCAGGAGCAGGTGCTTGCGCGATTCGGGATCACGCGGGTTGGCCAGCCGCATGTGGGAATCGTGCGGGATGACCTTGCCCTCGGGATCGGCGGCGTAATCGGGAATCTCGTGTTCGGTCTTGCCGCCGATGGGGGCGCCGCTGTCGCGCTTGCGGCCGAAGATGGCTTCTTGTTCCTGAAGCGGGGTGCGGTCCCAGCGTTCGACGAAGTGACGCACCAGCCGCACCGCCTGATAGGAACCGCCGGCGGTCCACGCCGGCTCGTCGCCGCCGGGCTGGACCCACACCACCTCTTCCATCAGCTTGGCGTTGGTGGTGTCGGGATTGGCGGTGCCGTCCTTGAACCCGAACAGGTTGCGCGGCGTCTCGGCGGTGCCATCGGCCGGCTGGGCCGGCAGGAAGCCGTCGATCTTCCAGCGCAGCATCAGCAAATCGGGGGTGTGCTTGATGATGTCGCGCAAGGCGTGGATGCAGCCCGCCTGGGTGTCGGCGCAGATCTGCAACAGCACGTCGCCGTGGCACATGCCGGCCTCAAGCGCGTCGTTGGGAAAGCGGGTCATGGTGTGAAGACGCGCCGGCTTGAGCTTTTGCAGGCCGAAGCGGTCGTCGAACAGGCTTTCGCCGACCGCCACCGTCACCGTCAGGTTCTCGGGCACGATGGTCGGGCCCAGGATGCCGGAATCGGCGGGTGGAAAGCGCGGGTCGAAGGCCGGCGGCGTGCCGCCCGCCATCAGGAAGGCCGTCCGCTCGGTCAGCGTACGCATCAGCCGCTCCAACTCCTTGCGGTCGGGCGCCAGGACCGAGAACGAGGCCAGGATGCCGGCGGCGGGCGGCGCGTTGACGATGCCCATCTGGTGCACGCCGTGGAACGGCAGCACGTTTCCGGCCTTGGCGCCCGGCTGGGCGGTGGCGGCGCGGGGCAGGGTCGCGGCAAGCGGGACGGCGCCGGCGGTGACGGCGACGCCTTGCAACAGGGAACGGCGAGACAGGTTAAGCATGGCTGTTTCTTTGCTTCCTCAATCGAGACCAAGGGTGCCGCGCAGGCGCGACAAATCTTCCGCCAGGATGGTGACTGGGCCTTGCAGGGCCGCGCGGTCGGCGTCGGCCAGCTTGTCGTAGGTCTGGAAGCCGCCGTCCGGGGTGGCGTATCGGTCGAGAACGGCTTTGACGGCGGCCATGTTGGTGTCGATCCTGTCCACCAGCGGCGCGTCCAGCTTGACCAGCATGGGGCGCAACAGGTCGACCACCTTGGCCGCACCTTGCAGGTTGGCGGCGAAATCCCACAAATCGGTGCGGCTGTAGCGTTCTTCCTCGCCGGAAATCTTGGTGGCGGCCACTTCCTCCAGCAACAGGGCGGCGCCGCCGGCCATCTTGCCGGCCGGGATATCCAGGCTGCGCACGCGCGACTGAAGCTCGGCCACGTCGGTCAACAGCTTGTCGGCGACCGCTTCCATGTCCTTGGTGGAACCGTCCACCCACAAAGCGTGCTCTAGGCGGTGGAAGCCGGTGAAACCGGGATCGGTCTCGGCCTTTTCGTGGTCGTCGGCGCGCGAATCGATGGCGCCGTCCAGGTCCGAGAACAATTCGGCCACCGGTTCGATGCGTTCGTAATGGACACGGGCCGGCGCGTACAGGGCCTTGGCCTGGGTGACGTCGCCCGCCTTGACCGCCTCGACGAAGGCGGTGGTCTTGTCCATCAGTTCGCTGACTTCCTCGAACACGTAGAAACGGTATTCGGCCAGGGCGCCGATCATTTCGGCCGGGGTCGGCTTGGTTGGGGCGCCGCCGGGGGCGGCGGTGACTTCCAGTTTGCCGCGCAGGTCGGCGACGAACTTGGAGCGCGGGCTACACGTGATCTCGTAGGTGCCGGGCTCAAGCGTCACGGTCATGGTCTGGCTTTGGCCGGCGCGGATGTTCTCGCGCTCTTCGATCACCATGACGCCCTTGAGGATCTCCCACTCGATGGTGCGTGGCCCGACATTCTTGATCAGGAAGGTGTTGCGGCCGGCGGGGACGGTCAGGTTGGCGGGCTGGCAGGTCTTGCCGTCCAGGACCACGGTGGTCACCTGGTCCCGCTTCTGTTGGCGCTCGGCGGCGACGAACACGGCCACGCCGGCGGCGACGGTGAGACCGACGACGGACGTGGCCAGCAAAGCCTTTCTGATGAACGGCTGCGGCATGTCTCAAGCTTTCGAAGAAGGAAGGGAAAGGGCGGCGGCCCGCAAGGGGCGGCGTGCCGAGCCGATGGCGCGCGGCAGAGAGCGAAATTTAATATTGAGAAGCGTTATCATTCGCAATGAATGACGCCTCGTGTCCCATCTGTCAAGGCTAAGACTGAGGGAAAATGCGTAACGGGCTTCGCAACCCCGCGTGGGGGGAAGCCGAGAAATGGCGGGAAATGGCGGTTCCCGCCGCTTTGTTACGGGTCGCGGATGGTGCTGATGGCGGTGCGTAGCCCTAGCCGCAGGCGGGTGCGGTCGGCGCCGTCGGCGACCCAATGGTCGATGCCGCCGGTGTCGTACAGCACGAATTCGGCGATGCAGGGCTGGGCCGGCTGTCCGGCGCTTTCGCGCGCCATGTCGGTCAACGAGCGGGCGATGTCGCGCAACAGGTCGGCGGCCGAGGCCAATTCGGCGGCGTCCAGCGTGCGGCCGCCGGTATGCATCTTCCAGCCGTCGGCGCGGGCTTCCAGCAAAAAGGGCGCCATGGCTTGCGGGCCCTTCGGCATCGGGCGGGCGGTGAAATTCAGGCGGACGACGTTGTCCGTGGGGTCTTGGTCGGCGGGAACCGGCATGCGCACCTCTTTGCAGACGAAAGGCGGGCATCCGAGCAGGCGGGTCCCTTTGGGACACGCTCACCCCACCGGGACACCCCGCCCGACGACGTTGACAAGGGTTGCGGCAGGTCTCCTGGCTCGCGGGTCGTGGCCTTGGTCCGGCCTTCCCGGAGCTTGCCCCAGTGGCCATGGTGGACGGCGGCTCGCCGCTGACAGTTGCGGGGGCAGCGCCGGTTTCGCACCGGCTTCCCTCTTAGCTCCGGGTATTGGGTTCCCGAAGACCGTAACCGCTAGGGACGGTAGGAGGGGGCGGGCGGGGTGTCAAGCCCGGCGGCGGCATAGGGTTCGAAACGGCTGCGGTTCTCGTCCACCGCCAGCGGGCGGCCGATGGCGGGAAAGGCGCGTTGCGGACACGACGCGCGTTCGCACACCCGACAGCCGCCGCCGATGGGGGTGGCGGCGCTGGGGTCGGTCAGGTCCAGCCCCTTGGAATAGACCAGGCGGTGGGCGTGGCGGATGTCGCAGCCCAGGCCGATGGCGAAATCCTTGCCCGGTGCCCCCCAGCCGCCGGAACGGTGCGACACCGTGCGCGCCACCCACAGATAGGTGCGGTCGTCGGGCATGCGCGCCACCTGGGTCAGGATGCGGCCGGGATTGGCGAAGGCTTCATAGACGTTCCACAAGGGACAGGTGCCGCCGCCGCGCGAAAAGTGGAAATCTGTGGCCGATTGCCGTTTCGAGATGTTGCCGGCCCGGTCGACGCGGACAAAAAAGAACGGCACCCCCTGGGAGCGCGGCCGTTGCAGGGTGGACAGGCGATGGCAAACCGTCTCGAAGCCGACGCCGAAGCGCCGGCCCAACAGGTCGATGTCGTAATTCAGTTCCTCGGCCGAGGCCAGGAACAGGCTGTACGGCAGCACCAGCGCGCCGGCGAAATAATTGGCCAGTCCGATGCGGGCCAGGGCGCGGGCCTCGGGGCCGGTGAAGTTGCCGGCCCGCGTCAGTTCGTCCAGGCGGGCGCCCACGCTCAGGAAGGCCAGTTGCGTCGCCATCTGGAACGCCTGTTGTCCGGGCGAGCGGTTGGCCGGCAGGATCAGTACGCGGGAGGCGCGGTCGAAGCGGCGGTGGTCGGCGCCGTCGTGATGGCGGATGGCGATGCCGTGCACTTCGGCCAGCACCCGTTCCAGGTCGCGTTCCATGTTGCCGGCGCTCAGGCCGTGGCGCTGGAACAGGTGTTCCGCCGCTTCGTCCAGTTCGGCGATGTGGTTGCGGCGGTCATAAAAGAAATTGCGCACTTCCTCGTGCGGCATCAGCGCCGTCATGGATTGGCCACGTTGCTCCAGTCCGGCGGCCAAGGCCTCGGATTTCTCCAGGGTCTGGCGATACCGCCGGTGCAGATTCAGTACGGCGCGGCCGAGCATGGGCATGGTGGTGGCAAGCTGGCGGATTTCCGCCTGGGCCACGCCGTCGCCGATCTCCGCCAGGGCGTCGCGCAACTCGCCGGCCAGTCGTGCCTCGGCGTCTTCGTCCAGCGGAATGCTGGTGCCGAACATCTCGCGGATCTTGTCCACCACCGTCTGGGTCAAGGGCCGCTGGTCGTGTTCGAGCTGGTTGACGTAGGTGGTCGACAACCCCAGCGCACGAGCCAGCGCCGCCTGGGTCAGGCGCTGTTCCTCGCGCAGACGGCGAAGGCGTATGCCGGCAAAGACCTTTTTCATCCGCAAAATCCGCAAAATGGTGTTGTCTCTGTTGCAAGAATTAGCCCTTTTGCGGGTGTCGTGTCCACATGTCTTGCGTATCTTGCGAATAACACATCCCGCCCAAGAGGAGGCGTCCATGAGCGAGCCGGCCCTGTCCCTGGCATCGGATTTTCCCACGCCCACGCGCGAGCAATGGCTGGCGGCGGTGGACAAGGCGCTGAAGGGGGCGCCGTTCGACAAGAAGCTGGTGACGCCGCTCTATGAAGGCATCGCCGTGCAGCCGCTCTATACCCGCGCCGACAGCCCGGTTGAGAACGGTCTGCCGGGGTTGGCGCCCTATACGCGCGGCGCGGTGGCGGCCGGGGCCGGACCGGATGGCTGGGCCATCCGCACCGAACACGACACTCCCGACCTGCAAGCGCTCAACGACGCCGTGCTGACCGACTTGATGCGTGGGGCCACGGCGTTGACGATCCGTTTCGACGCCGCCGTCCACAACGGGTTGGACGGTGACGACGTCCGTGCCGAGGATCTGGCCGGCAGGGGCGGCGCCATGATCTATTCGGTGGACGACCTCGACCATGCGCTGCGCGGCGTGTTGCTGGACCTGGCGCCGGTGTCGCTCGAGGCTGGCGCCCAGGCCGAGGCCGCCGCCGCCGTGCTGGCGGCGCTGTGGCGCAATCGTGGTGTGGCGCCGGATCAGGCAAGCGGCGCCTTCAACGCCGATCCGCTGGGGGTGCTGGCGTCCGAGGGCAAGCTTCCCCAGACCCTGGATACAGCGCTGTCGCGTCTGGCGGGCCTTGCCGCCTGGACTGCCGCCAACTGGCCCAATGTCACGGCGGTCGGCGTGGACACCAGCGTCCATTATGACGCCGGCGCCACCGAGGCCCAGGATCTGGCCGCCGCCTTGGCCACCGGCCTGACCTATCTGCGGGCCATGATCGACGGCGGGCTTGGGATCGACGACGCCTGCCGCCAGATGGCTTTCACCTTTTCGGTCGGCTGCGACCAGTTCCTGTCCATCGCCAAGCTGCGTGCCGCCCGTCTGTTGTGGGCGCGACTGACCGAAGCCTGCGGCGCCACGCCACCGGCGCGGGCCATGCATATCCATGCCCGCACCGCCCGACGCATCCTGTCGCGCCGCGACCCCTGGGTGAACATGCTGCGGACCACGGTGGCCGCCTTCGCCGCCGGGATCGGCGGTGCCAACAGCGTGGCGGTGGCGCCGTTCGACGCGGCCTTGGGGCCGTCGGACGATTTCGCCCGGCGCATCGCCCGCAACAGCCAAATTCTGTTGCAGGAAGAATCTTCGCTGTCAAAGGTGGCCGACCCGGCCGGCGGCTCGTGGTACGTCGAGACGCTGACCCGGCAACTGGCCGATGCCGCCTGGGCGCTGTTCCAGGACATTGAAGGACGTGGCGGCATGGCCACCGTGCTGCTGGACGGGTCGTGGGCCGAACAACTGGCGGCATCGTGGGCGGCGCGGGAAAGGAACATCGCGAAACGCAAGGATTCGCTGACCGGCATCAACGAATTCCCCAACATCCTGGAGCAAGCGGTGGAGCGGCCGGCACCGGATTTCGCCACCTTGCGCATGCAGGCCTCGGTGCGGCTGGCGCCGGCGCGCATCGAGGTCCAGGCGTTGCGTGCCGACACCATGGACGATCTGGTGGATGCCGCCGAACTGGGTGTCAGTCTCGGCCGTATGGCCGCCCTTCTGGCCGATGGAACCGGCTGTTCCGTCTCCTCCTTGCCCCGTCACCGCCATGCCGAAAGCTTCGAGGCGCTACGCGATGCCGCCGACGCCCACAAGGCGGCCACGGGCGCGTGGCCCTCGGTCTTCCTGGCCAATTTGGGCCGGGTGGCGCAACACACCGCCCGTGCCACCTATGCCAAGAATTTCTTCGAGGCGGGCGGCATCCAGGCCTTGGGAAATTCCGGGTTCAAGGACGCGGGAAGCTGCGTCCAGGCGTTCAAGGACAGCGGCGCCCGCATCGCCGTGCTGTGCGGCGGCGATGCTCAATACGAGGAGCATGCGGAAGCCTTCGCCCGCGCGCTGAAGGCCGCCGGGGTGAAGACCTTGTTCCTGGCGGGCAATCCCGGCGACAAGCGCGAAATCTATGCGGCGGCGGGTGTCGATAGTTTCATCTCGGTGGGCTGCGACGTGCTCGCCATCCTGCGTTCCACCCTGGCCGATCTGGGAGTCGCCCTGTGATGTCCACGTTCCCCGATTTCACCAAGATCGCGCTGGGCAGCGATACCGACAGCGATTTCCAGGCGTGGCGCACCCGCTTCCTGGCCGAAACCGGGAAGATGCCGGAAGAGGCGTTGTGGCAGACGCCGGAATTGCTGGACGTCAAGCCGCTGTACACCGCTGCCGATCTGGCCGGGCTGGACCATTTGGACACCCTGCCGGGGCTGGCGCCGTTCCTGCGCGGGCCGTATCCCACCATGTATGTGAACCAGCCGTGGACGGTGCGGCAATATGCCGGTTTCTCCACCGCCGAGGAATCCAACGCCTTCTATCGCCGCAATCTGGCGGCGGGGCAAAAGGGCCTGTCGGTGGCCTTCGACCTTGCCACCCATCGCGGCTACGATTCCGATCATCCGCGCGTGCCCGGCGACGTCGGCATGGCGGGCGTCGCCATCGATTCCATCCTGGATATGAAGGTGCTGTTCGACGGCATCCCGCTGGACCAGATGTCGGTGTCCATGACCATGAACGGCGCCGTGCTGCCGGTGCTGGCGGGTTATATCGTCGCCGCCGAGGAACAGGGCGTTTCCGCCGACAAGCTGTCGGGGACCATCCAGAACGACATCCTCAAGGAGTTCATGGTCCGCAACACCTATATCTATCCGCCCAAGCCCAGCATGCGCATCATTTCGGACATCTTCGCCTATACGGCGCAGCACATGCCGAAATTCAACTCCATCTCCATTTCCGGCTATCACCTGCAAGAGGCCGGGGCCACCGCCGATCTGGAACTGGCCTATACCCTGGCCGACGGCGTCGAATACGCCCGCGCCGGCATGGCCACCGGCATGAGCATCGACCAGTTCGCGCCGCGTCTGTCGTTCTTCTGGGCCATCGGCATGAACTTCTTCATGGAGGTGGCCAAGATGCGCGCCGGGCGCATGCTGTGGGCCAAGCTGATGAAGCAGTTCGACCCGAAAAGCGACAAGTCGCTGAGTTTGCGCACCCATTCCCAGACCTCGGGCTGGAGCCTGACGGCGCAGGACGTGTTCAACAACGTGACCCGCACCTGTATCGAGGCCATGGCCTCGACCCAGGGCCATACCCAATCCTTGCACACCAACGCGCTCGACGAGGCGCTGGCCCTGCCCACCGATTTCTCGGCCCGCATCGCCCGCAACACCCAGCTTTTCCTGCAACAGGAAAGCGGCACCTGCCGGGTGATCGATCCGTGGGGCGGGTCGTATTACGTGGAGCGGCTGACCCGCGATCTGGCGGCCCGTGCCTGGGAGCACATCCAGGAAGTGGAGCAGAAGGGCGGCATGGCCAAGGCCATCGAAACCGGCATTCCCAAGATGCGTATCGAGGAAGCCGCCGCCCGCACCCAGGCCCGCATCGATTCCGGGCGCCAGACGGTGGTCGGTGTCAACAAGTACCAACTGGATGAAGCCGAGAGCATCGACGTGCTCAAGGTGGACAACACCAGCGTCCGCGCCAAGCAGATCGCTCAGCTTGAGAAATTGCGGGCCGAGCGCGACGGCGTGCGGTGCCAGCAAACGCTCGACGCCCTGACCAACGCCGCGCAAAGCGGTTCCGGCAATCTGCTGGGGCTGGCGGTGGAGGCCATCCGGGCGCGGGCCAGCGTCGGCGAAATCTCGCTGGCCCTGGAAAAGGTTTATGGCCGCCACAAGGCGGAAATCCGCACCATCAGCGGCGTCTATGCCGGCGAGGCGGCGCGGTCGTCGGACAAGGTCGCCAAGGTTCAGGCCCAGATCGAGGATTTCCGCGCCCGCGACGGCCGTCGTCCGCGCATCATGGTCGCCAAGATGGGCCAGGACGGCCACGACCGCGGGCAAAAGGTCATCGCCACCGCCTTCGCCGATTTGGGCTTCGACGTGGACGTCGGGCCGCTGTTCCAAACCCCGGCGGAAGCCGCGCGCCAAGCGGTGGAGAACGACTGCCACATCATCGGCGCCAGCTCGCTGGCCGCCGGCCACCTGACCCTGGTGCCGCAGCTCAAGGAGGAACTGAGGAAGCTGGGGGCCGAGGACATGATGATCGTGGTCGGCGGCGTCATCCCGCCCCAGGATTGGGACGAACTCTATGCCGCCGGCGCCACCGCCATCTTCCCGCCCGGCACGGTGATCAGCGAGGCGGCGGAAAAGCTGTTGGACAAGTTGAACGAGCGTTTCGGCTACGGCCCCAAGGCGGCCTGAGGGAGACAAACCATGGACGACATTCCGATGATTCCCGGCGCCGGTTGCTGCCCTCTGCCCGAAGGGTGGCTGGAGCGGGGGCCGGAACAGGTGCCCGGACCCGCCCTCGAACCGACGAAGACGGAACCGGCGGCGCGCTTCACTTTGGTCCTTGGGCGTTCTAGTGTGGGCGCACCCCGTCCCGCAACGTTCCAGCGCAAGGAAGCGTGATCCCATGAAGACCGTGCACAGCGACAAGGCTCCCGCCGCCATCGGCCCCTATAGCCAGGGGATCGCCACCGATGGCTGGTTCTACAGCTCGGGCCAGATTCCGCTGGGGCTGGACGGTCAGATCGTGGGAACCGGCATCGAGGAACAGGCGGAACAGGTGTTCGCCAATTTGCGTGCCGTGCTGGCGGCGGCCGGCTCCTCCCTGGGCAAGGTGGTCAAGGCCACGGTGTTCCTCAAGGACCTTGAAGATTTCGCCAAGTTGAACGGCATCTACGAGAAAGCCTTCGGCGACCACAAGCCGGCCCGGTCGTGCGTCCAGGTGGCGCGCCTGCCGCGCGACGTGTTGCTGGAGATCGAGGTGGTCGCCCGCGTGGGATAGGGGATTATTTCCCCTGGCGTAACAGGTCCATGAAGGTTTCCTGCACCAAATTGGGCCGGCCGTTTCGCGCGGTGACGGCGCGGTATTCTACGCTTTGAGCAAAGCGGCCGGGGGCCAGTGCCCGCATCTGGCCGCGTTCCACCCATTGCCGGGCGTAATGGGTGGGCAGGAAGCCGATGTAGCAATCGGTCAGGATCAGGAAGGCCACGCCCTCGCGGTCGGTGGCGGTGGCGGTCACCCGCAACGGTGCCGTTTCGGCCGCCGTCAGGGTGGCCGGCGCCACCGCGTCGGCGTCGGCGACGGTCGCGTCGTCCAGAAACTGGTCGTCACGGCCGAATAGCGGGTGCCCGGCGGCGCAATAAAGCGCGCTTTCCTCGTCATAAAGGGCCAGGGTGTCCAGGCCCGGCAACGGCCGGCGAACCGGCGTCACTCCCACATGCAACTGGCCATCCAGCACGCCGCGTTCGATCTCGTTGGGCGGGATCATGCGGATGTTGATCCGCACCTCGGGGCCACGCCGTTTGAGGGCGCGCAACGCCTGGGTTACCCGCATGCGCGGCGACGTCACCAGATTGTCGGTGATGCCGATGTTCAACTCGCCACGGAGACGGGAATGCAGGACGTTGATCTCGGCCCGGAAGCTTTCCGTCGCCGACAACAGGCGGCCGCTGGCTTCGTGCACCGCGCGGCCTTCGTCGGTCAGCCGGAAGCCGGCGCGTCCGCGTTGGCACAATTTCAGCCCCAGCCGCCGTTCCAGGTCGGCCATGTGTTGGCTGATGGCGGCACGCGAGATGTTCAACTCGATCTCGGCGGCGGTGAACCCGCCGCATTCCACCACCTTGTGGAACACCCGCAACAGCCGCAAATCGGTGTCGCCGAGCGACGGCAGGGGGCGGTGTGAGAGCGACATGGTTAAGCAAACTTCTCACTAAGCTAAAGAGAGTTTGGATTTATCGGGTGTAATCCCCCGCCCATGGTGGCGTCAACCATGCCCATCATGTCGGGAGAAACCAGGATGGCCTTTGATCCCCAGGCGGCGGCGGGGCTGACCCGCGCGCAAATGGACGCCTATTGGATGCCTTTCACCGCCAACCGCGAGTTCAAGGACAACCCGCGCATGGTGGTGGGCGCCGAAGGGTGCCATTTCATCGACGCCAGGGGGCGCAAGGTGTTCGACAGTCTGTCGGGGTTGTGGTGCACCGGTTTCGGTCACGGTCGTCGCGAAATCGCCGACGCCGTCGCCCGTCAGGTCGCCACCTTGGACTATGCCCCCAATTTCCAGTTCGGTCACCCGCTGGCCTTCCTGCTGGCCGACAAGCTGGCGGGCATGGCGCCCAAGGGGCTTGACCATGTGTTCTTCACCAATTCCGGTTCGGAATCGGCCGATACCGCGCTCAAGATGGCGCGGGGCTATTGGCGGCAGAAGGGCATGCCCGGCAAGACCAGGCTGATCGGCCGGGCCAAGGGCTATCACGGCGTCAATTACGGCGGTCTCAGCGTCGGCGGCATCGTCGGCAACCGCAAGATTTTCGGAACCATGGGCGATGTCGATCATCTGCCCCACACCTTGTTGCCGGAAAACGCCTTCACCAAGGGCCAGCCGGAACACGGCGCTCATCTGGCCGACGTGCTGGAGGATCTGGTTGCCCTGCACGACGCTTCGAACATCGCCGCGGTCATCGTCGAGCCGTTCTCGGGCTCGGCCGGCATGGTGGTGCCGCCCAAGGGATACCTGCAACGGCTGCGTGCCCTGTGCGACAAGCACGGCATCTTGTTGATCTTCGACGAGGTCATCAGCGGCTTCGGCCGTACCGGGGCGGCGTTCGCCGCCGATTGTTTCGGCGTGGTTCCCGACATCATGACGGTGGCCAAGGCGTTGACCAACGGCACCGTACCCATGGGGGCGGTGCTGGCGACAGCGGAGATCCACGACACCTTCATGGCCGCCGGCGGTCCCGATCATCAGGTCGAGTTCGCCCATGGCTACACCTATTCCGGCCATCCGCTGGCCTGTGCCGCCGGTCTTGCGGCGCTTGACCTGTTCGAGCGCGAGAAGCTGGCGGCCCGCGCCGCCGAATTGGCCCCTTATTTCGAGACGGTGCTGCACGGCCTCAAGGGGCTGAGGCATGTGGCCGACATCCGCAATTTCGGCTTGGCCGGCGCCGTGCAGATCGAGGCGGCGCCGGGCGAGCCGGCGCGGCGGCCGTGGCAGATCGCGTTGAAATGCTGGGATGCCGGCTATTATGTCCGTTACGGCGGCGACACCCTTCAGTTCGGCCCGCCTCTGGTCGCGGAAAAATCCGATCTCGACGGATTGATGAACGCGGTGGCCGACGCCATCCTCTCCCTGGAATAGTCGTCTTTGCCCGAAACGAAGAAAAGGCCGGGGGGCTTTTGCCCTCCCGGCCTTTTTCGGCACCGTCGTCCGCTCAGTCGGTCAGATCGATGGTGTAGTTCTCGATGACCGTGTTGGCCAGCAGGTTCTTGCACATCTGCTCGACCGCCTCGCGGGCCTTGGCCGGGTCGGTCTCGGTCAGGTCCAGTTCGATGAACTTGCCCTGGCGCACATCGTTGACGCCAGAGAAGCCGAGCGAGCCCAGCGCGTGCTGAACCGCCTTGCCCTGGGGGTCGAGGACGCCGTTCTTGAGGGTGATGTGAACTTTCGCCTTCACGTCTTCTTCCTTCCCTGCGGCGTTATTGCATGGTCGCGGGACCCTTGAGGTCCCTTGGGCCGCCCTCGGGCAGGATGCCGAGGCGGCGGGCCACTTCCTGATAGGCTTCCTCGACGTTGCCGAGGTCGCGGCGGAAACGGTCCTTGTCCATCTTCTCGCCGGTCTTGAGGTCCCACAGGCGGCAATTATCGGGGCTGATCTCGTCGGCCAGCACGATCTGCATGTCGTCGCCGTTGTACAGACGGCCGAACTCCAGCTTGAAGTCGACGACGCGGATGCCGATGCCCAGGAACAACCCGACCAGGAAGTCGTTGACCCGAAGCGCCAGCGACATGATCTCGTCCAGGTCCTGGGTGGTGGCCCAGCCGAAGGCGGTGATGTGCTCTTCCGACACCATGGGGTCGCCGAGCGCGTCGGACTTGAAATAATACTCGACGATCGAGCGCGGCAGCGGGGTGCCTTCCGACAGGCCGAAGCGCTGGGCCAGCGAACCGGCCGAGATGTTGCGCACCACCACTTCCAGCGGGATGATCTCGACCTCGCGCACCAACTGCTCACGCATGTTGAGGCGGCGCACGAAATGGGTCGGGATGCCGATCTCGCCCAGCTTCAGCATCAGGTATTCGCTGATGCGGTTGTTGAGCACGCCCTTGCCGGTGATGGTGCCCTTTTTCTTGTTGTTGAAGGCGGTGGCGTCGTCCTTGAAGTACTGGACCAGGGTGCCGGGCTCGGGGCCTTCGAAAAGGACCTTGGCCTTGCCTTCGTAAATCTGTCTGCGTCGGGCCATGGAAAACATCCGGTATTAGGAGCGCGGGGCTTGGGTCTCGCGCGGGGAAAACAGGACGGCCACGATCCGGGCGTCCCGTCGATCACTGCGATCATATAGCAGGCAACGACGGGGGAGACAACGAAGTGTCGCCCCCGTCAGGGTTGCGTTTAAGGAAAATCAGGGGGCCGCCAGCCTTTGCAGGGGGGCGAACATCGGGTCTAGCTCCGATGCATGGGGATCGGTCGCCATGGCGTCAGATCGGGGCGACCGGCGGCGAAGCGCCAGATCGGGGGGCGGTCGTCGCCGATGGCCGGCAAGGCGATCAGCGAGGACGACACGGTGCCGAAGCCGCCGGGTCTGGCGAAACACATGGCCGCCGCTTCCTCGCCGTCGGGCCCGTTGCCGCCATCGGCCAGCAACGAGGCCCAAGCGCTCCATTCGTCGTCGCCGGGGGCGGGGATGGCGGCGGCCCGAAAGCGCGGCAGATAGGACCGGATGCGCGGGCTGGAATCGTCGTCCAGTTCCTGGGCGGTCAACATGTGCAGCCCCTCGGGCACGGCGTGGACCTGGATGCGGCGGCCGCCGTCGGCCCGGATCCACAGCGTGTCGCGGTTGTCGGCCACCAGCATGTTGAAGGGACGGTAGGCGCCGCCGTCCAGCGCGGCCAAGGCATGCCCCGCCTCGACGGCGTCGGCGTGGTCCAGCGCCTCCAGCACCAATTCGCCGCGCGACCGCTTGCCGGCTTCGGGGCCCAGGGTGCCGACACGGTTCAGGATGGCGGCAACTACGCCGAAATCGTTCATTCCCAGCCACGATCCGCCGGCCAGGACATCCAGGCCCGCCGTCACCTCGGGGCGGTCCGGCCAATGCCGGGCCGGAGGCTTGCATGGTCTGTCGGCCATTTCGTCGCGGTTGGCGCCGATCAGGACCGGCCAGGGATCAAGAGGACGGCGTAAAATGACCACGGTGCACATCGAGAAATCCGTTTGCTCTGGGGGAAATCCGTTTGGCCCAGGAAAAATCCGTTTGTTCCGGGAAAAATCCGTTTCTACCGGAAGCTTCGGCGGCTATAACACCTTCGCCACGATGGCATCGGGACCCAACGACAACCACTTTCCTATAGTGGGCGAAAAAGGAAGTCGCGCACCATGACTATGTTCGACGACCGCGAGAAGGCGTTCGAAGCGAAGTACCGGCTGGACCAGGAAACGCAATTCAAGGTCAACCTCCGCCGGGACAAGCTGCTGGGTTTGTGGGCCGCCGAGCATCTGGGGCTGTCGGGTGACGCCGCCAAGGCCTATGCCCTGTCGGTGGTCGACGTCGAGTTTTCCGGGGCGGACCATGACGCCAGCCACAAGGTGATGAGCGATTTCACCGCCAAGGGTGTGGCGGTGACCGAGCACCAGGTGCAGCGGGAATTCGCGCGTCTGGCCGAAGTGGCCCGCGCCCAGATCATCGAAGAAGGCGGCAAGTAAGCTTGCCGTCATTTGTTTCGAAAAGGCCGGGCAATGCTCCCGGCCTTTTTCGTTATAACAGTCCGACACTCTTGAAGCTGGTATGACCCTTGCGGCCGATGACCAGATGGTCGTGAAGGGCGATGCCCACGGCGCGCAACGCGTCGCGGACGGTACGGGTCATCTCGATGTCGGCCTTGGACGGTGTGGGGTCGCCGCTGGGGTGGTTGTGCACCATGATGATGGCGCTGGCGTGCAGTTCCAGCGCCCGGCGCAGAACCTCGCGCGGGTACAGGGGCGTGTGGTCGATCGTGCCTTCCTGTTGCAACTCGTCGGCGATCAGGACGTTCTTGCGGTCCAGGAACAGCAGGCGGAACTGTTCGACCGGCAACCGTCCCATCTTGGCGGTGCAGTAATCCAACAGCGTGTCCCAGCCTGAAAGTACCGGGCGGTTCAGCACTTTCAGTTGAAGCATGCGCTGGGCGGCGTGTTCCACCACCTTCAGATAGGTTGCGGTGGCGGCCGACACTCCCTTGATCCGTGCCAGAACCGATGACGGGGCGGCCAGAGCCTCGGCGAAGCCGCCGAATTCGTCGATCAATTGCTTGGCCAGCGGTTTGACGTCGCGGCGGGGGATGACGCTGGCCAGCAGCAGCTCCATCACCTCGTAATCGGGCAAGGCCTCTGGTTCGACCAGGAAACGCTCGCGCAGCCGTTCGCGATGGCCCAGGTAATGGGGCTTGTCGCTGGCGCCGTCGTCAGCCAGGCCGGGAAGGTCGGAATCCGCCGTCACAATCGGTTATGGAACGCTTCCAGCCATTCCAGACGCAATTCCAGGATCTGGATGTCGTGGTCCAGCCAGTCGGTCAGGTGACAGGGGTCGGAATCGTTGGTGGCGAAGCTGCCGCGCAAGTCGAGCAGACGGGCCAACTCGCCCTCGACCATCTCGATCAGCAAATCGGCCTGGGCCCGCTGTTCCGATGGTTCCAACAGGTCAAGGAAGCGCATCTTGAGCGCGATGATCAGCTTGGACAAATCGGTGCTGGGGCGAAGCCGCGCGGTCAACAGGGTCTTGAGTTCGCGCCGTCCGCCCTCGGTGATGCCGAGCAGGGCATCGTCCTCCATGCCCTCGCCGTCCAGGGCCTCGACCAGTCCCTCGTAACGCAGCAATTCGATCGAGGCGCCCATCAGGTCGAGCTGTGGCCCGGCCACACGGGACAGGAAATGGCGAACAGATCCGGCCAGCGCGGCATAACGCATGGGGTCGCGGGCGATGGTGCCCAGCGCGCACAGGCGAACGGCTTCTTTCGGCGTCAGCGTGTTGTCTGCGAACATGGTCGGTGTCCTCTCCGGCCTAAATGCGAATCGTTCGCAATTCATACCGCGTCGCGGTAGCGATGTCCAGTGTGGTGATTATGCCAGAAGGCGATAGAGGAGGCTAGTGGCCCGATCCAGGGGGCTCATCTCTCCATGAACCTTCCCCCTGGTGAGCGGCCAACAGATGCGCAGCACCTTGCCGGTCTCGATCCTGACCCGGACCTCGCCGAGGTCGAAGACGTAGGTGGCCCCGGCCTCGATGGGCATGGTCTGAGCAGCGGTGATGACGTGGACCTTGGCGCCGCACGCCTTGGCCGAAAAGTGCGCCCACGCGGCCCCGGCGGGTGCCGGTCGAATCGATCAGGGAGGTCGCCTCGCCGACGGCGCGGCGCAGGCCGCGTTGTGCGCGGGCGACCATCACGGCAAACAGCTCACTGAACACCGCGTTTGGCCGCTGGGCGTTGGCGTCCGCCAAGGTCGAGCGCGACACGGTGGATCCGCCGACGTGATAGAGCCGCACCGCATGGCTCTCCAGGCAGCCCCGGAAAACTGGCCATACAGCAGCGCGATGAACTGGCTCTTGGTTGGCAGACGCCGGATACGGTGATCCGCCCCATGGGCGGCGGTCAGCCGCTCGAATTCATCCCAAGGAACCCGCTTCAACAGGTCGTGGAAGACGCTATTGTGGTGCCGCACGGTGCTGACTCCGATTTCGTGTCCAGGAAACGCTGCAAACGTCTGGATACGAGTAGAATCAACACCGTGCACTCAGTCCACAAAATCTAAACCGGACAGCCGTGGACTTGATCCGGGCCTGACGGAAAAAGGTACGGATAGGTCGAAACGGACTTTTCGCACCCTGTTAGCACATCACGGTCTGGAAGGCGCCGACTGGGTTCAGCCGGCGACCAGCCGATAGCCGATGCCGTGTACGGTGACGATGATCGCCGGATGCTTGGGATCGACCTCGATCTTGCGGCGCAGGCGGCCGACCAGGACGTCGATGGTGCGGTCGATGACCGCTTCGCCGTCATGCTGGGTCAAGTCCAGCAACTGGTCGCGGGTCAACGCCCGGCCGGCGTTGCGGGCCAACGCCGCCAAGACGTCGAATTCGCCGCGCGTCAGGCGCACCGCCTCGCCCTGTGGCGAGATCAACTGCCGGGCGTCGCAATCGAGTTTCCAGCCGGCGAAGGCATAGACGCCGCTGGCCTGGCGTTCGGCGGCCATGCTGGGCGCCACGCGGCGGATCAGGTTGCGTACCCGGACAGCCAGTTCGCGCGGATTGAACGGTTTGGTGATGTAGTCGTCGGCCCCCAGTTCCAGGCCGACGATCCGGTCGGTTTCGTCCTGACGGGCGGTGACCAGGATGATGCCGACCGATGATTTGGCGCGCAGGTCGCGGGCGAGGATCAGGCCGCTTTCGTCGGGCAGGTTGATGTCCAACAGCACTACGTCCGGCACCGTACGCGAGACGATGGTGCGCATGTCGCGGGCGTCCGCCGCCTCGCTGACCTGGAAGCCCTCGGCCACCAGATGGGCGGCCAGCTTGCCCCGGGTTACGGGTTCATCCTCGACGATCAGCACATGAGCCTTTCCCCCGGACAACGCCCACCTCCTCCGTGCCGCAACATTTACACGCCGTTCACACGGCATTTCAGCTGAATTCAATCACAACCAGTATTTTATTGAAAGGGAGTTGATAGAAAACAAGCATCAGATTTCGGGTTCGTCGGTCGAATGTTCATGCATTCACCAATGAAGCCGGGTAACCGGACGGCCGTCGTCGCCATGGGATGGGCAATGGAGTTCTTCGCAAGAAGAAATCCGGCGACGGCGGTCACTATGAAGGGCGCACCATGCCACGGGCCATGCTGACCAGACTGAATGCCGGGAGCGCCGTGGCGGCGTTCGGCGTTCTTGTGCTGGCCGTGCTGTGGCTGGGGCTTGCCCTGGACCTCGGGCGGGAACGTGCCCGTGTCCTGGCCCAGGCCGAGGCGGACACCGCCAACCTTGCCCGCGCCTTTCAGGAACACATCCAGCGGACCGTCGCCGGCCTTGATCAGACGTTGCTTTATATGAAGGCGGCGTATGAAGAGGCCCCCAAGAACTTCAACTTGGGCAACATGGTCGCCCGGTCCTCGATCCTGCGCAACGTCAGCTTTCAGATGGCGCGGATCGACGCCAACGGCATGCTGGCCGACAGCACGGTGGCGGGTTTCACCCCGGTGGACTTGTCCGACCGCGAACACTTCCAGGTGCACAAGACTCCCAATGATCGTTTGTTCGTCAGCAAGCCGGTCTTGGGGCGTGCCTCGGGGAAGTGGTCGATTCAGTTGACCAGACGTCTTGAAGGGCCAGGTAAAACTTTCGCCGGCGTGCTGGTGCTGTCGTTCGACCCGCAATATCTTTCCGACTTCTATGGCTCGATCAATGTCGGCGCACGGGGAGCTATCCTGCTGGTTGGCCGCGACGGGGTCATCCGCGCCGCCTCGGAAGGGGTTCTGGGGGGCGAGTTGCCTCCGGGCATGGCCAGCAACCTGTTCTCTGGATCGGGTGTCGGCAGCCAGCGCGTGGTCGGCCCGCAGGACGGCGAATTGCGAATCGCCAGCTATCGCACCCTCGACGATCTGTCGCTGGCGGTGTGGGTCGGCCGCTCGCAAGCCGAGGTGTTGGCGCCGCATGCCGACACGGTACGCGCGTATCTGTTGGTCGGCGTGGTGGTGACCGCGGTTCTTGGGCTGGCGCTGCTGATGCTCTACAAGGTGGTGCGGCGGCAAGAGGCCATTACCCGCGACCTGTCCCTGAAGAAGGCCGAGTTGTTGGCCAGTCGCGAGCGGCTGCGCCGTTATGTCGCCGACCTCGAGCGGATCGCCGAGGTGGCCGCGCACGACCTGCAAGAACCGCTGCGCCGGGTGGTGGCTTACGCCCAGCTGTTGTCGGCCCACGCGCAAAACGCCCTGGACGCCGAAAGCCGCGATTATGTGGCTCATGTGGTGTCGGGCGCCCAACGCATGCGCAAGCTGGTCCAGGATCTGGAAGCTTTCGTCGCCGTCGATCATTTGCCCAGCGCCGAAGCCCTGGTCCAGGCCTCTGGTCCGGTCAACACCGCGGCCGCCAGTCTGCTTGACGAGGTTCGCCGTTCCGGCGCCACGGTGTTGATCGACACCTTGCCGGCGGTCGCCGCCGACGAACGCAGCCTGACCGAGATTTTCACCCAGTTGATGGACAACGCCTTGCGCTATCGCAGTCCGCAACGCAAGCCGCTGATCCATGTCTCCGCCCGGCGCGAGGAAGGTTTCGCCATCTTCTCCGTTCGCGACAACGGTGTGGGCATCGAAGAACGTCATCTGCCGCGTGTGTTCGAGATTTTCCACCGCCTGAGCCCGGTCGAGGGGCGTACGGCCACCGGTATCGGCTTGGCGATCGTGCGTCGCATGGTCGAACGCCTGGGTGGCCGGGTGTGGGTGGAATCCACCTTGGATCGTGGCAGCGTCTTCAGTTTCTCGCTGCCGCTGACGGTTTCGGTGGTGGCCGATCAACAAGAGCAGGAGGCTCAGGCCGCCTGAACGGCATCGATACGATTCCCTCCGGCCGTCCCCGAACCCCAGTGCCGGCGGGAATTGCGAGAGGAGCCCTGGCCCCCAAACGGGGCTCCTCTCAAACTTGTGAAACAGGGGTGTTCCACGGCACGTCCCCGAACCCCAGCGCCGTGGGAAATCCCTTAGAGGGGGAGCGGCCCCCAAACGCTCCCCCTCATATCCCTTGGTCCGGTCGGGAAACGTCCCCGAACCCCAAGTTTCCGACCGGACAAAAAAGGGGGGAAAGCGACCCCAAACGCTTTCCCCCCGACCTTCCAATTCGAGCTTCCTTGGCGGGAAGGCCCCACCCCCCGTTCCCTTCGGATAAAACCGAAGGGGGCGGGGGGCAGGCACTTTCTCAGCCGATCAGCGAACGGCGATCCTCCATGATGCGGCGCAAAATGGGGGTGATGATCAATTCCATGGCCAGCCCCATCTTGCCGCCGGGGACGACGATGGTGTTGCGTCGGCTCATCCACGAATCCTTGATCATCTGCAACAGGAAGGGAAAGTCGACGCGGAAACGGTCCGGCTTGCGGAAGCGGATCACCACCAGACTTTCGTCGGCGGTGGGAATGTCGCGGGCGATGATCGGGTCCGAGGTGTCAACGATGGGAACCCGCTGGAAGTTGATGTCGGTCAGCTTGAACTGCGGCACGATGTAATGAACGTAGTCGTGCATGCGGCGCAGGATGGTGTCCATCACCGCTTCCTCGGAATAGCCGCGGACGACGGTGTCGCGGTGGATTTTCTGAATCCATTCCAGGTTGATGACCGGCACCACGCCGATCTTCAGGTCAACGTGCTGGGCGACGTTGCAATCCTTGGTGACGACGCAGCCGTGCAGGCCTTCGTAAAACATCAGATCGGTGTCGGGGGCCATGTCTTCCCACGGCGTGAACTCGCCTGACTTGACGTTCAACTGACTGAAGCGCCGGGCCTCTTCCTCGTTGTGGATGTAGAGACGGCGGCGGCCCTGGCCTGTTTCGCCATAACGGCGGAAGACCTCTTCCAGTTCGCAAAACAGGTTGGCATCGGGGCCGAAATGGCTGAAGGTCCGGTTTCCGGTCTTCTCGGCCTCGGCCATGGCTTTTTTCATGTCGGGGCGGTTGAAGCGGTGGAAGCTGTCGCCTTCGACGATGGCCGGCTTGATGCCCTCGCGCCGGAACATATGTTCGAAAGCTTCCTTGACGGTGGTGGTGCCGGCGCCGGAAGAGCCGGTCACGGCGATGATCGGGTGCTTTCTCGACAAAGGTGCGGTCCTGTTGCAAGCTGGGCGCGCTATCGCCCGCTTTCCCCATACTCCAATTCTGGGTCTCGCACCTTTAATTTTTCGCGCCACCCCGGATACAGGCGGTCGGAATCCTCGGGAAAACTGAGGAAGGCGTCGCGCAATTCCTCATGATGGGCGGCGAATTCCACCAATTGGACGCCCTGACGCCATGCCTGACAGGCCTGGCGGATGGAACGCCCACCCGCCGCCGGGCCGCCGCGATGGCCGAACACTCCGCCGCCCGAGGTTTGGATCACGTTGTCGTGCCCCAGGTTATCGAGGAAACCGGGCAGGCGGATGGCGTTCATGCCGCCCGAGATGATGGGCGTGGTCGCCTTCATGCCGTGCCAGGATTGCTGGAAGTGGGTGCCCTCGGCGGTGTCGCGTTCCAGCATGGCGGCCAGGATGCGTTCGCAGGCGCTGCCCTCCATCTTGCCGTAGCCCATGGTGCCGGTATGGATGCCGGACGCCCCTTGCAGGCGGGCCATCTTCATGTGCGCCAGCACGGAATAACCGCGCTTGGATTGCCGCGAGGTGATGGCGCCGTGGCCGGCACGGTGGTAGTGCAGGAAATGGTCGGGAAAAGCCCGTCGGCATAAGGTGACGGAACCGGGGCCGCCCACATAGCCGTCCACCAGGAAGGCGACGTGGTGGGCGTTCTCGCCGAACACCTCCAGGATCAGTTCGCCCCGTCGGATCATCTCGAAAGGATCGTCGGCGGTGATGTTGGCGGAAAACAGCTTGGCCTCGCCGGTGCTGTCCTGGGCACGGCGCATGGCATCGGCGACGCGCTCCATGGTGGCGCGGAACGGTGCGAACACCTGGTTGCCCTGGGGTTCGTCGTTCTTCACGAAGTCGCCGCCCAGCCAGAACTGATGGCAGGCGTCGGCGAAAGGCTGCGGCCTCAGGCCCAGCTTGGGTTTGATGATGGTGCCGACGATCATGCCACCGTCGGTTTCCGGGCGGCCCAGGACGTGCCACAGGTCGGCGATGTTGCAGGCCGGCCCGTCGAACGCCAGCAGGAAGTCGCGTGGCAGGTGGAAATCCATCAGCTTGGCGTAGGCCACGTCGGCCATGCCCTGGTTGTTGCCCACCATCAGCGTCAGCAACGACACCACCATGGCCCGGCCGTCGCCGACGTTGCGGTCGAACAGGTCCACCGGATAGGCGATCTTCATCAGCACTTCGCCGGCTTCGAGCGGAGTCAGGTCGTAGACCAGGGCGTCGAGGGCGCGGGTGAAGGAATCGGTGGTGCATACCTCGACATTGGTGCCGGTCGAGGATTCGGCGGCGAAGTGGGCGGCGGTGGAGATGGCCTCGAAACCGGGTTTCGGCCGCATCACATAGGCGGCCAGGACATGACGGCCGCCGGCCATCAGCGCGGCCTCGTCGGCGCCCAGGCAGCAATAGCGACTAGACTGATCCATTGCCGCTTTTCCTTGGCCGTCTCCCTTGTGGCGTCAGCATGCCCGTGGGCGCGCGAACGTGGAACACCCGTCAAGGGGGTGGCAAGGCGACATGTTCGGGTGGCCGGTCCGCTACCCGGCGGTGTGGATCACACCGCCTTGGAATGGCGCTGTTCGCCCTTCTTCAGGTAGCGGTCGAAGGCCGAGGCGACGGCGCGCACCAGGGTTCGGCCTTCGTCGGTGACGGTGATACGATGGCCTTCGACCACCGCCAGTCCGTCTTCCTGCATCGGCGCGATGGCGGCCAGTTCGGCCTCGAACTGCGTGGCGTCGGCACCGTGGCGGGCGCAGACCACGTCAAGGTCGATTTCCAGGTCGCACATCAGCGTCATGATGATGTCGCGGCGCAGCCGGTCGTCGTCGTTCACCGCCACGCCCCGCGCGGTGGCCAGTTTTCCCTGGCGGATGGCGTCCTGATAGAAATGGATTTCGCCGACATTGGCCACATAGCCTTGCGGCAGCGAGCCGATGCCCGAGGCGCCCAGGCCGATCAGCGTGTCTGCGGTGTCGGTGGTGTAGCCCTGGAAATTGCGATGCAGCCGCTTGGCCTTGAGGGCGATGGCCAACTCGTCGTCGGGAGCGGCGAAATGGTCCAGGCCGATCTTGACGTAGCCCAGGGATTCCAGCTTGGCGGTGCCTTGTTCGTACTGTTCCCAGCGGGTGTCGGTGTCGGGCAGCGTTTCCTCGGGGATCAGGCGCATGTGCTTCTTCATCCACGGCACATGGGCATAGCCGAACAGGGCGATGCGGCGCGGGGCGAAGCCGTGCGCCTTGTCGATGGTGTCGAGAAGGCCGTCCACCGTCTGGTGCGGCAGACCGTAGACAAGATCCATGTTGATCTGGGGCACGCCGTGCTTGCGCAGCCAGTCGATGACGTTGGCGGTGACGTCATAGGGCTGGATGCGGTTGATGGCCTTTTGCACCTTGGGGTCGAAATCCTGCACGCCGATCGAGGCGCGGGTGACGCCGGCGCTGGCCATGGCCTTGACATAGGCCTCGTCGGCGGTGCGCGGGTCCAGTTCGACGGCGATCTCGGCGTCGGGCTTGACCGCGAAACGATCGCGCAAGGTGTCGACCGTGCGCACGAAATCCTCTGGGCTGAGGATGGTCGGGCTGCCGCCGCCGAAATGAATGTGGCGCGCCGTCATGCGGGTGGGAAGCTTTCGGGCCACCAGATCGACCTCGCCCAGCAGCGCGTCCATGTAGGCGGCGACGGGGGCGTATTTCTTGGTGATCTTGGTGTGGCAGCCGCAGAACCAGCACATTTCGGCGCAATAGGCGATGTGCAGGTACAGCGACAATTCCTCGGCCGGGTCGATGCCGGCCAGCCATTGGCCGTAGGTGTCGGGACCGACGCCCGGATGGAAATGCGGCGCCGTCGGGTACGAGGTGTAACGGGGAACCCGAAGGTCGTACTTGGCCGAAAGGTCACGGCGCATTGTGGCATTTCCTGAAGTGTTCGTGGAGGCCGACCCTAACCCGGTCCCCGGACCATTTCAACAATCCGGGCCGTGGGGTCTTGTTAAGCTTCGGTAAGGCGGCAGCTCAGGCGGCGGGCCGCAGCCGTTCGGCGGGAAAGCGCAAGGTGACGGTGGTGCCGGCGCCCGGCCGGCTTTCCAGCCTGAGAGCGCCGCCGTGCAGGTCCATCAGCTTGCGCGACAGCGGCAGGCCCAGCCCGCTGCCTTCGTAACGTCGGGCCATGCTGGAATCGGCTTGGCCGAACGGGGCCATCACCTTGGCCAGGTCCTCGGGCCGGATACCGATGCCGGTGTCGGTCACGGTGATGGACAGGGCGTCGAACTCACAGGCCAGCCGGACGGTGACGGACCCGCCGGCCGGGGTGAACTTGACCGCGTTGCCCAGCACGTTGACCAGCACCTGTTTCAGACGGCGCGGGTCGGCCCACAGATGCGGCACGTCGGGCGGCAGTTCGGTGAACACCTCCACCTGTCCGGCCTCGGCCCGTTCGCGCACCATGGCCAGACTGGACTGGATCAGGGCGACGGGGTCGGCTTCTTCTTCGCGCAGGACCACGCGGCCGACCTCGAGGCGGGCCACGTCCAGGATGTCGTTGATCAATTGCAGCAGGTGCTTGCCCGATTCGTTGATGTCGTGGGCGTATTCGCAGTACTGGCCCTGGTCGATGGGACCCAGCAATTGCTGCTCGATGATTTCCGAGAAACCGATGATGGCGTTCAGCGGCGTGCGCAATTCGTGGCTCATGGTGGCCAGGAACTCGCTTTTCGCCCGGTTGGCCAACTCGGCCGCCTCGCGCGCGCTGGTCATGGCTTCTTCCGCCTGCTTGCGCACGGTGATGTCGTGGAACACCAGCAACAGCCACATGCCGCCTTCCGGGGTGGCGACCCAGGTCGAGCTGAGGTCGTAGACGCGGCCCGACCGGGGCGAGCGCCATTCCGACCGCCGGGAATTCTCGTCTCCACCCGGCACCGGGATCGGTGTGCCGAACACCTCGGTCGCGGTGCGTCCATCGGTGCTGCCGAATTGGGCGACCAAGGCGGGGTTGGCGTACTGGAAACGGCCTTCGGCGTCGGTCAGCGCGATGCCGTCATGGATCGCCTCGAGCAGGCGGCGGACGTTGGCGTGTTCCCGTTCCAGCGCCTGACGCAGGTTGTGAACCTCGGTGACGTCTTCCTTGAGCGCGATGTAGTTCTCGACGGTGCCGTCGATCCCTTTGACCGGCGCGACCGTCATGCGTTCCCAATAGGTGCTGCCGTCGTGGCGCAGGTTGACGATCTCGCCGCGCCAGTCGTGGCCGTCGCCGATGGTCTTCCACAATTCCCGGTAGACGTGATCGGGGGTCATCGACGACCGCAACAGACGCGGGTTGTGGCCCAGCACCTCGACCCGTGAATAGCCGGTCATGGTGGTGAAGGCGGGATTGACGTATTCGATCAGGCCGGCGGTGTCGGTGATCATCACCGACACCGGGCTTTGCTCGACGGCGCGAAACAGCTTGCGCGACTGGTCCTCGGCGCGGGTGGCGCGGCGTTCGCTGCGGCGCAGGGTTTCCAGCGCGAACAGTACCAGCGCCACCATCCCTAAAAGCACCAGATAGAACGTCACCTGGGCCGACACCAGATTGGCGTGGATGTGGGCTTCGGTCTCGGTGGCCAGCTTTTCCTCGGCCAGCCCCAAAAGTTCGGTCAGCGCCAAATGGGTGCGGTGCCAGGTGTCCGTGTCGGCGAGACTCAGGCGTTGTTCGACGATCTGGTCGTGCAGCCGGCGAATTTCCGCCAACAACGGACCCCGGACGACGCTGTCGTAAAGGTCCAGTTGTTCGGCCGAGGCGTGGGTGCGAAAGGATTGTTCGAACGCCTTGCGCTCGGCCTCGGCCTCGATCAACTGGCGCAACATGGCGTCGCGTTCCGGGCCCGGTTCCTGCAACAGCCACGATGCCCCGATGGCGCGCTCGCGCGTGGCCCGGTCCTTCATCTGGCTCAGGTCCACATAGGCGGCGATCAGGGTCGAGAGGTCGGCCGTCGGCAGTTTGGATGCCCGCGAGACCAGCGTGGAAATCAGCCGGCCGTACCCTTCAAGGACCTCGGTGAGGGCGCCGTCGCCGTCCACCAGGGCGCGCAAGGCGTCCAACTGCCCCAATCCAAGGTCGGTTCGCGCCGCACCGAACAGCGCCGACGCCTTGGGGGTCAGGACCACTTGGCGGAAATCCTCGGCCCGGCCGTCGGTGTTGGCGCGCTGGGCGTCCAGTTCCTCGCGCCACGATTGCCGGCCGGTGCCGACGTAAAGGGCGGACAGACCGCGCTCGCTTTCCAGTTCCCGTGACAGCCCCTGGGCGGCGCGGGCCAGTTGCGCGGCGATCAGCAGATCGGCGCTCCGCTGATAGGTGGACAGTTTCTCGTTGACCACATAGGTCGAGAACACCACCAGAACCAACACCGGCGCCAACACCGCCAACGCCAGCCGATTGCGGCCAATCAGGCGAAACCGTTTGTGTCGAAAGGGCGTCGAAGGGGCGGAAGACATGCAATATCCGTCAGGAGGCGCGCCCCTCGGCCGCCAGGAGGCGGTCGAGGGCTTCACGAAGGCGCGCAAGTTCTACAGGTTTAGCCAGGTATCCGTCCATACCCGCCGCAAGGCAGCGGTCGGCTTCACCCGACATGGCGTTGGCGGTCAGCGCCAGAACCGGCGTGTGACGCCCGCTGGCCCGTTCTTGTTCCCGCAACGCCTTGACGAACTGGAAACCGTCCATCACCGGCATGTGGCAATCGGTGACCACCATGTCCCACGGCCGCGACCGCCAGGCGGACAGTGCCGCGGCGCCATCGGGGAACACTTCTGGACGGTGGCCGAGAAGGCGAAGCTGACGCAGCACCACCTGTTGGTTCACCGGGTGGTCCTCGGCCACCAGGATGTCGAGGCCGGTGCCGGTGTCGTATGTTCCGGCGTCGGGCTTCACCGGGACAGGCCGCGGGACGGGATCGCGCGGGGCGCACAGGGCGGGCGGCGGCGATCCGCCGCTCAGGCGTGACACCGCCGACAGCAGGGCATATGGCGGTGCCGGCCGCCCCAGGAAACCGGCACAGTTTGGCAAGCGTTCCAGCCGTTCCCGCGCGCCTTGCTCGGCGCCGTCGATGAACAGAAGGGGTGTTCGCTCAAGTGTCCGCAGGTCGTCGGCATCGACGGCGTCGCCGGCCAGGATGGCCAGATCGAACGGCGCCAGGGTGGTCGAGGCGCGTTCCGAGGCGGCCAGGGCGCCGGCGGCGCCGGGCACCCGGACCACGGCGGCGCCCGCCTGCTCCATGTGACGGGCGACGGTGGTGCGTTCCATGTCGTCGGGACAGACGACCAGAACCCGCAACCCCATGAAGTCCACTTCGGGCATCGCCGGTTCGGTTTCGATGCCGGCGGCTGGGTGGAGCGGCAGTTCCACCTGGAAGGTCGCCCCTTTGCCCGGTTGGCTGAAGACCGCGATGGTGCCGCCCATCAGTTCCACCAGACGTCGGGTGATGGACAGTCCCAGTCCGGTGCCGCCGAACCGGCGGGTGGTCGAGCTTTCGGCCTGGGTGAATGGATGGAAAAGATGGCGTTGCGCCTCGGTGGCGATGCCGATGCCGGTGTCCACGACCCGAACGCGGACGCGGGGTCTGCCGTCGATGGTGCCGGCGTATTCGGCGAAGATGGCGACACGACCGCTTTCGGTGAACTTGACGGCGTTTCCGGCCAGATTGAACAAAATCTGCCTGATCCGCACCGGATCGCCCAGGACATCGGCAGGAATGGCCGGATCAACGAAGTTAACCAGCGAAAAGCCTTTTTTCGATGCTGACGGCGCCAGGGTTTGGGCGACCCCGTCCACCAGCCGGTGAAAGTCCACCGGCACCCGTTCCAGTTCCAGCCGTCCCGCCTCGATCTTCGAGAAATCGAGGACGTCGTCGATGATGCCCAAAAGCGCCAGACCTGATTCGCGAATGGTGGCGATCAGGCTCCCCTGTTCGTCGCTGAGGCCGGTGTGCGTCAGCAATTCCAGCATGCCGATGACGCCGTTCATGGGCGTGCGGATTTCATGGCTCATGGCGGCCAGGAAGGCGGACTTGGCCTGGTTGGCGGATTCGGCTTGTTCCATGGCCAGGGTCAGTTCGCGGATGGCGGCGTCGCGGTCGCGTGCCGCCTCCTGGAATTTGGCGAGCACCCGGTTGAATTGGGCGGCGATCTCGGCCGCCTCGGCCGCGGGGGCCACCGGCACCAGAGGCCGCGCCGACAGGCCGTGTTCGTGGGCTTCCATCTGCGCCAGAAGGTCCTGAAGGGTGCGGCGCTTGGCTTCCTCCTCGCTGGCCACGGTCTCGGCGCGTTCGGCCTCCAGCCGGGCTTTCTCGACGGCGTCGCGCTTGAACACCTCGATGGTGCGGGCCATGGCCGCCAGTTCGTCTGGCAGGTCGCGGTCCTCGATGTCGTGTCCCCAGTCGCCGCGGGCGCCGTCTTCCATCACTTGGCGCAGCCGCAGCATGGGTTGGCGGATGGACTGGCCGATGGCCCAGCTGGCCAAGGCGCCGACCAGAAGCAACGCCAGCCCCAGCACCGCCCCCACTCCGGCCACTTGCCGCAACAGGCCGTGGGATTGCGCTTGCAGGGTCTCTTCGCGTTCGTGGCCCAGGACGATCAGACGGTCGATGGCCATGGCCATGATCGCCTGGTTGGCATCGACCTCGTTGGCCAGGACGCGGGCCCGTTCGTCCACCGCGTGGGCGATGGCCTCGACTCCTTCGTCCAAGGTGGCGGCACGCGAGGCGATGACGTCGAGCGCGTCGCGTTGCAGGTCGCTGCTGGTCAGTTCGCCCAGTCCGGGGATGGCGTCGATTACCCGGTTCAGGGATTGGTGGGCCGCCGCCGCCTTGGCCGGGGTCGGGTTGAAATAGAAAGTGTTGGTGGCGATGACCGCCTCGACGAAGTCTTCGTGCGACTTGACCAGGGCCGGGGCCAGTGGCGAGGTGGTGCGCGAGCGTGCGGTCGAATTCAAGATGGCGTAAAGGCCGCTCATCTCGCTGGCGGTGTGGACGATCTGACTTTCGTAGACGCGGACGATCTCGGCGTTGATGTTCTTGAGTTGCTGGAAGCCTGACACGAAGCGCCGGGCGGCGTCGTTCAACTGTGTCATCTCGTTGGAGGTCGCCTCTTCCGGCGCGGTGGCGGCCAGGGCGGCGAACAGGTCCTCGGATCGGCGGATGATCTCTTTCAGCAATTCGTCGGTGGGGCTGTTGAGGTATTGCCGGATCAGGCTTTGCAGACGTCCGGCCTGTCCGTCGATGTCCGCCAACTGGCGCGAGCGTTGCTGCACCAATTGCAACTCGTCCAGGTCGGACCGCACCATGTTGGCGCCCTGCCAGCCCAGCACGCCCACGGTCAACGCCACCCCGGCGTTGAGCGCCACCACCAGCGGGATGCGCCAGGCGATGGGCAGCAACCTGATCCAGCGGTTCAGCCTGTTGCAGGGAAGGGTGGGGCGGGCGGCCATGGCGGAGGCTCAGCCGGCCGAATGTCGGGTGAAGCGTTGTTGGTCGGCGGTCTCAACTCGAGATAACGACGTGACCATCGCAGCAGTCGGCTGGCCGTGGCGCTTCCGGTTGCCGATGGCACGTGTGCTCCAGAGTGGCGTCCCCCCCATCAGGCCGTCCTTTTTTGGGCATTTTTTGGGCGTTCCTTGCCGATCAATCACTTGTATCGCCGACGGCGTCTTAAGGAAAGGCGCAAATTAGGTTCCCCTTAGGATCGCATGGGAGGCATGTGGCATAGGGCGTTGACCTTATATTCGCAACCAATAGAAGATGCGCTCATTCGGGGGATAACACGAAGTCGGAAGAATGCGTCTCACGCTTCATACGGATTATGCCTTGCGGGTTCTGGTCCACGTCGGACTCCGTGAAGGAGAATTGGTCACCATCAGCGAAATCGCCGATTGCTACGCCATCTCCAAGAACCACCTGACCAAGGTGGTTCACCAGCTTGGGCGGGCTGGATACTTGGAGACCGTGCGCGGCAAGTACGGCGGGGTGCGCCTGTTGATGCAGCCCGAGGAAGTGCGTCTGGGCGAGTTCGTCCGCCGCACCGAAGAAGATTTCGCCTTGGCCCGCTGCATGCGCGAGGGGACCGAATGCGATGGCGAGGAGGCTTGCCTGTTGCAGGGCGGCTGTGTCGCCCGGCTCGCCTTCGGCCAAGGTCTGGCGGCCTTTTTCGAGGCGCTGGACCGCTATACCCTGGCCGACATGATCGCTGCCGAGGGGCGGCGCTGCATGTGGCCCAAGGCCGCTTGCGGCTGATCTGGAACGCGCTTGCGGCTGATCTGGAAAGCACCGGTTCCGCTTGGTGCGGAACTGGTGTATGCCTTGTGTCCATGCCGATCACATGGGGGACATAATGGCGGTCCATGATAGCGACAACGAGAACGAACGTCGCGTCCTCAGCGAATTCTTCGAAGAATTGCGCGACACGGCCAGCGCGTTGCAGGTGCTTTTGGGAAACATGCGCTCGAAAAGCGTCGGTCTGGACGAAGGACTGGCGACACTGAAGCGCGAAGCCAGCAACATGCGCAGTCAGGCCCAGGCGCTGGGTTTGCCGCTGATCAAGCTGGTGACCCATCGTCTCGAGGAATACGTCGGCGAACTGAAGACGGTCGGCCAGCCCGGCCTGGACGAGATTCAGGTCTTCATCGACCGCATCGAGAAGCTGGCCGATGGCGAACAGGTGGGTGAGACGGAAATCCCCACCGTGGTCCGTGCCCTGCCGGCCAAGCGGACCGCCGACGTGGATTTCGGCAACCTGGAACAAAAGGACGTCGAGGTTCTTCTGGTGGTGCCGGAAAAGGCCATGAGCCGGATCGTCGAACGCGAACTGGCGGCCTGTGGCTACCGTACCTCGGTGGTGCGCAACCCGTTCGAGGCGCTGGAGGTGGTGGTCCACACCCGGCCCGACATGGTGGTCGCCTCCATGGAGCTGGGCGTGCTGAGCGGTGTCGACCTGGGCAGCGCGCTGGCCGCCATGCCGGCCACCCAAGGCATTCCCTTCGCCGTGCTGACGTCTTACAACTGGGGCCATCCCAAGCTGGTCGGTCTGCCGCCGCGCGCGGCGCTGATCCGTAAGGGCGCGCAGTTCGGCGACGATCTGGCCGAAAGCCTGGCGCGGTTCAATATCACCTGAGGGAGCCTGGGCGCGCCTTGGACGAACCGACGTTCCAAGTCTCTTTGGCGCGCCTTTTGGCGACCATCCGTGAGATCGTGGTCTTGCTGACTCGTCATGGCGAATGTCATTGGGTCGCGACCTTGGAAAAGGCTGCCACCGAGTTGGAGCGTGGTGACGGTCACGGCGTGCTTCAACGACTTGGTTCTGTGCCGTCTTAGATGTTTAGTCCCGGCATTTGATGGATCGGATCGAGCTTGAATCGCTTTGGCTCGGTTGTTCGGAAGCAAGGGCTCGATGATCGACCATTCGTGATCCGTCAAGCCCTTAGTGTAGTTTATCGAGTGTTTTTGACCTTCCGAACTTTATCCGCAGGCCGCGCAAGCTGCTTCAGTTCCTCATACCGCTCCAAGAACAGTGTGTAAGCCCGCTCAGGACCAACTGGGACGATTTTGTCTGGGTGCGGCGCCGGCAGATGGCCGAAGTCCATCCAGGCAGACGGCAGTAAGTCACGCAGCTCGGTGGCCATGCAAACGAGATCAGCGCGTTTGGGCAAATGGTCAGTATGCAGCAGTGGTTGGTAGCCAAGCCCGCGCAGGCGGGCGCTGTCATCGGGCCGGGCCGATGGTCACCATCACTGGTACAACGCGCGCTCGCCCTGTTGCCGCGCGGCTTCGACCAGCCGGGGGATGATGTCGCGTACCAGACGCATGGCCTGATCCTTCGGCATGCCGGGCGTCAAGGCCGGATCATACAGCGCCCGCAGGACGATCTGATCGTTGAGCGGAAGGCGGTCGAAGGTGGGGCGGTTGTCGCTCCAGACCGAGGGATGGACGATTTCGGTGTCATTGATCGGCCCAAACCCTTGACTGATTTCTTCCAGAAGGGTGTCGAGAACCTGAGGTTCGGGGAAATTGTCACTGACGGCCACGGCGACAATGGTCTGTTCTGTCTCGGTACCCCCGCCAGTGCCATATCCCATTGGTGTCCGCGCTTCGATTTCTTCTTTTGCTCCAGGGATGAAGCTCATGGTTTCGGCAAGCTTTGCATGCGGTGTCAACAAGACGAGGAAATTTACCTGGGGTGCTCGCGGCGTCGGCTTATCCGCAAAAGTCTGGTCGGGAACATACGTGGCCCCAAGATCGATGACGCTGATGTGGCGGCCGGTCAGCAGCGCCAGGTGATCGGCGATATCGGTGATGTAGAGAAGGTAATAACTAGACCACTCGCCTGCCACACCGATGACGACGTCATGTTCCCAGCGCCGAATGTGGAGCTTTTTGCCCCCAACCTCTGATTCGAAAATGGTCCGCTCGAATTTATACACAAGCGCATCCGCTTCCGCGATGCGTTCGGCGGAAGGACTCCAAACGAAAAAGCGAAGAACGGCATAAGCCGCGATGGCAATAAGGGCCATCCAGTCGATAGGCTTCATGGGGCCATTGTAGGTGAAAGGAGCCTGCGGGCAAGCCGCAGGCTCCTGCGGTTCAACGCCGCCGTGGCCGCAATCGCGGGACAGGTCGGCGGCGGCCGGTGGGCAGCGGCGAAGGACCGCTCGGAGGAGGCGGGTCAAGCGGTGGGGTTTCCGAGAATGGGGGGGAATTCTTCAAATCCTTGAACCATTTATCAAGAGCCTCGAATGCTTCCCCTGCCTTGGTTTTCTCCGAGAGAGGCGCCCCCTCGACCGGAGGCTGCCTCGGCTCCCCTACAGGGACTTGCGGCCGTTCTCCCTCCTTCGGTCCTCGCGGCCGGTTCCACCCTTCATCGTCCGTATTGGGGAGGCGCAGGAATTCCCGCATGTTGGTCATGTCACGGCGCCACTGTTCCAATTGCCCAGGGGTCATCGTTGCCGGGTCTTGGGCGGCAAGTTTTTTGGACAGTTCCAAAAGTTCCTCTGTGCGACCGCCTCGGGCGTCTTACCGCCGTTCATGATGCGGATCAGCGCCTCCAATTGCTGTTGCTGCGTCAGTTCGCCGCCGGGCAGGTTGGAACCATTGGATGGTGGCTGGGGCTTCGGCATGGGAAAGGTGCCCGGCGGGTCGAACGACCCGGGATCACGGCCTCCAGGGCGGCGGGGGGATCCTGCCATGACCTTGCGCTCGTCGCGGCGGCTCTCCAACTGCTTTGCGATCAGATCACCAACAACGTCGCCAGCCTTGTCCGAGACGGCATCGACGGTGTCCTCGCCGAATGCCACCAGAGAATTGCCGTCCAGGGCACCGGCGGTGGCGAAGCGCACGAGCGCCGAGGTGCCGTGGCGCAGCAGGACTTTCCCCACATCCTTTGCCGTTTCCACCAGCTTCTTGCCAGCCTCGCCGCCTGGGTCGAACTCTTCGGCCTTGGCGATGATTTCGCCGGTCACGGCTATGAAGGCGTCCTTCGGCGTTGGCGATGTCCAGATTGTCGATCAGCACCCGGCCGGATTCCGGCAGGTAAAGCCGCTGCACCAACTTGGTCAGGGTCGACTTGCCCGAGCCCGACGGCCCGACGATGCCCACCACCTGTCCCTGCGGCACCGCCAGCGACACGCTTTTCAGCACCGGCGCCCGGTCGGGGCGATAGCGGAACACCACCTCCTTGAACTCCACCGCGCCCTTGATGGCGGGCATGGCGGCGCGGGCCTGGGCTGCCGGTTCCGGCTTGGTGTTGAGGATGTCGCCCAGCCGGTCGACGCTGATGCGCACCTGTTGGAAATCCTGCCACAACTGGGCCAGACGCAGAATGGGCTGGGACACCCGCCCGGCCAGCATGTTGAAGGCCACCAGCCCGCCGATGGTCAACTCTCCGTTCATCACCAGCGCCGCGCCGAACCACAGGGTCAGCGCCATGCTGACCTTCTGGATGGTCTGCACCCCCTGGCTGGCCATCGCGCCGAAATTGGTGGCCTTGAAGGCGATTTGCACATAGGCGGCCAGTTGTTCTTCCCATTTGCGCTGCATCTGCGGTTCCACCGCCAGCGCCTTGACCGTCTCGACGCCGCTGCACGCCTCGACCAGCAGGGCCTGGTTCTCGGCGCCGCGCTTGAATTTTTCCTCGGTCAGCGCCTTCAGCACCGGCGTCGCCGCCACCGACAGCGCCACATAGAACGGCAGCGAGCCGACCACGATCCACGCCAGGATTGGCGCGTACCAGAACATCACCGCGAAGAACACCACGGTGAACAGCAGATCCATCACCAGGGTCAGCGCCGAGCCGGTCAGGAAGGAACGGATGTTCTCAAGCTCGCGCACCCGCGCCACCGTGTGCCCCACCTGCCGGGCGCCGTGATAGGCGATGGGCAGGGCCATCAGATGGCGGAACAGCCGCGCCCCCAGTTCCACATCGACGCGGTTGGTGGTGTGGCTGAAGATGTAGGTGCGCAAATAGCCCAGCAGCACCTCGAACAGGCTGACGGCGATCAGCGCGAACACCAAGACGTCCAGCGAGGTCAGCGCCCGGTGCACCAGCACCTTGTCGGTGATGACCTGAAAGAACAGCGGCGACACCAGCCCGAACAATTGCAGGAAGAAACTGGCGATCAGCACCTCGCCGAACAGCCGGCGGTACTTGACCACCGCCGGAATGAACCACGTCAGGTCGAACTTGGCTCCCAGCGCCGCCAGTTGGGCGCGGGTCGCCACCAGCACCAGACGGCCGTCCCAACGCGCTTCGAAGTCTTCGCGCGACAATTGTTCCGGACGGCCGACACGCGGGTCCTGGATCAGCACTTGGTCGTCAGCCACCTTGGCCAGGATGAACCAGCCACCGTCCTTGTGCCGCGCTAGACACGGCAGCGGCGTGCGGGAAAGCCGGTCCCATTCGCTGTCGATGGCCGACGCCTTGAAGCCCAGTTCCTTGGCATAGCGCACCAGGGCGATGTCGTCGGCGGTGTGGGTCGGATCGCCGTGGCGGTGGCGCAGTTGCTCGTAATCGCCGGGCTTTTCGAAGTATTTGGCAAGCAGGGAGAGGCAGGCGAGGCCGGGATCGGTTTCGCGCGCGGGGAGCGGTTCTGGTTTGGTTGTGGTCATGGCTCCCTAACGGGCTTTCTCCGTACAAGATGGGGCCGGGAATAGAGGCACCGCATAGCCATTCCCGCGAATCCCCCAATAAGTGTATGCATTGTTGACCGTGTTAGCATGAGGTGTATATGCTTTTAGGGAAATTTTCCAGCTATGCTGCATCTTTTAGAATTCGCAACCAATAGGAACAATGCTCGCCTTTTGGGAGGGAGAAAGTACGTCGCCGTGATTCCGTGGTTGCCCCCCTAAAAGTTGTTTGTGCGCAATCCTTCTGAAGGAGTCTTTGGTGTCCGAGCAAAAAAGCGCCCGTTCCAAGCCCAAGGGCAACGCCGACAAGCCTGCCCAGGCGGGTGTGACTGACGGTGAGATTCCGCGGCCAGCCGTTCCAGACTCTGCTCAGGTCTTCACCACCCTGGGGGCCGTGGCGTGGCTGATGGGGCGCTCGCCTGCTCACCGCCATCTGTTCATGGCTGACCTCGACTGGCTGGTGTTGCCGCCGCTGCAACTGGGACAGGCGCGACTTTATCACCGGGACAACCAACCCATCGCCTATGTCAGTTGGGGGTTCCTGAGCGAGGAGGTGGAGGCCCGTTTGCTGGCTGGCACGCCTCGCCTCAAGCCGACCGACTGGAAGTCAGGCGACCGCCCCTGGGTTATTGAAACCGTTGCCCCTTTCGCACAGGCGTCCGCGTTGGAAGAGATTGTTGCGGATCTGACCAAGACGGTGTTTGGCGGTGTGCGGCCAAATATCATAGTGGTCCGATCCAGACAGAAGGTTCATGGACATGAACCTTCTGTCTGGTAAATCGGCCCACAAAATCAACGAATTGTGCACTGATCCATTCAAATGCTCGCTGTACCATCTGAATGGATCAGTGCAATAGGTTTTAATTCATGATTTTTTTGGGGGTATAATATGAATATACCGGCAAGGCGGTTGGCGCGAAATATTGTGCTGCTGTTGCATTTTTTGTCGTTTCATTTTGTTATTTTTATTCCACATGCGTCATTTTCTAGAGAAATTAATGACGGAATTTATATTGAAGACTATTTAATATCAAAATTCTTTGGAATATCTGCCCGTGTTGATGAGCTCTCTCTGAAAGAAGATATTGCTTCGGCAATTAAGGTCGGGCAACCCGCTCATGTTTACAACGATTTTGTTGTAAAAAGTATTTTGAGTAAGTATGGCTCTGGTCGCGATATTGATCAATTTAAGATAAGCGCCGAATGCAAAATTATGCATCACAGAGAGACGTTGTGCAGGGTTATTATTACTAGATGTTCATCGTGCTTTTCTTTGTTTATTGGTAGAATAGTCGTCTTCTTTGATTCTTTCTATGATCTTGGCACTCTATCTGGCGTTAATGTCCGCGTTTCGTACGGGTTTTTATGATAAGGGGTGTAAGCTATGGGAACCTCAAAGCTTGAGATGTTTGTATCTAAAATAGAGAGTGGTAGCTATGGGCATTGTTTTTTTGTTTTTACAGATGTTGACGACACAAAATATATCGCTCGCGGTGGGCCGGATTCTATTGATTTGCTAGGTGGTGTTTCTGGCGAAATTAAAATGAAGGTTGAGGTTGATGAGGCGGAGCATACCGCTGACGCTGGGCAATATTTACCTGGTAGCGATTCGTATAGTATTGAAATATCTAGAGGTGATGCGGCTAAGGTGGAGTGGAATGCGGTTTCTGATTTTTATAAAAGATCTGAAGGAATACCGTATCATGCTGCGCAGAACAGTAATACACTGGCTCGCGGAGCTCTTCGCCAAATTGGAAAAGAAAATATTGGCCTACCCATTGGCATTACTGTAGATGATGTTCCAGGATTTCAGAATAATCTCTCAGTTTTGCTGGAAGAGAGTGTATTGAATAATGTTGTTACATTGGTTGGTCTCTATAACCGTTTAGGACCTTGGCAGCGAAATCAGGTTGATGAATATGAAGTTTACTGGGGTAGGCGCAGGCAGATAGAAAATGATCAACGTTTGACGGATTCTCAGAAAAGGAGAGCTATAAACCAAATTTATTATGAGGGCATAAATGTTCCTCCTCCTGACAAATATCCACTCATCACGTATGCTCTTGATGCAATTTCTAGCTTTGTTAAATTCGAATGGAAGGTGGAAAGTGATGCTATTGACTTTCTAAATTCCGTTTCTGCTCCCGGCATTAAGCCTGGGGACCGGGTCGTGCTTGGTCCCACCATAGGGACTTACGTTAAAGACCCGGATGGTTACTATGTTGTCGATAAGGGTGGCAGTGTTGTCCCATATGACGTTCGGCCAGAAGTAAAAGTTGAGAATCTTTCATATGCTCCTTCTGGTACAGGTGGTGCGTGGAATGATTGGCCAAACGATTCAAAGGCTAATGTATTTATAGAGTACGTAAATGGCGACGAAATCGCATACGCAAGTGTTATGACATACAATGGTTCGTCTGGTTTTTTTGTTGATTATGGTGTTCAAGGGGGGGTTGGGTTCGTTGGAACAAATCTTGTTACTAGACTGTCATTCGTCGATGATGGTTCGAGCACGGAGATTTCTGTTGGTTCGAACGGCGTTTATTCTTTTGTGATAGAGGGGGGGGAAGGAAAGGACATTTATTCGGGAGACGCTGAACTCCGTGAAGTTTCTCACTTGAAAATGTATAATGATGGCGATCGTAATATTGTATTGTCGGATGACGGTTGCGTTGTTGGTTATTTGCGGGATGACGGTGTTCTTGTCGCTGATCTGAGCTTGTCTGAGCAGGAGGCTGTAGCTGTAGCTGCAAAACGACCGATAACTACCCTTGAGAGGCTCTCAAGTTATGGTCCAGGTGCAGTCGGCTCGACGTTGGGTAGTAAGCTGGGGAGCTTGGTCGCGGGCGATCACCTTGTTCTTGGTCTCTTTACACAATCTCTTGGTTCAGCGTCTGGTGAATACCTCGGTGAAGCCATTAGCAAGCTGTTAGGCGGTGAGGGGAATCCCAATTACCAGGGGGCGGGGGGATCGTTCGAGGGTGCCTCGGGTAATGCCGTTGGGGGCTATCTTGGCGGTCAACTAGGCGGTCAATTGTTCAAGACCATTGGCCTGGACTCGAAACTGGGCTCCACGGCTGGCGGACTGGCTGGTGGCGTGGTTCTGGGAAGCCTTGCCTCATATATTTCCGCCAATATGGCTCGCGGCTGGGATCCGATGACTGGTATTGGGGGGAACTTGATTCCGCCTAACACTGATAATGTACAACCTTTCGGGTTATCCAGTGCTTTAGAGAACGGCGCGCTGAATTTCGGCGGCTCGTTTATCGGCAACAAGTTGGGGTCCGAGCTTTTCCACGGCGACCCGCAGATCACCGCCATAACCAGTGCCGTCGGTGCAACCATTGGCCAGATTGCCATCCAAATCCCAGGCCTTGGTGCCGCCATTGGCTCTTTTGTTGGGCAAGCTCTCGGCAGTCTTTTCGGCAAGAAAAAGAAAGCCCCTGCCCCGCCGCCGCCGCCGTTCGCCCAGGCCAACATCGATGTCACCAACGAGCGGTTCGCCATCATGGGGGCGTCGGCCGGCAATGGCGGCAGCGTCGACACTGCGCGTCAGATCGCACAATCCGCCTGCGACATCTTGAATGGCATCCTTGATGCCATGGGGGGGCGGATTGCCAATGTCTATGACAATTTGCGTGCCTCGCTCGGCTATTATTCGACGAATTATGTCACGGATATAACGACCACGGATGCTCAGGCCGCTGTGGCGGCAGTCGTATTGCGTTTGGTCCGGACGCTGCAAATCGAAGGCGGCGACATTTACATGAAGCGAGCGTTGCTGCACAGCACCGCGACCACGGTTGCCCAATTGCAGGCCGATCTGGAGACCGCGTCACAGTGGTCGCTTTACAAGGACAACCCGGCCCTGTTCCTGCGGGCGCTGGCCGACGCCAACGATCCCGCGCTACAGGCGAAATGGTCACAAATCCAGCAGCAGGCGACCGCGCTTAAGCTCGATCAGGCCACCAGCTTCGACACCGTCACCCGACGCTCTTACCTGGAAGCCTGGTATGCCGCCAACCCTCTCCAGGGCGTTGATCCGCTGGTGCTGGACCTGAACCGCAACGGCACGTTGGATTTGGTGTCCTTGGCGGAGTCCAAGGTGGCGTTTGACACCACCATGCAGGGTTTCGTGCGGCGTACCGGCTGGGTGGCGGCGGAAGACGGCTTCCTGGTCTATGACCGCAATGGGGACGGCGCTATCAACGACGTCTCCGAAATGTTCTCGCAATACATGGATCCCAACGCCAAGACGGGTTTCACCGCCCTGGCGACGGTGGACAGCAACCATGACGGCATTTTCAATTGGCAGGATGCTGCCTTTGACAGTGTACGTATCTGGCAGGATCTCGACCAGGACGGTGTTACCGACATTGGGGAACTGAAAACCCTGGTCAATCTTGGCATTGTCGGCATCGAGATTTCTTCCTCGCTCAACACTGATCTGGGCACAGGCAACCAAGTCCTCAGCACTGGCCGTTTCCAGTGGGCGGACAGTTCCTATGGTCTTGTCGGCGACGTCTTTTTGGAAACCAGCGAGCGCGGACTGAAAATTTCGACGGTGGCGACCAACTGGCAACAGATCAGCCTGGATTCCGGCGAGTCCATTACCTTTGCCACCGCGAGCACCCCGCAGGTTCTTACCTTCTCCGCCGACACCGCACGCTATGTTTCGGGCAGCGTGATGGGCGACCAGTTGATGGCGGCCGGTACCGGCGACGTGATGATCAGCGGCCATGACGGCAACGACAGCGTCATCGGTGCCGCAGGCAACGACTGGCTGGTCGGCGGCGCTGGCAGCGACACCATCCGTGGTGGTGCCGGGAACGACTTGTTGGTGGTGGACGCCGACGATTCGCAAGCCAACATCGACGGTGGCGATGGTCACGATACCCTGGTGGTGGATGGCGAGGCCGGAGTCTCGTTAGACCTTGCCGCCATTCATGTGGAAGAGGCTCAAGGGAGTGTCGGAGACGATGTGCTCTTCACCTCTGGTTCCGATGCTGTGCTCATGGTCGGCGAAGGGGGCGACGACACTCTGACCGGTAATGGTGGCGACGACCGCCTGGATGGTGGCGACGGAAACGACACTCTGCTCGGGGGGGGCGGCAACGACATTCTGGACGGTGCAGATGGTGCCGACGTCCTGAGGGGGGGGGGCTGGTGACGACACACTGGTGATCGACAAGGACGACACGCTGGTGGACGGCGGCGACGGGCAGGACGTGGTCGTCATCGAGGATGACCGCGGCATGGTTTTCGATCTGGGCGCAGCCAACGTGGAAATGGCTCTGGGCAGCGCGGGCACGGATGTGCTGAGTGCAGGGGTCACGGTCAGTGCGGCTATTTACGGCCGTGCCGGGGCGGACACCCTGATCGGCGGTGCGGGCGCGGATTATCTTGATGGTGGCGCCGATGACGACACGCTCGACGGCGGCGCGGGCGCAGATACGCTGCGCGGTGGCGACGGCGATGACACCTTCCTCGTGGGAGAAGGGGACACTGTCATTGAGGCGGTGGGGGAAGGCCGTGACCGGGTGCAAACCGTGCTGGCCGGTTATACGTTGACCGCTAATGTGGAAAATCTGCAATTCGTCGGTGACGGAGATTTCGCCGGTATCGGCAATGATGGCGACAACCTGATCACGGGGGGGACGGGGAACGACTTCCTGACAGGCTTGGGGGGCGATGACACGCTTGATGGCGGCGTTGGGGTCGATACGCTTGCGGGTGGGACGGGGGATGACACCTACATGGTGGATTCCGCCTCTGACGTGGTGATTGAAGCCGTTGGTGAAGGTGAGGACACCATCGTCACCACTCTCAACACCTTCACGCTCGGTGGCCAGGTTGAGGACCTGATCTTCACCGGGCAGGGCGCCTTCATCGGTACAGGCACCGATGCAGCCAACGTCATCATTGGCGGTGCCAGCGGCGACACGCTTGATGGTGGCCTTGGTGATGACACGCTTGATGGCGGTCAGGGGGCGGACACCCTGACCGGCGGTGTCGGCAACGATACGTACGTGGTCGATCAGGTGGACGACGTGTTGGTGGAGAGCGCCGAGGAGGACGGTGAGGATACCATCGTCACCTCCCTTGCGTCGTACCAGTTGGGGAATGCCTTCGAAAACCTGGCGCACGATGGCAGCACCAATTTCACCGGACTCGGCAACGCCAAGGACAATACGCTGGTGGGTGGTTCCGGCGATGACGTCCTCGATGGCGGCACTGGTGCGGACGTCATGGTTGGTGGTGCCGGAAATGACCTTTACCGTGTCGATGACGTGGGGGATTGGGTTGTCGAAGATGCCAACGGTGGCATCGACATGGTGGAGACGTCGCTTCAGGCCTTTGGCCTTGCGGACCAGATTGAGAACGTAAAATTCACCGGAACCGGCACTTTCGTCGGGGTGGGCAATGCGTTGGACAACTGGTTGGTCGGTGGAACCGGTGCCGATACGCTGGATGGCGGGGCTGGTGACGACACCCTAGACGGCGATGCTGGAGCCGACATTCTGATCGGTGGTACCGGAAACGACTTGTATTTGGTCGATGATAGCGGTGATCAACTGGTCGAGCAGGCGGATGGGGGCATCGACACCGTACAAACATCCGCGGCAACCTACACGCTCGGTGAGGAGATAGAAAACCTCCGCTTTGTCGGTTCTGGCGCTTTTATCGGAACCGGGAACGATTCCGACAATGTCATCACAGGCGGTGCTGTGACCGATACCCTCTACGGTGGGGCTGGTGCAGACATCCTGGACGGTGGTTTGGGGGCTGACACGCTTGCGGGCGGCAGCGGCGATGACGTTTACCATGTGGACCACGTGGGCGATATCTTGGTGGAAATTGCCGATGGTGGTCACGACACGGTGATCACGTCGCTGGCTGCCTATACACTGGCGGCGGAGGTTGAGGACATCGTCTACCAGGGTTTAGACGCGTTCTCCGGCATCGGCAACGCCAGCGCGAACACAATGGTCGGCGGTGCCGGCAATGATTTTCTCAATGGTGGCGGTGGCAACGACTTCCTGGATGGCGGTGCCGGTGCCGACACGATGAGCGGTGGTGCGGGTGACGACATCTTTGTTGTCGATGACGCCGGTGACGTGGTTGTTGAAACCGTAGGACAGGGGTTCGATACCGTACGGGCTTTGACCACCAGCTATACGCTCGGGGCGGGCATTGAAATGCTCGTGCATGAAGGTGCCGGGGATTTTGTTGGAACCGGCAACGCCGAGACCAATACTCTCCTCGGTGGTGCCGGAAACGACACCCTGGACGGTGGTGCGGGAGCCGACCGAATGGTGGGAGGCGTCGGCGACGATGTCTACATGGTGGACAACGCCGACGACGTGGTCGTCGAGGAATATGGTGGTGGCCGAGATAGCGTTCGCACGAGCCTGCAATCCTACATTTTGGGCGATGAGGTTGAGAACCTGATCTATGTCGGTTCCTCGTCCTTCAGTGGTACAGGTAACGCCCGTGCGAACTTGATCCAAGGCGGCGCTGGTGCGGACGTCTTAGACGGTCGCGGCGGCAACGACACGATGATCGGTGGATCCGGCAATGATGTCTATTACGTAGATTCTGTTGGAGATTGCATCTCTGAAAACGCTGGTGGGGGCTACGACACCGTCTATGCCAGTACCGCAACGTTCACGCTGGGAGCTGATTTCGAAGCCCTTGTGCATCTGGGTGCCGATCCCTTTGTGGGAACAGGAAATGCGCTCGACAATCACATGGTCGGTGGGACCGGCGTCGACACGCTTTATGGAGGCCAGGGCGCAGACCAGCTAGATGGCGGGGATGGCGGCGACACGCTTGACGGTGGGGATGGTGACGACCGTTTATATGGTGGCGCAGGCGACGACTTGCTTGACGGCGGCCTCGGCAGCGACACCATGATGGGCGGTGCCGGTGACGACGTTTACCTCGTCAACGCTCCCGGTGATGTGATTATTGAAAGTGCTGGCGAGGGCCGTGACCTCGTGCGCACATCGATCACAAATTACACCCTCTTGGCAAATTTCGAAGCTCTACAGTATATCGGCTACCTGAATTTTACCGGCTACGGCAATAGCTCGGATAACTGGATTTTTGGCTCCTACGGCAACGACACATTGATCGGCAATGGCGGGGCAGATGAACTGCTGGGTGGTGCCGGAGATGACACCTTGGTCGTCGATACAGTCGATACGGTGATCGATGGCGGCACTGGTTCGGATACCGTTCTGATCGGTGACAATAGCGGCGTGGTCTTCAATCTCGACCGTGCGATCAACGTCGAGACGCTGGTCGGTGGTCAAGGTTCGGATGTGCTGTCGCTCGGCAGTATCAACAAGGCCGACCTCTACGGCGGCAACGGCAACGACATCCTTTACGGTTCAAGTTCCAATGATCGAATCTGGGGCGATGGCGGCAACGATACGCTGATCGGTGGTGCCGGTGACGATATCCTGACCGGCGGTGGCGGCAGCGACACCTTTAGCGTCGGTACCAACAGCGGCTCGGACCTTATCTACGCCGACAGTTCTGATGTGGTCATGTGGACTGTTAACGGCCATGTCGGTGACGTGGCCATCAGCGCATGCCAAAATGACCTTATTCTGGTGGATAATTCATCCGGCGAACGGGCGACCATCGTCAATTATTTCGACGGTACGGCCAACCGGCCCACGATTCAGTTCCGTGAACAGGATGGTTCTGTCCATACCGCCGTCATCAGCGACTATTCAGACTTGATCAACCATTTGAATTTGGTCCTGACGGCCCCTAATGGTACCGGTTATTACCTGTTCGGAGCGAGCACGCTGATTGGTGGGGGCGGGAACGATGTCCTCAGTGGTGGCTATCGAACGGGATACCGGGACGACCTGTTTGGTTGGTGGGGCTATGCCGCTAGCGTTGATGGAGGCGCTGGCAACGACACCCTGACATTTGGCGATTCGGGCGGCGGCGTGTCGGTCGACCTGTCGACCGGTTCCGGCAGCATAGCCGGCTCGGGACCCGACGGAAGCTCCTGGTCCATGCCTCAAAGCGTCAGTAACGTCGAGAACGTTGTCGGCACAGCTTTCCGTGACACCCTTAAAGGTGACGGCGGAGACAACACGCTGGTTGGCGGTGGCGGTGGTGATGTGCTCGTCGGTGGAGGCGGAAACGATGCCCTCGAAGGTGGCGAGAACGGTGGCTACGCCGAGGCGTTGGAGGGAGGTGACGGTATCGATTCCGCGGTTTACAGCCATTCCGGACAAGGGGTCGTCGTCGATCTTGGTAGCGGCCGTGGCTATGGCGGTGAAGCGGAACGGGATTTTCTGTCGAACATCGAAAATGTCGTTGGCTCTGATTTCGCCGATATCCTGCGCGGCAACGCGCAGGCAAATATGCTGACCGGTGGTGATGGTGACGACACCTTGGAGGGCGGGGCCGGCGACGATAC
>NZ_JAAIYP010000006.1 GCF_011022235.1 Magnetospirillum aberrantis SpK | reverse complement strand
GATTCCGGTACCGCGAGGACGAACAGATCATGCGCTCTGGTCAGAGCCACCTCACTTCCAGTTTGCGGCGATCACATTGTCTAGTTGCTGGTGTTGATCAGCCGTAAGCTGAATTTGTCCGGCCGTCGGTGGTGCGAACGCCGCCATGGCGGTGACCAAATTCTCGACATCCGCATCCATCAGGATATTCCCGTCGCTCAAAGCGAAGCTGCCGACGTGGTTACTCGCTTCCTCATACCAGCCGCTAACCAACACGCGGTCGGTTCCTCCGATGATCGATATCTCCAGATCGTCACCGACATGGCGGAACCATAACTGGTCCGCCGCCACGTCCGAACCAAAACGAATGACATCCCCATCGACTGCTTGGCCGCGGTTATTGACGACATCGGCTCCATATTCCCGTTGGAATAGGTAGGTATCCTGACCATCGCCACCAATCAGGGTGTCGTTGCCGGCCCCACCATCGAGCGTATCATTGCCGCCCCATCCCAGAATTTTCTCGGAGGCCACGGTGCCTGTGACAATGTCATCTCCGTCACCACCTTCCCATCCGGCGTCCGCGATGATGCGCATGTAAACGCCGTAGCTGTTGGCATCCTGGAGGTTGTCCTGCCAGCACACGACGTAACGGCCTTCATCCAAGGCAAGAGCCACAGGAGAGTTTTGGTCCCCTTCCGTAGTCTGGTTGATACGGAATTCACCATCGACGCGCTGCCCGGTCGCATCAAAGCGTTGCCCATACACCCCAGAAGCCGAGCCATCCTGAAGATACGATCGCCATACGATGGCGAAGCCACCATCAGAAAATATCGCTACATTTGGGACATTCTGCGAAGAGGCTGTCGTGGAGTTGACTTGAAATTCATCGGATATGGCGTTCAAAGACGGATCATAAAGACGGGCGAACACCCCGTAATTATCCCCATCTTGACCATAACTTAGCCACACAATCAGAATATTACCATCAGCGAGTCGGTTCAGAGAGGATGTTTGCTTGACGCCACTGCCACCGTTGTCAATGCGAAACTCCCCATCCACCATTTCTCCGGCTGCGTTGAATTTTTGCCCAATCAGCCAATTGCCCGGAACGTCGGTTCGCCAAGTGGCAAGAAAGCCACCATCGTCCAGCTTAAGAAGCTTGACAAAATTCTGGCTTCCCGACGAGGTCGTGTTCAGTCTGAATTCGCCGCCCAGTTTTTGCCCGGACACGCCGTAACGTTGAGCGTAGAGACCATTGGTACCATTGTCCTGGCTGGCGGAACCCCATGCAATGACGAAAGAACCATCAGACAGAACTGCGATGGATGGTCCCGATTGTGCACTGAACGTGGTCGTATTGACCGGCGTTTCACCGACCACGGACGAGCCCGTTGACGAGAATATCGCACTATACAAGCCATTGCTGCTGCCATCCTGACCAGGAGAATCCCAAACAACAACAAAATTTCCATTCGGTAGCGCCTGTATGTCGGCAACGTATTGATCATTAGCGGTATAGGTATTTATGCGGAACTCACGACCAACTTTTTGTCCATCCTGGGTGAACACCTGAGCATAGCTTCCGTAACCGCTTCCGTCCTGCTTATAGGATGTCCAACTCACGACAAAATTACCGTTTGCCAGCAGCCGTACCATCGAGAGGTTCTGGTTGTTGGTGGTGTAGGTGTTGATGCGGAATTCCCCCCCCTGGCGAATGCCCGCAGGAGAGTAGAGTTGGGCGTAAACACCGCTGCCACTGCCATCCTGGTCGTTGGAAATCCAGGCAACGACAAAGGATCCGTCCGCCAAACGCGTAATGATTGGTGCCAATTGATCGCCGGCACTGTATGTGTTGACCCGCGTTTCGTCGGTGGAGGCAACCAGCGACCGTGCCCCGACGGAAATCGTCACAACACCGTTGTCCCCCTCGGCGGGCCCACCGGTGGAGATACTATAAGTGAAGCAATCCTGGCCAGTGAAGCCGGCCGCTGGCGTATACACATAGCTGCCGTTGGCGCCCAGCGTCACCGTGCCGTGGGCCGGCCCGGTAACCACACCATAGGACAGGCTGACACCATCGGGATTAAGAACCGGCAAAATGCCGTTCAGAACGTTTTCCCGCTGCGTCACCGCCGATCCGTCATCGGCCGCCAAAGTGACGATGGCGACATCGACATGCCGAACCGCAGTTCCGCCATGACCATCATCGACAACGTAGTCGAAGCCAGCCGCCCCTAGGTATCCAGTGGCAGGCGTGAACAAGACGTCACCAGCCGCGGTCATCTGAGCCGTACCGCCAGTCGCATTCACGACGCCAGTCACCGACAGGGAATCACCATCGGCATCGACCACCCCGAGCAACAACGTGCTCGCGGAGACGAGGCAGGCTTCGTCCAAATGGGTGGAAACCACTTTGTCCTGCGGGATCGGAGCATCATTGATTCCGGCGATGTCGATCCGCGCATGGCCAGAAGCCATGCCTCCCTTGCCATCGGAAACGATGAAGTCAAAGCCGGCGACGCCCGTGTAGTCTGGCGAGGGCAAAAACGTGATTGTTCCGTCACTCGCCAACGTCACCGTCCCCCCGATGGCGTCGCTGACGGACGTCAGCGTCAAATCGTCGCCATCGACATCAGTGGCCTGCGACAGAATATCTGCGGCCTGTAGGACCAGGGGAATATCCTCTTGCGCCGCCGCGACGATATCGGTGACCACGGGGGCGTCATTAACCGGAGCGACCGTCACCACAGCATGAGCGACCGTCACCCCGCCATGCCCATCGGAAATGCAGATGTCGAAGCCGCCGTCTCCGTTGAAGTCAGGAGTTGGAGTAAACAAAACACCGCCATCCACCGTCAGGACGGCGTTCCCGCCGGCAATGTTTTCCACGGCAACAACAGCCAGGGTGTCGCCATCCGAGTCGCTCGCCCCCGCCAACAAGGCGTTGGCCGTGAAGTGGACCGCAACGTCCTCGGTGGCAACCAAGGCAAGCGAGGTCGCGACCGGCGCGTCGTTGACCGGAATCACATCTACCGTCATCCGGCACACCGTCGCGCCGCCGCAGCCATCGGAAACCAAGCAGTCAAACGACGCCACACCGTGGAAATTCGACGTCGGCACGAAAGTGACAGTGCCGTCTGCCGCCATGCTGACTGTGCCACCTTGGGCGTTGCCCACCGAGGTCAACACAAGTGCGTCGCCATCGGGGTCCCACGCCTGGCTCAGAATGCTGTCGGCGGCAAGGGCCAGGGCACCATCCTCGTCCACGGTGAACGTCGCCGTTCGCACGACTGGCTTACCGTTTTCCTCCAGGTCTATATCCCCGTCGGTAAAGCGCAGCACCTCGACGTCCACAAGCGTATCGACACCGTCGCAGCCAGAACGCAAGTCGCGGATGGTGCGGGTTACCCCTGCGCCTTCTACCACGAAATCCGTCATCGAACCGTCAAAGACCGCAACATCGCGACCGGCCCCACCCATCAGGGTGTCGTCGCCGCTACCGCCCCACAGGGTGTCGTTGCCGGCCCCACCCATGATGATATCGGTACCGCCTTCACCCCGCAGGCGTTCGGAATCGCTGTTCCCCTGGATCAGATCGTCGCCGCTACCGCCTTGCCATCCCGGTTGCTGTAGGGTGCGGCTGTGAACCAGACCGGCGCCATCACTCCAGGATACAGCGTAGCGTCCATCAGCCAGCGTCAGGACTTCGGGCCAGCAGTTAGTCGCAACAGGCGAGGTGTTGACCTGTACGCCGTCGCCCATTGCGTTGCCGTTCGCGTCATATTGTCGCGCCCACACCGTAATCTGACTGGTCACATCCACATTGCGCCAGACTACGACGAAGCCGCCATCAGTGAAGGCCGCCACCTGAGGACCGGCCTGAACACCATCGGCAATCGAGTTGACCTGGGCAACCGCCCCCTGGGAAGAACCCATTGAATCGTAGACGCTGACGAAAACGTTCTGGTCTCCCGCCTCGGTACTGCCGCTCCAGACCACCACGTAACCGCCGTCCGCCAAGGCCTTGGTGCGCACCGTCTGGCTGGCGTTGCCCCCCAGAATCCCTATCTGGGTTTCGCCCCCCACGGCGGTCGCCGATGCATCATACCGACGGGCGAACGCGGCAAACTGCCCATCGACCGGCGAAATCCAGGTCACAACGAAGCCACCGTCCGACAACCCAGTGACCATGGCGCCATCCTGATTGCCATCCACTGTCACATTGACGCGAAATTCACTGCCAACCGTTGCGCCAGACGCATTGAAGCGGCGGGCATACACTCCATTGCCGCTGCCGTCCTGGCCGTAGGATTGCCAGACCACCACGAAGCCGCCACCAGCCACAGCCGCCATACCGGCGAAACGCTGGGACCCCGCCGTATAGGAGGAATGGACCAGTTGGCCGCCGACCATTTTGCCATCCGGCGTGGCAAAGCACTGGATGTAAACACCTTCTCCGCTTGCGTCCTGCCCATCGCGAGCGATGACATAACCTCCGCCAGCCAGTCCCAACACTCCCTTGATGGTGTTGAAGCCCGAGGCGTACTGTTCCGTTCCCACCGGCGTTCCCGAAGCGGAGAAACACTGCCAATAGGCACCGCGGCCAGCGGGAGCGTTGACCGCCACAGTTGACCAGCCGACGACGAATCCTCCCCCCGCAAGCGGTGCGACTTGAGGCCGCAACTGCCCGTCGATGTCGTAGGTGTTGACCAGGATCCGCGCACCGAGCGTTTCTCCTTCCGGGGAGTAACGCTGAGCGGAAATGCCCCCGTTGTCACGATCCGGTCCAGACCACACCAGGACGTAATCGCCATTCTTCAGCCGTGCGAAATGCTGGTCTTGGGTGCCGACGTCCGCGATCTCCGCCGTGGCACCAGGAATCCGGCGTGCCCCGATAGAGAGCGTAACGGTCGCCTCCGACAGCAGGCCGGTCGACCCGGCAATGCGGTAGGTAAAGCTGTCGCCTCCGCTGTAGCCGACCTCTGGGGTATAGGTGTAGCTACCGTTAGTAGCAATACTGACCTGTCCGTGGCCTGGATTGGAGGCCACGCCGAATCTTAACAGATCCCCGTCAGGATTGGCGAAGGGCAGGATACCGGTAACGGCAACGCCAACCTGAGTGGTTGCCTGTGTCGGCAGGGCTGTAGCTGGATCGACCACCGAAGCCACAGTCACGGTGGCCCGTTGGGTCGCCACCCCACCGTGACCATCGTTCACGGTGATGTCAAAGCCCGCCACACCATGGAAGTCCGAATCGGGGGTGAACACAACGGCGCCGTCAACCAGTGTCGCCACTCCGTGAGTGGCATTCTGGACGGATTCCAAAACCACCTCGTCGCCGTCCGGGTCAGTTGCGCCGCTCAGCATTTGATCGAACGACAACACCAGCGGCTGATCCTCGTCGGTTGCCCAGCTTTGAGGCTGCAATACCGGAGGTCCGTCGTTCACCGGGCTCAGGCGCAGTTCCACCTGCGCCGGATACTCCGACCAGTCAGTTCCGTCCCAGGCGCTCCAAGTGAAATAGACGTTGCCGTTGAAGTCCGGCTCGGGAACAAAGACCAGCGTGGCGATGGCGCTACGGACAATCGCTTGCCCCGCCGACAAGACGGCACCCCCCAGAAGAAGCGTACCGTTCGACGGCAGCGTCTCAATACGGATCGCTTGCAGACTGTCGCCGTCCGCATCTTGGACCGCTGTCGTGAAGTCAGCGAGTGCAAAGCTGAGCGGCAGATCTTCCGTGCCCTGTCGGACAATCGAGGTCGTCTGTGGCGGATCGTTGACCGCCTGTACCTGAACCTCGGCCATCCGTATACGGATAGCACCGGTGCCGTCCTCAAAGTGGTACCGGAAGCTCGCGGTGCCATGAAAGTCGGCATCCGGCGTAAAACACACGTCACCATTGGCGTCGATCTCGACACTGCCGCCGATGGGGGCACTTACCCCGCTGAGCGAGAAACCCGGCACTCCACCGATCAGATCGGCAGCGGCAACCACCAGCCCAACGTCCTCCGTGGTTGAGAAGCTTTTACTGACCAGGGCCACGAGCGCTGTTGCCGTGCAGCTTCCGCCTACGCCGTCCGACACAGTGTATTCGAAGCTGCCAGGAACCAGAAAGTCGGCGTTGGGGACAAAGGTCACGCTACCATCGCTCTCCAGCGTCGCGGTACCGCCGGTGACAGCGCTGATCGCCGTCACCGTCAACACGTCGCCGTCCGCGTCGGTGGCGCCGGAGAGCAAGTCGGCCATGGAGAACCGCGCAGCCTCAAGCCCCGTTACCGAGAATTGCCTGGAAGCCACCACGGGAAGATCGTTAAGCGAGGCAACATTCACGAACACTGTGCGCGTATCGGCTCCCCCCTTTCCATCCTCCACCCGGTAGATAAAGGATCCTGCGCCGTGGAAATCGGGAAAGGGCGTAAAAAGAACGTTGCCTTGTGCGTCCTGCTCTACCGTGCCGCCAACTGCTTCGCCAACAAAGACTACGCTCAGGATATCGCCGTCCGCATCCTCGGCACCGGCTAAAAGTTCGGTGACAACAATGGTGAGGGGCGTGTCCTCGGTGGCGGAAAACATCTTGTCGACCGCACGCGGCGCGTCATTGACGGCCTGTACGTCAACGGTGACTGTCCGTGTATCGGTGCGTGCCCCGTCGCCCACCGTATACTGGAACGAAGCCGGCCCACAAAAATCAGCCGCCGGCGTGAAAACGACCGTACCATCGTTGCTCAGAACGACCTGACCGCCGACAGCCCCCCCCACCGACATCACGGAAAGCATGTCTCCATCAACGTCTGTCGCCCCAGCAAGCAGAAAGGCTGAGGATATGGAGACCGGAACGTCCTCGGCCGTGGACACAGTCTTGTCCTCGGCGACGGGCGCTTGGTTGGGCACCAAGTCCACATCTCCATCGCTGAAGCGCAACACCTCGACGCCTGTCAGCAAGTCGCATCCACCGAAACCACGCGTATCGGTCACAACCGTGCCCATAGGACCGGTTTCGATGGTGTAATCCGCCATGGTACCGGCAAACAGAGCAACGTCGCGCCCGTCGCCACCAATCAGCGTGTCGCTACCGTCACCGCCACGCAGGGTGTCATTGCCGCTACCTCCGTCGAGGGTATCCCGACCAGCCCCGCCGTCGAGCACGTCTGCGCCAGCGTTACCGTAAAGTCGCTCGTCGTTGCCATCGCCAGCAATATAATCCGCACCGCTCCCCCCCTGCCAAGACCAAGGTTGCACCAAGCGGATCGACGTGCCGTTGGCACCTTCCCAGCTCACGGCGAAGCGTTCGCCACCTAGCGGGATTGCCTGTAGGGTCGACGGAAGGGTGTCCGCGCCTGGGTTGAGGCGGAGTTCGACACTGTTGGCCTGCCCCTGTCCATCGAAAGTACGGTAATACACCCCGGCTGCGCCCTCAGAGGCAGCAGAAGCCCACACCAAGGCAAAACCACCGGTGTCGAAAGCGACGCATCGCGGCGCGAACTGATCGGACAACGCCGTTTCATTGATGCGGCTCTCGCTGCCGGTGGCTGTTCCGTCGGCGGCGAAGCGGCGGGCGAAGATGCCGGTGCCACTGCCGTCATTTGCCACCCAGGAAACGACAAAGCCACCATCAGACAGCGCAGTCAGTTGCGCTTGCTGATTATTCAAGATGACACTGTCCACCTGGAACATCGGGCCAACTTCAGTACCCGTCGATGAGTATACCTGGCCGGCAACAGAGATTTGGCCACTAACCTCATCCCGGCGCTCCCAGACAACGACGTATCCACCACCGCCCAACGCTCGGATTTGCGGATGAAGGTCCCAAGCGGTGGTGTTCGCGACCCGGAACTCGCGACTATTATTACGCCAATCGGTTCGAGTGACATGAATGCCGTCGGACGACGTCCATACCGAGGCAAAACTGTTGTCGTTAAGCCCCGCGACCGCATACGCTTGTTGGCTTCCCGACGTTTGACCGTTTTGGCGATACTCCTGGCTGATCCGACTACCACTAGCGTCAAGCCGCATGGCATAAACACCGGAGCCATAGCCATCAGGCGATTCCCAGCATACTGCCACACCACCGTCAGCCAGAGCCGAGATAGCCCGCAATTCTTGGTTCCCATTCGTGATCTGATTGAGCACGACAGAGCCACCGACAGCAGTCCCATCGGCACCGAAGCTCCGCGCAACGATTGCCGAACCACTGCCATCGGTCACCATGCGATCGGTCCAGATGACGATGAAGCCGCCATTGTTCAGCCCCACCACCCGCAAATCAGAGGGGAGGGCTGTCGCTGCGAACGAACTGGTGACAGAGAAAAACGGACCAACGGGTTCTCCGGCGGCAGAGTACCGCTGGCCGGTAATCGCACCGTTCACCCATACGGTGACATAACCGCCGTCACGCAGGCGGGCGATCTGCGGAGACAGGCCCGCGCTGCCACTGATACGTTGCTCTGCACCTGGTGTCAGATGCAGGCTGCCAACGTCTATAGCAACCAGACCTTCCTCGGCCCGCCCCTCGGCGTTGACCACGCGAAACGAAAAGCTGTCGGGGCCGGTGTAACCATCGGTTGGCTTGTACTGGTAGCCACCCGTTTCCGTCAGGCTGAGAGTCCCGTGCTGCGGAGCAGTGACGACATAATAGGTCAGGACCTCGGCATCGACATTCCCCACAGGTAACAGACCGATGGCCAGAGTATCGCGCATGGCGGAAATGCGCGTGTCGCCAACCGTATAAGGATCGAACACCGATGCAACATCTACCGACACCGTCTGCGTGGTTGCCGCGCCAAGGAAATCGGTAACGGTATAGTCGAAGGTAGCGATACCATGGAAATCGCGCGCGGGGGTGAACACCACGTTGCCATCAGCGTCCAACAAAACCGTCCCACCGAACGCGTTGTCGACCGAAGTAATAGAGAAGTCGTCACCCTCGAAATCACGATCATTGGCAAGCAGGGTAGCCGCAGTAACGCGGACGGCAGTGTCCTCGACTGCATTGATGTCGTCTGTGTCGGTCACGGGACCGGAATTCCGGTCCAGAAAAACCTGTCCGTTGGTGAAGCGCAGCGTCTCTACGTTAAATGCGGTGATGGTTTGCCCGACACGCCGTAGAACGACTCCACCCGATATCCGTTGTATCGAGTATTGATCGTAAGCGTTATCGAGTACGACCACATCGTGGCCACTGCCGCCAT
>NZ_JAAIYP010000005.1 GCF_011022235.1 Magnetospirillum aberrantis SpK | reverse complement strand
ACACTCCCGAAAACGACGACAGCGCAACGCGCCGATTTCGTCCTGGCGTCCCTTGAGGACGCCAGGGGGCCACACCGTTAGGCACGTCTTACAGCTTCAGCCGTTCAACCATGCGCTCATAGCCTTCCACCTTGGACAGCGGTCCGATGGCCGCCACGGTGGGCGTGGTCGAGAACAGGCGGCGGGCGACGCGCATGATCTCGGCATTGTCCACGGCCTCGACCTTGGCCACCACTTCGGCGGTGGGGATGGCCCGGCCATAGACCAGGATCTGGCGCGCCACCTGTTCGCAGCGCGACGACGTGCTTTCCAGGCTCATCAGGATCGACGCCTTGAGCTGGGCACGGGCGCGGTGCAGTTCGGCCTCGGTGACGCCGCCCACCACCTTGACCACCTCGTCGCACATCACCGGCACCAGTTCCGCCGCTTCGTCCTCGCCGGTGCCGGCGTAGATGCCGAACAAGCCGCCGTCGCCATAGGACGAGGTGAAGGAATAGATGGAATAGACCAGACCGCGCTTTTCCCGCACTTCCTGGAACAGGCGGCTCGACATGCCGCCGCCCAACAGGGTGGAAAGCACCGACGCGGTGTAGTAGTCGGGGTCTTCGTAGGACACGCCGTCGAAACCGAGCACCAGGTTGACCTGTTCGATGTCGCGATCTTCGCGGTAATCGCCGCCCACATAGGCCGCCGTCTCGGGCTTGACGTCGGGTTGGGTGGAAAGCTTGGCGAAGGCGCGCTCGGCCTCGGCCACCAGGGCGTCATGGTCGACCCGTCCGGCCGCCGCCAGCACCATGCGCGGCGCCGAATAATGCGTCCCCATGTAGGACAGGATGGTGTCGCGGTCCATGCCGCGCACCAGATCCTCGGTTCCCAGCACCGGGCGGCCCAGCGGTTGCGCGGGATAGGCGGTGGCCTGGAAATGGTCGAAGATGATGTCGTCTGGAGTGTCGTTGGCCTGGCCGATTTCCTGAACCACCACGTCCTGTTCGCGGGCCAGTTCCTCGGCATCCAGGGTCGAGTGCTGGAGAATATCGGCGACGATATCCAGCGCCAGACCGGAATCTTCCTTCAGCACCTTGGCGTAATAGGCGGTGTGGTCGCGCGCGGTATAGGCGTTGAGGTGACCGCCGACCGCGTCCATTTCCTCGGCGATGTCGCGCGCGGTCCGGCGTTCGGTGCCCTTGAACGCCATGTGTTCCAAAAGATGCGAGATGCCGTTGATCTCGGGCGGTTCATGCCGGGTTCCGGCGTCCACCCATACCCCCAGCGACGCGCTTTCCACGGTCGCCATGGGATCGCTGACCACGCGCAGGCCCGAAGCGAGCCGGGTTTCGCGGATTTGCATCAACGGCGCCCCTTGACGAAAGCGGATACGTAATCACGGACGGCGCCCAGATCGTTGGCGACGACGTCATAACGCTCGGGCCGGTCGAACAGATCGGCCAGATGGGGCGGAAGCGCCGGCCGCGTCCCGGTGGCTTTTTCCACCGCGTCGGGGAACTTGGCCGGATGGGCGGTGGCCAACGCCACCATGGGGCTGTCGGCCCGAAGAATCGCCTTGAGTCCGGCACCGGCCCCGATGGCCGAATGGGGGTCCAGGCTTTCGCCGGTGCGGGCCTGGATGTCGCGCATCAGCCCAAGCGTGGCGGTGTCATCGAAGCGGTGGCCTTCGAACAGCTCGCACATGGCGGCGAAGGCGCCCTGGGGCATGCTCATCACGCCGGTCTTGCGGAACTCGTCCATCAGCTTTTGCACCGCCGCGCCCTCGCGCCCGACGTAATCGAACATCAGGCGCTCGAAATTGGACGACACCTGGATATCCATGCTGGGCGACAGGGTCGGCACCACGCCGTTAGCGGTCATCCGACCGGTTTCGAAGAAACGGGTCAGGATGTCGTTGGTGTTCGACCCCACCACCAGCCGGTCGATGGGCAGGCCCATCTGCCGCGCCACGTAGCCGGCGAAGACGTTGCCGAAATTGCCGGTGGGTACGCTGAAGCTGACGGACACGTCGGGCGCGCCCAAGGCAACGGCCGAGGCGAAGTAATACGCCACCTGGGCCATGACACGGGCCCAGTTGATGGAATTGACCGCCGACAGGTTGAATTCGTCACGGAAGGAATGATCGTTGAACAGCGCCTTGACCATGTCCTGACAATCGTCGAACGTGCCCTCGACCGCCAGATTGCGGACATTGGCCGACAGGATGGTGGTCATCTGGCGGCGCTGCACGTCCGAGGTGCGGCCCTTGGGATGCAGGATGACGATGTCCACCGCGTCACGATCGCGGCAAGCCTCGATCGCCGCCGAACCGGTGTCGCCCGAGGTGGCGCCGACGATCAGCACCCGCTGCCCCTTCTTCTTCAGCACATGGTCGAACAACCGGCCGACCAGTTGCAGGGCGTAGTCCTTGAACGCCAAGGTCGGGCCGTGGAACAGCTCGCACACCCATTGATTGGGGCCGATCTGCTTCAGCGGCGCCACCGCCGGATGGGTGAACCCCTTGTAGGCGTCGGCCACCATGGCGGCCAGTTCGTCCTCGCTCATGCAGCCGGCGACGAACGGCGCCATCACCTTGGCGGCCAGTTGGTCATAGGGCAGGCCGCGAAGCGCGCGAATCTGGTCCAAGGTGAAGGTCGGCCAGCTTTCCGGCACGTAAAGGCCACCGTCACGGGCCAGACCGGCCAACAAGACGTCGTCGAAATCGAGAACCGGGGCGGCACCCCTTGTGCTGACATACTTCACGGAACCAGAACTCCAGCGCAAAATTGCCGGTACACTAACCATCTAGCCGCCATCGGGCAAGGAATCAGGCGAGATAACGCCGCCTGAGATGGGCTTCGAACACCTTGGCGTCGAGCGGACGGCCGGTGGCTTGGACCAGCAATTCGCGGGTGGACAGCGAACTTCCCTTGGCATGGACGTTGGCACCCAGCCAGCCGCGCAGCGGCGCGAAATCGCCGCGCCCGATCCCCGGCAGGATGTTGCCGTCGGCCTGGGTGGCGGCGTCGAACAATTGCGCCGCCGTCATGGCCCCCAGGGTGTAGGTGGGGAAATAGCCCCACGACCCGCCGAACCAGTGAATGTCCTGAAGACAGCCCAGCCGGTCGTCGGGCGGCGTGATGCCCAACAGCCGGGCATAACCGTCGTTCCAGGCGGCAGGCAGGTCGGACAATTCCATCCGTCCCTCGACCAGCGCCTTTTCCAAGCGATAGCGGATGATGACATGGGCGGGATAGGTGACTTCGTCGGCATCGACGCGGATGAAGCCGCGTTCGACCTTGAGGCCCAGCCGGTACAGGTTGTCGGCCGACCATTCGTCCCCCTTTCCGCCGAACGCCGCCGCCAGACGCGGCGCCGCCCAGGCCCAGAATTCGGGCGAGCGGCAGGCCTGCATCTCCATGATCAGGCTTTGGCTTTCGTGCATCTGCATGCCGCGCGCACGCCCCACCGGCTGGTGGCGCCAGCGTCCCCCCGGCAGGCCGAATTCATAAAGCGCGTGTCCGGTCTCGTGGATCACCCCCATCAGCGCCGAGGTGAAGTCGGCTTCGTCGTAGCGGGTGGTGATGCGGGTGTCGTCGGGGGTGCCGCCGCAGAACGGATGCAGACTGGTGTCCAGGCGCCCCCGCTGAAAGTCGAAGCCCAGCGCCGCCATCACCTCGTGCCCCAACCGACGCTGGCTTTCGGTGGCGAAGGGACCGGACGGCAGACGCGGTGCCGGCCGCCGGGCCTGCGCCTCCAGTGCCTGAGCGATGAAAGCGGGAAGGAAGCTTTCAAGATCGGCGAACACCACGTCGATTTCCGCCGAGCGGCCATCGGGTTCGTATTGATCCAAAAGCGCGTCGTAGATGCCGACCCCCAGCGCCTCGGCCTTGGCCTGGCCGGTCTCGCGTACCAGGGCAAGAACCGTGCGCAGGCTGGGCAGAACCTGGGCGAAGTCGGCCTCGGCACGGGCCTTGCGCCACACCATCTCGCAAGTGCTTTCCGCCTTGGCCAACGCCTCGACCAGATCGGCGGGCACGGCCGCCGCATGCACCCACTGACGCCGCATCTCGTGCAAATTGGCCTTTTCCCAGGAATCGCCCACCTCGCCCTCGGCGCGGACCAGAAGATCGGGGATTTCCGGGGCGGTGACGGTCTCGTGCGCCAGGGTCTGAAGCAACGCCATCTGGTCGGCGCGGGCCTCGGCCCCGCCTTCCGGCATCATCGCCGCCATGTCCCATTGCAGCATGGCCAGCGCGTCGCCCAGGATCGAGCTTTTGCCGAAGATCGCTTCCAATCGTCCATAGGCGCCCTGTGCGGCCATGCCCTCTTCCTTTTCTCCGGTGCGACGGCCACCAGCTTAGAACAGGCCGGCGGGTGGTGGACAACGCTTTTCCAGGCTATTGTGGCGGCCAAACCCCAGGACGGAGGAAACACCCGCCATGACCAAGCCCCGTTTCGCCGTGGTGCTGTCCGGCTGCGGCGTCTATGACGGCGCCGAAATCCACGAAGCGGTGATGACCTTGTTGGCCATCGACCGTTCGGGCGGCAGCTATCAATGCTTCGCCCCCGACGTCGCCCAGATGCATGTGGTCAACCACCTGACCGGCCAGCCCAGCGGCGAAAGCCGTAACGTGCTGGTCGAGGCCGCCCGCATCGCCCGCGGCGCCATCAAGCCGCTCAGCCTGTTCGACGCCGCCGATTTCGACGCGCTGGTGTTCCCCGGCGGTTTCGGCGCCGCCAAGAACCTGTGCAGCTTTGCCGTGGACGGCCCCAACTGCACCGTCAACCCGGATGTGGAAAAGGCGATCCGGGCCATGCACGCGGCATCCAAGCCGATCGGTGCCTTGTGCATCGCCCCGGCCATCCTGGCCCGCGTGCTGGACGGGGTCGAGCTGACTATCGGCAGCGACGCCGGCACCGCCGGCGCCCTGGAAACCATGGGCGCCCGCCATGTGACGCGCAGCCACGCCGAACTGGCGGTGGACAAGGCGGCCAAGGTGGTGACCACGCCGTGCTACATGCTGGACGCCACCATCGGCCAGATCGCCGACGGAGCCCAGGCGGTGGTGACCAAGCTGGTCGAGATGGCACGCCCCTGAACCATCTGCGTCATACTCGTTTCAGAAATTCCCGACCTTTGGTCGGAAATTCGCAGTACCGGCATCATACGTCCTTGCCGTTCAACCTGAGATGCAGGCGCGTCAGCTCGGACAGGCTGGGCGCGCCCATCTTCTTCAGCACGTTGGCACGGTGGCTTTCCACCGTGCGGATGCCGATGTCCAGCTCGGCGGCGATCAACTTGTTGGCCAGGCCCTGAACCAGCAGTTCCATCACCGCCCGCTCGCGCCGGCTAAGGCGGCGATAGCGGGCGAACACGTCGGCTTGTTCCCCGGCCCGCTGACGACTCTCGGCATCATGGGCGAAGGCGGCGCGCACACGTTCAAGGAAATACGTTTCGGGGAAGGGCTTTTCCAAAAAATCCCAGGCGCCGCCGCGAAAAGCGGTGACCGCCACCGGCACTTCGCCATGGCCGGTGATGACGATCACCGGCAAGGGAGCGTCCTGGCGCCCCATCCAATCCAGCAATTCCAGCCCGCTCATCCCCGGCATGCGCTGATCCACCACCAGACACCCCGGACGGTTCGGCCGATAGCCGGCCATGAAGCTTTCGGCGTCGGCGAAGGTTTCGCATCGCAAACCGGCCAGGTCGCACATCACCGACATGCAATGGCGGACGGCCGCGTCGTCATCGACGATGAACACTGTGGGATCAGACATTTTCCACCGCAGGAACCGTGAAGGAGAAACAGGCGCCGCCCGAGGTGTTGGCGGCCAGCCACAGCCGCCCGCCATGAGCCTCGACGATCGAGCGGCAGATGGGCAGGCCCAACCCCATGCCCGACGGCTTGGTGGTGAAGAACAGGTCGAACAGGGGGCCGACCTTGTCCTCGGGCACGCCGGGACCGTTGTCGGCCACCGACACTTCGACCTTTCCGTCCACCGGCCGCGCCGAAAGCCGGATTTCCCCCCCGGCACCGCCATTGCCCGGCCGCGCCGCCAGGGCATCGACGCTGTTGCGCAGAAGGTTGAGCAGAACCTGATCAAGCTGAACCCGGTCCATCCACACCCGCGGCAAATCCTGGGGCAGATCGGCAACCACGGCGATGCCATGGCGGTTGGCGTCGGGACGGGCCAGCGCCAACATGTCCGCGACCGCACCGGCAAGGTTGACCGCCGCCGGCATGCCGTCCTGGCGCAGGAAGCCACGGATGCGGGACAGCACCTGGGCGGCGCGTTCGGCCTCGCGCGCGGCACGCTCCATCAGGTCGACCACGGCATCGCGCTCTCCCCCGCGCAGCAACAATTGCAGGCTGGAACGGGTGTAGCCGATGGTGGTGAACAAGGGCTGGTTCAACTCGTGCGCCAGACTGGACGCCATTTCGCCGATCAGGCTAAGCCGGGCGACGCGGGCCAGTTCGGCCTGGCGCTCGCTCAACCGCGCCTCGAGCCGCCACCGCTCGCTGACCACCGCCCCCACCAACAGGCCGGTGGCCGCCAGGGCGACCATCACCGCCTGGTAATAGGTCAGGTCGCGCCAATGGCCCGACACCGCCAGCAGACCCAACACCACCCCCACCTGGGTCACCAGCACCGCCACCGTGGCCGCCGCCACGCCACGGCGCATGGCCACCCAGATGATGGGCGGAAACAGTACGTAAAGAATTTTCGACGGATCGGGAACCAACGGGTTGAAGGTCAGCGCCAAGGCCGCCACCACCGCCGCCGCCTGAGCCAGCGCCTCAAGCCGTCCCCGACGCGGACCGTCATGCGGCATGCCGCGCCGATGCAACAGCAGAAACGGTGTCACCGTCAGGATGGCGATCACGTCGCCCACCCAATATTGCACGGCCACCGAGGGGAATGCGCTCCATTCCAGAAAACCGGCCACCGCATAGGGAATGGTGAAACCGGCCGACGCCGCCACCGCCGCCACCGGCACCACCACCACCAGCCAGACCATGTCCGACAGGCGATCGAGCGCGGGACTGACGGCGAAACGCCGGACAAGGACCAGGGAACCGACCGCATAGGCGCCCAGCACCAACACGTTGGCCACCACCAGAACCGGCAACGGCGCCGGCATTCCGCGCACCACCACGTCCCCGGCCATCAGCGCGACGAAGGTCAGGATCGGGGCCAGCGCCCCGCGCGGCCGAAGCAACAGCAAGGCCATGTAGAGCCCCGCCGGCGGGTTCCACGGCGTGATGTTGATGGCCGGCGCCTGGTGGATGAAGGTCGCCCAATCCAGCGCCAGATAGACGGCAAGGAAGGCGACGGGAAACATCCTTCCGCCGATCGCGAACCGTCGCACCCCGTCGCCTCCGTTCATGCGCCGGCGAGGCGGCGCACCCCGCCTCGCCGACCGCACGTTTAGTTGTTGAAGTAATCCTGGGTGCCGTGGGCCGCGATGGCGTCCGACAGGCGCCGCAACGCGTGGACATAGGCGGCCGTGCGCATGGTCACCTTCTTTTCCTGCTGGATGTTCCAAACATGGCGCCCTTCGGCCTCCATGATCGACCTGAGACGCTGGTGCACCTCCTCGACCGTCCAGTAATAGCCCTGGCGGTTCTGCACCCACTCGAAATAAGAGACGGTGACGCCGCCGGCATTGGCCAGAATGTCCGGTAGCACGACGATCCCCTTGGCGGCAAGGATGGCGTCGGCTTCCTTGGTGACCGGACCGTTGGCCAGTTCCAACAGCACCTTGGCGCGAATCAGGTCGGCGTTGCCGGAATGGATCTGGTCCTCCAGGGCGGCCGGCACCAGGACATCGCAATCGATGGACAGCAACTCGTCGGGCGACAGACTGACGGCACGCCCCTGCTCGGCGAAGGCGACGACCGAACCCTGGGCGTTCTTGGCTTCAAGCACCGCATGGGGATCAAGACCGTCGGCGGCGTGAATGGCACCGCGCGAATCCGAGATGCCGACGATCTTGTAACCGTCGGCGTGCAACAGGTTGGCGATGTGGACACCGGCGTTGCCGAAGCCCTGGACCACCACCCGCTTGGCCGACGAAGCCAGACCCAACTCGGTCTCAAGATGCTTGAGCAGGTAATAGCCGCCACGGGCGGTGGCGTCGTCACGCCCCAACGAGCCCCCCAGCGGGATGGGCTTGCCGGTGATGACCGCCGGGCTGGGCTGATGAACCATCGAACTGTATTCGTCGGCCATCCAGCCCATGATCATGGAATTGGTGTAGACGTCGGGCGCCGGAATGTCGCGGTCGGGGCCGATCATGCTGGCGAAGGCCTGGACATAGGCGCGCGACAGCCGTTCCAACTCGGTCCGCGACAGGCCGCGCGGGTCCACCTGGACCGCGCCCTTGCCGCCACCATAGGGCAGGTTCATCACCGCGCATTTGAACGTCATCCAGAACGCCAGCGTCGCCACTTCGTCCACCGTCGAGGCGGGATGGAAGCGGATGCCGCCCTTGGTGGGACCGCGCGTATCGTCATAGCGGCATCGCCACGCCACGAACGACCGGCGCGAACCGTCGTCCATGCGGATGGTCAGACGGGAAGACAGGGTCTCCTTGGGGAAGCGCAGCTTCTCCAGAACCTCCTGGTCGACCGTCAGGTGACGAGCCGCCTCGTCAAGGCGGGTAAGGGCATTGGACAGCATTGCCAATCCGGTCATCAATCTCTCCTTCCGTGCTTCCGGCGACGCTCCTTCCACCAAGCTTGAAGTGCTCCAAGATGGCCGCGTGAATCGTGCTACCGAAGATTCGGTGCAATCTACGACCTTGCAGGCCAGATCAAGAATACCGTGATTCTACGGAAAACAAGTTATTGACTTCCCGACAAAAGCATCCGACAGCGCGGTTTTCCTGGATTTATCAGCAAAACTAAACGCATCTGACTTTGATATATCCTGAGAATCCGGGGGTTGACCCAAGCATCCCGTGTTGCGCATTTTGAATGTTTATAGATAACACATCCGAGGGCATCGAATTTGCTGCCGTTTTTAAGCGACGAAACACAACGCCCCACCACCGAAGATATCGAGCGCACGGCGCGCGAGATGGTGGACCGTCATGGCAGCGCGGCGACCGCCATGCTCCGCGAACGGGTCGCGGCATTGGAAACCGCCGCCCGCTGGCGCGAACACGCCACGGCGTTGCGGGTGCTGTCGCTGATCGAACGGACGGTTTAGCGGAAGTAGTAGAGTTCCGAGGCGGCGATGATCCAGGTGCAGACCACGGCCACCGCCACATAGCAAGCGGCCGCGACCCACGCCATGGACCGCGTCATGGCCGGTGCCGCCTGGGCCAGGCTGGCGGCGCGACGGAAGTGGTGGACCGGCCACGAGGAAACGGCCAGCGCCGTGCCGACGAACAGCGGCAGGTAAAGAGCATAGCCGACATAGCCGTATTCCGGCTTCAACAGACAGAACGGGCAATGGTGCTGGGGTTGGGCGTAGACATAGGTCGACACCACCGACACCACCGACACCATCACCGCCACGAACACCGCCGCCGCCACCGGCGCCAAGGCGGCCGACAGCACCGGCCGCCGCCATGTCCACACCGACAGCAGCAGGGTCAGCCCCAACCCGCCATACAACAGCACCAGCGCCGGCATCGGCGCCAGCGAGGACATGTCCGCCCCCACGCCCTCGCGGTCCACCTCGAACAGCTTGCTGCAACACGAGGTCAGGACGTCGGCGCGCAATCCCGAGAAATAGGCGTATTGCAATCCGGCAGACAGCACCACCGCCGGCACCAGGATCAGCAACAGCGCGTATTTCACCCGCACCAGCGGATAATCCCAGCCCTGGTTGTCGGCCCGGTTCACCTGAAGCCACACCACCGCCAGGAAGAACAGCGCGATCTTGGCGATCAGCGCCGGAAAGCCATAAGGATCGGCGTTCAGGCTGCCCACCGCGCACATGGCGCCGACGAACATCACCGCCATGGCGTCGGCGTTATAGACGAACAGCCACAACGACAGCACCTCGCCCCACAGCACCACCGCCATCAGGGTCGAAACCAGATAGGTTCGCCGTTCGAGCACCAGTTGCCGGGCGGAACCGCTGGCCGGATTCCATTCCATCAGGATGGTCCAGCCATAGGCCGCAGCCACCGCGACGCCGGCCACCGCCGCCGCCGACCACAGCAACAACGCCATGATCGTCGGGTGGAACAGCATCAGCGCCGCTCCTCGACACGGCCGTCGCGCAAGGTGACCACATGGTCGACCATGCCGGCCTCGAACACGCGGGGGTCATGGCTGGTCAGGATCAGCGTCTTGCCCTGGGCCTTCAGGGTCTCGGCGATGCCCAGGAACTCGCGCGTCAAGGCGGTGTCCAGGTTGGCGGTGGGCTCGTCGGCGATCAGGATCGGCGGGTCGTTGACCAGGGCGCGGGCGATGGCGGTGCGCTGGGCCTCGCCGCCCGACAGCATCTCGACCGGGGTGTCGGCGCGGTGTTCCAGCCGCAGCATGGACAGCAGGTCGAGCGCCCGCCGACGCAGCCAACGGTGCGGCGGCGCCTGGGGATAAGCGGGCAGCATGATGTTGTCGAGCGCGCTCATGCCGCGCAACAGGTTGAAGCCTTGGAACACGAAGCCGAAGGTTTCCTGGCGGATGCGGGTCAGGAACCGCTCCGGCATGCCCGAGATGTCGCGACCGTCAAGGGCGACACGCCCGGAACTGGGCCGCGCCAGACAGCCGATCACCGTCAACAGCGTGGTCTTGCCCGAACCGCTGGCCCCGCGCAGCACGGTGACCTTGCCACGCGCGATGTCCAGGTCGATTCCCACCACCGCCTGGACCTCGTTGGGCCGGCCCTCGTTGTGAATTTTCGAGACCTTCTTGAGCGAGATCAGTACCGTATCGGTCATCGCATCACCGTGTCGGGGTCGATGGTCGCCGCCCGCCAGATGGGAAAGATGGTGGCCAGCGTATAGGGCACCACGGTGAAGAAGAAGATGGTGGCCACCTGCTGGCCGTTGATCTCGGGCACCAGACGGAACCGGGGATAAAGGATCGCCCAGCCCTTGAGCGCGGGCTCGAACAGCGCCCCCGAGAAATAGAACACATGTCCGTAGGCCAAGACGTAGCCGGCCAGAAAGGCGAGCAGCGATACCAGCGCCCCCTCCCAGAACTTGACGGCGATGACGTCCGAGGTTTCCCAGCCGATGGCCTTGAGCACACCGATCTCGCGCCGTTCGTCCGCCGACAGGCCGGCCGCCTTGTCCCAGGCCAGGATGACGAAGGCCAGAACCGCCCCCGACAGCACCACCGCCACCATGCCGCCGCGCCAGTCGAACAAGGCTTCGTAGGTGCGCAGCATGTCGGCTCGGGTGACCACGCGGGCCTCGGGCAAGGCCAGGGCGATCTTGGACGCCACCGTCCCCACCTCACGCGGGTTGCGCACCGACGCCACCACGTCGGTGAAACGGTCGGCCGGAAAACCGAAGAACGCGCGGAAATCGCCTTCGTTCATCAACACCAGATCGGCCGAGACCAGTTCCGAAGCGCTGTCCAGCGTGCCCGACACGGTGAAACGAACGATACGGCCATCGGGAGCCATGAAATGCACGATGTCGCCGGTATCCAACTGGCGCAGCCGGGCGATGCCACCGCCGATCACCACCGCACCGGATTCCACCGGACGGTCGGGCGGCACCATCAGGGTGTAGTTGGCCCGCATGCCGGCGTCGTAATAATACCCCCACAACCGCCCTTGAACCGCGCGTACACCGCGAATGCCGGTGATGGCGGCGACGGCGCCGGTCGGTACCGGATCGTTGCGGCCGGCGATCATGCGCTGGACGACGATTTCCGGGCTGGATTCCAGGATCGCCTGGGCCTCGCGCCGCAAACCGTGGGTCATCAGCGACACCGAGGCCAGCACGAACACCAACAGCACATAGACCGCAAACAGCCCGAGATTGCGTCCCCGGCGACGGCCGAGCGAGGCGACGGTGAAGTCCACCAGATAGAGATGACGGGCGAAAAAATGGTTCATGGCTGTTTCTCGTGCCAGCGGGTCGGCGGCATCCAGGCGGCCGAGGGGAAATGATCGAGGGCGGCGGGATGGTCCTGGAACGCCGAATGCAGGTCGGCCAGCGCCGGATGGCGGGTATAGCGCGCCTCGGTGAACAGGCTGAGGTCGGAAAGCTGCAAGGTCTCGGCCAATGCCGCCCGGTTCCGACGCGCCAGCGCCTCGGAATCGAAACGAAGGGCGGCGTCCACCAATGTCGCCAAGGCCGCTGCCAGGGCGACGGCCAGAACCGACAGAGACGTCGTCGACAAACGTAGGTGTTTGTTCATGACAGGCCGCCGAGAAACAAAGTCCACGTCAGGATCGGCGAAGCAAATGCCCAGTGTCATTGACGGCCGTCAATTTCATGGAAAATAAGAAATATCATGGCCGACATCAGGGAAACCCCGAATAAGAGGAACAAACTTCCGTAATCTCGCAAGGAATCCCCGCATGCGTATTGCAGTCGCCAGCCAGAACCTCCTGACCGTCACCGGTCATGCCGGCAAGACGCGGTCCTTCATCGTCTACGAGGCTCAGTCCGGCCAGATTCCAGAACAGATCGGGCGGCTGCAACTGCCCGCCGAACAGACCATCCACAACTGGTCCGCCGACGCCCCCCATCCTCTGGACAGCATGGACGCCATCATCGTCGGCAGCGCCGGTGCCAATTTCGTCGCCGCCATGACCCGCCGCGGCGTCGAAACGGTGATCACCGACGCCACGGACCCGGCGGCGGCGGTCGTGGCCTTCATGGCCGGCACCCTGGACCGCCTGCCGCCGCACGACCATTGATTCAAAAAACGTCCAATATTGACACCTGTCATGGTTCCGGGCGGCGGCGGCGCCCATGATCTCCTTGGCTTCCGGTCGGAAGAAAGGCGGCGCCCGTCCCCTCCCCCGGCCATCGCTTCGGCAGGCGACATACCTTCCCCTGTCCCGGCTTGCCGAACGATGGCCAACGGGCGCCGTCCCCCACCGCCGCCCGACAAGGCACGGACTCCGTACACTTCACCGAAGCCAGGTCGCCGGACTTGACCACGGGGCGGTTCAAGCCCGGAGAGGGATGCCGGCAGCGACGAAACGAGATTCTGCGGAGGTTCTCACCCTTGACCCCAGGTCCAGGGTTCGTCGCTGCCGCGTCTCCCTTGGCCCACGACAAAATCTTCGGCAGAAAACGTGACCCCCGTCAAAAAGAAAAAGGAAAATTGACAGGTGTCATGGAAGCAAATCCTGCCCATGTGTGACATTTCCCCTCGTGCATCAATGACATGAACGTATCCGGCTGTTGCCCATGCAACCGCCACCGGACAGTCATTGTCCATTGTGGGGCGCATGTATTCCCCAATTAACGAAGGGGGTTATGTGATGAATTTACTTCTGAAATGCTCGGCGGCAGCGGCCGCGCTTCTGAGCCTCTCGCTCACCTCGACGGCGTTCGGGGCCGAGACGCTGGAGCAACTCATGAAACGCCGCAACCTGACGCAAAAGGACCTGATGGCGGCGGCCAAGACCTATACGCCGACCGGCGGCCGCGACGAGTTCCTGGCCTTCGCCTCGGGCGGCCAGGCCGGTCAGATGATCGTCTACGGCGTGCCGTCGATGCGCATCTACAAGTACATCTCGGTGTTCACGCCGGAACCGTGGCAAGGCTTCGGTTTCGACGAGGAATCCAAGAAAGTGCTGGCCCAGGGCAAGGTGGACGGCAAGGATCTGACCTGGGGTGACACCCATCACCCGGCCATTTCCGAGACCAACGGCGATTACGACGGCCAGTACCTGTTCATCAACGACAAGGCCAACCCGCGCATCGGCGTCATCAACCTTCATGATTTCGAGACCACCCAGATCGTGGTCAACCCGATCATGCGCTCGGAACACGGCGGCGCCTTCGTCACCCCCAACACCGAATACGTGATCGAGACCACGCAGTATCCGGCGCCCCTGGACGGCAAGTACGCGCCGCTCGAGGAATTCAACGACAAGTTCCGCGGCGCCATCACCTATTGGAAGTTCAACCGCGAGAAAGGCAAGATCGAACCCGAGAACTCGTTCTCGATCGAGCTGCCGCCCTACAGCCAGGATCTGGCCGACGCCGGCAAGGGCCCGTCGGACGGCTGGTCGTTCAACAATTCCTTCTGTACCGAACGCTACGTGGGCGGCATCGAGCGCGGCCGTCCGCCGTTCGAGGCCGGATGTTCGGCCAACGACACCGACCTGTTGCACGTCATCAACTGGAAGAAGGCGGCTGAACTGGTCAAGGCCGGCAAGGCCACCAAGATCAACGGCCACGACGTGCTCAGCATCAAGACGGCGGTCGAGGAAGGCATCCTTTTCCTGATCCCCGAATCCAAGAGCCCGCACGGCGTCGACGTCAGCCCCGACGGCAAGTACATCATCGTCGGCGGCAAGCTGGACAGCGCGGTGTCGGTGTTCAGCTTCGACAAGATCATGGCCGCCATCAAGGACAAGAAGTTCTCGAGCAAGGACCCCTACGGCATCCCGATCATCGACATGAAGGACGCCTTGCACGTCCAGGTGCCGCTGGGCCTCGGCCCGCTTCACACCCAGTTCGATTCCAAGCCCTGCGTCGCCTACACCTCGCTCTACGTGGATTCCATGGTCGCCAAGTACGACTATTGCGAAGGCAAGGTGCTCGACAAGATTTCCATCCACTACAACATCGGCCACCTGATGACCATGGAGGGCGACAGCGTCCATCCCAAGGGCAAGTATCTGGTGGCGTTGAACAAGCTGGCCATCGACCGCTTCAACCCGGTGGGTCCGCTGCATCCGCAGAACCACCAGTTGATCGACATCAGCGGCGACAAGATGGAACTGCTTTACGACATGCCGGTGCCCCTGGGCGAGCCGCATTACGTGGTGGCCATCTCCCAGGATAAGCTGAAGCCGTCGGTGCGCTATCCCTATGGCACCGATTCACGTACCGAACAGAAGCACCCGCAATCGGTGCGTCCGGGCAGCGAACGCATCGACCGCTCGCCGGGTAAGGTCGAGGTGTTCGGCACCCTGATCCGCTCGCACATCACCCCCGAGATCGTCGAGGTCGAGGAAGGCGACGAAGTCATCTTCCATCTGACCAACGCCGAACGCGCCGAGGACGAAACCCACGGCTTCGCCATCAACGCGCACAACATCAACCTGTCGCTGGAACCGGGCAAGACCGCGTCGGCCCGCATCGTCGCCGACCGTCCCGGCGTCTATCCCTATTACTGCACCGAATTCTGCTCGGCGCTGCACCTCGAAATGCAGGGCTATCTGATGGTGCGGCCCAAGGGAACCAAGGCGACGGCCGCTTCCGCGACCTCGGCCAAGGAAGGCCAGACCTACACCAAGGCCGACTTCGACAAGCAGTGGAAGTCCTGTGAGGACACCCAGGCGGTGATCGACCAGGTGGTCGGCTACATCACCTCCACCAACTACAAGGACTTCAAGCCGGTGGTCGATCTGGTGGACGACGCCACCGACCAGTTGAACTTCGCCGCCAGCGCCAAGGGCAAGGCCGACGAGTTCGCGAAGCAGCAGAACTGGCAGCAAGCCACGTTGTGGGCCGGCCAGTGGTGGCAGTACCAGGTCAAGGCGGCCGACATCGGCCTGCGCGCCAAGACCTATCTGGAAGAGCACGGCGCGAAAAAGATCAAGTGATCCTTTTCGCCCAGGCGGGGGCGGGTTCGCCCGCCCCCGTCCCTTTCGTCACGGAACGCGGATCGGCGGGAAACCGCCCCAGCGGACGGCCAACCCCCGTCCTCCCGCCGCCGCCTTTCCCCTTTTTTCAAACAAGGTTGCTGTCCATGTCCATTTCCTCCGCATCCCAAT
>NZ_JAAIYP010000004.1 GCF_011022235.1 Magnetospirillum aberrantis SpK | reverse complement strand
TCTCTGACGCATTCATATGCGTCAGAGAACTAGGCTTGCCTTTGGCGGCTGCGCCTCCGGCGCAAGCCAAGCTCAAGTGCCGCTCGGGCTTGGTGCATTGAACCATCTGAATGTTTCAATGCACTCGTTCACCGGCACGGCCGGTTGGGATCGCGGCTGTCGCACAAATTGATGTCGGCGGCGTAGTCGCTCCACTCCCGCAACTCGGCGGCGTCGATGGGCATGGTCTTGGGATTGAACGGCGCGCCGCGCCACAACCGCGTCACCACGTACAGGGCCTCGCGGCCACGCACCACGAAATGCATGGCGAAGGTGCCACGGCCGTCGCCTTTGTACTGGCCGCACGCCACCGTGCGCGTGCCGGCATCAGCCCCCGAGACCTTGCCCATGCTGGGCGGGCCGGCGGTGGCACCCTCGCACACCTCGGCGGTTTTCTGCACCACCTGATCCAGGAAACCGGACACCGTCATCGGCACGCCGCGAAACGCCTGCACGGTGACCCGCCGGGTCCAGGAATCGGCGGTCTCTCCGGGAGGAATCAGCTCGGTCACCTCGCCGGTGTGGTCGGAAACGCTGTTCACCACCTGCCAACCGGGCAGTTGCGGCACCTCAAGCCGTTCCGACGCCATCGCCGCCGCACCCCACGTCAACGGCCCCAAAGCCGTCACCGCGGCCATCATCCGCCACCTCGTCCGCATGCCTGCCTCCGTGCTTGCGCGTTCAGCCTAGCGCGGCGACGAGGGGATTTGAACCGCGCAAAAACCTTGACCATGGCGAGCGGTCGATAATATAAAACTGAACCGTCCAGTTCAGTTGTCGATCGAGCCCCCCGATGAAGAAACCCGTCCTGCTTGGCGTCGCCGCCGTCGCGTTGGTCGCCGCCGCCTTCGGCGCCTTCCGCTGGGCCACCGAATGGCGCCATTGGCAGACCACCGACGACGCCTATGTGGAAGGCGACATCACCAACATGGCCCCCAAGATCAGCGCCCATGTGGTCGAGGTGGCGGTGGGCGACAACCAGTCGGTCAAGGCCGGCGACGTTCTGGTGCGTCTTGACGACCGGGATTTCCGGGCGCGCGTGGCCGAGGCCCGCGCCCTGGTGACGGCACGTAACGCGGCGTTGGTGCAATTGGACGACAAGGTCGCGGTGCAACAGGCGACGCTGACCCAGGCCGGCGCTTCGATCACCGCCGCTCAGGCCGACCTGAAACGGTCGCGCGCCGACCTGGAACGCACCCAGCGTCTGGTGCGCGAGGATTTCGTGTCGCGCCAGCGTTTCGACAGCCAACAGGCCGAGGCGACCAAGGCGGCGGCCGGCGTGACCGGGTCCAACGCCCAGGCCCTGGCGGCGCGCCGTCAGTTGGCGGTGCTGGAATCGGATCGCGACATCGCCCAGGCGCAACTGGAACAGGCCCGTGCCCAACTGGCCCTGGCCGAAGCCGACCTTGAGGCAACGGAGATCCGCGCCCCGGTGGACGGCGTGATCGGCAACCGCGTGGTGCGCGAGGGCATGTACGTGCGCACCGGCCAGCACCTGCTGAGCGTGGTGCCGCTGTCCACCGTGTGGATCGACGCCAATTACAAGGAAACCCAGATCGGCCGCATGCATCCCGGCGCCTTGGCCGAGATCGAGGTCGACGCCTTTCCCGGCGTGACGCTGACCGGTACGGTGACCGGGTTCTCGCCGGCTTCTGGGGCCAAGTTCAGCCTGTTGCCGCCCGAGAACGCCACCGGCAACTTCACCAAGGTGGTCCAACGCCTGCCGGTCCGCATCGAATTGCCGGCCGACAACCCGTTGCTCGGGCGGTTGCGTCCCGGCTTGTCGGTGGTCGCCCGCATCGACACCCGCACCGGTTCTCCCGAACAATTGACGACGCGACAGACGGCCGGGCAATGACCCACATCGACCGCACGTCGATCCCACCAGACCAGCGCGTGGTCACCACGCGCGACTGGATCGGCTTTTACGCCATGGTGGTCGGCATGTTCATGGCGATCCTGGACATCCAGATCGTCGCCAGTTCGCTGAGCCAGATCCAGGCCGGCATCTCGGCCTCGGCCGACGAGGTAAGCTGGGTCCAGACCGCCTACCTGATCGCCGAGGTGGTGATGATCCCGCTGTCGGGGTGGCTGGCCCGCGTGCTGTCCACGCGCTGGCTGTTCTTCGCCAGCTGCGTCACCTTCACCATCGCCAGCGCGTTGTGCGCCATGGCCTGGAGCGTGGAATCCATGATCGTGCTGCGCGGCATCCAGGGTTTCCTGGGCGGCGCCATGATCCCGCTGGTGTTTTCCACCAGCTACATCCTGTTCCCGCCGCGCATGCAGGCCGGCGTATCGGTGATCATCGGGCTGACCGCCACCATGGCCCCCACCTTGGGGCCGACGCTCGGCGGTTACCTGACCGATCTGTGGAGCTGGCACTGGCTGTTCCTGATCAACGTGGTGCCGGGAACCATCGTCGCCTTCGTGGTCCTGGCCTTCGTCAACATCGACCGGCCGCGCCTGGAATTGCTGAAGGGGTTCGACCTGGCCGGGGTGGTGTTCATCGCCCTGTTCCTGGGGTCCATGCAATACGTGCTGGAGGAAGGCCCGCGCGAGGATTGGTTCGAGGACCCGACCATCGCCGTGTTCACCGTGGTCATGGTGGTGGCGGGCATCGCCTTCCTGTGGCGCGAGCTGACCTGCGACCATCCGGTGGTGGACCTGCGCGCCTTTGCCGACCGCAACTTCCTGGTGGGCTGCGTCTTCAGCTTCATCATCGGCATCGGCCTTTACGGTTCGGTCTACGTCATCCCGCTGTATCTCGGCCGCGTCCAGGGCTATTCCTCCATCGACATCGGCCTGACCATGATGGTCACCGGCCTGTTCCAGTTCCTGTCGGCGCCGCTGGCCGGCAACCTGGCCCGCCACATGGACCTGCGCGCCATGCTGGGAATCGGCCTGGGGTTGTTCGGCACCGGCTTGTGGCTCAACAGCCACCTGACCAGCGAATGGGGATATTGGGACCTGTTCCTGCCCCAGGCGGTGCGCGGGCTGTCGCTGATGTTCTGCATGGTGCCGATCAACGCCGTGGCCTTGGGCCACCTGCCGCCCAACAAGGTCCAGAACGCATCCGGCCTTTACAACCTGATGCGCAACACCGGCGGCGCCGTGGGGCTGGCCGCCATCACCACCATGGTCAGCAACCGCATCGACCTGCACATGAGCCGCCTGGGCGAGAGCCTGACCCAGGCCAACCTGGAGGCGGTCACCCGCCTGGAAAGCATGTCCTCGCGCTATGCCACCCTGATCCCCGGCGATCCCGACCAGGCGGCGTTGCGCGCGCTCTACAACATCACCAGGCAACAGGCCACCACCTTGTCCTATGGCGACGTGCTGTTGGTGATGAGCATGGTTTTCGCCTTCGGCCTGCTGCTGATGCCGTTTGTGCACAAGGTCGGTCATCCCTCCGCCGCCGGTGGCGGGGGACACTGACCACCCGATCGCCCGCCGTTTCCCGCCGGATGGCCCCCAATCCCTTCTATCCGGTGTCTCTTGGGAAACGGCGGGCGAACCTTGCCCGCAGCCTTCGGCGGCGTTAAGGTCGCCGCCGTTCCCGATTTCACAGGCTGGACCGGTCCATGTGCGGCTTCGCAGGTTTTCTCGACATCGGCGCCGACACCCCCGAACGCGAGCGGGTGGTCCGGGCCATGGCCGACACCCTGGTCCATCGCGGCCCCGACGATTCGGGCACGTGGTGCGACGATTCCGCCGGAATCGCCCTGGGGTTCCGCCGTCTGTCCATCCTGGACCTCAGCCCCCAGGGCCACCAGCCCATGGAATCCCACGACGGCCGCTGGGTGGTCACCTTCAACGGCGAGATCTACAACCACGTCGAATTGCGGGCACGGCTCGGCGACGCGAACTGGCAGGGGCATTCCGACACCGAGGTGTTGCTGGAGGCGGTGGCCCGCTGGGGCGTGGACAAGGCCCTGGCCCATTTCGACGGCATGTTCGCCTTTGCCCTGTGGGACCGGCTGGAACGTGTCTTGTATCTGGCCCGCGACCGCATCGGCGAGAAACCGCTTTATTGGGCCAAAAGCGGCGGAACGATGCTGTTCGCGTCCGAACTCAAGGCGCTCAAACGCCATCCCGCCTTCGACCGCACCATCGACCGCGACGCCCTGGCCGCCTATCTGCGCCTGGGATGGGTGCCGTCGCCGCACACCATCTACGCCGCCGCCCGCAAGCTGGCACCCGGAACGGTGATGGCCGTCAAGGGCGACAGCGTGACGGTGCGGACCTATTGGTCGGCCACCGAGCGGGCCCACGCCATGGCCGGTGGCTTCACCGGCGGCCGGGCGGCGGCGGCCGAGCGGCTGAACCAGTTGCTGCGCGCCTCGGTGGGCCTTCGCATGCAGGCCGACGTGCCGGTCGGCGTGTTCCTGTCCGGCGGCATCGATTCGTCGCTGACGGCCGCCATGATGTGCGAATTGTCCAGCACGCCGGTCCACACCTTCACCGTCGGTTTCGACCAGCAAGGATACGACGAAAGCCCGCATGCCCGCGCCGTCGCCGACCACCTGGGCACCGTCCACACCGAGCTTCGCGTCGGCGACGACGAGGCACTGGATCTGGTGCCCCGCCTGCCGGCCATCTGGGACGAGCCCTTCGCCGACCCGGCCGGCCTGCCCACCTGTCTGTTGGCCGAGGTGACCCGCAAACAGGTGACGGTGGCGTTGTCGGGAGACGGCGCGGACGAACTGTTCGGCGGCTATGGCATCTACCGCTCCATCCCCGCCGATTGGCAACGGTTGCGCGCCACGCCGAAATGGTCGCGCCGGCTGGCCGGGCTGGTGGCGGCGCTGCCGGCCGGTCCGTTCAACACCCTGGCCGGACTGGCCGCGCTGGGCGGGCGCAAGCGCCGATCCTACCCCGGCTATCGGTTCAAGAAAACCTTCGAAACGCTGAACGCCGCTTCGATCCCGGAGCTTCTGGGACTGCATTATTCGCGCTGGCGCGGCATGCCGTCCCTGGTCGCCGGGGCCCGCCCCGCCGACACGGTATTCGGCAACCCGGCCCGCCAGCCGGAGCTGTCGGACCCGGCCCTGACGGTGATGGTGATGGACGTGTTGGGCTACCTGCCCGACGATTTGTGCGTGAAAACCGACCGCGCCACCATGGCGGCGTCGCTTGAGGCGCGGTTGCCGTTCCTCGACCACGCGGTGGTGGAATTCGCCTGGAGCCTGCCCAACGCCATGAAGATCGAAGGCACCACCGGCAAGGCGGTGCTGCGCGACGTGCTTTACCAATACGTCCCGCGCGAGCTGGTGGACCGGCCCAAGATGGGGTTCGAGGTGCCGATCGGACGCTGGCTGTCCGGCCGCCTCAAGGGTTGGGCCGACGATTTGTTGGCCGAGGACATGCTGCACCGCCAGGGATTGCTGGAGCCCCGGCTGGTGGCGCGGTGCTGGCGCGACCATCGCTCGGGGGCCAAGAACTGGCAGACCGAACTTTGGCACGTCTTGATGTTCCAGGCTTGGCTGGAAGCGGAAAAAACCGCCTGAACAGGCCCCGCGCACAGGGAAACATTCCGCGTTGACGAATCTCCCTTCCGGGGGACGGTCAAGACTGCTACGCTACTTAAGTATGTATCAATTTTGTAACCGATCAGGCCCCGTCTCGATGGATTTTGTTCAGCTCGCCGAATTGCTGTGCGCCCGTATCTGCCACGACCTGTCGGGTCCGGTGGGCGCGGCGGCGGCCGGGGCTGAACTGCTTGAGGACATGCAGGTTGCGCCCGACCCGGAGACCTTGACCCTGGTGGCCGGCGCGGCCGGCGGCGCGGCGGCGCGGCTGAAGTTCTTTCGCGCGGCCCTGGGCCCGGCGGCGAGCACTCCGCAAAGCTCGGTGGTGCTGACCGAACTGATCGAAGGGTATCTGGCGACGCAGGTCTCCGCCGCCTCGCCGGGAATCGTGCTGTCCTGGCCCGAGGCGCCCCAGGCGCTGGAGGGAACGACCGCGCACCTGTTGCTCAATCTGGTGCTGTTGGCCAAGGACGCGCTGCCGCGCGGCGGGCGCATCCAGGTCGCCGCCCAGGGCGGCGGCCTTGCCGTCACCGCCCACGGCGAGCCAGCCAGCCTGAGCGAGGAAGCGCGCGTCGTGCTGGTGGAAAAAGCGCCCCCTGGCGGGCCGCGCGGCGCCCAGGCCGAGTTGGCGCGGTTGTTGGCGGAACGGCTCGGGCGGACGCTCGACGTCGCCATTTCTGCGGAGGGGCTGGTGCTTGCGGCCGTCCTTCCAAGGAATACGCTATCTCGTTCGGATGGTTAGGGTCCTTCTATTGCCCACAGGACCATGCTATTAAACGGAGTTGCTGTCTGCTCTACCCTGGGGGCAAAACGGGTTTACGGGCGCGGACAGCGGAAAAGGTGTGGAGCTGGAGTCGACCATGGATGATCTCCTCAGCGAGTTTTTGACCGAGACCTCGGAAAGCCTTTCCGTTCTCGACGTCGAGCTGGTGAAGCTGGAACAAAACCCCGAACCGGCGATTTTGCAGAACATCTTCCGACTGGTTCACACCATCAAGGGCACTTGCGGCTTCCTTGGCCTGCCCCGCCTGGAGCATGTGGCCCACGCCGGCGAGAACGTGCTGGGCAAGATCCGCGACGGCGAGCTTGAGGTGACCGCCGACGCGGTGACCCTGATCCTACAGGCCATCGACCGCATCAAGCTGATCCTGGCCCATCTCGAGCAGAACGAGTGCGAGCCGGAAGGCAGCGACGAGGATTTGATCGGCCAGCTCAACGCCATGGCCGAGGGCCGCTTCCAGCCGGCTGGCGCCGCCCCCGCCGCCGCCGCCCCGGCCGAGGACACGCCGTTCCCGGTCGCCGCCGATTTGCTGGCCGAGGTCGAGGCCGCCTACGCCGCCGGCAAGAAGGCCGCCAGCGAGACCGACATCCTGGCCGAGATGGCCAAGGAACGCGCCAAGGAGGCCACCGCCCAGGCCGCCAAGGACGCGGCCGCCGCCGAGCCCGAGCCGGCGCCCGCCCCCAAGGCCAACGTTCCCGCCCCCACCGCCGCCCCGCCGGCGGTGATCAAGGACGCCGGACCGCCAGGCGGTGGCGCCGCCCCCGAGGCCAAGGAATCGGCCGTCGCCGCCCAGACCATCCGCGTCAACGTGGAATTGCTGGAAAACCTGATGACCCTGGTGTCCGAGCTGGTGCTGACCCGCAACCAGCTGCTCCAGATGGTCCGTGGCCGCGACGACAGCGAGTTCACCGCGCCGCTTCAGCGCCTGAGCCACATCACCACCGACCTTCAGGAAGGGGTGATGAAGACCCGCATGCAGCCCATCGGCAACGCCTGGGCCAAGCTGCCGCGCATCGTGCGCGACCTGTCGGTCGAAATGGGCAAGAAGATCGACCTTCAGATGCTGGGTGCCGAGACCGAGCTGGACCGTCAGGTGCTTGAACTGATCAAGGACCCGCTGACCCACATGGTCCGCAACTCGGCCGACCACGGGCTGGAAGGCCCCGACGAGCGTCGTGCCGCCGGCAAGCCGGAAATCGGCAAGGTGGTGTTGAACGCCTTCCACGAAGGCGGCCACATCATCATCGAGATTTCCGACGACGGCCGCGGCCTCAACCTCGACAAGATCAAGCAAAAGGCCATCGGCAACGGTCTGGCCTCCGAATCCGAACTGGATTCGATGACCCCGCAACAGATCTACCAGTTCATCTTCAAGGCCGGCTTCTCCACCGCCGAGAAGGTGACCTCGGTGTCGGGCCGCGGCGTCGGCATGGACGTGGTGCGCACCAACATCGAAAAAATCGGCGGCACCGTCGAACTGAAGTCCTGGCCGGGCAAGGGATCGACCTTCGTCATCAAGATTCCGCTGACGCTGGCCATCGTCTCGGCGCTGATCGTCGAATGCGCCTCCGAACGCTTCGCCATCCCGCAGATCAGCGTGCTGGAACTGGTGCGGACCACCGCCAATTCCGAACACGGCATCGAGATGATCAACAACGCCCCGGTGCTCAGGCTGCGTGACCGCCTGCTGCCGCTGGTGTCGCTGAAGAAGCTGCTGCGCCTGAACGACGAACAGGGCGTCCAGGAAACCTTCATCGTGGTGACCCAGGTCGGCACCTACACCTTCGGCATCATCGTCGACCGGGTGTTCGACACCGAGGAAATCGTGGTCAAGCCGGTGGCGCCGATCCTGCGCCACATCAACATGTTCTCGGGCAACACCATCCTGGGCGACGGTTCGGTGATCATGATCCTCGACCCCAACGGCATCGCCGGCGCCACCGGCGAATCGGGCCTGTTGGGCGGCGGCCAGACCACGGAACAGACGGTGGCGCGCGATATGCGCGGCGACGCCAAGACCTCGTTGCTGGTGTTCCGCGCCGGCGGCGACGACCTCAAGGCGGTGCCGTTGGCCCTGGTGGCACGCCTCGAGGAAATCGAGGTCAAGGACGTCGAATACAGCCACGGCAAGCCGATGGTCCAGTATCGCGGCCATCTCATGCCGCTGGTGGCCATCGACGGCTCGACCCATTTCCGCGACGAAGGACGCCAGCCGGTTCTGGTGTTCTCGGACCGCGACCACACCATGGGTCTGGTGGTCGACGAGATCGTCGACATCGTCGAGGATCGCCTGAAGGTCGAGCTGTCGGCCGACAACCCCGGTGTCATCGGCACCGCGGTGATCGCCGGCAAGGCCACCACCATCGTCGATGCCGGCTACTATCTGCCGCAGGCCTTCGGCGACTGGTTCGGCCGCGGCGAAAAGGAATATGGCAGCGACGAACACGGCCAGCCGCGCATCCTGCTGGTGGACGACAGCCCGTTCTTCCGCAACCTGCTGACCCCGCTCCTGGGGGTCGCCGGCTACGAGGTGACGGCGGTCGAAGGTCCCGACCGCGCCTTGCAACTGCGCGAACAGGGTCATGACTTCGACATGATCATCAGCGACATCGAGATGCCCGGCATGAGCGGCTTCGACTTCGCCCAGGCGGTGCGGGCCGAGGGTCGCTGGCAAACGACGCCGATGATCGCCCTGTCCAGCCACGCCACCGAAAAGGACTTCGAACGTGGCCGCCAGGTCGGCTTCAACGACTATGTCGCCAAGTTCGACCGTGACTCGTTGCTGGTGACCATCGCCACCACGCTTGCCGCCATCAAAGGTGCCGCATGAACCAGATCGTTCCCGCCGGAAAGCGTCCGGGGACCGAGCTCGCCGCTCCGGAAACCCAGGACTACGTGACCATGTACATCGAGGGCCAGATGTTCGGCATCCCGGTCCTCACCGTCCAGGACGTGCTGGGGCCGCAGAAGATCACCCGCATCCCCCTGGCCCCGCGTGAGGTGGCCGGGTCCTTGAACCTGCGCGGCCGCATCGTCACCGCCATCGACGTCCGCCTGCGCCTCGGCCTGCCCAACAACAGCGGCGAGAACAAGGGGATGAGCGTCGTGGTGGACCACGGCGGCGAGCTTTATTCCCTGATGGTTGACCAGGTGGGCGAGGTCCTCAGCCTGCCGGCCGCCAAGTTCGAACGCAACCCGCCGACGCTGGACCCCATGTGGCGCGAGTTCTCGGCCGGCATCTATCGCCTCGAAGACAAGCTCTTGGTGGTGCTCGACGTCGCCAAGCTGCTGGATTTCAACAGGAACGAATAGTAAGAGTAAAACAAGAAGGTCTGGGGAAGGTTCACCGGCAAGGATCCCCGGGGCAGCGGAACCTTGCTTAAGGAGGCACCAAGGGCATGAAGTCCTGTTTGATCGTCGATGATTCCAAGGTCATTCGCATGGTGGCCCGGAAGATCCTGCATGAACTGTCCTTCACCACCGTCGAGGCCGAGGATGGACAGCAAGCGCTTGATCGCTGTAAGGAAGCCCTGCCCGACGCGGTGCTGTTGGACTGGAACATGCCGGTGATGAACGGCATCGACTTCCTGCGCGAACTCAGGAAATTGCCGGGCGGCGACAAACCGGTGGTGGTGTTCTGCACCACCGAGAACGACATCGACCACATCCAGGAAGCGATCACCGCCGGCGCCAACGAATACATCATGAAGCCGTTCGACAGCGAAATCCTCCAGGCCAAGTTCTCGCAAGTCGGGCTGCTGTAGGTCCGATCCCTTTCGTCGCAAGGATGCCCCGCCTCTATGGCCCTCGAACCCGCCCCGTCCGCCGCCGCCGGTAACGCCGACCAGATCCGCGTCATGCTCGTGGACGATTCGGCGGTCGTGCGCGGATTGGTTACCCGCATCCTGGAAGAAGACCCCGCCATCGCCGTCGTCGCCTCGGTCGGCAACGGCCAGATGGCGCTGTCGGCGCTTGACCGCCAGGAAGTGGACGTCATCGTCCTGGACATCGAGATGCCGATCATGGACGGCATGACCGCATTGCCCAAGCTGTTGGCCGCCGACCCCGGCGTCCGCATCATCATGCAGTCGACGTTGACGCTGAAAGGCGCCGACATTTCCATGCGGGCGCTCGAGATGGGCGCCGCCGACTACATCCCCAAGCCCACCGCCACCCGCGATCTGGCCGGCGGCATGGATTTCAAGAGCGAACTTTTGGGCAAGGTCAAGGCGCTGGGCCATGCGCGGCGCCGCGATCCCAACCGCAAGCCGCGCCCCGGCGTCGCCTCTTCCCCACGTCTGTCGGCCCCGGCGCCGCGCCCCAGCGCGCTGCATCCGACCGGCCCCCTCCAGTTGCGCAGCCACGCGCCCGAGGTCCCGGACGTCATCGCCATCGGCAGTTCGACCGGCGGACCGCAGGCGCTGTTCAACCTGTTGGGCACCATGCGGGCCGGCACCGTGAAACAGCCGATCCTGATCACCCAGCACATGCCCGCCACCTTCACCACCATCCTGGCCGAACACATCAGCCGGGTGTCGGGGTGGGACGCCAAGGAAGGCGTCGATGGCGAGGTGATCAAGAGCGGCCGGGTCTACATCGCGCCCGGCGACTTCCACATGCAGGTCGAGAGCAAGGGCGCCGACAAGGTCATCCGGCTCAACAAGAACCCACCCGAGAATTTCTGCCGCCCGGCGGTCGATCCCATGTTGCGCAGCATTTCCGCCGCCTATGGCAAGCGGGTGCTGGCGGTCATCCTGACCGGCATGGGGTCGGACGGCGCCAAGGGCGGCCAAGTGGTGGTCCAGGGCGGCGGTACGGTGATCGCCCAGGATGAAGCAACCTCCGTCGTCTGGGGCATGCCCGGCGCCGCGGCCAATGCCGGCATCTGTTCCGCCGTGTTGCCGCTGCCCGAGATCGCGCCGTGGATGATCAAGCTGGCGTCGAGGCGCTAAGGCCATGCGACCCGAAGATTTCGATTTCATCGCCAAGCTGCTGAAGGACCGTTCCGGTCTGGTCATCACCCGCGACAAGGCGTACCTGCTGGAATCGCGCCTGACCCCGGTGGCGCGCAAGCGCGGCCTCAAGGGTTTGGACGATCTGGTCGCCAGTTTGCGCACCGCCGGCGAGGACCTCCTGCGCGAGGTCACCGAGGCGATGACCACCAACGAATCCTTCTTCTTCCGCGACATCAAGCCGTTCGACCAGTTCAAGGACGTGGTGCTGCCCGCCATGCTGAAAACGCGGGCGGCGAAAAAGAGCTTCCGCATCTGGTCCGCCGCCTCGTCCTCGGGTCAGGAGGCATACAGCCTCGCCATGATCCTCAAGGAAGAAGCGCCGAAGATGCCCGGCTGGCGGGTCGAGATCGTCGGCACCGACATTTCCAACGAGATGCTGGAAAAGGCCAAGGCCGGTCTTTATTCCCAGTTCGAGGTGCAGCGCGGTCTGCCCATCCAGTTGCTGGTCAAGTACTTCAAGAAGAACAACGAGATGTGGCAGATCGATCCGTCGATCCGCGCCATGGTTCAGTTCCGCGAGTACAACCTGTTGCACGACCTCAAGTCGCTGGGCCAGTTCGACGTGGTGTTCTGTCGCAACGTGCTGATCTATTTCGACCAGCCGACCAAGGGTCGGGTGCTCGACAACATCAGCAAGATCATCCCCGACGACGGCTTCCTCTATCTCGGAGGCGCCGAGACGGTTCTCGGCATCTCGGACAAGTTCAAGCCGATCCCCGAACAGCGTGGCATCTATTGCCGCAACCTGGGCGGCGCCTCGGCCGCGCCCAGCGGTTTCGGCGGGGTGCGCTGACCCCTTCCTTGCGTCTGTCCGTCCGGCCGCGCCGTGTCGGCGCATGCCGGTACCGCGAGCTGGCCTCTTGATCCCCACCGGTGCTTCGTGCTCTAGAAAAGGGGATTTTCTGCCGAAGGAATGCTCGTGGTACATCGATTGACCGGTGGCCTTCGCCCCTATCTCGCGCTTTCATTGCTGTGTCTGGTGCTGTACCTGCCCGGACTGGCGGCGTTGCCGGCCATGGACCGCGACGAATCGCGCTTCGTCCAGGCCACCCGGCAAATGCTGGAAACCGGCGATTACGTTCGCATCCAGTTCCAGGACGAAATGCGGGCCAAGAAACCGGCCGGCACCTATTGGCTTCAGGCGGCGGCGGTGAAAGCCCTGTCCCATGCCTCCTCGACCGAGCTGTGGCCCTATCGCCTGCCGTCGGCACTGGCGGCGTGGGCGGCGGTGCTGATGACCTTCGCCTTCGGCCGTTCGCTGGTCGGCGACCGGCCGGCGCTGTTGGCCGGCGTCCTGCTGGCCGGGTCGCTGATGCTGACCCTCGAGGCGCATCAGGGCAAGAGCGACGCGCTGTTGCTGGCCTGCGCCGTGGCTGCGCAAGGCACGCTGGCGCGGTTCTATGTGGGCGCCAAGGCGCGCGAGGCCATGGGCGGCGGCGGATCGTCGTGCGGCACCGGGTCGTGCGGCACCGGCTCGGGCGCCCCCACAAGCGCCAACAGCATGATGATGCCCGGCACCGCCGAGGCGCTGGCCTTCTGGCTGGCGCAGGGCGTGGCCATCCTGATCAAGGGCCCGGTGGTGCCGATGATCAGCCTGTTGACCCTGTTGACCCTGTGGGCGGCCGACCGCCATGTCCGCTGGTTCGTGGCCATGAAGCCGTTGATGGGCACCATCGTCGCCGCCGCCATCGCCGCGCCATGGTTCGCCGCGGTGTCGAACGCCACCGACGGCGCCTTCGTCGGCGAGGCGGTCAAGGGCGACCTGTTGCCCAAGCTGTTGGGCGCCCAGGAAAGCCATGGCGGCATTCCCGGCCTTTATCTGTTGCTGGCCTCGGCCACCTTCTGGCCGGCGTCCATGGTGCTGTGGCCGGTGGTGGCCAAGCTGTGGAGCCATCGCAAGCGGTTGGCCTATCGGGTCTTGCTGGCCTGGGCGGTGCCGACCTGGCTGATGTTCGAACTGATCCCCACCAAGCTGCCCCATTACGTGTTGCCGGCCTTTCCGGCGCTGGCGCTGATGATCGGCGCCATGGCCTGCGAAGGGGCCGAAGTGTTCCGCCACCGCGCCGCCAAGGCGTGGTACGCGGTGTGGGTGCTGATCGGCCTGGCCCTGGCGGCGGCCATGGTGATCTTGCCGATCAAATTCGGCGACGGTTTCGATCCCTTGACCGTGCCGGCGGCCATCGGCATCACCCTGGCCACCGTGTTGCCGGCGGTGCTGGCGTGGCGAGGCCAGATCGTGACCGCCATCCTGGCGCTGTCGCTGACCGCCGCCGCCACCTATCCCGTGGCGTTCCAAGGCGTGGCCCCCAGTCTGGACCATCTGTTCCTGTCGCGTTCGGCCGCCCGCATCGTCGGCACCGTCGGTTCCGACGGACCGGTGGCGGCGGCCGGTTATTCCGAACCCAGTCTGGTGTTCATGCTGGGCACCGACACCCGCTTCACCGACGGAGCCGGCGCCGCCAGCCATCTGGCCGCCCATCGCCGCACCCTGGCGGTGGTGTCGGACCGCGAATTGCCGGCGTTCTTCGCCGCCGCCACCCAGGCCGGGCTTGAGACCGAGGAATTCGGCCGCATCGACGGCCTGAACTATTCCCGTGGCAAGCCCACCACCTTGGTGGTGCTGGGGGTCAAGAACCCATGAGCTGGCAACGCGGCGTGCTGTCCTGGCTGGAGCGTCTGCAACTGGCCGCCGAAGGATTGGCCATCGCCATCGCCGGCGGCTGGCGGGCCACCGCCCCGGCCCGCGCCGCCTGTGTCGAGCAATGGCAACGCACCCGGCGCCATCCGTTCTGGTGGTCGTTCCTGTACGTGGCGGCGTTCTGCGCGCTGGCCATGTGGGCCGTCGACCGCCCGGTCGCCCGCCTGCTCAAGGCCCATGTGGGCGGCGACGTCGAAGGCTTCTTCCAGGTGGTGACCCGACTTGGCGAGGCCCAGCTTTATCTGGTGCCGGCCGGATTGGCCTGGGCCGGATTGATGGCGGCCTCGCTGCGCGTCGCCACCTTCGCCACGCGACAGAAATTGCGGGCTTGGGCGGTGACGCCGGGCTTCCTGTTCCTGTCCATCGCCGTGTCGGGACTGATCAGCAACGCCATCAAGGTCAGCCTGGGCCGCTATCGCCCGCGTTACCTGTTCGAGGACGGCACCTACGGCTTCAATCCGTTCAGCCGCCATTGGGGCATGAACTCGTTCCCGTCGGGACACAGCCAGGCGGCGTTCGCCGCCATGACCGCGTTGATGGTGATCTTTCCCCGCCACGCCGCCCTGTGGCTGACCATCGCCGTCCTGGTGGCGATGTCGCGGGTGGTGACCACCGTGCATTACCTGTCGGACGCGGTGGCGGGATCGTGGCTGGCCATCTGCGTGACCCTTGCCCTGGCCCGCGCCTTCCGCCAGCGTGGATGGGAGCCCCGCCTCGGCCGCGAGTGAACGTCACGGCCTAATGGGTGTGGCGGTGGTGGATGTCGGGGTAATGGGGATGGCGGTGCACCAGCCGCTGGTGCTGGTGGGCATGGCTGTGCGGCACGGCCGGGTCCTGGCCGGCATGACCATGCTGGTGATGATCGTCGTGGCGGTGGGAATGGTCGTGTTCCAACGCCTCGTGCACGTGGTCGTGGGCGTGGCTTTCGGTCAGATGCAGATAAAGCCCCAACGCCATCAGCAAACCGGCGGCGGCCAAAAGCGGCGTCGGGGCTTCGCCCAGCACCACGACGGCCAGCGCCGCGCCGACGAAAGGCGCGGTGGAGAAATAGGCCCCGGTCCGCGCCGTCCCCAGATGGCGTAGCGCCAGCACGAACAACACCAGCGACAGGCCATAGGCGCCCAGACCAAGGATGGCGGCGGCGCCGATCAGCGGCCATGCCGGCAGATCCTGGCCGATGGCCAGCGCCAGGGCGGTGTTGACCGCGCCTGCGGCCAATCCCTTGATCATGGCGATCTCGACCGGGTCGCCGGCGGACACCTTGCGGGTCAGGTTGTTGTCGATCGCCCAGGCCAGACAGGCGCCGGTGATCGCCCACAATCCCCAACCGCCGCCACCCGAACCGTCCTGCCACGACAACAGGGCGGCGCCGGCCAGGATGGCGCCAGCCCCCACCAGCAAGCGGCGATCGACGTTTTCGCGGAACACCACCCAGGCCAAGCCCAGGGTGAACACCCCTTCGAGGTTCAGCACCAAAGAGGCGCTGGACGCCGAGGCATGGGCCAGCCCCAGCATCATCAGCACCGGCCCGACCACGCCGCCGGCCGCCACCGCCGCCGCCAGCCATGGCCAGTCGGCGCGGGCAAGGCGCCCGCCCTGGCGCGGCAACAAGGGACGCAACGCCGCCAGACCGACACCCGAGCCCAGATACAGCAAACCCGCCAGCAACCACGGATCGACCCGCCCCAGCAACAGCTTGGCCAACGGCGCCGACGCGCCGAACAGCACGGCGGAAACCAGGGCGAAGGCGATCCCGGCGCGCATCACAGCGGCTCGATGTCGCCCAAAGCCTCGTCGGCCAGGGCCTGGGCTGCGAATTGCCGGACCCGGCCTTCGGCGATGGCGGCGCGAAGCCCGCGCATGACGTCCTGATAGAACTGGATGTTATGCCAGGTCAGCAGCATCGGCCCCAGAATCTCCTCGGACCGGATCAGATGATGCAGATAGGCGCGCGAATAATTGCGGCACGCCGGACAGGCGCAATTCTCGGACAGCGGCCGGGGGTCGTCCTGGTGACGGGCGTTGCGCAGGTTGACGGTGCCGCGCCGGGTGAACGCCTGGGCGGTGCGCCCCGAGCGGGTCGGCATGACACAGTCGAACATGTCGACGCCGCGCAGCACGGCGCCAATGATGTCGCTGGGCTTGCCCACCCCCATCAGATAACGCGGCCGGTCGGCGGGCAGCAATGGCGTGGTGACGTCCAGCGTCTGGAACATCAATTCCTGACCTTCGCCCACCGCCAGTCCGCCGATGGCGTAGCCGTCGAAACCGATCCCGCACAGGGCCTCGGCCGATTCGGCGCGCAGGTCCGGGTAGACACCCCCCTGGACGATGCCGAACAGGCCATAGCCGGGACGATCGACGAAGGCCGCGCGCGAGCGCCGCGCCCAGCGCATGGACAGCCGCATGCTCTCCGCCGCCTGTTCCGGCGTCGCCGGAAAGGGCGTGCATTCGTCGAAGGCCATGGTGATGTCGGCATCCAGCAGATTCTGGATTTCCATGCTGCGTTCCGGCGTCAACAGATGACGCGAGCCGTCGATATGCGATTGGAAGGCCACGCCTTCCTCGCTCATCTTGCGCAGCTTGGCCAGACTCATGACCTGGAAGCCGCCGGAATCGGTCAGGATTGGCCCCCGCCAGTTCATGAATTCGTGCAGACCGCCCAGGCGTCCCACCCGTTCGGCACCGGGCCTCAGCATCAGATGGTAGGTGTTGCCCAGGATGGTCTGGGCGCCGGTGGAAGCCACGCTTTCCGGGGTCATCGCCTTGACCGTGGCGGCGGTCCCCACCGGCATGAAGGCCGGGGTGTCCATGGGACCATGCGCGGTATGCACCCGGCCCAGACGGGCGGCGCCGTCGGTGGCGAAGACTTCGAAGCCAAAGGCGGTCACGGCACTTTCTCCAACAGACAGGCGTCGCCGTAGGAATAGAAACGATAGCCCGACGCCTTGGCGTGCTCATAGGCCGTTTTCATGCGCTCCAGCCCGGCGAAGGCCGAAACCAGCATGAACAGGGTCGAACGCGGCAGATGGAAATTGGTCATCAGCACATCGACCAGCCGGAAGCGATACCCCGGCGTGATGAAGATGTCGGTGGCGGCGTCGAACGGCCGCAACACGCCGTCCTCTCCGGTGGCGCTTTCCAACAGCCGCAAGCTGGTGGTACCCACCGCCACCACCCGTCCGCCCGCCGCCTTGGCGGCGTTGACGGCATGGGCGACCGTGTCCGTCACCACGCCCCGCTCGGAATGCATCTTGTGGTCGCTCGTGTCGTCCACCTTGACCGGCAGGAAGGTGCCGGCGCCGACGTGAAGGGTGACGGTCAGCCGCCTGACCCCGCGCGCGTCCAGCGCCGCCAGAAGCTCCGGGGTGAAATGCAGGCCGGCGGTGGGGGCGGCCACCGCGCCTTTTTCGCGGGCGAACACCGTCTGGTAATCGGCGCGGTCGGCCTCGTCGGCCTCGCCCTTGCGGATATAGGGCGGCAACGGCATGCGGCCATGTTCCTCGAGCGCCACCATCAGCGCGTCGCCGGAGCGGTCGAAGCGCAGCAAGACCTCGCCGGCCTCGCCCTTTTCCACCACGGCGGCCGAGAAATCGCCGCCGAAACGCAAGGTGTCGCCGGGGCGCAGCTTCTTGGCCGGCCGGGCGAAGGCCTTCCACGAATCGAGCGTCACCCGTTCATGCAAGGTGACCTCGACCCCGGCTTCGCCCCGCCTGCCAAAAAGACGGGCGGGAATGACGCGGGTGTCGTTGCTGACCAGCACGTCGCCGGGACGCAACAGTTCCGTCAGGTCGCGAATCACATGGTCGGCCAAACCGCCGGATGTCACATGCAACAGGCGGGCGGCGTCGCGCGGGGCGACCGGGCGCTCGGCGATCAGTTCGCGCGGCAGCTCGAAATCGAAAAGATCGACATCCATGGGCGGGGTGTAGGGTGCGGGCGGGCGGGCGTCAATGGTATTGTGGGAACACTTTGCATCGTCGCCGGACAATCCCCGCCATGGACCTTTATCCCCCGTTCGAAGCCAACGCCTCCGGCATGCTGGACGTGGGCGACGGTCATTCCCTTTATTGGGAGGAATCGGGCAACCCCGACGGCGTGCCGGTGCTGTTCGTGCACGGCGGCCCCGGTGCCGGCTGCGCCGCGCCCTATCGGCGGTTCTTCGACCCCCGGTTCTGGCGGGTGATCCTGTTCGACCAGCGCGGCTGCGGCCGTTCGCGCCCCCATGCCTCGGTGCAGGCCAACACCACCTGGCACCTTGTCGCCGACATGGAAAAACTGCGGCGGCTTCTGAAGGTCGAGGCGTGGGCGCTGTTCGGGGGATCGTGGGGCAGCACGCTGGCCTTGGCCTATGGGCAGAGCCATCCCGACCGCGTCCTGGCCTTCGTGCTGCGCGGCGTCTTCTTGTGCCGGCCGGCGGAAATCGAGTGGTTCATGACCGGCATGGGCACCTTCTTCCCCGAAGCCCGGCACCGTTTCGCCCAGCACGTGGCCGAAGACGACGGGCCGGAACTGGCCGCGTGGTACCGCCGCCTGACCGATCCCGACCCCTTGGTGCACGGCCCGGCGGCCAGGATCTGGTATGGCTACGAGGAAGCCTGCGCCCGCCTGATCCCCCGCAGCGACGGAACCGAGGCCGACCTTGCCAGTTGTCTGTCCATGGCCCGGCTGGAATGCCATTACATGATGCATGGCGGTTTTTTCGAACCCGACCAGTTGCTGCGTCACATGGATCGCATCCGCCACCTGCCGGCCGCCATCGTCCAGGGACGTTACGACGTGGTGTGTCCGCCGACCAGTGCCTGGGACCTGGCGGCGGCTTGGCCCACGGCGCGGCTGACCATGGTCCCCGACGCCGGCCATTCGGCCATGGAACCGGGAATCCGGCTGGCCCTGGTGGCGGCGGTGGAAAATTTCAAGAAAACTCTGGGCCAGGAAAATTTGCATAAAATTTTAGACACCGCACGATAAACATACCCTTGCCATAGATATATTATGACTCTAGTATGTGACTTGAGCCGATTGGGGCGGCTGCGAATTGGTCACAATGCGGGTTACAGCGCGACACAAGCCGTTGCAACTCGCGGGTGGGAAATGGGCCGCGACATGCGCACAATCCCACTATGAGTTTTGTATGAAGGGGGTATCCGATGTCGTTCGCCCTTGCTGAAATCCGCACCACGGCACCGCTGCGCTATAAGGTCAGCGATCCGTTCGTGGCCGAGGTGATCGCCACCGTGGCCGCCGAGTTCGGCCTGTCCGAACGGGAAATGATGGTCCATTCGCGCGACCACAGAATCTGGAAGCCGCGCATGGCCGCCATGTACTACGCCCGGCTGCTGACCTCGTGTTCGCTGCCCGAATTGGGCCGGGTGTTCGGAGGACGCAGCCACACCACCGTGTTGCGCGCCTTCCGCCGTTGCCGCGAGATGATCGACGCCGACGAGATGTGGGCGGGCCGCATGGACCGTCTGCTGGTCAAGCTGGTGGAAAAGATCGTCACGCCGCGCGGCTGACCGCTCGCGACGGACACCCCCGGATTCCTGGCGTTTCGCGCGGTTTCCGCCGACCCTGTCGGCGGAACCATGCGAATAGTCACAATATGTCACATTCCGCCATGGTTTGCGATTTGACGCCCTGGTACGCTAATGGTCCATTATGCACAGGATGGCCGTTCGGGGGCGGTGTGATGGCGCATATCTTGGTTGTAGAGGACGAGTCCTCTCTGCGGGCCGATCTGGTGGAATACCTTTCCGCCTGTGGTCACGGTGTGGTCGGATGCGGCGACGGCAAGGAGTTGGACGCCGCCCTGGGCCGCCAGACCGCGGACATCATCATTCTTGACGTCAACCTGCCGGGCGAAGACGGATTTTCCATCGCCAAACGGCTGCGCGAGCATTCCGACGTCGGCATCATCATGCTGACGGCACGCGGCGTGAACGTCGACCGCGTGGTCGGCCTGGAAATCGGCGCCGACGTCTATCTGGTCAAACCGGTGGAACTGCGCGAGCTGGAAGCCCAGGTGCGAACCTTGGCGCGCCGGCTCAAGGTTTCCGCCGCGCCGCCGCAACCCGCCGCCACGACGGCCGAAACCGCCGCCCTCGCCGCCGCCGGCTGGACCTACGACCAGATAGCCTGGGCGTTGTTGGCGCCGACCGGCGGGTCTCTCAAGCTGACCGCCAACGAACGGGTGTTCGTCAGCCTGTTGGTGGAACGCCCCGGCGAGCCGGTGTCGCGTTCCGACATCTTCCGCGCGCTCGGCAAGCGTGAATGGGACGTGGGCGACCGTTCGGTGGATTCCATGGTGCGGCGCCTGCGCGCCAAGGGCGAGGAAGTGCTGGGCCACGCGCTGCCGATCGAGGCCGTGCACGGAACCGGCTACGCTTTCGCCGCGCCGGTGACCGTGCGCTGATGGCGCCGGGAGCCAAACTCTCTTTCAAGACACGGCCGGCGACCCCGCCGACACCCGCCACGGCGGCAGCTCCCTGGCGCGTGTTGGTGGTGGACGACGACGATCAGGTTCACACCATGACCCGCGTCCTGTTGCGCGACTTCAGTTTCGACGGCCGCGGCTTCGACATGCTGTCGGCGTCAAGTGCCGCCGAGGCGGCGCGCATCCTGGCCGACGACCCGACCATTCCAGTGGTGCTGCTGGACGTGGTGATGGAAAGCCCAGACGCCGGACTTCGGCTGGTGCGCCAGATTCGCGACGAGTTGGGCAACACCAACATCCGCATCATCCTGCGCACCGGTCAGCCGGGCGAAGCGCCGGAACGCGACGTGGTGCTGGCCTACGACATCAACGACTACAAATCCAAATCCGAGCTGACGGCGCAGAAGCTGTTCACCGCCCTGGTCGGCGCGGTCCGGTCATGGCGCGATATCGCCACCATCGCCCGGCTCAATGACGAACTGGCCGGCCTCAACCTGTCGCTTGAACACAAGGTGGCGGAACGCACCGCCGAACTGGAGGACAAGAGCGCGGCCCTGGCTCTGGCCAAGGATCGCGCCGAACTGGCCCTGTCGCGGGAAACCGAGGCGAAGCAGCAATTGCGCCAGTTCCTGTCCATGGTCAGCCACGAATTCCGTACGCCGCTGGCCATCGTCGATTCGGCGGCGCAGATGCTGATGATGCGGGCGGAACAGGCCGATTCCGCCATGCTGCCCCGGCTGGAGACCATCCGCGGCGCGGTCCAGCGGCTGGTTGATCTGATCGCCACTTGTCTGGCCGACGAACAGTTGGAATCGGGCCGCATCGTCATGCAGGAACGCGCGCTCGACCTGAAATCCATCCTGGAAGCGGCCGCCAACCACCATCGCACCGCAACCCCCGGACGCGACATCACCCTGTCGGCGGACGTGTTGCAGCCGGTGTGGGGCGATTCCGGCCTGTTGACCCTGGTGTTCGGCAACCTGGTGGGCAACGCCCTGAAATATTCCGAAGGCCCAGTGGACGTCGAGGCCAAGCCCGACCACGACGGCGTGGTGGTGCGAATCCGCGACTACGGCATCGGCATTCCGCCCGAGGAACTGCCCCGCATTTTCGAACGCTTTTACCGCGCGGCCAACGCCCACCGCTTTTCCGGGTCCGGGATCGGCTTGCACATGGTCCGTCAGATCGTCGAACTGCACGGCGGCTCCATCTCGGTGGACAGCCAGGAAGGCCGCGGTTCCGTATTTTCCGTCCGCCTGCGGGCGGCACCGCGCGAAAGGGAACCGTCATGACGCGCATTCTGATGACGATCGCGATGATCCTGGCCGTCGTGCCGGCCCACGCGGCGGAAGTGATGATGGCGGTCGGCCGGTCGCTGCCGCCCTATATCATCGTCGACGAATGGCGCGGCCTGGAATACGACGTGGTGCGCGAATCCCTGGCGCTGGAAGGCCACACCATCAAGCCGAAATTCATGGCGTTCGCCCGCCTGCTCAAGGAGATGGAAAGCGGACAGGTCGACGCGGCCATGACCATGCGGCCCGATTCCGGTGTCAAGGCCTGTTATTCCGACGTCCATGTCAGCTATCGCAACGTGGTGATCACCCTGGCCAGCCGCAACCTGACCATCAACCACCCCTCGGACCTGGCCGGCAAATCGGTCCTGGCATTCCAGAACGCCGCCACCTATCTGGGCCCCGACTTCAAGGCCATGGCCGCCGCCAACCCCCATTACCGCGAAGAGGCGCGCCAGATGGTGCAGCCGACCTTGCTGTTCCTGGGGCGCGTCGACGCGGTGGTGTCGGACCGCTACATTTTCGGCTGGTTCGCCAGCGATCCCGAGGTGCGGGCCAAGGCCGACATCGAGCAGACGGTGCGCATCCATCCGTTGTTCCCGCCCACCGACTACCGGGTAGCGTTCCGCGACCCGGACCTTTGCGCCAGTTTCAACCGCGGCCTCAGGAAGCTGCGGGAAAGCGGCGCCTATGACCGCATCGTCAAGCGGTATTCAAGCTATCTGAAAGAGGAGGGCGGTGATTGATCCCGTTTCCCACCTTGAGTGAGACTTCGTCTCTTCGCTGCGAGGAAGGTCTGCCGTGACGATCCCAGCACCCGGCCCCGAAGGGGGCAACACCGCGTCCGGCGCCGAACGTCTGGCGCCCCACTACCGCACGTTCAAGCACATGCTGGACGCCCGCGGCATCCTGTTCTCGTTCTCCGGGTACCTGTCCGAAGGAATCCTTTATTCCCTGGGCGACACCCTGCGCCAGAAGATGACGCTGGACGACACCGACGTCACCACCATCAAGAAGGTGTTCTCGGTGTTCATCGAGCAGGCCCAGAACATCATCCGCTATTCCGCGGAAAAGGTTCTGGGAACGGTCGGCAAGAATGTCGAATTGTCGTCGGGCATGGTGATCATCGGCACCGAGAACGGCAAGTTCTTCATCGTCTGCGCCAACACCATCCTGGAAGAGGACGTTCCCAGGCTCAGGCAGCGCCTGGAACTGCTTCAGAAGATGGACAAAGACGAGATCAAGGCCTACTACAAGGAGCAGTTGCGGGAAGCGCCGGAGGAGAAAAGCCGCGGCGCCACCATCGGACTGATTGAAATCGCGCGGCGGGCATCCGAGCCCATCGAGTTCGATTTCGAACGGATCGAAAGCGACAAATTCTTCTTCTGCCTCAAAGTTTCCATCTGAGGGGGATCATGGAAAACCTGATGATCGCCGCCACCGAGCGCTCGCCCGAGGTGGAATTCGATTTCGCCGCCGGCCGGCTGTCGCTCAAGGGCGAGTCCTATCCCGAGGACGCCTCGACGGTGTTCGGCCCCATCTTCGCCGCCCTGGAACGGTTCCTGGAGCAGGTCGAGGGGCGCGACGTCCGCTTCGACTTCAACCTGATCTATTTCAACAGCTCCAGCGCCAAGGCACTGATGAACATGTTCCAACTGTTGGACGGAGCCGCCGAGCGCGGCGTCAAGATCGAGGTGAACTGGTTCTACGCCCCCGACGACGAAACCATGCAGGAATTCGGCGAGGACTTTTCCGAAGACCTTGAGCATGTGACCTTCAACCTGGTGGCCACCGGGGACTAGGCACGGTGCCGGAAAAAGAGGCCGCCGCCAGTTTCAACCTGTTCGATGCCGAGGAGCGCGTTCTCGCCGACGCCGTCGCCCTGCGCGGCCGCTTGGCCGATGGCGACCCCGAGCTCAGGACCGGTGTCGAGGCACTGGCCGAGGCCTATCGCCGCTCGGTGCGCGAACAGCGCCGTCTGGTCAAGGTGTCCGACCGGCTCCAGCACCAGCTCGCCTCGGTCAACCAGGAACTGGTCAAGCGCAGGGCCCAGGCCGAGGAGGCCCTGGCCCGGCTGAAGGAAGCCCAGGAAACCCTGGTCCAGGCGGAAAAGCTGGCGTCGTTGGGTGCGTTGGTCGGCGGCGTCGCGCACGAGATCAACACCCCGGTCGGCATCGCCCTGTCCTGCGCCTCGCATCTGGCCGACGCCACCACCCATATGCGCAAGCTGTTCGAAGCCGACGACATCGGCGTCGAGGATTTCGAGCGCTACATGGAAACGGCCTCGGACACCACCCAACTGATCCTGGGCAATTGCGAGCGGGCCGCCGCCCTGATCCGCAGCTTCAAGCAAGTGGCGGTGGACCGCACCTCGGCCGAACGGCGGCGGTTCGAACTGGCTTCCTACATCGCCGAGACCCTGGCCTCGCTCAAACCGCGCATCCGTCAGGCCGGCCACCGTGTGGACATCGACTGCCCGCCGGGCCTGATGGTCGAGGGCTATCCCGGCGCGCTCAGCCAGGTGCTGACCAACTTCGTCATGAACTCCATCGTCCACGGGTATGACGAGGGCCAGAGCGGGCGCTTGTCCATCACCGTGGACGAACCGGCCCCCGACCTGATCCGGCTGGTCTATGCCGACGACGGCCGCGGCATCGCCGAGGAACACCGCACCCGCATCTTCGACCCGTTCTTCACCACCAGACGCGGGGCTGGCGGCACCGGCCTGGGCCTGCACATCGTCTACAATCTGGTGACCGGGCCGTTGGAAGGACAATTGTCGGTGGACAGCGAGGACGGGCACGGCACCCGCTTCACCCTGGTCTTCCCGCGTCAGGCGTCGGGAAGCGAGTCCCCGGTGTTCTGAGCGCCGGCCGGACGCTTCCCTTTTTACGGGGGCGCTCTGGAAATGTCCGGAAAACTCCTTACACTACGCTTCGCTTTCGACCTCAAACCAAGGACGCGGTTCCATGGAGTGGCTTTCCGACCCGCAAATCTGGATCAGCCTGTTGACCCTGTCGGCGCTCGAGATCGTGCTCGGCATCGACAATCTGGTGTTCCTCGCCATCCTGGCCGACCGGCTGCCCGAGCATCAGCGGGCCTCGGCGCGCAAGCTGGGCCTGGCCTTCGCCCTGGTCACCCGTCTGGCCCTTCTGGCGTCCCTGACCTGGATCGCCGGGCTTGTCGATCCGGTGTTCAGCCTGTTCGGCCATGCGGTGTCGTGGCGCGACATCATCCTGATCGGCGGCGGCGTGTTCCTGTTGGCCAAGGCCACCCACGAAATCCACGGTTCGCTGGAAGGCGAGGAAGACGACCCCCACGAGGCCACTTCCACCGCCAAGGCGGTCCAGGCCGGCTTTGCCGTGACCATCGTGCAGATCGGCATCCTCGACATCGTCTTCTCGCTGGATTCGGTGATCACCGCCGTCGGCATGGCCAGCCAGTTGTGGGTCATGGTCGCCGCCGTCATCGTCGCCGTGCTGGTCATGCTGGCGGCGTCGGGACCACTGTCGGCCTTCGTCTCGCGCCATCCCACGGTCAAGATGCTGGCGCTGTCCTTCCTGTTGCTGGTGGGCATGAGCCTGGTGGCCGACGGCATGGGCGTCCACATCCCCAAGGGCTATCTCTACTTCGCCATGGGCTTCTCGGTACTGGTCGAGGCGCTGAACCTGATGGCGCGCGGCCGCAAGAAGGCGGTGCAGTTGCGCAACCGCCTGTAGCGGTCATTTCAGGAAAGGTTGAGACGACGGGCCGAGCATGGTATCGACGGGGACGGACACCCGTTTCCGTCATTCCCGGAGGCCACCCATGCTGGACCTGCTGAAGTCCCTTTTGGGGGGCGGCGGCACCGCCGACACCACGGAGCAGCCGCTGCGGGTCGCCGTCGCCGCATTGATGGTCGAAGCCGCCACCTTGGACGGAAGCTTCGACCAGACCGAACGCGACCGCATGCTGGCGTTGCTGCAAGGCCGCTTCGACATGGACCCGAAAGCGGCCGCAACCTTGCTGGCCGAGGCCGAGAAGGTTCAGGAACGGGCGGCGGGACTGGAGGGCATGACCCGTACCATCAAGAACGCGCTTGATCATGATCAGCGTGTCGAGGTGCTGGAAATGCTATGGGAAGTGGCTTACGCCGATGGTCAGTTGCACGACTACGAAGCGAACCTGCTTCGCCGTCTGGCCGGGCTGGTCTACGTGTCCGATCAGGAAGCCGGGGCGGCGCGCAAGCGGGTCCTGGCGCGCATGGGTTTGCACGACGGCATCGCCTGACGCCGCCGCGTCGGAGCGGGCCCACATCTGGAGTTGATCATGACTTACGTCGTTACCGAGAACTGCATCAAGTGCAAGTACCAGGATTGCGTCGAGGTTTGCCCGGTGGACGCTTTCTACGAAGGCGAGAACTTCCTGGTGATCAATCCCGACGAATGCATCGATTGCGGCGTATGCGAACCGGAATGCCCGGCCGAAGCCATCTTCCCCGATTCCGATCCCAAGAGCGCCGATTGGGCCAATCTCAACCGGGAATATGCCGGGCAATGGCCGAACATCACCAAGAAGGGCGACGCCCCGGCCGACGCCGACGAATGGAAAGGCAAACCGGGCAAGGCCGCGCTGCTGTCGAGCAATCCCGCCAAGCGCTGATTCCCAATCAGGTCAAGCCCTTAGACCAGGCCCGCCCCGGAAGAGTCCGTGGGCGGGCTTTTTCTCTGGTTCTTAAAGGGTCGTTTGTGGTACAAGATCCAGTCCGTCGAACTCTGCCGACGGGCCGCCAGGATGGCCTCCGACGCCGTCCCCAGTTGACCATGACCGTAATGTGAGCAAACCCCCGCCCGTCGTGGACGAGGCCGGCGCCCCCTTCTTTTTCTTGGGCGTCTACCCTGTGCGCGAGGCGGCTTTCGAGGGAAGTGAACAGATGTCGAGCGTTTCTTTCGCCGAAGGTGATTACGTGGTGTACCCGACCCATGGCGTTGGCCAGGTCGTCTCCATCGAGAACCAGGAAATCGGCGGCATGAAGCTGCAACTGTTCGTCATCACCTTCGACCGCGACCGCATGACCCTGCGCGTGCCGGTGGCCAAGGCCACCAAGGCCGGCCTGCGCAAGCTGTCGTCGCGTTCGGTGATGGACACCGCCTTGTCCACCCTGAAGGGCCGCGCCAAGGTCAAGCGCACCATGTGGTCGCGCCGCGCCCAGGAATACGAGGCCAAGATCAATTCCGGCGACCCCGTATCCATCGCCGAAGTGGTGCGCGACCTGCACCGCAACGCCAACCAGCCCGACCAGTCCTATTCCGAGCGCCAGATCTATGAGGCGGCCTTGGAACGTCTGGCGGCCGAACTGGCGGCGGTCGAACGTATCGACGCCATCACCGCCGCCGACAAGCTGTGCAAGCTTCTGGATGCGGCCTGATCCTTACCGGACACGCGCAAGATGCAGCCAATGGCGGCCCCCTGGGGCCGCCATTGTGCTTTGCAGCGTTGACGGAACCGGGCGCGCCTGCGACCATGGCGCAGGGCGGACGCCAGTCCGCCGCAAGTCATTCGGGGGCATGACACCATCGTGTCGGAAACCAACGTCTTCGCCACCTTGAGTGGAGCCGGACGCATCTGGGCGATCGCCGCCATCCATGGCGAGGTCGAGCGTCTGGGGGCGCTGCACCAACGCCTGGCGGGGGAAATCCGGCCGGGCGACCAGATCGTCTATTTGGGCGATACCCTGGGATACGGCCAAAACGTCCGCGAAACCATCGATTCCTTGCTGGTTTTCCGCCGCTGGTTCCTGGCCCAGCCGGGCGTCGAGATGGAGGACGTGGTCTACCTGCGTGGCGCCCAGGAAGAGATGTGGCAGAAGCTGCTGCAACTGCAATTCGCCCCCAACCCCGCCGAAGTGTTGAAATGGATGGTCGAGCACGGCATCGGCCCGACCATCGCCGCCTATGGCGGCAACCTGGACGAGGGCATGGGCGCCGCCCGCGAGGGCATTCTGGCCATGACCCGCTGGACCGGCCAGTTGCGCCAGAACATGCGGTCCTTCGACGGCCACACCGCGCTGATGAGCGTGCTCAAGCACGCCGCCTTCACCGCGGATAATTCCTTGCTGTTCGTCCATGCCGGCATCGACCCCTCGCGACCGCTGTCGGCGCAGATGGATGCCTTTTGGTGGGGATCGGCCGGGTTCGAATTGCTGGAAGCTCCCTATGGCGAGTTCAAGCTGGTGGTGCGCGGCTCCGACCGCCGCCGCGGCGGCGTCCGGGTCGGGGCGTTCTCGGCCACCCTGGACGCCGGCGCCGGTTTCGGCGGCCCCCTGACCTGCGCCTGTTTCGACGGCGCCGGCCAGATTCTCCAGATGCTGGAAGCTTGATACCAAATCCCGGTGAGTGAAACTCACCGGGATTTGGTTAGGCCCTTCTGCCGAAGGCGGACGTTGTCCGCGATGGGCCGCGCGGCTTATGCCGCGGGAGGCAAGGGTTTCGGAGAAACCCGCCCGCCGCTGAGGGCTTCGGTGATCGGTTCCGATCACCGAGACATGGTATGAATCACGCTTCGGCCAGATCCTCGGCCAGACGCACCTTCAAGGCGTCGGCTTCCTGTTGCTTGGCCCACATGTCGGCATAGCGTCCGCCTTGGGCCAGCAACTGGCCGTGACGGCCGCGTTCGGCGATGCGGCCCTGTTCCAGGACGATGATCTCGTCGCAATCGACCACGGTGGACAGCCGGTGGGCGATGACCAAGGTGGTGCGGTCGCGCGACACCTCGCGCAGGGACGCCTGGATTTCCTTTTCGGTGGTGGTGTCGAGCGCGCTGGTCGCTTCGTCGAACAGCAAGATGGCCGGCCCCTTGAGGATGGTCCGGGCGATGGCCACCCGCTGCTTCTCGCCCCCCGACAATTTGAGCCCGCGTTCGCCGACGCGGGTGTCGTAGCCTTCGGGCAGCGAGTGGATGAAATCGTCGATGCGTGCCAACCGCGCCGCCTGTTCGATTTCGTCCTGGCTGGCGCCGGGGCGGCCATAGGCGATGTTGTAGCGGATGGTGTCGTTGAACAGCACCGTGTCCTGGGGAACGATGCCGATGGCGTCGCGCAGGCTTTTTTGCGTCACCGCGCGAATGTCCTGGCCATCGATGGCGATACGGCCGCCGCCGACGTCGTAGAACCGGAACAACAGCCGCGAGATGGTGCTTTTTCCCGCCCCTGACGGCCCGACGATGGCGACGCGATGGCCGGCCGGAACGGTGAAGTCCACGCCCTTCAGGATGGGACGGTCGGGGTTATAGGCGAAGCTGACGTCCTCGAAGCGCAGCGCGCCCCCCGCCACCGCCAGCGGCGGCGCGCCGGGGGTGTCGGTGACCTCGGCGTTGACCGCCAACAGACGGAACATGGCCTCCATGTCGGTCAGCGACTGCTTGATCTCGCGGTAGACGAAACCCAGGAAGTTGAGCGGCAGGTAAAGCTGGATCAGGTAGGAATTGACCAGGACGAAGTCGCCCACCGTCATGGTGCCTTGGGCCACGCCCTGGGCCGCCAGGATCATGACGATGGTCAGGCCGACGGCGATGATCGCGCCCTGGCCGATGTTGAGCATGGACAGCGTGACCTTGCTGCGCACCGCCGCTTCCTCGTAGCGGGACAACGCCTTGTCGTAACGCCGCGCCTCGTGTTCCTCGTTGCCGAAATATTTGACCGTCTCGAAGTTCAGCAAGGAATCGATGGCCTTGGTGCTGGCTTCCGAATCGGTCTCGTTCATGGTGCGGCGGAACTGGGTCCGCCATTCGGTGACCGTCAGGGTATAGGCGATGTAGATGGCGATGGTGGCGAAGGTGACGACGGCGAAGGCCGGCGCGTAAAGCCGCGCCAGAACCACCGTGACCAGCCCGATCTCCAGCAATGTCGGCAGGATGTTGAACAGCATGAAGTTCAACAGGAACTCGATGCCCTTGGTGCCGCGCTCGATGGCCCGGCTGACGCCGCCGGTCTGACGGTCGAGATGGAACCGAAGCGCCAGGCCGTGCAGGTGGCGGAACACGCCAAGCCCGACGGTACGGATGGCCCGCTGGCCGACACGGGCGAAGGCCATGTCGCGCAATTCGGCGAAGGTTCCCGACAGCACCCGCGCCGCGCCATAGGCCAGCAACAGCACCACCGGCACGGCCACCATGGACATGTCGGGGCGGGGCGTCAGCGCGTCCACCGATTCCTTGTAGAGCAGCGGAATGCCGACATTGATCGCCTTGGCCAGTCCCAGGAAGACCAGGGCGGCCACCACCCGTGCCCGCAGCCCGTCTTGACCCGGCGGCCACAGATAAGGGGCCAGGGTGCGAAGGGTCTTCCAGTCGTTGCGGGGGCCGGCCTGCGGCGTGCGGATGTTCTCGGAGGGGCTTCGGTGTCGCATCGCCTAAAGATGAGGGGACACGCGGCCAAGTCAACCATCGACCGATTGCGCCGTTGCTGCGCACAGGACGCATGCCTATGCTTTCGCACATGCGTCATCCCACCCAGCTTCATTCCGGCGACATCGACTGGTCGAAAACCCGCCTCCTGGTGTTCAGCCTGGACGACGGCTTCCGTTTCCTTGCCCGCCAGACCTTTCGCAAGCTGGGCGTGCGCGAGGTGTTGTCCACCTCGGTTCCCGCCGATGCCCAGCCCATGCTGGCCCAGATTCCCGACGTCGCCCTGGTGGACACCGACGGCGACATGGATCTGGCCTTGGCGTTCCTGCGCCGGGTGCGCGACACCGATCCCGAGATGCCGGTGCTGATGGTCGCCCGGGCCACGGACCGCGCCGCTATGGCCCCCGCCCTGATCATGGGAATCGAGGGTGTGGTGCCCAAGCCGGTTTCCGGCCATGAACTGGTGCACCGGGTCAGCGACGTGCTCAAGGAAGGCCGGCGCCTGCCGGCGCCGCAACCCAAGCCACAGCCGGCGCCACCCCCAGCCCCGTCGGCACCGGCGGCCACCGGCGGGGGTGCCGGCAACGGGCGGATCGGTTCGGGCACCTATGGCGGCGGACACGATACCCTGGCGGGCAAGACCAGGACCGGCGGCGGCTGGCTGGACGACGACGTGCCGGCGACGGGACAAAGGATTTCCGGCGGCAAGCTGTCCTGGGGCGACGATGACTTGCCGCCGGCACCGGCCAAGCCGCCGGCCGGGTCCTATGGCGACGACGCCCCGCCCCCCGCTCCCGCCAAAACCCTGGTCGAAAGCTTGGCCGAGCGTCTGCCCGAGGCGTTGCGCCCCAAGAAACGCCGCAAGGAGGAAGAGGACGCAGCCCTGGCCGAGCGCGAGCGGTGGCAGGCGGAACTGGCCGAGGCCGGGCATTCCTCGCGCGACGGAACGGATGTGGCCGGGTTGGATGTGGACGCCATCGTCGCCGCCCATCTGGCGTGGCTGACCAGCCAGGGGGCCGAGGGCAAACGCGCCGACTTCAAGAAAATGGATCTGGCCGGGGCGGGATTGTCGGGCACGGTCCTGGCCAATGCCGGCTTCCGCGACGCCGACCTGTCCGACGCCAACCTGGCCGAAGCCCGTCTGGATGGCGCCGATTTCCGCTATGCCTCGCTGTCGGCGGCCGATTTGTCGGCGGCGAACCTTGGCGTCGCGCAATTGCGCCATTGCGATCTGCGTCTTGCCAACCTTCAGGGCACCAGCCTGCGCGGCGCCGACCTGTCGGGAGCGCGGCTGGGCGGAGCCAAGCTGGCCGGCGCCGATTTCAAGGGCGCCATCCTGGTCGGCTGCGACCTGTCCGGCGCCGACCTGTCCCAGGTGGAAAATCTGACTCAGGCCCAGATGGACAAGGCGGTGTTCGACGCCAAGAGCAAGCTGCCGCCCGGCGTGCGCCGCCCCAGGAAGGACGAAGGTTAATCCGCCGCCTCTTCCAGCACCCAGGCGCGGAACGCCGCCACCTTGGGATTGTCCAGGTGGCGTGGCGGACACACCAGATGATAGGCGTTGACCAGGGGTTGGGCCGGAAACAACGGCACCAGACGGCCGGCACAGATTTCCTCGGCCACCAGGGTACGCCACACCAGCGCGGCCCCCAATCCGGCCAGAACCGCCTGAAGCACCAGATTGAAGTCGTCGAACCGGCGCGGGCTCAGACCCGGCGGAACCGTCACCCCGGCATTGGTCAGCCAGGCCGGCCAGGTGGGAAAGGTCACGTCCCAATCCATGGCGGTGTTGTGCAAAAGCGGCACCGTCAGCAGATCGGCGACACCGCCCAGCCGCTCGGCCATCTGGGGACAGGCCACCGGCACCACCTCCTCGGCCTTGAGGCGTTCCACATGCATGCCGGGATAGCGGCCGGCGCCGTAACGGATGGCCAAATCCACGTCCTCGGTGGCGAAGTCCACCAGCCGGATCGACGCCGACAGCCGTAATTCGATGTCGGGGTGACGGTCCTGGAACCGCCCCATGCGCGGGATCAGCCAGCGCGCGGCGAAGGCCGGCGAAGACGAGACCACCAGGGGGCCATGGTCGCGGCCCTGGCGCAGCCGCTCGACCGCGCGCTCCATCAGGTCGAAGGATTCCGACACCAGCGGCAACGCCGTCGCCGCCCCTTCGGTCAGCGACAATTGCGGGCCGCGCTTGAACAGGGCCAGCCCCAGATGCCCCTCGAGCAGCTTGATCTGTTGGCTGATGGCAGCCGGCGTGACGTGCAGTTCGTCGGCGGCGCGGGCAAAGGACAAATGACGCGCCGCGGCTTCGAAGGCACGCAGGCTGCGCAGCGGCGGAAGACGGCGGGCCATTAGTTTTCCTTTATGAGCTACCGAGAAACACTCGTTTGTTTCAAGGATTATGGGGTGACAGCATGGGGACACGTCAAGTTTTTCTGAAAGGGTGAAAGACCATGGGGCCGCAATCGACCATCGGTCTTCTGGTGCTGGCCATCGTCATGTGGGGCGCCAATTTCAATCTGTCGCAGCCGGCCCTGGCCGAGATGCATCCATTGGCCGCCGCCGCCGCGCGTTTCGCGGTGGCGGCGCTGATCATGGTCGCCGTGGCCGCGTGGCGGCGCGAACGGGTCCCGCTGCTGCGCCATGCCAAGGCCTATGGCGCCTTGGGGCTGGTGGGCATCGCCGGCTTCAACGTCTTTTTCTTTTACGGGCTCCAGGCGACCACCCCGGTCAACGGCGCCTTGATCCAGGCCACCAACCCGCTGGTGACCACCTTGCTGGCGGCGCTGTTCCTGGGCGAGCGGCCCAGCCGGCGGCAGATGCTGGCCTTTCCCGTCGCCTTGGCCGGGGTCGCGGTGGTGTTGCTGGGCGGCGGCGCCAGTCTGGCGCTGTCGCCGGGCGACGGGCTGATCATGGCCGCCAATCTGTGCTGGGCCGTCTACAACGTGATGGCGCGGCGCCTGATGCCGCCGGTATCGGGTATCGCCAACACCACGGCGCTGATGGTGGTGGGGGCGGTATTGCTGGCAAGCTTCGCCACCTTGGCCGGGGTGCCGGTGACGGTCCCTGGCCCCACCGCCACGGCGGCGGTGCTGACCATGGGATTGGGCGGCACCGTCCTGTCCTATCTGTTCTACAACGCCGCCCTGGCGCGGCTGGGGGCGGGACGGACGGCGCTGTTCCTCAATCTGGTGCCGGTGGTGGCGATGACCATCGCCGCCTTGACCGGAACCCCGCCGACCGCCCTGCAAGTGGCCGGCGCCGTGGTCACCATCGGCGCGGTGACGGCGGCCATGCTGCCCGGCCGGCGGCGGGCGGCGGCCTGAGGACCAAAATCATGGGCGGGCGTCACAGCCCGCCCATGAACCGGTCGGCGAAGATGAAGGGATTGAAGTCGGGCTTGCCGAAATAATAGCCCTGGCCGAAATCGACACCGCATTGGTAGACGCGGCCGGCCATGCGCTTGTCCTCGACCATCTCGGCCACGGTGCGGATGCCCATGGACGCGCACATCTTGGTCATGGACGACAGCAGGTCGCTGCCTTTCTGGCTGGAGCTGGCGCGCTTGACCACCGGACCGTCGAACTTGACGATATCGACGTCAAGGCCGTTCAGATAGTCGAAGCTGGCGGCGCCCGAGCCGAAATCGTCGAGACAGAAGCGATAGCCCAGCCGGCGCAAGTCCTGGATGACGGCGTTGACCTCGGGCAGGTGCTCGACCTTGACCGATTCGGTCAGCTCGAACATCAGCTTGCGCGGCGGCATGCCCGACCGCCTGAGCATGCGGGTCAGTTCCTCGACGAATTGCGGGTTGGACAGCGACTGGCCCGACAGGTTGATGGCCACCGGCGGCATCAATCCGCGTTCGCGGACCAGACTGTTCATGGTCTGGATGGTGGTTTCGACGATGGCCATGTCCAGTTCGTGGACGATGCCCACTTCCTCGGCCAGGCTGAACAGGTGGTAGGGCGAGGTGCCGGCCTTGGCGTCACGCGGCCGGGTCAGCGCCTCGAAATGGCTGACCCGTTCCAGCCTGAGGTCGCAGATGGGCATGAACGCCATGTCGAAATCGCGGCCAGCCACCATGCGACGGATATAGGCGACATTGTCGATGGTGTCCGACACCATTCCCGACAACACCTGGGCCAGCGATTTCTTCTTGTCGAGGGCGTGGTCGCCCTTTTCCGAGAACGAGCGGATGGTATGGGCGATGGCGCGGGCCACCTGATGTTCGGCCAGACCGGCGCCGTCGGCGTCGAGCGTGTGGGCGTGCGGCTTGACCTCGGTGTTGAACAGTTTGCGCGCGGCGTCCGAGATCAGGCTGCTGACCTCCTCGGGGTCGACGTCGTCGCGGTGCAGGTAGCTGAAGGCCTCGTCGCCCACCCGGCCGGCGGTGCCGCCGCCCAGCGAATGCCGCGTCAGGATGTCGCCGATCTCGCCCATGATGCGCTTGCGGTCGCTGGCGCCCAGGGCCTGGGTCATCTCGTTCAGGCTTTCCACCTTGACCATGGTGATCTGCGGACGGCCGCCGGCGCGGCGGAAGGATTGCGCCCGCTCGGCCGCCAGCCCGGCATAGGACGCCTCGTCCAGCAATCCCGATTCGCCGTCGCGCTTAAGCTCCGCCTCGCTGAGGCGTTCCGACTGCAACGCCGGTTCCATCTTGAGCGCCAGGAAGAAATGGTTGTCGAAATCGGGCACGCGATAGCCGGCCAGGGCGACGTTGGGCCGGCGGTTGCCGGTGCCGTTCAGACGCACCACCACGTCGTCGATCCGGCCCTGGGCGCGGGCCGCCTCCAGCACCTCGACCGCCAGACCGCGGTCGCTTTCGGCGATCAGGTCGACGAAACGGCGGCCGGACAGCGCCTCGGCGGCCTCGCCCAACAGAACCGAGGTGGCGCCGGCGGCGAACACCACGTCATGGTCGTCATCCAATTCGAACAACAGGTCAGCACGGCAAAAGGCCAAGGCGACAAAACGGTCGCGCTCGATATCGGCCATTTCAGGGGGTCCTCGAACATGAGCTTGCGGCGCAATGATGTGGCGGCGCCGCCGCGATGGCAAGCGATGCGATGTGTCGGCGGATCGTGACCAGGGTCAAGTGACACGAAGGCAAGCATGCTATAGTGGCCCGTTGCCTCGCCAGCCGGAGAGCTTTCCATGTCGCGCCGTCTTTTCGCCCTTGCCGCCCTGTCGCTTGTCGCCGCCACCCCCGCCGCCGCCGATGACGGCCCGCTGCGCCTGTCGTGCCGCGCCGACAATCCGGCGCTGTTGCCCGCGCCCTTGGCCTTCTCCATCGACATGGCCGCCGCCAAGGCCACCGAAACCGGCTCGGGCGAGGAATACGGCGTCACCGCCTATCGCGACGGCTTCGGCCTGTGGGACCCGGCCGGCGGTCCCGGCACCGTGGTCTACCGCATCGACCGCATCCACGGCCGCTTCATGCGGGTGGACAAGCAAATCCGCGTCGACGGCACCTGCGAGAAGGTCGAGCCCAAGTTGTGATGACGGGTTGGCCGCATGGGGGCGAGCATGCTACCCATGGGCCAAAGGATGCCCGCCATGGATTTCACTGAAGAACAGATCCGCCGTTACGCCCGCCACATCATCCTGCCCGAAATGGGCGGAACCGGTCAGGCGCGGCTGTTGCGATCCAAGGTGCTGGTGGTGGGGGCCGGCGGGCTGGGCTCGCCGCTGATCCTGTACCTGGCGGCCGCCGGAATCGGAACCATCGGCGTGGTCGACGACGACGTGGTCGACCTTTCGAACCTGCAACGTCAGGTGCTGCACGGCATCGGCGACCTGGGCACCGCCAAGGTGGACAGCGCCGTCCGCGCGGTGGCCGCCGTCAATCCCGACGTCCGCGTGGTGCCGATCCGTACCCGCCTCGACCGCGACAACATCGCCACCATCGTCGCCGGTTACGACGTGGTCGCCGACGGCTCCGACAATTTTCCCACCCGCTTCCTGGTCAACGACGCCTGCCGGCTGGCGGGCAAGCCTCTGGTGTCGGCGGCCATCCTGCGCTTCGACGGGCAATTGTCCACCTATCGCCCCGGTGGCCCGTGCTATCGCTGCATCTATCGCGAACCGCCGCCCGAAGGATCCGTGCCCACCTGTTCCTCGGCCGGGGTGCTGGGGGCCATGGCCGGCACCATGGGGTCGCTTCAGGCGACCGAGGTGGTCAAGGAGCTTCTGGGAATCGGCGAGACCATGGCCGGACGGCTGCTGATCTACGACGCGCTGTCGGTCACCTTCCGCATGGTGCGGGTCCCGCGCGACCCCGGTTGCCCGCTGTGCGGCGACCACCCCACCATCACCGACCTGTCCGGCCACGGAAGCACCGCCAATGTCTGTGGATAAGCTGTCGCTGGTGGTGTTCTCGGGCGAGTTCGAGCGCGTCCATTACGCCCTGGCCATGGCCGCCGGCGCGGCGGCCAGCAACCGCGCTGTCACCTTGTTCTTCACCATGGGGGCGGCACGCGCCCTGGTGGACTGGCGCGCCTTGCCGGGTGCCGAACGCGACCGGGACCTGGCCCAGCGCGGCGTCGCCGGGTTCGAGGAATTGCTGGAAGCCTGTGTCGCCTTGGGCGTCACCGTGATGGTGTGCGAGATGGGACTGCGCGCCTTGGGCATCGCAGCGCATGACCTTCGCCCCGACGTGCCGGTGACCGCCGGCGGCATCGTGTCCTTCCTGGCCGACGCCAGCGCCGACGGGGCGATGCTGTTTCTCTAAAAATTATACTTTTGCATGTGTCGCACATCGTTTGTATGGGTTATGTGTGCGGATACGCATTGCAGACACAGCCAGAAATGCCTAGATAACGAAGTGAAGAATTGTGGCACAGGCTGTTATCACTTGGAAATTACATGGTGATAACGTCTGTTCACAAGCTATTTATTTGCATGGAATGGTTGTATGTCGGGCGCGATGCAGCAGCAGGCGGCTTTGTCTTCCGGTTTCCAAGGCCTTGAACGGGCCTTCGCCGCCGTGGATTCGGCGGCCAGCATCAGCGCCTTGCAGGAACTGGTGCAGACCGTGGTGGTCAGCATGCTGCGCCGGGGCGAGGATACCTCGTTGCGCGACCGCACCTTGGCGACCATTTCCGCCTATTTCCTGCATATGCGCGGTGTCGAGGGACTGACGCCGCGCGACCGTCTGGCGCATTTGCGCAGTTTTGCCAAGCAGACGGTGCAGATCGTGTTCGACGAACGCCCCGTGAGCATCGAGGCCCAGGCACGTCTGGCGCCGCTGTTGCCGCCCCCCTCGCCACCGGCCGAAACGCCGCGTCGGCGCGCCACCGACCAGAACCAGCCCGACACGGAAAAGACCGCGGCCCCGCCGCCGGCCGCCGCCCCGGTCATCGACCTGACGGATTTCAAGCTGGGTGTGACCGACGTGGAAAGGCCGACGTCGATTCACATTCCCACCGCCCCCGAGGCGGAGAAATTCGCCACCTTCCGCGAGTTGTTCGCCGCCGCCCTGCGCTATCGCCTGTGTTGTCTGACCCGTTTCTTTCAGCGCCGCAACGACGAAGCCGGACGTTCGCTGGTACGCCCCTTCCTGTTGTCCGAGGAATTCGAGACGCGGTTCATGCAGGTGGTGGACACCATCATCGTGCCCAAGATGTTTTCCATGTCGCGCAATCTGACCGCGCTGGAAACCAGCCGCAAATGGGACGAAATCAGCTCGGCGGTGTTCTGGGCGGTGATCGGCGAGAACGACAAGACCCGCATCGCGGTGATCGGCGCCTGGGAAGAGGCGTGGACGTCGTGCCGTCAGCACGAGGTGCGTCGCAAGGGCGAGAACGGTGAAACCAGGAAGGTCCTGGTGGCGACGCCCGAACTCAAGAATATCCGCGAGATGCTGACGCCATCCGATCCGCGCGCCTATGACATGCCGCCGGTCCGCAACCGCGAGATCGACTTCTTCATCGCCATGTTGACCGATTTCGACCTGACCCGGCTGGAATATTGCTTCACCAAGCTGCGGCAGATGTACGAACAGGAACTGGACCGCCGCTGGTATCAGGACCGGGCCCGTTCGGGCGCCTTGCGCGATTCCTTGCTGGAAGCCATCGACGCCTTTCCCGACCGTACCGGCGATTTCCTGGCGCTCGTCTGCTATTACTGCTTTCCCAACACCGATTTGGTCTTCCTGGAAAAATTCACCCACAACAAGGGGTCGGACCACGCCACGCGGGTTCAGCGCCTGCCCTATCTGATGCGTTTCCTCGCCAACGAGGAAGTCCCCGGCGTGCGGGCCCAGGAAGTTCGCGAGCGCGCCGAGCGCGAGGCCACGGCCAAGGAAGAGGCGGAACGGCAACGGGAACAGGAACGCGCCGCCGCCGCCCGTCTGGGCACGGAAATCGGCCAGGGGCTGACCCTGCGCCAGCCGCCGCCTAAGGATACATGATCTCGATCACTTCCAGCGTCTCGATGCCGCCGGGCACCCGCAACTGCACCACGTCACCCTCGTAGGCCTTCATCAGGGCCCGCGAGATGGGGGCGATCCAACTGATCTTGCCCTGGTCCAAATTGGCCTCGTCGATGCCGACGATGGTGATCGAACGCTCTTCACCCTTGGAATTGGCATAGGTGACGGTCGCGCCGAAAAACACCTGATCGCGGTTGGTCTGTTGCGCCGGATCGACCATGCGGGCGTTCTCGATACGCTTGGTCAGAAAGCGGATACGGCGGTCGATTTCGCGCAGACGCTTCTTGCCGTAGATGTAATCGCCGTTCTCCGAACGGTCGCCGTTGCCCGCCGCCCACGACACGGTTTCCACCACCTTTGGCCGCTCGACACGGGAAAGCTGGCGCAATTCGTCCTGTAACGCCTGGAACCCGGCCGGCGTCACATAATTGGGCGAACCCTTGGGAATGGGAGTCGCGCCCTCGGGCAGGTCGTCGTCGTCCTGGTCGCTTTCCTTGGTGAAGGCCTTGCTCATCTCGTATCCCGCAACAAATCAGCCGCCGTCCATGCCATCCACCAGCCGCCGGGTCAAGGGTCCCGGCATGCCATCGCCGATAGGGCGTCCGTTCAGCGCCACCAGCGGGCGAACCGACAAGGCGTTGGTCAGGAATACCTCTCGCGCCGTCTCCACCTCGGCCAAATCCAGCGGCCGCTCCACCGCCAGCCCGCGTTCCAGCATCTCGGCGCGGCGCACGCCGGGCAGCGCCCCTTCGGCGACCGGCGGGGTGACCATGGTGCCATCGGCCAGCACCGCGAACAGATTGGCGATGGTGGTTTCCGCCACCCGGCCATTGGTGTTGAGCAGAACCGCTTCGTCGGCGCCTTGTTCCTCGGCCTCGATGCGCGCCAGCACGTTATCCAGGTATGACAGCGCCTTGATCCGGGCCAGCGGCGAATGGGGATTGCGGCGCACGCTCTGCGCCACCACCGCCCGCGCCGGCCCTGGAACCGGCGGCAACGGTCCGGCCGTCAGAACCCAGGTGGGCGTGGCGGGATCGGGCGGCAACAGACCGCGCACGCCCGGCCCACGGCTGACGGTCAACCGCAGGGCGGCCGAGCCCAGCCCGTTGGCCTCCAGGACCGTGGCGACGGCATGGTCCAATCCAGCGCGGTCCAACGGCAGGGTCAGCCGCAACACCTTCGCCCCCTCGGCCAGCCGCCGCCAATGGGCGTCCAGGCGCAGTGGGCGCGTGTTCACCACCTTGACGGTCTCGAATAATCCGTCCCCCAGGGTAAAGCCGCGATCGGCGATGGACAGGCGGGCCTCGGCCGCGTCGATCACCTGGCCGTTCAAGACAGTTCTCATGGCCGCCCTCCTGCCAGCGCCGCCAGCATGGGCGCCGCCTTGACCAGGGTTTCGTCGCATTCGGCGGCCGGGACGCTGTCGGCGGTGATGCCGCCGCCAGCATGGACCACCACCATCCCATCCTTGACCGCCAGCGTGCGGATTGCCACCGCCAAATCCATGGCGCCGCTGTCGGCGATCCAGCCGAAAGCCCCGCAATAGGGTCCGCGCGGGGCGCTTTCCAGTTCGGCGATGATTTCCATGGCCCGGACCTTGGGGGCGCCGGTGATCGAACCGGGCGGAAAACACGCCCGCACAAGATCGACCGCGCCCAATCCGGGGCGCAAGGTGCCGGTGACCGCGGACACCAGATGATGGACGGCGGGAAAGGTTTCAAGCGCCATGCGCTGGGGGGCCTTGACGCTGCCGATGGCGCAGACCCGACCCAGATCGTTGCGCATGAGATCCAGGATCATCAGGTTCTCGGCCCGGTCCTTGCCACTGGCCGCCAATTCGACGGCCAGCGCCGCGTCTTCGGCCGGGTCGCCGCCGCGTCGGCGGGTGCCCTTGATCGGGCGGCTTTCGGCGTGGCCTTGGGTGTCGAGCGCCAGGAAACGTTCCGGCGACACCGAGGCCAGCGCCATGCCGCCGCCCGCCACATAGGCCGAGAACGGCCCCGGCGCACGCTCCCGCATGCGACGGTACAGGGTGAAGGGCGCCAAAGCGGGTGGCAGGCCGGCGGCGAAACGCTGCGCCAGATTGGCCTGGAAGACGTCGCCGGCCCGGATGTAGTCCACCACGCGGGCAATCCGGGCCATGTACTCGGTACGCTCCAGGTCGGGAGTGGCGGGAACACCCAATTCCCAATCCACGGGCGGCAGCGGCGGCGGGTCGCTCAAACGGGCATGCAGCCGCCGCGCAGCCTTGGCCTCACCCACCACCCAGGCCCGGCCGGCATGGTGGTCGAAGGCGGCCACCGCGTCGAACACCCCCAGCACGAAAGCGGGAAAAGCCGGCGGCACCACACGGTGGGGCGGAACCCGTTCCAGCGTGCCGCCCAGGTCATAGGACAGCCAGCCGGCCACGCCCCCCTGGAAGGGTGGCAAGCCCGGCAATGGCGCCTGCCGCCGCCGGGCCAGAACGTCCCGCAGACGGGGCCAGGGGGCGTCGGCTCCGGTCAACACCTCGACCGGATCGGCGCAAATATAGGAAAACCGGGAACGGGGATCGCCCAAGGCGGCACTGTCCAGCAGCACCGCCAGGGGATCGTCGGCCAAGGGGGCGAAGGCGGCGACCGCGTCGGCCGCCGCCAGATCCAGAACCTCCCGGATCACTTACAGCATGCTGGCCAGCACGCGATCCGGCGGATTGTGACCATCGGCGAAGGTCTTGATGTTGACGATGACCTTTTCACCCATGTCGACACGGCCTTCCAGCGTGGCCGACCCGAGATGCGGCAACAGCACCACGTTGTCCATTTCCAGCAGCTTGGGATTGACCGCCGGTTCGTGTTCGAACACGTCCAGGCCGGCCCCGGCGATTTCCTTGCGCTGGAGCATGCGGGTCAGGGCGTTTTCGTCCACGATCTCGCCGCGCGAGGTGTTGATCAGGTACGAATGCGGCTGCATCAGCTTGAGCCGGCGTGCGCTCAACAGATGGAAGGTGGCCGGGGTGTGCGGGCAATGCACGGTCATCACGTCCATGCGCGCCAGCATCTGGTCCAGGCTCTCCCAATAGGTGGCCTCGAGCTCGTGCTCGATGTCGGGATGGACGCGCTTGCGGTTGTGGTAGTGGATGGACATGCCGAACGCCTTGGCGCGGCGCGCCACCGCCTGGCCGATGCGGCCCATGCCGATGATGCCCAGGCGCTTGCCCCAGATGCGGTGGCCCAGCATGAAGGTGGGGCTCCAGCCGTGCCAGTCGCCGGAACGCATCAGCCGTTCGCCCTCGGCCAGACGGCGCGGCACCGACAGGATCAGCGCCATGGTCATGTCGGCGGTATCCTCGGTCAGCACGCCGGGAGTGTTGGTGACGGTGATCGAACGCTGGCGCGCGGTCGCCAGGTCGATGTGGTCGACGCCGGTGCCGAAATTGGCGATCAGCTTGAGGTTGGTGCCGGCTTGGCTGAGAACGGCCGCGTCGATTCGGTCGGTGATGGTGGGGACCAGAATGTCGGCGACCTTGACCGCCTCGATCAGTTCGGCCTTGGTCATCTGACGGTCGTCGAGGTTGAGCCGCGTCTCGAACAATTCCATCATGCGTGTTTCGATGGCGTCGGGCAGCTTTCTGGTGACGACGACGAGGGGCTTCTTTTGTGGCATTGCTTTTCTCCTCCCGGGACCCCGTTCGAGTGTCTCGACCTATCAAGATGGCGAAGTCTTGTCCAGTGATAGTGTTACAGCGGTGCGCTCCTTGACCGCGTGGACCGGTCCACCCCTATAATGCAAATGATGGGAAACATTTTCGGGGACTTGGCGCGGATGAACCTGGGACGTCGCTTGGCGATTGGTGTCGGACTTGGGTTGTTGTTCGTTGCGACCCCCACCTTGGCCGGCGAAACCAGCGGGTTGCCGTTGCCCCGCTTCGTCTCGTTGCGTTCGGACGAGGTCAATTTGCGGACCGGTCCCGGCGTGCGCTATCCCATCGACTGGATTTACGCCCGCAAGGATCTGCCTGTAGAAGTCATCGCCGAATTCGAGGCCTGGCGCAAGATACGCGATTGGCAGGGCACCGAGGGCTGGGTGCACCAATCCATGCTGACCGGCCGGCGCATGATGGTGGTGATCGGCCAGTCCCACACCCTGCGCTCCTCGGATTCCGAAGCCTCGGACGCGGTGGCGGTGGTCGAGGCCGGCGTTCTCGGCCGCATCTTGCAATGCCCCCGCAACCGCGACTTCTGCCGCGTCGAGATCGAGCGCAGCCAGGGATGGTTGAAACGCGACGAGATGTGGGGCGTCTACAAAAGCGAGTGGATCGAGTAGATCCGGGAGAAAACGCGCGGCCGCGCGCAGGGAAACACGCGCCCGCGCGTTGAACCATGCGAAGGGGGGACTTTTTCGTCCCTGGATACCCACGCCATGTTCCGCCGTTTCTTCTCTCGCCTTGCCCTGGCCGTCACTCTTGCGGCCACCGTCTCTTCCGCCCTGGCCCAGCCGTTCGACCCGCGCGATCCCGGCCCGCGCGGCGGTCCCGGCGGCCCCGCGCCGCATGGTGGCCCCGCCCCACGGCCCCACCACTGGCATCCCGGCTACGGCCCCTATCGCGGCGATTCCGACGCCTGGCAATGGTTGGCCTTCACCGCCATCACCCTGTCCTTGCTGGACCTGATGACCGAACAGCAGCGCCGGGCGCACGAATACGCCCAGATCCAGGCGGCCACCGCCCCTATCGGCCAGCGCATCGTCTGGAACGATGGCGGCGCCAGCGGGTCGGTGGTGGCGGTGCGCGATGGCACCGACAGCTCCGGCGCCTATTGCCGCGAGTTCCAGCAAGACGTCACCATCGGCGGCCGCAGCGAACACGCCTATGGCACCGCCTGCCGCCAGCCGGACGGGGCGTGGAAGATCGTCAGCACCCACAATTGAGCACGAAAAAGGCCCCGCCGTTCCCGGCGGGGCCTAGTCGCAAGTTTCGCTGATCGCTTCCGATCCCCGGCCCCCTTGTATGTCAGTCCCAGCGTTGGCGGTAAGCCGCGCGGCCCATCGCGGACAATGTCCGCCTTCGGCAGAGGGGCCTAACCAAATCCCGATGAGTTCCTCTCATCGGGATTTGGCATTAGTTCCGGTCGCCGGGTCCCACCAGCGACGGTCCGCCGGGGCCGGGGCGGTTCTGGGTGCCCAGCGCCCGGTCGGCTTCCCAGATGCGCTGCATGTCGCGTGCGGCGCGCGGGTCGCTTTTGGCTCTCAGGTCGATAGCGTCCAGACGGCGCTCGCCCTCGCGCCGTTCGGCCGGGGTCAGGATGGTTTGCTGGGCGCGCCAGGACTGGCGTTCCAAGGTGGTGTCGGCGGTGGTGCCGGTCGCTTCCTGGGCCAGGGCGGGTTCCTGGATCAGGACGGGTCCGGCCAGCACCAGCATCGCCAGGGCAAGTATTCGCATAGCGTCGCCTCCGGGGCTGGTTCCAGCATACGCTCCGGCTCAGCGCCGCGCCATGGCCTCGAACTGTCGGCTCCATTCGCTGCGAAGGCGGTTTTCCAGCTTGGGCCAGGTGGCGGGCGGCGTGGTTCCGGCACTGCGTCCGCCCATGCCGGAAAGCCCCTGGGCGCAGATCCAGTCGGGAGAGACGGTATGGGCCAGCAAATCGGGCCTCGCCATGGCGCGTTGTCCGGCGGCGGCGAATTCGGCGCGCCGTGCCTCGCCATAACGCAACACGGAATTGGCCTGACGGGCCAGACGCGACACGGCGCGTTCGGCGGTGTCGTCGACGCAGCGGCCGGCGTCGTAACGGCCGCGTACCTGGGCCACCACATACCATTCCAGTGCCCGGTCTGGATCGCGGGGCAGCAGGCGCCGTGCCAGGTCGAACAGGTAGCCGGCCGACAAGGCGTTGGCGTGGCGGGTTTCCCAAGCGACGACGCGGTCGTCGTCCGCCGATTGGGCGACCGCTCCGAACAGGTCGGCCTGGGCCAGCCAGTCGCCGGGCGGCGGTTCGGGAAGGTCGAGATCGGCCGCGAGCACAGGCGCGGCCAGCAGGGCCAGGATGGCCGCCGGCAACCAAGTCTTCACCGCAATCCTCCGTGTGTTCAACTGCCCAACAGGTGCAGCACCACGCGGCGGTCGTGGGGACGGGCGCGGTGCTCGAACACATAGAGCCCCTGCCAGGTACCCAGCGCCATTACTCCGGTCAAGACGGGGATGGAAACTTGCACCGAGGTCAGGGCGGCGCGGATATGCGCCGGCATGTCGTCGGGGCCTTCCATGGTGTGGCGGTAAAGCGTGGGGTCCTCGCGCACGATCCGGCGGAAAAAGTCATTCAGGTCGGCCAGCACGTCGGGATCGGCGTTCTCCTGGACGGTCAGGCTGGCCGAGGTGTGCTGGATGAACGCGGTCAACAGGCCGTCGGCGATGCCCGACCGGCGGACGAAGTCCGCCACCTCGCGGGTGATGTCGGTCAGTCCCTGGCCGTGCGTGCGCACCGAAAGCGTGGTGCGCGCCTGACGCAGGCTCATTTTTCCTCCAGGAAGTCCTGGACGGCGCGGAACAGGCGATAGCGGTTCTTTTCGAACAACACGGTATGGGTGGCCTCGCCCAGCAGCACATAGCGCCGGTCGGGGGCGCCGGTCAGCCCGGCGAACACCGACAAACCCTGGTCCGGCGGGTTCTCGGCGTCCCATTCGCCCTGGATGACCATGGTCGGCGCCGAAACGCGGTCGGGGTGCCAATAGGGTTTGCCCGCGCCCCAACTCGCCAGCCAGTCGGCAACCGCACCGGTCGGCACCTTGAGGACGGGGGGCGTCTGGCGGGCGCCTTCGGGGTCGGTTTCCTTGAGCGCCGCCAGGAACATGTCCACGGTGCTGCGCGACACCAGTTCGCCGCGTTCGCTGCCGGGCACGTCGCGGGTCCAGCGTTTGCGGATGGATTCCAGAGGCACCTCGCGCCACGCCCCCAGCTTGGGCGCGTCGTCGGCCGGTTTGCCCTCCGACAGCCATTGCGGCGCGTACAGCACCAGCCGGTCGACACGGCCCGGATATTTGGCGGCATAGGACCCGGCCAGGGTGGCGCCCCACGACCAGCCGACCAGCACCACCCGCTCGACGTTTCTGCGCGATACGATGAAGTCCACCGTCTTGGCGATATCGTCGAGCGCGGCTTCGCCGTCCACCTGGGGCGGGGCGGAATCGGCGGCCTGGGCCATGGCCGGCGGGCGCGTCGATTTGCCGTAGCCGCGCAGGTCGAGCGCGTAGACGTCGTAGCCGCGCTTGGCCATCCAGTCCATCCAACTGGCGTCATCCACCGGCAAGTCGAAGGTGACCGAGCCGGGGAAGGTGGCGCCATGGAGGAACAGCACGGTCTTGCCCGGCTTGGCGTCGTAATATTCGGCCGGATGCTTGTTGCGCAGGTAAAGGTCGATGCCGTCGGCCTTGGCCGACAGGGTGAACTCTTCGACCGCGACCGAACCGAGGCGGCGGGCCGGTTGCGCGGCCTGTCCGGGCGGGCCGTTCTGGGCGCCGTTCTGGGCACCGCCACAGGCGGCGACACTTGCCGTCAGCACCAAAGCGGCCACACGCACGAAACCGGCCAGCGACATACCGTTATCTCCCCGATGGGTCAATCATGTCCAGACGAGGCAGGATGGGCGAGCGGGGGAAGGCTGTCAAATACGCTCAGGTGATGAATTGTGACTGTATGGCGCGGGGTCGGCGGCGCCGGCTTCGGCGAAGCCCTTCAGCCGCAACAGGCAGGCGTCGCAATGGCCGCAGGCGTGGCCCGCCGGGTCCGGGTCGTAGCACGACGAGGTCAGGCCGTAATCCACCCCCAGCCGCAGGCCGGTGCGGATGATGTCGGCCTTGCCCAGGCGCATCAGCGGCGCGTGGATGGTCAGCCGGTGTCCCTCGACCCCGGCCTTGGTCGCCAGGTTGGCCATGCGTTCGAAAGCGGCGATGTATTCCGGCCGGCAATCGGGATAGCCGGAATAATCCACCGCGTTGACGCCGACGAAGATGTCGGCGGACCCCATTACCTCGGCGAAGGCCAGGGCGAAGGACAGCATGATGGTGTTGCGGGCTGGAACATAGGTGACGGGGATTTCCGCCCCCATGGCCGCCTCGTCGCGGTCCTTGGGCACGGCGATGTCGGCGGTCAGCGCCGAACCGCCAAAGGCCCGCAGGTCGATATCGCAGATTTCATGGCGGATCACCCCGGCGCGGGCCGCCACCTTGCGGGCGCAGTCCAGTTCCGCCAGATGGCGCTGGCCATAGCGGAACGACAGCGCGGCGCAGGTGAAGCCGGCCTGTTGGGCCATGGCCAGGGTGGTGGCGGAATCCAGGCCGCCCGACAACAGGACGATGGCGGTCTTGGCGGCCATGGTTCCCCCGTCAGAGCGAGAAGTGCGACGCGACGAAGGCGTCGATTTCCGCCTCGCTCCAGCCCTTTGCGGCAAGGTCGGCGCGCACGGCGGCCACATCCACGTTGGGCCAGGTGTGGCAGGACTCGACGGTATGCTTGTCGGCGTCCATGATACGGAAATCATAGGGCCGCTGTTCCGACTGGAACACGTCGTAATAAAGCACCTGATCCACCTGATTGTCGGGCAGGAAGGTCAGGATGCGCGGCTTGAGGGCATAAAGCTCCTCGGGACCCTTGACATAGTCGGCCGAGGCGATGATCACCTCGTCGCCGGTCTGGCAGGTGCGGGCGGCGGCGCCGTTCAGGATGCAGCAGCGCGAGCCGGGCTTGCCGAAGATGACGTAGGTCGAGATGCGGGCGCCGGAATTCTTGTTCCAGATTTCGACGAATTCCATGGGATAGATCCCGGCGAGCGCGCATTGCTCGGGGTCCAGGGTGATGGAACCGTGGTAATTGAGGTCGGCGCTGGTGACGCGGATGCCGTGCAGCTTGGCGCGGATGACCTTCATCATGATGGGCGTGTCCGGGCATTGGGGCGGTTGGGGGTGGGACATAGACCCAACGGCGGTTGAAAGCAAGGATGAAACATGGACGATGTCGGGCGCGACGGGGTTGAAGGACGAGGTGCTGCCAGCGAAAGGCTGGCCCGCGGTGCCCAACGCTTCCTGGCCAATCTGGGTGCGGCGGCGGTCGCCGAGTTCCGGTTGCCGTCGGGACGCCGGCTCGATCTGATGGCCCTGTTGCCCGATGGCACACTGTGGGGAATCGAGGTCAAGTCGGGGGTCGCGGACTTGGCCGCCGACCGCAAATGGCCGGAATACCTGGACTGGGTGGACGCGCTTTATTTCTGTGTCGATCCGGCCTTTCCCCTGGCCCTGCTGCCCGAACAGGCGGGGGTGATGGTGGCCGATTCCTTTGACGCCCAGGTCATGCGCGACGCCCCCGAACGCCGGCTCAGCGCCGGGCGGCGCAAGTCCATGACCTTGCGTTTCGGATTGGTGGCCGGGCGCCGGCTCCAGGGGCGGGACGACCCGGCCTGACCCCCTTTTCCGCGCCGCACAAAAACGGTAATGTTCGTGCACCATGAGTGAAGGCCCCTTGTTCACCTATCGCGACCGCCTGAAAAGTGGCGAGATCCGTCCCGACCCCGCCCAGGAACTGGCGGTCGAAAAGCTGCAAAGCCTGTCCAAGGCCATTCGCGGCTATCGCCCGGCCAGCGGCCAGGGCGGCTGGCTGGCCCGCTTCGGCATCGGCGGCAAGCCGGCGCGGCCGGCGTTGCAATGGGTGCCGGGCGATTGCGTCGACTGCGCGCCGAAACAGGGGCTTTACATTTTCGGCGAGGTCGGGCGCGGCAAGTCCATGCTGATGGATCTGTTCTTCGAGAACACCGCCGTCGCCGGCAAGCGCCGCGTCCATTTCCATGAATTCATGCGCGACGTGCACGCCGCCATCCATGTCTGGCGCCAGGCCGGGGCCAAGGGCGACGACCCCATTCCGACCCTGGTGCGCGATCTTGCCGCCAACGCCTGGCTTTTGTGCCTGGACGAGCTACAGGTCACCGACATCGCCGACGCCATGATCGTCGGCCGCCTGTTCCAGGGTTTGCTGGATGCCGGGGTGGTGGTGGTCATCACCTCGAACCGCGCGCCCAAGGAATTGTACAAGGACGGCCTGCAACGCGACCGTTTCGTGCCGTTCATCGGCCTGATCGAACAGCGGCTGGATTTGTTGCAGTTGGACAGCGAGCGCGATTACCGGCTGGGACGCAAGAAGGGGCTTCAGGTCTACCACGCGCCGCTGGGCGCGGAATCCGAAGCCAAGCTGGATGCTGCCTTCGCCCGCCTGACCGAGGGCGCGGTGCCGCGTCCCGACGAGCTTTCGGTCAACGGCCGCAAGGTGGCGGTGCCGGTGGCCGCCGCCGGTGTCGCCCGCTTCAGCTTCGAGCAATTGTGCGGCGCCGCGTTGGGGGCCAGCGATTACCTGGAACTGGCGACGCTTTACCACACCTTGATTTTGTCGGGCATTCCGACGCTGTCGCCCGACAACAAGGACAAGGCGCGGCGCTTCGTCACCCTGGTGGACGCGCTTTATGAACACAAGGTGACGCTGATCTGTTCCGCCGCGTCGCCGCCCGAGACGCTGTATCCCAGCGGCATCGGCGCCTTCGAGTTCCAGCGCACGGTGTCGCGGCTGATGGAGATGCAGGCGGAAGACTACATCATCCGCCAGCATCTGACCTGAGCTACAGGAACTTCAGCACCGCCACGCCGGCCACCATCAGCACCACCAGCGCGGTGGTGACCAGCTTCAGCCGGCGTTCCACGAACACGCGGATGGGCGGGCCGAACCGCCACAGCAGGACGGCGACCAGAAAGAAACGCATGCCGCGGGCGATGAAGCTGGCGAAGGAGAAATGCGCCAGGTCGAAATGGAAGGCGCCGGCGGCGATGGTGATCAGCTTGTAGGGGATGGGGGTGGCGCCTTTGACGATGATCACCCACACGCCGTATTCGTCCACCAGCGGCTTGAAAGCGTCGAACTTCTCGGTCAGGTGCAGGGCGGCCAGGATGGCGGCGCCGATGCTGTCCATGAAGTAATAGCCGATGGCGTAGCCGAGATAGCCCCCCACCACCGACGACAGCGTGCAGACCATGGCCAGCCGGAACCAGCGTGTCGGGGCCGCCAGCACCATGGGGATCAGCATCAGGTCGGGCGGAATGGGAAAGACCGAGCTTTCGATGAAGGAGATGAAGGCCAGCCACCACACGGCGTGCCGGTGGGCGGCCTTTTCCATCATCCAGTCATAGGTCTTTTGCAGCATCGCCACGATCCTTGGTCTGAAGAGACCGCCAGGGTTTAACAGGCGCGCTTGCCGGCGACAACGGCGAAACGTCGCGCCCGGCCCTTGCCTTTCGGACGGACGGGGGGCACTCTCGCGCCAAGGCGTGGGCGCGCCCTGCCGTCGGAGAGGGAGCATGCGTGAAGACCTGGGTAAGCTGTTGGTATCCACCGCCATGGTTTGGGCGGTGGCGTCCACGGCGTGGGCTCAGGACGAAACCGTCGCCGCCGCTGCCGCCGATTACGTGGTGATGAGTCCGGCGCTGGGTGCCGCCATCCTGGGCGCCGCCGTGGCCTTTCCCTTCGTTACCGCCGTCGCGCTGTGGCAGCGCTGGCGTCTGATGCGCGCCGCCGCCCGGCTGCGTGCCGCCGAGGACGCGGCGACCCGCTTCGGGGAATGTCTGTCCACCAGCCCCGAGGGGTTTTTCTGCTGGCCCGAGGGTGGTCCGGGGGCGCCGTGGTGTTCGCGCCGGCTGGCGGTGCTGCTGGCTCTGCCGCGTGGTGTCGAATCGTCGTTCGATGACGTGCTGGCGGCCTTCGCCACCGACGACGCCCGCGTTCTCGAGACGGCGGTTCGGATTCTGCGGAACGAGGGCGACGGTTTCGAGCACGACCTGCGCCTGGGCGAAGGGGGGCGGCGGGTCCGCGTCGTGGGCATGCGCGCCGCCACCCCCGAGGGCGAGGCGCTGGCGGACATGATCTGGCTGCAAGACGTCTCGGAAAGCGCCGGGACGGTCGAAGACCTGGCCCGTTCGCTTCAGGCGTTGGCCTCCGATACCGCGTTTCTTCGGGCGATGATCGACGCCTTGCCCATGCCGGTCTGGCTGCGCGACGAGGATTTGTCGCTGATGACCGTCAACCGTGCCTACGCGGCGGCGGTCGATGCCGCCAGCCCCGAGGCGGTGGTGGCCGGGCAGGTGGAACTGGCTCCCGACAATCTGGTGCGCGAGGCCCGCGCCCTGGCGGCCCGTGCCCGCGCCGCCGGCGAATCGCGCTCGGAACAGTTCCATCTGGTGCTGTCGGGCGAACGGCTGCTGGCGTCGGTCATCGAGGTGCCGCTGTCGGTGGGCGAGACCCGCCTGACCGCCGGTTTCGCCCAGGACCGTACCCGTGTCGAGGAACTGCAATCGGAACTGGCCCATCACGTCGCCGCCCATGGCGAAGTGCTGGAACGTCTGTCCACCGCCATCGCCATCTATTCCACCGACACCCGGCTGACCTTCTTCAACACCGCCTTCGTGCGGCTGTGGCGGCTGGACCGCGACTGGCTGGCCTCGGCGCCGACCTATGGCGGCGTGCTCGACGCCCTGCGCGAACGCCGACTGTTGCCGGAAACCGCCGATTATCGCGCCGCCAAGGAAGAGGAGTTGAGGCGCTTCGTCTCGCTGATCGAACCGGTCGAGACCTTGCTGCACCTGCCCGACGGCCGCACCTTGCGCCGGCTGGTCAGTCCGCATCCCTATGGCGGGCTGATCTACACCTACGAGGACGTCACCGATACCTTGGCCCTTGAGCGTTCCTACCACACCGCCCAGGCGGTTCAGCGCGAGACGCTGGACCACCTGCACGAGGGCATCGCGGTGTTCGGCGGCGACGGCCGGCTCAAGCTCACCAATCCGGCGTTCGGCCGTATCTGGAAACTGGAAGCCGACGAATTGTCCGGCGAGCCCCACCTGCACGAGGTGGTGGAGCGGCTGCGCCCGCTGTTCGAGGGGCGGCCCGACCGGGCGTCGGCGTGGCCGGCGGCGCACGAACAGTTGATGGCCTTGGTCAATCGCCGGACCCCGCAGGAAGGGCGGTTGGAACGTCAGGACGGTTCCATCCTCGACTGCACCGCCGTTCCCTTGCCCGATGGCGCCATGCTGCTGACCTTCCTGGACGTCACCGACAGCGCCCGCGTCGAACGCGCGCTGATCGAACGCAACGAGGCCCTGGCCGCCGCCGACACCTTGAAAAGCGAGTTCATCGCCAACGTCTCGGCCGAGGTGTCCAAACCCCTGACCTCGGTGATCGGTTTCGCCGAAATGCTGTCGGCGGAATATTTCGGCAAGCTCAACAAACGCCAGCACGACTATCTGCGCGGCATCTCGGATGCCGGCCATGCCTTGGAACGGCTGGTGTCGGACATCCTGGACCTTGCCGCCATCGAAGCCGGCCAGATGACCCTGGAACTGGACGCGGTTGACGTCCACCCCATGCTGTCTTCGGTATTGTCGCTGGTACGCGAACGGGTGCGGGAGAAGAAACTGCAACTGGATTTCACCTGTCCGCTGGACGTCGGCTGGATCGTCGCCGACCAGCGCCGTCTGAAACAGGTGATGTTCAACCTGATCGGCAACGCGGTGAAGTTCACGCCGCCGGGCGGCGCCATCACCGTCGGCGCCGAGCGTCAGGATGGCGAGTTGCGGCTGGTGGTCGCCGATACCGGGCCGGGCATTCCGCCCGCCGATCAGGCGCGGGTGTTCGAAAGCTTCGTGCGCACGGTGCACAACAGCGGCGCCGGTCTGGGGTTGTCGCTGGTGCGCCGTTTCGTCGAACTGCACGGCGGAAAGGTCGAACTGAAGTCGGAAGCCGGCCAGGGGACGACCATCGTGGTGCGTCTGCCGACCGGCACCGGGCGGGACGGTCAGGCGCAGTAACGCTCGACCTCGTCCAGCAGGCGGCGGATCGAGATGGGTTTGGTGATGACCTGATCGAACCCTTCCCGAAGGAAGCTTTGCACCGAATCGGGATCGGCGAAGGCGGTCACCGCCACCACCGGCACGGTGCTGGTCCGGTCGTCGGCCTTGAGCAGCTTCAACAGGTCGATGCCGGAATGGCGCGGCAACTGGATGTCCATCAAGACCAGCGCGGCGCTGGCGCCGGCGGTCAGGTCGACCAGCCCTTCGCCGTCGAAGGACTTCACCGTGTCGTACCCGGCGATGGTCAACGCCTGTTCCAGCAGTTTCATGTTCATCGCGTTGTCTTCGACGATGACGACGGTCCCGCTCATGGCTCCGCTCCCCGTTGGTCGGTCTCGTCGCCGACCTGTCCACCGTTGTAGGTGGATTCTTGGTAGTTCCTGGCAAAGACGCTGAAATCGGCCACCGGCAGCGGCCGGCCGATCATGTATCCCTGGATCTCGTCGCAACCGTGTCGGGCCAGAAGCGCGGCCTGGGCCTTGGTCTCGACGCCTTCGGCGATGGTCTTCATGGACAGCGAATGGGCCAGCGAGATGATGGCGTTGGCGATGGCGCGGCCGTCCTCGTCATGGTCCAGGTCGCGCACGAAGGCGCGGTCGATCTTGACCGTGTTGACCGGGAACCGCTTGAGATAAGCCAGGGACGAATAGCCGGTGCCGAAATCATCGATGGACAGCGTCACCCCCAGCGCCGCCAATTCACGCAGCAGCTTGAGCGTGCCTTCGCCATCGGCCATCAGCATGCTCTCGGTCAGTTCCAGGTCAAGGCGGCGGGCGTCGATGCCGCTTTCGGCGATGGCGGCGGCCACCGTCTCGGCCAGATCGGCGTCACGGAACTGGCGCCCCGAGATGTTGACGCCGATGCGCAAGGGCATCAGGCCCTGGTCGGTCCAGGTGCGCATCTGGCGACAGGCGGTTTCCAGCACCCAGCGCCCCATGGGCACGATCAGGCCGGTTTCCTCGGCCACCGGAATGAACTTGTCGGGGGCGATCACCCCCAGTTCGGGATGACGCCAGCGGATCAGCGCCTCGGCGCCGACCAGGCGATAATCCTTGAGCCGCACCTGCGGCTGGTAGAACAGTTCGAAATGGCCGTCGCGCAGCGCGTCCTTGAGCGAACGTTCCAGCGTCAGACGCTCGGACACCGCGAACGACATGGCGGCGTCGAAGAAGCCCACATGGTTGTCGGGCTGGCGCTTGACCTGATGCAGCGCCATCTCGGCGTTGCGCAACAGCTCCAACGCCTCGTCGCCGTCGCGCGGGAACACCGAGATGCCGAAATCGGCGGCCAGCGTCAGTTCGGTGTCGTGGACGTGGAACGGATGGACCAGGGTCTCGCACACCTGTTCCACCGCCCGGCTGACGCTGGAAAGGTCGCGCAGGTTGGGCAGCACCACGGCGAATTCGTCGCCGGCCAGACGGGCGGCGGTGCCGCCGCTGGCCGCCGCCGCCTGTCCCAGACGGCGCGCGGTTTCGCGCAGCAGCGCGTTGCCGACGTCGCGGCCCAGCGAATCGTTGACGGTGGTGAACCCTTCAAGATCGACGGTGACACAGGCCACATGCTGCCCGCCGGCCCGCGCCAGGGCCACCGCCTGACCCAACCGTTCGGTCAACAGCGTGCGGTTGGGCAGGTCCGTCAGCGAATCGTGGTTGGCCAGATAGGCGACGCGCTGGGCCAGTTGCTTGTTTTCGGTCAGGTCGCGGATGGTGCCGGTGAACAGCCGCCGCTTGTCGAGCCGCAATTCCGACACCGACAGGTGGACGGGGAACAGGCTGCCGTCCTTGCGCTTGGCCATCACCTCGCGGCCCATGCCGATGACGCCGCCGCCGGCCCCTTCGATGTAGTGGCGAACGTAGTCCTGGTGATGGCTGGCGTCGGGTTCGGGCATCAGCAGCGCCACCGGCGCGCCGATCAGTTCGGACAGCGAATAGCCGAAGATGCGCTCCACCGACAGGTTGGCCGAGACGATGACGCCTTCGTCGTCGATGGTGACGATGCCGTCCAGCACGGTGTCCATGATGGCGCGGATGCGGTGTTCGCGCGCCGCCACCGCCCGCATGGCGGCCGTGACCTCGGTGGTGTCGCGTCCGACCAGAAGGGTGGCCAGCCGGTTGTCGCGACGCAGCGGCACCGCGTTCAGTTCGACATCGCGCAGGCGTCCGGCGAAGGTGACGATCTTGACCGGAACCGGGTGGTCTTCCTCGTACAAGGCCTCAAGGCCGGCGTCGAACAGGGCACGGTAGTCGGCGTGGACGAAGTCCACGAACGACTTGCCCTCGCACGCGGCGGCCGACGGCGCACGCAGCATGCCAAGGCCGGCGGCGTTGATGCGTTCGATGACGCCGTCGACGCACACGCAGATCAGGTCGGGCGACAGCTCGACCAGATCGCGGTACGAGGCCTGATCCTTCAACAGCGCCGATTCCAGCATGGACACGTCGGTGATGCGGTCCAGCATCTTGAGGATCTGGCTGCCGGAATTGAGGATGCTTTCGGCATAATCGCGATAGCCGCCGGGAACGAGGGCCCCCAGCATCTCGGTCGAGATCATCTCGGCGAAGCCGATGACGTCGTTCAGCGGCGTGCGGATGTCGCGGCTCATGCGCGCCATGAACTCGGTCTTGGAACGGTTGGCCAGTTCGGCGTCTTCCTTGGCCTCGGCCAGTTTCTCGGCGGCGGCGCGCTCGGCGGTGATGTCGCGCGAATAGAAGGCGCAGCGCCGTTCGCCGGCTTCTCCCACCGCCAGGATGCGGCTGGCGAACCAGCGTGCGCCCTCGGAATCCTCGAACTCGACGGTGCGGCCGGTCTCCAGCGCCTGATCGAAATAGGCGCGGCGGTTGGCCGCCAGTCCCCTGGGCAACAGGGCGAACAGGTTTTCGCCCTCCAGTTCCTCGGTGCGGTGGCCCAGTTGCTCGGCGGCCTGGACGTTCAGGGTGATGATGCGGCCGTCGGCGTCCAGCAACATGGCGACGTCGTGGCTGGCATCCAGCAACGCCTGGGTGGTGTGGTGCGACAGCTCCAGTTGCACCTGGGCCTGCTGGCGCTCGATGGCGTGCCGGATGACGCGCGGCAGCAGCTCCAGTCCGGCCAGCGACTTGACCACGTAATCCTGGGCGCCGGCGCGGATGGCGTCCTGGGCCACCCGTTCGTCGTCCAACCCGGTCAGCACCACCAAGGCGATGTCCGGGGATTGCGCCTTCATGCGGATGACCGATTCCAGCCCCGAGGCATCGGGCAGGCCCAGATCGGCAAGGATGCATTCGTAAGGGGTGCCGGCGGCCAGACGCAGGCCATCGGCAAGCGTGCCGCACAAATCGGCTTTCCACGGCACCTGCGCCTCGGCGAGTTTGATCGCGATGAGGCGCTGGTCGCCGGGATTATCCTCGATGACAAGCAGTCGTTTGGACGGTTGGCCGACACTCATGATGAAGGAAGATGCAGTATTGTTGCGGCCTTGTAAACGAAAGGTCGTGCTCTGGCGAACGATGGCGGCAGGGTTGTATCAGATCAGCAAGCCCACGGTGGCGGCGGTCAGGCAGGTGGCGATGGTGCCGGCCGCCATGGCCCGCCAGCCCAGCGCGACGATGTCGCCGCGCCGGTCGGGCGCCATGGCCGAAAGTCCGGCGATCATGATGCCCAGCGACCCGAAATTGGCGAAGCCGCACAATCCGTAGCTCATGATCAGGCGCGAGCGTTCGGACAGCGCGCCCGGCGGCAGGTTGGACAGCTCGAGATAGGCCAGCAATTCGTTGAGCACGGTCTTGGTGCCCATCAGCGCGCCGGCGGTGGCCATCTCGTCGGCCGGAATGCCCATCAGCCACGCCACAGGGGACATGATCACCCCCATCATGCGTTGCAGCGTCAGCTTGGCCCCAGCCACGTCGGGCAGCAGCGACAGGCCGGCGTTGACCAGATGCACCAGCGCCACCAGCACGACCAGCATGGCGATGATGGCGCCCAGAAGGTGCAGCCCGTCCATGGTGCCGCGCACCACCGCGTCCATGCTGCCGGAATAGGTGGTGTGGTCCAGCTTGCCGGCGTCGGTGCGGGAATCGTCGGGCACCATGATGCGCGCCACCATCACCGCCGCCGGCACGCTGACCAGGGTCGCGGTCAAAAGGTGGCCCACCGCGTCGGGAATGGTGCCCGACAGGAAGGTGGCGTAAAGCACCAGGACGGTGCCGGCGATGGTCGCCATGCCGCCGGTCATCATCACGAACAGTTCGCCCCGTTGCAGGCGGGACAGATAGGGGCGGATCAGCAACGGGCTTTCGATCATGCCCAGGAAAGGCATGGCGGCGGCGGCCATGCCCACCGCGCCGCCCAGCCGGAAACCCTTTTCCAGCAACAGGGCGAAGCCGCGCACCACCAGGGGCAGGATGCGCCAATGGTACAAAAGCGCCGACAGCGCGCTCATGATCAGCACCAGCGGCAACGCCTGGAAGGCCAGCACGAAGCCCTTGGACGGGTCGGACAGGGCGAAGGGCGCGGGGCCGCCGCCCACATAGCCGAACACGAAGGAGGTGCCGGCCAGCGTCGCCGCCTGCAACACGTCCACCGCGTGGTTGAGCGCCATGAACAGCGGGCGCACCATGGGCACCTTGAGCAGCAGCGTGGCGATCAGGAACTGGGCGCCCAGGCCGGCGACGACGGTGCGCCACGACACGCGCGAACGGGCCTCGGACAATGCCAGCGCGATGGCGAGCAAGCCGGCCACGCCAGCGATACCGTGCAGGATTTGGGTCACGGCCGCGGCTGCTTGGCCAGCCATTCGTTGACGGTGGGGACCATGGCCTTGCAGGTCAGCGAGAAGGACGCCATCAGCTTGTCCTTCTCCTGGCTCATGTGCAAAAGGTTGTCCACCACCTTGCGCAGGATGTCCTTGGCGAAGTTGGGATGCCCCAGCACCAGCGGCAGACGGTTGCCGAAGGCCATGCGCAGGGACGTCACCAGCACCTCGCTCTTGTCGATGTTGAGGCGCTGGATCTCGGCCAGGCTTTCCGACGAGATGAAGGACAAGACGTCGCCGTAAACCCGCGCCACCGGCTTGTCCAGCGAGGCGACCACGTTGAAGAAGTCCTTTTCGCGGGCGAAGAACGCCCAGGCGGCGTCGCCCAGCATCTTGCGGTAGAATTCGTACATGTCGCGGTTCCACACCGCGACGCCGGCGATGGCCTGGGGCCGGTTGACCAGGATGTCGGTGAAGTCGGGTCCGGCGGCGGCCTTGACCTTCTTCAGGGTGGCGGGGTCGAACTTGCCCACCGTGGCGATCGCTTCGGGCGTCGCCAGCGCCAGGACGTCGTCGCCGATCTCGATGATCTGCTGATAGGTCAGGTGTTCGCGATAGGCGGAAAGCAGCGGCAATTGCCACGCGAAGGCCAGATAGCGGTAAAGCTCGCGCAGCTTGCGTTCCTCGACCGGGTCGTTGCCGACGCGGGTGACCTCGACCTGTTCGGTCTTCTTGATCAGGCCGAACAGCGCCTTCTTGGTCACCGTCTCGGTGACCGTGTGCGCGCTCTTGTCGGCTTCGAACACCTTTTTCGCGCAAGTGCGGATCAGCAATTGCTGAACCTGATGCAGCGAGACGTTGCACACCAGCATCTGGTCGTCGTCGCGCACCGGCTGGCCGTCCTTGGCCTTGACGATGTCGTCGCACAGCGGCCGGTTGGCGGTGAACTGGCCGATGAAATCCTCAAGCACGTCGGGGTGCGAGATCAGGTCCTGATAGGTCAGCCCCTCGTCGGCCAAGCCATTCTTTTGCAGGCAGGCAAGTACCTTCTTCAGGCCGTCGATGATGGCCTTCTTGGTGTCGTTGTCGATGTCCACCGGCGGCGGAAGCGTAGGAACGGCCATGACCCCAGGGCCCCCAAGGGCAATTCACGGAAGCTATTGGTTTACCTGTTCACTTCCGGCGAGGCAACCTCCCTGTCCCGTTCCAGCAACACCCAGGTCAACTCGTGCTTGTTATGGTGGAGATGGAAGACGCGTGATCCCGGAATGGCGGCAAAGGACTGCAAGGCGGCGAAATCGGTTTCGCCCTGGAACTTGATGGTGCACAGGAAGTTGCGGACCAACCCGCTGGCCCGCCAGCGGTTGACCAATCCCAGCAGCCGCTCGGGATAGCAGATGATGTCGGAAAACAGCCAGTCCACCGGCCCGACGCTTTGCGGATCCAGTCCGAAGGCGCTTTCCTTGCGGGCCGTGATGCCGGGCATGGCGGCGATGCGGGGATCCAGCGGTGCCTTGTCGACGCTGATCACCTTGGCCCCCAGCGAGGCGATCACCCAGCTCCAGCCGCCGGGACAGGCGCCCAGGTCCAGGCACAGCTCGCCGGGGCCGGGGGCGGTGCCCAGCCGGGTGAAGGCGTCCCACAGTTTCAGATAGGCGCGGTTGGGCGGCGTCGTCTTGTCCTCGACGAAGGCGCATTCGCCGTTGGGAAACGGACTGTCGCAACGCGCCGCCGCCAACAGGGTATTCTCGTCGGTCAGGGTGAACGAGCCCAGCGGCGCGGTGGGCGCCGGCGTGCCGAACGCCAGGGGCTTGGCCGACACCTTGGGCAGCTTGTCCACCATCAGCGTGGTGCGGCGGTGCAGGATGGGGGCATAGGGCCACCAGTTGCGCTGGATCGCCCGCAACGCCCTGGCGCCCTCGCCGATCGAGGCGATGGGGATGCGCACCACGTCGTGCCAGACGTTGGCGACCCAGGCGACAGGCCGGGCCGGCCCCTCGGCCAGCAACAGCCGGCCGTGTTCCTCGACCACGGTGTCGCCCAGTTCGGTGCGCAAATCGTCCTCGAACCCCTCGGCGGCAAGATAGCCGGTCAGGCCGGTGGGAATCGGAGCGGGCGGCGGCGGAATATCGGTCATGGCGCGGGGTGCCGAGGCCAGTGTTCCAGCCGCTCCAGCCAGCAATGGAAGCTCGGACAGGCGGAGCGAATGGCGGGAAGACCTATTTCCAATGCCGCAATGGTGCCCATGAGTGGTTTTTCGTATCCAGGGACAAGGCGTTCAACTCGTTTTGACGGGGCCGTTTCTGGAGAATCGTTGATTTCTTCGGGGGAAGAGAAAAGGTCGCGAATTTCCTGGAACGCCTTGGCCATCGAGTCTTGTCCGATTCCACGGGCGAAGGCTTCGCAATCGCTGAACAATAGGGCCTCGAACTCGTGCATGATCACGAATGGGATAAACCGGCGTGTAACGGCAAAGTCCGCCAGCCCCTCCAAATCGGCCATGATGGCTTTCTCCATGACGGCGGCTTTTTCGGCGAAAGGCCGTCCGCGGGCCTCTAATCGTCCTGGCCATGCCCGCCCTTCCCCGACAGGCAAACCATAATAATCTACCATGGTTGTGGCCAGACACCCCTTGTCTTCGGACAAATGCCGCAGGATGTCGGTCCGTGCGGACGTCCAGGGGCGGATGCCGCCTCGGTGGGAACGCAACCGGGTGTTGCCCAGCAACCTTGCATCCACACGCTGGTATCCGTAGGCGAAGAGGTGCGGGCGCAAGACCTCTCTGACGAATGTCTCCTCGGTCTCGCCCTCCACATGAATGAGCAAACGAGTCACGATCTCAATCTCCGCCGGGGCGGCCGCCGAGTTCGCCCTTTTCCCACAATTGGCCCAGGCTGTAGTCATTCAGCCATTCGGCCAAACGGTCGGCGTCGAGGCGAGTGAAGGTGGTCCCGGAATCGCCTTGGCTGGCGACCAAGACGTCCTCGGGCGGGAACTGGTCCAGCAACAATGGTGATTGGGTGGACAGGATGACTTGGGTTTTCACCGACGCCTGTCGCACCAGGGATGCCAAAAGCGTGATGGCGTAAGGATGCAGGCCCAATTCAGGCTCATCGACCAGGATGACCGACGGACGAAGCATTTCCGGCTGAAGCAAGAGCGTCGCCAAGGCGATGAAACGCAAGGTGCCGTCCGACAGGGCCGCCGCGTCGAAATAGGCGTCGGAGCGTTTATGCTTCCATTCGAGACGGATTGAATCGGGCTTCAGGGCGACCGGCTCCAAAATGAAGTCGTCGAAGAAGGGCGCGACCTGCTGAACCGATCTGCGGACAAGGCCATAGGCGGCCGGGAATTGAGCCTTGAGCCGAAACAGGAAGGCGGCCAGATTCGAGGCGTCTGGGCGCAAGAAGCGATTGTCGCCGATATCGCACGTCTTTTTCATCGGCGATGACGTGCTGGTATCGTGGAAATGATAGACGCGCCAACGTTCCAAATGGTTTGCCACGTATCGGGATATTCCGTGTTGAGCGGGGGCACTGATTCCGGCTTCCTTGCCGATGCGCCGGATGCCTTCGCCTAACGGGCCTTTGGGGAAGCGGCTTTTGTTCCAGAAGTAACCCCATTCTTCCGATGGAACGAGTTCGTCCGCAGATGTCGGAACTAATGTGATTTCGTATTGGTTGACCCAATCCGCGAATGCGATTTTGATGAGGACGCGATCTGTATTTTTTGATCCAAAATAAAGAATTCGTTCTGCCCCATTCGCTTTCAGAACATAATCCTGTAATCGCCCTTCGCGAATGGCGTGTAAGAATGCGAAGGCGCCGATGAAGTTGGACTTGCCGGCACCGTTCGGCCCGATCACCACGTTGATCGGGCGCAATTGGAGCTTCTCGACCGAGGCGATGCTCTTGAATCCTTTTATGGTGATGGATTCAAGCGCGGGCATGCCAATCTCCAAAACGTTCCGGTGGATGAATAGATAATCTGGATCATGCCGTAAGTCACTCCCCGCCGAATTCCTCGGTGTCGGCTTGGGCGTCGGCTTCGCCCTTGCGGCGGTGCATGGTCAGGCCGACCTCGTCCAGGAAGATCTGTTCCTTGCGGTCGGCTTCTTCGCGTTCGCGTTTCTCGCGGTTGGCCTGGGTGACCTCATAGGTCTTGAGTTCGCGGAACGCCTCGGCCAGCTCCTCGCGGGCCTTTTCGATCTCGGCGCGCACGGCGGCCAGGGCCTGATGCATCAGGTCGCGCTTTTTCATCCACGCCTGATGATAGGCGCCATAGGCGAAGCCGACACCGGTGGAATCCTCGGCCGCCAGTTGTTGCTCGCGCCTCAGTTGTTCCTCGCCCTTGCGGATCTCCTCGATCACGTGCTCCTCGCGCGCCTGAAGCTGGGTCAGCACGCGGCGCTTTTCGTCCACGTTGAACTTGGACAGGCGGATCAGGGTCTTCAGGCCCTTGGCCGGCTTGGCCATGTCTTAAAGGCCCCTTGGGCGCGGGGTCATTCCTGGCGCCCCATGCCGTCGCCATCGAACGGCATCTTCAGGATCTGGGCCAGAGCGGCATAGCAATCGTGCAGCGAGGTGGCGTCCTTTTTGCCCTGGGTCAGGAACTGTTCGATCATCGGATAGTAATGGATGGCTTCGTCCACCGCCGGGTCGGTGCCGCGGCGATAGGCGCCCAGGCGGATCAGCTCGGCCATGTCCTCGTAGGTGGCGAGCAGGCGCCGGGCGCGGCGGATCAGGTCGTTTTCCTGGGCGTTGTTGCAGCCGGGCATGGTTCGCGACACGCTGCGCAGGATGTTGACCGCCGGATAGCGGCCGCGGTCGGCGATGGCGCGGTCCAGCACGATGTGGCCGTCCAGGATGCCGCGCACCGCGTCGGAAATGGGTTCGTTGTGGTCGTCGCCGTCCACCAGCACGGTGAACAGCCCGGTGATGGAGCCCTGGCCGACGCCGGGGCCGGCGCGTTCCAGAAGGCGCGGCAATTCGGCGAACACGGTGGGGGTATAGCCCTTGGACGCCGGCGGCTCGCCCGCCGACAGGCTGATTTCGCGCTGGGCCATGGCGAAGCGGGTGACCGAATCCATCATGCACAGCACGTCAAGCCCGAGATCGCGGAAATATTCCGCCACCGACAGCGTCAGATACGCCGCCTGGCGGCGCATCAGCGGGCTTTCGTCCGAGGTCGAGCAGATCACCACCGACCGCTTCATGCCCTCTTCGCCCAGATCGTCCTCGATGAATTCGCGCGCCTCGCGGCCGCGTTCGCCGACCAGCCCGATGATCGAGACGTCGCACGAGGTGTTCTTGGCCATCATCGACAGGATCGACGACTTGCCGACACCCGAGCCGGCGAAGATGCCCATGCGCTGACCCCGGCACATGGTCAGGAACGAGTTGACCGCGCGCACGCCCAGATCGACCTTGCCGGCGACCCGCTGGCGCGACGCGGCTGGCGGCGGCCGGTTGCGAATGGGATAGGCGGTGTCGCCCAGGCCCAACGGCCCCAATCCGTCCACCGGCTGGGCGAAGGCGTTGATGGTGCGGCCCAGCCACGAACGCTCGGGATAGACCACGGGTTCGGAATCCTGGACCTCGGTACGGCAGCCAAGGCCGACGCCGTTGACATCGACGAACGGCATCAGCAACGCCCGGCCGTTGCGGAAGCCCACCGCCTCGCACGGGACGCGGCGGCCGTCGCGGGCCACCACGTGGCAGCGGTCGCCCACCGAAATCTGGCGCTGTACGCCGCCGGCCTCGATCAGCATGCCCTGGACGGCGGCGACGCGGCCGTAGACGCTGACGTCGGTCAGGCGTTCGATGTCGTTGATCAGATTGCGGGCCAGGAACTTCACGGCGGAAAAACACCCTTGTCCCAGAGAGGCTTATCTGGCGGCAGCTTGCAGTGGCCCCGATAGCCCCTTATGGTTAACATATTCTGAAGGGGTTAAAAACGGGGACAGTCCCATGCGAGTGCTGGTGGTCGAGGACGACCGGATGATGGCCCAGGTCATCGAGACCATGCTCAAGGCCGAAGGCATGGTGGTCGACACCACCGCGCTGGGCGAGGACGGGCTCGAGATCGGCAAGCTCTACGATTACGACATCATCCTGCTGGACCTGATGCTGCCCGACATGGATGGCTACGAGGTGCTGCGCCGCCTGCGCGCGGCGCGGGTCGAGACGCCGGTGCTGATCCTGTCGGGGCTGACCGAACCGGACAAGAAGATCAAGGGCCTGGGCTTCGGTGCCGACGACTACCTGACCAAGCCGTTCGACCGGGGCGAACTGGTGGCCCGCATCCAGGCCATCGTGCGCCGTTCCAAGGGCCATGCCCAGTCGGTGATCCGTACCGGCAAGCTGTCGGTCAACCTGGACACCCGCACGGTCGAGGCCGGAAGCGAGCCGCTGCACCTGACCGGCAAGGAATACGGCATCCTGGAACTGCTGTCCTTGCGCAAGGGGCAGACCCTGACCAAGGAACAGTTCCTCAACCATCTTTACGGCGGCATCGACGAACCCGAGCTGAAAATCATCGACGTGTTCATCTGTAAGCTGCGGAAAAAGCTGGCCACCGCCACCGGCGGCGACAATTACATCGAGACGGTGTGGGGGCGCGGCTATGTGCTGCGCGATCCCGACGGCGGCGAGAAGGGTGAAGGCCGGCGCCAAATCGAAGCTTGACGCTGGCCGGCGCTTGAGGGTTTGCTAGCCTTAGATTCGTTCTCGAAAAACCCCATGCAGCCAGGGTCTTGACATGTCCGCACCCGCCAAGCCCAGTGGCGAAGCCGTCACCTCGAAACGCCAACTGGTGGAATATCTGGAAAGCGGGTGCAAGCCGGCCGAGCGCTGGCGCATCGGCACCGAGCACGAGAAATTCGCCTATACCCAGGACGATCTGCGCCCGCTGGAATACCTGGGCGAACGCGGCGTGCGCGCCATGCTCGAGGGCTTGCGCCAGTTCGGCTGGCAACCGGTGTTCGAAGGCGACAACCTGATCGCCCTGGTGGACGACCAGGGCGCCTCGGTGACGCTGGAACCGGGCGGGCAGTTGGAATTGTCGGGGGCGCCGCTCGACAGCATCCACCAGACCTGCTGCGAGACCTACGAACACCTGAAGCAGGTCAAGCAGGTGGCGGCACGTCTGGGGATCGGTTTCCTGGGTATGGGGTTCCAGCCGAAATGGAGCCGGGCCGAGACGCCGTGGATGCCGAAGGGCCGCTATCGCATCATGCGGGAGTACATGCCCAAGCGCGGGTCCAAGGGGCTCGACATGATGCTGCGCACCTGCACGGTCCAGGTGAACCTGGATTTCGCCTCGGAAGCCGACATGGTGAAGAAGTTCCGGGCGTCGCTGGCGTTGCAGCCGGTGGCCACCGCGCTGTTCGCCTGTTCGCCGTTCGTCGAGGGCAAGCCTTCGGGATTGCTGTCCACCCGTTCCGACGTGTGGACCGACACCGATCCCGACCGCTGCGGCATGCTGCCCTTCGTGTTCGAGGACGGCATGGGGTTCGAGCGGTATGTGGAGTACATGCTCGACGTGCCCATGTACTTCGTCTATCGCGACGGCCGGTACATCGACGCCTCGGGTCAGTCGTTCCGCGATTTCATGGCCGGCACGCTGCCGGCCCTGCCCGGCGAGGTGCCGACCCTGGGCGATTGGGGCGACCATCTGACCACCGCTTTCCCCGAGGTGCGGCTCAAGAAATACCTGGAGATGCGCGGCGCCGACGGCGGACCGTGGCGGCGGCTGTGCGCGTTGCCGGCGTTCTGGGTCGGGTTGCTGTACGACGACGCGGCGTTGGATGCCGCCTGGGATGTGGCCAAGGGCTGGAGCATCGAGGAGCGCGAACGTCTGCGCGCCGAGGTGCCGCGTCTGGGGCTTCGCGCCCAGGTGGGCGGGCGGTCGCTTCAGGACGTGGCCCGCGAGGTTCTGGCGCTGTCGGCCGAGGGGCTGAAGCGTCGGCGTCGGCTCAACGATTCGGGACGCGACGAATCCATCTTCCTCGACACCCTTTCGGCCATCGCCGAATCCGGGCGCACCCCGGCCGAGGAGATGCTGGAAGCCTTCGCCGACCGGTGGCAGGGCAGCGTCGATCCCATCTTCAAAGAATATGCCTATTAGGAGTTCCGGCATGCCCGAGTGCAAGTCCCTCGCCGAGGTGCGCGAGAACATCGACCGTCTGGACCGCAGGATCGTGCCGCTTCTGGCCGAGCGGGCGGGCTATGTGGAACAGGCGGCGGGCTTCAAGGCGACCAAGGCGGCGGTGGTCGATCCCGCCCGCATCGAGGAAATTATCTTGAAGGTGCGGCACATGGCCGTCGAGGAGGGGATGGAGCCCGATCTGGTCGAGCACATCTACCGTTCGATGATCGAGGCGTTCATCGTGTTCGAGGCCAAGGTCTATCGGAAGATCAAGCCCGAGGGCTGACGTCCGTGGCCGCGCCACCCGTCCTTCGCGGCGAGATCGGCGCCTCGGCGCTGTACGAGGCCGAGGTCAGCCAGGATCTGCGCCAGGTGCCGGTGGTGCACCATTGTCTGGTGCTGGTGTGCGAGGGGGCCAAGGAAGTGTTGGCCGCCGACGGAGCCCGCGCCCGGCTGACGGCTGGCGATGTGGTTGTCCTTCATGCCGGCGGGCGTCCGACCATCGGCAACCGTCCAGATCCGAGAACCAGCCATTACGCGGCCCTGGTGCTGATACCGGGGCCACGCGCCTTCGCCGCCTTCCGTCAGCTTTATCCGACCTTGGCCGCCGATGGGGCACCGCCCGAGCGTCCGTGGCATTCGCGTCCCGGCGACGTCGCCTTGGCCGCCGCCATTCGTCATGCGATCCTGGGGCTCGAAGACGAGGCGGTGTCCGAGCGCATGGCCCTGCACCGCTGCGCCGAGGTTCTGGCGGTGCTGGCCGAACGGGGCGTGCATTTGTCGTCGGGGCGCGACGACGACATCGTCGCCACCGTCCAGGCGCTGGTGGCGGCTCGGCCGCATCTGCCGTGGGCGGCGGCCGACGTCGCCCGTTCGCTGGGGGTGTCCGAACCGACCCTGCGCCGCCGGTTGGCTGCCGAAGACACCAGCTTCCGCCAGATCGTCGCCGAGATGCGGCTGGGGCACGGGCTGCACCTGCTCCAGACCACCCGCATGCCGGTCATCGAGGTGGCGGCGGCCTGCGGCTACGATTCGCCGTCACGGTTCGCCGCCCGCTTCCGTGATCGTTTCGGCATGACGCCGTCCGAACTGCGCGGCCCGCGCGGCGGTTGAGCGAAACGGGGGCATGCCCAAGCGAACGCGGCGCGCGGGGGGGATGTGATCGCGGTTAAGGTGAGCTTGTCTTCAGCTTTGCCAGCCGGCGCGCCGCATCGCGATGTTTTCACCGTGCATGCGTTTGACGTCGAGACGCTGGAACTGTCGCCGGATACCTCGGCGGCCATGGTCGGGTTCATGTCGAGGATATGTTCTTGGCCACTGAGGCCGAAGCGCGTTGATCTGAACCGATCAACGCCGCCCTCAAGCGCCGGGCGGGTTTTTCCAAAACCCTTGGCTTCCGCCGCATTGGCGGCGCGGACGCCTTGCGCCCGACCAAGTCCCGATGTGTCGTGCTCACCGAGACTTGGTATGAGGCCGAAGCGCGAAGACACGACAGAATCCTCACAAAATTCACGGTTATTGGCGGTGACCATCACGATACTTCTCAGGAAGCTTTCCCTGGGGAGGTCCGCGCATGCTGTCCTTGTCGATCTCTGGCCGTCTGCGTGCCGGTTTCGCCGTGATGTTGTCGTTGATCGCCGGTTTGGCGGCGGTGTCGTGGAACTTGGCCGATGCCGCCCATGACGGCATCGACCGTGCCATGGCCGGTACCGACGTTGCCGCCGACGCCCAGACCGTGGACCGGAACCTGCTGGTGCTGCGTCATGAAGTGAATGCATTGGTAACAGCCGGTAAGGACGGAAACAGCGCTTCCGTCGCCCAGGTGCGGGCGGCGCTGTCGCGCAATTTGAACGAGCTTGAGCAGCATGAGCATGATACGCCGGACATGGCGGCACTGAAGACGGCGTTGACCGCTTATAATGCCGCTCTGGACAAGATGTTGGCGCTCGCCGACGGCGTGGACGAGGCCCCGCCTGCCGCCAGCGGCGAGGACGATCGTGTCCGGTTGGGTGAGTTGACCGAGGCTCTGGCGCGGGCGGGTAACGCCGCCGCCATGGCGGCCGAGCGCATTCGCCGTCACAACGACGAGGAAGCGGCATCCATCGTCACCGCCACCCAAACCGAGATCGAACAGGTTTCCAGATTGGTGGTGGCGACGGTGGTGGTGGCCACGCTGTTGGCCCTGGCGGTGGCGGCGGTGCTGGCCCGCTCTATCGTCCGGCCGCTGCGCCTGATGACCCATGCCATGGGGGATTTGGCGCGTGGCAATCTGTTCGTGGACATTCCGTCCTGGCAGCGGCGCGATGAAATCGGCGCCTTGGCCGAAGCCATGGCGGTGTTCAAGGAGAACGGCCTGGGCCTGGAGAAACTGCGCCGCGACCAGGAAGCGGCCAAGCTGCGTGCCCAGGAAGAACGGACCCAGGTTCTGGCCGAGATGGTTCGTGTCTTCGAGCATAATGTCGGCGGCGTGCTCAGCCAGATGGGGGCCGCCACCGAGCAATTGCGCGGAGTCGCCAGTACCATGACCGCCCAGGCGGGCGAGGTCGGCAACCATGCCGATACCGTGGCCAACGTTGCCGCCGAGACCAATGCCGGAATCCAAACCGTGGCCGCCGCCGCCGAACAATTGGCCTCGTCGGTACGCGAGATCACCCGCCAGGTCAGCGAGGCGGCCCGTATCGCCGGCGCGGCGGTTGAGCAGATGAGCGTGGTCTCCGGCACCGCCGCCGAACTGGCCGATGCCGCCGCCGGAATCGGCGCGGTGATCGGGCTGATCTCCGACATCGCCGCCCAGACCAACCTGTTGGCCTTGAACGCCACGATCGAAGCGGCCCGCGCCGGCGAGGCCGGCAAGGGCTTCGCCGTGGTCGCCGGCGAGGTCAAGTCGCTGGCTGCCCAGACGGCGCGGGCCACGAACGACATCTCCGGCAAGGTCCGGCATATCCAGGGTGCCGCCGCCGGCATGGGGGGGGCATTGGATGGCATCCGCCGCACCATCCACGACATCAGCGGCATCACCCAGGGTATCGCCGCCGCCATCGAGGAACAGGACGCCGCCACCGCCGAAATCGCCCGCACCGTCGAGCATGTGGCCCATGGTGCCCAGGAAGTCACCGCCAGCATCGCCGTGGTCGGCGACGCCACCGCGGGCACGGCTCGTACCGCCGGAGACGTTCTCAGCGCAGCCAATGATCTGACGGATAATTCCAGCCGCTTGAACGCGGCCGTCGATGATTTCCTGGGGGTGGTGCGAGCGGCCTGATTCTCGGCAATTCCAATATGACCTTCAAAGTGAAGGTCAGTGCTGGACCAGGCAAACTCCAGCGGGCGGCGGCCGGCGTCGCCCGTTCGTCGGGGGTGTCGGAACCGCCCCTGCGCGGCGGTTGAGCGAAACGGGCGCATGCCCAAGCGAACGCGGCGCGCGGGAGGCTTCGGCTGTGGCTAAGGTGGGCTTGTCTTCAGCAAGGAGCCCGCCATGCCCCGTCTTCCGATCCTGGCCGCCGCCCTGACAGCCGTTTTCACCTTTGCCGCCCAGGCTGGCGACTTTTCCCTGAGCAGCCCGGATATCGCCGAGGGCCAGCCCATGGCGGAACGTCATGTGTTGAACGGTTTCGGCTGTTCCGGCGGCAATTCCTCGCCGGCCCTGGCCTGGAACGGTGCGCCGGCCGGCACCAAAAGCTTCGCCCTGACCGTCTACGACCCCGACGCCCCCACCGGCAGCGGCTGGTGGCATTGGGTGGTGTACGACTTGCCGGCCACGCTTGCCGCCTTGCCGGCCGACGCATCACGTCGGGGACTGCCCCAGGGGGCGCGGCAGGGACGAACCGATTTCGGCGCCCCCGGTTATGGTGGCCCTTGTCCGCCATCCGGCGCGCCGCATCGCTATGTTTTCACCGTGCATGCGCTTGACGTCGAGACGCTGGAACTGCCGCCGGATGCCTCGGCCGCCATGGTCGGGTTCATGCTTCACAGCCATTCGCTGGGCAGGGCCGTACTGACGGCACGCTATGGTTGGTAATATATGCTAAAGGCGTAAGGGAAAATGCTGCGTTAATAACGAATGGATAATTTTCGACATGACAGCCATGTGAACTCGGGGTTTGATAGGCACAGGCTTCTTTCCGTTTATTCCAAATCGAAACTTGGAATGAGGGGCAAGATGCGCAACTGGACCATAGCAAGACGATTGGCGGCGGCGTTCGCCGTGATGATCGTGGTGATGGGTGTCCTGGCGGCACTTGCCATGCGGACGTTCCAGGTGCTGGCCGACGGCACCGTCGCGTTGACCGCCGAAATCGAAGTCATGAGCGCGGCGCAATCCGCTGATTACGACACCCTGGCCACCCGTCAGGTGGTGCGCGACGTGATGGCGTCCTATACCGACAAGAACGTGGCGGCCATGCAGGCGGCGTTGGCGGCGATGGGGCGCCGTCTGACGTCGCTGCCGTCGTCGAGCGAGGAACAGGCCGCCATCGTCGCGTCGCTGCGTGACGAATTCGCCAAGTATCAGGACGAAGTCAAGGTCGTGACGGATATCCTGGACCGCCGCAAGGCGGCCCATCTCGATATTCGCCGCTATGGCGACATCGCCGCTCCCGCTATCGAACGCGAGGCCGATCAGACCGGTAACGGGCAGTTGATCAAGGCTCACGCCGCCATGCTGGAGGCCCGGCTCTATGTCCGCCGCACCCTTGAGGCCAGTTCCGGGGCCGAGGTGGAGCGTGCTCGCATGCTGATCGCCCGCGCTTCCACCTTGACCAAGGCGGCGGGATTGAACGAACTGGCCGAGGCGGTGGCCGATTACGGCCGTTCGTACGAGGCGTTGGTCCAGCGCAACGTGGAACTGGATGAACAAGGTGGCCTGCTGAAAGGGTTCGGTGAACGCATGAGCGCCTTGGCCAGCGACCTCAAGGCCAAGGCCGAGGCTCGCCAGCAGGAAACCCGCAACCGGGTCGAGGCCGCCGAGCATTCGGCCCGTACTCAGGTGTTGATCCTGTCGCTGCTGGCGGTGGCCGTCGGCTGCGTGTTGGCGTGGCTGTCGGCCCGCGCCATCAGCCGGCCCATCCGCGAGTTGACCGCCACCATGGGACAATTGGCCGCCGGCCGGCTTGAGGTGACGGTGACCGGGGACGACCGGGGCGACGAAGTCGGCGCCATGGCCCGCGCCCTGTCGGTGTTCAAGGACAACGCCCAGGCCGTGGAGCGTCTGCGCCAACAGCAGGAAGAAGCCGAGCAGAAATCGGCGGCCGAGCGCCGTGCCGCCATGGTCCGCATGGCCGACGCTTTCCAGGCCAGCGTCGCCGCCGTGGTCGGAGAGGTATCGCAGGCCGCGGCCAACATGCACGACGCCGCCAGCGAGATGCGGGTTCTGGCCGACAGTGCCGCCGGTGCCGGCGAGGCGGTGGCGGGATCGTCGGCGGAGGCGTCGGGCAACGTCGCCACGGTGGCGGCGGCAGCCGAGGAACTGGCGGCCAGCATCGCCGAGATCGGTCGCGAGGCCAGCCAGGCCAACACCATTTCCGCCGACGCGGTCGGCGAAAGCGAAGCGGCCAGCCGGATGATCGGCGGCTTGGCTCAGGCGGTGGCGCGGATCGGCGAGGTGGTGACCATGATCACCGACATCGCGTCGCAAACCAACCTGTTGGCCTTGAACGCCACCATCGAGGCGGCCCGCGCCGGCGAGGCCGGAAAAGGCTTTGCCGTGGTGGCCAACGAGGTCAAGGCGCTGGCCACCCAGACCGCCCGCGCCACCGAGGAAATCGCGGGTCAGATCGACCAGATCCAGGGGGCGACCGACCAGGCGGTGGGAGCGATTTCCGGCATCTCGGGAACCATCACCCGCGTCAACGAAATCGCCGCGACCATCGCCGCCGCGGTGGAACAGCAGCGTGCCGCCACCGCCGAGATCGCGCGCAACGTGGATCGGGCCGCCGCCACCACCGGCGAGGTCACCGCCGCCATCGGCGATTTGCGCGACGGTGTCCGCCAGACCGGGAACCATGCCGACGGTGTGCTCGCGGCCGCCGGCCGTCTCAAGCAACAGGCCGCCAACCTGGAAGGTGAAGTTGTCCGCTTCGTCGCCGAGGTGCGGGGCTAAGCAAATGAAAGACCGCAGGATTGTGAACGTGTCGGTCACAATCCTGCGGCACTATCGGTTGTCGGGGGCGAAGCCGGGCCAATAAAGGGCATCGCTGGTCGGGCGTGCCCCAAAAATGGCTTGGCCGACCCGAACGACGGTGGCGCCTTCCTCGATCGCGGTTTCGAAGTCGCCGGACATGCCCATGGACAATTCCGCAAGCCCGGAATCGATGTCCAGGGCACGATCCCGCAAGTTTCGCAACAGCCGGAAACAGTTCCGTACCCGGTCGGTGTCGGCGCTGAACACCGCCAACGTCATCAAGCCGCGCGGCTTAAGCCGGGGGAAATCGGGCAACCGTGTCACGAAGGGCAGCAGGTCGTCGGGATGCAGGCCGAACTTGCTGGCCTCGCCCGACGTGTTGACCTGGACGAAGACGTCCAGGTCGCGCCCCGCGGCGTCCAGGCGGCGATTGAGTTCCTCGGCCAGTGGCAGGCTGTCGAGAGCGTGGAATTCCTGGGCGAAGCGGACAAGGTACTTCACCTTGTTGCGCTGAAGATGGCCGATAATGGCCCAGTGGATGGGCAAATCCCCCAACGTGTCCTGTTTGTCGCGGGCCTCTTGAAGCTTGTTCTCGCCGAAATCGGTGATGCCGGCGGCGAAGGCCCGGCGCAGAATGCGGGCCGGGACCGTCTTGGTGACCGGCAGCAGGCGCACGTCGCCGACGGGACGGCCCGCACGATGGCAGGCGGCGGCGATGCGGGTATGAACCTGGGCCAGGTTGGCGGCGAAGACCGCCGCCGGGTCGGCGCCGAAGCGCGCGACGTCCTCGGGCTGCAACGACGTGTCCATGGTCGCCGTCCCGTTAATATGGCAGGGGAAAGCGGTCGGCCAGATGGCGCACGCGGCGGCTGATCTGCGACCGCTCCTCACCCAGGCTGCCGCCCCTGACGGCACGCAACGTGTCCAGGATCATGGCGGCGATCTGGCGGTATTCGTCGGGGCCGAACCCGCGCGAGGTGCCGGCGGCGCTGCCGACCCGGATGCCGGAGGTGACCATCGGCTTTTCCGGGTCGTTGGGGATGGCGTTCTTGTTCAGCGTGATCCCGACCGATTCCAATGCCTGTTCCGCGACGGCTCCGGTCACTCCCAAGGGTCGCAGATCGACCACCGCAAGGTGGCAGTCGGTGCCGCCGGTGGTGATCGTCAGTCCGCCATCCGTCAAGGCCTCTGCCAGGGTGCGGCAATTCTCGACCACGTCGCGGGCATAGGTCTGGAATTCCGGCCGCAGCGCCTCGCCGAAAGCCACCGCCTTGGCGGCGACCACATGCATCAGCGGCCCGCCCTGAAGGCCGGGGAAAATGGCGGAATTGATTTTCTTGGCGATGTCCGGGTCGTTGGTCAGCACGAAGCCGCCACGCGGTCCGCGCAGGGTCTTGTGGGTGGTCGAGGTCACCACATGGGCGAACGGAAATGGCGACGGATAGGCGCCGCCCGCCACCAGACCGGCGAAATGCGCCATGTCCACCAACAAGATGGCGCCCACCGCGTCGGCGATGGCGCGGAAGCGTTGAAAATCCAGGACGCGCGGATAGGCCGAACCGCCGGCGATCAGCAACCGGGGACGATGGGCGCGGGCCAGCCGCTCGACCTCGTTCATGTCGATGCGATGGGTTTCAGGATCGACGCCATAGCCGACCGCCCTGAACCATCGGCCGGACAGATTGACGGTGGCACCGTGGGTAAGATGCCCGCCCGCCTTGAGGTCGAGGCCCAGGATGGTGTCGCCCGGCGACAGCAGGGCCAGCAGCACCGACTGGTTGGCCTGACTGCCGGAATGGGGTTGAACGTTGGCGTGAGCGCAGCCGTACAATTGTTTGACGCGGTCGATCGCCAGGTCCTCGACCACGTCCACATGGGTACAGCCGCCGTAATAACGCCGGTGTGGATAGCCTTCGGCATATTTGTTGGTCAACACCGACCCTTGTGCTTCCAGCACGGTCCGGCTGACGAAGTTCTCGGACGCGATCAGTTCGATGGAATGACGCTGACGCAGCTTTTCGGCGGTGATCGCGGTGAAGACTTCCGGGTCGGTGGAGGAAGGGATTGTTTGGGGGTGGGTGTTCATGGCCGAACTCCTGCATGTGGCGCCAGCGGTTGCTACGCCAGCACTTAGCATGGGAGTGGTCTGCATTCCCCATCCACTTTCCCGATATAGGGCAGACCAATCAGGCGCGCAGGGCACCCGCCAGTTTCCGCACGGCGGTTTCCAGCTCGGCCGGATCGTAGGCGGCGAATCCCATCAGGAAGCCGGGTTGTCCCCCGTCGGAAGCATGAAGTCCCGACAGCCCCAGCAATTCGACGCCGACCCGCCGGGCGGCGTCGATGGTGGCGCGCTCGCTCAGCCCGTCTTTCAGCACGCAGGAAAGTTGCAGCCCGCCGATGGGCACCCGCGGCTCGACGAAGGTCGACAGGTGGGTGCGCACCAACCCCGCCAGGATGTCGAGGCGCTGGGCGTAGACGGCGCGCATGGCCCGGACATGGGCCCCGAAATGCCCGCCGTCCATGAAACGGGCCAGCGTCAACTGGGGGATCGAGGCCGTGTGGCCATCCAACAGGGTGCGGGCCACGGTCATCGGCGTGACCAGCGACGGCGGCAGGACCACGTAGCCGATGCGCAGGCTGGGAAACAGCGATTTGGTGAACGTGCCGATATAGAGGGTGCGGTCGTGGGGGTCGAGACCCTGGACGCAGGCCGTCGGCTTGCCGGCGTAATGGAACTCGCTGTCGTAATCGTCCTCGATGATCCAGGCCTGGTGCTTGGCGGCCCAATCGATGAGACACAGCCGGCGGTCGAGCGTCAGTGTGGCGCCGGTCGGGAACTGGTGGGACGGGGTCAGGAACACCGCCTTGGCGGGACGCGGGTCGTCACGCAGCCGTTCGACCATCATGCCCTGGCCGTCGACGCGGACCGGCACGCAATCCAGCCCGGCGGCGTCGAAGGCCTTGCGGGCACCGTAATAGGCCGGGTCCTCGATCAGGATGCGGTCACCGGGATCAAGCAGAAGGTTGGCACACAGCGTCAGCGCCTGTTGCGAACTGGTCAGCACGACCACGCGGTCGGCGGTGGCGCGTCCGCCCCGTTCCAGATTCACGTAATCGGCGATGGCGCGGCGCAGGGGTTCCGCCCCTTGCGGGTCGCCGTGCACCAGGGCGCGGGTGCCGCTTTCCTTGAGGACCTGACGCTCCAGGCGTTCCCATAATTGGATCGGAAAGCTGCGGGTTTCCGGCACGCCGGGGGCGAAGGGACGGGGGGAAAGGTGTTCACGCACGCCACCGCCATGGAACATGGCCTCTCCCCGTGCACTCAGGTTCGGGGTCTGGTTGCGCGACAGCGCGTCGCGGCGGGACAGCCGGGGGCCGGAAAAGAACTCGTTCATCTCCGCCACATAGCTGCCGCTGCCCACCCGCCGTTCGATGAAGCCTTCGGCGTGGAGTTGGGCGTATGCGGTCTCGACGGTGTCGCGCGAAACGCCAAGCGACCGGGCGAGCGTGCGCGAGGCCGGCAGCGGCCTGCCCGGACCAAGCGCGCCGTCCAGGATCAGTTGTCGGACCGCACGCTGGATGCGGGCATGTCGCGGCAGGCTGGCCTGGGTCGGATCGACCAGCCAAGCCTTCACGGATTCCAGTTGGGAATGCTTGAACAATTGGTCTGGTCCAATTTGCATAAGTGGCAGGAAATTTCAGGCCATTTCCAGGTTAGGAGTCAAGCCTTCCGGCGGCCGGATGCCGCAGACCAGCAAGGACCTTCACCATGTTGCCTGTTCTTCCATCATCGGCTTCGCGGTTCGGTGATCTGCTGCACCCCATTGTCGCGGGGGTGCTTTCCGTCATCGTCAATTACGGCGGAACCTTCATCCTGGTTTTCCAGGCGGCCAAGGTCGCCGGCCTGGGCCCGGAACAGACCGCTTCCTGGGTATGGTCGGTCTCGATCGGTGTCGGGTTGACCGGAATTTATCTAAGCTGGCGCCAGCGTGAACCGGTCATTACCGCATGGTCCACGCCGGCCGCCGCCTTCCTGGTCACCGCGTTGTCCACCACCTCCTACGCCGAGGCGGTCGGCGCCTATCTGCTCTCGGCCGCCGCCTTCGTCGTCCTTGGCCTGTCGGGATGTTTCGAGCGGGTCATCCGGCTGATTCCATCCGGGGTGGCGTCCGGCCTGCTGGCCGGCATCCTTCTGCAATTCGGCGTTGGCGCCTTTGGCGGCGCGACGGTCGATCCGCTGCTGGTCGGTTTTCTGATCGTCGCCTATGTCGCGCTCAAGCGGGTGACCGCCCGCTATGCGGTTGTCGGCATCCTGGTGCTGGGGTTGGCCGTTCTGTTGGGGCAGGGGCGGCTCGACCTTTCCGGGCTGCGTCTTGAGCTGGCGGCACCGGTCTTCACCATGCCGGAATTCTCGTTGAACGGATTGCTCAGCGTCGCGCTGCCGCTGTTTCTGATCACGCTGACCGGCCAGTACATGCCGGGCATGCTGGTGCTGCGCAATGACGGGTTCAAGACGAGCGCCAATCCCATCGTGGCGGTGACCGGACTGGGATCGTTGCTGATGGCGCCGTTCGGTTCCCATGCCTTCAACGTCGCGGCCATCACGGCGGCCATCTGCACCGGGCCGGAAGCCCATGCGGACCCCGCCAAGCGGTGGGTCGCGGGCATCGCCGCCGGAGTTTCCTACGTGCTGGTCGGGGTGTTCGGGGTGACGCTGGCGGCGGTGTTCATGGCTTTTCCGGCGACGTTCATCACCACGCTGGCCGGGCTGGCACTGCTGGGAGCCATCGGCGGCAGTCTGGCCAACGCCATGGCCGACGTGAAATCGCGCGAGGCGGCGCTGATCACCTTCCTCGCCGCCTCGGCCAAGATCAGCCTGTTTGGTATCGGCGGGGCGTTCTGGGGATTGGTGATCGGCCTGGGGGCCTATGCGGTGCTGCATGGCCGCTTGCCGTCCCGTCGTTTCGTGGAAACGCTGTCCGCGAAAGAGGAGGCAGCGCAATGACCGATGCGTTGCTTCCCGTGTTTCAGCGGGCCGCCATGGTGTTCGACCACGGCGAGGGCGCATGGCTGACCACCACCGAGGGCGAGCGCTATCTGGATTTCGGCGCCGGCATCGCCGTCAACGCCTTGGGTTATTCCCATCCCCACTTGGTCGCGGCGCTGGAGCGGCAGGGGCGCAAGCTGTGGCACCTGTCCAACGTCTACCGCATTCCCGAGGGCGAGCGGCTGGCCGAGCGGTTGGCGGCCGTCTGTTTCGCCGACCTCGCCTTTTTCGCCAATTCCGGGGCCGAGGCCAATGAATGCGCCATCAAGATCGCCCGGCGGCACCACGCCGCCGCCGGCCGGCCTGAGCGCTGGCGTGTCCTGACCTTCGCCGGCGCCTTCCATGGCCGGACGCTGGCGACCATGGCGGCGGGAGGGAACCCTAAGTATCTGGCGGGGTTCGGTCCGGCGGTGGACGGTTTCGACCAATGCCCGCTCGAGGACATGGCGGCCGTGCGGGCCGCCATCGGGCCGGAAACCGCGGCGATCATGATCGAGCCGATCCAGGGGGAAGGCGGCATCCGGCCGGTCAGCCACGGGTTCCTGCGCGATCTGCGGGCATTGTGCGACGAACAGGGTCTGCTTTTGATTTTCGATGAGATCCAGTGCGGAATCGGGCGCACGGGGCAGCTTTTCGCCCATCAGGCGGCGGCAATCGCACCGGACGTCATGAGTCTGGCCAAGGGGCTGGGCGGCGGTTTCCCCATCGGGGCCTGTCTTTCCACCCGCGACGCGGCGCACGGCATGGCGCCGGGGGCGCACGGTTCCACCTTCGGCGGCAATCCCCTTGCCGTTGCCGTGGCGAACGCGGTGCTCGACGTGGTTTGCGACCGCAGTTTCTTGGCGGACGTCCGGCGCAAGGGCGATTTGGCGCGGGAACTGATCGAGGATGTGGCGGCGCGTCATCCGCATGTCGTCGTCCAGGTGCGGGGATGCGGGCTGATGCTGGGCATCAAGACCACCTGTCCGTCCGTGGTTCTGGTCGAGGCGCTGCGGCGCGAGGCCAAGGTCCTGACCATCGCCGCCGGGGACAATGTGACCCGAATGCTGCCGCCGCTGGTGGTGAGCGACGCCGAGATCAGGCTGTTCGCCGAATGTCTGGACCGGACATTGGCGGCTTTGTAGGAGGGAAAAAGGTTATCCACCGGATTTCGGGGAACGCCGTTCCTTGCCCAAGGGCGTCATTCCGGGCGAAGCGGAGCGGAGAGCCGAAAACCACGGTGGGAAACGGCACCATGGCCCCCGGCTCGCGCTACGCTTGGCCGGGGTAGCGCCCTGTTGATGGGCCGCTCCCCGCAAATCGGCGAAGAACTTTTTTGTTTGCCAAGGTGCTGTGCGAGAGAAGGGGCGAACGCCAAAAGACCCTGGGGTTTCCCCCAGGGCCTTGCGATCGGCTTGTGCCGGAAGCGCGGCGACCGCTTTTTTAGGCGGAAGCGGCCTGCTTCTTGGACAGAGCGGCCTGCACGCGCTTCTTCAGGCGGCGGGACTCGGTCGGCAGCACGGAATCGTTGGTGGTCAGCAGGAAAGCGTCCAGGCCGCCATTGTGCTCGATGGTCTTGAGGCCGCGGGTCGAGACCTTGATGCGAACCATCTGACCCAGGGCGTCGGACAGAACCGAGGTCTCCTGGAGGTTGGGCAGGAACCGGCGACGGGACTTGTTGTTGGCGTGGCTGACGTTGTTACCGGTCAGAACGCCCTTGCCGGTGATGGAGCAACGACGGGCCATGGTCGACATCCTCTTGTTTTTCGGCGTGGGGTCATGCCCCGCGCAAGGTAATCCGCTCCCGGCTTTGAACCGGGGAAGCCGCGTTTTTACGGGGGCGAAGGCCCCCAGTCAAGCGGATTCCGATTCTTTGCCAAGCGCTTGGAATCATGCCTTGGCACGGCGTATGAGGAAGCCTACCCGAAAAGCTTGTCGATGTCGGTCTGGGCCAGCATCTTGTCGACTTCGGCCTGGCTGACGCCTTGGCCGGGAAGCTGGGGGCCGTGCAGCAGCTTCTTGTCGGGGTCCTTGTCTTCCTTGATCTCGACCACCACCTTGGTCAGCTCGTCGCGACCCCAGGTGAAGATGATGGCGTTGATCCGTTCCTCGACGAACTTCAGCGAGTTGACCACCTTGGTGATGCGCTGGCCGGTGATGTCCTGGAACGAACAGGCCTCGAACACCGTGTTCACCCGCTCCGTCACCTGGTCGAAGATGTCGCCCAGCTTGCCGCCCTGGCAATAGGAGCGCGCCTCGTTCATCAGGGTGTCGACCCCCTCGACGCTTTCCATGATGGTGTTGGTGGCGCCTTCGGTGGCGCTGACGATGGCGTCAAGTTGTTCGGACATGGAACCGAAATGATCGGGAGCCCCAGGAGGGTTCAGCGCAGCCAGCTCCTTGCGAATTTTCTGCAAATGGCCGAACAGACCGACCAGTTCCTTTTTCAGGACCAAAAGGTCTTGGGCGTTAGGCTGGCTGTTCATCGACTGACTTTCCTGGTGCTTTGCCAAAACGGGCGGTCTTACCATACTCCCACACGTGCACCGCCGCAAAGCGGGGGACACGGTGGGTTGGAAATTTTCCTACGCAAGTGCCGACTCAAGGTGGTGGCGGAAGGTGGCCACCAACTGTCGCGCGGCGCGGCCGGGGGCGGTGTTTCCCGTCGCCACGTCGCGTTCCAGGGCCGGCAGCAATTGGGCGACCTTGGGGTCGTCCTTCAGGGTCTGCATCAAGGTTTCGGCGACTTCGTTCCACATCCAGGCCCGTGCCTGGGCGGAACGGCGTTCGGAGAAGGCGCCGACTTTGCCCATGGTGTCGCGATAGGTGCCGACGCTTTGCCACACCTGTTCGATGCCGGCATGTTCCAGCGCCGAACAGGTCAGCACCGGCACCGTCCACGCGGCGTTGGCCGGGGTCAGCAGGTGCAGGGCGTTCTTGTAGTCGCGGGCGGCCCGCGCCGCCGCCTGGGCCAGATCGCCGTCGGCCTTGTTGACGATGATGGCGTCGGCCAGTTCGACGATGCCCTTTTTGATGCCCTGAAGTTCGTCGCCGCCGCCGGGGACCAGCAGCAACAGGAACATGTCCACCATGTCGGCCACCGCCGTCTCGCTTTGGCCGACGCCGACGGTTTCCACCACGATGACGTCGTAGCCGGCGGCTTCGCACACCAGCATGGCCTCGCGCGTGCGCCGCGCCACGCCGCCCAGCGTGCAGCCCGACGGGCTGGGACGGATGAAGGCCCGTTCGTCGCGCGACAATTCCTCCATGCGGGTCTTGTCGCCGAGAATCGAGCCGCCGGTGCGGGGGCTGGACGGGTCCACCGCCAGCACCGCCAGACGATGCCCCTTGTCCACCACATGCAGGCCGAAAGCCTCGATGAAGGTGGACTTGCCGGCACCGGGCACGCCGGTGATGCCGATGCGCACGCTGCGGCCGGCATGCGGCAGCAGGCGGTGCAACAGGGCCTCGGCCGCTTCGCGGTGGTCGGGGCGGGTGGATTCGATCAAGGTGATGGCGCGGGCCAGGGCGCGGCGTTGGCCGGCCAGGACGCCTTCGGCAAGGTGCAGGGGATCAAGGGACAAGAGAGCGGTTCCTGTTACTTCTTGGTCTTTTCGGGGGGCGGGTCCTGGTGCAGCAGGGTCGTGATGGCCATGGCCACCAGCTTGGCGCGGCTTTCGTCGTCAAGGTCGGCCAGGATATTCTGTTTGGCGCGGTGAACCGCCATGGCGTTGGCGATCAGCGCCTGACGTTCCGGGGTGACGAAGTCCTTGACCTGGGATTGCATGCGGGCGATGGCCGCGTCGCGGTTCGGTGCGGGCACGGCTGCCGGCTTTGGGGCACGGCTGGGCGCCAACTGGCGGGCGCGCCGATCGATGGCCTCCTGTGCCTCCTTGTCGAACATGGTCTTGAGGAACCCGAACATCCATCCGGTCCATGGGAATTGTCCTGTCCCGATGGTAGCCGGTCGCGCGCGCCTAAGCCAGCGGCTCGTCAGAAATGGTGGATGGCAGGGTGAAGAAGAAGATGGAGCCGCCCTCGGGACTTTCCTCGACCCAGATGCGTCCGCCGTGGCGGTCGACGATGCGTTTGCAGATCGCCAGGCCGATGCCGGTGCCGGGATAGGTCTCACCGGGATGCAGACGTTTGAAGATGGTGAAGATGTGTTCGCGGTATTCGGCCGGGATGCCGATGCCATCATCGCTGATGGAAAACCGCATGCCATCGGCCATGGCCGTGGCCTGGATGCTGACATGGGGCTGCTGGCCGGGGCGATGGAATTTGACCGCGTTGCCGATCACGTTCTGGAACAACTGCGTCAACTGCATCTCGTCTCCCTGGACGGCGGGCAACGCGCCGATGTTCAGTTGGGCGCCGGCGCTGACGATGCTTTCGTGCAGGTTCTGCACCACCCGCTCGACCAGGGCGGCGGTGTCCACCGGGACGAAGGGCGAGCCCTTGTTGGTCACCCGCGAATAGGCCAGAAGGTCGTTGACCAGCGCATGCATGCGCTTCGCCCCGCTGACGATGAAGCGCAGGTAGTCCAGGTCCTCGGATTGCAGGCGGGCGCTTGACCGCCGTTCCAGCAATTGGGCGAAGCTGGTGATGGTGCGCAAGGGTTCCTGGAGGTCGTGCGAGGCGACATAGGCGAAACGCTCCAACTCGGCGTTGGATTGCGCCAGGGCGTCGACCGCGCCGCGCAGACGGGCCTCGCCGGCCCGGCTGTCGGCGATGGCCCGCCTGAGCCTCGCCGCCTGGCTCAGCAGGCCGTGCACCGCCAGCGCCGACAACAGAGCCAGGGCGCAGCCGATGGCGAACAGCGTCGGCCGCCGGGGCGAGGCGGTGGGCCAGCCGCCCACCGGCACGGCGGCGATCTGCCACGAGCCGTTGGGCAAGGTCACGTCCATCAGCACCGGTTGCGAGGCGAACAGTTTGGCGGGGCCGAAGAATTCCTCGCCCATCGCGCCCAATCCGTCGCGGCCGCGGATGGCGTATTCCACCAGGGAATCGTCGGTCAGTCCGGCCTCGGCCAACAGCGAGGGAACGTCGAGCACGATGATCGCCAGCCCCCACAAGGTGCGCACACCGTTTTCGTCGTGGAAGACGGGAATGCGTCCCAACAGACCCGAACCGCCCTGGACCAGTTCGGCCGGGCCGGCCACGGTCATCTTGTTGCTTTCGATGGTCTGGCGGATGATCGGGGCGAAACGTGGGATGGACATCAGGTCGGTGCCGATGGCCGAGGCGTTGCTTTCCCGTGGATAGACGTAGCGGATCACGCAACCGGGCGCCAGCACCAGACCGCGCACGTCGGTCCGGCCCGTCACCAGATTGCGGGCGAAGTTGGTGAAGCGGCTTTCGCTGATCTCGTCGCCGGTCTGGGTGAAGGCCGCCAGTCCGCGCACCAGATGCAGGCGGGCGTTCAGGCTGGCTTCTAGGGTGGCGCGTTTGGTGCTGACCCGGTCCAGGACCTGGACGCGCAGTTCAGACAGGAACCGTTCGGTTTCCAGATGGTCGAACAGAACGGTCGACGCCAGCACCGCCAAGGCGGTGACCAGCGCGCCGGCCCAGCCGGGTATCCTGCCCACGGGTCCCACCCCTTCGGGTTTATTTTCTCCCAGGGATCAGGGTATCCAAACGTCATGCCTTTGCCTAGGGAGACGATGGTCTGAAAAGCAAAACCCCCTCCCTTGCGGGAGGGGGTTCGCTTGATCAGCGGAAGGGCTGAACGGCGGGACTTTAGAAGTCCATGCCGCCCATGCCGCCCATGCCACCCATGTCCGGCATGGCCGGAGCGGCGTCCTTCTTGGGCTTCTCGGCGATCATGGCCTCGGTGGTGATCAGCAGGCCGGCGACCGAAGCGGCGTCCTGCAGGGCGTAGCGGACCACCTTGGTCGGGTCGATGATGCCGGCCTTGATCAGGTCGGTGTATTCGCCGGTCTGGGCATCGAAGCCGAAATTGGCATCCGAGGATTCCAGCAGCTTGCCGGCGACCACGGCACCGTCGAAGCCGGCGTTCTCGGCGATCTGACGCACCGGCGCTTGCAGGGCGCGGCGGATGATCTCGATGCCGACCTTCTGGTCGTTGTTGACCGGCTTCAGGCCTTCCAGCGCCTTGACGGCATAGAGCAGCGCGGTGCCGCCGCCGGGGACGATGCCTTCCTCGACCGCCGCGCGGGTGGCGTGCAGGGCGTCGTCAACGCGGTCCTTGCGCTCCTTCACCTCGACTTCCGAGGCTCCGCCGACCTTGATGACGGCGACGCCGCCGGCCAGCTTGGCCAGCCGCTCCTGAAGCTTCTCGCGGTCGTAGTCGGACGAGGTTTCCTCGGCCTGGGCGCGGATCTGCTTGCAACGGGCCTCGATGTCGTTCTTCGAGCCGGCACCATCGACGATGGTGGTGTCTTCCTTGGTGATGGTCACGCGCTTGGCGGTGCCCAGCATGTCCAGGGTAACGCTTTCCAGCTTGATGCCGAGGTCTTCGCTGATGACCTGACCACCGGTCAGGATGGCGATGTCTTCCAGCATGGCCTTGCGGCGATCGCCGAAGCCCGGAGCCTTGACGGCGGCGACCTTCAGGCCGCCACGCAGCTTGTTGACCACCAGGGTGGCCAGGGCCTCGCCTTCCACGTCCTCGGCGATGATCAGCAGCGGACGGCCCGACTGCACCACCGATTCGAGCACCGGCAACAGCGGCTGAAGGCCCGACAACTTCTTCTCGAACAGCAGGATGTAGGGAGCATCCAGCTCGACGGTCATCTTCTCGGCATTGGTCACGAAATACGGCGAGGAATAGCCGCGATCGAACTGCATGCCCTCGACCACGTCCAGCTCGGTGTCCATGCCCTTGGCTTCTTCGACGGTGATCACACCCTCGTTGCCGACCTTTTCCATGGCCTTGGCGATCATGTCGCCGATCTCGCGCTCGCCGTTGGCCGAGATGGTGCCAACCTGGGCGATCTCTTCGTTGGTCGAGACCTTGCGCGACCGGCCCTTGACATCGGCGATGATGGCGCCGACAGCCAGGTCGATGCCGCGCTTGAGGTCCATGGGGTTGAGGCCGGCGGCGACGGCCTTGACGCCCTCGCGGACGATGGCCTGGGCCAGCACGGTGGCGGTGGTGGTGCCGTCACCGGCCAGATCGGCGGTCTTCGAGGCCACTTCGCGCACCATCTGGGCGCCCATGTTCTCGAACTTGTCGGCCAGCTCGATTTCCTTGGCGACCGAGACGCCGTCCTTGGTGATGCGCGGCGCGCCGAAAGACTTTTCGATCACCACGTTGCGGCCCTTCGGGCCCAGGGTCACCTTGACCGCGTCGGCCAGGATATCGACGCCGCGCAGCATCTTGGTGCGCGCATCGGTGGAAAACTTGACTTCCTTAGCAGCCATGTTCGTAAACCTCTGTCAGGAAATTGGGGGCGGGTCTTTAGGCGAGGATGCCGAGGATGTCGGATTCCTTCATGATCAACAGCTCAGCGCCGTCGATCTTGACCTCGGTGCCGGACCACTTGCCGAACAGGATGCGGTCGCCGGCCTTGACGTCGAGGGCGACGATCTTGCCGTCCTCGCCGCGCACGCCGGAACCGACGGCGATGACTTCGCCCTGCATCGGCTTTTCCTTGGCGGTGTCCGGGATGATGATGCCACCAGCGGTCTTCTCTTCCGCGTCGATGCGCTTCACCAGCACGCGATCATGGAGCGGGCGGAACTTCATAAAAACCTCCGTTAAACGGGTCTGGATGGATCCGAATAGAACGTCTCGGGGAGTCAGCGCCAGTGTTAGCACTCTCGACCGAGGAGTGCCAACGATCTAGGAGTGGGGCAGGGAAGAGTCAAGCGCCAAGGTGCGGATTTTTCCGCCTCGGGTCGCAGGATTCCGTTATGGCATTGATTTTGAATATATTTTATTCCGTGACGGCCAGCGCCGTCACGACCCATTTGATTCCCGCCACCTCGCCGGCATCGGCCTTCATGGCGTTGGCCGCTTCGGCGGTGGGGACCGCCCCCAACAGGAAGGCGACGCCGTTGATGACGCGCACGGTGGTTCCGGCGCGGCCGGCGATGCCCAGCGCCAGCCGAAGCTGTTCCTCGCGTTGGGGATCGGCGGCGAACACGTCCAGCGCCTTGTCCTCGGCCAGCACCAGTTCGTTGTGCACGGCGACGATGCCGTCCATGGCGGCGGCCGTCTGTTCGGCCTTGCGCCGCTGTTCGGGCTTGATCACCGCCCCCATCAACAGGGCACGGCCGCCCCACACCTCGACGGTGACCGCGCGATAGGCGCGAGCGTCCAGGGCGTGAATCTTGCGTTCGAGGATGGATTTCAGGATGTCGTCCCGGTTGGACTGGGCGCGCGGGCGTTCCAGCCCGGCAAAGACCGGCACGGCGGCCTTGGCGGCGGCGGGGGTGGCGGTCACGGCCGGGGGCGGCGACGTCTCGGCCGTCTGGCAGGCGGCGGTGGCGCAAAGCAGGGCCAGGACGGCAAGACGGCGCATCAGCTTTCCCCTTCCTCTTCGTCGTCCGGCAGCCCCTTGGCGGCGCGGGTGCGACGCCACAGCCAGATGCCCAGCACGGTGGAGCCGACGAACAGTACACCGGAAAGTGTCCAGGTGACCATCTTGTCCAGTTCGAACCCGGCGCCGGCCAGCACGAACACCACCGTCTGCGGCACATAGCCGACCAACGACCCGGCGAAGAACGGCAGAACCCGCACGGCCGACACGCCGGCGGCGACGTTGGCGGTGCCGTTGTGCGACACCGGCGACAGCCGCAGGATGATGGCCATGGTGAATTCGTTGCCGGTCAGGAAGGAATCGATGCGGGCGATCTTGTTCGGGAAGCGCCGGGCCAGCACGTCGCGCCCAATGAAGCGGGCGTAATAGAAGGTGAAAAGCGAGCCCAGCAAGGTGGCGGCCAGCGCCAGCCCCAACCCCATCCACGGGCCGAAGGCATAGGCGGCGCCAAAGGCCACCGCCTGACGGGGCAGCCCCAGCGCCACCACCGCGGCGCCAACGGCCAGATACAGGGCCTCGCCATAAAGGCCTTGCTGTCCGCGCACCGCCTGATCGACCCAGCCGGTGTTCAGCATGGATTTGATGCCCACCACCTCGAACAGCCAGCCGATGGCGACCATGGTGGCGATCAGCACCAGCCCGCGCAGGAGAACGCGCGGGTCGAGCAGCGGATGGCGCCGGGATGCACTCACGATTGGTTTTCGACCACCGGATTGCGCGAGCGGCGCATCAGCCACATCACGCCCAGCAGGTCGGGAACCCCGACCAGGGCGCGGCGCAGGTTGGAATAGTTCGAGGCGCCGGCACCGCGCGGGCGGTGGTTGACCTTGACCGAGACCACGCTTCCGCCGGCGCGGATGGTCAGCGCCGGCAGATAGCGGTGCATGTGGTCGAAGCGCGGCATATCCAGGAACAGGTCGCGCGAAAACAGCTTGGACCCGCAGCCGGTGTCGGGGGTGTCGTCCTTGAGGCAGGCGACGCGGATGGCGTTGGCCGCCTTGGACGCCCAACGCCGCGAGGCGGTGTCCTTGCGGTTGGCGCGCCAGCCGGCGATCAACAGTTTGGACCGGGTTTCCTCGGGTTCCGCCCGCCAGCGCTCCAGCATGCTGGGGATGTCGGCCGGGTCGTTCTGGCCGTCGCCGTCCAGCATGGCGACCAACGGCGCGCGCGCCGCCTTGACGGCGGTGGCGATGGCCTGGCTTTGGCCGCAACTGAAGCGGTGGCGCACGCTGCGCAGACGGGGAAAGCGTTGCTTGGCCTCGGCCAGCTTGGCCGGGGTGGCGTCGGTCGAGCCGTCGTCCACGTAGATGACCTCGAATTCCACCTTGCCTTCAAGGGCGGCGTGGATTTCCTCCACCAGGGCCAGGATGTTGCCGGCCTCGTTCTTGACGGGGACGACGACGGCGAGTTCGGGAGGGGTGGCGGTCATGTCTGGTCGTGCCCTAGAAACGGCGCCGCCCGGTGGGGCGGCGCCTTGACTGCGATGGTGTCAGGCCAGCCCGGCGCGGCCCATTTCCAGGAACTTGTCGCGGCGCCGCGCCCGGAGCACGCCGCCATCGACGCCCATCTGTTCGGACAAGGCGCCGTCGATGGCCGCGGACAGGTTCTGGAAGGTCAGTTCCGGGTTACGGTGGGCGCCGCCCAGCGGTTCCGTCACGATCTGGTCGATCACGCCCAGCCGTTGCAGGTCCTGGGCGGTCAGCTTCAGTGCCTCGGCGGCGTCCTTGGCGTTCTCGCTCGAACGCCACAGGATCGAGGCGCAACCTTCGGGGCTGATCACCGAATAGATGGCGTGCTCCAGCATCAGCACGGAACTGGCTGACGCCAGGGCGATGGCGCCGCCCGAGCCGCCCTCGCCGATGACCACCGACACCGAGGGGGTGCGGATGTCCAGGCAGGTCTCGATGGAGCGCGCGATGGCCTCGGCCTGGCCGCGGGCCTCGGCCTCGACGCCGGGATAGGCGCCGGCGGTGTCGATCAGGGTGAGGACCGGAAGGCCGAATTGGTCGGCCATCTTCATCAGGCGCACCGCCTTGCGATAGCCCTCGGGCTTGGCCATGCCGAAATTGTGTTTGAGGCGCGATTCGGTGTCGTGGCCCTTTTCATGGCCCATCACCACCACCGACTGGCCGCGAAAACGGCCCAGACCGCCGACGATGGCCTTGTCCTCGCCGAAGCAGCGGTCGCCGGCCAGCGGCGTGAAGTCGCTGATCAGCGACTTGATGACGGCAAGCGCGTGCGGCCGTTCCGGGTGGCGGGCCACCAGGGTCTTCTGCCACGGGGTGAGCTTGGCGTAGGTCGAGCGCAAGAGCTTGTCGACCTTGGCCTGAAGACGGGCAACCTCTTCGGCGATGTTGACGTCGCCGTTGTCGGCAAGGTGCCGCAACTCTTCGATCTTGCCCTCGAGCTCGGCGATGGGCTTTTCAAATTCAAGGATATGCATGGGGAGGTTTCATACCACAGCCGCCGGCCGGAGCAAGAGAAAGCGCGCATCGACCATGCGGCAAATGGGCGGTGTCGTGAAAAATCAAACGAGATGAAGTGGTTAGCGGAAAAAAGTCGGGGGCGGTTCACGGCGTCCTGGAACCGCCCCCTGCTCAATCCAGCCGACATGCGGCCAGATGCGCGAACTGTGACCGCGACGGCGCGGTGTCGAACGTCAGATCTTGGACCCCTTGCGTCGCTGCGGCACCGGATCGATCCCTTCGTACAAGGGCCAAGCGCCGGCGGCGATGGCGTCAAGCGAGGTCGATTGCTGGCCCATGCGGGCGCGGTAGATCCAGAAATTGGTCATCACCCGTTCGACGAAGGCGCGGGTTTCGCGCGACGGCAGGCTTTCGATGAACAACAGCGGGTCGTCGTTGTACTTCAGCGTCGACAGCCATTGACCCAGCTTGCCGGGGCCGGCGTTGTAGGCGGCGGCCAGCATCAGCAGGTTGCCGCTGATCGGTTCCTCGGCCAACAGCTTGCCCAGGTATTTCTGGCCCAGCGCCAGATTCAGCTCGGGTTCGTGCAGCTTTTCGCGGACGTGGTTCCCGGCCAGCGAGGCGGCGGTGGCCGGCATCAACTGCATCAGCCCGGACGCGCCGACGCCGCTTTGGGCCTTGGGGTTGAAGGACGATTCCTGGCGGACGAAGGCGTAAACCAGGGCCTTGTCCAACTGCCACCCCCCCTGCGGCGTCCATGACGGCATGGGATAGGATGCGGCATCGTTGACCAGTCCCGGCGCCATGCCGCCCAGCCGCACCGCCAGTCCCGGCATGCCGCCGGCCTGGGCCAGCACCAGCATGGATTGGCGCAACGTCTTGGTGGCGCGCGGATAGATGCGGCGCAGTTCTTCCTCGGCCCCCTGGGTGTCGCCCAGTTGCAGCAAGGCCAGCGCGCGGCGGGTGCCCGGCACCCGCATCAGCATGTCGGCGTCGGCCTCGGTGAAGGGCGGGGTCTCCCACGAGAACAAGGTCTCGTATCCCAAGGTCTGGCGGGCCAGAAGGCCATAGAAGGTACGCGGGTAGGTGGCGGCGATTTCGAGCCAGTGATTCACCACCTCGGGGCGCCGTGACACCAGATTGGCTCGTGCGGCCCAGAAGGCGGCGGCCGACACCATCCACGGACTGGCGTCATCGCGGTTGGCGATTTCCTCGAAATGGCGGCGGGCCTCTTCCGGCTTACCCTGGCGCCAGTGGGCCAGCCCGGCCACCCAATGGGCGGCGGGGAACTCGGCGCTGGCGCGTTCGGCAACCTGACCGGCCCAGGTGGCGGCCTCGGCGTCGCGGCCGCTGGCGAAATGGTCGGCGGCCAGGACCAGCTTCAGCTCGTCCACGTCCTCGCGCTCCAGCACGCGGGCGCCGGCCCCGGTCATCAACGCCAGGGCGCCAGCCGGGTCGTTCTTGCGCAAGAGCGAACGGAACTTGGTCTTCAGCGCGCGGGCCTTGGGGTTGCCGCGATCAAGGTCGTAAACGCCCATCTCCCAGCCGGCACCGTCGTCCGAGGTGTCGATGCCGCTGCCCTTGAGATAGCCCTTCACCGGCGGCTTGATGGCGCCGAAGCCCTTGATGCCCTTGCTGGTGGCCAGCTTGTGGACGGCGGCGGCCTGCGGCATGTCGGCGTATTCCGCCATCCACGCGCGCAGTTCCTGGTATTTGGGCTTGGCCCGGCCGGAAAGGTAGCGGGCGGCCAGGACGTGGCCGCGCAGAATTTCATCCTTGACCCCGGCCAACTCGCGGTCGGCGGCCGCCACCTGTCCCTGGGCCTGGAGCTTGAGCGCACGGGTGTACGCCTCGGCGTCGGAAGCAGCCAAAGGGCGGGGCAGCGGCGCGATACGGGATTCGCGTCCAATGCCGGGCATCACCGCGGCGGTGAGGGTTCCCTCTTCGCCGGTGGCCGCAGCCACCTGCTGCGCCACCGCCTCTTTCAACGAGGTCGGTTCGCCGGCAAGGACCGGGGAGGTCACGGCCATGATCGCCAACATCACGGCCGGGAGGAGCCTGTCGCGCAAGGCTGTTCTCCTCAGAAGGTTATCGGAAACATCGAACTGTCTGCGCGGTTTTATAAATGACCGCCGCGGCCGGAGCAACCCTAGAAAGAAGCATGCCCCCTATATCGAAAATTTTATGATTACAAATCAATGCATTAAACCTGTGCGTAAAAGGTGGCGTGACCGCCCGGCATATCGATGGGCGTTATCGGTAAATCCGATTTATGGCAGCGCGATGGCAAAGGTGCTTCGGCAGGGCATGTCGTGTTCGTGCAAGACTTGCCTCTTTTTCGCCGCTACCTTGGGGGTCGTGCAACGGAGGTCGCGGTCGTGAAACTGAGATACACCATTTTGTACGTGGACGATGTCGCCGCCAGTCTTGACTTCTACGGCGCGGCGTTTGGAATCCAGCGGCGGATGTTGCATGAAAGCGGCGATTACGGCGAGTTGGACACTGGTGCCACCACTTTGTCGTTCTCGTCGCGCCGGCTGATGACCGAATTGGGCAAGGCGCCGGGGCGTCCCGACCCTGCCCACCCCGTTTTCGAAATCGCCTTCGAAACCGACGAAGTGGCCGCCGCTCACGCCCGCGCAGTCGCCGCGGGGGCGGAAGACGTCCAGCCGCCCCAGGCCATGCCGTGGGGGCAGGTCACCGCTTATGTGCGGGACCGCGATGGTTTCCTGGTGGAAATCTGTTCGCCGGTGACCGAGCAACCGTAAGCGGATTGCGTCCGACAGGGCGGCGCGGGCCGGGGCGTGCCACCCCGTTGGTGCTCAGTGGCCCGTTTCCAGGCGCTTTTTCACCTGGAGCAGGTCGCGCCAGGCGTCACGCTTTGCCGCCGGGGTTCGCAACAGGTAGGCGGGGTGGAAGGTGGCCATGGCTGGAATCGGGCGCGGCAGTCCGGGCGAGGCGTAGTCGTACCAGCGTCCGCGCAGACGGTTGATGCCTTCGTGCCGGGCCAGCAGCGCCGACGCCGAGGCCCCCCCCAGCAACAACAGGAACTTGGGATCGACCAATTCGATATGACGGCTGACGAAGGGCAGGCAGACCGCCACTTCCTCGGCGGTGGGCTTGCGGTTTTCCACCGGTCGCCAGGGAACGACGTTGGTGATGTAGACGCTGTCGCGGTCCAGGCCGATCGAGGCCAGCATGCGGTCCAGAAGCTTGCCCGACTTGCCGACGAAGGGCAGGCCGGCGCGGTCTTCCTCGGCGCCCGGCGCCTCGCCGATCACCATGAGTGTCGCTTCGGAATCGCCATCGGCGAACACGGTGGAGCGCGCCGTGCGTTTGAGCGGCAAGCCGTCGAAATTTTCGAGGGCGGTGCGCAGTTGTTCAAGGGTCTTGCACTCGGCGGCGATGTGGGTGGCGGTTCCCGAGACGGGCGGAACGCGGAGGGGAGCGGGTTGGGGCGGGGCGGGCCGAACGGATGCCGCCACGGGTGCCGCCGGCTGCGGGGCGGGCTTCGGTGCCGGTCGTGCCGACAGCGCGAAACGGTCCACCGGCGTCTCGCCGACGGCTTCGTCGGCGCCGGCGTCCACGTACCAGCGCAGCAACTGCTCTAGGGATTGATCCAGCGGCATCTCGGCTAACAAAATAACGTGGGGGACCCCTGCATTTGAATGATTCGTATCATTCTGAATTCAATGGTATAGAGGCGCCCGTGAATATGGAACCGTGCCGTTCCTTGCGCGAAAAGGCAAGGGCCGTGCGGCACGGTGCAGCGCAGGCCAAGAGAGACCCAAGTCCGGGGGAAAGAATATGGAACGTGAAGCGATGGAATTCGACGTGGTGGTGGTTGGCGCCGGGCCGAGCGGCCTGGCCTCGGCCATTCGCGTCAAGCAACTGAACCCGGACTTGAGCGTCTGCGTGCTGGAAAAAGGCTCGGAAGTGGGCGCCCACATCCTGTCGGGGGCATGTTTCGAGACCCGGGCGCTGGACGAACTCCTTCCCGATTGGAAGGAAAAGGGCGCGCCGCTGCTGACCCCGGCCACCGACGACCGTTTCCTGTTCCTGACCGCGGACAAGTCGTTCAAGCTGCCGACCCCGCCGCAGATGCACAATCACGGCAACTACATCATCAGCTTGGGCAACCTGTGCCGCTGGCTGGCTGGTCAGGCCGAGGAACTGGGCGTCGAGATCTATCCCGGCTTCGCCGCCGCCGAAATCCTTTATAACGAAGACGGTTCGGTCAAGGGCGTGGCCACCGGCGACATGGGCATTGGCAAGGATGGCCAGCCTACGGCCAACTACACGCCGGGCATGGAACTGCACGCCCGCCAGACCATCTTCGCCGAAGGTGTTCGCGGCAGCCTGACCAAGACCTTGTTCGAGCGCTTCAACCTGCGCTCCGATTGCGATCCCCAGACCTATGGCATCGGCATCAAGGAATTGTGGGAGGTCGATCCGGCCAAGCATTGCCAGGGCCGGATCGTCCACACCGTCGGCTGGCCGCTGGACAGCCAGACCTATGGCGGGTCGTTCCTCTATCATCTGGAAGACAATCAGGTGGTGGTCGGTTTCGTCATCGGTCTGGATTACAAGAACCCGCATCTGTCGCCGTTCGACGAGTTCCAGCGCTTCAAGACCCATCCGGCCATCCGCGACACCTTCGAAGGCGGCCGCCGCATCGCCTATGGCGCACGCGCCATCTCGGAAGGCGGCTTGCAGTCCATCCCCAAGCTGACCTTCCCCGGCGGCGTGCTGGTGGGCGACACCGCCGGTTTCCTTAACGTGCCCAAGATCAAGGGCAGCCACACCGCCATGAAGTCGGGCATGCTGGCCGCCGAGGCGGTGGTGGCGTTGCTGGCCGGCGAAGGCAACGAGGCGGTGTCCTATCCGGGCGCGCTGCGCCGGAGCTGGCTGTGGCAGGAACTGCACAAGGTCCGCAACATCCGCCCCAGCTTCCACAAGGGTTTGTGGGTGGGCATCGCCTATTCGGCGCTCGACACCTATCTTTTCCAGGGCAAGGCGCCGTGGACTTTCCGTATCCATTCCGACCACGACCAATTGAAGAAGGCGTCGGAATGCCCCAAGATCACCTATCCGAAACCGGATGGTAAGGTTTCTTTCGACAAGCTGTCGTCGGTGTTCATTTCCAACACCAATCACGAGGAAGATCAGCCGGCACACCTGCGACTGCGTGATGAATCGGTTCCGATCGCGGTCAATCTGGCGCTGTACGATGCGCCCGAGCAGCGTTATTGTCCGGCGGGTGTTTACGAGATCGTTCGGGACGACGACGGAAACAATCCGCGCTTGCAGATCAACGCGCAGAATTGCGTGCACTGCAAGACCTGTGACATCAAGGACCCGACCCAGAACATCACCTGGGTGGTGCCGGAAGGTGGCGGCGGTCCCAACTATCCCAATATGTAAGGTGGGAGCCGTTCGGCTCCCTGCATTTGAATGGGTGTCGAACGGGTGAACATGGCGAGTTGGCGCATATGGGCGGGGCGGCGGACAGCCGCTCTGGCCCTGGGAACGGTTCTGGTCGGGGCGGGTCTGGTGGCCGCGTGCTCCTCTCATCCTGGGGCCGCTTCCGGTCCGGTGGCGGAACAGGGGGAGGGCATCCTCGGCCGTACGGCGCTCAGCGCCTATCTTGCCGGCCGTCTGGCCCAGGCCGAGGGTGACACCCGCGCGGCGGCGGACTATTATACGGCGGCGCTGAAATACGATCCCGACAACGCCGACCTGTTGCAGCGGGCGTTCACCCTGATGGTGGCCGAAGGCCGGCTGGAACAGGCCATGCCCCTGGCCGAACGGTTGCTGGATTTCGATTCCGACGCGCCGTTGCCGTTGCTGGTGGCCGGGTTGCGGGCGGCTCGCGACGGTCATTTCGAACAATCGGAAAAATATTTCTCGGCACTTCCCAAACGGGGGGTGTTCGGTTTCCTGTCGCCGTTGCTGGTGGCATGGAGCAAGGTGGGCGCCGGCCAGATCGACCCGGCATTGGAATCGCTGGCCGCGTTGAGTGCGGTCCAGGGGCTGGAGCCCATGCGGGCCTATCATGCCGGATTGATCAACGACCTCGCCGGTCGGGCCGATGCCGCCGATGCCGCCTATCTTCAGGCGTTGGACGGCCAGGCGTCGATCCGTCTGGTCGAAGCGGCCGGGGCATTCCACCAGCGGGCGGGGCGGCCGGAACAGGCCAAGGCGCTCTATGACCGCTATCTCGGTGAACATCCCGACACCTTGCTGATCGACGGCGGCCGGTTGCTGGCGCAGGACAGGTCAATCCCGCGCACCGTCCCCGACGCTTCCGCCGGCATGGCCGAAGCCTTGTTCGACATGGGCTCGCTGATGCGTCAGGGCGGCGCGCTCGACATGGCCATGGTGTTCTCGCGGTTGACCTTGGCGTTGCGGCCCGATTTCGCCCTGGCCCACATGAACGTGGCGGACATCTTGTCGTCGCAGGGGCGTTACGCCGAAGGCAACGCCGCCTATCAGGCCATTCCCGCCACGTCGCCGGTGGCCGAGTTCGGCCGCTTGCGTGTGGCGATGAATCTCGAAGAGATGGGGCAGACCGAGGCGGCGTTGCGCAACCTCGACGTCTTGGCTCGTGAACGGCCCGATGGTTTGGACGCGCTGGTGACCAAGGGCGACATCCTGCGCCGCCAGCAACGTTTCGCCGATGCCGCGACCGCCTATGACGCGGCCATCCGCCGTGTTCCACAACTGGCGTCCCACCATTGGCCGCTGCTTTACAGTCGGGGCATCGCCTACGAACGCTCGGGGGAATGGTCCAAGGCCGAAGCCGATTTCCAAAAGGCGCTGGAATTGCGGCCCGACCAGCCGGATGTGCTCAACTATCTCGGCTATTCCTGGATCGACAAGGGCATGCATCTGGCCGAGGCGCGGGCCATGATCGAAAAGGCGGTGACCTTGCGTCCGCGCGACGGTGCCATCGTCGATTCCCTGGGGTGGGCGCTTTACCGCATGGGCGAGTTCCAAGGGGCGGTCAAGGCGCTGGAGCGTGCCGTCGAGTTGAAGCCCGAGGACCCGACCATCAACGACCATCTCGGCGACGCCTATTTCCAGGTCGGCCGTTTCCCCGAAGCCAACTTCCAATGGAAACGGGCGCTGTCGCTCGAACCCGAGGCCGAGATGCTCGAAACCCTCGAGGAAAAGGTACGGAGCGGGACGTTGCCGGCCGTGCCGTTGTCGAAATGACCATGGTGTCGGCTGTCGAGGCGCCGGCCAAGGTCAACCTGTACCTGCACGTCACCGGTAAGCGGGCGGACGGCTATCATCTGCTCGACAGTCTGGTGGTGTTCGTCGGCATGGGCGACACCGTCGCGGTCGAACCGGCGCCCGAGTTTTCCTTGAGCGTGGACGGCCCCACGGCCGCCGCCCTGATGGTGGATGTCGGCGACGACAACATCGTCTTGCGTGCGGCGCGCCTGTTGGCCGGACATGCCGGAGTGACGGCCGGAGCGCGCATCACCTTGACCAAGCGTTTGCCGGTGGCCGCCGGCATCGGCGGCGGCTCGGCCGATGCCGCCGCCACCTTGCGGGCATTGGTCCGGTTGTGGGGGCTGTCGATTTCCGAAAGCGATCTGCGTGCCGTGGGATTGCGGTTGGGTGCCGACGTTCCGGTATGCCTGAGGGGGCGTCCAACCGCCATGGCTGGCGTGGGCGAACGCCTGGAGGCGGCTCCTGCCCTGCCGCCGGCTTGGCTGGTGCTGGTCAACCCGCGCCGGCCGCTGTCGACGCCCCAGGTGTTCAAGGCGCGCTCCGGCGATTTTTCCGCGCCCGCCCCCCTAACCGAGCCGCCGGCCGACGCTCGCGCCCTGGCAGTCGCGTTGGCGGCGCGGCGCAACGATCTGACCCCGGCGGCCATTGCCCTGGAGCCGATGGTGGCCGACGTCCTGGCCACCATCGCCGCGCAACCGGACTGCCTGTTGGTGCGCATGTCCGGTTCCGGGGCCACCTGTTTCGGTCTGTTCGGCGACCGCCCCGCCGCCGAGACGGCCGCGGCGGCTGTGAGCGCGAGCCAGCCCGGCTGGTGGGTGGCGGCGGCACCGTTGCTGGACTGAAAAAAGTCTACGAAACCCCGTTGAAACCCTCGCACGAACCTTTTATGGTGCGTCCTCCCTGCTGGGGCGTCGCCAAGCGGTAAGGCAGCGGTTTTTGGTACCGCCATTCGTAGGTTCGAATCCTGCCGCCCCAGCCAATTTCCTCCTTCGTGAAGTCAGTGTCGGTTCCGGCTTTAGGCCGGATTTCGTGCCTCTACGCCAGGACAGCCGCGGGCACATGAGCTGCTGGTCTTGTGGGTTCGCCCTCGGGACTGCGGGCGGTCGGAGACTGATTCCGGGCTTATCCGTCCCGTGCTTGTGGTAGTGTACTCCCATGTCCGCGTCCATTCCCTCCAAGGCGCCGCCTAACGCGGCCGACCTTTTGGCCAATCTTGCCGCTGCCCGCGGCGAGGTGGCCGAATCCGCCGCCAAGTCGCGAGCGCTGCGCAAGCAGATGCAGGTGGAAAGCCTGGCCCAGGCGGCCGAGGTCGCGGCCCGGCGCGGCGACGCCGCCCAGGCCGGGGCGCTGGCCGACGACGTCGAACGGCTGGACCGTCAGGGTTTGGACGTCACGGCGTGAACGGGAACAGCACCGGCACCATGGCCACGCACAGCGCCATCACCATGATTGTGAACGGGACGCCGACCCGCACGAAATCACCGAAGGTGTAGTTGCCCGGTCCGATGACCAAGGTGTTGACCGGCGACGACACCGGGGTCATGAACGCCGCCGAGGCGGCCAGCGCCACGATCATGGCGAAGGGATAGGGCGAGGCGCCCAATTCGCGGGCCACCGCCAGCGCCACCGGCGCCATCAGGACCGCGGTGGCGGTGTTGGAGATGAACAGTCCGAACAATGCCGTAACCGCGAACAAAGCGGCCAGCACGGCATGCGGGCTGGAGTTCCCGACCGCGTCGAGCAGCATGCCGGCCGCCATCTCGACGCCGCCGGTACGTTGCAGCGCCAACGAGAACGGCAGCATGCCGACGATCAGCACCAGGCTTTGCCAGTGGATCGAACGATAGGCGGCGTTGAAGTCGATGCATTTGAACAGTCCCAGCAGCAAACAGCCGATCAGCGCGGCCTGAACGTTGGGGACAACGCCCCCGACCATCAGTCCGACCACCACCGCCAGCGCCAAAAGGGCGAAAGGCGCGCGTGCCGCCGCCGGCACCACCTGATCGAACTCCACCGGCAGGTCAAGCACCACCATGTCCTTCGATTCCGTCCTCAGGCGGCGGATGGCCTTCCACGGTCCGATCAGCAACAAGGTGTCGCCCAGCCGCAGGTGACGTTCAAGTACGCTGCCGGGATGGGGAACGCCGCCCCGTTGCAGGCCGATCACATGTAAACCGAATTCCGAACGGAAGCGTGCACCGGCCACGGTCTTGCCGATCAGCGCCGAGGTTTGCGGCACCATGACCTCGACCATGCCGATTTCCTGGGTGCGATCCGAGAAATAGGTCCCACTCAGTTCCAGCTTTTCCAGGCGGTAGCGGCGGGCCACCGCGTCGATGTCGACGTTTGGGGAAAACAGGTCGAGGTACAGCACGTCGCCGGCCTGAAGCCGGGTGTGGGCGGTCGGGCTGACGAACCGTTCACCCAGCCGGCGGTCGTGTTCGATGGCGACCATGTTGACGCCCGAGGTGGCGCGCAAGTCCAGTTCCTCGAGTTTGCGGCCGATCATCGGTGAGGCGGCGCTGACCCGCAGCCGGTATTCGCGTTCGCCCAACTGGTAGCGTTCGACCCAGTCGGCCAGACGCGGCCGGGAGGGGGCGTTGGCGTCGGTTCGCCGCGCCGACAGCCAGCGGCGGGCGAAAATCATGTAGACGATGCCGAGGGCCAGGATCGGCACCCCGAACGGTGTGAAGGCGAAAAAGTCGAAGCCGTCGAACCCGTTGCGGATCAATTCGGCGTGGACCACCAGATTGGGCGGTGTCGCCACCAGGGTCATCATGCCGCTGATCAGCGCCGCCACGCTGAGCGGCATCATCAGCCGGCCGGCCGCCAGTCCGGCGTTTTGCGCCACCCGCAACACCACCGGCACGAAGATGGCGACGACGCCGGTCGAGCTCATCACCGAACCGATGGCCGTCACCACCGCCATCAGCAGGCAGAGCAGGCGGTTCTCGGTCCGCCCGGCCTTGCGGATCAGCCAGTCGCCCAGGCGCTGGGCGACGCCGGTTCGCACCAATCCCTCGCCGATGACGAACAGCGCGGCGATCAGGACGACGCTGGGATCGGAAAACCCGGCCAGCGCCTCGGCCATGGTGATGATGCCGGTCAGGGGCAGGGCGACCATCATGATCAACGCCACCGCGTCCATGCGCGGCCGGTTGACGGAAAACATGATGATCGCGGCGGCCAGGAAGGCGAGAACCAGGGCGAGTTCGGCGTTCATGGCGCCACCATGGCATGGAATCCGGCGCGGCTTAAGGCTGGGGACGTCGTTTCCGTAATGATACGGAAGCCGGGTTATCTCGCCTTGGCGACCAGGAACAGCCGGCGAAACGGGAACAGGGTCCTGCCGTCGGCGTGGGCCGGATAGGCGTCGGCGACCCGGCGGGAATACTCGCTCAGGAACTCGCTCCGCTCGGGTTCGTCGAGCGCGTCGAGCAACGGCCGCAGCGACGTGCCCATGGTCCACTTGACCACCGGGTTGTCGCCCTCCAGAACGTGAAGGTATTCGGTTTCCCAGATGTCCAGCGAGGCCGCCAGCGGGCCCAGCACGTCATAATAGAAGTCGGGGTCGTGTACCGGGAAGCGGCGGATCAGGGGGCGCAGGCGGGCGGCCCAGGGGCCGGCCTCGACCGTGTCGGCCATGACCGCGTGGCTTGCGGCATAGTGATTGTGCGGCATCTGGATGGCCAGGACGCCGCGCGGCGCCAGTTGGGCGAACAGGTGCGGCAACAGCGTGTCGTGGTTGTCCAGCCATTGCAGCACGGCGTTGGAAAACAGCACGTCGACGGGGCGTTCGGGAACCCATTGGGCGACGTCGGCCTGGACCCAGCGAATGCGGCTGGGGGGCAGGGCGGCGGCGTTCAGCATCTCGGGCGAGGAATCGACGCCCCACACGCTGGCGTCGTGCCAGCGGTCGGCCAGGATGCGGGTGACGTTGCCGGTGCCGCAACCCAGGTCGGCCACCGTGTGCGGGTGTTCGGCATCGACGCGCGACAGAAGGTCCAGCGCCGGGCGCAGGCGCGGTTGGGCGAATGCCGAATATAAAGTAGGGTCCCAGGGCATGCGGTTCTCCGTCTCTCCGGTCATACCATAGCGCACCCGGCTTTAGTCGTAACCTGGGGTATTCCGTAGGTCGGCCGAAACACGAAGTTTGACTCCACCCGTCGACTCGGATTATAAGCACCGCTCCCGTTTTCGGCCTGCGAACGCGGGCCCGACCGCATTTTATTTTGGAGTACCTCGTCGTGAAGCGCACCTACCAGCCGTCCAAGCTCGTCCGCGCCCGCCGTCATGGCTTCCGCGCCCGTATGGCCACCGTCGGCGGCCGCAAGGTCATCGCCACCCGCCGTTCCAAGGGCCGCAAGCGCCTCTCGGCCTAAGCCCCGACGGACGGGGATGCCCGCGACCCTGGCGCGACTGAAGAAGCGCGCGGATTTTCTCCGCGTCGCCGGTCAGCGCAAGAAGTGGGCGACCCCTGGGCTTGTCCTTCAGGCGGCACCGGTGCCTTCGGGCCCGGACAGCGCCAACGCGAAAGCCGACGCCGCAAGCGCCGGCTTTTCGTGTTGTGAGGAAAAGGCGGGAAACGTGGTGATTCGTGTCGGCTTCACCACCTCGAAAAAGGTCGGCAACGCGGTGGCGCGCAACCGGGCCCGCCGTCGTCTAAGGGCCGCGGTGGACGAGGTTTTTCCCGCTTCCGCCCGGCCCGGACTGGATTACGTGGTGATCGGCAGGGCGGAAACCGTGGCACGGCCATACTCTCTTCTCTTGCAGGATTTGCGAACCGCGTTAAAACGTGTCGGCGGCTTGCGTTCGGAATCCGATTCCGGCCGGGCCGCAGGGGAAGAGGCGCGGCCATGAGCCCGCTCGGCATGGTGTTGCGCGGATTGATCCGCGCCTACCAATTGCTGATCTCGCCGGTTCTGCCGCCGTCGTGCCGCTTTACCCCCTCGTGCTCGGCCTATGCCATCGAGGCCATCGCCAAGCACGGGGCGGTCAAAGGGTCGGTACTGGCGGTGCGCAGGATTTGCCGTTGCCATCCCTGGAACGAGGGGGGCTACGACCCGGTCCCCGAACCGGATGCGAAGACCAAGGCCGGGGACGGTTCATCGTCCGACCGGCACCTGGATTAGGATGTCATGAACGAACAGCGCAACCTCCTTATCGCCATCGTCCTCTCGGTCCTGATCCTGTTCGGATTCCAGTGGCTGTTCCCCAAGGCGCCGCCGCCCGCGCCCGCGCCCGAGGCGGCGTCCGCCAGTTCGGCGCCGCCGGTGCCGGAAGGCACGGCCAGGACCGACATGGCCCCGGCCGCCGCCAAGGCGCTGTCCGCCGCCGAGACCCGCGCCGAGGCACTGGCCTCCAGCCGCCGCATTCCGGTGCGCACGCCCAAGCTGCACGGCTCGGTCGCCACCTTGGGGGCGCGTCTCGACGACCTGACCCTGGTCGAACATCGCGAGGCCACCGACCGCGAAAGCCCCGAGATCGTGCTGCTGTCGCCCGCCGGCAGTCCGCATCCCTATTACGCCGAATTCGGCTGGGTGCCGGCCGACGGCGTCGCCAAGGTGCCCGGTCCCGACACCGTCTGGCAGGCCGCGCCCGGCTCCGACGAGCTGGCTCCCGGCGGCAAGGTGGTGCTGACCTGGGACAACGGCGAGGGGCTGCGTTTCGTGCGCACCTTCTCGGTGGACGAGAACTACATGTTCGGCATCGAGCAGCGGGTCGAGAATTACGGCACCAAGCCGGTGACCCTGCATCCCTACAGCCTGATCTCGCGTTTGGGCACGCCGCACACCTCGGGCATGTACATCCTGCACGAGGGGCCGCTCGGCGTGTTCGACGGCACGCTCAAGGAATTCAAGTACGACGACCTCAAGAAGGAAGGCACCGTGCGCGAGAAGTCGGTGGGCGGCTGGGCCGGCATCACCGACAAGTACTGGCTGACCGCCCTGGTCCCCGACCAGAAGGCCGAGGTTTCGGGCCGCTTCGTGCATCAGGTTCGCCCCAACGGCGACCAGTATCAGGTGGACTTCACCGGGGCCGGCCTGATTGTCGCCCCCGGCGCCTCGGCCGAAGCCGGCTTCCACATGTTCGCGGGTGCCAAGCAGGTCGACCTGCTCGACGCCTACGGCGAGAAGATGGGCATCGACAAGTTCGCCTATGCCATCGATTTCGGCTGGTTCTGGTTCTTCACCAAGCCGTTCCTCTATCTGTTGCAGATGCTGCATTCGGCACTCGGCAACATGGGGCTGGCCATCCTGGCGCTGACCGTGCTGATCAAGCTGGCCATGTTCCCGCTGGCCAACAAATCCTATGTCTCGATGTCGAAGATGAAGAATCTTCAGCCCGAGATGAAGAAGCTTCAGGAGCGTTTCGCTGACGACAAGATGCGCCTGCAACAGGAGATGATGGCGCTCTACAAGAAGGAGAAGGTCAGCCCGGTTTCGGGGTGTCTGCCCATGCTGGTGCAGATTCCGGTGTTCTTCGCCCTCTACAAGGTGCTGTTCGTCGCCATCGAGATGCGGCATGCGCCGTTCGTCGGCTGGATCCATGATCTGTCGGCGCCCGATCCGACCACCATCTTCAACCTGTTCGGGCTGATCCCGTGGGACGCCAACGCGGTGCTGCCGTCGTTCCTGCACCTGGGCGTGTGGCCGCTGATCATGGGCGTGACCATGTGGTTGCAGCAAAAGCTCAACCCGCAGCCCGCCGACCCGGTCCAGGCCCGCATGATGAGCTTCCTGCCCATCGTCTTCACCTTCCTGCTGGCTAACTTCGCCGCCGGTCTGGTGATCTATTGGGCGTGGTCCAACACGCTGTCGATCCTTCAGCAATGGGTCATCATGCGCAAGGTGGGGGCCAAGTCCTGAGCGGTCTTTCCCCAGAAGAAGAGGCGGCCCAGCTGATCGAGGCGGGCCGCCTGCTGTTCGCCCGCGAGGTGACCTTCCTGCGCGGCGTGGCGGGTTTGGACGGCCTGCCGCCCGTCGATCTGCCGGAAATCGCCTTCGCCGGGCGTTCCAATGTCGGCAAGTCGTCGTTGATCAACGCTTTGTGCGGCCGGTCCACGGTGGCGCGGACCTCCAACACGCCGGGCCGTACCCAGGAACTGAACTATTTCGACGTGGCGGGCCGGCTGATCATGGTCGACATGCCCGGCTACGGTTTCGCCAAGGCGCCCAAGGACAAGGTGGACGCCTGGAAGCGGCTGGTGAACGGCTATCTGCGCGGCCGTCCGACCCTGCGCCGCTGTCTGATGCTGGTGGATTCGCGTCACGGCCTCAAGGACGTGGATCGCGAGATGATGACCATGCTCGACAAGGCGGCGGTGGTCTATCAGGTGGTGCTGACCAAGGTCGACAAGCTGAACGCCAGCGAACTGGCGGCGGTCGAGGCGCGGACCCGGACCGAGATCGCCGACCATGTCGCCGCCCATCCCACACTCATTCTCACCAGTTCGGAAAAGGGCCTCGGCATCCCCGAACTGCGCGCGGAAATCCTGCAATTGGCCAATCCGGAGTGATCTCCAAATGAGCGATTCGCCCGACATCCTGCATGACCGTTCGTCCTGGCTGGAACGCGCCAAGACCCTGTCCGAGGCGCTGCCGTTCATGCGCCAGTTCTCGGACGAGACGCTGGTGATCAAGTTCGGCGGCCACGCCATGGAATCGGACGATTTGTTCCGGCTGTTCGCCCGCGACATCGTGCTGTTGAAGCAGGTGGGCATCAACCCGGTGGTGGTCCATGGCGGCGGCCCGCAGATCGACCAGATGCTCAAGCGGCTGGACATCAACACTCCGCGCGTCGATGGCCTGCGCTTCACCGACGAAGCCACCGTCGAGGTGGTCGAGATGATCCTGTCGGGCAAGATCAACAAGCAGATCGTGTCGGCCATCAACGAAGCCGGCGGTTTCGCCGTCGGCCTGTCGGGCAAGGACGGCCACCTGATCCGTGCGCGCAAGCTGCGCCGTACCAAGAAGGACCCGGATTCCAACATCGAGAGGGTGCTGGATCTGGGCTTCGTCGGCGAACCGGCGGAAATCACCCCGCATATCCTGGATTTCTTCCGCGAATCCGACGTTATCCCGGTGATCGCTCCGGTGGGCATGGGCGGTGCCGGCGAGACCTTCAACATCAACGCCGACACGGCGGCCGGCGCGGTGGCCGGGGCCACCGGCGCGCGTCGTCTGCTGATGCTGACCGACGTCGCCGGCGTGCTGGACAAGGCCGGCAACCTGATCCCGGAAATGACCGCGAGCCAGGTCAAGGGCTACATCGAGGACGGCACCATTTCGGGCGGCATGATCCCCAAGGTGGAAACCTGTCTGGACGCGGTGGCCAATGGCGTCGATGCCGCCGTCATCCTGGACGGCCGGGTGCCCCACGCCCTGCTGCTGGAACTGTTCACGCCGCACGGCGTCGGCACGCTGATCAAGGCGGACTGATCCCGCTTCTTTCGGTTCTGAACGGTGGCCGGTCTCAGGCGAGACCGGCCGCTTGCAGTTCTTCGTCGGACAAGGTGCCGTCGCCGTTGGCGTCGAGCGTGGTCACCAGCGACGACGTCAAATCGTCGTCGTTCTTGGATTCCGCCTCGCCGGCCGCTTCCAGCACCCGCAACGCCACGTCGGATTTGTCGAACGCGCCGTCGCCATTGGTGTCGATGGCGTCCAGCAACGCCTGGACCTCGTCCGATACGGTGTAGGTGTCCTCGCTTTCGCTGGTTTCCTCTTCCTCGGTGACGGTGACCTCGGTTTCGCTGCTGTCCTCGGTGGCGGTCAGGCCGGCGGTCAGTTCGTCGCTGTCGAGCGTGGCGCTGCCGTCACTGTCGAGACCGGTGAAAAACGACACCACGGCCGAGGATTGTTCCTGCGCCGACAGCAAGGCCATGCCGGTGGCCGAGGAAAAGGTGTCGGCGAAGCTTGAGAACTCCATCAGCGACACCGCGCCATCGCCGTCGCTGTCGGCGGCGGTGACGATGGCCGAGGCGACGGACGAGGATTCGTCGGTGACGGCGCTCACCAGCTCGGTTTCCGACACCGTGCCGTCGCCGTTGGCGTCGGCGGCGGCGATCAGGGTTTGCAGGCTGGTCCAGGTGGACGAATCGGTGGAGGTGACGGTGGTGCTCATGGCGTCCCCGCGCGTAAGGGTTCTTGCGGCCAAATCCTCCATACCCGATTATTGAACGCGCGCGGGGGCCATGATCCGGCGGAAAAAATGCGGCAAGAGGGAAAATGACGCGCTATGACGACGTCGCCCATGCGGCGGCCGGGTTCGGCTTGCTGGCGCGTGGCGGGGTGGTGACACCCGATTTCGGCACGGTGGTCTTGATCGGTACCGCCGGCTCGGCGTTCTGGCCGTATTTCCAGGCGGCGCGCCGGGACGAGGCCGATCCCTTGGACCATTGGTCGCGGCGGGTGATGGGTGATTTGGCGGCGCGTTTCGGCGCCCGGCCGCTGCTGCCCCAGGACGGGCCGCCCTTCCTGCCGTTCCAGCGCTGGGCCATGGCGGCGGAAGCGGTTTATCCATCGCCCATGGGCGTGCTGGTCCATCCCCAATACGGGCTGTGGCATTCCTATCGCGGTGCCTTGGCCTTCGACGGCCCGGTGGCGGTGCCGTCACGCCCGGATGGGGCCAACCCGTGCGACAGTTGCGCCGACAGACCCTGCGCCGCCGCCTGTCCGGTAGCGGCGGCGGTGCCCTATGACGTGCCGAAGTGCAAGGCGTATCTGGAAGCGGGCGGCGAATGCCGCGGCATCGGCTGTCTGCCGCGTCATGCCTGTCCCTTGGGGCGGGATTACGCCTATGTGCCGGAACAAGCCGCGTTCCACATGGAGGCGTTCCTTAAGGCGCTGTGGTGCTAGGCTCCAGTGCCTCCAGGTTGAACGCGGCGGCCATCAGCGCCCTGGTGTAGTCGGTCTGGGGGTGGGTGAACATCTTGGCGGCGTCGCCCATCTCCACCACGCGGCCATCCTTCATGACGATCAGGTCGTCGGCCAGGGCGCGCACCACCCGCAGGTCGTGGCTGATGAACAGGTAGGCGATGCCGTGGCGAGCCTGGATGTCGCGCAGCAAATCGACGATCTGCGCCTGAACCGAGACGTCGAGGGCGCTGGTCGGTTCGTCCAGCACCATGAAGCGGGGCTTGAGCACCAGGGCGCGGGCGATGGCGATGCGTTGCCGCTGGCCGCCGGAAAATTCGTGCGGATAGCGGTCCTGGGTGGCGGGGTCCAGTCCCACCTCCTCAAGCGCGTGCGAGATGATGGCGCGTCGTTCGGTGCTGTCGGCACCGATCTTGTGCACCTCCAGCCCCTCGCCGACGATCTGGCCGACCGACAGGCGCGGGCTCAGCGAGCCATAGGGGTCCTGGAACACCATCTGCATGTGCCGCCGCCGTGGCCGCAGGGCGCTTGGCGACAGGCCGGCGATGTTCTCGCCACCGAAGGAAATGGCGCCGTTCGACCCGATCAGCCGCAGCAGCGCCAGCCCCAGCGTGGTCTTTCCCGACCCCGATTCGCCGACGACGCCGATGGTGTGGCCCTGGCGGATGGACAGCGAGATGCCGTCCACCGCCTTGATGTGGGCCACCGTCCGGCGCAACAGGCCGCTCTTGATCGGGAACCACACGCGCAGGTCGCGGGCCTCCATGACCACCGGGGCGTCGGCGGGGGCGGCATTGGGCTTGCCCTTGGGTTCGGCCGCCAACAGGCGCCGGGTATAGGGATGTTGGGGGGCGGCGAACAATTCCGCCGCCGGGCCGCTTTCCACCACCTCGCCCATGTTCATGACCGAGACCCGGTCGGCCATCTTGCGCACGATGCCAAGATCGTGGGTGATGAACAGCAACGCCATGCCGAGACGGCCCTGAAGCTCCTTCAGCAAGGCCAGGATCTGCGCCTGGATGGTGACGTCCAGCGCCGTAGTCGGTTCGTCGGCGATCAGAATGTCGGGCTCGTTGGCCAGGGCCATGGCGATCATCACCCGCTGGCGCTGTCCGCCGGAAAGTTCGTGCGGCAACGCCCCCAGGCGCTTTTCCGGTTCGGGGATGCCCACCAGCCGCAGCAGTTCCAGCACGCGGTCACGCCGGGCCGGGCCGCGCAGGCCCTTGTGGATCTCCAGCACCTCGCCGACCTGCGTTTCGATGGAATGCAGCGGGTTCAGGGAGGTCATGGGTTCCTGGAACACCATGGCGACGCGGTTGCCGCGCACGGCGCGCAAGGCGCGTTCCGGCGCGCCCACCAGTTCCTGGCCGTTCAGCCGGATCGACCCGGAGGGATGCCAGGCGCGCGGGTACGGCAACAATTGCAGGATCGACAGCGCGGTCACCGACTTGCCCGATCCCGATTCCCCGACCAGGGCCAGGGTCTCGCCGCGTGCCAGGGTGAAGGACACGCCGCGCACCGCGCGAACCTCGGCGTCGCCTTGTCCGAACGATACCGCGAGATCGCGGACCTCGAGGATGGAGGGGGATTGGGTCATTGGTTGGTTTTCCTGGGATCGAACGCGTCGCGCACCGCCTCGCCGACGAACACCAGAAGCGACAGCAGCGCCGCCACCACCACGAAGCCGGCGATGCCCAGCCACGGCGCCTGAAGGTTGGCTTTGCCCTGGGCCAACAGGTCGCCCAGCGACGGCGAACCGGGCGGCAGGCCAAGCCCGAGGAAGTCCAGCGCGGTCAGCGAGACGATGGAAGAGGACAGGATGAACGGCATGAACGTCAGCGTCGCCACCATGGCGTTGGGCAGGACGTGGCGCATGATCACCCGCAGGTCGTCCATGCCCAGCGCCTGGGCGGCGCGGACATAGTCGAAGTTGCGGGCGCGCAGGAACTCGGCGCGGACCACCCCCACCAGCGATGTCCACGAGAACAGCACCAGCACCCCCAGCAGCGTCCAGAATCCCGGCGCGATCATGCTGGCGACGATGATCAGGATCAGCAATTGCGGCAATCCGCCCCAGATTTCCAGAAAGCGTTGCCCCAGCAGGTCGACGCGGCCGCCGAAATATCCCTGGACCGCGCCGACGGCGACGCCGACGGCCGAACTGACCAGCGTCAGCGTCAGGCCGAACAGGATGGACAGCCGCAAGCCATAGATCAGCCGGGCCAGCACGTCGCGGCCCTGGTCGTCGGTGCCCAGCGGGTTCTCGGCCGAGGGCGGGCTGGGATGGGGGCGCGTCACGTCATAGGAGATGGATTGGTGGTCGTGGCGCAGCGGCGGCCACAGCGCCCAGCCGTTTTCGGCGATCTTTTGCGCGATGTAGGGGTCGCGGTAGTCGGTATAGGTCAGGAAATCGCCGCCGAACGTCACCTCGGGGTAATCCTTGAACACCGGGAAATACAAGGAGCCTTGATAGCCAACCATCAGCGGCCGGTCGTTGGCCACCAACTCGGCGCCCAGCGTCAGCACGAACAGCCCGAGGAACAGCCACAACGCCCAGAAGCCGCGGCGGTTGCGGCGAAAGGCGTCGAGGCGGCGGCGGGTGAGCGGAGAGAGCCTCATCCTCAGACCTCGCGCTTGCCGAAGTCGATGCGTGGATCGACAAGGTGGTAGGTCAGGTCGCCGATCAGGTTGAGCACCAGCCCCAGAAGGCTGAACATGTAAAGGGTGCCGAACATCACCGGATAATCGCGGTTGACCACCGCCTCGTATCCCAACAGACCGATGCCGTCGAGCGAGAAGATGATCTCGATCAGGATCGAACCGGCGAACAGGATGCCGACCAGGGCGGCGGGGAAGCCGGCCACCACCAGCAACATGGCGTTGCGGAAGACGTGGCCGTAAAGGACGCGGTTTTCGGACAAGCCCTTGGCCCTTGCGGTGATCACGTATTGCTTGTTGATCTCTTCCAGGAACGAGTTCTTGGTCAGCATGGTCAGGCTGGCGAAGCTGCCGACCACCAGTGCGGTGACCGGCAAGGTCAGATGCCAGAAATAATCGGCGATCTTGCCCAAGGTGGACAGCGAGTCCCAATCGGTGCCGGTCAGCCCGCGCAGCGGGAACCATGCCAGATAACGGCCGCCGGCGAAGACGATGATCAGCAAGATGGCGAACAGGAAGCCCGGCACCGCATAGCCGACGATGATCGCCCACGAGCTGGCGATGTCGAAAGCCGATCCGTCGCGCCGCGCCTTGACGATGCCCAACGGGATGGACACCAGATAGATGATCAGCGTCGTCCACAATCCCAGCGAGATGGAGACCGGCATCTTTTCCAGGATCAAATCGATGACCGAGGTGTCGCGGTAGAAGCTCTTGCCGAAGTCGAAGCGGATGTAATTGCCCAGCATCTGGACGAAGCGTTCGCCCGCCGGCTTGTCGAAACCGAACTGTTTTTCGATCTCGGCGACGAAGGCGGGGTCAAGCCCCTGGGCGCCGCGATAGGCGCTGTTCTCGCCGGCCCGCGCCGCGCGGGCCGCTCCCGCCAGTTCGCCGCCGCCGCCGGACAGGCGTTGGGTTTCGCCGCCGGCGGTGCCTTCGAGGCGGGCGATCATCTGCTCGACCGGGCCGCCGGGGGCCAGTTGCACGATGACGAAGTTGACGGCCATGATGCCGAACAAGGTCAGCGGGATCAGCGCCAGACGGCGCAGGACATAGGCCAGCATGCCCTATTTCCCCTTCTTTTCCGCGCTTTTCGCCCACCAGGCGAACAATTGGTAGCCCTTCATCGGCACCTCCGGCGGGTGGCCGAACTTGTCCCAATAGGCCAGCCGGCTGGCCCCCAGATACCATTGCGGGATGACGTAATGGTTCCACAACAGCACCCGGTCCAGCGCACGGGTGCGCGCCACCAACTGCTCGCGGTCGGGGGCGCTGATCACCAGGTCGACCAGGGTGTCCACCGCCGGATTCTTGATGCCGCCCACGTTGCGGCTGCCCGGCTGGTCGGCGGCCTGGCTGCTCCAGAACATGGCCTGTTCGTTACCGGGCGACGCCGATTGCCCCCAGCTCCCCACCACCATGTCGAAGTCGAAGTCGCGCAGGCGGTTGGTGTATTGGGTGGAATCGACGGTGCGCACCCGCGCCTCGATGCCCAATCGCGCGAGGTTGCGCACGAAGGGCAGGGTGACGCGCTCGAACGCCGGCTGGACCAACAGGATTTCAAAGCGGAACGGCTTGCCGTCCTTGACCAGCTTGCCGTCCACCACCCGCCAGCCGGCCTCTTCCAACAGCTTCATGGCGACGCGCAGGTTGGGGCGGATGCCGGTGGCCGGATCGGTGGCCGGCGGTTGGTAGGGGGTGGTGAACACCTCGGGCGGAATCTTGTCCCTGAGCGGCTCCAAAACCTTCAGTTCGTCGGGGCCGGGCAATCCGGTGGCGGCCAGTTCGGAATGGGCGAAATAGCTGTCGCTGCGCCGGTACTGGCCATAAAACAAGGTGGCGTTGGTCCATTCGAAGTCGAAGGCATAGGCCAGTGCCCGGCGGACGCGGGCATCGGCGAACAACGGCCGGCGCAGGTTGTAGACGAAGGCCTGCATGCCGTTGGGCATGGAATCGTCCAGCCATTCCTTGCGGGCGCGTCTGTCCTTGAGCGCCGCCCAGTCGTCATAGGCGGTGGCCCATTTCTTGGCTTCGCTCTCGGATCGGAAGTCGAATTCCCCGGCTTTCAACGCCTCCAGCTCGACGGTGGCGTCGCGGTAGAAGTCGAAACGCACGCGGTCGAAATTGTAGAGCCCGCGTTGGACGGCCAGATTCCCGGCCCAATAATCGGGATCGCGCTCATAGACGATGTAGCGGCCGGGTTCGAAGGCGCCGACGCGATAGGGGCCGCTGCCCAGCGGGCGTTCCAGGGAGGTGGAATCGAAGGCGCGGCCCTCCCAGGCATGCTTGGGCAGGATCGGCATCTCGCCGATGATCAGCGGCAGTTCGCGGTTGTCGCCGGGCTTGAAGGTGAACTTGACCGAACGCGGCCCGACCTTTTCCGCTTTCTCGATCCCGGCATAGTAAAAGCGGTAATTGGGTGTGCCCTTGCCGCGCAGGATGTCGAGCGAGAAGACCACGTCCTCGGGGGTGATGGGGGTGCCGTCCTGCCAGCGTGCCTCCTTGCGGATGACATAGGTGGCCCACGACCGGTCGGGGGGGGTGTCGACGCTTTCGGCGATCAGGCCGTACATGGAAAACGGCTCGTCGGCGTTGGCGACCATCAGGCTCTGGTACACCAGTGCCGTCAGCCCGGCCGGGGTCTGTCCCTTGGCGATGAACGGGTTCAGGCTGTCGAAGGTGCCCTGGTCGGCAAGGCGCAGCTCGCCGCCCTTGGGGGCGTCGGGGTTGACGTAGCCGAAATGGCTGAAGCCCGCCGGGTATTTCGGCTCGCCGTGCATGGCGATACCGTGGCGGGGGGCGCCCCAGGCGGGGGTGGTGGCGCAGATCAGGGCAAGGACGGCCGCGGCGATTCCCCTCATCCCGCCAGCACCTCGAGCGCCAGGGCGTGCAGGCGGGCGTCGCCGGCGGCGCAGACGCGGCCGTCGGAAGCGATGGTCAACGGCTGCCCCAGCCAGTCGGTGACGGTGCCGCCGGCGTTTTCGATCACCGGCACCAGGGCGGCATAGTCATAGGGCTTGAGCCCGGCCTCGACCACCAGATCGACGAAACCCGAGGTCAGCAACGCATAGGCGTAGCAATCGCAGCCATAACGCGGCTGTTTGACCCGTTCGGCGATGCGGTTCCATGCCGGCAAGGTGTCGGCGTCGAAGAATTCCGGCCCGGTGGTATAGGCATAGGCCTTGGCCAGCGCATCGCAGTCCCGCACCCGCGCCGGCTGGCCGTTCAAGGTGGTGGGATGGCCCGCGCCACCCAGCCAGCGTTCGTCCAGGATGGCCTGGTCGATCACCCCCAGCACCGGCTTGCCGCGATGGGCCAGGGCGATCAGCGTGCCGAAGCTGGGCTTGCCGGTGATGAACGCCTTGGTGCCGTCGATGGGGTCCAGAACCCACACCCATTCGGCGTCGGTGTTATGGCGGCCGTGTTCCTCGCCCAGGATGCCGTGCTCGGGGAAAGTTTCCGAAATGATGGCCCGCATGGTCGCCTCGGCCTCGCGGTCGGCGATGGTGACCGGGCTCGAATCGGCTTTGTCGTCCACCGTCACCGGCGTACGGAAATACTTGCGGATCACCGGGCGGGCGGCGTCGGCCAGACGCCCGGCCAGGGCGACGAACTCGGCCGGGACGACAAATCCAGGCGTGCAGGCGGCGGTCATGGATCCCCCAAGGATTTCTTGCGCGGCCCGAGTGTGGCGCGATCCGGCGCGGAAGGCCAGAGGGGAAAGGCGTTGGCGCGCGTGCGGGCGGCACGATAAGGTTGCCGTCTTGCGTATTCCTCCTGAGGGCCGTTTCCCATGTCTTCGCGTCTCGATCCCGTCGTCGTCATTCCCGCCCGTCTGGCCGCCACCCGTTTGCCCAACAAGCCGTTGGCCGACATCAACGGCGTGCCGATGATCGTCCAGGTGTGGCGGCGCGCGGTGGATGCCGGTATCGGCCCGGTGGTGGTGGCCGCCGCCGAGCAGGAAATCGCCGACGCGGTCGTCGCCCATGGCGGGACGGCGGTGCTGACCGATCCCGGTCATCCCTCGGGCTCGGACCGGGTGTGGGAGGCGTTGCAGAAGGTCGACCCCGAAGGCCGCTATGGGGCGGTGGTCAACGTCCAGGGCGACCTGCCGACCCTCGACCCCCAGATCGTGCGCGCGGTGTTCCAGCCGCTTGAGAATCCAGATGTCGACCTCTCGACCCTGGTGGCCGAGATCGCCATCGAGGACGAGCGCACCAATCCCAACGTGGTCAAGGCGGTGGTCGGGTTCGCCGCCGGTGCGCGGGTCGGCCGCGCCCTTTATTTCACCCGTGCCACCGCGCCATGGGGAGAGGGGCCGCATTACCACCACATCGGTCTTTACGCCTACAAGCGCGATGCATTGCGGCGCTTCGTCTCGATGCCCCAGGGCGTGCTGGAGAAGCGCGAGAAACTGGAGCAGTTGCGGGCGTTGGAAGCCGGTATGCGCATCGACTGCGCCTTGGTTGACACCGTTCCGCTGGGTGTCGATACTCCCGCCGACCTCGACCGTGCCCGCGCCATCCTCGCCGCCGGCCTCTAGGATTTCCAGGCTGCCATGACCACGTCCGATTCCGCCAATTCCATCGCCTTCCAGGGCTTGCCCGGCGCCTATTCCCATCTGGCCTGCCGCAACGCCTTTCCGGCCATGCAGCCCTTGCCCTGCGCCACTTTCGAGGACGCCTTCGCCGCCGTGCGCGAAGGCCGCGCCCGCTATGCCATGATCCCCATCGACAATTCGGTGGCCGGCCGGGTGGCGGACGTGCACCATCTGCTGCCCTATTCCGGGCTGCATATCATCGCCGAGCATTTCGAGCGCATCCAGCACCACCTGCTGGCCCCCAAGGGGGCTTCGCTCGACTCCATCACCTCGGTGGAAAGCCATGTCCACGCCTTGGGACAGTGCCGCAACCTGATCCGCCAATTGGGGCTCAAGGTCATTGTCGGCGCCGACACCGCCGGTTCGGCGGCCGAACTGGCCAAGAGCGGTGACCTCACCCGCGCCGCCATCGCCTCCGAGCTGGCGGCCGAAATCTATGGTCTCGACAGCCTCAAGGCCAATATCGAGGACGCCGAGCACAACACCACCCGTTTCGTGGTGTTGGCCCGCGACGCGATCGAACCCAACCCCAACCAGCCCTGCGTCACCACCATCGTCTTCCGGGTGCGCAACGTGCCGGCGGCGCTTTACAAGGCCATGGGCGGCTTCGCCACCAACGGCATCAACATCACCAAGCTGGAAAGCTATCTGGTCGGCGGCGAGTTCGTGGCCGCCCAGTTCTATGCCGACGTCGAGGGGCACCCCAGTCAGCGTTCCCTGCGGCTGGCGCTTGAGGAACTGGAATTCTTCAGCCACGAGGTGCGGATCGTCGGCGTCTATCCGGCGCACCCGTTCCGTCTCAGCCAGAACGTGGCGGGGGAGTAATCACCCCCCATACATACGCATGATCGCGCGGACGGCCGTCGCGATGGCACGGTCGTCCGCGGTCACCGGCAGGCCCAACAGGGCCGGCCAGTGCACGCTTTCCTTGAGCACCCCCAAAAATACCGCCGCCGCCTGCCACGGATCGTCCACCGCCAGGATGCCGCGCTTGGTCTGGGCGGCGAAATAGTCCTCGAGAACGGCGAAGATGGCGCCCTTGCCGCCCGAGGTGAAGGCCAGCCCCAGTTCGGGGAAACGCGGCCGTTCGGCGACGATCAGCCGGAACAGCCCCAGCATCTCGGGCCGGCGCAGATGGACCAGAAGCTCGCGGGCGAACTCGGCCAGCACCTCTTCCGGCGGGCGATCCAGCGGCAGGCCGCGCCGCTGCACTTCCTGCAAGCCGGCATACAGCCGTCCGACCACCGCCTGGAACAATTCGGCCTTGCCGGCGAAATGATTGTAGACCGTGCGCTTGGACACCCCGGCTTCGGCGGCGATGCCATCCATCGAGGCGTTGGCATAGCCCAGATCCAGGAAAATCCGTTCGGCGGCATCGATCACCGCCTGACGCTTGACCTCGCCGCGCTGTCCGCAGCCGGGGTTTGACATGGTTGGGCTCCGAAAGTACACTGCACAGTGTAGTTTACATATTTCCTCCCTCCAGCTTAATGCGCCCAACCCCGGCGCGGGAGAAGAAAACATGGAACAGCGTAAGATCGGCCAAAGCGGCCTGAGCGTTTCGGCCCTGGGTCTGGGCTGCATGGGCATGAGCGAGTTCTATGGCCCCACCGACGAGACGCAGTCGCTGGCCACCCTGGACCGCGCTTTCGAGATCGGCGTCACCCATTTCGACACCGCCGACATGTATGGCAGCGGCCACAACGAGCGTCTGTTGGCACGCTTTCTGGCGGGCAAGCGCGACCGGGTGGTGGTGGCGACCAAGTTCGGCATCGTGCGCCAGCCCGGTCAATACGCGCGGACCATCGACACCAGCCCGGCCTATGTGAAGGCGGCGTGCGAGGCGTCGCTGTCCCGCTTGGGAATCGAGGTCATCGACCTTTACTACGCTCATCGCCGCAATCCCGACATTCCCATCGAGGATACGGTGGGGGCCATGGCCGATCTGGTGAAGGAGGGCAAGGTCCGGGCGCTGGGCCTGTCCGAGGTGTCGGCCGACACCTTGCGCCGGGCCCATGCGGTGCACCCCATTTCCGCCGTGCAAAGCGAGTATTCGCTGTGGACCCGCGACGTCGAGGCCGAGGTGCTGCCGACCTGTCGCGAGCTTGGGGTCAGTCTGGTGGCCTATTCGCCGCTGGGACGCGGCATGTTGACCGGGGCCATCGCCAAGACCGACGATCTGGCCGAAGGCGATTTCCGGCGCGCCAACCCGCGCTTTCAGGGGGCCAACATGGAGGCCAACCAGCATCTGGTGGACAAGGTCCGCGCCCTGGCGGCGGCCAAGGGCTGCACCCCCGGCCAGGTGGCGCTGGCCTGGTTGCTGGCGCAAGGCGGCGACATCCTGCCCATTCCCGGAACCAAGCGGATCAAGTATCTGGAAGACAACGTCGCGGCGGCGGCCGTAACCTTGACGGCGGCCGAACTGGCGGCGCTGGATGCCGCGTTGCCACCCGGTGCGGCGGCCGGCGAACGCTACCCCACCGAAGGAATGAAGGGCCTGAATGCGTAACCCGGAATCCACCGCCGACCCGTTGCCGCCGTCGCTGCTGTTCCTGTTGGCGGCGGCGGCCGGCATCATGGTCGCCAACATCTATTACAATCAGCCGGTGCTGGGGTTGCTGGCGCACGAGTTCGGGGCCGACGGCGCCGAAATCGGCATGGTGCCGGTGTTGACCCAGGTGGGTTACGCCCTGGGGCTTTTGCTGCTGTCGCCGTTGGGCGACCGGGTCGAGCGCAAGCGGCTGATCCTGGTGACCGCTTCGGCGTTGACGGTGGCCCTGACGGTGGCGGCGCTGGCGCCGTCGCTGTCGGTGCTGGCGGCGGCCGGACTGGGGGTCGGGCTGTTGGCGACGGTGACGCAGCAGGTGGTGCCGCTGGCGGCGCAACTGGCGCCCGAGGCACGGCGCGGCCGGTCGGTCGGCACGGTGATGATGGGGCTGTTGCTGGGGATCTTGCTGGCGCGCACCGTCTCGGGCTTCATCGCCGAACTGGCCGGCTGGCGTGCCGCCTTCTGGGGCGGCGTGGCGCTGACGCTGGTCATGACCTTGGCGTTGTGGGCACGCTTGCCGCGCGTGGCGCCCAGCGTGCGTCTGTCCTATCCGCGTCTGATGCGCTCGCTTTTGGATCTGTTCCTGGCTCATCCGGTGTTGCGGCGCGGCGCCCTGGTCCAGGCGCTGCAATTCGCCGCCTTTTCCGTCTTCTGGTCGGTGCTGGCGCTCAAGCTTCAGGCCCCGCCGCTGCATCTGGGCAGTTCGGTCGCCGGCCTGTTCGGGGTGATCGGCGCGGCCGGCGCCTTGATGGCGCCCTTGGCCGGGCGGCTTGCCGACCGGCGGGGGCCGCGGTTCCTGATCGTCGGTGGTGCGGCGGCGGTGGGGTTGGCTTTTGTCCCCATGGCGCTGTGGCCCAATTCGCTGACGGCGCTGGTGGTGGGGGTGCTGGTGATGGATGTCGGCGCCCAGGCGGCCATGGTGTCCAACCAGACCCGCATCTATGCGCTGGACGCGGCGGCGCGGTCGCGGCTCAACACCGTGTACATGACGGTGATGTTCACCGGTGGCGCCCTGGGCTCGGCCTTGGGGGCCCAGGCCTGGGCCGGCTGGGGCTGGGGCGGGGTCTGCGTGCTGGGCGGCGGTCTTGGTCTGGCGGCGGCGGCGGTCGAGGGACTGGCGCGCGGGGAGATCAGGCGCGGGGGGCGTAAGCCCGCATGATCGTCTCGACCGCGCCTTCGATGGTGCGTTCCAAATCGGTGCGGTCGCCGGCCGGCAACCCCAGCAGGGCGCGGTGGAAATGTTCGCCGCGCAGCATGCCGATGAACTGGTCCATGGCCAGCCAGGTGTCGTCGATCTGGAGCAGCCCCTTGCTCACCAGCGCGTCGAGGGTTTTCGACAGGCGTTGCTTGCCGCGTGTCGGTCCGGCCTCGAAATAGGTTCGCGCCAGATCGGCGTGGCGCGACGATTCCGCCACCACCATGCGATAGATGCACAACACGTCGCCGTCCAGCAGCATGGACATCAACTGGCGGGCCAGCGTGGTCAGGGTGGCCCGCGCGTCGGTGATCTCGGACACTTCCAGCGCGTCGGCGGCACAGGCCAGCGAATCGCAGCGCCGGTGGATGATGGCGGCGAACAGTTGGTCCTTGCTTTGGAAGTGGGCGTAGATGGTGGCCTTGGACACGGCGGCGGTGGCGGCGACGGTGTCCATGCTGGTGCTGGCGTAGCCGTGTTCGAGGAAACACCTCTGGGCGGCGTCGAGGATGGCCGAGCGTTTGGCCGAGGATCGGGCGGAACAGGATTTGAGCATAAAGACAAAACTAAACTAGCCGGTTCAGTTTTTGAAGCGGAATGTGTCCAATTTATCGCTGCGTCATCATTCCGGCCAAAACGTCGTCCATTCTGCTCCGTTCGACCTCCATCAGACGGGGGCCGTCGGTCCACACCAGGGCGCAGCGCACCGCGCGGCCCGGATAGATGCACGACAAAGCCAGATGATAGGCAGCCATCTGATGGACATAGACGGCCGGAATGTCGGCCGGGTCCACCGGCGGCCGGCGGTTGGTCTTGTAATCGACCACCAGAACCTCGCTGTCGGTGACCACCAGCCGGTCCACCTGGCCGGCGATGACGCGGGTTTCGTCCACCACGCCGACGATGGGCACCTCGGCCCGGCTGCCCGGTGCGAACAGCGGCGCGAAGGCGGGGTGGTCCAGCACGGTCTGGACCTCGTTGGCGATGGCGATTCGTTCGGCGGCGTCGAATTCCCGTCCCGCCTTGGCCAGATAGCGCATGGCCGCCGCCGCGCGCTGGGCCGGGGCGATGTCGGGCAGGGTTTGCAACAGCTTGTGGATCAGCTTGCCACGGGCGAAGCGGCGGGTGTCGGCGCCGCCGCTCAGCGGCGAGCGGGCGGCCGGTTCTTCGCCGTCGGGACGCGACGGCGCCAGCGGGCGCGGCGGCGCCGGTTCGTTCGGCGCCTGGGCCGTCACCCAGGACGGCAGCGGGCCGGCGGCAGGGGGGCGGGTGGTGGCCGTCTTCGCCTCGCGGTCGGGGGGGCCGTCCTGGGGGCATTCGGTCACCAGGATACGGGCATCGGAGGTTTCCCCTTGCGCCGCCAGGAACGGGTCCTCGATTTCGGCGGCGACGGGGGCCAGCGCCTCGCGGGTCAGGTTGTACCAGCACCCCTGGGGGGCGGCGCGCTTGGTCTGCCAGCCGCACACCACCAGCCGGTCCTCGGCACGGGTCATGGCGACGTAAAGCAGACGGCGGTATTCCCGTTCCCGCGCCAGCTTCTGGGCGTCGCGTCCCGCCTGGGCCACCGCGTCGTTCATTTCGGCGCGCGGCGGCCACAGCAACAGGTCGTCGTCCAGCCACAGCAGGCGTGAGCCTTGGGTTGGCGTCTGCAACGTGTCGGGCAGGAAGACGACCGGCGCCTGAAGTCCCTTGGAGCCGTGCACGGTCATGATGCGCACGGCGTCGCGCCCGCCTTGTTCCAGGTCGCGCTTGATTTCGACCGCGCCGGTTTCCAGCCAATGCAGGAAGCCCTGAAGACTGGGCGCGCGGCCTTGTTCATAGGCCAGCGTCAGCGACATGAACTCGTCCAGCGGGTCCTCGGCCTCGAGACCCAGCCGCGCCAGCAGGCGGCGCTTGCCGCCCAACGGCCCCAGCACCTGGGCGTAAAGGGCGTGCGGCGACAGCCGGTCGACCTTGGACAACAACCCGGACAGGGTGTCGAAGGCACGGCCGAACGCCTCCTCCTCGCCGGCGCGGCGGCGCAGGGTGTCCCACAATCCCGCCCGGCCTCGTCCCCAGGCCAGCCGGAACAACTCCTCCTCGCTCAGCCCCACCAGTGGTCCCTTGAGCACGGTCGCCAGGGTCAGGTCGTCGTCGGGCAGGATCAGGAAGTTGCCCAGCGCCATCAGGTCCATGACCGCCATCTGTTCGGTCAGCACCATGCGGTCGGCGCCGGCCACCGGCACTTCCAGCACCTTGAGCTCGCGCACCAGATCCTCGACGAACGACCCGCGCCGGCGCAGCAACACCATGACGTCGCCGGCCCGGACGGGGCGGCCGTGGCTGGGCAGGGTCTCGCGGCCGACCATGGCCTTGATCCGCCGGGCCACCAGCCGGGCCAGCCGGGTGCGCGGGGAATCGCCGCTGATGCGCTCGACGGGCGGCTTCCACGGCGCCACCTCGTCGGCGGCGCGCGGTTCCACCGGCGGCCACACCTCGACCCGGCCGGCGGAGCCAGTGCGGAAAGCCAGGTGGGTGATGTCCTCGTCGGCGCCGGCGACGCCGTCGCGCGCCGGACTGTCGGGGGCGAACACCGCGTTGACCGCACGCAACACCGCCCAGCCCGAACGGAACGACAGGTTCAGGGGGATTTCCGCCCATTTGCCGCCGGCTTGCGGGACATGCTCGGCGAACAGCCGGCGCATGGCGTCGAAGGCCTTGGGGTCGGCGCGCTGGAACGAATAGATGGATTGCTTGACGTCGCCCACCGCGAACACCGTACGGATCGTCTCGCGGGCGCCGCGTCCGGCGAAGAACTCCTCGGTCAGCGCCGCCACCACCGCCCATTGGTCGGGGTTGGTGTCCTGGGCCTCGTCGATCAGCACATGGTCGATGCCGCCGTCCAGCTTGTACAGCACCCATGGTGCGACGCCGGGCCGGGCCAGAAGCTCGCGCGCCGCCAGGATCAGATCGTCGTAATCCATCAGCGCCCGGCCCTGCTTGCGCCGTTCGTAAGCGGCCAGCAAGGCGTGGCCCAGGGTCAGCAAATGGCCGGTGGCGGTGGCGATGGTGGCCGATTTCAGCCGGTCCGACACCCGGACCAGACGTTCCGCCTCGGCCTCGAGCGCGGCCTGCACGCCGGGAAGCTCGGCCACTTTCTTGGTGCACAACGTCTTGCGGACGGTGCCGTCGGTGGCGGTCAGGAACGCCAGACGATAGGCGGCGAAGCGTGCCGTCCGCCCGTCCGGGTCGGCCAGCCAGCGGTCCAGAATCTGGCCGCGTTCGACGTCCGTCTTTGACCCGTTCAGCAACGCCGCCATGGCGTGGCGCAGCCCGTCGCCGTCGAAGGAACCGTCGTCGCAGGCCCGCGCCACGATGGTTTCGGGGGTGTCGCCATCGGCGAGGCCAAGCCGGGCGCGCACCGCCGCGACCACCCCCACCATGCCGCCATGGGTGTCGAGCAGACGTTTCAGACGGCCGCGTTCCGCCGACAATTCGGCCATCAGTTCGGGAAAGGCGCTTTCGTGGACCCGGCCGGTGACGTCGGCCAAGGCGTCGGCCAGCGCCATGTCGGCCACGCCGCCCTCGGCGGCGCCACGGGCGCGCGACAGGATTTCTTCCTTGGCTTCCTCCAGCAATTCGCCGGCGTCGCGGTCGTCCATCACCTGGAAGTGCGGCGCCAGCCCGGCTTCCAGCGGAAAGCGGCGCAACAGCGATTGGCAAAAGGCGTGGATGGTTTCGATATGCATGCCGCCCGGCACGTCGAGCACGCGGGCGAACAGCCGCCGCGCGCTGATCATGGTGCCCTCGTCCGGGGTGCGGCCCAACAGCCTGAACAGGTCTCCGGCCAGGGCGGAATCGGGGGCCGTGGCCCATTTCGCCAGCCGCTCGTTGATGCGGTTGCTCATCTCGGCGGCGGCGGCCTTGGTGAAGGTCAGGCACAAGATGCGGTGCGGCGCGGTGCCGGCCAGCAACAGGGTCAGCACCCGGTCGGTCAACACCTTGGTCTTGCCGGTGCCGGCCGAGGCGCCCACCCACACCGACGCCTCGGGATCGGCGGCACGGCGCTGCCGCGACGCGGCGTCGTCCAAAAGGGCGGAGGACGAGGGATCTGTCATGAACGGCCCCCCAACAGAGGAAGGACACGGATGAACACGGATGAACACGGACGGGTCATCGCAGCACCCTTTTCACTTCCAGTCTCGGCTTGCCGAAATTGAGCAGAAGGCCGACCGTAAGGTCGGCTGCCTTGAGATAATTCAGGACTTGCCCGGTGTGCTGGGGGTTGAGGGCGTCCACGGCCTTCAGTTCCACGATGACCGTGTCTTCCACCAACAGGTCGGCGACATACGTGCCGACGGGGTTGCCCTTGTAGGCAAGGTGGTAGGCAACCTCTTCTCGCCATTTCAGCCCACACAGTCCGAGCTCGTGTCCGAGCGGGCGCCGGTAAACCGCCTCCAGGAAACCGTGCCCCATCAGGCGCGACACTTCGAAAGCCGCACCGATGATCGCTTCGGTGATTTTTTCCGTGGCGGGGGGAAGCGCTCCGTTCATCCGTGTTTGTCCGTGTCCATCCGTGTCATCCCGCCTCACTCTTCTGCGTCTTCGGCGGCGGTTGACCATTCGCGGATGCGGGCCAGATGTTGGTAGTCGGAATATTTGGGGGCGCGGTCGGGGTGCGGGCGGGCGCCATAGGGGGTGCGCTCGTCGTCGAAGGTGGCGACCAGGGCCTTGAGGCCCTCGATGGCTTGGTCGGTCAACTGGCGGGGATTGTCGCCGGCCGATTTTTCCTCGCCGCCGTCCGCGCCGCCTTTCAGGCGCCAATAGAGCATGCGCGCGACCTCGGCCGGGGCGACGCCCTCGAACCCGCCGAAGCGGGCGATGGCGGCTTCCAGAGGCAATTGCGGGGCGTAGCCGGCGGCCACTTCGCGCGGGCTGGGCGGTTGGCCGGTCTTGTAATCGACCAGCGCCAGCGTGCCGTCGCGCAGCACGTCCACACGGTCGGCACGGGCATGCAGCAGGAAGGGGCCGGCGGGGGCGTCGATTTCAAGCGCGCCCTTGATCTCGCAATGGGTTCGGGCGATGTCGGCGCGGCGGGCGCTTTCATGCGCCACCAGCCATCGCGCCACCGACACGAAGCGCGGCCACCAGAACGCCCACACGCCGGGCCGGTCCAGCACGTCGGCGAACACCTCGCGGCCGATGGTCAGCAGCCGGGTTTCGGCGTCGGCCGGCAACGGGCCGGAAATCTCGTTCAGGAAGGTTTCGATGGCGGCGTGGACCAGGGACCCGTATTCGGCGGCACCGGGATCGGCGTCGATGGGGTCGAGCGCGCGAAGCCCCAGGATGTGCTTGGCATAGATGCCATAGGGGTCGCGCATCCAGGTTTCGATCTCGGTGACCGACAATTTGCGCGGCCGGGCGGTGACCGGCGGGCGCGGGGCCGGGGGGGCCACCCGCTCGAAAGCCTCGGGACGGTCGAGACGGGTGTGCCAGTCGAGGAAAGGGGTCGCGTCCTCGCCAAAATCCAGGCCGGCGGCGTCCATCACCGCCTTGAGGCGTAGCAGCCAGCGGGCCGGTACGGTGGGGGTGCCATCGACGCGGGCGGACCGCGACAGCACCACCCGCGGCGCGGCGAAGGCCATGGCGAAATCGTGGGCGGCCAATCCGATCTTGCGCTCGGGGGCCGGCAATCCGAAGGCGGCGCGCATGGGGCGGCTCATCCACGGGTCGGCCTGGGCCTCGCCCGGCCAGGTGCCCTCGTTCAGGCCGCCCAGCACCATGACGTCGGCCTTTTGCAGCCGCGCCTCCATGGGGCCCCACAGGAACAGCCGGGGATGGCTGCCCCAGGCCTGGCGCACCACCTGGCCGCTCAGGAGCTGTTCGAACAAGGCGGGATAGAAACGCGGCGGGATGGCCGGGAAGGTGGCGCCCACCGCTTGGGCGGCGGTGGTCAGGTCGCCGGCCCAGCCGGCCAGGGCCTCGCCCGCCTCGCCCTTCCACAACCGCGCCGGTCCAGGCAACAGCGGCGTGGCGGCCAACGCCTCGGCGGCTTCCATGTGGGTGCGGACCAGATCGGCCAGGGGGGCGGTCTCTTGCGCCATCACCCGCACGAACGGTTCCAGCGCGGCGGCGACGCGGTCCAGCCCGTCGCGGATCTTGCCGTCCTTGGCGGCCGCCTTCAGGCCGGCGATGCCGGGGGCTGGGCGCGGCCCGCGCAAGGCGGCGGTTTCCAGCCGCCGCACCAGGGCGCGGAAGGCGGCGGTGTCGTCGCCCGCCGCCGCCAGCGGATGCTTGAGACAGGACAGCGTGGCGTGCGGCGCGAAATCGTCGGCCACCATCTCGGCCAACAGCCGCAGGAAGCACCCTGGTTCCGAGGTGTCGAGCGGCTGGCCGGCGGAATCGTCGATCACCAGTCCCCAGCGTTCCAGTTCGGCCGCCACCCGCCGGGCCAGGGTCCGGTCGGGGGTGACCAGGGCGGCGGTGCGGCCGTCCTTTTCCAACGTCTCGCGCAGGATCAGCGCGATGGCGCCCGCCTCCTCACGCGGGGTGGGGGCGTCAAGACGGGATACGCCGTCCAAGGTGGCGGCGGGGAACTCTCCCATGTCGCGCCATGCTTCGCAGGTGGCGGCGGGGCGCAAGGCCTCGGCCAACAGGGCGGCGCGGGCGCCGCGCGGGTCGGGCTCGCGGCCCAGGGGGCGGACGGCGCGGCGTTCCACCCCCAGATGGGCCAGCAATTTCTTCATGCCGAACTGGGGATGGCTTTCGTCCAGGGCCGCCCAGGCGGCCTCGTCCATGGCAAGGTCCAGGCCGGGCAACACCACCTTGCCGCGCGGCAGGCCGGCGATGACGGCGATCAACTCGGCGCTGGCCGGACGCGAACCGGTGGAGCCGGCGGCGATGACCGGGGTATCGGGCGGATCGCTTCGCCAGCGTGCCGCCTGGGCGTCGAGGATGCGGTTGATCCGTTCCTGCGGATCAAGGCGGTCGCCCAACAGCGCCGGCCACAATTCGGTGACGATCGTCAGGAACTTCAGCGTCACCTGCCAGTGCTCGGCGTAATCCTCGGGCACCAGGGTTTCCAGGCGGCTGAAGTCGATGCGCTCGATCTGCACCGCGTCCAACAGGGCGGCCAGTTCGGCCGCCAGCCGGGCCGCCTGGTCGGGGGTGGGGGGCAGACCGCCGCGCCCCGAGCCCATGGCCAGCACCAGCCGGGTCAGCAACAGGTGGCGTTCGATGGGGGAAATGGCCGGGGGAATGTCGAGCGGCCCATCGGCGAACAATTCCGCCTCGTCGCCGTCGCCGCCATCCATGGGACGCAGGCGCGGCAACAGCAGGGGCTTGCCGCCAGACAGCCGCAGAAACGCCTCACGCCCGGAGCGGCAGGCGCGGCGGTTGGGCAACAGCACCTCCATCTCGGCCAGCCGCAACGGGTCGCCGTCGGCCTCGGCCAACAGGTGGGCGGCCAGGGCATCGACGAAGGCCATGCCCGGCGGAATGGTGAATATCCTGCCCGCGACATTGGTCATGGGGTCTTCCCCGAACAGCCCGGATCAAGGTGACACGGATGGACACGGATGAACACGGATGTTCCCCCGTTTGCTTTTGGTCCGTGTTTATCCGTGTCCATCCGTGTCACCACCCCACTAGGGTGTCTCGGCCTCGATAGCCGCTTCGACTTGGGGCAGGGCGTCGGGGGTGCCGACGTGGTACCAGCGGCCGTCGTGGACGATGGCGGACAGCCGTCCCGCCTCCAACGCACGGTCGTACAACACGTTCAACGAGAACTTGCCCGATGGCGCGTCCTGGAACAACCGCGGCGACAGGATCTGAACGCCGGCGAACAGCAACGGCGCCACCTCGCGGTCGCGGCGGCGGCGCGGCAGGCCGTGCCCGTCCAGGAAGAAGTCGCCGGGTCCGTCATAGCCCATGGCGGTGGCGGTGGGGGTCAACAGCAACAGCACGTCCATGCGGTCGTCGTCCCAGGCCAGGGCCAGCCGCTTCAATGCCGGCACCGCCCCGTCGGTCCAGATGATGTCCGAATTGACCACATAGAACGGGTCGGTTCCCAGATGCGGCAATGCCTTGGCGACACCGCCGCCGGTTTCCAGCAGTTCGCTCTCGTGTGACAAGGTGATGCCGGGACGGCCCGACAGGTGCGACGCCACCTTGTCGGCCAGCCAATGGGTGTTGACCACCAGATGGCTGGTCCCGGCCACCGCCAGATGGTCCAGTGCCCGATCCAGCATGGTCCGCCCGGCCACCTCGACCAGCGGCTTGGGGGTGTGGTCGGTGATGGGGCGCATGCGCAGGCCCAGCCCGGCGGCCAGCACCATGGCGTGGTGGAGATGTGCGGTCATGGTGTCGGCACCTCGCGCCGGTCGGCGGGAACATGGGTATCCAGCCACGCCTTGATGCCGGCCAGTGCCGGGTGGGCGCAGGCCCGCTCCAGCAACCGCCACAGGCGCGGAATGTGAATCAGGTAACCGGGCTTGCCGTCGCGCCGGCACAGCCGGGTGAAGATGCCGATGACCTTGGCGTGGCGCTGGGCGGCCAGCACCGCCCACGACGCCTCGAACGCCGCGCGGTCCAGGCCGGGGCGGGCGGCGAGGTAGCGGTCCTTCATGGCCGAGACCAAGGCGGGGTCGATGTCGCGCCGGGCGTCTTCCAACAGGCTCATCAGATCGTAGGTCAAAGGACCCGCCACCGCGTCCTGGAAATCCAGAAGGCCGCAGGCGGCAAGGCCGGGACGGTCCAGCAGCAACAGGTTGTCCACATGGAAGTCGCGCAGCACCAGCGTTTCGGGCACGGCGCGGGCGACGGGGAACAACTCCAGCCACAGCCGCTGGTATTCGGCCCGCGCCACCGGGTCGGGCTGCATTCCCAGGGCCGGCAGATACCAATCGGTCAGCAGCAACGCCTCGGTCAGCAGTCGGTCGTTGTCATAGGCCGGCACCCCTTGGGGGATGGCGTCGGTACGGTTGTTGAGGTCGGCGAGAACATCGGTGGCCAGCGCGTAAAGCGCGGTTTCGTCGCCGCCCTGGGCCAACAGCCGGGTATAGGTGCCGTCGCCCAAATCCTCCAGCAGCAGCAGGCCGGCCTTTTCGTCCACCGCCAACAGGCGTGGCGCCGAATACCCCATGGCGGCGAGATGGCGGGCAACGCGGACAAACGGGCGCACGTCTTCCTTGGGTGGCGGCGCGTCCATCAGCACGGCGCTTTCGTCGCCGCGCGTCAGGCGGTCGTAATGGCGGAAGCTGGCGTCGCCGGCCAGCCGGCCGCGCGCGGCGTCGGCCCAGCCGGCCTGGGTCAGGAATTGGGAAATCAGCGCGTCGCGCGTGGTCATGCGGGCAGGTCTTTCAGTCGGTCGTCCCACTGTCCGTGGGAGGTCAAGGTGGCGCGGCGGGCGGTTTCGGCGCCACCGGTCTCAAGGCTTAGGTCCAGGCGCCGACGCGGTGCCAGTCCGCCCAGCCGCTCGGGCCATTCGATCAGGCTGACGCCGTCCAGGAAGGCGTCCTCGATCCCCAGTTCATAGGCGTCTTCGGGCTTGTCCAGGCGGTACAGGTCGAAATGCCAGATGTCGGCGGTCTTTGCCTCATAGGCCTGGACCAGGGTGAAGGTGGGGCTGGGGACTTCCTCGTCCGGGGAGGTGAGCGCGCGGATGAAGGCCCGTGCCAGCGTGCTCTTGCCGGTGCCCAGCGTGCCGAACAGCAAGATGACGTCGCCCGGTCGGGCCAGTCGGGCCAACCGCGCGCCCAGGGCCCGGGTCGCGGCCTCGTCGGGCAGGTCGAGAGTGAGGGTCGTGCTCATCCCTTGCTTGTAGCGTGGGCGATGCGGGGCTGCAAAGCCCCTTATCCCTTCGCCCGCGGATGGGCCGCGTCGTAGACGCCCTTGAGCCGTGCCGCGTCCACCTTGGTATAGCGCTGGGTGGTGGACAGCGAGGAATGGCCCAGCAATTCCTGGATGGTGCGCAAGTCGCCGCCGCCGGCCAGCAGGTGGGTGGCGAAGGAATGTCGGAGGGCGTGCGGCGTCGCCGTTTCCGGCAGGCCGAGCAACAGCCGCAGCCGCCGCATCTGGCGCTGGACCACGCCGGGATTGAGCTTGCCCCCGCGTGCGCCGACGAACAGCGGGCCGTCGGCGGCCAGCGGATAGGGGCATTGGCCGACATAATCGGCGATGGCCTCGCGCACCACCGCCAGCACCGGCACCATGCGCTGTTTGCGGCCCTTGCCGGTGATGACCATGGTGTCGCCCTTGGGCGCGTCGCGTTTGTTCATGCCCAAGGCCTCGCCCAGGCGCAGGCCGCAGCCGTAAAGCAGGGTGAACAAGGCGACGTCGCGTGCCGCCAGCCATGGTTCGTCGTGCAGTTCGCCGGCGGTGGCCAGCGCTTCCAAGGCCTCGTCGGCGGCCAGCGGCTTGGGCACCGATTTTGGCGGACGCGGCGACTTGACGGCGCCAAGCGCTGGGTTGTGCACCAGGTCGAAGCGGTCGAGATATTTGAAGAAGCCGCGCAGCGTGCTCATCAGCCGGGCCATGGACGACCGCCCCAGGCCGTCGTTCTGACGTGCCGCCAGAAAGGCGCGGAAATCGGCCGGGCTCAGCGTCGCCAGCGCCGGCAGGTCGGGCTCTTGTCCCAGATGGCCGAGCAGGAAGGCGCAGAACGCCGACAGGTCGCGGGCATAGCCGTCCAGGGTGTGCGGGCTGGCGCGGCGTTCACCGGCCAGCCAGTCGCGCCAGTTCTGAATGGCGGCGGCCAGATCGGGACGGGCGGCGAAATGGATGGGAGCGGCGACCATGGCGTGATGATAGCGCCGCCGCTCCCAAGATCAACGGACTCTCAAGCTTAACGGGCTCCCAGGCTCAACGGACTCTCAGGCCTGGGCCTCCAGCGCTGCCGGGATTTCGCCGCCGCCCAAGGGGTCGTCGCCGAAGCGGTTGGGGCCGGTGGTGCCCTTGGTGCTGAACCAGATCAGCAGCACGATGGCGCCGATCACCGGCAGGAAAAACAGCAGGTACCACCAGCCGGGACGGTCGGTGTCGTGCAGCCGGCGCACCGAGACGGCGATGGACGGAACCAGGGTGGCCAAAGCGAAGATCAGCGCCAGCACGCCGATGCCGGTGACGGCGTCGATAATGGTCAAGACGATGTTGGCCAGGACCAGGAACAAGGTGAAATACCAGTATTCCGACCGTGCAGCCCGGCCCTGGAAGGTGGCGAACTTGCTGAAACAGACCGAGACAGCGTTACCGAAAGTCATGATTGAAATCCCCCCTCAGGAATGACGCCATAAGGCAGCATGCGCCGAGGGAGCCGTCAATCATCCTTTCAGACGAAGCGGCGCAGACAAAGCTCGATGACGCGGGCCAGGAACGAGATCAGCTCGGTGCCCTGGCCGGCGTGGAAGGTGCAGCCGTGGCGCGATCCCAGGGCCAGCACCCCCTCGGGGCAGATGCCGCCGGGCGACAGCCGGACCAGGGCCGACGACGCCACCAATCCCGCACCGCCGCCGAACAGCGCCGGGTCGCCGGGCATTTCCTCGTGCAGGGCGCAATGGCGCTCGGGACCGCCCATCAGCAAATCGACGCTGCCGGTCGGCAGGGCGAACACGCCCGGCACCTGCAACACCGGCAACGGCTGGAGGTCGTCGCGTTCGAAACACAAGGTCGCGATGTCCACGTCCAGGATCGGCGGCAGGTCGTCGGCCACCGCCTGGGCCAGTTCGGCCAGGCTGTCGGCCTCCATCAACACCAGTACCGCCTGATGGGTGCGGTTCTGGGTGTTCATGTTGGACCGCGAGGTCAGGATCAAATCCTCGGCCGCACCCTTGATGCGGTTCACCTCTTCCTTCAGGCGTTCGATCATGAACGCCTGCATGTCCACCACCGATCCGGCCTCGGCCCAGCGCGACGGCGGCGACAGCGCCATCACCAGATCGGGGTGACGCAACAGGAAGTCGCCGTGCCGGCGAAGATAAGCCGCCACCTGGGCTTCGGTGGGGGCGGCCGCAGGGGGTGCGGCTGATGCGGCGTCGTCGCGCTTGTGCGCCATTCAGCGTCTCGGCTTTTGCGAAAGAGGTAAGGGCTGTACAGTCTAGACCATGCTTTCCGCCGTCGCCAACCCCACGCCGCGATTTTCTCCGCAAGACCGCGTTGCCGTTTTGCTGCCGTTGCCCTTGGCCGGCGCCTACGACTATCGGGTCGGCGAGCGGCCGTTGGCTGTGGGCGACTTCGTCACCGTGCCGCTGGGCAAGCGCGAGCTGGTGGGGGTGGTGTGGGGCGAGGGCCGTGGTGACGTCGATGCCGGTCGCTTGCGGGTGGTGGGGGAACGTCTTGATTGCCCACCCTTGCCCGAGGTGACGCGCAAGTTTGTCGACTGGGTGGCGGCCTATACCCTGGCGGCACCCGGTGCCGTGCTGAAGATGGCCATGAGCGTTCCCGACGCGCTGGTTCCGCCCAAGCCCCTGCATGGCGTGCGGCTGGCCCCCACAATGCCCGACCTGAAGATGACGGCGGCCCGGCGCAGGGTGCTGGATCTGGCGGCCCAGTTGCCACCGTTGCCGGGCGCCGATCTGGCGCGCGAGGCGGGGGTGGGGCCGGCGGTGGTCAAGGGGTTGGTCGAGGCCGGCGGGCTGGAGATGGTGGAAATCGCCCGGCCGCCGTTTTTTCACGCTCCCGATCTGGGCCGGCCGGCCCCCATCCTGTCCGACGGTCAGCGCGTGGCCGCCGACGCTCTGGTGGCGGCGCTGGACAGCGGGTTTTCCGTCCAGGTGATCGACGGCGTCACCGGCTCGGGCAAGACAGAGGTCTATTTCGAGGCGGTGGCCGCCGCCTTGGCGAAGGGGCGTCAGGTGCTGGTGCTGTTGCCCGAGATCGCTCTGTCGGCGCAATGGCTCAAACGTTTCAGCGCCCGTTTCGGCGTCGCCCCGGCCGAGTGGCATTCCGAACTGTCCGACGCCCGGCGGCGCGAGACCTGGCGCGCCGTCGCCTCGGGCGAGGCCCGGGTCGTGGTGGGGGCGCGGTCCGCGCTGTTCCTGCCCTATCGGACTCTCGGGCTGGTGGTGGTGGACGAGGAACACGACGGCGCCTTCAAACAGGAAGACGGCGTCAGCTACCACGCCCGCGACATGGCGGTGGTGCGGGCGCGGCTGGGTGGGGTGCCGGTGGTGCTGGCCTCGGCCACGCCGTCGTTGGAGACCTTGGCCAATATCCAGGCCGGGCGCTATGTCCGCCTGCACCTGCCCGACCGTCATGCCGGGGCCGCCTTGCCGGAGATTTCGGCCGTCGACCTGCGCCGCTTTCCGCCGCCGCGCGGCATGTGGCTGTCGCCGGTGCTGGTCCAGGCGATCGAGGAAACCCTGGCGGCCGGCGAGCAGGCCATGCTGTTCCTCAATCGCCGGGGCTATGCGCCGCTGACGCTGTGCCGCGCCTGCGGCCACCGCCTGCAATGTCCCCATTGCACGGCGTGGCTGGTCGAGCATCGTCTTGCCGGACGGCTGGTCTGCCATCATTGCGGCCATGCGGTGCGGCCGCCGGAAAAATGCCCCCAATGCGAGGCTGAGGACAGCTTCGTCGCCTGCGGTCCCGGCGTCGAGCGCATCGCCGAAGAGGCCGCGCACCGCTTTCCCGGCGCCCGTGTCGCCCTGATGGCGTCGGACACGGTGACCGGACCGCACGCGGCGGCCGAGTTCGTCCGTCAGGTGGCCGACCACGAGATCGACCTGTTGATCGGCACCCAGATCGTCGCCAAGGGCTATCACTTTCCCATGCTGACCCTGGTCGGCGTGGTGGATTCCGATCTCGGGCTCGAAGGCGGCGACCTGCGTGCCGCCGAACGGACCCATCAATTGCTGTCCCAGGTGGCCGGCCGTGCCGGCCGTGCCGAACGTCCCGGTCGGGTGCTGTTGCAGACCTATCAGCCCGACCATCCGGTGATGCGGGCGTTGATCGACGGCGACCGCGACGGCTTCATCGCGTCGGAAGCGGAATTCCGGCGCGAGGCCGGCATGCCGCCCTATGGCCGGCTGGCCGCGCTGGTGGTTTCAGGCCCCGACACAAACGCGCTCGACGATTTCTGCCGCCGTCTGGCCCGTGCCGCGCCGCATGATCCGGCCCTTCAGGTTCTGGGGCCGGCCCCGGCCCCCCTGGCGCTGTTGCGCGGCCGTCACCGCCGCCGTTTCCTGGTCAAGGCGGCGCGTTCGGCCAACCTGCACGCGGCGCTTCGGCAATGGCTGTCCCAGGTGCCGCCGACCGGCGGAATCCGGGTCCAGGTGGACGTCGATCCCTATAGTTTTTTCTAGGCAGTGGGGACGGGTGACGACAGCAGCCCCCGGAGATGGGCGCGGCTCCAGCATGCGATGGTGAAGGAATCCGCAATCCGGCCCGAGGCGATCCATTCTTCGAAGATGCTCAGGGTGACTGGCATGATGGCCGACACGCCTTCTTCCGTTGCCGGGGCGCCGATTTCGTCTAGGTCAGCCAGAAACAGATCGGTGCAGCCATTGCTGAGGCCGCTGTTCCAGGTCAACGAACCCAGGTTGATCAAGTGTTCGATGTGGCCGCCAATCTCCTCAAGGACTTCCTTTGCGGCGTTCTCGACCGAGGATCGTCCGGTTTCGCCATAGCCGCGCGGAATTTCCAGGTGGTGCCGCCGTGTGGCGTGGCGGAAATGGTTGATCAAGATGATGTTGCCCTGATGTCTGGGCAGGACCGCCACTCCGGGAACTCCAATCGGCTGGTCAATAATCCTCAGGTAGCTTCCGGCCCGTCCGGACGCGAATACGACGGGGTCGCGCAGCAGAAGCAGGTAGGGATCCGCATAGAGTATTCCATGGGTCCCGTCGCCAGCGGCTTTCGCACGGACGCGGATGGGAGCGTCGTCAGGGTTGTTGAAAAGTTCAGGATGTGCTCTCTGGAGTTCTTCGTAGGTCATCATCGGTTCTCGCGGCAGGCGGAAAGCCGTTTGACTAATTCCGTCCGGGCATCAGAGAAGACGCCTTCAGATTTGAACCGGCGGACCATATTGTTTATCTCAGTCCGTGCTCGGCTCATGTTGCCTGTCATCAGAACGATGTTGTTGTCCAGCTTTCTCTGGTGAGGCGATCCGCCATTCAGGCTGTCATAGCCGAGGACGCACATCTTGATGACGGTTGGCGTGGCTAGGTCGGTCAGGTAGGGCAAGACCGCCTCGGCGACGGTGTAATAAGCCTCGTTTCCATCAAAGATGGTGCTGATCACGGGGCGCCCTGCCGCTTCCAGCACGATCTGGACCATTGGCCGCCACCGTGTCACCAATTGGCCGCGGCGCTTCCGGTCCAGCATGGTGGTGGCCTCGGTGATGACCTCAACGTAATGTCGGAAAACGTCATCAAGGATCATCGTGTTCTCGCACAGCGTCCTCACGTCCAGGGTCCGCGAATGGGAGGCGATGTAGTTTCTCCATTGCTCGGTGTCGCGCAAGGCTCTGACTTCGCCCAGTCCCAGGGCGCCATAGCCGGCAATGCAAAGTCCCTCGTGCAAGCGACTGAAGGTGGTCGCCCGCAACAGATGGAAGGCTCGTTCCGGATCGAGAGCATTGCCACGTTTAAGGTCGCGGTCGAACTCCTGAAGCATCGAACGACTGGGGCTGCCGGCCGGGGTGAGCAGGTAGCGGTCGAGGGCATCCGGAAGATTGGTGTTGTAGATCAGATCGGCACATTCCTTGATGGCACGGGAAAAGGGCTTGCGCTCATCAATGCGGCCGAGATGGGGGGGGGCTGTCGTCCTCAACGACGAACTTCCTGTAGATGAATTCGCGTTGGGTGTAATGCCCATGGTTGCCGTATTCTGCAAGGCAGGCGGCAGCCACCTGTGTCAGGGTCCGTCGCAAGGTATCGACCGCATCCTCGCCAAGGTTCAGCGCCATGGCCAGCGCGCTCATATCTGTGGGCGCGGACATCACCAGAATGCGATGGTGAAAGGCTTGTCCAAGCCTCTCGCGGAGCAACTGGTCGTTTTCGGCATCGTTCCACGACAGCCGCAGCAAGGGCAGATCCCCCGCGTCGCGCTGGAAGTCGTTCCACGCACGGGCCTGTTCGGCATTGGCAGAAAAACCGAGCGCGTCCGGGTCGATCAGCGCGTCGTTTTCGCGGGACAGGAACGGTATCAGGGCTTTGTCACGGAACAATGCCGCTAGATGTTCGCGTTCGGGGTGACCGGGATCGAAATAGGGCCGCAAGGCGGACGCGTTGACTAGGCTTGCGCGGTTGACGACCACGCTTTCCAGGGCAATCAGGGCGCGGATGAATTCTTCGCGGACAAGATCGTCGCGCGGTGTTTCCGCCGTGGCGGATGCCTGCTCTTTCGCCCCCCTTGGACGCCACTGGTTGTCTAGCGCCTGGGGCATGCCGGTCACCGGCTTCAAATCACTGGGCTCGAGTTTCGGCATGAGATCCCCCGATGCGATGGTTGCTGCCTGGCAAAACAATCATAAGAGCAAGGTCTTATTAATCAACCGCCATTGGCCGTTTTTCGCGAATCGTTTTCTCGCCAAGGTTGCCAAAATCGTTGGCGCTGGGGTGGTATTCGTCTTGGGGTATGAATGCTTGATTTGGCGGTTTCTGCCTGCGGGTAGGGGGTGGGTGGAGCGATGGCTACCTCGTTGGGTGGGGTCGATTCCACAGGCCCTTGGAACGACAAGAGTGGACAGCCCACTCCAAACGGGCAGGAGTCGGCTTGCAACGTATAACCCGATGTGTTAGTTAACCGACGCGCTTTTGGGGGAATTTTCCCGCATGGCGACAGAATACGTTTGCAAAACAATATTTTAGGCCGCCCGGCGAATTCGTTTTCGACCTGACCCGAAGGACTTGCCCAGGTGCCATCCGAAACAACTGGCGTGATCGCCGACCGCTATGCCACCGCGCTCTTCGAGCTTGCCGACACCCAGGGTGTGCTCGATCAGGTGGCGGGCGACCTCAAAACTCTGAAGGCCATGGTCCGCGAAAGTGCGGACCTGCGTCGTCTTCTCGACTCTCCCGTGCTGACCCGTGACGAAGCAGGCAAAGGCGTTTCCGCCCTAGCCGACGCTGCGAAGTTCTCGTCCCTGACGGCGAACTTCCTCGGGCTTTTGGCCAAGAATCGCCGTCTAGACACCCTTCTTGGGGTGATCGACGCGTATCTCGGCCGACTTGCCGCCAAGCGCGGTGAGCTTTCGGCCAATGTCGCTTCCGCCGTTCCGCTGAGCCAGGCTCAACAGGATGCGTTGGCGTCGTCGCTCAAGGCCGCGTTCGGCAGCAATGTCGCCGTGGACCTGGTCGTCGATCCCGCCCTGCTGGGCGGCATGGTGGTCAAGGTCGGTTCCCGAATGGTTGACAGCTCGCTCAAGACGAAGCTGCAGCACCTCAAGCTCGCTATGAAAGGGGTTGGATAATGGAAATCCGCGCGGCTGAGATCTCCGCGATCCTCAAGCAACAGATCGCCAATTTCGGTACCGAGGCGGAAGTCGCCGAGGTCGGCCAGGTTCTCTCGGTGGGTGATGGTATCGCCCGCGTTCACGGTCTGGACAAGGTCCAGGCCGGCGAGATGGTCGAGTTCCCGGGTGGCATCAAGGGTATGGCGCTGAACCTCGAAACCGACAATGTCGGTATCGTGATCTTCGGCGACGACCGCTCCATCAAGGAAGGCGACACGGTCAAGCGTACCGGCGCCATCGTGGAAGTGCCGGTCGGCAAGGGTCTGCTGGGTCGCGTCGTCGACGCGCTGGGCAACCCGATCGACGGCAAGGGCCCGATCGACGGCGCCGAGATGCGCCACGTCGACGTCAAGGCGCCGGGCATCATTCCGCGTAAGTCGGTGCACGAGCCGATGAGCACCGGCATCAAGGCCGTCGACGCCCTGATCCCGATCGGCCGCGGCCAGCGCGAACTGGTGATCGGTGACCGTCAGACCGGCAAGACCGCCATTCTGATCGACACCATCATCAACCAGAAGGCCGCCCACGCCGGTTCCGACGAGAAGGCCAAGCTGTACTGCATCTACGTCGCCGTCGGCCAGAAGCGTTCGACCGTCGCGCAGATCGTCAAGACGCTGTCCGACTACGGCGCCATGGACTACACCATCGTCGTCGCCGCCACCGCGTCGGAAGCCGCTCCGTTGCAGTACCTGGCCCCGTTCTCGGGCTGCACCATGGGCGAATACTTCCGCGACAACGGCATGCATGCCCTGATCATCTATGATGATCTGTCCAAGCAGGCCGTGGCCTATCGTCAGATGTCGCTGCTGCTGCGCCGTCCGCCGGGCCGCGAAGCCTATCCGGGCGACGTGTTCTACCTGCACTCGCGCCTGCTCGAGCGCGCCGCCAAGCTGAACGACGCCAACGGCTCCGGCTCGTTGACCGCTCTGCCGGTGATCGAGACCCAGGCCAACGACGTGTCGGCCTACATTCCGACCAACGTGATCTCGATCACCGACGGTCAGATCTTCCTGGAAACCGACCTGTTCTATAAGGGCATCCGCCCGGCCGTGAACGTGGGTCTGTCGGTGTCGCGCGTCGGCTCCGCCGCCCAGATCAAGGCCATGAAGCAGGTCGCCGGCACCATCAAGATGGAACTGGCCCAGTATCGCGAAATGGCTGCCTTCGCGCAGTTCGCTTCCGATCTGGACCCGGCCACCCAGAAGCTGTTGGCCCGCGGCGCCCGTCTGACCGAACTGCTGAAGCAGCCGCAGTTCGCTCCGCTGTCGACCGAAGAGGAAGTGGTTTCCATCTTCGCCGGTGTGAGGGGTTACCTGGACAAGCTGGATGTTCGTGACGTCGGCCGCTTCGAGCGTGGCCTGCTGTCGGAAGTCAAGTCGAAGGCGCCGGAAATTCTGACCGCCATCGCCACCGACAAGCAGCTCACCAAGGAGACCGAGGAAAAGCTCAAGGCTTTCCTCGACGCCTACGCCAAGACCTTCGCCTAAGGGGTGGCTTAGCCGATGCCGAGCCTTAAGGACCTACGGCTGAGGATCACCTCCGTCAAATCGACGAGGAAGATCACCTCGGCCATGAAGATGGTCGCCGCCTCCAAGCTCCGTCGCGCGCAAAGCGCGGCGGAGCAGGCACGACCCTTCGCCGAGCGCATGGAGCGGATGCTGGGCACTCTGGCCGCTTCGGTGGCCGGACAGGCGGGCGCGCCGCGCCTGTTGGCCGGCACCGGCAAGGACGACGTCCAGTTGATCGTCATGGTGACCGCCGATCGCGGTCTCTGCGGCGGTTTCAACTCGTCCATCGTGCGCGATGTTCGCCGCCTCGTCAGCCAATTGCTGCGCGAAGGCAAGACCGTCAAGATCATGCCCGTGGGCCGCAAGGGCCGCGAGCAGATCAAGCGCGATTTCGGCGCCCACCTGATCGAAGGTTTCGAGGGTCTGGGCCGCAAGGGAATCACCTTCCCCGAGGCCGACGCCGTCGCCACCAAGGTCACCGACATGTTCGAAGCGGGTGAATTCGACGTCTGCACCGTCGTCTACAACCGCTTCCAGTCGGCGATCAGCCAGGTCGTGACCCGCCAGCAGCTCATTCCCTTCGCGGTGCCGGAAGTGGCCGCCGCCAAGGACGAAGGGGCCAAGGCGATCTACGAGTTCGAGCCGAGCGAAGAAGGCATCCTGTCCACCTTGTTGCCGCGCAATCTGGCGGTGCAGGTCTTCCGCTCGATGCTGGAAAGCCAGGCGTCCGAGCAAGGCGCGCGTATGACCGCCATGGACAACGCCACCCGCAACGCTGGTGACATGATCAACGGCCTGACCATCAAGTACAACCGGTCTCGCCAGGCTCAGATCACCAAGGAACTGATCGAAATCATCTCCGGCGCCGAGGCGCTGTAAGGAAGTCTAGGAGCACACCCATGGCTAACACCAACGTCGGCACGATCACCCAGGTTACGGGCGCCGTCGTGGACGTGCGTTTCGAGGGCCAGCTGCCGGCCATCCTGAACGCGCTGCACACCACCAACGCCGGTAAGACCCTGGTTCTGGAAGTCGCCCAGCATCTGGGTGAAAACACCGTCCGCACCATCGCGATGGACAGCTCGGACGGTCTGGTCCGCGGCCAGGAAGTTCGGGACACCGGCGACGCGATCCGCATGCCGGTCGGTCCCGAGACCCTGGGCCGCATTCTCAACGTCATCGGCGAGCCGGTGGACGAGCGTGGCCCGGTCGGCGCTCAGAAGACCGCTCCGATCCATGCCGACGCCCCCGCCTTCGTGGACCAGTCCACCGAAGCCGAGATCCTGGTCACCGGCATCAAGGTCATCGACCTGCTGGCTCCCTACCTCAAGGGCGGCAAGATCGGCCTGTTCGGCGGCGCCGGCGTGGGCAAGACCGTCACCATCATGGAACTGATCAACAACGTCGCCAAGGCGCACGGTGGTGTGTCGGTGTTCGCCGGTGTCGGCGAGCGTACCCGTGAAGGTAACGACCTTTACCACGAAATGATCGAATCGGGCGTCATCAAGACCGACGGTCCGGGCTCCAAGGTGGCCCTGGTCTATGGTCAGATGAACGAACCGCCGGGCGCCCGCGCCCGTGTGGCCCTGTCGGGTCTGACCGTCGCCGAATACTTCCGCGACGAAGAAGGCCAGGACGTGTTGTTCTTCGTGGACAACATCTTCCGCTTCACCCAGGCCGGTTCGGAAGTGTCCGCTCTGCTGGGCCGCATTCCGTCGGCCGTGGGTTACCAGCCGACGCTCGCCACCGACATGGGCGCCCTTCAGGAGCGTATCACCTCCACCAAGAAGGGCTCGATCACCTCGGTGCAGGCCATTTACGTGCCGGCCGACGACTTGACCGACCCCGCGCCGGCCACTTCGTTCGCCCACCTGGATGCCACCACCGTGTTGTCGCGTGCCATCGCCGAACAGGCGATTTTCCCGGCCGTGGATCCGCTGGACTCGACCTCCCGCGCCCTCGACCCGCGCATCGTCGGTGAAGAGCACTACTCCACCGCCCGCGAAGTGCAGCGTATCTTGCAGACCTACAAGTCGTTGCAGGACATCATCGCCATCCTGGGCATGGACGAACTGTCGGAAGAGGACAAGCTGGTCGTGGCTCGCGCCCGTAAGATCCAGCGCTTCCTGTCCCAGCCGTTCCACGTGGCCGAGGTGTTCACCGGCACTCCGGGCAAGCTGGTCGCCATCGACGAGACCGTGAAGTCCTTCAAGGCGATCTGCGCCGGCGAGTACGATCACCTTCCCGAAGCCGCCTTCTACATGGTCGGCGGTATCGAGGAAGTCATCGAGAAGGCCAAGAAGCTGGCCGCCGAGGCCTAATCCGGTCGCGAAGGGGTGGGCTCCGGCCCGCCCCCTCTTCTCGATTTAGTTAAGGAACCGGGCTCATGGCCGAAAAGATTCAGTTCGAACTGGTGTCGCCGGCAAAGCTGTTGGTCAGCTCGGCCGTCGACATGGTGGTGGTTCCGGGCACCGAAGGCGACTTCGGCGCGCTGCCCCGCCACTCCCCCGTGATCGCCACCGTGCGTCCGGGTGTCATCGACATCCATGACGCCGGCAAGGTCGCCGACCGTATTTTCGTGGCTGGCGGCTTCGCCGAAGTCAACGAAGAGCGCATCACCGTCCTGGCCGAAGAGGCCATTCCGGTGGCCGACCTGACCGCCGCCATGGTCGAGGAACGTCTGGTGGCCGCCAAGGACGCGCTGGACGACGCCCGCACCGAGGCCGAGAAGGTCGCGGCCGAGAAGAAGATCGCGGTCGCCAACGCCATGAAGGCCGCCGCCGCCTGATTGGTGTCGGTTGCCGTCGCGTGTCGCGCCGTCGAACATTGGCAAGGGGCTGACCTTCGGGTCGGCCCCTTTGTCGTTGCCCCCTTTGTCGTTGCCCCCTTTGTCGTTGAATGTCCTTGAACTTTACGACCGCTGTAACAGAATGGTCAAATCACCTTCAGACGAGGAAAGCACCATGCCGCAATGGACGCCGGATGACATTCCGTGGGGCGAATTCGACGCTTCCAAGCTTTCCCCGGATATCCTCAAGGTGGTCAAGGCCGCTTCCATGGTGGAACGCAACGCCGGCGACTATACGTCCTACCTACAAAAGATTTTCCGCGACGACCCGGAATTCCAGCAATTGTCGGTGCAATGGCGGGCCGAGGAAGTGCAGCACGGCGACGTGCTGGGGCGCTATGCCGAACTGGCCGACCCCGGCTTCAATTTCCAGGAACGCTTCAAGCGCTTCACCGACGGCTACAAGGTGCCGATCGACCTGGACAATTCGGTTCGCGGTTCGCTGACCGGCGAGTTGCTGGCCCGTTGTATCGTCGAAACCGGAACCTCGTCCTTTTATTCCGCCTTGCGCGACGCCACCGACGAACCGGTGCTGAAGGCCATCTGCCATCGCATCGCCGGCGACGAATTCCGCCATTACAAGTGGTTCTATGACGGCATGAAGCATTATGTCGCCCGCGAGGGCGTCAGCATGATGCGCCGTGCCATGGTCGCCATTAGCCGGATCAGGGAAACCGACGACGACGAACTGGCCTATGCCTACCACGCGGCGGTCGATCCGCTGGACGTTCCGTATGATCATGTTCGCTGCAACCGTGAATACGCGGCGCGGGCCTATGGCTTCTATCGGCCGGTACACACCGAACGTGCCGTTTCCATGGTGCTCAAGGTGATCGGTATCGATCCCACCGGCTGGATCGGCGGCAAGGCCAAGGCCTTCGCCTGGAAGAAGATGCAATCCCGCGCCGAGGCGTTGCGCAAGGCGGCCTGAGGCTGTTTTAGCGCCGGATTTGGTAAAGCTGGAAAGCGTCGCCTTCCGTCAGCAACGCCAATTGCTCGGGATCGGGATTGTCGTCGCCGCGCCGGGTGTAGAGCACGAAGAGATAGTCGTAGCGTTGGCCCCAGCGGTCCCAATAGCGGGGCTTGCCCGGCAAGGGGCCATCGGCCGCCGCAAGCATCTGACTGACGGTCGGCGGGTCGCCGTCTTCGGCATCGACGCGGTCGCGTTTTGCCGGCGCGACGTCCAGGATTTGCTTCCCCGGCACGCTGAACACGGTGGAGACCAAGGCGTCGCGCTCGATCACCGCCAGACAGGCGGCGTGGCTGATCGCCAGGTTGGCGGCCTCGGTACCGGCCGGCTGATCGGCGGTCGCCACCAGAACCGAGGCGCCGGGGGCAATCAGCTGCGAGGCGGCGCGGAATTCCTGATAACGGTTGCCCAATTGGCTCCAATGGGCCTGGACGTCCACCACCCGGAACAGCGAAAGACCGATCAGCAGGGTGTAGAAGGCCGCGCCCAATGTCCGCCCGGAGGCCGGCCGCAGGAACCCCAGCACCAGGAACAGCAGGGCGATGGGCATGCGCTGGTCGGCCAGCCACGATCCGAACAGCATGCGCGGCAGGGCCAGGAAGACCAGCACGCCAATCACGAACAGCGTCCAGCCGGCGGGGTGCAGCCCCAGCAGCCGGCGACGGGCCAGCCACAGGCCGCCACCGATCAACAAGCCGCCGAACACCAGATCGGTGACGTCGCCATAAAGCTGGATGATGGCGGTGATGCCGTCCATCTTGCCCTGCGGCAACCACAAGACGTCATGGGACAAGCCCATGGTCGGGCTGGCCAGCATCAACAACGGCACCGGCAGGAACGGCACCAGCAACGCCAGGGAATCCGCCACCAGACGACGTGGCGCCACCGGCCAGTCGCGGGACCACCGCCATAATTCCAGGCTGCCCGCCGCCAGCCCGAACAGGCCGACGTCGAACAGGTGGCAAAAGAACAGCACGGCGACGATGGCGGTTGCCAACGGCAGCCGCAGCCACAAGGAACGGTCCCTGAGGGCGATCCACCCGGCCAGTCCCCAAAGCGCGATGCCCAGGCCGAGCAGGTAGTTCATCAGCCCGAACAGCAGCATGCCGTTATAGAGGAACAGCACCGCGACCATGGGCAGGGGCGAGAACCGGCCGAACAGGGCGCGGTGCACCATCATCGGGCCGGTGGCCAGAACCAGCAGCGTCGCCGCCACGAATATCTGGCCGGCGGCGTAGACTCCGAAAACCCGCACCAGGGGCGGTACCACCGCGTCCATGATCAGGTTGGGGATCACCGCCCATTGCACCCGATAAAGTTCGGCCAGCAAGGGGTGGCTGTCGCGTGCGGCCAGGACGTGCATCCGCGCCAGGTGGTTGACGAAATCGGCCAGCGGCGCCACCGGCCCGGCCAGGACCGGCAACACCATGACCGCCAGCAACAGCGGAAAAGTCGCCAGACGGGCGCCGCGCGACGTCAGGGTCTGATGCGCGCTGACCCACAAAAGAGAGGCTTTGTTCGGCATGGGGCACGAGGGGGCAGGTGTTGGGATGCCGAGCCATTTCCGGCGCGCACCGACAGAAATCGGAAAATAAGCTGGGATTGGGGCAACACCATGGCCGATTCGGATGTTCCGGGCGGGGTTCGTCCCCGCCCGGAATTGGGATCAGCCGTGAATTTTTTCCAGGTTGTGGAAGTCGACGTGGTTGCCGTCGCCGAAGTCGATGCTGCCGCTGGCGGCGTCGTTGAACACCACTTGGTTGTGGTCGATGCTGAACGGATGATCCAGGCCGGATGTCGCCGAATCGGGGTTCAGGTGGATGACGCCGTCGTGCGACTGGCCGAATGCATCGGTCATGGTGGCGTGCAAGGCGCCGTCGGTGTCCACCTGGAACAGCCAGCTTCCCTGTTGTGGATCGAGAACCAGCGTGTCGGCGCCGTCATAGCCGTTGACCGACCATTGGCCGGTGGCCGAGACCATGAAGGTGTCGTCGGCGTCGGACCCGTTCAGCACCGGGGTCGCGCCGTTCCAATAGACGGTGCCCAGGGCGTCGCGCTCGACCTCGAAAGAGGTCGTCGTGCCGTCGTCCAGCGTCAGGCTGGTGCTGAAAGGCAAGCTGGCGTCGCCGCCGTCATCGTAAAGGGTGAAGGAAATCTCGCGCTCGCCGGCGGCCAGGGTGCCGTCGGAACTGGACAGCACCACCGACCGGGCCAGATTGGCATAGACCGAGGTGTCGGCTTCGCCGCTGAAGGTCAGGGTGTGGCTGGTCTGGTCGTAGGACACCAGGATGTCGGTGCCCTTGATCACCAGCTCGCACGAGGCGTTGAGCGCCAGATCCTTGTCCGCCAATCCCAGCGTGTCGCCGTCCAGACCGTCCAGGTGCACCACCATGGACGACATCTTGGTGTCGTCCACGTCCGAGAACGCCAGGTTGGCGCTGTCGGAGAGTACAAGCAACGGATCGGAAATTGATCCATCGGTGCCTGTCACCGTCTGGCTGGTGACGTCGGCGGTTATTTCCGGGGCGTCGTTGATGGGGGACACCAGGAAGCTGGCGGTCGTCTCCACCGTCGCGCCGTGGATGTCGGCGATGGTGTAGTTGATGGTGTCGGTGCCGGCGTAATCGCCGCTGGGGCGGTAGGTGTAGGTGCCGTCGCCGTTGTCGGTGACGGTGCCGTGCAGGGCGCTGAGGCCGCCGACGGACAGGGCGTCGCCCTCGACGTCGTGGGCGTTGGCCAGCAATTGCGCGCGGGTGAAGGTGAAGGCGGTGCCTTCGTCCGTGCCGGTCAGGGTCACCGCGCTGGTGGTGGGGGCGTCGTTGACCGCCGTCGCCGTCACCGTGACCTGCTCGGTCAGGGTCGTGGCCCCGGCGGTGGCGGTGACGGTCAGGCTGACGCTGCCGTTCCAGTCGTCGGGCAGATCGACGCGCAAGCCGGCCAATTGACCGGCGGTCAAGCTGTCGGGATCGACCACGGCGTTGTTGGCGTCCAACAATACCGTGCCGGCGGGCAAGCCGCTGATGGTCACCGGAATGTCGGCGTCGGCGGTCCAGGCCATGCTGAGGCCCAGCGAGAACGGGGCGGCGTCTTCGACGACGCCCAGGGTCCCGGCCGCCAGCACCGGCGCGCCGGCGGCGGTGAAGGACACGTCGCCGCTGGCCGCCCCTTGCAGGCTGGCGCCTTCGGCCACCGTCACGGTGATGCCGGTGGTGGTGCCGGTGCTGGCCGCGCCTTCCAGGTCGGTGACGCTGAAGCTCACCACACGGGTACCGGCTGCGACCGCTTCGGTCTGGGACGAGAACACCACATGGCGGGCCAGATCGGCATATTGCTCGGCCGAGGCCGCACCGGTGAAGGTCAGCGACTGGCTGGCGTGGTCATAGGCCACGGTCACGGTGGAGCCGTCGTCCAGATGAACCTGCAAGGTTCCATCTTCCGCCAAGGTGACGTCGAGACCGTCCAGAGACAGGGAATCGGCGGCGCTTCGGCCGCTGCCGCCGCTGATGGACACGGTCATGGAGCCCAGCATCACGGTTTCCGCGACGCCGAAATCCACGTCGGTAAAGCCGATCTGGTCGGCGTCCTTCAACAGCATGACCGGCGTGGTGTGCACGCCGCCTTCGATGCCGATGCCGCCGCTGACGACGGTGGTGACCGGGGCGTCGTTGCCGGCGTCGACGGTGACGTGGATCTGTTTGGTGGCGCTGGAGGCCGATCCGCCGGCCATTTCCGTCGCGCTGGCCGTGACCTCAAGGGTGAAGTCGCCGTTGTAATTGGCTGGCGGCACGATGGAAAGGGTGTCCAGGCTGAGCGCGGTGCCGGCGGAGATGGTCCACACCCCGTCCTGGCCGTGGATTTCGATCACGGTGCCGTCGCCGCTATCGACCAGGATCACCGAGCCCGCGGGCGCACCGGTAATGGTCAGGCCAAGAGATTCCGAGCCGTCCGTATCCTTGAGCGCCGCGCCGAGATCCAGCCTGAGGGTGCCGTCTTCCACCATGCCGGCGGCGATTTCGGTGGCGTCGGCGTCGCCGCCCAGGGTCAGGGTGGGGGTGTCGGCCTCGGCCGTCAACGTCAGGGTCAGCGGCAAGGCGTTGCTGGCCACCCATTGAGCGTTGGCGCCGTCGGTGTCGCGGGTGAAGGCCTGGGCGGTCAGGTTCCAGCTTCCCGACACGTTGGCCGGCCCGACCACATACAGCTTGCCGCCGGTCATCAGCCCCAGGGCCGCGACCTCGGTGGTGGAGAAGGTCCAGGTGGTGGTGTTGGTGTCGGGATCGAGCACCGGTTCGGATGCCAGGGTCAGTTTGACGCCATCGGCGTCGGTGAAGGTGCAGTCGGACGGCAGGCCCGAAAGCTGGATGTAGGTCTCCTCGGAGGTGCCGACGATGTCGATCAGTTCGGTACCCAGGTCGATGGCGGTCACCTTGTCCTCGACGCCCACGGCATCGACGGGGTTCAGGATCGCCCCGTCGGTGACGCCGTCCACGGTGACGGTGTAGGTGGCCGAGGACGATACCGGGTCCGAGCTGCCCTTTTCGAAGACGTAGGTGGTGAAGGTCAGCGCCACATCCGACGAATCGTCGGAGGCCGAGACGAAGCTGACGTTCTTGAGGGTGATGCCGTCCTCGGACACCTCAAGATTCGCCCGCTTCACCGTCCAGCTGTAGGTGGTGACGCCGTCCACCGTGACCGGGCCGTTGTTGGTGGCGCCCTGGATGATGGCGCCGGCCGGAACGCCGGTGATCACCACCGACGCGGTTTCCGATCCCCAATCGCCGGTGCCGGCAAGGTCCTGGTGCTCGATGGTGAGGTTCAGCGCGATGGCGCTGTCTTCGTTGCCGGACATGGTCCCGGCGACGAAGGTCGTGCTGTCCACTTCGGGGGTGACGGTGAAGCTGACGCCGCCGGTCGAGGTGACGGCATCGGCGCCGGGATCGACCACCGAGGTCGAGAAGCCGACGCTGACCGTGCCTGAGAAGTTGGCGGCGGGGGTGAAGGACAGGTCCTCAAGGGTGAAGGACTCGTCATTGGCGAAGGCTGTCTTCTGCGCCTCGGTCAAGGTGATGACGTAGGTGCCGGGCGTGGACCCCTCGGCCACGACGGCGCCGTTGGCCAGCGTCCCGGTCGCCAACGTGCCGGGCGGCGTCGAGGAACCGCTGGTGGAGATCGACACGGTGATGGTGCCGTCTTCCAGGATTTCGGAATAATACTGTGTCTCGTTGCCTTCCACGGTCAGCGAGAAGGTGACGGGACCGCCGTCCTCGGTGCTGTCGCCGCCGGTCACCGCCGCCGTCAGGCTGGCGCCGTCGGTCACCGGGGCCAGATCCGCCACCGCCACCGTGCTGGTGGTCGAGGAGGTCAGGCCGTTGTGTTCCGACACCGCCGTCAGCTCCAGGCTGAAGGTCCCGGACAGGTCCTTGGGCGGTTTGACGGTGAAGTCGTCCAGGTGGCCGGGATCGATGGTCCAACTGCCGCTGACTGGGTTGTACCAGGCGATGGTGTTGCCGTCGTCGTCGGTGGTGCTGACCACCGTCACTCCAGCCGGCAGGGTCAGCACGATGGCGCTGACGGTGTCGCCGGCGGCGGCCGAAGCGGTGACGCCCCCCAGGCTGACGGCGTTCTCTTCCACACCGTCGAGCGGGGAAGAGGACAAGGCGGGAACCGTCGCCTCGCTGTCGGGCCAGGTGCCGATGCCGCCGTTTTCGTCGGTCACCGCCAGGACGAAGGTCTTGGCGGCGAAGCTTTCGCGGTCGCTGCCGCCATCGGGGTCCTTGTCCACCACGACCGGGGTGACCGTCAGGGTGGCCTGGCCGCTATAGGTCGAGGTGGCGGTCAGCGTCCACCCGTCCTCGCCGGTGTTCAGCACCGTCCAGGTGCCGTCGCCGTTGTTGTAGCCGTGATTCAGCACGACCCCGTTGGGAACGCCCGAGACGATGAAATAGATGCTTTCCGACCCGTCGGGATCGCCCGCCGTGGCACTGAGCCCCATATCCACCGCCTGACCGATGGAAGCCGTGCCGGTCCAGTGGTCGTCCACTTGGGCGGCGCCGCTGTTCAGGCTCCAATCGGGTTCGTCGGCCTGGGCGGTGATCACCACCTTGGCGCTGCTGGTGGAGGAGGAGGCGGTGGTGCCGTTGATGTCCTCGGACGTGGCGGAGACGGACAGGGCGATGTTCTTGGACCAGCCGTCGGGAACGCCCAACAGGGAAAGACCTTCGATCTTGCCGGTGGCGGCGTCGTAAGACGCCCATAGCGGGCTGTCCGGGGTGATGGTGAACTCGGCGCCCGCGCCGATTTCGACCACGATGTCGCCCAACTTCAGATGAAGAACCGTGTTTTCGGGAAGGCCGGCCGGAACGTCCACGTCGATGGTGATCGCGGTGATGTGCTCGGGGCTTTCCGCCGAGGTGTCGGAGGGCGTGACGGAGATGGCGACCGGGATGCCGGTGGCGGGGTCGAATGCGTCCTCCTTGACCGAGGGCGCGACCGAGATGTTCGGCCCGTCGGCCACCGCTTCGACCGAAACGGTCAACGTCTTGTCGATGGCGGTGGCGGCGCCATCCGCCTCGGTGGTCACCAGCCGGACGTCGAGGTCGAAATCACCGGCGTAATTGTGCGGCACCCGGATGTAGATGTCGTCGAGGTACTGGGTCGGCACCGACCAGATGGCGCCGCCGTTGGCGTCCTTGCCGATATACTGCAAGGTGCCGGCCAGGTCCTGGACCCCGTCCTCGGTCTTGACCACCAGAGTGAAGCCCGAGGGAATGCCGCTGATCACCGCGCTCAGGGTTTCCGAGCCGTCGATGTCGTCGACGCTGTAGCTGCCCAGGTTCAGGCTGACCAGATTGCCGCTGGCGTCTTCGGTACCCTGTGCGGTCAAATTGCCGATGGTGGTGATGTCGTGGCCGCCGGCGTCCAGGATGGCGTCGTTGACGCCGCGCGCATAGACCACCAGTTCCTTGGTGTCGGACGCGGTGCTGGCGGCGGCCAGTCCTTCGGGGTCGGTGTCGGTCGCGGTCGCGGTCACCGAAAGGGTGAACTTGCCGCTGGCGTCCGGCGGCGGGATGAAGCGCAGGCTGCGCGCCTCGGCGGCGGAACAGGTGAGCGAGGTCACGTCGCCACCGAAGGTGGTGGTCACCGTCAGGCCGGTCTCGGCGCTGACATAGGTGAGCACGCCGCCGGTCGGGACGCCGGTGATGGTGACGCTGGCGGTTTCGTCGCTGTCGGTGACGCTGGCGCGGATGTCCAGGGCCACGCCGGCATCCTCGCTGGTGCGGGCGCTGGTGACCATCAGGGTCGGCTTGTCGGCGACCGGATCAAGCTGGACGTTGAAGGTCAGGGTCTTTTCCGCCGTGGCGGTGTCGATTTGGGTGTCGCCGTCCAGACGGCCGGCCTGGGCGTTTTCGGTGGACTTGGCCCACACTTGCAACCCGCTGACGTCCACGTCGGAATTGGCCGGCGGCACCAACGCCACCGAAAGCCCGGAATCCTCGGCGAACACCGAAGGGTTGATGACGAAGGTGAACAGCCCGTCGCCATCGTCGTCGGTGCCGGCGATGGCGGTGGTGTTGCCGTCTTGGTCCACCACCACCACGCCCCATCCCTTGGGGACGCTGCGCAATTCGACGTTGGTCAGGGTTTCCGAACCGTCGGTGTCGGTCAACGCCGCCTTGAGGTCGAGCGAGACCAAGCCGTCGGCGCCGCCGTCCTCGACGTCATGCACGGTGACGACGCCGTTGGCGTCGGTGGTGGCGCCGTCGGCGTCGATGGACAGGGCCGGCGCGTCGGCCACCGCCGCCACCGCCAGCACCGCCGGGGTGCTGACCGTGGTGTAGCTGTTGGAATTGCCTTCCTCGACCGTGGTGGTGCGGATGCAATACTGGATGTCGATGTCGGAATTGGGCGTGGGGGCGAAGGTCGCGCCGTTCAGTTGATAGCTGTTGTCGCCGACCTTGGTCAGTTGGTCCACCGGGACCTGGTAGACATGGTAGGTCACACCCTCGTAGACCTCGGTTCCGGCATCGACCAGACCGGTCCCGGAAAAGGCGATGGTGCCGGGGAAGTCGCCGTTTTCGTCACAGCGCACCAGGATGTCCACCGTGCCGGTCAAGCTTTCCGAACCGTCGGTATCGCGCAAGGTGATGGTCGGGGCGATGGCGATGCCGGTGGAATCCTCTAGCCCCGCCGCCGAGACCACGATGTCGGTGGTGTCGGCCTGGGGCGTGACCTTGAGGTAGAACCATTGCGCGGTTCCCTCGGCGGTGGTCTGCCGGGTCAAGTCCTCGTCGGCCACGGCGTTGCTGGCGTTCAAGGCGTCGGTCGAGGCGTTGGCGTCGCCTTCGGTGGCGATCGGAGTCAATTGGAAGCCCAGGACGGAATCGCCGTCCACGCTGCCCCAATTGGCGGTGCCGCCCACCCACACCTTGCCCTCGGCGATGTCCTGGGCGCTGACCGATACCGGCAAGGTGTCGCCGGCCTTCAGTTCGTAGACCGTGTCGCCGATCTTGATGACGCAATCCTCGGACACGGTGACGCGGAAGGACAGGGTTTCCGACCCGTCGGTGCTTTCATAGCCATAGACGCCCGGATTTTCGCCGGAAGAGGCGCGGATGGCGTCGTTCAGGTTATAGAACTCGTCCTCGGCCACCGTCTCGGCGGTGGCGACGGTGGCGCCAGCGGTCACCTCGACCACCGGGATGTCGGCGTCACCCAGCACCGTGACCGTGACATCGACGCTGCGGGTGCTGGTAGTCTTGCCGGACGCGATCTCGCCGTCGGTGCCGTGCTCGGTGGAGGTGGCGGTCACCGTCAGTGGGAAGCTGAAGTTCAGGTCTTCCTGGGCGTCGGCAAGGCCGGTGATGTGCAGGTCGGTGTCGGCCAGCCAGGTCTTGGTTGGGTCGATGTCGCCGACCGGTTCGATCTTCCAGGTGGTGGCGTTGACCTGGGTGATCTGGACAGAACTGTCGGCGGTGGTCAGGGTCAGCCCCTCGGGCACGCCGGAAATGGTCACGCTCAGGGTTTCCGAACCATCGGTGTCGGCCAGTTTCAGGCTGGCAAGGTTCAGTGCGACCCACTTGTCCTCGACCCCGGCGGCGACGACGCTGAATTGGCCGGGCTGGTCGGCCATGGCCCTGACCGTGACGGCGATCGTCGCCGTCACCTGGGCGGTATCCTGGTAATCCTCGCCATAGGCGGTGTTGGTGGCGGTGTTGGTGGACGAATCCACGTCCTGGGCCAGCGCGAACACCTTGAGCGAGAAGTTGCCGTCATCATTGGCGGCGCTGTTGCGCGCCGAAGCCCTGAGCGCGCCGGTGCTGGCGTCGATCAGGGAACTGACGTCGTAGCCGCTGTGGGTGACGCCGTCGGCGTCGGTGAAAGTGATCCGGGTCAGCGCCTTGTTGCTGCTGTCGAACAAGGTGACGTCGGACGGAGCCTCGACATAGACGGTCCGCGTCTCGCTGCCGTCCACGGCGTCCAGCGTGACCTTGACCGAGGACAGGCTGATCCGGGCGTCTTCGTTACCGGTCAGGGAGGTGGGCGCGTCGACCACCGGATCGAGCACGCCGATATCGACGCGCAGGCTGTCGGGGGCGCTGAGCGCGCTGTCGCCTTCCTGTTCCACCGTCTGGGAATAGACGGTCAGGGTCAGATCGGTGGACCAGCCGGCGGCCGGTTGCAGCCTCAGGCTGTCCACGTCCGAGGCCAGCACCCGATAGACCGGGTTGTCGTCGCTGGCGCCGAGACCGGGGATCGAACCGTCGGTGATGCGTTCGACGTTGGTGCCGACGATGGTGCCCGCCGACTTGGGCAGGTTGGTGACCAGGACGTAAAGGGTTTCCGAGCCGTCGGCGTCGGCGCCGCGCGCCACGTCGATGTCCAGCGCGAAGGTGTCGGTGCCGGTGGCGCTTTCCACGAAGGCGGTGTCGTGCGCCTCGACCAGCGGCTGGTCGGCCACCGCGTTGACCACGATGGTCTGGTTCAGCGCGTCCTTGTCGGCGACCGCGCCGGTGGTGGTGTCCTGGATTTTCACCGACAGGTCGAAGGTGGGATCGTCGGCGTTGTCGGCCTGGGGCTTGAACACCAGACCGGACAGCGCATAGCTGGAATTGTCGGCGGTGGTGAAGGTGCCGTTCTCGATGGTCCACACCGACTTGACGACCACGCCGTCCACCACCGTATCCTCGCGGTGGATGGTTCCGCCGGACAGCTCCAGCGTGCCGGCGATCATGGTCGGGTCGGTCGAGGTGATGGTGACCGCGCCGGTGGGTTTTTCCGACTTGTCGGCGTCGGTGAGCTCCAGCGTCACGTTGACCGCGATGCCCGAGCCGGTGGCTCCGGCGGTGTGGTCGTAACCGGACAGGCCGTCCTCGTACCCCACGGCGGACACGGTCAGGGTGGCGGTAGCGGAATCCACGACCGGGGTGACCGCCAGGGTCAGGACGGCGGGGGCGCTGATCGACACCGAGGAACGGCTCAGTCCGTCCGGCAAGCTGTCGTCCAGGGCGTCGTCGGCCGCGCCTCGGGTTTCGGTGGCCACCGCGACGATGCTGAAGGTCAGGTTGGGGTTGTCGGCGCTGCTGGCCCAGTCCTCGACGCCGCTGATCAGCACCTTGCCCGAGGCGATCTGGGCGGCGGTGACCTCGATGGTTTGGCCGGCGGCGAAGTCCTTGACGGTCAGGCCGCCATCGGTGGTGATGCGCGAATCCTGGTTGGCGGTAATGCGATAGGTCAGGGTTTCCGAGGAATCGGCGCTGGTGGCCTCGCCCTGCACGCTGCCGGTCTCGCCGGCGGTGGCGGTGACGGCGGCGTGGTCGGCGCTGGCGGCGTCGCTATAGCTGCCGCTGATCTGGGTGGCGAGGTTGAACCAAGCGTCCTCGTCGATGGTCTGGGTGTCCTGGATCACCGACACCACCGGCTTGTCGGCGTCCGACAACACCTGGACGTTGACCGTGACCTCGCGGGTGGCGGTGGCGGTGCCCACCGGGGCGCCGTCGCCGCTTTCGGTGGCGGTGGCGCGGACCACCAGATCGAAATCGGCGTCGCTGTTGGGGGCAAGGCCGGTCAGCTTGAGGGCGTGCAGGTCGTCCGTGGCGGGATCAAGCTGCCAGGTGGTGGTGCCATCGTCGGCGGTGGTGATCACCGTGCCGGCGCTCAGGGTCATGCCGGCCGGCACGCCGGAAATGGTGACGCTCAGGCTTTCCGAACCGTCGGTGTCGATCAGGGCGGCGTCGATGTCGATGGCCACCCACTGGTCCTCGACGCCGATGGCGCTGGCCGAAAGATTCGGCTGGTCGGCGTTGGCGGTCAGGGTGACGGTGAAATCCTGGGTCAGGTCGGTGATGTCGCGGTAGGGCTGGTCATAGGCGGTGGCGCGGTCGATTCCACCGGCGTCGGCGGCCGCGTCGGCATCCACGTCGGCCACCACCGAGCGCAGGGTGAAGTCGATGGCGTCGGCCTTGTTGGCGTCGTCCCATTTGACGTAGACGCCCGCCAGCGAACCATCGGCCCCCACCAGGGCGCTGACATCGTAACCGGTGTGGGTGGCGCCCGAGGCGTCCTGGTACTCGGCGGGTTCAAGCGCGACATAGGTGCCGCCGGCTCCCAGCTTGTACAGGCTGGCGCCGTCCGGCAAGCCCTCGACATAGACGCTCAGGCTGTCGGTGGCATCGCCGGCCTGACGCTGGGTGACGATGCTGGCCAGGGACACGTAATCGTCTTCGGCGCCGGCCAATGGGCCGGTGCTGCCGATGGTCGGGGCCAGGACGCCGATATCGACGTCCAGAACGCTGGGTCCGGTCACCGCCACGTCGCCGTTTTCGCCTTCGACGCTCTGGGCGTAGACGGTAAGCCGCATGTCCTCGGAATAGCCCTGGTTCACCACCAGTTTGAGGTTTTCCAGGTCGGACACCGCCAGCTTGTAGACCGGGGTGTCGGCCGAGCCGGAAATGGTGACGCCGCCGATGGTGACGTCGCCGCTGACCACCTGGGCATAGGACGACAGGGTCGCCGCGTCGGCGGGGATGCCGGTGACGTAGACGTAGAGGGTCTCCGAGCCGTCGCCGTCGGTCAGGTTGGCGTCGATGGCAAGCGCGATCTCGGCCGGGCCGCTGGCGGATTCCAGGCCGCCGGCCGCGGTGGTGGACAAGGTGGGGGCGTCGGCCACCGCGGCGACGGTGACGGTCTGGTCGGCCAGTTGGACCATGGCGGTGGGGCCGCCGTCGCTGTCCTGGAACTGGACGGCCAGATCGAATTTGGGATCGGAATCGTTGTCGGCCTCGGGCTTGAACACCAAGCCGCCGAAGGTGAAGGTGGCGTTGTCGGCGGTGGTGTAGTCGGCGCCCTCGACGGTCCACACCGTCTTGACCACCACGCCGTTCTCCACCGTGTCGACGCGGCTGACGGTGCCGCCGGTGACCTCGATTTCGCCCGCGATCATGTTCGGATCGGTCGAGGTGATGGTCAGCACGCCGGTCGGGGTTTCCGAATGGTCGGCGTCGGACAGGGTCAGGGTGGGGGTGATGGCGATGCCGCCGCCGGAAACGCCGGCGGTGTGGTCGGCGGCACCGGACAGGCCGTCCTCGTAACCGCTGGCCACCACCGAAAGCGTGGCGGTGGCGACGTCGGCCACCGGGTTGACGGCGATGGTCAGGATGGCGGGCGCGCTTTCGCGCACCGTCTCTCGCGCCAGATCGGCGGTTTCCAGGGCGTCGTCGTTGGTGGCTTCGGTGGCGATGGTCACCACGCTGAAGGTCAGGTGCGGCGTGCCGGCGCTGCTGGCCCAATCCTCGACCCCGCCCAGACGGACCAGCCCGGTACGGATGTCCTCGGCGTTGACGGTCACCGACGACCCGGCCGGGAAGTCGACGACGGTGGCGCCGCCATCCAGCGAAATGCGCGAATCCTGGTTGGCGGTGATGCGGTAGGTGATGGTTTCCGACCCGTCGCCGCTGGCGTCGCCGCCCAGGGTGCTGCCGCTTTCCGCCGAACCGCCGCTGACGGCGGCGTGGGTGGTCGGGGTGGTGCCGTCGCTGAAGGTGCCGGTGACCGATTTCGACAGGTCGAACAGCGCGTCCTCGTCGATGGTCTGGGTGTCCTTGACCACCGACACGATGGGGGTGTCGGCGTCGGACAGCACGGTCACGGTCAACGGGATGGTCAGCGACTTCTCGGCCAGCGCGACCTGGTCGTCGCCGGTGGCGGTTTCGGTCGCCGTGGCCTTGATGGTCAGGGCGATGTCGGTGTCGCTGTCGGGCTTGGCCCGCATCTGCAACCCGTCCAACTGCGCCTGGCTCAGGGTGTAGGTGACGGTGGTGCCGTCGTCGCTGGTGACGCCGGCATAGGGATGGTCGGTGTCGTTCTTGTCGGCCAACAGGAAGCCGGCGGGGCCGGCCACCTGGACCGTCAGCACCTCGCTGCCGTCGTCGGTGTCGATCAGCCCGGTGGTGATGTCGAGGTCGAACCACTTGTCCTCGACGCCGATGCCGCTGGCCGAAAGTTCGCTGGGGCCGTCGGCCACCGCCTGGACGGTGACGTGGACCGTGGCGGTGGATTGGTTCCAGTCGGGCGCGGTGGTGTCGCCCAAGGGCGTCTCGCGGTCGGTGCCGACGTCGGTGTCGTGGACCACGCCGCGCAGCGTCAGATCCATGTCGGTGTCGGAGCGCGAATCGGTCCAGCGCACCTGAACCTCATCCAGATGGCCGGTGACGTCGTAGCGGGTGACGCCGTCCACCACGACGGCGGTGGGGACAGTGCCGTCGGCGAAGCGGATTTCGGCGCCGTCGGGCAGCCCCTCGACATAGACGGTCAGCGTTTCCTGGTCGCCGGCAAGGTCGTGTTCGACCGTCGCCGACAGGTCAAGCGTGGTCCAACTGCCTTCCTGGCCGGTGGCTTGGCCATCGACGGTGGGGGCGACGATGCCGACGTCCACGTCGATGGTCTGGAACCCGGTGATGGCGACGGCCCCGTTGCTGGGTTCGGTCGAGGTGGCCCAGACGTCAAGGCTGAAATCGGCGCTGTCGTTGGGGGCGGATTGCACCTGAAGGCTGGCCAGCTGCGCGGCGGAGACCACGTAGGAACCGGCGGGAATGGTGGTGCCGTCGACGACCAGATCGTCGTCGAGACGGGTGGTGATGGCCTGTCCGGTGGCGCCGTCGATCAAGGTGGCTCCCGATGGCAGCCGGTCGATGTAGACGGTCTGGGTCTCGGCGGCATAGGCGCCGGTGCCCTCGTTTCCGGTATCGTTGTTGGCGACGGTGATGGACAGCGCGATGGGCTGGTCTTCCATGCCGGCGGCGTCGCGGGTGTCGAGACCGGGGGCGTCGGCCACCGCCTCGACGTGCACGGAAAGCGGCAAGGTGGTGGTGGCGGTGTCGCCTGAAATCTCGGTCGATGTCGCCGACACGGTCAGCGTGATGTCGCCGGAATAATTGCCGGGCTGGCGCAAATACAGGTCCTGCAACAGGTCCTGGGTGAACGACCACGAGCCGTTGCCGGTGTTGACGCCGACGGTCTGGCCGGCGGCGTTGACGAAGCTGAAGCCGGCGGGCACGCCCGAGATGGTGATGGCGGAAATGGTTTCGCTGCCGCCGTCCCGGTCGGCGGTGGCGACGGTGATGTCAAGGCGGGTGTCGGTGTCCTCGATGCCGGACGCGGTCTGGACCGTCACCGCCGGGGCGTCGGCGACGCGCGGGATGATCTCTTCCGGCTCGGGGATTTCGTCCGGGGTGGGATCTTCGGCTAGAGGGGGCTCGGACAGCGTTTCCGCGAAGGCCGCCGGGGCGGGGGCGCCGGAGGTCGCGCTGTTGTCGTCCGGTCCGGCCGGAATCGGATTTTCCGGGTCGGGGGTCACCTGTGGGGCGAAGTCGGGCGACGGGGGCTGGTCCGGCGTGGCGGGGGCGTCGGGTTCGTCCAGGCCGGCGGTGGGGGTGAAGGCGGGGTGGACGTTGTCGAACTGGGCGGCGACCTGGTTGTCGCCTTCGCTGGGGGTGACGGTATCGGGCACCACGTTGTCGCCGGTCGGCACCACCGGAGCTTCCTGGATGCCGCCTTGGACCATCTGTTCGAAGGTGGTGCGGCCGGCGCTTTGCACGTTGGCGTTGCCGGTGACGTCCTCGGGGCGGATGTCGCCCTGTTCGTTCAGCGAACGCTCGTCGGCCTCGTCCAGGGTGGGCGCCCCTTTGCCGTCCAGATGCAGCGCGTGCAGGGTCTGGATGTTCTGGTCGGCACCGCTGTCGGTGACGTCGTCCTGGCTCTGGTTCTGGTTCTCTTCCGCCATCATCCCCTCCAAAAGCCCGCCTTCTGAATCCCGGAACCGCTCAGCGTTCGTGGAAAGCCTGTGCCACCGAAGCGTGGATCGGCTTCAACAAATATTGCAGCAACGTCTTCTCGCCGGTGACGATGTCCGCCTGCACGGTCATGCCGGGCAGGATGGTGTTGCCGGCGGCCTTGTCCCCGACCCACGGATGGGCAATCTGCACCCATCCCTTGTAGTATGGGGTGTTGTCTTTCTCGTCTAGGTAGGTGGTGGCCGACACCGACTTCAGCGTGCCTTCAACGCTGCCGTAACGGACGAAGTCATAGGATGCCACCTTGATGATCACCTTTTGCCCGGCCATCAGATGGCCGACGTCGCGGGTGTTGATCTTGGTTTCCACCAACAGGTCGTCGTCGGTGGGCACGATTTCCATGATCTGGCCGCCGGCCGGCACCACCGCGCCCACCGTCTTGGCCTTAAGGTTCTGGACATAGCCGCGGACCGGCGACACCAACTCCAGGCGATCGACGCGGTCCTTGAGGCGGGCCACCGATTCGTCCACCTGGGCCAGTTCAGCGGTCACCGTGCCCAGGTCCTTGAGGGCGTCCTGGCGCTGGTTGTTGTCGAGGTCGGCGAGGCGGCGTTCCAGCTCCTCCAGCGCCTTGCCGGCGGTGCGCTGCTGTCCCTGAAGGCGCGAGATTTCCGACTCGATGGCGGCTTTCTGGCGCAGCGCGGCGAAATAGTCGACCTTGCTGGTATGGCCGGCACGGTACAGGGTTTCGCGCATCTGCGCCTCTTCCGCCACCAGCGACAACTGGTCGCGCACGGCGCGTTCCTGGGCGGCGGCGGCGGCGACTTCCTCGCGCTTTTGGGCCGATTGTTCCAACAAGACGTTGCCTTGCGACAGCCAGCGTTCGGTGTCGGCCCGCAGAATGTCGATCTGGTCGGCGGCCAATCCCTGGTACTTGGGCGACACCTTGCCGAAATCGGGCTTGCGGCCGTCGACGAAGGCGCGCAGACGCTCGGCCTTGAGCATCAGGGCGACGCGGCGGCTGTCCGCCTGTTCCATTTCCGCCGAGGCCTGGACCGGGTCGAGACGGATCAGCGGCTGGCCGGCTTCGACCATGGCGCGGTCCTCGACCAGGATCTCGCGCACGATGCCGCCTTCCAGGTGCTGGACCACCTGCACCGACCGCGACGGCACCACCGAACCGAAAGTGGTCGCCACTTCGTCCATGCGCATCAGCGACGCCCAGATGACGAAGGCGACCACCACCAGCGAGACCACGATCACCGCCGCCCGCGAGATGGCCGACATGCCGGCTTCCTCGACGATGGCGAAATGGGCCAGGTGGCGCACCTGACGCGACGCCTTTTGCAGCTTGATGGCGGAAGCCTGGTTGGTGGCGAGGTTGGTCATCGCGAAATTCCGTCAGAAGAAGCCGGCGGGCAGGCGGTCGAGCACCTGCTTGGCCGGGCCGGCCATGCGCACTTGGCCCTGTTGCATCACCACGATCTTGTCGGCCAGCTTGAGGTGGCTGGGGCGGTGGGTCACCAGCATCACGGTGGAATGGCCGCGCATGCGTTCCAAGGTGACCATGAAGTTGCGGTCGGCCATGAAGTCCAGCCCCGAGGCCGGCTCGTCCAAAAGGGTGATCGGCGCCCGCTTGAGATAGGCCCGCGCCAGCGACAGGCGCTGACGGAACGACGACGACATGCGTTCGGTCTGACCGTCGCCCAGCCGGGTCTCGAAACCTTTCTCCAGCGCCTCGACGTCGTCCAGCACCCCGGCCTCGCGGCAGGCCCAGCGCAATTCCTCGTCGGTGGCGATGGGGCGGACCAGACGCAGGTTCTGGGCCACCGTGCCGAAGAACATCTCGGGCTGTTGCGGCACATAGGCGATGGCCCGGCGCAATTCGACCGGGTCGAGCTGGCGGATGTCGATGTTGTCGAGCTGCACCGCGCCGGTCTGCGGCCGGTAAAGTCCCAACAGCAGCTTCAGCACGGTGGACTTGCCGCAGCCGTTGGGGCCGATCAGCGCGACGATCTCGCCCGGCTCCACCTGGAAGGTGACGCCCAGCACCGCCGGGTCGGCGTCGGGGTGGTAGCGCAGCGACACGTTGTTGAGCGACAGCCGGCCCGACAGCCGGGGTTGCGACTGTACCGCCGGGGTGCCGGTCCGTTCCGGGCGCACCTGCATCAGCCGGTTGATCTGGGCGACCGAAGCCTTGACCCGCTCGATCTGCGAGAACAGCGAAAAGGCGGTCTGAAGCGGGCGCAGGATCCACCACACCATCATCATCGACGCCATCAGCCCGCCCACCGTCATGGCGCCGTCGAGCACCCGCAACACCCCCCAGCCCAGGGTGAGAAGACCGGTCAGCACCACCATGGCCTGGGACACCGACGCCACCATGGCCAGGGCCTGATTGGCGGCATGGGTTTTCAGGCCGGCATCGGCGGACAGCGTGCGATAGCGTTCACGCCACACCTGCTCGGCCCCAGATTCCTTGATGGCCCGCGGTTTGGACAGCGCCTCGACCAGGAATTCCTGGCGCTTCGACGACGCCCGCGTCGATGCCATCACCCGGCGTTCGACCAAGGGGCGGGTGAAGTGGGCGAACAGGAAGAACAACACCAGCGCCCCGGACGGCACCAGCACCAAAGCCCCACCCAGCATGCCCATGACCATCAGGAACAGCACGACGAAGGGGGCTTCGGCCAAGGTGGTGGCCAGGGGGCCGGTAAAGAACTCGCGCACCAGTTCGAAATCGCGCAGCCGGGCGATCTGGGCGTTGGGGTTGGCCAATTCGGTGTAAGGCGGCGCCAACAGCAGCAGCCGGCGGAAGATGGCCAGTCCCAAAAGGTGGTCGAGGCGGGCGCCGATATAGGCGATCATGCGGGCCCGGATGTTGCGCAAGGCGAAGTCGCCGGCCACCGCCACCGTGATGCCGGCCACCAACGCCCCCAGGATGCCGAACGCGCCGGTTGGCAGGAACTTGTCGTAGATGGCCATGATGAACAGCGGCGTCGCCAGCACCAGCAGGTTCGACGCCAGACTGGTGAACAGCATCTGGGCGAACAGCGGCTTGAACCGTCCCAGGATCATGGCCACGAAGTTCTTGGGGGCCTCTTCCATCTCGATCCGCTGGTCCTCGTCCAGCGGGCGGAACAGATAGACCGTGCCGACGCTGTCGGGGGCGGTGATGGTGAGATAGGAACGCGACGCGGCGTCGAACACCACCAGCTTTTCACTGCCGTCGTCGGCGGGCCGCACCAGCACCATGGCCATGGTGTGGTCGCCATCGGGCAGGAACAGGCATGGCAACAGGCGGGAATCCAGGCCCGAAGGGCACAGCCGCTCGGAAGCGCTGGCGTAACCCAGATTGGCCATGACGTTGAGCAGGTCGGTCAGGTCGAGCTGGTCGGCGAAATGGGGCAACGCCTCGGCGACGTGGACCAGATCGCCGTCCCAGCGCAGGGCCTGCAACAGCGGCAGGACACAGGCGGCAAGGTCGGTGACGGCGCGGAATCCGCCCAGGACGCCCTCGACCGCCTGTTTCTCGGTCAGTTCGACATGTTGGACGAAACCGCCCCACCCCAACGAGGATGCCGGGATCGTGCTCATTCCGCGGCCCTCCTGAGCGGTGCCGCCGAGGATTCACCGGGATACGGGGTCGGCGCCGCCGGATTTGGCGCCTTGGGCTCCAGTCGGCCGCCCTTGAGCAGCAACAGGCGGTCGCCCAGCTTTTGCAGGCTGGGGCGCAAGGTCACCAGGATCATGGTGCAGTGGCGATCAAGGTTTTCCAGATAGCGGCGCAATTGTTCGTCGCCGGGGCCGTCCATGCTGGCGTTGGCTTCGTCGAACAACACGATGCCGGGGCGCGGCGCCAGGGCGCGAACCACGGCGATGCGCTGGATGACGCCGCGCGGCAAGGCTTCGGCCGAACCGTCGCCGATGCGGGTGTCGTAGCCGCCGGGCAGACGGTAGACCACTTCGTCCAAGCCAAGGTCCTTGGCGATGGCCAGCGCCGACTTGCGCAGATGGGGCCGGAACATGGTCAGGTTGTCGAGGATGGTGCCGCGGAACAACTCGCTGTATTGCGGCACATAGGCGATGGCGCCGCTGCGCAGCGCCTCCGGGTCGTAGGAGGTGACCGGCTGGCCGTCGATCAGCACCTCGCCGGAATTGGGCTGGGTTACCCCCAGGATCAGGCGCAGCAAGGTCGACTTGCCCGAACCGTTGTCGCCGGCGATGGCCACGCGCTCGCCGGGCCGGATGTCCAGCGACAGCCCCTGGAACAGGTCGTCACCGTCCTCGCCATGGCCGAAGCTCACGTCGCGCAGCGTGATGGCACCCTTGAGCTTGAGCGACGGCACCTTGTCCGACCGGGGCTCGCCCGGCAATTCCATCAGGCTGGCCAGCCGCTCGCGCATCAGGCGCGCGGTCTGGAAACGGGTCCACATGGCCACCGCTTTCTGCACCGGCTGCAAGGCGCGGCCGGCCAGCAGCGTACAGGCGGACAGGCCGCCCACCGTCAGATGGCCGCGCACCACCAGCCAGCCGCCGCCCACCACCACCACCAGGGTCAGCAATTGCGAGAACGCCTGTCCCACCGCCAGCGCTTTGGAATTGCCCTGGACCACCATGTGGTTGGCCCGTGCCACGCTTTCCTGAAGGCGGGCATAGCGCTGGATCATCTGGCCTTCCATGGCCATGGACTTGACGGCGTGGATGCCGTGGATGACCTCGATGTTGAAGTTCTGGCGACGGTCGCGGACCGTGTTGAAATCGGTGATCGACTTGCCGACGCTGCGGGTCGAGACATAGGCGAAGGCGACAAAGCCGGCCAGCATGACCACCGGTGCCAGCACCAGCCAGCCGGCGACATAGGCGATAGCGCCCAGGAACAGGAACACGAAGGGCAGGTCGCACAGAATCAGTGCCCATTGTTCCGAGAACACCTCGCGCACCGTGGGGAGACCGGCAAGGCGCTCGATCAGCTCGCCGGCGCCGATGCGTTCCAACTCGTCGGCCGGGGTGGCCATGATGCGGCCGAATGCCTCGCACCCGGCGTTGTGTTCGAACTTCACGCCGGCCCAGCCGACGATTTCGGTGCGGGCCACGCGCAACAGCGCCTCAAGGATCACCGCGCTGGCCACGCCGGCCATCAGGATCAACAGCGTGCCGGTCGAACTGTTGGGGATGATGCGGTCATAGATTTGCAGCAGCGCCAGCGGCAGGGCGAGAGCAAGGACATTCAGCATCACCGAGGCGACGCCGACATACCCCTTCGTTCCTTTGCTTGCACGGAACGTCTTCAGCCGTTCGATACCCGCTTGCATCCGCAAGTCCCCATGACCACCGGCGCCCACATTTTGGTGGTGCGCTCGTCCAAGGGAATTTTATCGGCTAATATACTTAACGAGAAACCAACAAATTGTAAGAATTTGCGAGGAGTATCGTTGCGCACATACGCACAATTTCTTTATCGAGAGGTCATCAGTGGCGGGACGAATCTTCTTCGTCACATTTCCCTTACGCACATGAATGACATGTAATCGTTACCACCTCTGGTTTTATTTGTTCTGAGTGAGGGCGCAAAAAAAGGCGGAGGCCAAATGGCCCCCGCCTTCGTCATACCGTCGAAGGGCAAGCTTAGTGCTGGCCGCCGCAGCCGCACCCGGCACCATGCTTGATTTCAAGCGCGGCGACGCCGGGCAGGGTCTTGCCTTCCAGCCATTCCAGGAACGCGCCGCCGGCGGTCGAGACGTAGGAGAACTTCTCTTCCACGCCGGCCTTGGCGAGCGCCGCGACGGTGTCGCCACCGCCGGCCACGGTCAACAGCTTGCCTTGGGTGGTGCGCTCCGCCGCCGCCTGCGCCACGGCGTCGGTCGCCGCGTTGAAGGGGGCGATCTCGAACGCGCCCAAGGGGCCGTTCCACACCAGGGTCTTGCAGCCGCCCAGGCGGTCGATGATTGTCTCGACGCTGGCCGGGCCGGCGTCCAGGATCATCTTGTCCTCGGGCACCGCGTCCACCGACACCACGCTGTTGGGCGCGTTCTCGGCGAACTCGCCGGCCACCACCGCATCGACCGGCAGGACGATGTGACAATGGGCGGCCTTGGCCTTTTCCAGGATTTCCCGTGCGGTGTCGGCCATTTCCTTTTCGCACAGCGACTTGCCCACCGGCTTGCCCATGGCGAACAGGAAGGTGTTGGCCATGCCGCCGCCGATGATCAGGTAATCCACCTTGGCCACCAGATTGCCCAGCAGATCCAGCTTGGTGGAGACCTTGGCGCCGCCGACCAATGCGGCCACCGGCTTTTCCGGGGCTCCCAGCGCACGGCCCAGGGCCTCGAGCTCGGCCTGCATCAACCGGCCGGCAGCGGCCGGCAGGATGTGGGCCAGACCTTCGGTCGAGGCGTGGGCGCGGTGCGCGGTCGAGAAGGCGTCGTTGACGTAGAGGTCGCCCAGATCGGCCAGCTTGCTGGCGAAGGACGGCTCGTTCTTCTCTTCCTCGGGATGGAAGCGGACGTTTTCCAACAGCGCGATGTCACCGTCCTTGAGGCCGGCGATGACACCCTCGGCCTCGGGACCGATGCAGTCGTCGGCCCAGGCGACGGGCTTGCCCACCGCCTTGGCCAGCGGCTCGACCAGAAGTTTCTGCGAATACTTCTCGTCGCGCCCCTTGGGGCGGCCGAAATGAGTCAGCACGATGACCTTGGCGCCCTTGTCGGCCAGCTCTTTCAGAGTGGCCGCCGAGCGGTCGATGCGGGTGGTGTCCGTGACCTTGCCGTCCTTTGCCGGGACGTTGAGGTCGGCACGGACCAGCACCCGCTTGCCCTTGACGTCAAAGGCGTCGATGGTGCGGAACATGGGTGTCCCCCTTGGCCCTTAGTGGGTGGCGACGAACTGCACGAAGCGCAGCATGTTGCAGGTATAGCCGTATTCGTTGTCGTACCACGACACCACCTTGACGAAGGTCTCGTCCAATTGGATGCCGGCTTCGGCGTCGAAGATCGACGGCAGCGGGCAGCCGACGAAATCGGTCGAGACCACTTTCTCGGCGGTGAAGCCGAGCACACCCTTGAGCGCGCTTTCCGAGGCGGCCTTCATGGCGGCGACGATGTCTTCGTACTTGGCGGGCTTTTCCAATTCGACGGTCAGGTCGACCACCGAAACGTCCGAGGTGGGCACGCGGAAGCTCATGCCGGTCAGCTTCTTGTTCAGGGCCGGCAGGACCTTGCCCACCGCCTTGGCGGCGCCGGTCGAGCTGGGGATGATGTTTTCCAGGATGCCGCGGCCGCCGCGCCAATCCTTCATGGACGGGCCGTCCACGGTCTTCTGGGTGGCGGTGGCGGCGTGCACGGTGGTCATCAGGCCGCGCTTCACGCCCCAATTGTCGTTCAGCACCTTGGCCACCGGGGCCAGGCAGTTGGTGGTGCACGACGCGGCCGACACGATGGCCTGGCCGGCATAGGTCTCGTGGTTGACGCCATAGACGAACATCGGCGTGTCGTCCTTGGACGGGGCCGACTGCACGACCTTCTTGGCGCCGGCGGCGATGTGCTTCTCGCAAGCTTCCTTGGTCAGGAACAGGCCGGTGGATTCGATGACCACGTCGACGCCGACCTCGCCCCACTTCAGCTCGGCCGGATCCTTGACGGCGGTCAGGCGGATCTTCTTGCCGTTGACGATCAAGGTGGTGCCGTCAACCGCGATCTCGCCGTCGAAGCGGCCGTGCACCGAATCGTACTTCAGCATGTAGGCCAGATACTCGGGATCAAGCAGATCGTTGATCGCCACGATTTCCAGTTCCGGGTAGTGCTTGGTGGCGGCACGGAACACCATGCGCCCGATGCGGCCGAACCCGTTGATGCCTACACGAACAGTCATTTCTTCCTCCACGTGGGTAACGACACGGCACCAGCCGACCAGCCCCAAGGCGGAAATGCCAGAGGGCACGGGGCGTCTGTTGGGCGGAATGCCTGCCGAATTCTGACGTCGTCCATATTGCACACCTGCGAAGTCGAATCCAGCCCCGAAAACGGCAAGACACCTTGGGTGTGGCGGCAAAATGAATTTCCAAGTTCCGGCGTTCAGGTGGGCACCTTGGCGCTTTTATTGAAAGTAAGATGCTATATGAAGGTGTCGGCGTATGAAATAAAAATAAGGCTGCGCCCACCCTTAAAGGTAGCGCGTGAATTTCATGTGACGTCATTTATATTTAATTTGGTTCAGAGGAAATTTTGTTGAATGCGAAATTCCCTCGTCTTTCCATGGAGGACATGAAGCAGGACGGGGAGGGCGTTCGGGATTTCTCGGAAAGTCGGCATGACCGGGCTTCTCCGCTGGTATTACCTCTCCCCTTCTTTCGGATCGATCTCGGGGGGCGGCATGCCTCTTTCGCCCCAGTGGGTTACAGCGGAAGAACAGTGTTCGCTGGGGGCGGGCTTTGTCATAGTGGAGGCGTCGACAAGACGTTGCCGCCCCCTTTCCCCCCTTCGGCGGCAAAACGGCGGCGCTCTCCTCCCCCACCCATCCGGGGGCGCCCCATACAGCCAGGCCGCCGGGAACCTTCCCGGCGGCCTGTGTATTTCAGCCGACCTGTTTCAGGGGCGTCTCGATTCAGGGGGGCTCTCAGGGGGTGTCGTCGTCGGCGGGTTCCGCCATCAGGCGATAGAGTTTGCTGTCCCGCAACGCCAAGGCCGAAATCATCTTCAGCGCGGTGGGGTCGCCCACCTTGACCATGCGGGCGTGGACGATGCCCTCGGCGTCGCGGGTCAGTTCCCGGACCTCCCATTGGGCGGTGGATTCCGTGGGCTGATATCGTTGTCCGACGGCCACTTCGCGTCGTGCCATCTTGTTTTTCTCCGGTTTCCCGATCGTAAGATCCAGGGGGGAGGCGTCTGTACGCCAATCACCCCCACTCATGGAAGAGAAATGTGATCGGAAGGGTGTGGCGCAACCGTGGCAAATCCGGGGATGGTGTCCTCCCATGAATGCACCAGCCAAAGACAAGCTTATAGTCATTGTTTGATGAAATGTACCTCTTCTTGCTCCATGGATATAACCTTTTCTGATCCGATTTTATGTCCATGGTATGGAAATAGAACGCTTTTCGGGTTTCGTATTGCATTCGATAGGGGGCGGCTTATTTTGCAGAAGTCGGGAGAGGCCGGAACGGCGGAATCGCCATGTCCGGGCGGGCTTTTTCCTGGTGACGTCGCCGTGCGCAGCTGACACCATGGCTGCCGGGGAAGGCGCCGCCGGGGATGTCTCCGGGAAACCGGTTCCGCGACGGTCGGGCGACAAAGTTGACGGTGGAAGCGATGAAGATTCTGATTGCCGACGACCACGAATTGTTCCGCGACGGACTGCGTCATGTGCTGGACCAGCTGGGCGGCGAGTTGACGATCGTGGAAGCCTGCGATTTTCCCCAGGCGGTGGCCGCCGTCGACGCGCATCCCGACATGGATATCGTGCTGCTGGACCTCAACATGCCGGGCATGAGCTGGAACGAGGGCTTGCAGCGGCTCAAGGACATGCTGTCCGACCAGGTGCCGGTGATCGTGCTGTCGGCGTCCGACGACCGTCGTCACGTGTTGCAGGCGGTCAACATGGGGGCTGCGGGTTTCATTCCCAAGACGTCGTCGTCGCGGGTGATGCTGTCGGCGCTCAAGCTGGTGCTGTCGGGCGGCGTCTATCTGCCGCCGGCCTTGCTGGAACAGGGCAACCCGCAAGGCGATTCCCTGGGCCCGGTGGCCAATGAGAACGCGGTGTCGTTCCTGACCCCGCGTCAGCGCGAGGTGCTGGCGCTTTTGGGCCAGGGCAAGTCCAACAAGGAAATCGCCCGCGTGCTGCAACTGGCCGAAGGCACGGTCAAGCTGCACGTCACCGCCATTCTCAAGGCGCTGAATGTCAATAACCGCACGCGCGCGGTGGTGGCGGCCTCGCAACTGGGCCTGACGGCCCCCGAGGTCGGTTCCTGAGCCTGAGCTCTGGAACCGGGCATCGCGTTCGGCGCGTAAGCTTCAGGGGAAAGCTTGGGCCGACTGCGCCACCAACGCGACGACAAAGGCAAGGGCCAGCACGGCTTCGGGCAACCAGTCGCTCTTCATGGCGTCCTCCCTGGCTGTATGTCTCCCCATGGTATCAACATGCATCGTCGATGCATCATGACATTGGGGCGAAAAACGCAAGGCACAAGGCGTTTCTTGCCGCAGGCTCCGCGCTCTCGGCTCTCCAGCCCTCGCAACTCCGCTGTTGCCGGCTTTGGCCCAGGGCTTATCCTGTGGAGATCGGGAGGCGAGAGGGGCGAGCATGCGCGAACCGTCCTGGCATCTTTTGAATGTCGCCGAAGCCTGCCAACGGCTGGACAGCGACCTTGATCGCGGCCTTGGCTCGGACGAGGTCGGCCGTCGCCGCGCCCGGTTCGGCGCCAACGCCTTGCCCGAAAAGCCGGGCAAGCCGGCATGGCGGTTGTTTCTGGCGCAATTCAAAAGCCTGCTGACGCTGGTGTTGCTGGCGGCCGGCGTGCTGGCGGGGATGATCGGCGACACCACCGACATGGCGGTGATCGTGGTGGTGGTGCTGTTCAACGCCTCCTTGGGCTTCTATCAGGAATATCGCGCGGAACGGATTCTCGACGCGCTCAAATCCATGCTGGCCCAGCAATCGCGGGTACGCCGCGACGGCGAAACGCGCGAGGTGGCGGCCGAAACCCTGGTGCCGGGAGACCTGGTGCTGCTCGAGGCCGGAGACCGGGTCCCGGCCGACGGCCGGCTGGTGGTGGCGTACGGGATCGAGGTTGACGAATCCAGCCTGACCGGGGAATCGCTGGCTACCGCCAAGGATGTGGGCGTCCTGGCCGATCCTGGTGCCGCCCTGGGCGACCGCAGCAATTTGGCGTTCATGAATACGGTGGTGACGCGCGGACGTGGCGAGATGCTGGTGACCGCCACCGGTGCCGCTACCGAAATGGGCCGGATCGTCGGCCTGCTCGATGTCGCGATCGATGGCGGCACCCCTCTTCAGGCGCGGCTGGACCAGTTGGGGCGCCGGCTGGCGTTGGTGGCGGGGGTGGTGGTCGGTGTGATCCTGGTCATGGGGCTGGCGCGCGGCGCGCCCTTGACCGACACGGTCATGACCGCCGTGGCGTTGGCGGTGGCGGCCATTCCCGAAGGCTTGCCGGCGGTGGTGACGGTGACCTTGGCCATCGGCATGGCGCGCATGGCGCGCAAGGGTGCCATCGTCAAACGGCTGGCGGCGGTCGAGACCTTGGGCTCGACCACGGTGATCGCCTCCGACAAGACCGGCACGCTGACGCTCAACCAGATGACGGCGCGGGCGGGATGGGCCCTGGGCCGCCGGTTCCGGGTCGAGGGCGAGGGCTATGTGCCGCGCGGCCGCGTCATGCCCGACGACCCGCATGGCGCGGTGCCGTCGTTGGCTGCCTGTTTGCGGGCCGGCGCGCTGTGCAACGATGCCCGGTTGAACAACGGTCCCGAAGGCTGGACTCTGGTCGGCGACCCGACCGAAGGGGCGCTTCGGGTGTTGGCGGAAAAAGCCGGAATCGACGCCACATGGCCGCGTGTGGCGGAGTTGCCGTTCGATTCGGCACGCAAGCTGATGCTGACCGTTCACCGCCGCGAGACCGACGGCCGCTTGCTGCTGTGCGCCAAGGGGGCGCCCGATGTGATCGGGGAGCATGTGGTGGCGGTGCGTGGGCCAGAGGGCGACCGGCCATTGACCGATGGCGACCGGGCCATGTTGCGGGCCGAGGTCGAGCGGCTGGGGGCGCGGGCGCTTCGGGTGCTGGCCCTGGCCGAGGCCGAGGTGGACGAAGCCGCCCTGGCCGACCCGCTGACGGCGGCGCGCGGCGGTCTGGTGCTGACCGCTTTGGTTGGGCTGATGGACCCGCCCCGGCCGGCGGCCAAGGATGCCGTGGCCGAATGTCGGCGTGCCGGCATCGCCGTCAAGATGATCACCGGCGACCACCGCGTCACCGCCGCCGCGGTGGCCCGTTCGCTGGGAGTGGACGGCGAGGTGGTGACCGGCCCGGAACTCGACGCCATGGACGAGGAGGAACTGGCCGCACGGATCGATTCCATCGCCGTGTTCGCCCGCGTCGCCCCCGAACACAAGGTGCGGATCGTCGCCGCGCTCAGGCGCCGGGGGCATGTGGTGGCCATGACCGGCGACGGGGTCAACGACGCCGCCGCGCTCAAGCGCGCCCATATCGGTGTCGCCATGGGCCGCACCGGCAGCGACGTGACGCGCGAGGCGGCGACCATGGTGCTGACCGACGACGACTTCTCCACCGTGGTGCGCGCGGTCCAGGAAGGCCGCACCATCTACGACAACATCATCAAGTTCGTCCGCTTCCAGTTGTCGACCAATGTCGGCGCGTTGCTGGCGGTGTTCGCCGCGCCGTTGCTGGGCATGCCGGTGCCGTTCCACCCCATCCAGATCCTTTGGGTCAACATCATCATGGATGGTCCCCCGGCCCTGGCCCTGGCTTTCGACCCGCCGCGCGCCGGCTTGATGCGCGAACATCCGCGCGACCGTGACGAAGCCATCTTGTCGCGTCCCCGGCTGATCCGGCTGGCGACCTATGGCGCCACCATGGCGGTGGGGACACTGGGGGTGTTGTGGGTGGCCTTGGCCCGAGGCGCCGATCCGATCGAAGCGCGCACCTTGGCCTTCACCACCTTCGTCCTGTTCCAGGTGTTCAACGTGTTCAACGCCCGTGTCGCCGCGGAATCGGCCCTGGGGCGGCGGATGTTCCGTAACCGCAAGCTATGGCTGGCGCTGGTGGCGGTGGTCGGGCTTCAGGCCTTGGCGGTGCATTGGGGGCCGGCCCAGGAGCTGTTCCACACCACGGCGTTGAGCGCCGCCGAGTGGCTGACGGCGACCGCCGTCGCCAGCCTTGTCCTTCTTTTGGATGAGGGACGCAAGCTCGTGGCGCGATGGTCCAGACGGCGGCGGAGAAGCTAGAAAATAAAGCGGTTTCTCGATGGATCCGATAACGTGCCGTGTCGGTTCGCGATGAAGTTCTTTACTCCGAAAGAAGTATGTAAGGCGCCTTCTACCTCGGAATGACGAGCGGTTCCTAAGTTGTTACCCCTATATTTTTTCTACGGCATCAGTAATGCTGTTCACAATCGATGGTAATCGCTTGTGGCGCATGTGTGGCCTGTGCGTAACAACTGTGGTCTGGCGAAGAATTCTGTCATGACGAACGAACAAAAAAGCGAGATGGTCTGGGCGGTCCGCGGCATTCCCGACGACGTGCGGCGGGCCGTGGTCGAACGGGCCAAGACGGAGGGGCGCACGGTGGGCGCCTGGGTGACCGAGGCTTTGCGCAATGCCTTGGAAAGCAACGCGCTCGACGCGCAGATCGCCGACCTGCGCCGCCGCGTCGAATTGCTGGAAGGGCTGAGGCTGAGAGGGGAATCCTAGGCGGCGGCGCCCAGCGAACGTTGCAGGATGTCCAGCAACTGGCGGCCGTTGACCGGCTTGTGCAGGATGGGCAGACCGCTGGCGGCGGCGGTGCGCAGACGGTCGACGGCGGTGTCGCCGGTGACCAGGACGCCGGGAATGCCGGCGCCAAAGGCGCTGCGCAGGGTCTGGATGGCCTCGGTTCCGGTGTTGCCTTCCTTCAGGCGGTAATCAGCCAGGATGAAGTCGGGCCGGACATGGCTGTCGCGTAAAAGCTTCAGCGCCTCCTCGGTGCTGGGGGCGGCAACCACCCGATAGCCCCAGCTTTCGAACAGCATCTGATATCCGGCAAGCACGATGGATTCGTCCTCGATCACCACGATCAGGGGCGACGTCGCACCATCCGCTTGCATCAAGACTGCCATGATCGCAATCCTTCCCTCTACTTCCCTGGAATAATGCGGCATCGCGGCAAGCGGGGGAATTCGTTCTATGGGCATACCACCGTATGACCTTGGCAGGGTGTGACGGCTTTTCCGCCAAACGGCCTTGCGTTTGTCTTCGTGCGTGATGGCTTGCGCTTGGCGGCGAAATTCGCTCTTACTTCTCAATTCATCTCTCAGGAGCTTCCGCCCCGCTCCGCCGCAAGGCCCGATGTCCGAAAGAACGAACGCCGATGACTGATACCGTTGTTTTGCCCGCCGCCGACGCCATGACCGAGGCCGACATCGACCCAACCTTGGACCTGGTGGCGGAAATCGACCGTCTGCGCCGCGAAAAGAACGCGATCATCCTGGCGCATTACTATCAGGATGGGGAAATCCAGGACCTGGCGGATTTCGTCGGCGATTCCTTGGATCTGTCGCGCAAGGCGGCGGCCACCGATGCCGACATGATCGTGTTTTGCGGGGTGCGCTTCATGGGCGAGGTGGCGAAGATTCTGAGCCCCGGCAAGATCGTGGTGATTCCCGACGCCGAAGCCGGATGCTCGCTCGAGGAATCGTGCCGGCCCGAGCCGTTCGCCGCGTTCCGGGCCAAGCACCCCGACCATATCGCGGTCACCTACATCAATTGTTCGGCGGACATCAAGGCGCTGTCGGACGTGATCGTCACCTCCTCCAACGCCGAGGTGATCGTCAACGCCCTGCCCAAGGACAAGCCGATCCTGTTCGCGCCCGACCGTCATCTGGGCGGCTATATCGCGCGCAAGACCGGGCGTGAGATGACGTTGTGGCCGGGAAGCTGTCTGATCCACGAACAGTTTTCGGAAAAGGAACTGGTCAAGCTCAAGGTGCGCCATCCCAACGCCCTGGTCGCCGCCCATCCCGAATGCCCCGAGGCGGTGGTCGCCCACGCCGATTATGTCGGCTCGACCAAGGGAATCCTGGATTACGTGGTGAAAACCGACGCCGCCGAGTTCATCATCGCCACCGAGCCGCACATCATCCACCAGATGACCAAGGCGGCGCCGCACAAGACCTTCATCCCCGCGCCCTTCGCCGACGGTGCCTGCGCGTCGTGCGCCGACTGCCCGTTCATGGCCCGCAACACGCTGGAAAAGATCTATCTGGCCATGGCCAACGCCGCCCCGGCGCTGACCGTGCCCGAGGAGTTGCGGGTGCGGGCGCTCAAGCCGCTGGAGCGCATGCTGGAAATGTCCGCGTCGGTCCCCATGTCCACCGGGAGCAAATGAGATGTCGTTCGAATTCGACCTGTCCGACGCCCGCCGCGTCATCCAGTCCAGCCTGGACGAGGATACCGGCGGCCTGGGGTGGGAGCGCGGCGACATCACCTCGGTGACGGTGATTCCCGCCGATCTGCGCTTCAAGGGGGTGATGCAGGCGCGCCATTCCATGGTGGTGGCCGGTCTGCCGGTGGCGGCCGAGGCGTTTCGCATGGTGGTGCCCGAGGCCCGTTTCACGCCCCGCGTCAGCGACGGCGAGGAGGTGGCGGCCGGAACCGTCCTGGCGGAAATGGAAGGCCCGGCCCGCGGCCTGCTGACCGCCGAGCGCACCGCGCTCAACCTGCTGCAATTGCTGAGCGGCATCGCCACCCTGACCCGGCAGTATGCCGACCGCATCAAGGGCACCGGCTGCACGCTGCTCGACACCCGCAAGACCATTCCTGGCCTGCGCAGGCTTTCCAAGTACGCCACCTTGTGCGGCGGCGCCAGGAACCACCGCATGGGGCTTTATGACGGCGTCCTGATCAAGGACAACCACATCGCCGTGTGTGGAGGCGTCGGCGCGGCGGTCCGTGCGGCCAAGCTTGCCGGCCTGCCCAACGTCGAGGCGGAATGCGACACGCTGGAACAGGTGGCCGAAGCGGTCGAGGCCGGTGCCGACATCGTGCTGCTCGACAACATGGGGCCCGACGTGCTGCGTCGGGCGGTGGCGTTGGTGGCCGGACGCTGCAAGACCGAGGCGTCGGGCGGCGTCAACCTGGACACCATCCGGGCCATCGCCGAAACCGGCGTCGACTTCGTGTCGGTGGGCCGTATCACGCAATCGGCCCCGGCGGTGGATATCGGCCTGGACTGGAGCTGACGCTTCGGGGCAATGACGGTCCGACAGGGCTGATCACGGCCCCGTCGGCCCAGGAAGAACGACGGGAGTTCGTTTCCCATGGCTTATGATCTTCTGGTGATTGGTTCGGGCGCGGCCGGGTTGTCGGTGGCGCTCAGGGTGCTTGAGGCGCGGCCCCGCGCCCGTGTCGCCGTGTTGGCCAAGGGGCCGCTGTCGGAAGGCAGCACCATGTACGCCCAAGGCGGCATCGCCGCCGTCCTGGACGCCATCGATTCCACGGAGAACCACATCGCCGACACCTTGGTCGCCGGTGCCGGCCTGTGCAACCTGGACACCGTGCGGTTTGTCGTCGAGAACGCCCGTTCGGCCATCGAATGGCTGATCGCCAAGGGGGTGATGTTCGACCGCGAGGACGGCGCCTACCACCTGACCCGCGAGGGCGGACATTCGCACCGGCGCGTCATTCACTCCGCCGACGCCACTGGCCGTGCGGTGCAGACCGGGTTGATGGAGCGGCTGCGCGAATCGGGCGCCGAGATTTTCGAACATCACAACGCCATCGACCTGATCCGCGAGCGTCTGGGCGGCAACCGCCTGGGCCGTTGTGTCGGCGCCTACGCGCTTGACCGCCATTCCGGCACGGTGAGCACGCTGGCGGCGCGTGCCGTGGTGCTGGCCTCGGGCGGTGCCTCGCGGGTCTACCTCTATTCCTCGAACCCCGACGGTTCCACCGGCGACGGCATCGCCATGGCCTGGCGTGCCGGTTGCCGCATCGCCAACATGGAATTCAGCCAGTTCCATCCCACCTGCCTTTACCATCCCCAGGCCAAGTCCTTCCTGATTTCCGAGGCGGTGCGCGGCGAGGGCGGGCAGTTGCTGCGGCCCGACGGCACCCGCTTCATGGATGAATACGATTCGCGTGGCGAACTGGCGCCGCGCGACGTGGTGGCGCGGGCCATCGACGACGTCATGAAGCGCCTGGGCTGCAAGAGCGTGTTCCTGGACATCAGCCACAAACCGGCCGAGTTCATCACCGCCCATTTCCCCAACATCCATGCCGAGTGCCTGAAATACGGCATCGACATGACCAAGGAACCGATCCCGGTGGTGCCGGCGGCGCATTTCACCTGTGGCGGGGTCCTGACCGACCGTACCGGCCATACCGACGTGGATGGTCTTTATGCCATCGGCGAAGTGGCGTGCACCGGCCTGCACGGGGCCAACCGTCTGGCTTCCAATTCGTTGCTGGAATGTCTGGTCTACGGCGCGGCGGCGGCCGAGGACATTTCCACCCGTCTGGCCGACATCCCGCCGCCGCCGGTGCTGGCGGCCTGGGACGAAAGCTGGGTCACCGATTCCGACGAGGAAGTGGTGGTCGCCCACAATTGGGACGAACTGCGCCGTTTCATGTGGGATTATGTGGGCATCGTGCGCTCGACCAAGCGGCTGGAACGGGCCAAGCACCGCGTCAAGTTGCTGCTGTCCGAGATCGAGGAATATTACGGCGGGTTCCGCGTCACCAGCGACCTTCTGGAACTGCGCAACCTGTCCATGGTCGCCGACCTGATCGTGCGCTCGGCGTTGCAGCGTCGGGAAAGCCGGGGGCTGCATTACACCATCGACTTTCCCGGCACCGACGGCATCGCCCCGGTGCAAAGCACCATCCTGGTGCCCAAGAACTTCTCGGCCCGGCGCCGCGCCTGAGGAGGGCAGCCATGAACCAACCCAGCAACGCGCGCCGGCGTGTGTTCGAGCCCGGCACCCCGATCTTCGCCGAGGGGGAGCCCGGGACCGAGGCCTATGTGGTCGAATACGGCCGGGTCGCCATCTTCAAGACGGTCAAGGGGCGGCGCGTCGATTTGGGCACGGTGATCCAGGGCGGCATCTTCGGCGAGATGGCGCTGATCGACGACCAGCCGCGCATGGCCTCGGCCGTGGCCGAGGCGGAAACCGCCTGTGTGGTGATCGGCAAGGACCGGCTGACCGAGCAACTGGAACAGGCCCCCAAGGGGGTGCGGGTCATCGTCGGCGCGTTGCTGGGCAACATCCGTCTGATGGGGGCGGAACTGGCCGAGGCCCAGGTCACCCTGGCCCTGGACGAGGACTGACGGCAATGGCGATACTGTCCCGCCGCGCTTTCCTGGCGGCGTTGCCGGTGCTGGCGGCCGCGTCGTCGGCCCAGGCCTCGGGTGGCGGCGGCAATGGCGAGATCTATGTCAAGCTGCCCTCCATCGTCATCGAGTTCTGGGATGCCGACGGCCTGTTCCACACGGTCAACATGGAACTGAGCGCGGTCTTCGCCGAACAGACCAGCATCAACAAGAAGGTTTCGAACGAGATTTCCCAAACCCTGTCGGCCATGACCTGGGAGGAGTTCTCTCGCGGCAATCCCGCCGCCACCATCAAGGCGGTGGCGCTGGACGCGGTGCGCAAGGACCCGAACGGCGCCAAATGCCTCGAGGTGCTGGTGCTCCGGCTGATGATGCGCTGATAGCGGTTCCCGCTGCTGCCGGGGATGATGCCCGTTTGGCACATGGCTCGGTTGTCGTGCTGGTCTTGCGCGGCCTGTTCGCATAAAAACGGCTCTCATGCGTATCGAAGCCCGTTTTCTGTCCTCGCGCCGTTTTCGGTATTCGTCTTGGCTATGGCTGCGCCGCGCGGTGTTCTGGGGTGGCGCCTTGTCGGTGGGGCTGGTCGCGGTGGCTTTCGCCCGTGCCGCGACCCTGGCCGACCAAGCCTTCCACGTCCTGCTGTCCTTCAGTCCGCTGGTGGTGCTGGTGCTGACACCGGCGGGGTTATGGCTGTCCCTGTGGCTGACACGCCGGGTGTTCCCCGGTGCCGAAGGCAGCGGTATTCCCCAAACCATCGCTGCACTCGAAATCTCCGACCAGAAGGCCCGTGGCAAGGTGCTGTCGCTGCGTCTGGCCCTGGGCAAGATCCTGCTGACGCTCCTGGCCTTGTGCTGCGGTGCCTCGGTCGGGCGTGAGGGGCCGACGGTCCAGGTGGGGGCCGCCATCATGCACGACCTCGGCCGCTGGGTACGGCTGACCCGCCGCGAGATCCAGCGCGGGCTGATCCTGGCCGGCGGCGCTGCCGGGGTGGCGGCGGCGTTCAACACGCCGCTGGCCGGCGTGGTGTTCGCCATCGAGGAACTGAGCCGCTCGTTCGAGGCCCGAACCAACGGCCTGGTGCTGACGGCGGTGATCCTGGCCGGTATCACCTCGTTGGCCTTGGTCGGCAATTATCATTATTTCGGCCATGCCGACGCAGGCATGGAACTGGGACAGGCTTGGGTGGCGGTCCTGGCCTGCGGTGTCAGTGGCGGCCTGTTGGGCGGCATTTTCAGCCAGTCGCTGATCCTGGCCGGGCGGCGGGGCTTACCGGGGCCGGTCGGGCGCTTCAAGGCCCGATACCCGGAACGCTTCGCGGCGGCGTGTGGGCTGGTGCTGGCGTTGATCGGCCTGGCTTCGGGCGGGGCCACCTATGGCACCGGCTACGAACAGGCGGCGCAGGCGTTGCACGGCGCCGCGCCGCCCCTCGGCTTCGCTCTGGAAAAGATGCTGGCGACCATGGCGTCCTATCTCTCGGGGATACCCGGCGGCATCTTCGCGCCATCGCTGTCCATCGGTGCCGGCATCGGCGCGGAATGGGGGCGCTGGCTGGTGGGGACGCCGGCGGCGGTCCTGGTGCTGCTGGGCATGGTCGGCTATTTCTCCGGCGTGGTGCAGGCGCCGATCACCGCCGTGGTCATCGTCCTCGAGATGACCGACAACAGCAACATGACCATTCCCTTGCTGACCACCTCGGTCATCGCCTATGGCGTGTCCAAGCTGATCTGTCCCGAACCCTTCTACAAGGCCATGGCGGTCGCTTTCCTCGAACGGATCGGCAAGTCCAAGGACCCGGTTTGACGGGGGCGTGTCGAATTATTTT
>NZ_JAAIYP010000003.1 GCF_011022235.1 Magnetospirillum aberrantis SpK | reverse complement strand
CACGGCCCCTGTCCTGGCATTGCATGGCAACCTCGCATGTCGGAAAGAAAAGGTGGACCGCCCGTCCGCGTGGAACGGGCGGTCCCGGACGGACTTATTCGAAATCAGGATTCTTCCAGCCCTTGACGCCGATCTTATCGGCCGGCGGCTTGATGCGCGAGACATAGTCCAACACCGCCTTGGTGTCACGCTCGGTCATCCACTGGATCTGCTTGACCATGTCCGGGTTGGCGTTGCGGCGCTTGCCTTCCTTGATCCACTGGTATTGGCGCATCAGGTAGTTGTAGTGCTGGCCTTCCAGACGCGGATAGTACTTATCGTTGTCACCCTGACCGTGGTCACCGTGGCAGCGGGCGCAATTTTCCTTGTACAGCTTCTTGCCGTGTTCAAGGTCGCTGCCGTCGCCCATGCCCGGTTCGGGGTTCATCTTGAGCTTCTGGATGTAGGCCGAGACGTCGGCGATGGCCTGCGGACCACCGATCTGGTCGGGCAATGCGAAGGGATACATGGTCGGGTTGTCGCGGTTCAGAGCGCGGATGTCGGCCAATTGCTTGATGATCACCTTGGGGTGCTGGCCGGCAAGCTGCGGGAAGGTACCGTCGGTCTGACCCCAGCCTTCCGGCAGGTGGCAGGCGGCACACACTTCGTAGACCTCACGGCCGTTGGCAAGGTCGGGAGTGAGGTGTTCGGCCTCGTCCTTCTCGCCGCCATTGGCGTTCCACTCGTAATCCTTGTCCCCCAGAAGCTTGCCCTGCTTAGGCTTGTCCATCGGACCAGCCCAGGCGGTTCCCAAGGCGGCCGTAGCAACCAGCGTGACCGCCATCGCCTTGAAAATGGTCTTCATAATGCGCTCTCCAGACTTCGAATTCTTTAGATAAATCTTATCCCCCCTGCCCCCGTCGTCACTTGACGTTGGCTAAGAAATCGGCGATCGCCGCCAAATCTTCGTCGCTGACCAGATGCATGACCGGCTGCATGGCGTTGGACCCGCCGTTGGTGCGGGTCGAGGACTGGATGTCCTTGGCCTGGGCGATCAGGTAGGCCTTGTCCTGGCCGGCCAGCGCCGGATAGGTCTTCAGGATCGGCTTTGCGCCGTCCTTGCCGTGGCAGGCGATACAGGTCTTTGTGGTATAGAGCTTCTTGGCCGGATGCCCCGCGTCAGCGGTCTTGGGGCGCGGCAGCGTGGCGAGAAAGTCGGCGAGAGCGCGCATGTCGCCCTCCTCCATCTCCTCGACCATGGGCTTCATGGTGTCGGTGGTCTGGCCGTTGGCCCGCGCCCCGGACTTGATGTCCTTCAACTGGTTGAACAGGTAATCCGGGTTCTGGCCGGCAAGGCGGGGATAGCCCTCTTGCAGCGGCGTCGCGGCGTCTTCGCCGTGACAGGCGGAACAGCCTTTTTCCTCATACAATTGCTTGCCGTCGGCGGCGAGGGCCGGCGCGGCGGCCATGGCTCCCAGCAGGGAGGCCACGGCGATTGACCGTCGCACGAATTTGATCTGCATCACGTCCTCCTGGTTCTTTGACAAACGGGGGACGGATCGCTCCGCCCCCCGCCGTCAAACGGTGACTGTGTTCTCGAGGTTTACTGGACCTTCTTGGCCCCGTGCTGCTCGAGGTAGGTCTTGGCACGCAGACCGATGTCGGCGGCCTTGACCTGGTACTGGAACCACTGTTCCGCCCACAGCATGGCGTTCTGCCAATCGGCCTTCTTGGCGAAGTCTTCCGACTTTTCCTTGGCGCCCTTGGCGAAGTTCAGCTGATCGGTGGCGTCCTCGACCAGGGCGACCACAGGCGGGAAGTCCTTGTAGTTGACGCTGGTGATGTAGCCGACCACGCTGTCGATGACCTTTTGGGTATCGACGTTGGCCTTCACGCGGCCGTCGTAGTCCTTCTGGGTATAGGCGACGCCTTCCTTGGCCTTGGCGGTCTCCGCGGCCTTATAGTTGGCCGGCTGAACCAGCAGGTAGCCTTCCATCTCAAGGTGCAGCGCCGAGCAGAACTCGGTGCAGTAGTACGGATACACGCCGGCCTTGTTGGCCTTGAAGGTGGCGGAAGCCGTCTTGCCCGGTTCGAGCGACAGGTTGACGTTGTGCTTGGACACGGCGAAGCCGTGGGTTTCGTCCTGAGCACGCTCCAGGTTGGTCAGGTGCACGGTGACTTCGTCGCCTTCGGTCACCTCGATGATTTCCGGGGTGATGTGCGACCGGATCACCGAACCGAACACCTCGACCTTGCCGGGCTTCCGCTCGATACGCTCGGAGCCGGCGCGGACGGACGCGGGATGCTTTTCCTCGGTCCGCGAGTCGGTGCCGTGCGGGTAGCGGATATGCGGCTTCAGCTTGTCGGCGGAGATGGCAACCGCGTAGTGCGGCTCGCCCAGCGGCAGCGGCATGTCATAGAGCAACTGCATCTTGTCGTTGGACGCGTCGATCAGCTGATGGTTCTGCGGATGCAGCGGGCCGACCGGGTTGAAGCGGTCGATGGCCAGCTTGTTCAGCGCCACCACGTACTTGCCCTTGGGATGGACGGTGTCGCCTTCCATCGCCATCAAGTGGCCGATGTTGTAGTGGATCGAGATCTTGTCCAGGACCTTGCCTTCGCAATAGTCCCACTTGGCCAGCATCGAATCCACGTAGAGCGAGGTATAGGCCACGCAGGGCTTGGCGTCATACTGGGTATGAAGCGGGCCGAGGCCCAGTTCCACCTGCTTGTGCACCACCGACGCCATGTCGATGATCGGCACGCCGTATTCGTCCTTACCCGAGAACTTGCCGGCCTTGACCTGGGCCATGATCTTGTCGAACGAATAGACGGTGGTGTGGCTGTCCAGCTTGCCCGAGACGGTGATCAGCTTGCCGTCGGGAGTGACATCGACGCCGTGCGGCGACTTCGGCTCGGGGATCAGGAACAGCACGCCTTCCTTGACCGACGTGGCCAGATCGATCACGACATGGCCGTTGATCTTCTTGCCCTTGCCGGCCTTGAACAGCTCTTCCGCCTTCTTCCAGTTCACCACATGAAGGAAGTCGGTGTCCTTGGCCGAGCAACCCGCTTCGAACGGCGGACGGCCGCGCTCGATACCGCCGACATAGCGTTCCGAGCAGAAGGAGTTGGTGAACGACCAGCCGTCCGACGGGCCCTTACCGAAGTCGGACAGATCCTGGCTGTAGGGCGGCAGTTCGATCGAGAACGAGTTCTCGGGTTCGATCCGGCCCTTCTCGCGGTTGAACCTCCAATAGGTGACCGCACCGCGATACTTCTCGTTGAACTGCTCCAGCGGCACGAAATCGTCTTCCAACGGTGCCGGATACTGAGCAGCCTCGATGATGTAGTCGGTGTTGGGCGACACGAAGGTGCCACCGTGTTCGGACTTCAGGATCGGGTTCTTGACGATCTGCTTGGTCTCGAAGTCCCTGAGGTCGATGACCGCGACACGCGGGAAGTTCTTGTCGTTGATGAACAAGTACTGACCGTCGTAATCGCCGTCCGTCTCCGAGAGAGCCGGATGGTGGGTGTCGCCGAACAGCACCTTACGGCCGTCGATCGACGAACCTTCATCCAGGATGCGCTTGGATTCGTCGTCATAGCCGTAGCCCTGCCAGGGCTCGGGGGTGAACACGCCGATGTACTTGAGGATACGCATCGACGGGATGCCGTAGACGAGAACCTGACCGCTCTGACCGCCCGAGGAGAACACAAGGAATTCGTCGCGCTTGCCGGTAGGCGTATAGGTCTTGGCGGCGGCAAGAACATCCTTCTCATTGAGCCCGCGACGCTTCATCACGTCTTGCAGGCTCTCGGCGGACCACGCACTCGCGGCCGCCAGGACGCCAAAGCTCGCCGTTGCGAGCAAGGTCGCCAGCTTCATGCTTCTATTCATTTTCCCCACCTTCGAACTGTTAAAAGATAATCGAAGAGGAACTCCAACACTTCGCCGACGAGGATGCTCCTTTCGTCCTGCGCCAACCGTGACCTTGGTCAATTCCTCGCGGGGCCGGGGATGGTCTAATGTTGCTCAACAACGGTTCCCGTCTCGAAGGGGGAAAAGATGAAAAGATTGCTCGCCGCGCTCGCGGTTCTCGTCCTGACCTGCGCCGCCGCGCCGGCCGCCGAGGTCACCGGACGGTTCAACCTGGTGGACCAACGGGGGAACGCCGTCAGCGAAGCCAGCTACGACGGCAAGATCCGCCTGATGACCTTTGGATACACCTTCTGTCCCGACATCTGCCCGACCACGCTGAACACCATGGCCGGCACCATGGACCTGTTGGGAGACAAGGCGTCCGAGGTGGTGCCGATCTTCGTGACCGTCGATCCCCGCCGCGACTCGGTGGCGCATCTGCGCGAATACGTCGAAGCCTTCAGCCCGACCATGGTCGGCCTGACCGGCAACCAGGAAGCGGTGGACGCCGCGGCCAAGGCGTTCCGCGTGCGCTACGTCCTCAATCCGCCCATGGATGCCAACGATCCCAACAGCTATTTCGTCGATCATTCGGCCGGCATCTTCATCATGGATCGCCAGGGCCGTTTCCTTGCCAAACTGGGCCATCGTTCGGAACCCGACGAAGTGGCCGCCCGCCTGATGGAGGTGCTGGAGAAATGAACCGCCGCCGCCTTTTGCTGACCGGCCTCGCCACCTTGGGGGCAAGCACCCTGTCCCCTGTCGCGGCACAGGCCGCCAAGGCACAACAGGGATTGTTCGTCCATGCCGAACCCCGCCCGCTGCCGGCGCTCGACATCCGCGACAACGAAGGCCGCCCGGCGGGACTGGACGGCTTTCGCGGTCGCCCCGTCCTGATGAACCTGTGGGCAAGCTGGTGCCTGCCCTGTGTCGCCGAATTGCCGGCGCTCGACCGCCTGAAACCCCAGATCGAGCCCGAAGGCGTCGCCGTGATGGCGCTGTGTCTGGACCGTTCCGGCGCGGTCGGCGCCGTCAACACCTATGCCCGCCTGGGCATCGGGAACTTGGCCGTGCACGTGGATTACGAACGCAAGGCCGGTGAAGTGTTGGGCGTTCCCGTCCTGCCGACCACCTTGCTGGTGGATGCGGCCGGACGTGAGGTTGCGCGTTTCGTCGGTCCTGCCGCCTGGGACGGTGCCGAGGCGATGACCTTGTTACGCGCGCTCAAGGCGGGCAAACCGTTGGATCCGTCCATGGCGCCACCCTTGGCGAAGCCGAAGACCAATCCTTAAGACGAACAGATCAAGGGGAAAAACGAAGGGGGGATCAGGCCTGGGGCGGAGCGCGAGCCTGGGCGTGGCGGGACGCCTCGCCTTCGCGCCGATCCTGGGCGCCAGTGGACAAACGGATGGCTGCCGCGCTCTCGGTGGGGAGAGTGAAGTGTTGGGGCGGCACCGCCCCGTTGGCCAACTGCGCCACCTGGCAAAGCAGGCAGCATTCGTCGCTGGACGCGGGTGTCTCGCCCGGCAAGGCGGCTTGGCCGCCGCCCCGCGCGTGACAGACGTAAACGCCAAGAATCCCGGTAACGGCGACGGATTGTCCGGCGACGTTGACCAGGGCCAAACCCGGCGTGGTGATGGTGAAGAGGAAGCCGAACAGGGCGACCAGCGCGCCGAACTGGCCAAGCCAGCCGCGCCTGAAATGGTCACGTGTCGCCCATGGAGCTTGCATCGAAGGCACTCCTCCCTGCTATGCAGAGTGCCGGGAAAGGACACCCCTTTCCGTGACTTTGGTCAAGAAAAGGGGTGTCCAAGCCAATCAGGCGCCTTCGATCTCGCCCATGGCCGATTGCAGATAGTTCCCCAATCCCATGCTGTCGATCAGCCCTTGCTGGGTTTCCAGCCAATCGACGTATTCCTCAACGTTTTCCAGGTTTTCCGCCAATTCGTGCCGGGTCTGGTAATCCTGCCGGGCTTCGGCCAGGGCGATCGCCGCCACCAGTTGGTTGCGTTCGGCCAGTTCGGCGGCCAGATCGGCGGCAATGATCTCGGGCACCGTCTCACCGATGCTGAGCTTGCCCAAATCCTGAAGGTTGGGCAGCCCCTCAAGGAACAAGATACGTTCGATCAGGTCGTCTGCCGATTTCATCTTGCTGATGGACGCCTTGTAGACGGCCTTGCCCAGGTCGCGCACCCCCCAATTCTTCAGCATCCGGGCGTGCAGGAAATATTGGTTGATCAGGGTCAGCTCGGTCTTGAGCAGGCCGTTCAGCGCCGCGATGACGTCCTTGTCGCCTTTCATGGCGTCGTCCTCCCGTTTATTGGCCCGACAGGCCGCCGGCGGCGGACTGGGCGTAATTGGCCAAGCCCATGGCGTTGATCAGGAACAATTGTTGTTCCAGCCAATGGGTGTGATCGTTCTCGGTGTCGTCGAGCAACTCGCCCAACAGGCGGCGGGTGTCGTAATCCTGGACCTGTTCGCAATGAGCGATGGCTTCCTTGAGGGCGGCGACCACCTGAAGCTCGTAGGCCAGATCGTTCTTGATCATGGACGGAACGTCCGAACCGATGGCCAACGGCGCGCGCGAGGCAACGTCGGGCACGCCTTCCAGGAACAAGATGCGCTGGATCAGCTTGGCGGCGTGCTCCAACTCCTCGACCCGCTCGTGCTCAAGCCGTTCGTAGAGCTTGCCGAAGCCCCAGTTCTGATACATGCGGGAGTGGATGAAATATTGGTCGGCGGCGGTCAATTCGCCGGTCAACAGCTTGTTCAGCCGCTCAATGACGCTGGGAATACCTTGCATGGCGGACTTCTCCTGGCAACGGGAACCCGGCCAGTGTGCCAACAGGTCGCCACAGCAATCAAGCTAACTTTTTGAAAACAAAACAGCTTTTAAACATTTAAGAACCATTCTCAAAAGCCGCCTAAAGCTTGAACTTCCGTACCCGCACGATCACGTCCGTCCGTACATGCTCGGTCCCGTCGGGCAAATCGGGGGTTCCCTCCAGTCGTAACGACGAAGCGGGGATGTCGGTCAATTCCGATGTCGCCTCGTCGAACATGTGATGATGGTCGTCGGGATTGCTGCAAAACCATGTGCGTTCGCCGACATCCACCCGGCGAAGCAATCCCGCGCCGGAAAACAGGTTGAGCGCGTTATAGACGGTCGCCAGCGACAGCCGCAGCCCCTGCTGCCCGACCTCGCGGTACAATTGCTCCGCCGACAGGTGGCGGGCGCCCCCCTGACGGATCAATCCCAGCAGCAAGACCCGTTGCCGCGTCGGACGTATTCCCGAAGCCTGAAGTTCGACCGACAACGATTCTGGCACGACACACCATCAATTAAGACGCATTCGCATTCTTAATCTAAAAGCCCATCGAGCCGCAAGTCCGTGGAGCCCCCTATCTCATTCCGCCGCGTCGATGGCGCCCACCGCTTCAATGGCGACAGCGACGTCCTTGGGCGGGGCCAGATAAGGCGCGGTGCTGACCAGGACATGGGCACCGGCATCGGCATAGGTGGCAGCATTGCCGGCGTTGACGCCACCGGCGGCGGCGACCTTGACCTGGGGGGCCAGTCGGGCCAGACACGCCACCACCTCGGCCACCGCATCGGGAGCGAACTTTTCCAATTGCACCACGTCGGCACCGGCCTGGGCGGCGGCGATGGCGCCTTGGGCGTCCTTGACCTCGACCACCACCTTCTTTTCCGGGCTAAGGGCGCGCAGCCGCGACAACGCCGAATCCAGACTTTCCTCGCCCAGAAAGACGCAATGTTCGGGGAACACCAGGATGGTTTCCGACAGACCAAGACGATGGGGCACGGCGCCACCGGCCACGATGGCCTTGACCGCGACAGCGCGGGTACCGGGAAAGGCCTTGCGGGTACAGGCCACCACGATGGCGGGGTTGACGGCACGGGCCGCATCCACCAGGGCACGGGCGCCGCTGGCGATGCCCGACGCCGCCTCGACCAGGGTTTGCGCCACTTTCCACGATGCCAGCAACGCCGCCGCCGAACCGTCGGCGGTCAGCAAGACCTCGCCAGGAGCCGCCAACGTGCCACTGGGCACCACCTGGGACACCTGCCCCCCCGCCCGCGCGATCAAGCGGGCCGCGTCCTCGGTGGCCGCCGCCACCATGGCGGCACGGGCGCGGAACACCATGCGCCCCGGCCGGGCGCCGATGCCCAGGGCTTGGGTGGTCAGGTCGCCATAGGGTACGTCCTCGGCGAACAGGCGGTCCAGATCGGAATCGCTCAGCATCATTCCTCGGCTCCAAAGCACAGGGAGAAATCGGAACAGGTGTCGCACACCGGCGACTTGCAGATGACGACGCCCTCGGCCTCGCACATCTGGCGATAGAAAAACTTCTTCCACTTCATGTCGCGGTCGTTGCGTTCCGCCAGCGGCTGAAAGTGTCGGCGCATCAAACCCGACAGGTCAATGCGCGAACGCAATCCCAAATCCTGCCACAGATGGTTCGGAGCCAGCGACCGCCGCGCCACCATGGCGGCCAGCCACAACGCCGCCGGATCGCCCGGCCGGGTGGCGTTGTCGGCCAACAGACGGCGCAGGTCGTCCTCTTCCAAGGCGTCGTCGCCGACCGGGCCGCTGGCCGCGAGGTCCAGCCATGCCGCCCCATCGAAATAGGTCTGGCGCAGGGCGCATAATTGTTTCGCGTCCAGCCCGACCGCCCGAGGCAACGGACGCGGCGCCTCGTCCAGCCCCTTTGCCAGGATGCAGGCAAAAAGATGACGGTCGAAATCGTCACCGCCGCCACTGGCCATCATCAGCCGTTGATAGTTTTCCGACATCCTTGTCCCCGTCGCCGCCGTTCCCCCGCTCCCTCGCAAAGCTCGGGCCAAGCGCCACATCCCGCCCGGTGATTGAACTGTGCGTGAAACATGGCAACCATGCCGCATGCCAGGGCGAAAACCCTCGAAATCAGGTGCCAGCCCCATTGTTCCCACCCCCTCAACTGGACTAAGGTTTGGCGCCCGCGCCTTGCGGATGTTGGGGGGAATACGTTTCATGTCCGGTATGAATGTGGAAGAGGCGACGCCGGTTCGGCGCTCGTTCGCGGCGCACATCTTCGCGCCGATCAAGATCACCTGGGACCAGTTCATCGACCTGTTGGTGCCGTTCCGCCATTCCACCCACATCCGCCGCCACGCGGCCTCGGTGACCATATCGCGCGTCCAGTTGGTGGCCGCGCTGTTCGCCGTGCTGGTACCGGTGTGCTCCATCCTCGACTGGTTCGTCTTTCCCTGGCCGGAATGGGCGCAGATGACGCTGATGCGCTTCGCCTCGTCCCTGGTATTCGTGACCCTGGCCTGGCCGTGGAACACCACCAAGTCGCGGCTTCAGGCCGACCTGATGCTGGTGGCCATGCTGCTGGTGCCGCCGGTGTTCTATCTGATTTCCATCCGCATCATCTCGGGGCTTCAGCTTGACCCGTTCGCCATGCTGGCGACCAAGCTTTATGCACTGATGCCTAATATCGTGCTTGCCGGGCTGGCGATCTTTCCGCTGACCGCGCTCGAGGTGCTGCTGTTCGCCATTCCCGCCTTCGCCTTCGCCATCGTCGGCTACGGCATGAACGGCGAGACCCTGTCGCTGGTCCAGCACGGCCCCGAATTGTGGCTGATGGTGTTGGTGATGGGGGTGGCCATGTTCTCGGGCATGAGCCAGTTGCACTACATGGCGGCGCTGGTCAACCGCGCCATGATCGACCCCTTGACCGGCGCCTACACCCGCCGTTCCGGTGGCGAGACGCTGGACCTTCTGTTCCGGCTGGCGGCATTGCAGAATGCCCCCATGGCAGTGGCGTTCTTCGACCTCGACAAGTTCAAGTCGATCAACGACACCTACGGCCACGACGAAGGCGACCGGGCGCTCAAGGGGTTGGCGGAGCGGCTCAAGTCCGGGCTGCGCAAGGGCGACGTGCTGGTGCGCTGGGGCGGCGAGGAATTCGTCGCCATCCTCAACAACACCGACGCCGAGGGGGCGCGCATCGTGGTGCAGCGCCTGCGCGACGCCGGCTTCGGTCTACGTCCCGACGGTTCGCCGCTGACCGCATCCATCGGTGTGGCCGAACGGACCGCCGACAACGCCAAGGACTGGCCGGAACTGGTGGAAGCCGCCGACCAGCGCATGTACCAGGCCAAGCGCGGCGGCCGCGACCGGGCGATCCTGCCCGGCGACGTCACCTTGGTGTTCGGCCCGCCGATCGGCTGAAATTCAGGCGTTTTGTCGTTTCAACCGCGCTTTGAAAAGGCGGTCGCGTTTGACCGCCATCTCGCGCCGAAGCGCGTCGCCGTGAGACATGGGACCTTCGGAGTGGATCACCCGCCACGGCCCGCGCCCACGGGTGAAACGCGCGCCCTTGCCGGCATTATGGGCGGCAAGGCGGGAAACCACGTCGCGGGCGATCCCGGTATAGGCGATGCCGGCGGGATTGAGCAGGACGTAGACGAAATAGCCGTCCATCAGTAATGCGGCGGCGGCTTGTCGTCCTGGGGCGAGCGGTCCCAGCCGCTTTCCACTTCACGCAACCGCCCGGTCAGGCGCCGTACCCGCTCGTTCAGGACGTCGATAAGATTGCCCTGGTCGGCGATGACCGAGGACAAGTCCTCGGCCATGCGCTCGTAATAGGCGATGCGGGTTTCCAGCTCGATCAGCCGTTGTTCCAGCATCTCGTCCATGGGCCGACCTACTTGCCAGCGTAGGCGGCCGTTTTGTGGCCGCCACCATGACCGGAACGGTGCTGACCGCCGCCTTGGGACTGACCGCCCGAACGGTTCCACTTGCCGCCACCCGGCGCGCCGTTGGAAGCGCCGTTGGGGCCGCCATTGGGACGGAACCGCCGGGGACCCTGGGGACGGGCGGCCGGGCCGGTGGCGATGGGACGGCGGGGTTCCAGCCCCGGCACCACATGCACCTCCATGGCGGATTTGGTGTAACGCTCGATCCGGAACAGCGCATCGCGATCGACCTTGCCGGCGAACGAGATGGCCACGCCCTCGGCACCGGCACGGCCAGTGCGGCCGATGCGGTGCACGTAATCCTCGGGCTGACGCGGCAGGTCGAAGTTGATGACGTGGGTCACGTCCTTGATGTCGATGCCGCGCGCCGCGACGTCGGTGGCCACCAACAGGCGGATACGGCCGGTGCGCAACTGCTCGATGGTGCGGTTGCGCTGGCCCTGGTTCATGTCGCCATGCAGGGCGCCGGCGGCGTGGCCGGCCTGCCACAGGTCGCGGGCCAGGGTGTCGGCGTCGCGCTTGGTGGCGGTGAAGACGATGGCCTTTTCCACCTCGGGCAGGTTGACGAAGTGGTTCAGAAGCTGGCGCTTGTGCTCCAGGTCGTCGGCATGGTGCAGACGCTGCTCGATCTTGACGGCGGAAGCGGTGTGGGCCACCTCGACGCGGACCGGATTCTGCAACAGCCCCTCGGCCAGCTTGGCCATGCGGCGATCCAAGGTGGCGGTGAACAACAGGGTCTGACGATCACGGGCGCAGGCGGCGGCGATCTTTTCCACGTCGTCCAGGAAGCCCATGTCGAGCATGCGGTCGGCTTCGTCCAGGATCAGCACCTCGACCTCGGACAGGTTGAGACGCTGACGCTCCAGATGGTCAAGCAGACGGCCGGGGGTGGCGACGATGATGTCCACCGGACGCGACAGCATGCGCAGCTGTTCGCGATAGGGCAGACCGCCGACCAGTTCCACGGTGTTGAGGCGCAGGTACTTGCCGTACTTGCGCGCCGATTGCAGCACCTGACGGGCCAGTTCGCGGGTCGGCGCCAACACCAGGACGCGCGGCGTCGCGGCGTCGCGGCGCGGGGCCGGCGGATTGGCGGCCAGTCGGGTCAGCGACGGCAACAGGAAAGCGGCGGTCTTGCCGGTGCCGGTCTGGGCGGTGGCCAGCACGTCGCGGCCGTCAAGGGCCGGGGGAATGGCGTCGGCCTGCACCGGGGTCGGCTGGTCGTAACCGCCTTCGACCAGAGCGTTGAGAACCAAGGGATGGAGTGCGAGATCAGAGAACGACAAAGGACTTCCTTATGACAAAGACGGTGCGGCTCGGCCCGGAAATCGGACCAAGCGGCTATGTTTGATGCGGGAGGAGGTCAAGAGGAAGAAGCGTCCTCGCGGGGGGCGGCGTCTTGCCCGCCCCAACCAATGGCAGCGTCTCTCTCAAGAGACGTGCGAGCCTCCAGCGATTGAACGGGGCGGACCATAGACGTTTTAATGGGCACAAGGGAAGCGAATTCCGCGCAGCCCCCCTGTGCGACGACGCGCCCTTCCGTATCATAAGTATAATAAGCCACCTTGTGCACCGCACATCAATTGATCAAGGCTTCACCTATATATAGGATATCGAGGCAACGAAAACCTGGAACGGTCTGAATTGCTGTCGAACATAGAATACGAAAACTACATTGCACGGCGCAGGACCCAGGCGCTTTCCATCATCCGTGCCGGTTTCTTGGCGGGCTTGTTGTTCAACTCTCTCTTTTTGCTGTTCGACGTGTGGTCCGGGCTCGACCTCGACCGGACCATGCCGTTGCGCGGGTTGTGGTCGGGCGTGCTGTTGACCGGCATCGGACTGACCTTCGTGCCGCGCGGCCATGACGGACTGGCCTGGGTGGTGGGCATCGGCGGTTGCGTCGGCGCCTGGATGATGGCCGAGATCATGTTGCTCGACAGCGTGCCGGCGCGGCATGTCCCCGGCCTGATCACCTTGTTCATCGCCGCCGTCGGCATGTCGCCCTCGGTCCGCTCTGCCGGTTTCACCATCGCGGCGCTCGTGCTGGTTCCCACCGTAGTTCTGTTGTCCGGCGGCCGGCCGCTGACCGCCGTGCTTGAGGTGGACGCCTTCCTGGGTATGGCGGCGATCATGTGCGCGCTGGTCTGCCACCTTTTGGAACAAAGCCACAAGCGGGCCTTTCGCCTGGAACGCGCGCTCGAACGCAAGGCCACCACCGATTCCTTGACCGGACTGGCCAACCGCCGCTATTTCTTCGACCGCGCGGAAATCGAGACGATGCGGCGCGGTCGCCTGTCGGCACTGATGATGGACGTGGACCATTTCAAGCGTATCAACGACCAGTTCGGCCACGATGTGGGCGACCAGGTGTTGAGGGCGGTAGCGGCACAATTGCGCGGCTGCGCACGCGACAGCGACGTCCTGGCCCGCACCGGAGGCGAGGAATTCGCCCTGTTGGCGGTCGGCGCCGGCATCGCCGAGGCGATGGAGATCGGCGAGCGCATGCGCGCCGCCATCGCTCGCCTGGACATCCGCCCCGACGACGAAGCGCTGAAGGTGACCATCAGCGTCGGTTGCGCAGAAATGGCCTCCGATGAAGACGGTATCGACGCGGCTCTGAAACGCGCCGACCAAGCGCTCTATCAGGCCAAGCACGGCGGCCGCGACCGGGTGGTCGCGGCCCCTCTCTCAGAGCGAGCGGAAATCGGGTTGCCGCCGCTCGAAGAAGGCAGCCACGGCCTCCTTTAGTTCGGGCGAACGCAGACAGCGGCTGAAAGCGTCGAATTCGATGGAGAACCGGGCGGCGACGCCCTTGTCCTCGCCTTTCATCAGCGCCTTGGTCAGACGAAGTGCCGCCGCCGGCTTGTCGGCCAGCTTGGCCGCCAACTGCGATGCCGTTGCCACCACCCGGTCGGCCGGCACCACCCGGTTGACCAGCCCCATGCTCTGGGCACAGGCCGCGTCGAACGGTTCGCCCAGCATCAACAACTCGGCGGCGCGCATGTGTCCGACCAGACGCGGCAGCAACAGAGACGAGGCCGCCTCGGGCACCAGGGCTAGGTTGATGAAGGGGAATTGCAGCCGTGCGTCATCCGCCGCCACCACCAGATCGCAATGCAACAGCATGGTGGCGCCGATCCCGATGGCGGTGCCGTTGACGGCGGCCACCACCGGTTTGACGGTCGCCGCCAGCGCCCGCAGGAAATCGGCGGCCGGACTGGCCTCGATGTCGTCCACCGTCAGGAAATCGCCCAGATCGTTGCCGGCGGTGAAGACGTCGCCGCTGCCGGTGAACATCATCACCCGCACCGAATCGTCGCGATCACCTTCGGCCACCGCCTGGGCCAGAGCGGCATACATGGCCTGGGTCAGGGCGTTCTTCTTTTCCGGGCGTTCGATCCGAATGATCAGGACGCCATTGTCGGTGGTGACGTTGATGTGTTCGCTCATGACCCCTCACATATTTGGATAATTTGGTCCGCGGCCGCCTCCGCAGCCGGGCAGACCCGGCTGCATCACGCGCAAGAAGGAAGGCGGCGGCCTGACGGCAATTTACATATTTGGATAGTTCGGTCCGCCGCCGCCTTCCGGCACCACCCAGTTGATGTTCTGGCTCGGGTCCTTGATGTCGCAGGTCTTGCAGTGCAGGCAATTCTGGGCGTTGATCTGAAGCCGTGGCCCCTCGACGATCTCGTAGACGCCGGCCGGGCAATAGCGTTGCTCGGGTGCGTCGTAGACCGCGAGGTTGACCCGGATCGCCGCCTCTTCGTCGGCCAGCTTCAGGTGCACCGGCTGGTTTTCCTCGTGGTTGGTGTTCGAGATGAACACCGACGACAGACGGTCGAAGCTCACCACCCCGTCGGGCTTGGGATAGGCGATCCGGGGGCACTCGGCCGCCGGCTTCAGTTGTTCGTGGTCGGGCTTATGGTGCAGCGTCCACGGCGCCCGCCCCCGCAAGACGTAGGTGTCCACCGCCGAATAGGCGATCGCCGCGTAAAGCCCCCATTTGAACGACGGCTTGATGTTGCGCACCTGG
>NZ_JAAIYP010000002.1 GCF_011022235.1 Magnetospirillum aberrantis SpK | reverse complement strand
CCCGACAGGTAATGTCCGCTAAACGTCCAGGTTCGACACCTTGAGCGCGTTGGTCTGGATGAAGTCGCGGCGGGGTTCGACCACGTCGCCCATCAGGGTCGCGAACACCTCGTCGGCGTCGTCGCCATGCGCCACCTTGACCTGAAGCAGCGAGCGGGCTTCGGGGTCCAGGGTGGTTTCCCACAATTGTTCGGGATTCATTTCGCCCAGTCCCTTGTAGCGCTGGATCGAGATGCCCTTCTTGCCCTGGTCCATCACCGCGTTGACCAAGGCCACCGGACCGCTGATGGCCGTAGCGCGCTCCTTGACCAAAAGCGTCGCGGCGCTGGAATAGGTTTCCCGCAGGCTGGCGGACAGGTCGTTCAGCTTGCGCGCCTCGGCCGAGCGGATGATGGCGGCATCGAGGGTGTGGGTCTCGGTCACGCCGCGCAGCGTCCGGCGCAGGACCCAGCCGGTGCCTTCGTGCCATTCGCCGGTCCAGCCACGTTCCAGGTCGCTTTCCAGCGCGTCCAGACGGGCGGCCAGGGTGGCGGCCATGGCCGGGCCGGCTTCGGGATCGGTCAACAAAAGCGGGTTGAGGGCGCCGGCGATGGCGGCCTGTTCCACCACACGCATGGGCACCCGGCGCGACAGCGCCACCAGCAGGTTGCGCACGGCACGCGCCTGTTCGGTCAGCGTCCGCAAATCGGCGCCACCCACCTGGGCACCGCCGGAAAGGGTCATCACCGCGTCGGCCAGACCACCGTCGATCAGATATTCCTCCATGGCGCGTTCGTCCTTGAGGTAGACCTCGGACTGGCCACGCTTGGCGCGATAAAGCGGCGGCTGGGCGATGTACAGATAGCCCTTTTCGATGATCTCGGGCATCTGACGGTAGAAGAAGGTCAGAAGCAGCGTGCGGATGTGCGAGCCGTCGACGTCGGCGTCGGTCATGATGATGATCTTGTGGTAACGGGTCTTGCCGACGTTGAAATCCTCGCGGCCGATGCCGGTGCCAAGGGCGGCGATCAGCGTGCCGATTTCCGCCGAGGACAGCATCTTGTCGAAACGCGCCCGTTCGACGTTCAAGATCTTGCCCTTGAGCGGCAGGATGGCCTGGTTGGCGCGGTTGCGGCCCTGCTTGGCGGAACCACCGGCCGAATCACCCTCGACGATGAACAATTCCGACAGGGCGGGGTCGCGTTCCTGGCAATCGGCCAGCTTGCCCGGCAAGGTGGCGATGTCCAGCACGCCCTTGCGGCGCGTCAGCTCGCGCGCCTTGCGCGCCGCCTCGCGCGCCGCCGCCGCCTCGACCACCTTGGTCACCACCTTGCGGGCTTCGGCCGGGTGTTCCTCGAACCATTCCGCCAGCTTCTCGCCGACGATGTTCTCGACCACCGGGCGCACCTCGGACGACACCAGTTTGTCCTTGGTCTGGCTGCTGAATTTGGGGTCGGGCACCTTGACCGACAACACGCAGGTCAGCCCCTCGCGCATGTCGTCGCCCGACAGCGCCACCTTTTCCTTTTTGGCGATGCCCGATTCGTTGGCGTAGGTGTTGATGGTCCGGGTCAGCGCGGCGCGGAAGCCGGCCAGATGGGTGCCGCCGTCACGTTGTGGGATGTTGTTGGTGAAGCACAACTGGCTTTCGTGATAGCTGTCGGTCCATTCCATGGCCACTTCGACGGTGATGCCGTCCCTTTCGCCGCTCACCGCGATGGGCGGGGAGTGCAGCGCGGTCTTGGAACGATCCAGGTACTTCACGAACGCCTCGATGCCGCCTTCGTAATGCAGCTCGATGCTTTCCGGCTCGCCGTGGCGCAGGTCGGTCAGGAAGATGCGCACGCCGGAATTGAGGAAGGCCAGTTCGCGCAGCCGGTGTTCCAGGGTAGCGAAGTCGAACTCGGTCTTGGTGAAGGTCTGGGTGCTGGGCAGGAAGGTGACCTCGGTGCCGGTCAGCGGGCCGCGCCCGGGATTCTCGGGGTCGCGCAACGGCGCGTCGCCCACCACCTTCAGCGGCGACACCGCCTCGCCATGGCTGAAGCGCATGGTGTGTTCCTTGCCGCCGCGCCAGATGCGCAGGTCCAAAGTCTCGGACAGGGCGTTCACCACCGACACGCCGACACCGTGCAGACCGCCCGACACCTTATAGGAATTCTGGTCGAACTTACCGCCGGCATGCAGTTGGGTCATGATGACCTCGGCCGCCGACACGCCCTCTTCCTTGTGGATGTCGGTGGGGATACCGCGGCCGTTGTCGCGCACCGTGCACGATCCGTCGCCGTTCAGCGTCACCTCGACCCGGTCGGCATGGCCGGCCAGGGTTTCGTCGATGGCGTTGTCCACCACCTCGTAAACCATGTGATGCAAACCCGAACCGTCGTCGGTGTCGCCGATATACATGCCCGGCCGCTTGCGGACCGCTTCCAGGCCACGCAGCACCTTGATGGAATCCGCACCATAAGATTCGGCGGAATTGGTCGGGATCACAGGCTCGGTCATGCTTCTTCAAACCTTCCAAACTGCCTTGCGGCCACAGCACGGAATATAGGACACGGAGGAACACAGATAAACACAGATAAGTGGATTTTCGTCGCCGGCCCACGCGATTCGAGGGGGCGGCACCAGCGAAAAAGAAAAGGCAAATTCATCCGCGTTTATCTGTATTCGTCCGTATCTTCGCCATTTTTTACAACTCTTGCCTCAGCAACACGAAAGAACTGCGCCCTGTCGCCGAAACCGTCGAACAAAACCTCGTCGGTGCCGGTCATCCAACTTTGCGCCGACAGTTCCGCCAACGCATCGAACAGGGCGGCCCGGCGGGTGGCGTCCAGGTGGGCCACCACCTCGTCCAACAGCAAAAGCGGCGCCAACCCGCTGAGCGCGGTGCGGACCCGTGCCTGGGCCAGCACCATGGACACCAGCACCGCCTTCTGCTCGCCGGTCGAACATTGCCCGGCCGGCAAATCCTTGGCCGCATGGCGGACCGACAGGTCGCTGCGATGCGGCCCGAAGGTGGTCGCCCCCGCCGCCTCGTCGCGGGAGCGGGCCGCGCGCAACGCGGCGCGCAGCCGGTCCTCCACCTCTTCGGGCGCCCCGGCGGCGGCCCAGTCCTCGACCTCGCCCACCAGCGCCAGCCGGGCCGCCGGAAACGGTCCCAGACCTTCGGCGCAAGCCTGATCCAGCCGCGCCACCGCACGCACCCTGGCCGCCGCCATCGCCGCGCCATGGCGGGCCATGGCGTCCTCAAGCGCGCCCAACCATGCCGGGTCGGGCCTTCGGTCCCCTTGACCCGCCGCCTTCAACAGGCGCGAGCGCTCGCGCATGGCATGCTCGTAGGCGGTGGCCTGGGCGGCATGGCCGCTTTCCTGGCCGAAGGTCAGACGGTCAAGAAAGCGCCGCCGCCCGGCCGCCCCCTCGATGAACAACCGGTCCATGGCCGGGGTCAGCCACAAGGCCGAAGCAAGAGCCGCCAGATCCTGGGCCTTGGCCGGTTGGCCGTCGATGCGCACGCTGCGCCGTTCCGAACCACTCTCGCGCCCGGTGCCGATCTCGACCGGACCTTGGGAACCGTCCAACAGCGCGGCGACGCCCCAGGGCGCGCCGGCCTCGGTGCCGTGGCGGACGATCTCGCCCAAGGTGGCACGCCGCAGGCCGCGCCCCGGCGTCAGGAAGGACAACGCCTCCAGCACGTTGGTCTTGCCGGCACCGTTGGCACCGGTCAGCACCACCGGCCGTGAATCGGTGTCCAGCCGCAGGCGGGAATAACAGCGGAAATCGGTCAGCGTCAGGCGCCGCACCGCCAGACGGGCGGGAGGGCAGACCGTCGTTCCGGTTTCGGACAGGGTCACACCCGCATCGGCATCAGCACATAGATGGCCCCGGAATCGGCCTGGTCGCGCACCACGGTCGGGCTGGCGGCATCGGCCATGGCGAACCGGGCGGTCTCGCCCTCGACCTGACCGAGGATGTCGAGCAGGTAGCGCGAGTTGAAGCCGATTTCCAGCGGCGTGGAATCGTACTGGGCCTCAAGCTCTTCCTCGGCGCTGCCGTTCTCGGGGCTGGACGCGGACAGACGCACCGTGCCCTTTTCCAAGGACAGCTTGATGGCCCGGCTCTTTTCCGTGGAAATGGCCGAAACGCGGTCCACGGCCGAGGCGAACACCTTGACGTCGGCATCCAGGTACTTGTCGTTGTCGGCCGGAATGACCCGTTCGTAATCGGGGAAGGTGCCGTCGATCAGCTTGCTGGTCAGCACGGCATCGCCGAAGGCGAAGCGCAGCTTGGTCTCGGACAGCGACACGGTGACGTCGGAATCGGTCTCGCCGATCAGCTTGTAAATCTCGTTCACCGTCTTGCGCGGCACGATGATGCCCGGCATGCCGGCGGCACCCTCCGGCAGCGTCACCTCGACACGGGCCAGACGATGGCCGTCGGTGGCCACCGCGCGCAGCACGTCGCCGGCCGCACCGGTCGCGGCATGCAGATAGATGCCGTTCAGGTAGTAGCGGGTTTCCTCGGTCGAGATGGCGAAACGGGTGCGGTCGATCAGCGTCTTGAGCTCGGCCGCCGACAAGGTGAAGCCGTGCGGCAGATCGCCACCCGACAGCACCGGGAAATCCTCGACCGGCAGGCAGGCCAGCGAGAATTTGGAGCGCCCCGAACGCAGGGTCAGCAACCCGTCCTCGGCGGAATGGTCGATCTCGACCTGGCTGCCGTCGGGCAGTTTCTTGACGATCTCGAACAAGGTGTGGGCCGGCGCCGTGGTGGCGCCCGGCCGGGCGACGTCGGCCAGCACGGATTCGACGAAATCCAGGTCCATGTCGGTGGCGTTCAAGGACAGCGAGCCGGGCCGCGCCTCAAGCTTGACGTTGGACAGGATGGGAATGGTGTTGCGGCGTTCGACGACGCTTTGGACGTGGGCCAAAGACTTCAGCAGCTGGGCGCGCTCGATGGTCAGCTTCATGGCGTTGTTTTTGCCGTCCGTTTAAGCCGTTTTCCGCCTTTTGGCGGGGCCGGGCAGTATATCACGGCTACGGGTACGGCAAAGCGCTTTCCGCGCCCCAGGGGGCGCGGAACGGCGATGTTTCCGTGACGACGAAAGAGACCTCAGCTTTGCAGCATGCGCCGCAGCAATTCCACGTCCTCGGCGAAGTTCTGGTCGGCGCCCTTCAGCTCCTCGACCTTCTTCACCGCATGCATGACGGTGGTGGGTGCGCGACCACCGAACTTGCGCCCGATCTCGGGCAGGGAACGACTGGTCAACTGCTTGGCCAAATACATGGCGATCTGACGGGGACGGGCCACCTGACGCGACCGTCGGGCCGAGGACATTTCCGCCAGCTTGATGTTGAAATGCTCGGCGACGCGCTTTTGGATCTCTTCGATGGTGATGCGGCGGTCGGACGCCTTGAGCAGATTGTGCAGCACTTCCTGCGTGGTTTCCAAGGTGATGGCCCGGCCCACCAACTGGGCGTGGGCGACCACGCGGTTCAGCGCGCCTTCCAACTCGCGGACGTTGCTGGCGATCTTGTGCGCCAGGAACTCCATCACCTTCTGCGGCACGGTGGCGCCCATCTGCTCGGCCTTGAAGGCCAGGATGCTCAGGCGCAGTTCATAGGTGGTGGCTTGGATGCTGGCCACCAGACCGGAGTTGAGGCGCGAGCGCAGGCGGTCTTTTATGCCCCTCAGGTCCGGCGGCGGCTTGTCGGCCGAGATCACGACTTGGCGACCCTGGTCAATCATGGTTTCGAGGGTGTGGAAGAACTCTTTTTGCGTCGCTTCCTTGCCGGCGATGAACTGCACGTCGTCGACCATCAGCACGTCGACCGAGCGGACCTGCTCCTTGAAGGACATGGTGTCCTGGCTGCGCAGCGCCCGGATGAAGCGGTACATGAACTTTTCCGCCGACAGGTACAGCACGCGGCGGGAAGGATTGTGCTCACGGATGTGCCAAGCGATGGCGTGCATCAGGTGGGTCTTGCTCAGGCCGACGCCGCCATACAGGAACAGCGGGTTGAACGACACGGTCTCGGCCTCGGCCACGCGGCGGGCGGCGGCATAGGCGAATTCGTTGGTTTTATCGACCACGAAGTTGTTAAAGGTGTAGCGGGTATCCAGCTGGGCGCCCAATTCATCCATGTCGGCCGGCGCACACGGCGTGGGACTGTCGGTCGGCGGACGGGTGGCGTTGCCGACCACGATTTCGATGCTACGGATGGCCGGGTTCTCGGCGCCCCACAGGCTTTTGATGCGCTCGCCGTAATGGGTGGCAACCCAATCACGCATGAAGCGGGTGGGCAACCCCAGGCGGACGACACCGTCGCGCACATCTCGCAGGGTGATCGGACGCAGCCAACTGCGATAGGCGGCATCGCCTATTTCGCCGCGCAGGGTCACCTTCACCGAGTCCCACTCCGCAAGGTAATCGCGGACGCCTGCCGCTGGGCACAACGGGTAATGGCCGCCGGCCACGAGGCTGGAGCGCCACCGACTTGCGGCGAACCAGCTTCTCTCTTCCAAGACGGTGCCTGCAGCGTTGACCGCGCGTGAGAAAAGCTTGGCGTCGCCCATGAAGTGGGAGACGTCCATCAACAGGAATGGGCGATGGGTCAGAGCGTCGGTTTGGCTTGCCAGCCATTGGGCGAGTGCCGCGCGAGGCAGGATGGTGAGAACCTTGCCAGGGATGTGGAAGGCGTAGAGCGCCATATCGCCCACTTCCGGCGTCAGTTGGGGGGCCCAGTATTCCAAGACGTGCTGGTTATCGATGGTGATTTCGTCGAAGCCGGTGATGGTGCCGTCGGCAATGCGCTGAACGAAGGTGCAATTGTTGTCGATGAACACCGGGACAGCGAAGCTTGGGCGTGATCTGTCGGAAATCAGGCAGGCCAGCAGCTTCACGGCGCGCGCCCAAAGTAGTGGTTGCGCTTAAGATACTCGGCGACGACATCGAAGATGCCACGCACGTCCTCGGCCGGCGAGGCATGGTAGGACGGGTAGGGCAGCAGATCGGCACCCCAGTCTTTGACGATGGTCTCCAAGATGGCTGCTTCATCGCAAAAATCATTGGGGAGTGCGACAGCCAGAACGGTCTGCCGCATCAGCTTGATCTCGTCGGACATTTGCAGCTCAACCGAGCCACGGCGGCCGTCATAGGGGGTCTCCGCCTTGTCGGCGACCAAGCTATGATAGGACTGGGCCTCGAACTGGAAGTTCGGCAGTCGGGGGTCGGGGCGTGCCTGACCGTGGTAATAGGCCCTGTTGTCGCCGAAAAAGGTGGATACCACTTTACGTGCGCTGTCCGGCAGGGGGAAGAGTTCGAAAGAGCTCAGTTCCATGTCGTTGTGCATGTGGCGCTCAAATACGCAGCCCGCAAAGGCGCCGCTGTCGAAGGGATAGGCTCGCCGGGGGGGAGGTGCGGTGGACGGCCCTAGCAGCAGGCAGACAGGACGATAAGCATTTTGCGAGGTGTTCCCCACCCGCTGGTTCGGGCGATAGGCCGGCCGGCCGTAGAACAGGTAAAGCAGACTTTCGCCGAACACTTTGCACGGCCTCGGCTGTAACGTCCTGGTTTCTAGGATAGAGCGGAAACGGTAGAGGTCGGTGGTGTGGGTCAGCGGCAGGGGTGGGTCGGTGGGCTCCGCCAGATCGACGAAGGCGGCAAAATCCTGACTAGGCTTATCATCCGACACGAGCAACGCTCCCCCCAACAAATCCATCGTTAGAGTACTGATTGCTGTGCTGCCTGAAAAGGGATCAGCTTTGCAGCATGCGCCGCAGCAATTCCACGTCCTCGGCGAAGTTCTGGTCGGCGCCCTTCAGCTCCTCGACCTTCTTCACCGCATGCATGACCGTGGTGTGGTCGCGGCCGCCGAACTTGCGCCCGATCTCGGGCAGGGAACGGCTGGTCAACTGCTTGGCCAGATACATGGCGATCTGACGGGGACGGGCCACCTGACGCGACCGTCGGGCCGAGGACATTTCCGCCAGCTTGATGTTGAAATGCTCGGCGACGCGCTTTTGGATCTCTTCGATGGTGATGCGGCGGTCGGACGCCTTGAGCAGGTCGTGCAGCACTTCCTGCGTGGTTTCCAAGGTGATGGCCCGGCCCACCAGTTGGGCGTGGGCGACCACGCGGTTCAGCGCGCCTTCCAACTCGCGGACGTTGCTGGCGATCTTGTGCGCCAGGAACTCCATCACCTTCTGCGGCACCGCCGCCGCCATCTGCTCGGCCTTGGAATGCAGGATGCCCAGACGAAGTTCGTAGGTGGTGGCGTGAATGTCGGCCACCAGACCGGAATTGAGGCGCGACCGCAGACGATCTTCCATGCCTTCCAGGTCGGACGGCGACTTGTCGGCCGAGATCACGATCTGGCGCCCCTGGTCGACCAGGGCGTTGAAGGTATGGAAGAACTCTTCCTGGGTGGCGTCCTTGCCGGCGATGAACTGCACGTCGTCGACCATCAGCACGTCGACCGAGCGGAACTGTTCCTTGAAGGACATGGTGTCCTGGCTGCGCAGCGCCCGGATGAAGCGGTACATGAACTTTTCCGCCGACAGATACAGCACGCGCCGGGTCGGGTTGTGTTCGCGGATGTGCCAGGCGATGGCATGCATCAGATGGGTCTTGCCCAGACCGACGCCGCCATACAGGAACAGCGGGTTGAACGACACCGCCTCGGCCTCGGCCACGCGGCGGGCGGCGGCATAGGCGAATTCGTTGGGCTTGCCCACCACGAAGTTCTTGAAGGTGTAGCGACTGTCGAGCTGAGCGCCCAATTCGTCCACGTCGGCCGGCGCACACGGCGCCGCCGGGCGCGCCGCCACCGTGTCGGCGACGGGCGATGCGGCCACGGCGGCGGGAGCCGGCGCGAAAGTCGGAGCAGCGACGGCCGACAACGGCCGGCGCGGGGCGTTGCCGACCACGATCTCGACGGTGCGGATGGCCGGGTTCTCGGCCCCCCACAGGTTACGGATGCGCTCGCCGTAATGGGTGGCGACCCAATCGCGCATGAACCGCGTCGGCAAACCCAGGCGGACGAAACCGTCCTGTGCGTCCTGCAAGGTGATCGGCCGCAGCCACGAACGATAGGCGGCGTCGCCAACTTCGTCGCGCAGGCGCCCCTTGATCCGGTCCCACTCCACGTCGATCATTTGTTGTCCCCGAAAGTCACCAACGCGCCACCAAAACCTTTCTCAACACTTGGAAACAGTACGCCGACCCCCGACCATCACGGCCGGTTTCCATACGCGCACTCCCCCTCGACGAACGAGATCGCTCAAACGCAAGATGTTGTGTTTCCTGCGCCACCGGCCGATACAACAGATTCCCCAAAAACCTGCATTTCATGACCAGCAAACGGACTCGCAAGTAAATATCAGCAGCCTACGGTCGCGAAACCAGTCCACCCTTTGTCGCACCAAAGTAAACTGCCAACCACAATTCACTACACTTGCGAGACGATTCTGTCTCTCGACACCACACCTTGAATTATCAGGGTATTTTATCAGCTTTTTGACTGGACCCCGTCTCGCAAGGCTGGTGACTCTAGCGATGGCGCCGACGACTCGCAACAGGACCGGAACGGGAACGTGGAAAATTTTTCCCTTGCTTTTCCACAGGGCGCGGAATCCCTGGAGACGCGGCTCCAGCCTGTGGAAAACCACTTTGGAACGCCTGAAAACGACAAGGGCCGCGCGAATGCGCGGCCCTTGGAAACCCTCGGATTTCAGCGATCTGGCGCTTAGGCCAGCGGCTTCATGTCCTTGACGCGGGCGGCAAGGCGGGAAACCTTGCGCGCGGCGGTGTTCTTGTGCAGAACGCCGGCCTGGCCACCCTTCATCAATTCCGGCTCGGCGGCCAGGAAGGCGGCCTTGGCCTCCTCGGCGTTGCCGGAAGCGATCGCCAGCTCGACCTTCTTGACGAAGGTCCGGATGCGGCTGACGCGGGCGCGGTTGACCTCGGTACGGCGCTCGGTCTGGCGAATGCGCTTCTTGGCGGACGAATGATGAGCCATGGTAAAACCTGTTCCGAGAAGTGTTCAGAAATCGAAGGCGCGTTTATATGGGGCGTTGCGGCGATCGTCAAGCGAGAATCGCATCAAGGCGTTAGGAGGCAAGATTCATGTTCGATAATAACCCCCTGCCTCTGGACCTGCCGCCCGCCGCCCGAGCCGAGATGGCGGCGGCGGTGGCGGCGTGGGACGACGAGCCGACGGCCGCCAGCCACGTGGCGGCGGCGCTGACGGCGGCACCCGACAGCCTGGGCGTGCGGATCGGCGCTTACAAGTTCTATCTCTACCGCCATCGTCTGGAGCAAGCCGTCGTCCAGGCCCGGGTGATCCTGGCCCAGGCGGCGCGGCGCCAGCAATTGCCGCACGACTGGCGCGACGTGGCGGCGGACCATGCCGCCTTCGACAGCCTTGAACCGTGGCCCCGGCTGTTCCTTCAGGCGCTGGTGGCGTTGGGATACGGCCTGCTGCGGCTGGGACTGACCGAGGAAGGCGAGGCCGCCTTGGTCAAGGCGGCGGAACTGGACCCTGCCGACCGGCTTGGCGCCAAACGGTTACTGGAGTTGTCCCGCCGCGAACCAGACGAAGACGAAGACAGTTAGAGCAGCGAGCGTCAAACCTGACGCACGCCGCGATCAGCGGCCATTGCGGCCGCGGCCAAGCGGGCGGATGCCCGCGCCCGGCGAGGGCCAAACATAAAGTTAGCCCATCGTGCGTCATATTTGACGCGCGATGGTCTAGCGCTGGGTGGCGATATAGGCCGCCACGTCCTCGATCTCGCCGGCGGTCAGGGTGAAACCGCGCATGGGATTGGCGTGGGGCCGGGCCAGGAAGGTGCGGATTTCCGCCTCGGTGCGGCGGCTGGCGACATCCGCGAAGCTGGGGGCGGAATCGGTGCCGGCCCCCGACGCCGCGACCACATGACAGGCAGCGCACCAGCGGGCGGCCAGTTCGGCACCGGCCTCGGGCGAAGGAGTGCGGGCCCCGGCCGGCGCCGCCGTCAGCCACAGCCCGACGCCGATGATCCCGAGACCGCCCATCACGGCCAAAACCGCGCGCATCACCCTGGCTCCTTCTTGACGTTGGTCAACCGAGGGGCGGGACAATGGCGGTTTTGCCGCAATGCGGCAACCCCCTTCTCGGCATGTCTCCTAAAAAGCGGCGACATGCGCCGCAGCCGGCCTCAACGCCGGCCGAACAGCTTTTCCACATCCGCCAGACGCAACGAGACATGGGTGGGACGGCCGTGATTGCACTGACCCGACAGCGGCGTCGTCTCCATCTGGCGCAACAGGGCGTTCATCTCGGCCACGGACAACCGCCGGCCCGAACGCACGCTGCCATGGCAGGCCATGGTGGCGCAGATGGTCCCCAGCTTCTCGGTCAGCGCCAGCGCTTCGCCCCATTCGGCCAGATCGTCGGCGAGGTCGCGCACCAAGCCCTGAACGTCGCAATCGCCCAACAGCGCCGGAACCTCGCGCACCGCCACCGCGCCGGGGCCGAACGCTTCCACCACCAACCCCAGCTGCGCCAGTTGCTCGGCGGCGTCGGCGACCCGCGCCGCACCCGCCTCGCCCAGATCCACCACCTCGGGCAACAGCAACGCCTGGGTCTTGACCGGACCTTGGGCCAGAGCCGCCTTCATGCGCTCCATCACCAGCCGTTCATGGGCGGCGTGCTGATCGACGATGACCAGACCGTCGCGGGTCTCGGCGATGATATAGGTGTCGTGCAACTGCGCCCGAGCCGCGCCCAGCGGATGGTCCAGATCGGGCGTTTCGGCGGGCGTTTCCTCGGCCGGCGCGGACGGCGGCAAGGACAGGTTGGGCAGCGCCTCGGACAGGCCGCCGGAGGGGGCGAAAGCGTTCGCCGCCTGCTGCACCTGGGCGAAACTGGGCCGCGGCGCGGCCGGATGCCATTGGTATTGCGTGGTCGGGCGCGGTGGCGCGGCATGGGCTCCCAGCGCCCCCAGGGCGGCGACGCCCAGGGTCGAGGAGGCGCGATGCCCGGCCTCGGCCAGGGCATGGCGGATGGCCGACACGATCAACCCGCGCACCAGCCCGGAATCGCGGAACCGCACCTCGGCCTTGGCGGGGTGGACGTTGACGTCCACCGCCTGGGCGTCCAGTTCCAGGAACAGCGCCACCACCGGGTGACGGTCGTGGCCGAGAACGTCCTGATAGGCCCCCCGGACGGCGCCGACCACCAGCCGGTCCTTGACCGGCCGGCCGTTGACGAACAGGTATTGATAGGCGTTGGTGCCCTTGTTGAAGGTCGGCAGCCCGGCCCAGCCGGTCAGCCGCACGCCGTCGCGTTCGGCGTCCAGACGCACGGCGTTGGCTTCGAAGTCGCGGCCGATGATGGCGGCCAGACGGCTCAGTTGCGCCGCCGCCCGTTCGCCGCGCTGGGCGGCCAGCTTGAGCACGGAGCGCGTCCCGTCGGACAGCGAGAAACCGACCGCTGGATGGGCCATGGCCAGACGTTCCAGGGTATCGACGGCATGCGACAGTTCGGTGCGCGGCGCCTTGAGGAACTTCAGCCGCGCCGGAGTGGCGAAGAACAGGTCGCGCACCTCGACCCGCGTTCCCGGCGGATGGGCGGCGGGTTGCGGCGTGCCCTTGGCGCCGCCTTCGACACACAGGCTCCAGGCGCTGTCGCCGCCCCTGGGCCGCGAGGTCAGGGTCAGCCGCGCCACCGAGCCGATGGATGGCAATGCCTCGCCGCGAAAGCCAAGATGGCGGATGTGGACCAGATCGTCATCGGGCAATTTGGAGGTGGCGTGGCGTTCGACAGCCAGTTCCAAATCGTCCGGCCCCATGCCGCAGCCGTCATCGGTCACCGAGATCAACGCCTGCCCGCCTTCGACCAGCACCACGTCGATGCGGGTGGCGCCGGCGTCGAGCGCGTTCTCGACCAGTTCCTTGACGGCCGAAGCCGGGCGTTCGACCACTTCGCCGGCGGCGATCTGATTGACCAGGGTGGGGGGCAGAAGACGAATATTCATGGCCCGGAGTCTAGCCGGGGAGCATCCCTTGCGCCAAGGACAGAACACACGCCCCATAGAACACGTCCCCCAGGCAACTCGGCCTAGGCGCAATGGTTCATTTTCGATTCACCTTTTTCGGTATAGAATTACGCACAATGACGGGACCAGGGAGGCGTCCCATGGCCAAGACCTTATATATGGCGCCCAACGCGCCAAGACCGGCGAACGGCGGCAAAGCCGCCCCGACAAACAACGGCAAAGCCGCCCCGACGACCGGCGGCACCAAAGCCACGGCGGGACATCGGCCCGTGCCCGGCCACCATGGACGGCCCGTTGCCCATCCTCATCCTTCCCATTCCCATCGGCCGTTAGGGCTGATAACCGCGCTGGTACTGTCGCTGACGGCCGCCGGGGCGGCGCTGTGGGCATGGCAGGGCGGCACGTCCGGCACCGACCCCGGCACCCAGTTGCTGGCCGAGATGGAAGCGGCGGCCCAGGGCCGGACGGTTCCCACCCACGCCTTCGGCGGTTCCCTGACGGTGGTTCAGGGTAACGGCCCGATGAACGTGGTCGCCGAGGGGGTTCCCTCGCGCGCCTGCGTCCAGGTGGGCTGGCGGCTGGCCAAACAGGGCACCATCATCGTCAACGGCACCTTGCCGCAACGCCTGTCGGCGGCCAAGCTGTCGGATCTGTGCAGCGGCGACGACGCCACCCTGACCTGGATCCCCGATCAGTAAGGAATTTCGGATTCCGCTTGCATCCCGTGACGACTCCCCCGATATTCCGCGCGGGAGATCGGCGCGGGCGAACCCGTCGCCAACCCGGTCAGGTCCGGAAGGAAGCAGCCGTAACGATTTCGGTTCGGGTCGCGTCCGATCTCCCACCTCCACGAAAATTCAGTTCCCATGCGGCCAGCCCCGTTTGCCGGTGCCCGAAAAAAAACGGGCCACCGCCCAAGGCGATGACCCGCTTTGTCCGAACCGGACGGAGGCGCCGGCTATTCGCCGCGACGCACGCCCAGGAACTGCAACAGGAAGATGAACAGGTTGATGAAGTCCAGATACAGGGTCAGGGCACCCATGATGGCCTTCTTGGCAGCAACGTCTGCACCGTCGGCTTCCCAGTACATTTCCTTGATCTTCTGGGTGTCGTAGGCGGTCAGACCGGCGAAGATCAGCACGCCTGCGGCCGAGATCACGAACGCCATCATCGAGCTGGCCAGGAAGACGTTGACGACCATGGCGATCAACAGGCCGATCAGGCCCATCACCAGGAAGCGGCCGAAGGCCGACAGATCGCGCTTGGTGGTATAGCCGTAAAGCGACAGACCGGCGAAGGCGGCGGCGGTGATGAAGAAAGTGCGCGCCACCGATTCGCCGGTATAGACACGCAAGTACATGGACAGGGTGATGCCGACCAGGCCGGCATAGACCCAGAACACGGTCTGCGCCGCCGACACGCTCATGGTCCTGATGCGCGCGCCCATATAGAAGGCCAAGCCGATGGGGGCCAGGGCGATGATCCAGCCCAGGATGGTGGGGCTGATGGCGCCGCGGGCGTTCTGGGCGAAGAACAGGCCCAGCAAGCTATCGTTGGAAGCGATGAACAAGGCGACCAAGCCGGTCAGCGCCAAGCCGCCGGCCATCAGATTGTAGACCCGCAGCATGTACTGGCGCAGGCCCACGTCGATCTGCGCGGCATCCGCCTGCGCGGGGCTCATATATTTGCGATCGGAACCGAAGGCCATTGTCGTACCTCTGGTTAAGGGTGGAACAAATCGTCTGGCACCAATATGGCGCGGTCACGACGGGAATCAAGCAAGGGGAAATGCGGACATTTGATGGCGGTTCCACCACGGACACTTAATCGCGGCGATATGGCCGGTCATTCCCCACGCAGCAAGGGAGCCGCCTTGGCCCGCATGGCGGCGAAGGTTCCGGCGAAGCCGGCCAACAGGCTGGCGACGACGCAGGCCGCCACGGTGGCCACGGTCTGAAGCGGCAGGAAGGCCCAATCGGCACGCATGACGTGAACCAGGATGGCCCAGGCGGCAACGCTTCCCACCAAACCGGCGAACAGGCCGGTGACCATCCCGACCACTCCGAATTCCAGCAGCCACGCCCGCCACAAATCGCCGCGCGTCGCCCCCAGCACCTTGAGCACCACCGCGTCGAGAACCCGGCGGCGATGGCCGGCCATCACCGCCCCGGCCAGCACCAAGGCCCCGGCCGCCAGCGTCACCAGCGCCGCCAGCCGCACCGCCAGATCGGCGTTGGCGATCATCTCGCGCACCGAATCCAGCGCTTCCTTGACCCGGATCGCCGACACGTTGGACAGCGCGTCGGTAACCCGGCGTTCCACCGCCGCCTCGGCGCCATCGGGGGCGTGCACGGTGGCGATCCAGGTGTGGGGGGCGCCGCGCAGCGCGTTGGGCGACAAGATGAAGGCGAAGTTCATGTTGAGGCTGGACCATTCGATGTCGCGCAGGCTCGCCACCCGCAGCTCGATCTCGCGGCCCAGCACGTTGAGGCCCAGGCTGTCGCCGAGCTTGAGTCCGAACCCCTTGGCGATGCCCGAATCCACCGACACCAGGGCCGGGCCGTCATAATCGGCCGGCCACCATTCCCCGGCCGCCAGCCGGCTGCCCTTGGGCTGGGTGGCCGACGCGGTCAGGCCTCGGTCGCCGCGCAACGCCCATTCCACCTCGGGCGCCACCGTCACCTCGGATGCCGGGCGACCGTTGATGCGGGTGACGCGGCCGCGCACCATGGGCGCCTGATCGACACGGGCGTCGGGCGCCACCTCGGCCACCAGCCGGTCGAAGGGCTGCAACTGGTCGGGCTGGATGTCGATGAAGAAGAAGCTGGGGGCTTCGGCCGGCAGGCGTTCGCCCAGTTGGCGGGCCAGATTGCCTTCGATCAGCGCCACCGACACCAGAACGGTGAGCCCCAGTCCCAGACTGAGAACCATGCTGACCACCGCGCCGCCCGGCCGATGCAGATTGGCCAGCGCCAGCCGCGCCGCCGGATGGGCCAGCCAGCCGCGACGGCGGCGCGACGCCAGGGCCGCGCCGCGCGACAATCCCCAGGCCACCCCCCGCAACGTCGCCAGGATGGCGATGGCGGCGGCGACGAAGGCGGCGGCCAGCGGCGGGCGGTCGGCGCCGGCCACCGCCAGCCCCGCCAGGGCCAGGGCGACCAGCGCGCTCAGTACCAGGGCGCCCCGCGCCGGCAGCGCCGAAAGCGGAGCCGCCGCCTGACGAAACAGGGCGGTGGCCGGCACTTTCTGGGCGCGGGCCAGCGGCCACAGGGTGAACAGCAGCGCCGTCAACGCGCCATAGGCGGCGGCGATGGACAGCGGCGCCACGTGAAGGCCGGTGCGGGCGGCCAGCGGCAAACGCTCGCCGGCCAGTTCCACCACCACCGCCGGCACGGCGGCGCCCACCGCAAGACCAAGCACGATGCCCAATCCCGACAGCGCCGCCACCAGCGTTCCATAGGTGCCGCCGATCAACCGGGCCGGCGCCCCCACCGCCTTCAGCACGGCGATGGTGTGGGCGCGGCCGTCCACATAGGCCTTGACCGCGTTGGCGACGCCGATGCCGCCGACCAGCAGCGCGGTCAACCCGACCAGGGTCAGGAACGCAGCAAGGTTGTCGAGCAGACGGCCGACGCCGGGGGCGGCGTCGGTGGTGTCGCGCATCTGCCACGCCGCCTGGGGAAAATCCGCGCTCAACCGCGCCTTGGCCGACGCCGGGGTAACCCCCTCGGCCAGGGCGAGGCGATATTGCCAGCGGATCAGGCTGCCCGGCTGATCCAGGTTGGTGTCGGCCAGGGCGGCGGCCGACACCATCAGCCGCGGCCCAAAGGCCAGGGCATTGGCGATGCGGTCGGGTTCCTTGATGACGACCGCCCGGATCTGGACACGGGCCTCGCCCACGATCACCTGGTCACCCAGGGCCAGTCCCAGGGTGGTCAAAAGATTGGCGTCGGCGGCGGCGCCCCACACGCCGTCCCGGCGAGCCATCAGTTCGTCGGTCTTCAGTGGTGGTTCCAGCACCAGGGCGCCGGCCAACGGATAGGCGCCATCGACGCCCTTGAGCTCCACCAGATGGCGCCGCGCGCCATCCGGGGTGCGGGCCATGGCGCGCAGTTCGAACCCCTCCGACAAGGTGCCCAGCCCGGTCAGCGCCGCCCGCTGGCCGTCGTCGATCGGCCGATAGCTCTGGCGCAGTTCCAGGTCGCCGCCCAACAGCATGCGGGCGTCCTCGGCGATGGCGGTGTGGAAGGCGGCGCGCAGGCTGCCCGAGGCGGCAATGGCCGCCACCCCCAGCGCCAGACAGGCGACCAGGATGCGAAAGCCCCGAAGCCCGGCCCGCATCTCGCGGCGGGCGTAGATGAGGGCCAGCCTCATGCCGTCACCTCGAAGGCGCGGCCGTCCTCGACCCGCACCACCCGGCCGCAGCGCGCCGCCAAGGCCGGATCGTGGGTGACCAGAACCAGAGTGGCGCTGTCCTGGGCGTGCAGGTCGAACAGCATGTCCATGATGGCGCGGCCGGTGCCCTGGTCCAGGTTGCCGGTGGGCTCGTCGGCCAGCAACAGGCGCGGCCGGGCGACGAAGGCGCGGGCCAGGGCGACGCGCTGTTGCTCGCCGCCGGAAAGCTGGCTGGGGTAATGGTCCAGGCGATGGCCCAGCCCGACCCGCTTCAGTTCCGCCTCGGCACGGTCGAAGGCGTCGGCAGCGCCAGCCAGTTCCAGCGGCACCGCGACGTTTTCCAGGGCGGTCATGGCGGGGATCAGATGGAAAGCCTGGAAGACGATGCCGACCTGGGCGCGGCGCCAGCGCGCCAGCGCGTCTTCGTCCAATGCCGACAGATCGGCGCCGGCCACCTGGACCCGCCCCGAACTGGCCCGCTCCAGCCCGGCCATGACCATCAGGAGCGTGGACTTGCCCGACCCCGAGGGGCCGACGATGCCGACGGTCTCGCCTTCGGCGACACACAGGTCGATTCCGCGCAAGACGTTGACCTGACCGGCCAAGCTCGCCAAGCTGAGGGTGACGCCGCCAAGGTCGACCAGCGGCGCGGAAAGGGAAGCGGTGGACGGCATGAGGCTTGCGACTCTTCTGGGGAACCTGGTCCGATATGGCGCCGTTGCCCTGATTGTCAATGCGGCGCCGGCCATGGCCGAGCCGTTTCGGCTGTTGGCCCTGGGCGATTCCCTGACCGCCGGCTACGGCGTGGCCGCCGCCGATTCCTTTCCCGCCCAGCTTGAACGCGCGCTCAGGGCCCAAGGCCATGACGTCACGGTGATCAACGCCGGGGTGTCGGGCGACACCAGCGCCGGCGGCAAGGCCCGACTGGACTGGAGCCTGGGCGACCGGCCAAACGCCGCCATCGTCGAGTTGGGGGCCAATGACGGGCTGCGCGGCCTCGACGTCGGCCAGATGGAAGCCAACCTGGACAACATCGTCGGCCGCCTGAAAGGCGCCGGAATCAAGGTCCTGTTGACCGGCATGCGGGCGCCGCCCAATTACGGCGCCGACTATGCCCAATCCTATGCCGCCGTCTTTCCCCGCGTGGCCCGGCGCCATCAGGTGGCGTTCTATCCCTTTTTCCTGGAGGGCGTCGCCCGCGACCCGCGCTTCAACCAACCCGACGGCTTGCATCCCACCGCGCTTGGCGTCGCCGAGATCGTGCGGCGCATGCTGCCCGAGGTGACGGCGCTGCTGAAACCAGAGGAAAAGAAATGATGCCGGATGCCGCCCGCCCGGTGCCGTCCTTCCGCGTCGCCCTGGCGCAGGGCGAGCATTGGGGACTGGCGGCCAAGGCCTGTGCCGAACGGCTGGCGCCCATGGACGCCAATATCGGGTTCCTTTACGTCACCGAAGGGTTCAACCAGAACCTGTCGTCGATCCTGACTTTCCTGCGTGAAACCACCCGCATTCCCCATTGGGTGGGCGCGGTGGCCCCCGCCATCCTGGCCGGCGGCACGGTGGTCGCCGAAAAGGGCGCGCTGGCGGTGATGGTCGGCAGCTTGGCCGAGGATTCCTTCCGCCTGTTCTGGGGAGTGGACGCCGGCGAGATCACCACACCGCTGTCGTCGTGGCTGGCGGCACGGCAGCCGGTGCTGGCCCTGGCCCATGGCGACCCGCGTTCCCCCGGTCTGGCCGGCCTGGTGGCGGCCCTGGCGACGCAGGAAATCTTCACCGTGGGCGGGCTGGTCTCCAACTCCGGCCCGCGTCCGTTGTTGTCCGACATGGTGGCGGCAGGCGGTCTCGCCGGCCTGTTGCTGGGAAGCGAGGTCGAGGCGGTCAGCGGCCTGACCCAGGGCTGTGCCCCCATCGGCCCGCCCCACCGGGTCACCGCGGCGGGCGAGGGCGTGGTGATGGAACTGGACGGCCGTCCGGCCCTGGACGTGTTGAAAGAGGAAGCCGGCCAGTTGATCGCCCGCGACCTGCGTCGCGCCGCCGGCTACATCCATCTGGGATTGCCGGTGGCGGGGGCCGACGATGGCGGCTATGTGGTGCGCATGCTGTTGGGCATCGACCCGCGCCGCGGCTGGCTGGCCATGGGCGACACCGTGGACGAAGGCGGCACGGTACGTTTCGTCCGCCGCGACCCGCAAACCGCCCGCGACGACCTGGAACGCATGCTGGCCAGCGTGGTCCGCCGGTTGGCCGGGCGGCCGGCCCGCTGCGCCTTCTACCATTCCTGCGTCGGTCGCGGCCGGCACATGTTCGGCCATGACGAGGCCGAATTGGAAATGGTGCGGGCCGCGCTGGGCGACGACATGCCGTTGATCGGCTTTTTCGGCCATGGCGAATTCGCCGGCGAACGGCTTTACGCCTATACTGGGGTGTTGACCGTGCTGGTGGGGGAAACACCGTGATCCGCCTGTTCGTCGGCTTGCCCCTTCCCAAGCAGGTCTCGGCGCGGCTGGCGCTCATGGCCGGGGGCATCCCCGGCGCCCGCTGGACCGAGGTCCGCAACCTGCACGTCACCTTGCGTTTCGTCGGCGAGGTGGACGAAACCACCGCCGCCGAGATCGACGCCACCCTGGCCATGCTGCGGGCGCCGGAATTCGAGCTGTCGCTTGACGGCTTCGGCACGTTCGGCCGGGCCAAGCCCAGCCACCTGTGGGCTTCGGTCGAGCGGGTCGCGCCCTTGCTTCACCTTCAAAGCCGGATCGAAACCGCGCTGAGCCGCCTTGGCCTGGTGCCCGAGGGACGCAAGTTCCTGCCCCACGTCACCCTGGCCCGCCTCAAGGACGCCCCGACGGCGCGGGTCCAGGATTTCATCGGCCGCAATGCGCCCTTCCGGCTGGGGCCGTGGACAGTCGAGCATTTCACCCTGTTCCAGAGCCATCTTGGCCGCGCCGGGGCCGAATACCAGGGGATCGCCGATTATCCCTTGTCCTGAGACCGGCGACTTTCCCTTGTCGCTGCCGGGGACTGCCTGTACCTTCGGGGGCATGAAAGTCCGTATGCTCCGCGCCGTCCTGCTTGGCCTCACCGTCCTGGCGCTCGCCGGGTGCGGGACCAGCACCTCGCTGCCGCAGACCCAGGCCGGAGACCCGGCCCAGCGGTTCGATTTCGCCTTGTTGAGCGACATCCCCATTCCGTCGGGCGCCACCATGGACAACGAGAAATCGTTGATCCTGGGCGACAAGAACCGGTGGACCGGCCGGGTGGTGATGAAGCTGTGGAAGTCGGCTTCCGAATCCAACCAGTTCTATCAGGCGCAGATGCCGGCCTTTGGCTGGGAACCGATCATGGCCGCCACCTCGGGCGTCAGCGTCATGGCCTATGTGCACGGCGACCGCGCCGCCACGGTGCAGATCGAAAGCAGCACCATGTGGGGCTCGACCGTGTCGATCATCGTCGGCCAGCGGCTTGCGACACAGCCGGGCGGCTACAGCGCTCCCGCCTCTTCCGGTTACGGCGCCCCGGCGGCTTCCGGCTACAGCGCCCCGGCCTCCTCCGGCTACACCCCGCCGGAACGGGTGCAGTCCGAACCCTTGTCCAGCCGGCAATGACCGCCGGAAAAGCCGGCCGGAACCGTTCAACCCCGCATGTTTCCGCCGATGGACGACCGCCCATGTCCTTACGTCTGCTGAGCCTTTTGCCATTGGCGCTGTTGGCCGCATGCATGTCCGGCCCGCCGCCCGAGCCCAAGGCGCCGCCCCAGCGCTGGGTCGAAAGCCCCAATGGCGAGCCCTTGCCGTTCGCCCCCGGACAGCCGGATTGCGCCGCCGCCCTGACGGCGTGGATGGCCCAGGCCGACAAGAACGGCGACGGCGTGGTGGACATGGACGAGATGGTGACCGACGCCGCCCGCTGGTTCGCGATCGCCGACCAGGACCATGACGGCCAGGTCACCTCGGACGAACTGACCGAAGTGCGCCGCCGTCTGGTGCCGCCCGAACCCGAACCCCAGCCCGAATCCCCGCCGGAAGCGGCCGACGACGGCCGGCAAGGCGGGCCGCCTGGGGGTGGTCCCGGCCAGGGGCGGGCGCGGCTGCGGTCGAACGTCCGCCTTGATCCGGTGATGCAGGCCGATGCCAATGCCGATTTCCGCGTCACCGCCCTGGAGTTCCGCACGTTCGTCATCGACCGCATGCAAGGGCGTTCGGTGTCGCGCACCGACCTGTTGCGCGGTTGCGATTCCGCCCGGCGCTGACAGCGCCCGTCTTGACGCCACCCGATTCGCCCCCAAAATAATGAGGCAAGGCGCCGTGGCTTGAATTCCACAAGGGCGGTGCCGAAACCGGGTGCCGTTCGCGGGCCCGCAACCGCATTCTCGCTCGTCAGAGGAGGACGCCCGTCCATGACCCGCCTATCCGCTTTCAACAGCCCGCTTCTTTTGGGTTTCGACCATTTCGAACGTGTGCTCGACCGCGTCTCCAAAAGCCAGGGCGAGGGATACCCGCCCTACAACATCGAACAGATCGGCGAGAACGGCCTGCGCATCACCTTGGCGGTGGCCGGGTTTTCCATGGACGATCTGGCGGTGGCGACCGAAGACAACCAGTTGATCATCCGGGGCCGTCAGGCCGAGGACGATTGCGGCCGCGTTTTCCTGCATCGCGGCATCGCCGCTAGGCAGTTCCAGCGCGCCTTCGTCCTGGCCGAGGGCATCGAGGTCCAGGGCGCCACCTTGGACAACGGCCTGTTGCATGTGGATCTGGTGCGTCCCCGACCCGAGCCACGGGTGAAAAGCATCCCCATCCAGGGCGCGGGCAAGACCTCAGGCAGCGGCACGCTGCTTGACGTCAGCGCCGAGCCGCCCTGCCCCGACCGGTAAAACCGCCGGTCGCATTGGTACCAGAAGGTACGGAGGTCATCATGGCCGACATCTGCCCCAGCACCCCCCAACGTTCCCCCATGAGCCCGGTGGATTTCGCCCAATGGGGCATGCCCCATCTCGCCTATGTCAAACGCGTGATCGTCGAAGATTCGGTGGGGTGGGCCATCCATGCCGCCGACGGCACCCACATGGGACTGGCGCCATCGCGTGAACTGGCCTTCGCCGCAATCACACAGCACGAATTGCAGCCGCTCAGCGTCCATTGACACAAAATTAGATATTATTGATCTGCAATTGACTCGCAGTTGCGGATTGTCATGGTATGCATCGCCGATGCCTCG
>NZ_JAAIYP010000001.1 GCF_011022235.1 Magnetospirillum aberrantis SpK | reverse complement strand
GCGTCCGGTTTCATCGGGCAGCACATTAAGCGGCAAGTGTCCGCCGATCAAGGTTGATCGGCGCGCGGGTGGCCTTGCGTCCGTGGCCACAGGATATCGGCGACCCTGTCCAACGCCGTGTCGTCGGCGAAGTGGTCGTAGGCCTCGCGACAGGCCTGGACGGGCAGGTCAAAGGCTTCTGGCGCGTCCAGCCAGCGCTGGAGCGCCGCCTCGAAAGTGGCGATGGAATCGTGCAGCAGACCATGTTCGGCCAACAGGTGTTGCGTCGGAGTGTCCTGCATGACCGGATAGTAACAGAACATGGGAAGGCCAAAAACCAGGGCTTCGGCCTGGACCGAGCCGAAGCCGACGCCGAAATCCATCTGGCCGCAAAGCCAGCCGGCGGCACAGGTTTCCTCGCCCCGTTGGTGGTATGGCACCACCAGTACCTGGCCCGCCGCCTGCATCCGCTGGAAAGCCGGGCATCGCGGGAACAGCCCTTCGAGTACCTGAAGCGAGCGGTCGCCCTTGGCCTTGACGACCAACAGCCAGTCCGGCTGCCCTTCCAGAAGGCGGGCGACCGCTTCAAGGCTTTGCCCGACGGGGACCTCCATTCCGGGAACCGGGCTCATGCCGAAGAACGCGGCCACCCGTCCGCCGCCCGCACGATGGGCCCCCACCCGGTTCTCGATGGCGGGAATGACCCGCGTGCCCTGGTTCAGCCGCCGGTCGTTCCTGACCAGTCCGACCGGCATGGCACGCAGCGTTGGCGACCACGAGGCGGAATGGTCGCGGCTTTCGACCACGCCCCCGGACAGGAACAGGTCGTATCCCAGATAGGATTGGGCGGCACCGGGATTGTCCATCACGCAATGGGGCCAGCGCACCATCTGTGCCCCCGCGCGCCGCAACACACAGGCGCGGGCGATATGGGTGGCAGTATACTCATTGTAGTCGAGATAGCTCCCGACCTCGAAATTCTCCAGCAACCGCAGGGTCGGCAAGGTCTGCCGCGCCTCGAACAATGCCCCGCGCGCCGCTTCCAGGGTGGCTCCCTGGAACGGCGCGGCGAGCACGCGCCACCCGACCGCGCCGACCAAACGCAACGCCGGCAGCACCACCAGCCAAAGCCATCGCCAACGGCGGACCGGCAAACGTTTGGGATCGATGGCGATGGTGCCCGGCCCGGCATCGCTGCAACGGACTTGGTCATTGACCAGCAGCAAGATGTCGTCCTGCGGTCGTGTCTTCGCCCGCACCGGAGCCAGGATGGCGGCCCAATATTCGTCGTTGCCGACATTGGGGCTGGCGACGGGGAAACGCCGCCGGACGGGTGACGGACGACCCGGCTGGAACAGGGCGGCCACCGCTTCGCGGATCAACAAGGCCCCTTGCGACAAGGCGCCGCCCAGCGCCATGAAATGCAGGTCCCGGCGCGGCGGCGGCGGTGCCAGGTCCAGAACCTTGGCCGCCGCCCGGTCCAGCGGCCATCCCAGCGTGAGTTCGCCGAGCGGGCCGAAGCCGTTGCGTTCCGGGGGATCGGCGGACAGGGCGAGAGCCCGCAACCGGTCCTCGAACGCGATATGCAGCGACTTGCGGATGACCCGAGCCCCTTCGGGATCGCCGCCGACGAAGCGCACGAACGCCGTGGCGATGGCGGCACAGGCCGGGGTCGCGGCGAACAGAGCCTCGGTCGCGGCGCGGCTGGACCGTTCCGCCACGGCGTCGGTGGGCGACATCGGCGTGCCCAACGGCATGGGGGATTCGGGGCGGCGCAGGTGGTTGCGCAACCAGCGGATCAGCGAAGTCAGCATCGACGGCGCCTTGTCAGACAGCCTTTTCCAGGAAGGGATAGGAGCAACGCGCGCAACGGTCGACGCTGTGGTACGCCCCTTCGGCATGGGCCTTGCGGATGGCCTTGGCCGCGTCGCTGTTCCAAAGGTCCTTCAACGGCGTCTCGCGCCAGTCGCCGATCTTCAACTCGTCCCAGGTGTCGGGGCAGCAGACGGTGACGTTGCCGTTGATCTTCAGCACCATGCGCTGGAACGGCTGAGAACACCGCCAGCCCGGCACCGGCGTCCTGACCGAACGGTCTTCGTAGTCGGTGGCGACGCTGTAGCCGATGGAATCCACCAGCCCGCCCCACATGACCCTGAGGGCGTTGAACTGGTCGCGCCATTCCTCGCCCTCGAACATCACCATGCTGATGCGGGTGCGGCAAGAGGGGCGCAGCTGGTTGCGCAGCTTGATGAAGTTGTGGATGTTGTCGATGACCTGACCGAAACGGGCGCCGATGCGGCGCTGTTCGTAGACATCGGGGGAGGCGGCGTCGATGGAGAAGAAGATGCCGTCAAGGCCGGCCTTCAGCAGACCCTCGGCGGTGTCTTGACGCAGCAACGTGGCGTTGCTGTTCATGATGACGTCGAGAATGCCACGGTTCTTGGCGTATTCGACTTGCCAGATCACGTCCTTGTGAGCCAACGGCTCGCCGTTGTACATCAGCTTGGTCGCCTTGACCCCCATCTCGACCGCCTGGTCGATCAGGCGGGCGTATTCCTCGCGACTCATCCGGCGCATGGTCAACTGGTCGTTTTCGGCCATGACGGTGCGCGGGCAACCCGGGCAGCTCAGGTTGCAGATGTCCGTGGTCTCGATGTCGAGATTGAGCGGATAACCGAGATCCTGGCAACTGGCCGGCACGTCGTGCCACAGGCGGCGATATTCGTCGAAATCAGGACCCTTGTGGGATTTCCATTCCTCGCTGAACACGTATTCCCTGAAATCGGCGCTGCTGTCCACCTGCGGCGCATTGGTAACGGTCATTCGCCGGTCTCCACAAAGTTCGTCCGCAAGCTTTCCAAGATGGTCTGGCGTTGGGACTGGTCGTACTCTTCATAATCGATGACGTCGGCCAGGGCCGGGATCAGCGGCTCGACCGGATCGGGGGCGTTGCGCCAGCACCGGCCGCACAGCGTGCCCGCCATCTTGTCCTCAAGGTGCATGCGGCGGGCCTTGGCATAGGCCTCCGAATGCCAGGCCTCGGTCAGGCTCATCTGGTTGAGGTCCGCCACCGCCAGATAGTTCTGGTAGTCCACGCAGCACAGGGTCAGATAACCTTCGCAGGTCACGTGCAGCCGGTTGAAGGGCAGGTGGCAGATTTCCGCCTGCCCGGAAAGCGCCTGTTCCGGCCAGTTGAAGGGGGCGCAGGGATTGAACTGGACCTCGTCCACCAAAGGGCTGAGCCAGTCGCGGATGGCCGGGACCTCGTGCTCGACAAGCTTGGTGACCACGCAGGTCGCGAACAGCTTGAGCGGCGCCTTGTGCTCGCGACGGTAATCGGCGATGAACTGGATGTTCCGCTTCACCGTTTCGAAGTCGTCCGCGCCGTGGATGGCCTTGTAGGTCTCGCGCGAACCGGCGTTGACCGAGAACTTGATGGAATCCAGTCCGGCCTCAAGCACCTTGGCCGCCCGTTCCGGGGTCGCCAGCGCGCCGTTGGTCGAGATGTAGGTGTAGGTGATGCCGACCTTCTTTGCGTGGGCGACCAGCCGGGCCAGGCCCTTGTGGACGAACGGTTCGCCGGTCGAATAAAAGCCGATCTCGCGTACTCCGGCGGCGGCGGCTTCGGAAATGACGCGTTCGGCGACGGTGTCGGACATCAGTCCCCGCTTGCGCCGCATGTGGGCGCTGGGACAGAAGGCGCAGCTGTGGTTGCATGCGTTGGACAGTTCCAACATCATGTTGCGGGGAATTGGCGGAAGTTCGGTCAGGTAACCGGCTTCCCGATCCGTCTGGTATTGAACCTGGATGCGGTTCTTCAGACTCATGACCCGAAATCCTCGTCCCAGATATTGTCTTTGGCCCAGGCACCGTTCTCGCCGCGCCACCACACGCGCGGATCGCGGAAGGTGTCGGCGATGGCGTCGAACTCGGCTTCGCTCATGCCGACATACTCCAACCACCGTTTCAGGTCGCTGGACTTCACATGGTCATACTGACGCACCAATTCCACCCCGCGGGCGCGAGTCATTTTTCCCGCCCGGATGTCTTTGGTGGCGTGGTCGGTGCACCGGCCATAGCCGAATTTGATGTACTTCAGGTAGTCGTGCATGCCGTTTTCGTGCATGTCGTCGAGGTTGGACCCCTTGCGGTAGGTGCGTTCGAACGAGATGTCCGGGACCTCGAAACCATAAAGTTCCTGCGAGACCTTGAGGTTGTCGTTGCCTTCCCACAGCGTGTAGTTGCTGAGGAACAGAATCTTGAGGCCAAGGTCGTATATCTGCTGGTCCGAGGGATAGGTCCACAGCGACATGTCCTGCGCCGTCAACCCCTCGCGCCCGACCATGTAGTTCCATTCGTAGCCGCGGGCGTCGCGTTCCAGGCGGTAGCGGTAGGTCCGCTCCAGCATGTCGTTCATGGAGAACTGGCCGCTCAGGTCCATCTCGCCATGTTCGCCCCAGATCACCAGCGGAATTCCACGCAGCACCGCCTCGCGCATGGGGGTGGTGCCGATGCCGATATGGGCGTGCCAGTTCATGTCGCCCATGACGATCAGGCCCAGGCGGTTGAGCTTCTTCAGGGTCTGGACGCTGGGATAGACCACCACGTGGTCCAGTCCCAGGACGTCCTTCATCCGGTACAGGTTGCGCAGGCCGACTTCGGTGTAGTTGTTGCCGAAATAGGTGACCAGCAGCGGGTTGAAGCCCAGGCTCTTGATGTAATGGGCCTGGAAATAGCTGTCTTTGCCGCCGGAAACGCCGATGACGCAATCATGGCGGCTACCATAGGGGCAGCGGTGCTTTTCCAGGATGTCGATCAGAAGCTGCCTGCGGCGCTCCCATTCCTCGGGCGGGTATTCGAACTTGGTGTTCGACTGCCGGCATCCCATGCAGACCCCGTGCTCGTCGAATTCCATGTAGGTGGCCGAGCTCGAAGGGTAAAGGCAGCTGCGGCAATACCGCACCTTGGGCGGCCGGTTGGACAATATGCTGCGCGGTCCCAGGTTGGCCTTGGCCCGTTCCAGGCGGTCGTTGATGCGCGCGGTCTCGGCCTCGACGTCGTAAACCGGTTCGCGCGGAAACCAGCGGCTGTTCAGGGCCACCTTGCGCATGTCCAGGCCGGCCTCGATGCAGGCGCGCTTGGCATAGGGATAGGCCAGTTCGAAGAAGTGGAAGATGTTGGCGGCGGCCACGGCGCTGGCCTGGCCCTCGGTCACGCCGGGGGCGAAGTCTTCGTAGCGGCCGACGCCACCGCAGGCGATCACCGGAATGCGCACGGCCTCGGTGACGCTCTTGACCAGTTCCAGGTCGTAGCCGTTGGCGGCGCCGTCGCGGTCGATGGAATTGAGGAAGATTTCGCCGGCGCCCAGCGCCTCGACCTTGCGGGCCAGTTCCGCCGGGGTCAGTCCGGTGGCCTTGCGGCCGCGGTCGACGAACGCCTCGAGCCGTCCGTCCTCGTGGCGGCGGGCGTCGATGCTGACGACGACGCATTGCGACCCGAATTGTTCGGCGGCTTCGCGGATCAGTTCCGGGCGTTCGAAGGCCGCGGTGTTGATGACGCACTTGTCGGCGCCGGCCTCAAGCCGGGCACGGATGTCCTCGATCGAGCCGATGCGGCCGCCGAACGACAGCGGCATGCAGGTCACCGTGGCGATGCGCCGCAACAGTCCCAGCGTCGTGTCGTCGCCGCCCTGGCGGATGGCCAGGTCGTCGCGGCGCATGTCGTGGTAGTCCTGTTCGCTGATGTCCAGGATCACCAACTCGTCGACGTTCCAGTTCGACAGGCGCGCGACGGTGCTGATGGGGTTGCCGATGATTTGGTGACGCAGGAAGGATTCGCTGCGCACGATCATGCCGTTCTTGACCAGAAGGCAGACAATGAGTCGGGGCATCGACATGGTCAGGCAAGTCCCTGTCGTTCAAGGTGAATCTTGAAATCGTTGAGCAAGTCCAGCCCGGCGTCCTGGCTCTTTTCAGGATGGAACTGCATGCCGAAGACGTTTTCCTTCTCGACGGCGGCGCAGACCTTGCGGCCGCTGTAGTCGATGGTCGCGGCGACATCCGCCGGGTCGTCGGGAACCATGTGGTAGCTGTGGACGAAATAGAACGATTCCCGCTTGTCCGAATCCGCGAACAGCACGCCGGAACGGCAGGGATCGACGTAGTACCAGCTGATATTGGGGATGCGGTAGCCGGGTTCGGTCGGGTCAAGCTTGATGACCTTGCCCTTGATCAGTCCCAGACCGGGGGCGTTCGCCCCCTCTTCGCTGCTTTCGGCCAGCAATTGCATGCCCAGGCAAATTCCAAGGACGGGCACTTTGTCGGCTTTGCTGCGCTGGGCGATGACCTCGCCGATTCCGGTTGACTTAAGTCGTTCCGAGCCTTTGGCAAAGTGTCCGACACCCGGAAGGATAATCGCCGACGCCTTTGCGATATCGTTTGGGTCTGACGATACTTTGCCGTTTAAGTTAATTCTCTTGAATGCATTTAGGACTGATTGCAGATTGCTGATCTGAAGGTCTACAATTGCTAGCATTTCCTAAGCATTCCTTCATGCGCTTGAAGCTCGGCATCATATCGTGCCGCCGCGGAAAAGGTCAACCGCCGCGTATTTTGTGGCTTTTGACTGGCGGATGCCGCCCTGATTTGAAATGGCGTGGGGTGCGACGGTATGATAAGGGATAGCCGGTCATTGGCGACGATGTCGGCGCACCTGTTGCCCGGCCTTCCGCATGCAGACTTTCGTGTCGTGACGCGCCAGGCTCGGGGCCGGCGCCGTTCACGACCCAATCAAAAAGGACGTGACTGTACATGATGGCCTTCCAGCGGGTGTTGGTGACCGGGGCCGGTGGCTTCATCGGCAGCCACCTGACCGAGGAACTGGTTCGCCGCGGCTTTGCGGTGCGTTCTCTTGTCGAATACAATTCCTTCAACAGCTGGGGCTGGCTGGATTCTGCGGCGCCGGAAATCCGCGCGGCGATCGAGGTGGTCAGCGGCGACGTCCGCGACCCCCACGCCATGCGTGCGGCGGTGGCCGGCTGTGACCTGGTCCTGCATCTGGCGGCCCTGATCGCCATCCCTTACTCTTATGTGGCGCCGCAATCCTATGTCGACACCAACGTCACCGGCACCTTGAACCTGTTGCAGGCGGCGCGCGAGGCCGGGGTGTCGCGCTTCGTCCACACGTCGACCAGCGAAGTGTACGGCACCGCCCGTTTCGTGCCGATCACCGAGGAACACCCCTTGCAGGGGCAGTCGCCCTACGCCGCCAGCAAGATCGGCGCCGATCAGATGGCGCTGTCGTTCCACAAGTCCTTCGGGCTGCCGGTGTCGGTGATCCGGCCGTTCAACACCTACGGTCCGCGGCAATCGGCGCGTGCGGTGATTCCCACCATCATCAGCCAGATCCTGGGGGGGCAGACGGCCATCCGGCTGGGGTCGCTGCATCCGACCCGCGATTTCAACTTCGTGCGTGACGTGGCCGCCGGCTTTATCGCGGTCGCCCAGTCCGAACAGGCGGTGGGCGAGGTGGTGAACGTCGGCAGCAACTTCGAAATCTCCATCGGCGACACCGTGCGCGTGATCGCCGAAGTGTTGGGCCGCGACGTGACCGTCGAACAAGACGACCAGCGCCTGCGTCCGGCTTTGAGCGAGGTCGAGCGCCTGTGGGCCGACAACGCCAAGGCCGCCCGCCTGACCGGCTGGGCGCCGGCCTATGGCGGTTTGGACGGGTTCCGCCGCGGCATCGCCGAAACGGCGGAATGGTTCAGCAACCCAGCCAACCTTCGCCTTTACAAAACCGACGTCTTCAACCGATGAACCGCCATCTGACCCCCGCCGAACTGGATTCGTTGCGGCTTGCCCCCGACGTGTCGATTCTACAGGCCATCGAGTCGCTCACTCGATGCGCCCGCAAGATCATGCTGATCACCGGCGCCGATTATCGTTTGTTGGGCATCGTGACGGATTACGACATTCGCAAGGCTATCCTTGACCATGTGCCGCTGGACCGGCCGGTGTCGGAAATCATGAACCCTCACCCGGTGATCCTGGGCCAGTACGCCAGTGATTCCGACATCGTCGGCCGGATGCGCCACACCAATTGTGTCCAACTGCCGTTGGTCGATGGCGACGGACGTGTGGTCGACGTCCGTTTCATGGACGACTTCGTCCACCTTCAGGTGGACAATCCCGACAACATGGTGGTGATCATGGCCGGCGGTCTGGGAACCCGGCTCCGCCCCATGACCGAGCGGATTCCCAAACCGCTGCTCACCGTGGGGGGGCGCCCGCTGCTGTTCATTCTGCTCGACCAGATCCTGACCGAGGGGTTCGAGCGGGTGTTCATCTCGCTCAATTACAAGAGCGACATGATCATCAAGGCGGTCAGCGAGGTTTCGTCCTATCGGGACCGGGTGGACTTCCTGATGGAAGGCGACACCATGCTGGGCACCGCCGGCAGCCTGTCCTTGCTGCCGGAACGGCCGGCGGCGCCGTTCGTGGTCATCAACGGCGATTTGCTGACCAACGTCTCCTTGAAGGACATGCTGCAATTCCATTGCAGCGAAGGAAACAAGCTGACCATGGCCGTGCGCCACGAACATCACAAGGTGGCCTATGGCGTGGTCGACCTGGACGGTACCCGGGTGACCGGAATGCGCGAAAAACCCGTATTCTCGTATTATTTCAACACCGGCATCTACGTGGTGGACCCGGACGTGCTCGACACCGTGCCATCGGAAAAGATGTGGAACATGACCGACATGGTCGAGGATGCCCTGGCCCGCGACGACCGGGTCGGCGCCTTCCCGGTTCACGAGTTCTGGATCGACATCGGAACACCGGACCAGTACGAGCGGGCCCAGACCGAGTACGAGAACAATTTCCGGTAATGCCCGACGCCCTTTGCGGTCCGGCCGTGTCGGCGCGGATCAGGCGGCTTGCCCATTCATGCACGGACGTTTCTTGCCATGCTTCTGATCTTCCGCCAGCTTTGGGAAATCCTTGACGGCCTTGCCCGCCGGCAACTCGTGCTGCTGAGCGTCATGCTGAGTCTGGTGGCGATCCTGGAGGCCCTGGGCATCGGTTCGATCATTCCGCTGTTGCAGATCGTCACCAATGGCGACCGCATGAGTGAATCCGCGTTCCTGATGACCTTGCACCGCTGGTTGGGAGAGCCTTCGACACGGGACTTCACCATCATCCTGGCCTTGCTCACCTTGGGTCTGTTCGTGGGCAAGAACCTGTTTTCGCTGTTGGTCATCGCCTATCAGTTCCGCTTTGTCTGGGACACGCGGTCAAGGCTGGCGTCAAAGCTGTACACGCGCTATCTCAATTCCAGCTACCAGTTCCACATGACCCAATCCAGCGCCAAGATGCAGCGCAACGTCACCTTGTCCATGGACGAGATCTTCGGTGGCATGATGTTGTCGTCGGTGCTGATTTCCGGCGAACTGGTGGTGATCGTGGGCACGTTGCTGGTGCTCTTGGTGGTGGACCCCTGGCCGACGCTGGCGGTCATGGTGTTGTTCGGCGGGACCACGGTGGCTTTCTACATCGGATTGCGCAACCGCCTGAGCCAGTGGGGCGGCGAGCACGAGCACACCAACGGCGAGATCATCTCGAACGTCAGCCAGGCCTTCCGTCTGATCAAGGACATCAAGGCCGGTGGGCACGAAGGGTATTTCGCGACGGTCCTCAAGCGCGTGCTGGTGCGCAACTGCATGGCGCGGCGCCGCTATCAGTTCGCCACCAGCCTGCCGCGTCTCATGCTCGAGACGCTTGCCATTGCGGTGATGCTGCTCGGCGTCGTCGGGCTTTTGCTGTTGGGGCGTTCGCCGGGCGACGTCCTGGTCACCCTCGGCCTGTTCGGCGTGGTCGCCTTCAGGCTGATGCCGTCCCTCAACCGGCTGGCGGGCTATGCCAGCAACTTGCGGGTCGGCCGGTCGGCCTTGCTCACCATCCATAGTGATTTGACGGCATCCGAGGTCGGCTCCGCCGAACGGGTCGGAGCGACGCAGGACGCCCATCTCACCGACGCCTTGAGCCTGAAGGACGTCCATTTCCGCTATGCCGGTGCCGATCAGGACGCCCTGTCCGGGGTCGGCCTCACCATCAGGCGTGGGGCGTCGGTTGCCTTGGTCGGTCCTTCGGGGGCGGGCAAGACGACGCTGGTGGACCTGTTGCTGGGGCTGATCGATCCGACACAGGGCGACATCCTGATCGACGGCCGGTCGGTGCTGGGGCTGTCGGGCCGCTGGCGGCGCAATGTGGGCTATGTGCCGCAGGAAGTGTTCCTGATGGACGGCACGCTCCGCGCCAACATCGCCCTTGGCCTGGCCCCCGAGGAGGTCGACGAGGACAGGCTGGCCCAAGCCATCGCCCTGTCGCAGTTGGGCGACGTGGTGTCGGCCCTGCCGGCGGGTCTGGATACGCTTTTGGGTGAAGGGGCTGCCAACCTGTCCGGCGGCCAGAGGCAGCGGGTCGGCATTGCCCGCGCGCTTTATCACGATCCCGACATCCTGATCATGGACGAGGCGACATCGGCGCTGGACGCAGGCACCGAGGACCTGATCACGCGCGCCATCGAGTCACTGCACGGTGACAAGACGTTGATCATTGTCGCCCACCGTTTGAGCACGGTGAAACGCTGTAACGTCATCCATTTCATGCGTGACGGCCGGATCGAGGACAGCGGCGACTTCGGCGAGTTGTCGGCGCGTCATCCCGGTTTCGCGCATATGGTCAAGCTGATGGGACTGACCGACGAACAATAAAGGGGGGGGGGGGACTTCCTCTGGCGGTGTTCAGCCCTCGGGCAGCAACGGTTCTATGATGGCGGGGTCGAGACCGTGCCTTGCCTGTAGGTCCTTGCGAATCTCGGCCAGGAAACTTTGCGCGCAAACGATCACGCGCCGTGCCGATTTGTATTCGGCATCCGACGTGTGGCGGATGGGGACATCCAGCAAAGGCAGGTAGCCGCCGGTCTTGCAACTGTCACCGTCGAACAGCAGCCCAGCCCCCCCTGTGGTGAGACCCTGTTCGCCGAACGCCAGGAACAACAACGAATTAAGCCCGCTGGTCGCGCCGTGCAGGGCAAGCGGCCCTTGCCTCAGAGCCGCGGGGAGCACCGTGCGCGCGTGTTGGATCGAAGCCTCGATCCTCGACGCCAGTCCCGCCGTGCCGGCATCCGGGATGGGGATCGCGCCCAGCGCTGTCCGGGCGCCTTTGGCAAGGGCGTAAACCAGGTTTCCGGCTTCCCGTTGCACGCCGATGACCGTCAGCCCGGCCAGGGAGAAGACCCGCCGCGCGGATGTGTCGGTGAAATAGCTGATATGTTCGTGAATGAACCCGTTCAAGTCGCCGCTTGCGATGAAGGGTTCGACATCGGGAACGGAGACGACGATGCATCCGTTCTCGCTGATCGATTGCCGCAGATCGGCCAGAAAAAGCACGGGGTCCGGGATGTGTTCGAGACAATGGAACGACAACACGAGGTCGAACGCTTCTCCGGCAAAGGTCTCCGCATCGAAATAGCCGCGAATCACCTCGATGCCGGGGCGCTGCTGGTCGGGGTCGAGGGCGGGATCGACGGCGACGTAATGTCCGACGGAATCATCGGTGGTCAGACGCTCGGCCAGGTACAGGCTGCCGGCGCCGATCTCCAGAACCTTGGCTCCGGCCAGGGGCGGGCAGACCCGACGCACGAAGGCCAGATGCGAATCGCCCCGCCGCGACGCCCAGTCCGACGCACCCGGCGGCGGCGACATGTGGACATAGCCATCCTCGGCATAGGCGTCCTGGACCGCTCGCAGCACCGCTTCCTCGGTGCTCTGGCGCAGGAAGCCGCGCTCGTCCCACACCAGGGCAAAGGGCGCGGTCTTGAACTGTCCGGGACGGGTGGTGACACCTTTCCACAGGGGCAAGGCGGGCAAGTGAAGGATTTCGGTCATGGCGATGGGGGCTTCCCTCGTGCACTGATCCATTCAGATGGGACACCGGCCGGCTGTCTGGATCGAACCATGAGCGACCGGGGGCAGACCTCGGGGAACTGTCGGGTCAATGCCTCGATCAGGATTTCTCCAAGAGAGCCGTCCGGCGAGCCGGGCATCTTGAGGTAGTTTTCGACAAAGCCGGCATAGGCTGGCTTGTCCACGTCCAACGCCATCGTCAGGTCGATGCTGTCGACGGCGTCCAGGCTCCACAATGGTCGGCGCAATGTCTGGGCGTATCCCTCGGCCATCCGCAGGATGACCGGGTCGGCGCTCCACACGTCCTTGCTGCCGACAAGGAGAACCGGCTTGAGAAACGCCGCGGCGAGACCGATGGCCGAGCTGTAATGGGCGACCACCAGGCGGCTGTCGCGGATCAATCCCGCGGTGTCGCCGATGACCAGCCGCCGTTTGCCGAACAGCTCGCCGCCGCGGACGTGGTAGTCGGCGCGCGGATGGGCGGCGATGACGACCTCGAGCCCAAGTTCCCGTTCAATACGGTCGAAAAGGCGACGCAAGCTGTTGAAATAAAGGGCGGGATCGGGGGGACGGCCGCCGGTTTCGGTGAAATCCGGGTGAAACGGCAGGAATTGGTCAAGGAAGACGGCGACCGGCCGCTCGTCGGCGGCACGGTTCCTGGCGGTCCTCACCTGTTCCCAATCGCTGGCATGGGCGGCGATGGCCTGCGTGGTGGGACCGATCAGGCGTCCGCCCTTGCTCAGTCGCCCGCCATAAAGGGCGGCGGCGGCGCAGGGGACGCCCAGAAACCGCAATGGAATGCGCCCGTGCAGGGAACGCAGGATGTTGCCGCTGCGTAAGAAGTGCAGCAGACGTGACGGAATGGATTTCTTCTGGACGCCGTCGGCACGGGCGATTCCCGGAACCTGCACGTTCAGGAACTGGATGTAAGGCACCCCCAGCCGGCCCAGTCGCCGCAGGATGCCGGCCGCCGCCGGCACGATGGTTCGGCCGGCGATCAGGCACACCACCAGACCGCCGCTTTCTTTCAACTCGGCCATGACGCGGTCGATGCCGGCCCGGTCCGAGACGACGACCGGGGTAAGGTCGCCCAGGCTGCCGTAATGGTTGCGGTCGGCCGGCAGGTTGGGCAAGAGGAAGGGGCCGAAATCGACCACCCGCACGGTAAAGCCGGCATGTTGCAGGTCGTCTATCGCAAAGCGCTGGCGGTCCCGGCCGGTCAGCGGCACCTGGATGAAATAGGTGACGGGTGCCGGCGTCATGATGCCGCCGTGTCCACCAGTTTCAGGCTGTCTTCGAAAGCCGCACGGATGGCGCTGTGGTCGAAGCGGACAAGACCGTCGCTGCCATCATGTTGGAACGGCGGGGCCTGGATGAACGTGCGCAATGGTTCGTTTCGGGGCGTGGCGGCGAAGCGCAGCGCGCCGGGAGCCCGTTGCCGCCCGGCCAACCAGGCCAGAAAGGCGTGCTCGACCCGGCGTTGGAAAACCCGGCAAGACAGCACCAACGCCTCGATGATACCGTCCGCGCCGACCAGACAGGCAAGAATCTCGCCGTGGTCTCCGCTGCGGTCGGTCAGCCGGCCGGCATAAAGCGTTCCCCCCGAAGCCAGAATTTCGGCGATTTCGGCTTCGTCGAAGCGGCGGCCGTTCAGGTTGAACTGGTTGGTCTTGTTGATGAGCTGGAAGGGGCGTGTCCAGTCCCCGGCTCCGGCGTCGCGGATTTCCAGCCGCATTCCCATCCCGGCCAGAAAGGCCGTCAGGTCGCCAGCAGCGGCAGTGACCGGAACGGCCTCGCGCAGCCGGTACAATTCGGTGCGGCGACGGTCTTCCTCGGTCACTTCCGCGCGGGAGAACAGGCGCGCTAGGCGATGGAGGAACGCCGGGAACTCGTCTTCGGTGGTGGGGAAGGCGAGGCAGGTGACCTGGGGAAGGGCCTGGCTGACCTCGGCGATTTCCACCGGGTTGTCGTCGACGAAGACCAGCGAATCGAGCCCCAGGTTCAGCCGGGCGGCCATGGCGCGCAGCCGGGCCGACTTGGCGTCGTAGCTGACGGCCATCTCGACGAAGTCGTCGGCCTTCAGCACCATGCCGGGCTGGGCCAGCGCCTCGGCGACGTCTTCGGGCCGGTTGCGGCTGACGGCGGCCAAAAGCACGCCGTCTTCCTTCAATCGGCGAAGGGAGCTCTGATAAAGGAAGTGGCGGAAGCCCTTGCCTTCGGGGTGGAAGCGGAGCGCCGAAGCGCCATCTTCGGCGACGACGCCCGCCCACAAGACGCCATCGCAATCGGTGGCCAGAACCTTGCGCGGCGTGGTGGTGACGGCGCCCAAGGCCGCGTCGACCACGGTCGCGGCGGCTTCCCACTGAGCGGTCGCGCCGATGGCGCAGCCCATTCCCAGATAGCTTGACATGGAAAAGGCGTGCGGAGGCAGAAGCGAAGCTCCGGCCTGTGTCGCGATGGTGACCAACCCGGCTTCCAGCGCGGCCATCGCACGGGGGTCGGCCTGCATCGGGGGCATGGGGGCCGGAAGATACAGCGGACGGGCCAGGGGGCGGCTGGACACAAGCGCCATCTTGGCGGCAGCGCGTTTCAGCAAGGACTGGGTGTCCGGGCTGCGGGCAAGGATCCCCGAGCGCCAATCGGCCTCGGGCACCAGGTCCCACGGCAACAGAAGGAAGACCTCGACCTCGCCATCGACGGGAGGAGTCAGCAAGGTCTGGGCCAGCGTGCCGAACTCAAGGGTTCGTGTTTGTGCCTGACGGTCGCGTCGCGCGGCTTCCGCCTGGACGAAGATCGGCAAGGTTCCGGTGTCCCACGACGTCGCCATCAGGAACGGCAGGGATGTCGTCCCAGGATGCGCACGCACGAACCGGCGCGCCTCGATCAGGTTCATGGCAACGCCCCGCCGCTCAATGTGATGCAGCCACCGCTGGCCATCGGGCCCGGGGCGTCCACCACCCATGCGACCTGGGCGGCCGCCTCGTCGGCGTCGAGCAGACGTTGCCAGGGCGAGCGGTCGGCGTGCATCTGGCGAACGCGCGGCGACATGCCGGCGTTCATGCCGCCGTCGATGACGTCGAAGACCACGCACAGACAGCGCTGCCGCGTGGCGGCCAGTTCCATGCCCAGGATTTCGGCCAGCACCGGCATGGTGGACTTGCCCAGCGAATAGAGCGGCATGCGCCAGTTGTGCCGCCCGGCCTGTGCCGAGGTCGAGCCGACAAGAACCAGCGTCGCCCCCTCGCGGCCGTAATCGCGCAACAGACGGGCCGCCGCGATGGACAATTCCAGGGGTTTGGCCACGGCGTGGCCGACCGATGACGCGACGTCCTCTAGGCGCAACAGGCCAAGGTTGTCCGGCGCCGGCCACCCGCAATGGACCACGGCGGCGACCGAGGCGGGGGTGACGGACCGGGACGGCGTGTATCCTTCGGCGGTGCGGGTCAAAGCCACGGCCCGCGCGCCATAACGGCGCATGACGGCCTGTCCCAGCGCGCCGCTCGCGCCGCTCACCAAGACCCATCCGTCCTCGGGACAATCGTCGGACACCGCCGCTGGGGCTGTCGCGGCGGGATGTTCCGCGTCGTGGCGATGACGGCCGAAATCGTAGCTGGCCTCGGTATAGAGCATGCCGCTGTCGCGGTCGGTGATGGCCACCGCCACCGATCCGGTCTCGCCGTTGTCGGCGACCACCCGGCCGTTGACCGCCAGGGCCGCCGGGGGCACCACAGGAGCGACGAAGCGCAATCGCATATTGTGGAGCAGGCAGTCGCGCCCCGGCAGGAACATGCCCGCCATGCGCGAGACCAGTCCGGCGGAATAGGCGCCGTGCAGGACGACCCGCCGCCACGCCGTGCCGGCGGCATAGGCGCCGTCGGTGTGCAGCGGATTCCAGTCGCCCGACAGCCTCGCGAAATCCTGCGCGCTTTCCGGGGTCACCTCGACGACGAAATTCGCTTCGGTGGCCATGTCCTACAGGCCCAGCTTCTCTTCGACCAGCATTCGCGTCGCGGCCACCGACGTCAGACTTTCGTAGTCGGCGCCGTCAAGCTTGATGGCGAAGGTGCTTTCGATGGCGGCGATCAACGACACCGTGGCCAACGAATCCCATCGCGGTTCGTTCAGAACCGTCACGCCATCGACGGGATGATCGGCCGGCAACTCAAGGATTTCACGAAACATGTCGTCGATATCGTGGCGCACCCGCGCCGACTTGTCCGCTGTCATTGCTGTCCCTGTCGCCGGAGAAAGGTGAACACTCTCTATCATGCGAGAGCCCCGCCGTCACGGGTTGGGGCGGTCCTGGTTGCCGTCGCCCTTGGTGAAAAGAAACCCGTGTGGCCGCCGGAAATCCGTGGGGTCGGCCGAACGGCAATAGCAAGCCATGTTGATGGTGCGGCGCATGTCGAAATGCAACGGCGAGAACAGGCGCGCCAGATCGAGATAGGGCGTGGTCACCGTCGGGTGCATGCCACCGGCGGTCACGGCGTCGAGCACTCCGCCATGGCTACAGAAGAAGTCGCACAACACCGCGCCTTCGGCGGCGACATGACGCAGCAGGTGCGGCATCGCCGCGGTGATGGCCGACGGCGCGCCGATCACTTCGCACAGGCGGGCGACCTTGACGTCGCGATCCAGCCCCCCCACCGGCTCGATGCGCCATACCATGATGGCGTCGCCGCCAGGCGTGGAGAAAACCGCCCGCCCATAGTCGAAGCGGGGATGACGGGCGTAGCGCCAATTCATGGTGTCCGCGTCCCGGTTGCCGCCAAGCGAGCATCCCTGGCGCATGGCTTGCCAGGCGTCGTCGGTTTCCGTGCCGAACCGCCCCAGCGGCCGGACGTCCACCCCGGCCACCGGTGGCGCGGCCGGGGTCAGCGCCCGCAGGATGGCACCCGAGCGTGCCTCTTCGGTGGCCAGCAGCGGCCGACAGCCCTGGGGCGACAGAACCGCCACCAGCCGGGAGAGTTCGAACCACACCACGGACGGAGACAGCCGCAGGAACACGCTCATGGTGTCGACGCTGCCGCCGGCCACGCCGACGAAGTCGTAACCCTGCACCAGCTTGTTCAGCAACTGGAAGCCCACTCCCGAGCTTTCCGGGTCGACGAACCATTCGTGCAGCCAGATGCCGGGAACCTGTGCCTCCTGGCGCCACAGCCGCATCCAATGGGCGGTGACGTATCCCTTGACCGAACCGTCGGCGGCGAAGGCGGCCAAGGCCACGGCGGGTGTCCCGCTCTCGGTCGCGGCGACCGATTCCCGATGTTGCCAGCCGAAGAAGTCGTCGGCGAAAGTGCTGGAGCCGGGGCGGTTGAAACGGTCGGAAAATTGCCGCAGCGCCGGCAGGTCGGCGACCTCGACCGCGCGGATGTCGATGCTCACGGCGCGGTCTCCGACACCCGGCCGGTGGCGAGGTCGAGCACGGCGACGGCCGCCGCGCCGTTGGCGAACGCACAGCCGACGCCGACACGGTCCAGAGCCTCTGGCGGAATGGTCTGTTCGTCCAGCACGTAATCCCACGACAGGAACGGCTCTTGGATGTCGAGGTTGTCGTGGGCGAACTGGCCCGAACGGGTCTTGAGCGCCAGGAAAGGCTGCGGCCCGAAAATCGGCCGGTCGGCCTTGATCGAAAGACGGTTTCCGACGAGCGTCAGCGAAAGCTTGCCGGGGAGGTCGTCCAGTCCCAGCGCAAGCCGCGCCGCCTCGCGGGCTTCGCAGAAACGGAACGGGACGTCGGAATAGCGGCTGTGGGCCGAGGCCAGCATGGCGCGCACGGCATCGACGTCGTTGGCCATTTCCCGGAAATCATGGTCGGTGAAGGAAAGAACGACCGGCTTGCCCTCGCGCGCTTCGGCAAAGGCCTGGTCGACCGCGACCTGGGTCAGCAGATCCTTGCGCGTGCCGACGTTCAGGCAACGCATCACCCAACGGCGGCATCCGCCCGCCACTTGGTAATCGTCGTGCGAGGGGTGGTAGGGCTGCCAGGTGGTCGGTGCCCGCCGCCAGTCGCCCCAACGCCCCCCGGCCATGTCGGGCGCCGCGTCCTGGTCGCTCAACGCCTGGTTGGCGTAGTCGAAGGGGATGAATTGCTCCAGGAACCAATGGGATTCCGCGCGTTCGACATGGAAGCCGGGCCGGTTCACCGTCGGGAACCAGCCGCGCTCGATGATGCGGCGCGCCAGCAACTCGTACAGCGAAAGGCCGTTCGCGAACCAATGGGCGGCATTGTGGTTGGCCTGGCGGCTGAACGGCATCGGGTGGAAATGGAAATGCTGCCCGTCGCGGCATCCGGGCTGGGCGATGCGGTCGTTGTAGTGATCGAAAACATTGTGCCAACCGACGTCGCGCCGCCGTGGGTTGATGTCGTAACCGACATGGGCGACGGTATGCCAGTTGTAGACCCAGCCGCCACCAAACGAATCGACCAGGATGTTGCGGAAGTCGTCGGCCATGATGCGGTCGAGCATTTCGTCGACCTGGGCCCAATCGCGCTTGTAGCCCAGCACCTGAGGGTCGACCACACGGGCCACTGCCTCTTCGATACCCCCGAGATCGATGCGTCGATTTTGCAGGTCCGCGAGAGTGGAGGCGGAAACAGGCAGATCGAGGCCGAAGATGCTTTTCAAACGGTCGAATGTCGCACGGATCGATTCGTCCATCGGGCCTTCAGTATCGACGCAATGGACCACATGAACCGTAGAAGTCACCGCGGAAAACCTTGCTTGGCTCAGTGGTCCGGCCCAGACGCCTGGTTCCCAAACACCGGGGCGAGGCGGTCCACCAATCTATTGAATTGTGCAGAGAATTTGACGGAGGCGAACGGACGCTTCCGTCGAATTCTCTCCACTAAGGGTCAGGTTTGCTTACACCGAAGCCTTCGTCAAGGCAAGCCATTCCCCCGCGTTTGCCCGGCGGTACGTCCGACCCGTCCCTGGGAAAGGCTTCGTGAATACCGGCTGGCATCAACGCTCGCCGGTGGTCCACCCCATGCGACGTCGGGCGAAGTCGCCGACATGGAAACCGCCCCGGAAATAGATCATCAGGGCGACGAAGATGGTCAGCAGGTTGCCGATGCTCAGGCTGAGGTTGGAATCTTGGTTGATGAACGGCAACAGCATGATGGCGCTGACGGCCAGCTGCCAGGGGGCGCCGGGCCGGTTGAACAGCGCCTCGACGAGGCCGATCAACAACCCGATGGCCGCGGAAATCCCCAGAACGCCGGGGATACCGAAATTGACGAAGGCTTCGACCAGCCATGGCAGGTTCATCGAGGTGGTCAGATTGTCGGCCTTGACGAAGCCATAACGGCGGCCGAATTCGTTGCCCTGGTTCTCCAACGGCTTGTCCGGCCACAACAGGCGGGGCACCAGATTGGACAACAGCAGTTTGTAAGTCTTGCCGTTCCAGTAGGGGACTTGTTCCGGGGTGGCCGCCATGACCGTGTTCATCACTTCGGCATGGGCGAGGCGGCGTCCGATGTCCCAGTCGGATTTGTTCACGTCGTGGCCGTAATGGCTCGGATCGACGATCACGGCGGCAAGCACGCCAAGTTTCTCGGAGATCGATCCGTTCAGGTATCCCTGATCGACCACGGCCGAGCGATAGATATGCACCGGCTTATAGCTCAGCACCGCCAGCGTGCAGACGACGGCCACTAGGCCGAAGATCATGCGCGGGCGCAGATGGAACAGAACGAACAGCAAGGCGCCGCACAGATAGATGCTTTCGCCCACGGCGCTGGTGAGGTAACCCAGCACCAAGCGGACGGGCAAGATGACCAGCAGGACGGCCCCGAACTCCCAGCGGGGTATTTGCCCCCGCCATCCCATCAGCAACAATCCGGCAAACGCGGCGGTGCCCGCGCTTCTGACGAACGGACTGAGCGAGGGAACCGTGTTTGCCCACGGCAAGGCGTAGAACGCCATGTGGATGGCAAGCAGGCCCCAAAGCAGCAGACGTGCGGTTCCGTTTGAATGCTCCCGCTGCCCCAAAGGCGTCTTCAATCTGGAAAAGAGGTAGGTTCGCCCCAGCCAGGCGCATCCCAACATCAGGGCAAGCCCCGCGAACAGGACCAGGGCCGGTTCAACGCCGAAACGCGGCACGCGAACCAGAAGGTCGTCTTCAGCCCAGCGCCCACTGATGAGCAGTGGCGACAGCCCCAACATGATCGCATGAAAGAAGCCAATCGCCGGCAACAAAGGCATGGGCCGGGCTTTGTCCGGCGAAAAGATAAGGAAATATCCGGGAATAATTCCAATAATAAAAGAAAGTGCGGAAACAAAAGCGGCGGATGGGTCAAGCCTATCTGGCCGCACAGCCATGTAGAGGGCGATAACGGCGAGTGTAAGCGCAAGTAATATGTAGATATGGTGGCTTTTTTTCATCTACTTATCCGCGGTCTTGCGCTATCCCGGCCAGGGTGCTCAGGTTAACATAGTTTTGGGGCCTTCGAAAATTTTGAGTGTCCGACGCCTTGAGCGTTGTATTCAAATGCCTTTTCCTAGCGGTCGAGAGCTTCCGCCAACTCGGCAGCGTCGTAAACCGCCGATTGTGAATCGACATATTTGGGGTCCAGTTGGGCAAGGACGGGAGAGAGCAGCCGCCCGATGCGGTCCGTGCTGAGGTCGCGGATGACGATCCGGGGGGCGCTGGCCGGGCCGCTGCGCAACTCACGCGATCTTTCGACGATCACGTAGCGCACGGCATGTTCGCGCAGCGCCTGGGCCAGTTGACGGGCGTCCAACGGCGGCAGTTCTTCGCCCCGCAGCCAATACGCCTCCTCTCCGGGCAGGGCTGGCGAAATGATTGCGCGCGACTGAGGACAATAATAGGAGTGCGGAATGAGCAGGCTGAGGATGCGCTCGTCCGCCCCCAGCCGTTGTTCGATCCAGTGGCAGCTGAGATAGAAGTTGCCGTCCATGGTCGGGGTGCCGGCGAGATAGCTCGCCCGGTCGACCAGTCCCAGCGCCGGCGGCAGGCGCAGTGCCGAATAGATGCCGACGAATCCCGCTTGGGCAAGGGCAAGGGCGCCGGCGCCGATGACCACCGCTATGCGCGCCATCCATCGGCTGTTGTCCCACAGCCAGCCGGCGCCGGCGGCGGCGAACACCGCGAACAGTGGTGTGATGGGGAGCAGGAAGCGGACTTGCTGGGACATGGTCGTGTACCAGACAAGCGTGTAGACGACGATCACCAGGACCAGCGGCAGCGTCGAGCGCAGGCGCGCCAGCACGGCCATGGGCGCGAACGCCAGCAGGTAGGGCGTCCCCAGCATGGCACCGTCGAAATAATAGGTGGGAAGCACCGAAGCGTCCCAATAGACCCGCAGCAGGTTGAGCACCCCGCGTGGCCGTCCGAACTCGCTGCCGAAATAACGATAGAAGTCCGGCCCGTCGGGATCGAACAGATGGTTCATCACCGGAAAGATCGGGTTGCCGGTATAGATGAAGTCGCGGATCAGATGTGGCGCCAGAACGCCCAGCGCCACCGCCGCGCCGGCCAGAACCTGCGCCAGCAGACGGGGACGGCGGACGCTTTCCCACAGGACCAACGGCGCCAGGCCCAGGGCGACGGTCAGGCCATGGTACTTGGTCGCCACCCCGGCGGCGGCCAGAAGGCCCAGCAGAAGCATCAACCCGAGGCTTTTCTCCTCGCGCCACCGCAGATAGGCCAGCAGCAGCAGCACGACATAGCAGCCCAGGACCGCCTCGACCTCGCAGGTCGCCAGTTCCCAGACGGTGGCACGCACCGAAATGGCCATCAGCACCGCAAGCGCGCTTGTCACCGGGCCAAGGCCAAGCTGCCGGGCCAGGGCATGGGTGCCCAGCGCCAGGGCAATTCCGAACAGGGCGGTGATGGACTGTGCCGCCGCTTCGCCGGACAGGACCAGGGCCACCCGATACATATGCTCGGCCAGGGCCGGGAAGAACGAGAACAGGCTCTGTTCCCAGTTCGGTCCGATGTATCCCTGTTCCAGGTCCCGGCGGGGAATGGCGATGTGGTACATCAGGCTGTCGTAGTCGTTGGGCGGGGCCATCCCCTGGACCACCAGCGACAGCAGGCTGAGCGAGATGACCGCCATCAGGCCGGCGACGGCCGGGTTGGCGCGGCACCAGGCAAGACCGTCTTGCACGGACGCCCGCAGGTCCAGGCGGCACAGGTGACGGAACCAGCCGATCCATGCGGGAACGGCCATGGCGGCCATGGCGGCGGCGATGGCGCCGACGCTGGCCACGTCCAGGCGAAAGGGGCCGACCGTGGCGACGGCGACGTAGAGCAGCAGACACCCCAGGCCGAAAGCGACGGCCAACCGCGCATCCGTGGCGAAGTGCCGTGCGGCGCCCAGCCCGGCAAGCAGGCTGGTTCCCGCCCCGATGGTGACCAGCGCGAACAGGGACAGGAACAGGGTGGTCATCCGAGACGCCTTGCGATGAAGTCAGAGAAGGTGCGGGTCTTCTCTCGATAATAGTCGGCGTTGTAGGTGAAGTAGGACACCGTCACCACGAACAGCCATGCGATGCACAACGCCACGGCGACGGGTCTTTGCTTGTTCGCGGTCATGGCTGCCTCATTCGGTCCGGCCAAGAATGCGCAGGGCTTCCACCACCCGGACGACCTCGATCACCGACATTTCGTTGCCGGTGGGCAGGGACAAGCCGTTGACGGCAAGGGAGCGGCTGGCCTCGACGTCGCCTGCGCGCGAGCCGACAAAGGCCGGCTGGTCGTCGAGGGCGGGAAACACCGGGCGGGCCTCGACGCCCAATTCGCGCAGCGCCGCCAACAGGCTGTCCCGGTCCATGCCGAAGGACTCGGGCTCCACCACCACCGAATAAAGCCAACACACCTTGCGCCCCCAATTGGCGGCACGGTGGGGCACGATGCCGCGAATGCCGGCCAGTTCGGCGTCATAGCGTTCGGCGAGCCGGTCGCGCAACGCCAGGAACTCGTCGACGCGCTCCATCTGGGCTACGCCGAGCGCCGCTTGCAGGTTGGTCATGCGGCAGTTGGTTCCGGGCTCCAGGTGCCAATAGCGGCGTTCCGGCTTGACGCCATGGTCGCGAAGCATCTTCAGGCGTTCGTATAGCTGGGGATCGTTGACGGTGACCAGTCCGCCCTCCCCGGTGGTGATGATCTTGTTGGCGAAGAAGCTGAAGCAGCCGACGTCGCCGATCGAGCCGACGCGGCGCCCCTTGTATTCGGCGCCCAGGGCCTCGGCGCAATCCTCGATCACCTTGAGGCCGTGGCTGCGGGCGATGTCCATGATCGGGTCCATGTCGCAAGCCTGGCCATAGATGTGGACCGGCATGATCGCCTTGGTGCGCGGCCCGACCAGCGCGGCGACGGATTCGGGGGACAAGGTCCAGCTTGCCGGGTCGATGTCGGCGAAAACGGGCGTGGCGCCGCGTTGCATCACCGCGTTGGCCGAGGCGCCGAAGGTGAAGTTGGGGACGATCACCTCGTCACCGGGGCCGATGTCCAGTGCCTGGATGGCCAGTTGCAGGGACAGCGTGCCGTTGGCGGTGGACAGGGCGAATCCCGTGCCAAGAAAGTCGCGGGCCATGGCTTCGAAACGCTGGATGAAGGGGCCTTGCGAGGAAATCCAGCCGGTGCTGATGCATTCCTCCACGTATCGCAGCTCGTTGCCGGACAGCGACGGGCTGACCAGCGGCACATGCCACATGTCCTTCCAGGACAGGTAATCCACCAGTCGGCCGTCTGCGTCCACCAGCGGCAGGTGGAGGATGCGGCGCGACATCAGGGCCAGGTTCTCGTTGCGCGGGACGCCGACGCGGCCGGCGGTGTAGCTGGGGCGGAGATAGGGCTGGCACGGCTGTTCCACGGTGGCGCCCGTCAGAAACGCACGGCGGATGTCGCCATCGGTGATCACGCCGCGCAGGATGCCGTCGGAATCGCAGATGAAGACCACGCCGATGGTGTTGGCGCTCATCAGGTTCATGACCTGCTTCAAGGTCGCGTCGGTGGGCGCCACCATGTTTTCAAGGCGAGCATTAGCCATTTTGCGTTCTTTCATGAATACAGAAGGGTCCGGGCCAGCTCCAATTGCTGCCGGATGGTTTCGGGCGCCAGATTGTAGACCTCGATGACGAAGTCGAGCCGGTCGGCATGGGGTTTGAGCAGCGGCCAGAACCACGAATCCTCGCGGAACGGCAGGTTCTGGTCCTCGCGGCCGTCGTTGTCCGAGAGATGGACGCAACGGGCCAACGGCAGTGTCCGGCGCAGGAAATCCTCGGCGTCGCGTCCCAACGCGGCCGAGGAAACCCGGGCGTGGGCGACGTCCACCAGCAAGCCGACATGCGGCGAGGCCGCATCCGCGATGAAACGCTCGCTTTCCTCGGCCGTGGTCAGCAAGAAGGGGTCGGCCTTCCGCGCCTCCATATAGGGGACCGAAAGGGCGTTGTTTTCGATCAGAAGGTCCACGTCGCGGGCGCTGCCATAGGCGGCCATTTCGCGCACCGCGTCGACGAACACCCCATAGACCTCGTCGCGCGCGGGCAGGCCGTCGCGCTCGGCGAGCGCTACCTGGGCCTGTGGGTTGCCGAGGTCCTGGGCCCGCACCGGCAGGCCGTAGGCCGCGTGCAGGCTGTAATAGGGCAGATGCAGCCGGGCGCACAGGTCGATGCATTCGCGGACATGGCGCTTGGACCGTTCGCGAACCGATGGGTCCAGGGCGCCGAGATTGAGCACGAATGGTTCCGCCGGAGCGGGAAAGTAATTGTGCACGGCCAGGGAGACCCCGTTGGCCAGCAATCGTTCGATGCATGCGTCCAGCCTGGGCTCGTGGGCGGCGCCCGAACTGAGCTCCAGGTGGGTGATGCGGTTGGTCAGCGCCAGTTCGACGATCTCGCCGAGGTCGCGGGACCGGAAGGCGCCGGTGGAAACGTAGATGGCCATCAACGCCTCGGCAGCGGCAGAACGTACATGCGATGACCGATGTCGGGGCAGACGCCCTCGAACCGGAATCCCGCCTCCTCGTAAAGGCGGCGGGCGGCGGCGTTGTCCTCCGCCACCTTCAGGAAAATGCCGGGAATGTCGTTTTCCTCGGCCCAGCGGATGGCGAAGTCCAGCGCCTGACGGCCGAAGCCGCGCCCGGCCGCGGTTTCGGCGACGACGATGCCGAAGCTCGGGCGGGCATAGCCCGCGTCCATGCCCCGCAGCATGACCATGCCGACCACGGCGCCATCGGCTTCGATCGCCCAGAACCGATCTTTCGCCGCCTGGGCCAGTTGCGCCCGGATGGTGGGAAGGTCGAAGGCGAAGGGAAAGAAATCCCTGAGATATTCGAGCCGCTGTGAGCCCAGCAGGGCGGCCAGTGGGCCCGCGTCCGCATCGGTCAGCAGCCGCAGGCGGCAGGGATCATTCGCCATCGAAATCCCCCAGGCGGAACGGGGTGCCGGCAGGGACGTCGCGAACCAGCCGGCGGCCCAGCAGTTCCGGCAGCAGGTAAGGGCGCAGTCCCGAGGCGGGTCGCAGCAACGCCACGTCGGCTTCGTCCAGCACGTCGCCGGCCAAGAGGTCGCGGCGGGCGGCCAGGCTTCGCCGCATGGTCTTGGCGTTTTGCACCTCGACCGCACAGGGTTGTTTGATGCCGTTGCCCAGGCATCGCTCGGTCTCGCGGATGGCCTGGACCAGGGCGGCGAACTGGCCGGGATCGAACGAGGCGGCGTGGTCGGGGCCCGGCATGGCGCGGTCCAGCGTCAGGTGCTTCTCCACCAGACAGGCGCCAAGCGCTACCGACGCCACGCACGGAATGTGGCTTTCGGTGTGGTCGGAATAGCCGACGGGCAATTGAAAGGCCTGCCGCATGACCGGGATGGCGCGGGCGTTGGCGTCCTCCAGACGGGCGGGATAGTCGGTGGTGCATTGCAGCAACACCACTTGCTCGTTGCCGACCGAGCGGGCGGCACGCACGGCGGCGTCGACCTCGGCCAGGGTGGCCATGCCGGTGGCCAGGATCAGCGGCAACCCGGTCTTGGCGGCATAGGCGACAAAGGGCGGTTCGGCACAGTGGATCGACGCCAGTTTCAGCGCGCCCACCCCCATGGAGACAAGCAAATCCACGTCCTCGAAGCTGTAGGGCGTGGACAGGAACTCGATTCCCTCGTCGCGGCACAGCTTGATCAGCCGGGGATGCCAGTCCTCGGGCATCTCCAGTTTCCGCAACATCTCGGTCTGGCTTTCCCCGCCGTCGGTGGTTCGCAGCTGATAGGCCGCCTTGGGGGCGCTGGCGGTGATCAGGCGGTTGGCCCGGAAGGTCTGGAACTTGACCGCGTCGGCACCGGCGCGCTTGGCGGCGCGCACCAGTTCCACCGCCAGGTCCCAACTGCCGTTGTGGTTCACTCCCGCTTCGGCGAGAACGTAGCACGGGTGTCCCGCGCCGACGGCGCGCGCGCCGATCCGTACCGAATCAGCCATTCATTTCGTCTCCTTGGCCGGTGCGCATGCCCCGCGCCATCATGAATTCGCACATCTGGAAGTCCAGGGGCGTGTCGATGTCCACCGCCCGTTCGGCCGGCATCTCATAGGGGACCGTGTCGGCGCCGTAGAAATTGGCGGTTTGCAAGAAAGCCTCGACCCGCGACACGAAGACGGCGCCGGTGGGAATCAGCACCTTGGGCTGATCCTGGCGCCGCCGGACGAAGCCATCCCATCCCATCAGCGGCACCATGCGGCCATCGGCGTTCTCGGTCAGCATCCAAAACGGCGTCTTGCCGGGAACGCAGCACGCGACCGCCGCGGTTGCGCCGCGGTCATGGCAGGCGCGCAAGGTGCCGTCCACGTCCTCGACCCGGCGCAGCGGCACCGTGGAATGCAGCATGGCCACATAGTCGAAGGTGTCGTCGAGAGTGCGCAACAGGTGGACGATGGCGTCCTCGGGGCGGGCGGTGTCGGTCGAGAATTCGGCCGGGCGCAGAAAGGGGACCTCGGCGCCAAGATCGCGCGCGGTTCTGGCGATTTCCTCATCCTCGGTGCTGACCACCAGCCGGTCGATCAGGAGGGACTTGGCCGTTTCTTCGATGCTCCAGCCGATCAGGGGACGGCCGCAGAGGGGGCGAAGGTTCTTCCGGGGGACGCCTTTGGATCCGCCGCGGGCGGGAATGACCGCCAAGACCCGTTTGCCATCGAGCATCGAATTCACTGTCCATTGCGACCGAAACGCTAAACAGCCAAAAACAGCGCAGCGGGTCAAGAAATTTGCGCGTGATCGCGGGTGGCATGGGCGCGCAACAGAGTGTATGGTGCGTGCCCCATGGACCCGAGGGGCATGCGTGCCCGTCCATGGTGCATCCGGAGGATTTGAATGTCTCAGCGCGTAGCCTTGATCACCGGCATCACCGGCCAGGATGGAGCGTATTTGGCCGAGTTGCTGCTGTCCAAGGGTTATGTGGTGCATGGCATCAAGCGGCGGTCGTCGTCGTTCAACACCGGCCGCATCGACCACCTGTACAAGGATCCGCACGAACGCGACGTGCGCATGTTCCTGCATTACGGCGACATGACGGATTCCACCAACCTGATCCGCATCGTGCAGGAGACGCAGCCGGACGAGATCTACAATCTCGCGGCGCAAAGCCACGTCCAGGTCAGCTTCGAGACGCCGGAATACACCGCCAATTCCGACGCGGTCGGCACGTTGCGCCTGCTCGAGGCGATCCGCATCCTTGGCCTGGAGAAGCGCACCCGCTTCTATCAGGCGTCCACCTCCGAGCTTTACGGGAAGGTCCAGGCCATCCCGCAAAACGAGACCACGCCATTTTATCCGCGCAGCCCCTACGCGGCGGCCAAGCTGTATGCCTATTGGATCACGGTGAACTACCGCGAAGCCTATGGCATCCACGCGTCCAACGGCATCTTGTTCAATCACGAAAGCCCGATCCGCGGCGAAACCTTCGTGACCCGCAAGATCACCCGGGCCGTCGCCGCCATCAAGGCCGGCGCGCAGGAAGCGGTGTGGCTGGGCAACCTTGACGCCAGCCGTGATTGGGGGCACGCCCGCGACTATGTCGAGGGCATGTGGCGCATGCTGCAACAGGACCACGCCGACGACTACGTGCTGGCCACCGGAGAAACCCACACCGTGCGCGAATTCGCGGAAAAGGCCTTTGCCCATGTGGGCATCGCCTTGCGCTGGGAAGGGAGCGGCGTGGACGAACAAGGCATCGACATCGCCACCGGCCGGCCGCTGGTGCGGGTCGATCCGCGCTATTTCCGCCCGACCGAGGTGGACCTGCTGATCGGCGACGCGTCGAAAGCCAAGGCCAAGCTGGGATGGGAACCCCAAGTGCCCTTCGATACCCTGGTGCGCGACATGGTCGACGCCGACCTCGACTTGCTGGACAGCGTCGGCCGCTGATTCCCGCCGCGGCTCAGAACGGGCAGGTCGCGGGCGTCAGTTGCCATAGCACGTTGGTCTCGTCGATGGGTTTGACCACGCGCAACGCCCGTGATTCGACCCTTTGGCTTTGGTGGAAGCGCTGAATTTGACGGGCACAGCCGGCGGCTTCCAACTGCATGGTCAATCCCCCCACTCCGGTTCGTGATCCGTCGTCGGGCAAGGTGTGGAAGATGTGGTCGACACCTTGATGGCGGAGTTGCCGCCAGAACAGTGCCGGGTCGTCATTATCCGGGCGCACCTCGACGCGTCCCTCCTGTTCGGGATTGGCCTGAAAGGACGCCCGTTCCAACAGGTAGTTCAGTTCCCGCCGTTCATGCAGGACCTTGGCCGATGCCGGCAGGTGCCGGTTGATCCACGCCGCCGCCTGGTAGCTGTCGACGTTGTGGGCCAGGAACGCCTCGCGCGTTTCGCCCGAGCGCAAATGCTCGATGTATTGCAGCGAGAACACCCCCTGTCCGGCGCATTGCACCGCCAGCGTCAGGACCAGGCCGGCCTTCAGCGCGAGGCGGGCCGGCGAACATCGCGTGGCCCGTTCCGCCGCGATCGTCAGGACCAGGAACACCAGCGGCGCGACCGGAAGCAGGTGGCGGATGCGTTGGGACGGCCCCAGCCAGAACCACAGGCTGTAGAACAGGGCGGCGACCATCAGCCATGTCGCCAGCGGAGAGCGCCAGACGGTCCGGCGGGCTTGCCAGCCGCCCCACAGGGCAAAGCCCGCCGCGATCAGCGGCCAGGGACCGAAGCCGGTTCGCCCGGCCTCGAACACCGGGTGGGAATCCACCAGGACCCGCAACGGATAAGCCAGCCACCATGCCACCGTCTTCGGCAGCAGCAACTCCACGCCGTTGAAACGCGCCTTGAAATAGGCGGCTTGCGCGGTGTTCCACAGCGTGGGGTCCTGGCCGGGCAGCATACCCCACAACATGGGGAAGACCGGGTCGCCGGTGTTGAGCCAGCACCAGACGTAATAAGGAGCCCCCACCGCCATCGCCGTCAGGCCGAACAGGACGACCTGACGCCGGCCGTACGGCCGCGTCAACATCGCGGCCCCGATCGCCGCGACCAACAGCATTCCCGTCAGTTTGGCCGCCATCATGCAGCCGGCGGCCACGCCGGACAACACGAAGCCTCCCCGGTCGCGGCGGGTCAGGGCGTCGGCCGCCACGGCCACGGCGATGGTGGCGAAGGCGGCGCTGCGGACTTCCACCTGTCCGGTGCCCGCTCCGAACAGGACGGCGGGCATGGACAGGATCGTCACCGCCGCCGCCGCCGCCCATCGGCGGTTCAACCACCGCAAGGCCAGGGCGTATGCTGCCAGCGCCAGTCCCCAGCCCGACACCATGGCCCAAAGCGTCATGGCCCGTTCGCCGCCCAAGCTATAGGCCAGACCGGAAACCAGTTGGGTCAGCGGCGGGACGGCGCCGTCCACCGCACGGGGAACGAAGTCCAGCCGTCCGGTTTCCGCCAGATGCTTGGCGATGACGAAATGATAGGCCAGGCTGTCGGCATCCGCAGGGGGAGCCAGCGCTTCCAGCACGTCGCCGGCGGCGATCACTCCGGCCAGCAAGACGATGGCGCGCAAGATCCAGTCCGGGCGGCCCGAGACGGTTTCCGGCTTTGGTTCGGCGTTTCGCGCCAGCCATGGCAGGCCGCACAATCCCACGGCGCACAATCCGGCGGCCACGGGGGCCGACGCCATGTGCGTCACGGCGGGCCAGAAGGTCAGCCAACCCAGGACGCCCTGGCCGATGACGAAGGCGAACGCGACCGATTCGTGACGGCCACGCGGCACCGCGCCGGTGGTGGCGCGCAACGCCAGACCTCCCCAGCCGATGGCGGACACGGTCAGAAAAAGCAGCGCGGCGACGGTGGTCATCCGCGAAACACCAATGCCGCCACCCGGTCGGCCACGGAACCGAATTGAGCCAGGAACGCGCAGGCCGCGAACGTCACCCACAGCCATGCCGCCATGGCGGCGACGGGGAACGCGGTTGCGTGGTTCACGCGCTTCTTGGCCATGAACTCCTGCTGAATCGGCTTGTGGAAGGGTCTCAGGCATAGCTTCGGGGTGGCGGGCTGTCAACCGACGGCGCTGGCAAGTCCGGTTGGATGGGTGTATTTCCTTCGCCAATCGCCGCCCCTTGCGTTCGGAAGGTCATGAAGCAAGTCATCCAAAGCGCCCGCTCGGGCAAATTGTCGCTTAGGGACGTTCCCGAACCCCGAGTCCGTTCCGGTCATCTGTTGGTGCGGACCGGCGCCTCGCTGATTTCCGCCGGCACCGAGCGCATGGTCATCGACTTCGCCAAGAAAAGCTTGGCCGGCAAGGCCAAGGAACGCCCCGACCTGGTGCGCAAGGTGGTGGACAAGGCCCGCCGCGACGGAGTGATGTCCACCTTCCGCGCCGTCATGGCCCGGCTCGACGAACCCTTGCCGCTGGGATATTCCGCCGCCGGCGAGGTGGTGGCGGTTGGCGCCGGGCTGGAAGGGGCCTTCCGTGTCGGCCAGCGTGTGGCCGTTGCCGGCGCCGGTCTGGCCAACCACGCCGAGTTGAACGTGGTGCCGCGCAATTTGGCCGCGCCCATTCCCGACGACGTCGCCGACGACGAAGCGTGCTTCGGCACGTTGGCGTCCATCGCCATGGCCGGCGTCCGCACGCTGGCTCCCGCCTTGGGGGACGTGGTGGCGGTGTTGGGGGTCGGGCTGGTCGGACAGTTGGCGGTACAGTTGCTGGGGCTGTCCGGCGCGCGTGTGGTGGCGCTTGACGTCAACCCGGAGCGTCTGGCCCTGGCTGGCCGGTTGGGGGCGGAGCTGACATGGCGCATCGGCGATGCCGGCCTGACCGAAGCGGTCATGGCCATGACCGGCGGTTTGGGATGCGACGCAATCCTGGTCGCCGCCGCCACCGATTCCTCCGAACCCCTTGAGACCGCCGCCGAACTGGCCCGTGACCGCGCCCGCGTGGTGATGGTCGGCAAGACCGGCACCGAGTTCCCCTACGCCGCCTTCATGAAGAAGGAACTCTCCATCACCGTGTCGCGCTCCTATGGGCCGGGCCGCTATGACGAGGATTTCGAAGGCCGCGGCGTCAAGTATCCGCCGGGTTGGGTGCGCTGGACCGAGGCCGAGAACCTGCGCGAATGCGTCCGCCTGATGAGTCCGTCGCTGCCGCGCCGTCTGGATGTGGGCGCGCTGATCACCCACCGGTTCCCCTTCGATCAGGCCGAACAGGCCTATGCCCTGGTCACCGGCGGCGCCCAGCCGTCACTGGGGGTGGTGTTGCGCTATGACCGGGCCGCCGCGCCGGCACGGCCGGTTCTTGCCGCGCCCAAGGCGGCGGGCGGCTGCGTCCTGGGCGTCATCGGCGCCGGCAACTTCGCCCGCACCGTCCTGTTGCCGGAACTGAAGCGTATCAGTGGCGTCCAGTTGCACAGTTTGTGTACCCAACGTGGACAGACCGCCGACCACGGCCAACAGACCTTCGGGTTCGCCAACGCCACCACCGACATGGAGGCGGTGCTGGCCGACCCGGCGGTCAACGCCGTGCTGGTCGCCACCCGCCACGCCAGCCACGCCGACATCACCGCCCGCGCGCTGCGGGCCGGCAAACATGTGATCGTCGAAAAGCCCCTGGCCCTGGACCGTGCGCAATTGGCCGAGGTGGCCGAGGCCCGCGCCGCCGGCACCGCCTTCTTCACCGTCGGCTTCAACCGGCGCTTCGCGCCGTTCTCGATCCAGGCCCGCCAGCATCTTGCCCGCCATTCCGGCCCCAAGACCCTGGTGCTCAGGGTCAACGCCGGGGCGCTGCCGCCGGAAAGCTGGCTCAACGCCGCCGAAGAAGGGGGAGGGCGCATTCTGGGCGAAGCCTGCCACTTCGTCGATCTTGCCCGCTTCCTGGCCGGCAGCCCCATCACCTCGGTGTTGGCCGACGCGGCGGCGGTGACCCATGGCGGCTGCGACGACCTGACGGTTACCTTGGGCTTTGCCGACGGATCGCTGGCGACGCTGGTCTATACCGCCCAGGGTGATTCCGCCTACAGCAAGGAGCGCTTCGAGTGCTTCGCCGGCGGCACCGTGGTCACCATCGACAACTTCCTGACCTTGTCGGTCACCGAAAACGGCCGTACCCGCACCACCAAGGCGGTGGCCCAGGACAAGGGGCACCGCGCCGAACTGCAAGCCTTCGTCAACGGCGTGGCCAGCGGCCGCCCGCCGGTGGACGAGGAGGAATTGCTGGAAACATCGCTTGCCACCATCGCCGTCCTGGAATCCCTCCGCGATGGGCGGCGGGTGATGTTGAACCGGGATTAGGGCCGGTGCTGGATTTTTCCTCGCCTGTCCTGGCCATGCAGACGGCGGCGGCGCTGGCGGTGGCCGCCGCTGGCCTGACCGTGGTGGCGACGCGCAAGGTTCTGGCCTATCTGCGTCGCCGACAGATCCTTGACCACCCCAACGAACGCTCCAGCCACGTATTGCCGACACCGCGCGGCGGTGGGCTGGCGACCACCTCCGTTCTGGCGGTGTTGTTCGCGGCCTTGGGCTGGCGCTTCGGCGGGGTCGAGGGGATTGCCCTGGGCGGAGGCGCCCTGGCGCTGATGGCGTTGTCGTGGTGGGACGACCGCCACACCTTGCCGGTGTTGCCGCGTTTCGCCGCCCATGCCGCATTGATCGCCTTGGCCGTGCTTTGCGTGCCGGAAGACAGGCTGGTCTTCCAAGGTGTCCTGCCGTTGTGGGCCGACCGCGTCCTGGCCGTGCTGGGTTGGCTGTGGTTCGTGAACCTTTATAACTTCATGGACGGCATCGACGGCATCACCGGCGTGGAAACCCTGTCCCTTGGCGTGGGGCTGGCGGTCGTCGCCGTCCTTGCCGGTCTGCCGGGGCTGGCGCCCTATGGCGGTGCCGCGGCGGGGGTCGCGGTCGGCTTCCTCTGTTTCAACTGGCACCCGGCCAAACTGTTCCTCGGCGATTCCGGTTCGGTGCCGTTCGGTTTCGTGCTGGGCGGGTTGTTGGTGCTGCTGGCCGCGCATGGACAATTGGCGGCGGCGTTGATTTTGCCGGCCTATTATCTGGCCGATGCCACCATTACCTTGGTGCGGCGGGCGTTGAACGGCGAGAAGGTGTGGCAGGCGCACCGCAAGCATTTCTACCAGCGCGCCGTCCAGGGGGGGCGTCGTCACGATCAGGTCGCCTTGGCCATCGCCGCCGGCAACCTGTTGCTGGTGGGATGCGCCGCCGCCGCCGCCGCCGGGTTCGAAGGGGCGGGGCTGGCCGGGGGTGTGGTGGTTACCGCCGGTCTGTTGGCTGTGTTGCGGCACTGGTCGCGGGGAGCGGCGAAATGAAGGTTCTGGTGACGGGAGCCAGCGGTTTCCTGGGGGGGCCGGTCTGCCGGGCCTTGGCCGCGGCGGGGCACGAGGTTCTGGGGGCGGTTCGCCGGCCGGTGGACTTGGCCGCCGGGGTGCGCCCGGTGGCGGCGGCGGATTTGTCGGCCGACGCCGATTGGTCGGTGGCGTTGACGGGCTGCGAGGCGGTGGTGCATCTGGCGGCCCGTGCCCACGTCATGCACGAGACCGAGGCCGACCCGCTGGCGGTGTTCCGCCGGGTCAACCGCGATGGTACCGCCCGGCTGGCGGAGCAGGCGGCGGCGGTCGGCGTGCGGCGTTTCATCTTCGTCAGCTCGATCAAGGCCCAGGGAGAAAGCGGCCTGTTGCGCGCTATCGACGCACCGGCGCCGGTTGATCCCTATGGTGTCGCCAAGTTCGAGGCGGAACAGGCCTTGTCCGCCGCCGCGGCCCGTGTCGGCATGGAAACCACCGTCATTCGTCCTCCCCTGGTGCACGGGGCTGGTGCCAAAGGCAATCTGGCGACGCTGATGCGGGTGCTGTCCAAAGGAATTCCGCTGCCCCTGGCGTGGGTCGACAACCGGCGCAGCCTGGTAGGGGCCGACAATCTGGCCGATCTGATCCGTGTGTGCCTGGATCACCCCGCCGCCGCCGGAGCGACGTTCCTGGTTCGCGATGCCGAGGATCTGTCGACGCCGCAATTGCTGCGCCGCCTTGCCGCCGCCATGGGGCGGCGGGCGGTGCTGTTGCCGGTGCCGCCGTCGGCGTTGCGGCTGGCGGCGCGCATGGTTGGCCGCCAGGCCATGGCCGAACGTTTGCTGGGATCACTGACCGTCGACGACGCGGCCACCCGGCAGGCGTTGTCGTGGGAGCCGCCGAATTCCGTGGATAGCGGCTTGGCGGCGATGGCTGCCGCCTTTCGCTAGTGCATTGAAACATTCAGATGGCTCAATGCACCAAGCCCGAGCGGCACTTGAGCTTGGCTTGCGCCGGAGGCGCAGCCGCCAAAGGCAAGCCTAGTGCTCCGACGCATATGAATGCGTCAGAGCACTAGGAGCGGGGCCTTCTTATGGGCTATACGTCGTTGCCGCCGGTTGGGTGAACAAGGTAAGGCCGTCATGAAAGAAACCAGGGATGTCCTCTGCGTCGTCGGAGCACGACCCAACTACATGAAGATCGCGCCGATCCACGCCAGCTTGACGGCCAGTTCCCGCTTTCGTCCACGTCTGGTCCACACCGGCCAGCATTACGACCCGGAAATGAACGACGCGTTTTTCGCCGACCTTGGCCTGCCGCGTCCCGACGTCAATCTCGAGGTCGGTTCCGCCAGCCATGCGGTGCAGACCGCCGAGGTGATGAAGCGCTTCGAGCCGGTGCTCATGGCCGCCCATCGTCCGGTGGTGCTGGTGGTGGGCGACGTCAATTCGACCATCGCCTGTGCCTTGGTGGCGGCCAAGCTGGGGGTGCCGGTGATTCATGTCGAGGCGGGATTGCGGTCCTATGACCGTACCATGCCGGAAGAGATCAACCGGGTGCTGACCGACCAGATTTCCGACCTTTTGTTCACCACCGAGCGTCAGGCGGCCGGCAACCTTGCCCGTGAAGGCGTCGACGGTTCGAAAGTGCATTTCGTCGGCAACGTCATGATCGATTCGTTGCGCCGTAACCTCGAACGCGCCGTTCCCGCCGCCCAGACCATTGCCGCCTGCGGCCACACGATCCCCGAACGCTTCGCCCTGGCCACCTTGCACCGGCCGTCCAACGTCGATGATCCCATGGTGCTGGAACGGCTGTTGGATTGCCTGGCCCGCATCGGCGAGCGGCTGCCGGTGGTGTTCCCCCTGCATCCGCGGACCCGTGCCCGCGTCGAGGCGGCCGAGCTTTCCCACCGCCTGCAATGGCCGGTTCTGCCGCTGGGGCCGGTGGGATACCTGCCGATTCTTGGCCTGATGTCCAAGGCCGCCCTGGTCCTGACCGATTCGGGCGGCATTCAGGAAGAAACCACGGCCTTGGGCGTGCCATGCCTGACATTGCGTGACAATACCGAGCGTCCGATCACCATCGACCAAGGCACCAATACCCTGGTGGGTCGTGATCCCGCCCGCATCCTGGCGGCGGCGTTCGAGGTTCTCGACAATGGCGGCAAGGCCGGCAAGATCCCCGAATATTGGGATGGTCACGCTTCTGACCGCATCGTCGCCATCATGGAGAGCGTCCTGTGAACCTTGCAACGGTGAAAGCCCGCAAGCTGTGTTGGAACGAAAGCCACCCGCTGGGGCTGGCCGCGTTCCTGGCGCCGACGCTTTCAATTTATGCGGCGCTGGGAATGGCGCCGCTTTACATCGTGGTCCTGGTGGGGACATTGGCGGTGGCGTTGCCGTCGCGCCCCTGGCGGGAGTTCTCGCCTGCGGTCATGGCGCCTTTGTGGGCTTTTTGTCTTTTCGGCGCGGTGTCGGCGCTGTGGGCGGTGGACCCGCTTCAGACCCTGCGGACGGCCGCCGTGTTGATGCTGACCTTCACCTGCGGGGCCGGTTTGATCGTTCAGGCGCGCCGGCTGGACGAAGACGGCCGACGCCGGGTCGGCTTTGCCTTGGTTGTTGGCATGACTCTTGGGCTGGGATGTCTGTTGCTCGAAAAGCTCACGCCCGGCCTGCGCGGCCTGTTCCATCAGGGCAAGCCTCTGGACGCCAATATCGTGCGCAGTTCGCTGCAACGCGCCGAGACGGTGATGACGGTGTTTTTGTTTCCGACATGCGCCTATTTGTGGATGGAACGGCGGCTTCGGATGGCCCTGGGGCTTTTGCTGGTCTTCGTCGTGGCGATCTACACGGGGACATCCCTGGCGTCGAAGCTGGCGCTTCCGGCGGGTCTTGCGGTTTTCGCCCTGTATCGGTGGCGTCCACGATGGGCACAGGGACTGGTGATCTGTGTGGTGTGCGGGCTGATCGCGTTGCAGCCGTTGTGGGCGCTGCTGCCGGATCCTCAGCTGATCATGGACAAAACTCAGGGACTGATTCCCAATTCGGCGCACCATCGTCTGACCATCTGGCATTTCGGTGCCGACAAGACGTTGGAGCGGCCGGTGTTCGGCTGGGGGTTGGACGGGGCTCGGTCCATTCCCGGCGGCGACGACAACATTCCCATCTATCTGATGGATGGCGGCGACCGGGTGCGGATGCACGAACAGTTGATGCCCCTGCATCCTCACAATGGCGCCCTGCAATGGTGGCTGGAGCTGGGGGCGGTCGGGGCCGCCTTGGTGGCGGCGTTCTCGGTCGCGCTGGTCAAGCTGGTCTCGCGTCAGCCATCTCCTTCGGGAGCGGTCGGCCTGTCCATGATGGTTTCGGCGCTGGTTGTTATCCTTGTCAGTTACGGCGTCTGGCAAAGTTGGTGGCAAGGAACCTTATGGCTGGCGGCGGCGTTCGCCGCTGCGCTGATGCCGCGGAATTCCGCATAACCACATAATAAACTGGATTTTTTGGGAAACCGAGCCGGCTTAGATTGCCAGGATCAGGAGCTAACAACGGGCCGGGGTGAACGCCGTGAAGCGCAATAAGGTTGTCATGGTCTATCCGAAACAGGGGTTTTCGGGGGCCTATGTCCGGCATATGCCGCTCAGCCTGCTTTATGCGGCATCTGAATTGGTCAAACATGGCTTCGATGTCCAGACGCTTGACTGCCGGGTGGAGCCCAACTGGCAACAGCGTCTACGCGCCATGATCGACGACGAGACCTTGTGTGTCGGTGTCAGCGTCATGTCGGGGCGTCCCATCACCCATGCCATCGCCATTGGGCGGCTGGTCAAGTCCATCGACAAGGACATGCCGGTGGTGTGGGGCGGACCGCACGCCACCTTTTACCCGGAAACCATCCTGGATCAGGAACACAGCGCCGATTATGTGCTCAGCGGCTATGCGGCCCGCTCCTTTCACCAATTGTGCGTCCACCTTCAGGCGGGCAAGGCGCCGGCTCAGGTTCCCGGCCTGTCCTGGCGTGACGGCGACGTCAGCCGGCGCAACGGCGGCGGGGACGACGCCTTTGAATTCCTGGATTGGCGCGACATTCCCTATCACCTCATCAAGGACTTCTCCGTCTACGGCCAGGTGGACCAGGATCGTCGCATCTTTTCCATGTACAGCGCCATGGGCTGCCCCTACCGCTGCTCATTTTGCAGCTCTCCGGCGCAATACTCGACCATTCCCGGAAAGAAATGGGTGCCGCTGTCGGCGTCCAACATCGTTGACCATGTCCAACACGTGGTCGAACAATATGGCGCCAACTACATCTATTTCATCGACGACGACAGTTTCCCGAAACTGGATCACGTCGGTTCGGTCATCGACGAAATCCAGGCGCGGAGCCTGCCGGTGAAGTTGGGTTTCCGCGGCGCGCGCATCAACGAGATCAAGCGCATGTCGGACGAGTTCCTGGACAAGCTGGCGGCGGCGGGCACCGACATCATGCATATCGGTGCCGAAAGCGGTTCGGATCGTATCCTCAAACTGATCCGCAAGGATTGCACCGCCCAGGACATCGTCGAGGTCAACCGCAAGCTGGCCCGCCATCCCGAGATCACCGCCGCCTACAACTTCCTGATGGGTGTTCCCACCGAAACCCTGGACGAGTTGAAGATGACCCGCGACTTGATGCTGCGGCTGGTCGAGGACCATCCCAACTGCATCGTCTTCCCGCCCAACAAGTTCCGCCCGTTGCCCGGCACCGAATTGTACGAGGTCGCGCAAAAGGAATGGAATTACGAGATGCCCAACACCTTGGAGCAATGGGCCAACATCGAGGTCGAGGGCGAAGCGACCAAGGGGTGGTACAGCCCCGAGCAGGAGCGTTTCTTCAACCTGATGCTGATTTCGTCGTATTTCATCGACAACAAGATCGCCAAGGTGACCGAAGGACGCACCTTGTTCACCAAATTTGCTCGGCTGGCCAACACCCTTTATCGGCCCATCGCCCGGTTCCGCCTGCGCCACGGTCTGAGCCGGGGGCTGGTCGAGTACTGGGCCTATCAAATCCTGACGAAGCTGCACGGTGCCGTCAGCGGCTGATGGGCGGTGACGGCCGAGGGTAAATGTGGCAAGACAGGCGGCATGTCGCCTTTTGGGTTCATGCCGCCATGCACATTCTTTTCCTGACCGAGAACTTCCCGCCTGAAACCAACGCGGCGGCGACCCGTGTGTTCGAGCGGGCGCTGTACTGGGTCAAGTGGGGGCACCAGGTGACGATCATCACCAGTGCACCCAACTTTCCCCAAGGAAAGTTGCACGAAGGCTGGAAGAACGCCTGGTATCAGACCGAGATGCGCGAGGGCATCCGGGTGGTCCGGGTCAAGACCTACATCTCGGCCAACGAGGGATTCCTGCGCCGGACCCTGGATTTCGTCAGCTTCATGGTGACCGCTTATGGGGCGGGACTGTTCCAACGGCGCCCGGATGTGGTGGTCGCCACCTCGCCGCAATTCTTCGCCGCCGTGGGCGGCTGGGCGCTGGCCGCCACCCGCCGTCTGCCCTTCGTGTTCGAGTTGGGCGACTTGTGGCCGCGTTCGATCCTGGCGGTGGGCGCCATGAAGGACAGCCTGGTCATCAAGACGCTGGAACGGCTGGAGCTTTTTCTCTATCGCCGGTCCGAGGCGGTGGCCGCCCTGACCCACGCCTTCAAGCGCGACCTGACGGCACGCGGCATCCCGCCCGAAAAGATCGCGGTGGTCATCAACGGCGTCGACCTGCCGCGTTACGCGCCGCGTCCGCGTGACGGCGAGCTGTCGGCCCGCTGGGGGCTGGATGGCAAGTTCGTGGTCGGCTATGTCGGGACGCACGGCATGGCGCACGGTTTGGTCAACGTACTCGACGCCGCCGAGCGGCTGCGGGACGACGACCGCCTGCGTTTTCTGTTGGTGGGTGCGGGCGCCGAGCGGCAGATGCTGATGGACGAGGCGGCGCGGCGCGGCCTGTCCAATGTGGTATTCGGCGAATCCCAACCCAAGGAGATGATGCCCCGCGTGTGGTCGTTGTGCGACGTGGCGCTGGTCCATCTCAAGGATGACCCGGCTTTCTCCGAGGTCATCCCGTCCAAGATCTTCGAGGCCCAGGGCATGGGGTTGCCCATCTTGCTGGTCAGCCCCGAGGGCGAGGCCAGCCAGGTGGTCGTCGCCGACCGGTGCGGTCCCTGGGTGCCGGCGGGACAGCCCGACGCCTTGGCCCAGGCGGTGCGCCATCTGGCCGGCGACGACGCTTCGCGTCAGACCTTTGCCGCCGCGTCGCTGGCCTCGGCGCCCAGTCATTCGCGTGAGGTTCAGGCCGAACGCATGCTGGCTGTGCTGGAACTGGCCGCACGGCGGCAAGGCCGTCAGGCGGGAACCATCGAAAGCTGAGACAGCCGGATGTCGAAACCGGCAGGGGCCGGCTGGCGATTTTACTTGTCGCGGCATTGGATCGCTTGAATCATTGCCGCCGTCGTTGAGGGTAGGGAACACCATGGATAGCTCGCAACTGGTTCCGGTCATTCTTTCCGGCGGCGCCGGCACCCGGCTGTGGCCCCTGTCGCGCGAGACCTTTCCCAAGCAATTGCTGCCATTGTGTTCGGAACGGACGTTGCTTCAGGAAACCGCCCTGCGGCTGGGAACGCCGCCGGTGGTCGTCTGTAACCAGGAACACCGGTTCATCGTCGCCGAGCAATTGCGTCAGGTGGGGATCGACCCCAAGGCCGTGATCATCGAGCCCATGGGACGCAACACCGCCCCGGCGGCGGCGGTGGCCGCCCTGTCCCTGGACGGCCAGCCCGACACGCTGATGCTGGTGATGCCGTCCGACCACATGATCCGCAACGCCAAGGCGTTCCGGGACGCGGTGGAACTGGCGCTGCCGTTGGCCCGCGACGGTTTCCTGGTGACGTTCGGCATCACCCCGACCGAGGCCCGAACCGGTTTCGGCTATATCCGCAGGGGGGAAGCCCTGGGTGGGGGCTATCGCGTCGATCGCTTCGCCGAGAAACCCGATGCCGCCACCGCCGAGGAGTATGTGGCTTCGGGCGAATATTACTGGAACAGCGGCATCTTCCTGTTCTCCCCGGAAAGTTTCCTGGCCGAATTGGCGGCTTTCGAACCCGACATGGTGGAATCGTGCCGTCAGGCACTGGCCCAGGGACAGCGCGACCTGTTCTTCCTGCGCCTTTCCGAACCGGTGTTCGCCGCCATGCGCGGCCAGTCCATCGATTACGCGGTGATGGAACACACCCGCCGCGCCGCCGTCATTCCGGTCGCCGATCTGGGATGGTCCGACGTCGGCTCGTGGTCGGCGCTGTGGCAGGAAGAAACCCGCGACGAGGCCGGAAACGTGTTGAAGGGTGACGTGGTCGCCCTGGATACCGTGAACAGCTATGTCCGCAGCGAGGGCCGTCTGGTGACCACCGTCGGCGTGGAAAATCTGGTGGTGGTCGCCACCGACGACGCCGTGCTGGTCGCCGATCGCAACGCCGACCAGGACGTCAAGCTGGTGGTGGACCATCTGAACGCCCGTTCCCGCCGCGAGGCGAAGCACGGCGCGCGGACTTGGCGGCCGTGGGGATGGTTCGAAACGACCGACCATGGCGAACGGTTCCGGGTCAAGCACATCCAGGTCGATCCGGGGGCCAAGCTCAGCCTGCAAAAGCATTGGCACCGCAGCGAACATTGGGTGGTGGTGACCGGCACCGCCATCGTCACCAAGGGCGACGAATCCTTCGTCCTGCGCGAAAACGAATCCACGTTCATTCCCGCCGGCGTGGTTCACCGTCTGGAAAATCCCGGACGGGTGCCGTTGCGGCTGGTCGAGGTGCAGTCGGGGGAATATGTGGGCGAGGACGACATCGTCCGCATCGAGGACGATTACGGACGGTGACCGGCTTGGCCCCCCTTTTCCGCTCCTCGCCTTTCGCGGCAGCCATCGGCGGAGCCGGGCTGGCGGCCTTGGACGTGGGGTCACGCGGTGGCTTCGACCCGGAATTGCTGCCGATCGCCTGGGCGGTGGACACCGTTGGCTTCGAACCGGAACCGGATGCCTTTGCCGCCCTCAGCGACGATCCCGGCCCCTGGCGGTCGGTTCGGTGGATTCCGGCGGCTGTCGGCGCCACCGACGGGCGTTGTCCGCTGTACATTCCACGCGATCCCAATGGTTGTTCCTTGTTGGAACACGATCCGGCGGTCGGGCGGCGGTTCGGTCTGCAACACCTGACCGAGGTCGTCTGCGCGGTCGAGGTGGACACCTTGACCCTGGACACGGCTGTCCGGCGGTTCGACCTGCCGGCGGCCGCCTATTGGAAACTGGACGTGGAAGGGGCCGAACTGGACATCCTGAGGGGAGCGACGCAGGCTCTCAATCATGCCCAGGCCATCAAGCTTGAGGCTTGTTTCGTCCCGGCGCGCAAGCACCAGCCCCTTGTGTGCGACATCGAACCGTGGCTGCGCCAACGGGGTTTCGAATTGATGGAGATCCTGACCCCGGCCCAGTGGCGGTTGCGGCCGATCGCCCCTCATCCCTACACTTCCGTCGGCGATCCTGCCTACTCACGGGGTCAGGCCGGCCAATGCGACCTGTTGTTCTTTCGCCACCCGGACGCGGTCGCGACGGCACATGATGGCCTGCGGGCCTTGGCCGTCGCCTTGGCCATGGGTCATTTCGACCGGGCGAAGGAATTGCTCGACCGGGTCGCGGACCTGCGGCGGGTGCTGGCCGACGAATTCGCGGTTGTCGATGCCGACGCCGCCCTGTTCGCCTTGTCCAGGTCGGTGGGGCGTCGCGTGGCCTGGAGAACCCTTGGGCGGCGTTTACGCGACATGGTGCCGCTGGTGCGTTCGCTGTTGGGAGGGGTCCCCCTCGGACCTGGAAAATGACGGGCGGCTGAGCCGCGCGGTCGGGATGCCTGACAGCACCATGGCACCACCAAGGCCGATGCCGTCACTGCGTCCGGGACGTCCGCATCTCGGCGATCTCGGCCGCCAGATCGTTGGTAATCAGATCGGCGACCGCAAGCGAACCGACGTCGCCATAATGCACCGAATCATAGAAGAAGCGGCGCCGATCAGGATGCTTTTTGACGAAGCGTTCGAGGTCGATCACCCTCACCCCGGTTTCGGCACCAACGTCGCGAATGACTTGGTTGAGATAGGCATGGAGTACCGCATGCCGGGTCAACAGCGCCATGTCGGCGCGATTGGCGTTGGCGGGAATGACGTCGGCGCGGGCCTGCGTCATCAGCACAGGGCGAATTCCCAAGGCGCGCGTCAGGCTGACGAAGGTCCGCTGAGCCCTGGCGAAGTCCGCCACGATGGACAGCTCCTGGGGTGCGAGTTGGTCGGCACGCACCTGTTCGGGAATATCGAGGTCCTGCGTCTCCCCTTCGGACAGAAGCGTTGCCGGGGCGAAGTCGCGTTCGACACGGGCCATGGCCGAGCGCACGGCGAGCCAGGTATAGGGAATAAGGCTGTTCTTCAGCCGTCTGGCCAGCGACCCGAGTGTTTCCTGCCCGCTGGCGTTGGCCTCGAACTTGCGGATGATGCGGATGTGCTCGGGGGCGGTTTCCGACCAATAGCTGCCGTTGGCCATCAGGAAGCCGAGGTCGTTGACGTTGTGCATCATCACCGCCAAATGCGGCTTCATGCCGGCGGCCTTGTTGAGCAGGACGTTCAGACTATGAAGGCTGTTGCTGGCGCTGCGGCCGGCATTGTAGGTGTTGACCTTGAGGCCGGTGCCCTGTTCCAGTAGACGCCCCGTGCGGGCGGGAAAGCGGGCCTCTTCGGACACCAACAGGCATTCGGTGGTCGAACCGCCGAGAAAGACGATCTTGACGTCCGGCGCCGTGTGGACGTCGCTGGGCATGATGTAGCCGCTGGCGTCGGTGTGCAGGACGAATTCGCGCCGCTCTCCCTCGACCGTTTGGTAGTTGGCCATCCGGGTGCTGGGCGTGTTCTCGCGCAATTGCACGTAACGTTCGTGCTGGCCCAGGAAACCCTCGCCGCGGGCGACATACAATCGCTGTAGGACGGCCTCGGTGATGCCCAACAGCACCGTCAGCGCGCCCCCCACGATCATGGCGATGACCAGTTTGGGGTGACGCTGTAGGACGGTCGACCGGTGGCGCACGACTCTAGTCCAGTTCGAAGGCGTTCTTGTAGTCGAGCTTGAGGCTTTCGTCCTGGTCTTCCTTCTTGAGGAAGCAATTGCCCACGGTCAGCACCTCGATCTCGCTGCCCATGAAGCAGCGGAAGGCGTCTTCGGGGGTGCACACGATCGGTTCACCGCGTACGTTGAAGCTGGTGTTGACCACCACCGGACAGCCGGTCTTGCCCTTGAACGCCGAAATCAGCGCGTGGTAGCGCGGGTTGGTGTCGGCGTGCACCGTCTGGATGCGGGCCGAGTAATCGACATGGGTGATCGCCGGGATGGACGAGCGCGGCACGTTGAGCTTCTCGATGCCGAACAGCTTTTGTTCGTCCTCGGTCATGGCGCGGCGATGCTGTTCCGCCACCGGCGCCACCAACAGCATGTAAGGGCTGTCGCCGTCCAGTTCGAACCAATCGGCCACATCCTCGCGCAGCACGCTCGGCGCGAACGGGCGGAAGCTTTCGCGGTACTTGACCTTGAGGTTCAGCACCTTTTGCATGGTCGGCGACCGGGGGTCGCCCAGGATGGACCGGCCGCCGAGCGCGCGCGGGCCGAATTCCATGCGGCCCTGCATCCAGCCCACCGCCTTTTCGTCGGCCAGAGCCTGGGCGGTCTGTTCGATCAGCTCGTCGTCGCCGAGCACGGTGAACTTGGCGCCCGCTTCGGTCAGACGGCGTTCGATGTCGGATTGTTCCCACGCCGGACCGAGATAGGAGCCCTTCATGGCGTCCTTGCCGCCGCCGGCCACGACGCGGGGCAGGCCCTTGTGGATGTGGTAACCGGCCAAGGCGGCGCCCAGCGCGCCGCCGGCGTCGCCGGCCGCCGGCTGGATCCAGATGTTGTCGAAGATGTTCTCGCGCAGGATCTTGCCGTTGGCGACGCAGTTCAGCGCCACGCCACCGGCCAGACACAGGTTCTTGGCCCCCGTTTCCTTTTTGATGCCGCGCGCCAGCTTCAGCACCACATGCTCGGTCACCGCCTGCACCGAGGCGGCGATGTCCATGTGGAACTGGGTCAGCGGGTCCTTGTCGGCCCGACGCACCGGCTGGCCGAACAGGTCGGCGAAACGCTGGTTGGTCATGGTCAGGCCGGTGCAATAGTCGAAATACGACTGGTCCAGCCAGAAGCTGCCGTCGTCCTTGACGTCGACGACCTTGTCCAGGATCAGCTGGGTGTATTTCGGCTCGCCATAGGGCGCCAGCCCCATGACCTTGTATTCGCCGGAATTGACCTTGAAGCCCGTATAATAGGTGAACGCCGAATACAGAAGGCCCAGCGAGTGCGGAAAATGCAGTTCCTTGTGGATCTCAAGCTTGTTGCCAGAGCCCATGGCCAACGAGGTGGTGGTCCATTCGCCGACGCCGTCCATGGTCAGGACGGCGGCGTACTCGAACGGGCTCGGGAAAAAGGCGCTGGCGGCGTGGCTCAGATGGTGTTCGGCGAACAGCAGCTTGTTCATCCAGTCGAAGTCCGTGGCGAACTTCTTGAACTCCTTGCGCAGCAAGTCCTTCTGGAACAGCTTTTCCTTCAGCCACACCGGCATGGCGGTCTTGAACGAGCTGAAACCCCTGGGGGCGAACGACATGTAGGTTTCCAGCAAGCGTTCGAACTTGAGGAACGGCTTGTCGTAGAACACCACGTAATCGACATCGGCCAAGGTGCATCCGGCCTGTTCCAGGCAATAGCGGATGGCGTTCTCGGGGAAGGCCGAATCGTGCTTCTTGCGCGTGAACCGCTCTTCCTGGGCGGCCGCGACGATGATCCCGTCGTCGATCAGCGCCGCGGCGCTGTCGTGATAAAGGGCGGAAAGGCCAAGAATCTTCACCGTCGCGGCTCCCGCCGATTAGAACAGGGTATAGATGAAGGGGGCGACGGCCGAGCCCTGGCTCAGCACGATCAGGCCGCCGAACAGCACCATCATCACCAGAATGGGCAACAACCAGTATTTCTTGCGGGCGCGCAGGAAGGCGACGAGCTCAAGCAGGAACGACATCGGCGGTTTCCTAGAATTGGGTTTTCATGGATTCGGGCGCGGGGCCCGGCGGCGTGCGGTCGATCCAATAGCTGGCGGCCTTGGGATCGCGCTTGAGACGCATGGGGTCCTTGCCGGTGGCCCGCATCAAAAGGCCGACCGGGGTGACCGTCAGGAAGAACAGCAGCCCCATGATCAGCGGCGTCATCACATGATGCAGCACCATGCCGAACTTGAACCACACGATGTTCAAGGGCTTGAGCACGCGCGGGAAGGCCAGCGCGATGACCAGGAAGGCGACGGCGGCGCCCAGCGCCCACATGCGCGGGTCGTGCCCGGCCTTGAGCGGCCACACGCCGACAATCAGGAAGACGGCGGCGAACACCAGACCGAACGAACGTTCCGAGCCCATCTGAGGTGTAGGGGCGTGTGATTGCAATTCCTGCATGGCGGAGGGTTTCTTGGCAGCCATGATTTTTCCTTAATGGGCCTGGACGCCGGGACGGTGGCGTTTTTCCAGCATGTCGCACAGGGCATGGCCAAGCAGGATGTGCATTTCCTGGATGCGGGCGGTGACGGTGCTGGGCACCACCACCAGGGGGTCGGCCACGCCCACCATCTTGCCGCCGTCGCGGCCGGCCAGACCGGCGGCGGTGCCGCCGATCGCGCGGGCTGTTTCCAACGCCTTGATCACGCTGCCGCTGTTGCCCGAGGTGCTGATGCCGATGGCCACGTCCTCGGGCTTCATCAGCGCTTCAACCTGGCGGGCGAAGATGTCGTCATAGGAAAAATCGTTGGCGCAGGCGGTCAGCAGCGAGGTGTCGGTGGTCAGCGCGATGGCCGCCAGGGCGCGTCCGTTGACGCGGTAGCGCACCACCAGTTCGGCGGCCAGATGCTGGGCGTCGGCGGCGGACCCGCCGTTGCCGAAAAACAGGATCTTGCCACCGGCTTCGATGGCGCGTGAACAGGCCTCGACCAGGGCCGCGAACGATTCCGCGACCGCGTCACGCGTCGTCGCGACAGTCTGCTCATGCTCGGCGAACTGCTCGGCGAGGAACTGGCGGGGGTCCATTCACGGGCTCCGATAGGGTCGGCTAGCGTCTAGGTAACGCAAGTGGTGACTCACTTCAAGGTATCCTCACTTTTCCACCATCGCTTTAAGTTGACGGCCAGCGACCGTCAGCATGGCAAGGTCCACCTGACGGGCGGCGCGCAATTCCGCCAGCACCGTCTCGGTCCGGTCGATGGCGACGCGATGTTCGGCGCCCCAAACGTCCAAGGCTTCGGCCGCCTTTTGGCCGGGGGCCTTGGCCGCCACCTGGAGTGTCAAGTCGCGCTGGCTGCCGTAAAGGTCCTCGATGACCGCCGCCGCCGCCAGCTTCTGCCAATGTCCGCCCACCGCCAGGGTTTCCGCGCTCGCCCGCAAGGAGCCCAGGCCGAAACGGTGGCCGATGGCGAAATACAGCGAGCCGGCCTCTTCCACCGCCATGCCCTGGCGGGCGGCGATGCGCACGATGTCGGCGGCCGAGGCCAGCACGATCAGGTTGGCCACGTCCCAGGCCAGGTCGGCGGGCACGCCCTGGGCCTGGTAATCGGCGGAACGGGCGGCGACTCCTTCGGCGGTTTCGCTGGGCAGGATGGCCGACAGCGCCGCCCGCAATGCCGCGATGCCCGGCTGCAATTCGCCGATGGCCGCGCCGATGTCGAACGGCGTCGGCACCGAGCGCAGCACCCAACCGGTGGCCCGTTCCAGCAACCGTCCCGATTCCGCCAGCATGGCATGCTGGACCGACGCCGGCACGGTACCGTCCAACGCCTCGACGCGGGCCCAGATGTCGCGCAGGCCATAGGCGTCGCGGGCGACGATATAGGCGCGGGCCACGTCGGCCGGGCCGTGGCCGGTCTTTTCCGCGCATTCGGCGACGAAGGCGACGCCGACCCGGTTGACCATGGAATTGGTGACGGCGGTGGCGATGATCTCGCGGCGCAGGCGATGGCCGCCGATCTCGGTGGCGAAGCGTTCACGCAGCGCGCTCGGGAAGGTGCGGACCAGATCGCCGGCCAGGAACGGATCGTCGGGCAGTTCCGAGGCCAGCACCGAATCGTGCAGCCACAGCTTGGCATAGGCCAACAGCACCGAAAGTTCGGGCCGCACCAAACCCTGATGGCGGGCGGCGCGCTCGGCCAGGGTGTCGTCGTCGGGCAGGAACTCGATGGCGCGGTCCAGCCGTCCGCTTTTTTCCAACAGCCGCATGAAGCGGACCTGACCGTCCAGCAATTCGGCGCCCTGCTCGGCCATGATCGACAGCGCCTGGGTTTGCAGGTAGTTGTCGCGCAGCACCAGGGCCGCCACCTCGTCGGTCATGCTGGCCAGCAACAGGTCGCGTTGCTTGCCGGTCATGTCGCCGGCCGCCACCAGGTCGCCCAACAGGATCTTGATGTTGACCTCGTGGTCCGAGGTGTCGACGCCGGCGGAATTGTCGATGGCGTCGGTGTTCAGGCGTCCGCCCTTGAGGGCGTATTCGATGCGGCCCAGTTGGGTACAGCCCAGATTGGCGCCTTCGCCGACCACGCGGGCCCGCAGGTCGCGGCCGTCCACGCGCAATGCGTCGTTGGTGCGGTCCCCGGCCTCGGCCTGGCTTTCCTCGCTGGATTTGATGTAGGTGCCGATCCCGCCGAAGAACAACAGGTCCACCGGCTGGGTCAACAGGATGCGGATCAGTTGGGTCGGGGTGACGGTCGCCGCCTGGATTCCGAACCGCGCCCGCATCTCGGGGCTGACCGGGATGGATTTGGCGGCGCGCGAAAACACCCCGCCGCCGGCCGAAATGGCCTTGGGATCGTAGTCGGGCCACGCCTTGGCCGCCTGGAACAGGCGCTGGCGTTCGACAAACGAACTGGCGGCGTCGGGTTCGGGATCAACGAAGATGTGGCTGTGGTTGAATGCCGCCACCAGTCGGATGTGCGGCGAACACAGCATGGCGTTGCCGAACACGTCGCCCGACATGTCGCCGACGCCGACCACGGTGAAGCTTTCGGCCTGGGTGTCGATGCCCAATTCGCGGAAATGACGTTTCACCGCCTCCCAGGCGCCGCGCGCGGTGATGCCCATGACCTTGTGGTCGTAGCCTTTCGATCCGCCCGAGGCGAAGGCGTCGCCCAGCCAGAAGCCGTATTCCAGCGACAACCCGTTGGCGATGTCGGAAAAAGTGGCGGTGCCCTTGTCGGCGGCGACCACCAGATAGGGATCGTCGCCGTCGTGGCGGATCAGACCGGCCGGCGCCACCACCGCGCCGCCGGCAAGGTTGTCGGTCAGGTCGAGCATGCCACGGATCAGCGTGCGGTAGCACTCGATGCCTTCGGCCTGAAGCGCCGCACGGTCGCCGCCGGCCGGCGGCCGCTTGACCACGAAGCCGCCCTTGGCGCCGACCGGCACGATCACCGCGTTCTTGACCATCTGGGCCTTCATCAGGCCCAGGATTTCGGTGCGGAAATCCTCGCGCCGGTCGGACCAGCGGATGCCGCCGCGCGCCACCTTGCCGCCGCGCAGGTGGATGCCTTCCATGCGCGGGCTGTAGACGAAGATTTCCACCATCGGCCGTGGCAGCGGCAGGTCGTCGATCGCCCGCGAATCCAGCTTGAACGACAGATAGGGGCGCCCAAGCGTGTAATTGGTGCGAAGGGTGGCGCCGATCAGGTTGAGGAAGCGGCGCAGGATGCGGTCGTCGTCGGCGCTTGACACCTTTTCCAGGGCGGTTTCCAAGGCGGATCTCGCCTTGTCCTCGTCACCGCCGGGAATGAAGCGGGTCTCGAACAGCTTGACCAAAAGTGCCGCCGGTTCGGCATTGCCGGCCAAGGCGCGTTCCACATAGGCTTGGCTGAGGGTCGAGCCGGCCTGACGCAGATATTTGGCATAGGCGCGCAGCACCATGACCTGACGCCAGTTCAGGCCGGCGGCCAGCACCAGACGGTTGAAGCCGTCGCTTTCCGCCTCGCCCCGCCACACCGCCAGCAACGCCTGTTCGAAATCGGCGCCGCGCGCCGCCAGATCCAGCGGCGCCTCGCTTTCCAGTTGGAAATCGTGAATCCAGGCGCTTTCGCCGCCATCGGCCGGGCGGACCTCGTGCGGGACTTCGGCGATGACCCTGAGCCCCATGGCCTCGAGCAGCGGCAAGACGTCGGACAAGGGCACGGTCGAACCGGCATGCAGCAACTTCAGCCGCGCCTGTCCCGGTCCGGCCTCGATCGGGCGGTACAGGTTGACGCCCAGGTCGGCGCCGCTTGTCACCGCCTCCAGCCGCTCGACGTCGGCCACCGCCGCCAGGGCGGAATGGGCCTCGCGATAGGACAGCGGGAAGGCGTCGCGCCAGCGTCGCGCCAGCCGCAGTCCCTCACCCTCGCCATGGGCCTGGACCAGGGCGGCTTGAAGATGATCCGACCAGGAGCGCGCCAATTCGGCGATGCGCGATTGCAACTCGGCCTCGTCGGCCATGGGCCGGCTGCCGGCGGGAATGCGCACGATCACATGCAGCCGGGCCAGGGGACCGTCGGCGACCTGGGTGTAATAGGCGTCGAGACGGCCGCCATAGGCCTGTTCCAACAGACGGATGACCGCCAGCCTGAGCGGGGTGTCGTAGCGGTCGCGCGGCAGGAACACCAGACACGACACGAAACGGCCGAATTCGTCGCGGCGCACGAACAAGGCCACGCGCGGCCGGTCCTGAAGGTGCAGGATGCCAAGGGCGTTGGCGGTCAGCTGCGCCTCGGATATCTGGAACAGTTCGTCGCGCGGATAGGTTTCCAGGATGTTGCCCAGAACCTTGGCGTCATGACCGAAGGGGGGGAAGCCGGCGTTGCTTTGGACGCGGCTCACCTTGCGCCGCAACAGCGGGATGGCCGACGGCGCGCGGGTGTAGGCGGCGGCGGTGAACAGGCCAAGGAAGGCGTGCAGGCCGATCACCCGGCCTTTCTTGTCCAGATGCTTGATGCCGATGATGTCCATGTGCACCGGCCGGTGCACCGGGGCGTGGCGCGCCGATTTGGTCACCATCAACGCGCCGGGCCGGGTCAGGAAGGCGCGGATTTCGGGCGGCATGTCCGACAGCGCCAGGGTGTCGTCGAACACATGCGAGGTCTCGTCGCGCAGGATGCCCAGGGAATGGGCGGGTTCGACCCGGATGTCGGGGGCGTCGCCGTGGCCCGACAGCAGGAAATGGCGATAGCCCAGGAAAGTGAAGTGGTCGTCGTAAAGCCAATCGAGGAAAGCCGTCGCCTCGTCCTCGTCGTTGTCGCGGTCAAGGTCCGCGGTCACGGCGCGGATGCGTTCACGCATGGCCTGCCAGTCCACCACCGCCGCCCGCGCCTGCCCCAGGGTGTGGGTCAGTTGTTCAAGCAGCGCGGCCTTGCCCTCGGCGTCCTGGCGGTCGATTTCCACATGCATCAACGATTCCAGGCTGGCGCCGCCCCCTGTCGGCGCCCCCTCCAGCGCGGTCAGGGCGTTCTTGTCGTCGCGGGTGGCGCGAACGATGGGGTGGACCAACTGGTGGATGGCGATACCCGCCCCGGCCAGCACCATGGCCACCGAATCCACCAGGAACGGCATGTCGTCGTTGACGATTTCGACCACGCTATGCGGCGAGGCCCAGCCGTCACGGTCGGGATCGGGGTTGAAGACGCGAATTTTCGGTTCATTCATCGGCCGTTCGGCGGCGAAATCCAGCAACCCGACCATGACGGCGAACATCTGTTCGCCGTCCACCGCTTCAAGGTCGGCCGCCGGGACGCCGGCCAGATAAAGCGGTGCCAGATGCGACACCAGCCGGGCGCGAACCGGGTCCAGACGGGTGGCGGCGCGGGTGGACATATCCTCGGTCAGGGTGGATTTCAGGAAATCGGCGGGGCGGATCATGGCAGCCTTCCGTTGGTGGCGTCCTCGGGGGCCACCGGCACGGTGGCTGGGGTCGGGTCTAGCGCCGTCCCGCTGCCCTGGCCAACTGCATCACCGTGCGCGAGCACAGGGATTCAGCCGGCATGCCGGTGGTTTTACATTCTGTTTCCGTCTCGATCAGCACTTCCAGGGCGCGGCCCACCCGGTCGGCGGGCCAGCGGCTCAACTGGCGGCGGAAGCGGTCGGCGGCCTTGAAGATCACCGGCGGCTTGAGCGCGGCCATGGCCTGGTCGGCCGACTTGCCCTGGCCCATCAGCCCGGCGGCGAAATGCAGGCGTTGGAAATGGCGTGACAGCGCACGCAGTACCGGCACCGCGTGGGTGCCTTCGCGAAACAGGCGGTCCAGCACGCGCTGGGCGGTGGCGTGGTCGCCATCGGCGGTGGCCAAGGCCAGGTCGTCCATGGAAAGCGAGGCGGTGTCGCCGACACAGGCCTGGGCGTCCTCGATGCGCACCCGGCCGGGCTCTCCCATGTAGAGCGCCAGTTTCTGGAGTTCCGCACGGGTCAGGCGGCGGTCGCCGCCCAGGTTTTCCATGAGATAGGCCAAGGCGTCGGGGTCGGGCGTCAGACCGGCGTTCTTAAGCTCTTCCTGGATGACATGGGCCAGACTGCCGCCTTCGTCGCCGTAAGAGGCCAGGGCCGCGCCCGTGTCCGCGCCCTCGAACAGCTTGCGCAGGCTTGAGCGCGGGCCCAGATCGCCGGCTTCGACCACCACCAGGGCGTCGCCCATGGGATTGGCCAGGAATCCCTGGAACAGCGACGAGACGGAATCGCCGGCGTCGCGGACCACCACCACGCGGCGTCCGCCGGTCAGCGCCATGGCCGCCGCTTCGTCGGCCAGCCGGGCGGGGTCGTCCTTGAGGATGGCGGGGGTCAACTCGGCGACGCGGAACGGGTCGTTCACGTCGGCGACCACTCCCTTGACCAGTCGCGTGACCCGCTCGCGCACCAGGCCGTTGTCGGGACCGAACACCAGAACCACGCGTATGGCAGGATCGGGAGCCCTGAGGAACGTTTCGGCCTTGGCACCGGTCAGTTTCACGGTCTATCCGGCCTCAGGGTTGGTCCGTGGTGGTCGGCAGCATGGGCTGCTGCCGCTGGATTGTCGCTTGTCGCTTCTTGAACGTGTTGGGGTCGCTGAAGAACGCGGTCAACGCGGTGCGGATCGAAGCGGCGATCTCGCTGGCTGCCGAGATTTCGGAATCACGCTCGGCGGCGGTGCTGGCATAACGCGGGCCGATATAGCGGAAACTGGTGAAGCTGCGCGCCTGACCGGAATAGACTTGCTGCCCGCTGGTTTGTTCACTCAGGGTGTAAACGGCCTTGACGGTCAGGCGTTCGATGGTGGCGTTGCCGTCCTTGCTGCTGGCGAAACCGCCCGACGACTGGCTCAGCTCCACTTTCAGCGTATAGAGCGGCCGCGCCGGCTCGCCGCGCGGGCTCAGGCTTTCCACCAGGTTGTTGCGCACCTGCTGCCCCAGACGATCTTCGATGCCGGAGACCCGGATCGAGGCGAGCTGGGTGGCCATGGCCGAGCTTTCGGCGGTACGCGGCTTGGCGTAAATGGGCTGGAACCCGCACCCCGCAGGGCCGAGCGCCAGCACCATCAGACAGACAAGGGCTCTAGACCACCACATTGACGATCCGATTTGGCACGACCACCACCTTGCGCGGGGTCTTCCCAGACATTGCCGCGATAACGGGTGCCTGCGCAAGGGCGGTTTCCTCCGCCAGCTTGGGATCGGCGTCCTTGGGCAGCTCGATGGTGGCGCGCAGCTTGCCGTTGACCTGAACCGCCACGGTGACGCTGTCCTCGACCAACAGGGCGGGATCGGCCTTGGGCCAGGGGGTCGCGGTGACCGCCTCGGCGTGGCCCAGTTCCGCCCACAATTCCTCGGCCAGATGCGGCATCATCGGCGCCGCCATCAACAGCGCGGCCTCCAACCCCTCGCGCAGGCTCCAGGCCAGGTCGGGGGTGGTGGGCTTGACTTCGCCGAGCGCGTTGGTCAGCTCGCGCAGCCGCGCCACCGCCTTGTTGAAGGCGAAGCGTTCCAGGTCGTCGGACAGGCCGGCGATGGTCTTGTGGGTCTGGCGGCGCAGCTTGAGCGCCTCGGCTCCCAGTTCCGGCATGGTGCTTCCTGCCGGCGGCAAGGATTCGATCACGGTGCCGACCAGACGCCACAGGCGGTTGACGTAGCGCCAGGCACCGTCGACGCCGGCCTCGGTCCATTCCAGGTCGCGTTCGGGCGGGCTGTCGGACAGCATGAACAGGCGCGCGGTGTCGGCGCCGTAGGTGTCGATGATGTAGGCCGGGTCCACCACGTTGCGCTTGGACTTGGACATCTTTTCCGAACGGCCCAACGCCACGGGGCGGCCGGTTTCGGCGTGGACCAGTCCGCCGTCCTGCTTGACCACCTCGTCGGGGTACAGCCAGGCGCCGGCTTCGTCCTTGTAGGTTTCGTGGCAGACCATGCCCTGGGTCAAAAGGCCGTCGAACGGCTCCTTCACCTCAAGGTAGCCGCAGGTCTTCATGGCGCGGGTGAAGAAGCGCGAATACAGCAGGTGCAGCACCGCATGCTCGATGCCGCCGATATACTGGTCCACCGGCAGCCAGTAATCGGCCTCGGTCTTCTCGAACGGCACGGTCTCGGCCAAGGGCGAGCAATAGCGGCCGAAATACCACGACGATTCGAAGAAGGTGTCGAAGGTGTCGGTCTCGCGCCGCGCCGGCTTGCCGCAGCACGGACAGGCCACGTCCTTCCAGGTGGGGTGGTGGGCCAGCGGGTTGCCGGGACGGTCGAAGGTGACGTCCTCGGGCAGACGCACCGGCAGTTCCGCCTCGGGCACCGGCACCGCGCCGCAGCTGTCGCAATGGATGATGGGGATGGGACAGCCCCAATAGCGCTGGCGCGACACGCCCCAGTCGCGCAGGCGCCAGTTGACGGTGCGCTCGCCCAAGGATTCCTTCTCGATGCGGTCGATGGCCGCGGCCTTGGCCGCCTCGACGCCCAAGCCGTCCAGGAAGTCGGAATTGTAAAGGATGCCGTCGCCGGCGCAGGCTTCGTCGCCGACCGCGAAGGTGATGGCGTCCTCGCCCGGCGGCAGCACCACCGGCTTGACCGGCAGGCCGTATTTCCGGGCGAAGTCCAGGTCGCGCTGGTCGTGGGCGGGACAGCCGAAGATGGCGCCCGAGCCGTATTCCATCAGCACGAAATTGGCGACGTAGATCGGCAGCTCCCAGCCCGGCACGAAGGGGTGCCTGGCCTTGAGGCCGGTGTCCAGGCCCTTCTTCTCGGCGGTTTCCAGCGCCGCTTCCGAGGTGCCCATGCGGTTGCATTCGGCGATGAACTCGGTGAGTTCGGCGTTGCCCCGTGCCAGTTCGGCGGCCAGCGGATGGTTGGGCGAAATGGCCAGGAAGGCGGCGCCGAACAAGGTGTCGGGGCGGGTGGTGAAGATTTCCAGGCGTTCGGAACGCCCGACGACGTCCCAGCTCAGCTTGGCGCCCTCGGAGCGGCCGATCCAGTTTTCCTGCATGACGCGCACGCGCTCGGGCCAGCGGTCCAGACCCTTCAGGCTTTGCAACAGGTCGTCGGCGAAGGCGGTGATCTTCAGGAACCACTGGCTGAGCAGGCGCTTTTCCACCAAGGCCCCCGAACGCCAGCCGCGGCCGTCGATGACCTGTTCGTTGGCCAGCACGGTGTTTTCCACCGGGTCCCAGTTGACCCAGGATTCCTTGCGGTACACCAGTCCGGCCTTGAGGAAGTCCAGGAACATCTTCTGTTCGTGGCGATAATATTCCGGCTCGCAGGTGGCGACCTCGCGGCCCCAGTCGTAGGACAGGCCCATGGATTTCAACTGTTCGCGCATCGAGGCGATGTTCTCGCGCGTCCACTTGGCGGGGTGCACGCCGCGCTCGATGGCTGCGTTCTCGGCCGGCAGGCCGAAGGCGTCCCACCCCATGGGATGCAGCACGTTGAAGCCCTGGGCGCGTTTATGCCGCGCCACCACGTCGCCCAGCGTGTAGTTGCGAACGTGACCCATGTGGATGCGCCCCGACGGATAGGGGAACATCTCCATCACGAAATATTTCGGGCGCGCGGGATCGATGGTCGCGACGAAGGCGCCGCTCTCTTCCCAGGTGCGCTGCCACTTGGCCTCGGTTTCCTTGAAATTGTAACGCTCGTCGGTGCGCGACATGACGATCCTTGGCTTTCCTAACGCGCGATGCCCGGACGCGGCCGGGCATCGGAATTGAACAAGAAGACGGGCGCCAGCCCGCGATTATTCGGTCGAGACGATGCGCAGCTGCCGCGCGCGGGTCAGGATCGAGTTTTCCAGGTCGGTGACCATGCGGGGATCGACCTTGACGTCGACCCATTGGCCCATGGCGTCGCGCACCTGCTTGAACACCGACACCTTGACGCCGTCGGCGCGCAGCGCCCGGTCCAGGATGAAGACGTTGACCTTGAACCGTTCGGCCGGGCTTTCCGGCAAGGTGTACCAGTCGGTGATGATGGTGCCGCCGAACGGGTCGGCGGTGGCGATGGGCATGAAGGCGATGGTGTCGAGCGACGCCCGCCACAGGAACGAGTTGACGCCGATGCCGGCGGCGTCGCCGTCGCCTTTCTTCTTGCTGTCGCCGAACATGCCCTCGGGGCCGAACACCGTCTCGCGCGGTTCGTTGCTCATGCGCGGCGCGCTGTCGCCCTTGTCCCTGGTGGGAAACACCGCCTTGCCTTCGCCGCAACCCGAGAGCGCGGCGGCGGACAACGCCAGGACCGACAGGACCGCAACCTTCGCCAACTTCGTCTTCATCGCCTCGATACCTTGCTGAGCCCCAGGGGTTCTTCGTGCCAGAGAATGCTACGACCGTTCCTCGGCGGCAAGTCGCGTTTGCTTTCGCCGCCGTCTTCCTTCGTTCGGCCTCGTCCGCGCTGTTGCACATTCGCCACAGTGGGGAGCTTTCGTCACATGCTCGCCCCCCGCTTGCTTGACTTGGAGGGGGCGTCGTGGCGAGATCAGGCCGTTCGTTCATTTTGGAGTGCGGATGTGGTCTCGCATCCCCGTGCCAAAGAGAGGAGATAACATGAAGAAGGTTCTTATCGCCAGCACCGCGCTGGTCGCCGCGACCATGCTGTCGGCCGGCACTGCCTCGGCTTCCGAGAAGATCAAGCTGAACCTGGGCGGCTTCTCCAAGTGGTGGGTCGTCGGCGCTTGGGGCGACGATTCCTATCAGGGTGCCAACAACGCCGACTACAACAACGTCGACATCAAGGGCGACAACGAGATTTACTTCTCGGGTTCGACCACCCTGGACAACGGCCTGCAGGTCGGTGTCGACATCCAGCTGGAAGCCGGTGGCCACACCGACCAGACCACCGACACCATCGACGAGTCCTACGTCTGGCTGGCCGGCGGCTTCGGTAAGTTCATCGTCGGTTCCAAGAACAACGGCACCTACCTGCTGCACGTTTCCGCTCCGGATGCCGCTGGCAACTGGAACGAAGGCGGCATCATCACCGGCGGCTACGCCCTGGCGATCCCGAGCAACGTTTCCGGCGTGACCCCGCTGCAGCGCGGCTGGAACACCACCGCCATCGTCACCGACAACGACGCCGAAGGCATCACCTACGTCGCTCCGACCTTCTATGGTCTGACCGTCGGCGGTTCCTACAAGCCGAGCGCGAGCGAAGACAACCGTGGTGTGAGCAATCTCGCTTCCACCAGCGCTGCTAACTTGGGTGTGACCGGTCCCGCCGTTGGTGAAATCTTCGGTGCCGGCGCTCTGTACTCCAACACCTTCGGTGGCGTTGGCGTCCGCGCTTCGGCTGGCTGGGCCACCTATGACACGAACCTGTCCAATGGCGGCAACCCGGCTCCGCAGCCCGACGATCGCGTGAATGAATACGCTTTCGGTGGTCAGCTGTCCTATGCCGGCTTCACCCTGGGTTCGTCCTATCGTGCGGTCGTCGCCGATCGTGGCAACACCCAGGCCGGCGCTACTCTGGACCTGAACGCCCACGCTTGGGATCTGGGCCTGCAGTACGCTTCCGGCCCGTACGCCATCAGCGCTTCGTACTACCAGTCGAAGGCCAATGGCTCGACCGCCATCGAGGGTGAAGACGAGATCACCGTCTACCAGGTGTCCGGCAAGTACACCCTGGGCGCCGGTGTCGACGCTCTGGCCACCATCGGCCATGCTTCGTATGACAGCGAAGACAGCCTGCAGTCGAACGAGAACGACGGCTGGGCCGTCATGACCGGTCTGTCGCTGCAGTTCTAATCGAACTCAGGCGAAAGCTTGTAGGGAAAGGGCGGCTTCGGCCGCCCTTTCTTTTTGTTTGGTTCTTCGCCGATTTTCGGGGAAGGGCCCATCAACAGAGCGTCACCCCAGCCAAGCGTAGCGCGAACCGGGGTCCAGGGCGCCGTTTCCCACCATGGATTCCCGCTTTCGCGGGAATGACGCCTTATTGGCGGGCATGTTTCCCGGAATTCGGCGATGAACATTTTCCTCTGTTTTCAATGACTTGCTAGGGGTGAGAGCGTGGCGGCGTGACCGTTCTGTGACGATTCTGCAACACCCTTCTGAGAAGTGTTCGCAGCTGCAATCAAGTCGTTGAACCTTTCCCTTGGCCTTCGTAGGATGCATCGAAATTAGGCGGCAGGAACGTCGCCGCTTTTTTTCGTCATACGAGGCACGAGGGGTACTCATGAAGAAGATTCTTGTCGCCAGCACTGCGCTGGTTGCCGCGTCCATGCTGTCGACCGGCGCCGCTTCGGCGTCCGAGAAGATCAAGCTGGAGCTCGGTGGTTTCTCCAAGTGGTGGGTCGTCGGCGCTTGGCAGGACGATTCCTATCAGGCCAACAACAACGGCACTGCTGGCGCCCAGGGCGACTACAACAGCGTCGACATCAAGGGTGACAACGAGATCTTCTTCTCGGGTTCGACCACCCTGGACAACGGCATGCAGGTCGGCATCAATGTCGAGCTGGAAGCCGGTGGCACCACCGACAACACTGCCGACACCATCGACAAGTCCAACGTGTTCATCGCCGGCGGTTTCGGTAAGGTGATCCTGGGCTCCGAAGCCAACGGCACTGTCCTGCTGCACGTGATGGCCCCGGACGCCGCCGGCAACACCGACTCCGACGGTCTGCTGACCGGTGGTCTCGCCATCGCCAAGCCCGATGCCGTGCAGACCCAGGTCGTCACCTCGATCGACACCGACGGTGATTCCGAAGGCGTGACCTACGTTGCCCCGACCTTCTACGGCCTGACCCTGGGCGCGTCCTACAAGCCGAACAGCACCCAGGACAACCGTGGCGCCACCAACATCTCCACCAACAGCGGCGTGACCGCCGGTGAGATCTACGGTGTCGGCGGTCTGTACACCAACACCTTCTCGGGCGTTGACTTCAAGCTGTCGGGCGGCTGGGCCACCTACGACGTGAACAGCCCGGCTTACTCCACTCCCTCGAAGGGCCAGGGCGTGAACGAATACGCTTTCGGTACCCAGATCGGCTACGCCGGTTTCACCGTGGGCGGTTCCTATCGTAAGATCAACGCCGAAGGCGTTGCCGGCTTCCTCCAGGGCGACACCTGGGACGCTGGCGTCCAGTACGCTTCCGGCCCCTACGCCGTCAGCTTCGTCTACTTCAACTCGCAGGCTGAAGGCTCCATCACCACCGCTGGTGAGGATGAGTTCACGGTCTACCAGGTCTCGGGCAAGTACACCCTGGGCGCTGGCGTCGACGTGCTGGCCACCGTTGGTCACGCCGAGTACAGCGACGAAACCAACCTGCAGCAGAACGAGAACAAGGGCTGGATGGTTGCCACCGGTCTGTCGCTCCAGTTCTAATCGAACTGAACGGCTTGTTCGGGAAAGGGCGGCTTCGGCCGCCCTTTCTTTTTTTTGTCTAGCGCAACCCGTCGATGGCCGCCCAGCCGGCGGCGAAACGTAAAGTTCGTGCGGTGCGGCGGTTGACGCCGCCCAAGGCCAGCACCGGCAGGCCGGCCTTTGCCGTCCACAGGGCGAAACGGGTGATTCCCAGGGACGGCGCGCCGGGATGGCTGCGGGTTGGGAACACCGGCGACAACGTCGCCATGTCGGCACCCAAGGTCCGGGCACGGGCCAGCGCCGCCCGGTCGTGGCAGGCCACGCTGAGCAGATGGCCGCGTCGCAGCCACAGCCGCAGGCCGGGATCACACAATCCGCGTGCCATATTTTGCGGCAGGTGGACGCCATGGGCGCCGACCAATGCCGCCAGCCGCCAGTCGCCGCCGGCCATCAGCAGCACCAGCCGCCGTTCGCGGGCCCGGATCGCCAGCCGTCGCGCCAGGGCGGCGCGATCCACGGCGTGATAATGGCGCAGCAATACGCCGTCGCCCGGTGACAGCCGGGCCGCCGCCGCCGTGGGATCGGGCAAACGGATTTCGTCGCTGACCAACAGGCGGCATGGCGGCTTTTTTCGTCGGCTCAGGTTTGTTAGGGTCATGCGCCCTTCATCCAGACAGGTTCCATCGTGTCCGACATCCCCCAGGCCTTGGCCGCTGTCAAGCAACGCATTGCCGACGCCGCTCGCGATTGCGGCCGCGACCCCGCCACAATTTCCCTGGTGGCGGTGTCCAAGACCCACGACGCCGCCACCATCCGTACGGCGCTCGAGGCCGGACAGCGGGTGTTCGGCGAGAACCGGGTCCAGGAATCGCGGGCCAAATGGCCCGATCTCAAGGCCGCTTTCGCCGATGTGGAACTGCATCTGATCGGCCCGCTTCAGACCAACAAGGTGCGTGAGGCGGTGGCGTTGTTCGACATCATCGAGACCGTGGACCGACCCAAGCTGGCCCGCGCCCTGGCCGACGAAATGGAGCGCAGCGGCCGCCAGGTGCCTTGCCTGCTCCAGGTGAACACGGGCCTTGAGGAGCAAAAAGCCGGACTGCACCCGGATTCGGTGGATTCCATGTTGCGGCTGTGCCGCATGGAATATCAGTTACCGGTGATCGGGCTGATGTGCATTCCGCCGGTGGACGAAGACCCCGCGCCCCATTTCCGCATGCTGGCCGAGGCGGCGGAGCGCAATGGCCTCAAGGTCGTCAGCATGGGGATGAGCGGCGATTTCGAAACGGCCATCGCCCAGGGCGCGACCCATGTACGGGTGGGATCGGCCATCTTCGGGGAACGCGATTACGGCGAACAGCCTGCGGAAGCTTGATTACTGCAAGGTCTCGCCGCTGTCGTCGGCGCTTTTGCCGCTGCGCTGGTTGGCGCGCTGGTACTTGTCCAGGGCCTGGCTCCACGCGGTGGTGAACCAATCGCTGCCGGCGGTGTCGGCGGGCGGCGTCATGGGATGGCTGGCCAATTGTTCCTCGGCGCTGGGCGGGCGGGTTGTGGCGGTGGCGTGATAGGCGTTGCTGGCGGTGACGTGACCGGTGACCGGCACGTTCGAACGGCTGGTCGAGCCGGAAACCGGAACGGTGACCAGCGGTTTTGGCATGGGCATGGCGTTGGGGTTGCGTTCCGGCACCGGCATGACCCGCCCCGTCCGGGCGTTGGCCAGCGGCATGGAATCGGTCAACGTGGAACCGGTCGGCGCGGCCCCGGTCGGCGGCGCAAGGCTGACCGGCATGGGCATGGTTTGGGTTTGGGGCGTGGTTTGGGCTTGGGGCGTGGTCGTGTCGCCGTTCAGGCTGAACACCATGGGGCGTGGCCCGCCACTCGTGGTCCCCGCAGCACCGGGAAGGGTGATCACCGGGGCCGCCACCGCCTGGGGTCCGATATTTTCGTTCTGAATGTTTCCGTTCTGAATGTTTGCGGGCGCCACCTTCTGCGGCTCGACAGGGGCGGCAGGAATTTCCGCCTGGGTCGCGTCGGCCTGGGCCAATTGGGTGGCACCGGGGGCGTCTTGTGCCGTGTCGTCCTGGAACAGCGCCAGCATGTGGCCGCCGGTGTCCTTGCCGGTGCTTTCCTCGACCACGCAATCCACCGCCGAGGCGATCAGGCCGATAGGACCGCCCAGCAAGGCGCCGCCGACCAGCCGGGCGCCCACCCCGATCTGGTCGCCGGTGATCTCGCGGTAGATGTTGCTGACCACCGGGATGTGCTGAAGCGGGTTGATGACGTCCAGCAGGTCCCAGAAGCTGGGGGAATCGTCGCCCTCGGCGAACATGGACAGGTGCTTTTCGCCGCTTTTGTCCTGGCTGTCCGTGGCGGCGGTCTTGTCCCGTTCCGCCGCTGGCGGCGGGTCGAGTTGCAGGCGTTCCGGGTCGTAATAGAACGGCGTGGGGGCGACGGCGGATAGGGACATGGTTCACCTGCTTGGCGGCGGTCGAAAAAGACGCTGCAAGCATGATGCCAAATCATAGTGCTTTGTTTTTAAACGATTTGCCTGTTTGCCCTGTCTTCCCGGACGGCAGAAACTGCCGGTTGCCTAGAAAAGATGGCCGCTGCGGGTGGCTTTGGTGTTCAGATAGAACCGGTTGTGTTCGTTGGCGGGGAAGATGTGCGGGACCCGTTCGGCGACGCGGATACCATGGGCGGAAAGTTGGCCGACCTTGAGCGGGTTGTTGGTCATCAGCCGTACGCTGCCGATGTCCAACAGGCGCAACATTTGGGCGGCCGGCTGATAGATGCGTTCGTCGTCGTCGAATCCCAACTGCAAGTTGGCGTCCAAGGTGTCGAAGCCGTCGTCCTGAAGCTGGTAGGCCCTGAGCTTGTTGACCAGGCCGATGCCGCGCCCTTCCTGGGCCAGATACAGCAGGACGCCGCTGCCGGCCTGGGCGATCTCGGCGATGGCGCCCTTGAGCTGGTCGCCGCAATCGCAGCGCAACGACCCCAGAAGATCGCCGGTGAAGCATTCGGAATGCAGCCGGGTCAGCACCGGCTGTTCCACGTCCGGTTCACCGATGACGATGGCAAGGTGTTCGATGCCGCCGTCGGCGGGGCGGAAGGCGATGATGCGCGCCTGTTCGGCCCCGGCCAGCGGCACGCGGGCCTGGGACACCACGCGCAAGGTGCGGGCGGTGTTGACCTGATAGGCGGCGACGTCGGCGGCGGCCACCCGGATCTGATCGGCGGCGAAGCCGTTTCCCGCCTCGACCACCACGACCGCAGGCAACAAACGCGCCAGCTTGGCCAGGGCGACCGCCTGGGCGGCGGTGGCCGAGGCGGGAGAGGCGCTGAGAACGCCCAATTCGGGACGCGGCCCGGACAGGCAGGGATCGGCCAGCGCCGCGACGGTTTCGGCGGTCATGCCGCCCAAGGAGGTGAGCAGCACCACCGCGCTGTCCTCGGCCCCCAGGCCAAGCACGCGGGCGCGGCGGCCGGTGACCGCCAAGGCGGGTCGGGTGCCGGCGGCGAAGGTCGCCAGCATGGACAAGGAATCGGCGTTCGCGGCCTCGGCCGTCAGGGTGTGGACCACGCCGCCGTCTTTGCCCTGCACGGCGACGATGCCGCCACGGCGCAGTTCGGCGATGGCGCGATCGACACTGATCAATGTCTCGGGGGCGGGCATTTGCGGCCCGGAGGTGGTTTGTAACGGCCTCATCTCGGCTCTCAGCGATTCAAGGGCGGCACCATAGCGGTTTTCGCCGCCAGGAAAAAGGGCATGGGTTCCGCTTGGGGCCGCTTGGCGTTATATGTGGGCTGCTTTACCCGAAACGCCAGGACGGGGGCGACCATTTCCCACACACACATTCTTGTGCTCGACGCGGACCCAGTGGCCGGACGCATGCTGGCCGAGGTTCTGGAGGGTGCCGGTCATCGCGTGACGGTGGCCGAGGCTTTGCGCCCCGATTCACCGACAATCGACCTGCCGACAGTCGATCTGATCGTCGCCGACCCGGCCCAGGACGCCGGCGCCGCGACGGTTCCGGTTCTGGTGCTGACCAAGCCGGTGCGTCTGGGTACCTTGCTGGCGCGGGTCGAGGAGACGTTGCGGGCGGCCACGGTAGACAGGCCCTGTCGCCTGGGGCGGTGGCTGTTCGACGCCTCGGCCCGCACGCTCGAGGCCGAGGACGGCGGCAAGGTGCGGCTGACCGACAAGGAAGCGGCCATCCTGGATCATCTGCGGCGCGCCGGCCGGGTGGTCGGGCGCGACGAGTTGCTGGCCGAGGTGTGGGGCTATTCCGCCGCGATCACCACTCATACCCTGGAAACCCACATCTATCGCCTGCGGCGCAAGATCGAGGACGATCCGGTCCATGCCACCTTGCTGTTGACAGAGGCTGGAGGATATCGTCTCGGGGGTTGAGGCGCCTCCTTCTTCTGGATAGGGGCGTGTACGCAATCGGGGTGTGCGCTGCCCGTATCCGTGTTACCATTTCACGGAAAGATGGGGGCGCTTGACGCGACCCTGGATAGGGATGGGTTCGATGAACGACGCTACGGCACATTCGGGCCGCGGCTTTCGCTGGGGGGGGGATCGGCTGCGTTTGGCGATCATCGCCATCGTCGCCCTGTTCATCGGGTTATATTGGGTCAACCTGTTCCACGAGATGCGAACCGCCGAGGACGAGGCGGTCGAGGAAGCCCGGCGCCGCGTGGTGTTCATCACCCAGGCCGCCGCCGAGGCGGTGGAAACCACCCTCAACCGTTTTCAGGTCACGCTGACCACCGCGTCCATCGCCGCCACCCAGGGCGCCGATGCCCTCAGGCTGTACGGCGACGCCGTTTCGGCGGGCAGCGACGAACTGGTCTTCCAACTGTTCCGCATCGACGCCGGCGGCGCCCTCGCCTACAGCTCCTTGGGGCCGGCACCGCGCAATTATCTTGGCGACCGCTGGTATTTCCAGCAATTGGCCGCCGAACCTGGCTTGCCCCTGGTGGTCAGCCCGCCCGTGCAGGGACGTCTGACCGGCAAGCTCAGCCTTCAGGTGGCGAAGGCGGTGGTCGTTCGGGGGCGCTTCGCCGGTGTGGTGGCCATCGCCGTCAACCCCCAGGCGTGGACCCGCCAACTGGCGCGGTTCGAACTGGGAAGCACCGACGTCCTGTCGCTGTTCAGTGCCGACGGCGTCTATCTGTTGCGTACCCGCGAATCGGAAAAGCACATGGGCCAGCATGTCGCCGAGGACCGGCCGTTCCTGGTGCCCGGTGCCCCGGAAAGCGGCTGGTATCGGGACAGCGGGACCCATGACGGGATCGAGCGGATCTTCGCCTGGAAACGCCTGTCGACCGGCCAGGTGATGGCCGGTGGTGTCGGTTTGGACGGGGCGTTGGCTCCGGTCCGCGAGCTCAACCACCAGACCTCGCTATGGGCGGGGATCGCGACCGCGGCCCTGGCCCTGGCGTTGCTGGTCATCGCTGTTCTCGGGCGCCATTCCGACCGCGTCGCGCGGGCGGCGGCGCAGCAACAGGAAGCCCAGCGGGTCACCCTTTCCGCCATGGCCGAGGGGCTGGCCATGGTGGCGCCATCGGGCGAGGTTCTTTTCCACAACGACAGTTTCGCCCGGCTTATTCCCTACGACAAGACGCGTCTATGCCGCATCGGCGGTTTCCAGGCCTGGGACGTGGTGGACGAAACCGGGGCTCCCTTGCCGTTGGAGCAGTTTCCCAGCGTCATCGCCGCCCGGACCGGCCGCACCCTGGACAACGTTTCCCTGGGATTGCGCGGCAGCAACGGTTCCTTGCGTTGGTACAACGTCAACGCCCGGCCGCTGTTCGGGCGTGGCGGCAACGTTCAGGGCTCGATCCTGACGGTGGGCGAGGTCACTTCCCAGCGTCAGGCCGAACGGGCGCTCAAGGCCAGCGAGGAACGCTATCGCGCCCTGGTCGATTCGCTGATGGAAGGGATCGTCGTCCAAAACCGGGACGGCATCATCCTGTCGTGCAATCCCGCCGCCGAGCGTATTTTCGGGGCCGAGGCGGGAACCTTGGCCGGGCGTTCGCCGTTCGACCCGCGCTGGCAGCTCATCCACCCCGACGGCAGCCTGTTGACGCATGAGGAATGCCCGGCCCATGTGTCGCTGCGCACCGGGGAACGATGCGAGGGCGTGGTCATGGGGCTGCGGCACAGGAACGGCGACGTGACCTGGATCGAAGCCAACGCCGCCCCCTTGGGTTCGGGCGAGGACGGATTGCCGCTGTCGGCGGTGTCGTCCTTCCTCGACATCACCCACCGCAAGGAATTCGAGGACGAACTGAGCCGCTCCAACGCCGAACTGGAACAATTCGCCTATGCGGTGTCGCACGATCTGCGCGAACCCTTGCGCATGGTGGCCAGCTACATCCAGTTGCTGGAACGCCGCCTGGGTGGCGCCGCCACCGACGACATCCGCGAATTCGTCTCCTTCGCCGTGGACGGCGCCAAGCGCATGGACCGCATGCTGGTGGCGTTGCTGGAATATTCCCGTGTCGGCCGCCGTGGCCTGCCCATGGAATGGGTGGACAGCCGCAAGGTCCTGGACGAGGCGCTGTTGTTCCTGTCGCCGGTGGTCCAGCAGACCAAGGCCGAGGTGCGGATCGAAGGCGAATGGCCGTGGCTTCTGGCCAGCCCGGACGAGATCGAGCGGTTGTTCCAGAACCTGTTGGGCAATGCCCTGAAGTACCATGCCGATGGCGTGGCTCCGGTCGTCGCTGCCCGGGCGGCACGCGACGGTTCGGGGTGGCGTTTCACCTTCGCCGACAACGGCATCGGCATCGCCGCCGACCAGACGGATCGCCTGTTCAAGGTGTTCCAGCGCCTGCACCGGGGCGACCGCTACGAAGGGGCCGGCGTCGGACTGGCGTTGTGCCGACGGATCGTGCAACGTCACGAGGGCCGGATCTGGGTGGAATCCGACGGCCCCGGCCAGGGATCGCACTTCATCTTCACCTTGCCCGCCGCCCAGGCCCAGGCGCCGGAACCTGGACCAGAGGCCGAACCTGGACCAGAGGCCGAACCGGCCGAGACTTCTTGAAAGGACGATCATGTCGCTCATCCTCAACATCATCTGGGTGGTTTTCGGCGGTCTGGTCATGGCGCTGGGCTGGCTGCTGGCGGCGGTGATCATGGCCGTCACCATCATCGGCCTGCCGTGGGCGCGGGCGTGTTTCAACATCGCGCTGTTCGCCCTGTGGCCGTTCGGCAAGGAAGCCGTCAGCCGCAAGGTGCTGACCGGCAAGGACGATATCGGCACCGGAACGCTGGGGCTGGTCGGCAACGTGGTGTGGTTCCTGCTGGCCGGCATTTGGCTGGCCATCGGTCACATCATGGCGGCCATCACCTGCGCCCTGACCATCATCGGCATTCCGTTGGCCGTCGGTCATCTCAAGCTGGCCAACGTCGCCTTGTTCCCGGTGGGCAAGACCATCGTCGACAAGGAAATGGCCGAAGAAGCCCGCCGCCGCGCCGCTCGGCAGGAACTGGACACCATCCAGCGGCCGTGAGACGCCGGTGATCGGTTCCGATCACCGGGATATGGTCTCCTACCGGCCGCCCATTGAAATGATCCGTTCGGGCGGCCGGCAAGCCCGCGCGGCGCTGAGCGTCACCGTCTCGACGTGAACTGAGCCAACGGATCAGTTCATTCGCCGGGCGGTCTCAATCGTCCAGCAAGGACACGTGCGCCCAGATGTCCTGCCAGTCCTGGTCGGTCTTGGGACGCATCAGTTCGTCCACGTCCTCGTGCTCGCGCTGTCCCTTGAGGAACAGCGCGACCTGGGCACGCAGATATTTCATGTGCTGTTGGGCCAGGGGCGGCTTCCTGACCCGGCCCTGGCCGTTGCGACCGTGGCATTCCATGCAGTCGCCATTATAGAGCTTTTCGCCCTTGGCGGCGTCGCCCGGTTCACGCGGAATCTGCACAGCCTGCTTGGCCAGCTTCAGGCGCTCGAAGGCGTCCATGGGGGTGTCGTCGGACGGCGGGCGGTTGGGCGGCTTGATGGAGGCCAGGTAGTAGGAAACGTCGAGAACATCCTTTTCCGGCAACTCGCGGTCGTTGGCATAGGGGATCATGGGGATGTTCTCGCGGGCGCGGGACTTGAAGGCGCGCAACTGGTCGGCCAGGTAATCCGGGTGCAGGCCGGCGATGCGGGGATAGACGCCGCCGCCGCCGCCTTCGCCGAACTCGCCATGACAGGCGGCGCAGGTGCGCATGATCTCACGGCCCTGTTCGGCGTCGTAGGTCCAGGTCTTGCCGTTGGGCAAGGTCACCGGCGGCGGCGCGTCCTGGGCCCAGGCCCCTGTCGCGCCGCCCACGGCCACCACCGCCACAACCCACCATCCGCGCATCGTGTCACCCCGCAATGGACATCTTCCAGGCCCCTTTGTGACAAGGAGCGGGGGCGGCGGTCTTTGAGCGCGGTCAAGCCCTCACTTCTTCTTGGGGCGGAAGGCCGCGCACACCGCCGGGTCGGTGTCCAGCCACGGCCCGCCGATCAGGTCCAGGCAATAGGGGGTGGCGGGGAACACCGCGTCCAGGCAGTCGGCGATGGCGCTGGGCTTGCCCGGCAGGTTGATGATGAGCGTCCGCCCGCGGATGCCGGCGGTCTGGCGCGACAGGATGGCGGTGGGTACCACCTTGAGGCTGGCGGTGCGCATCAGCTCGCCATATCCCGGCATCATCTTGTCGCACACCGCCTCGGTGGCTTCGGGCGTCACGTCGCGCGGCGCCGGGCCGGTGCCGCCGGTGGTGAGGATCAGGCCGCAGCTTTCGGTGTCGGCGAGGTCCCTCAGCGTCGTCTCGATGATCTCGCGGTCGTCCGAGATCACCCGCGACACCGCCTGCCACGGCGTGACCAGGGCACGGCTCAGCCATTCGGCCATGGCCGGCCCGCCCAGATCCTGGTAGACGCCGGCCGAGGCACGGTCGGACACGGTGACAAGGCCGATGCGGGCCGGTTCGGTCATGGCGTAAATCCTTGCTTATTGTGTCTGGTCGGCGGCCGGCGGCGCGGGTTCCTCGTCGTCGTCCTCGGGCAGCATCAGCACGCCGGCATTGTAGTCGTAGTCGAAAATCTCGGCATAGCGGCCCCAGGTGATGACCGTTTCCAGCACGCGCTCGGCTTCGTCGGCCGACAGATAGTCCTGAAGCTCCTGAAGAAAACGTTCCTCGGGGGCGCGGTGGTCGCGCCGTTCGTCCAGCACCCGGCGGATGCGTGCCGCCAGGGGGATGGCGTGCAACAGGTGCTCGCCGAACATCCGCTTGCGTTCCGGCGGCTCGGCCTCGACGAAGGCGCGGCCCGCCGGTGTCAGGAAGATGTCGCCAACCGCCAGCCGCGCCAGCCCCAGCACCCGCAGACCTTCGAACAGGTGGAACAGCGAATCGTCGGGCAGTTCGGTGAACTCGGCCAGGGCAGGGACGTCGGCGCGGCCTTCGAACGGCGGTTCGGCGATGGTTTCCAACAACTCGGCCATGCGGTTGGGCGTGGCGTCGGGCAGGCGGTAGCCGATGTGGATGGGCTCGGCCGGGGCGCCGCCCAGCGTGCGGGTAGTGGCGGTCATCAGGCCGTAGACTTCGTCGACGATCTGGCGGAATGCCGGCGAATCGGGATCGCGCGGATGCTCCAGGCCGACCTTGATCTCGCCCTTCACCCGTCCGGGGTCGCTGGCGAAGATCAGCACGCGGTCGGCCATGTAGACCGCTTCCTCGATGTTGTGGCTGACCATCAGCATGCCCTTGGTCGGGATCTTGCGCTCGCGCCACAATTCCAGAAGGTCGTCGCGCAGGTTCTCGGCGGTCAGCACGTCGAGGCCGGAAAACGCCTCGTCCATCAACAGGATGTCGGGATTCATCACCAGGGCGCGGGCGAAGCCGACGCGCTGGCGCATGCCGCCCGACAATTCCTTGGGATAGGCGCCCTCGAAGCCGCCCAGGCCGATCATGTCGATGGCCGCCGCCGCCCGGTCCTCGCGCTCGGCCGGGCGCACGCCCAGCGCCTCCAGCCCCAGTTCGACGTTTTGCTGCACGGTCAGCCACGGGAACAGGGCGAAGCTTTGGAACACCATGGAAATGCCCTGGACCGGGCCGGCGATGGGCTGGCCGCGATAAAGGGCCTTGCCGCCGTTGCTGCGCACCAATCCAGCCATGACGCGCAACAGCGTCGACTTGCCCGATCCCGACTTGCCCTGAAGGGCGACGATCTCGCCTTCCTCCAGGCGGAAGTCGACGCCCTCCAGCACGGTGCGCTCACGGCGGTCAGGGGTGCGGAAGGTCTTGCGCACCCCTTCCAACAGCAACAGCGGCGTGGTCTGGCTCATCTCCCCCCTCCCTCAGCCGATGCGCAGCCGTTCGGCCGCCAGGTTGAACAGCCGGCGCCAGACGAAATGGTTGAAGCTCATGACATAGACGCACATCACGGCGATTCCCAGGGCGATGCGCGGAAAGTCGCCGTCGCTGGTGGCCGCGGCGATGTAGGACCCAAGGCCGGTGGCTTCCAGCCGGGTGTCGCCCCAGGTCACCAGTTCGGCGACGATCGAGGCGTTCCACGATCCGCACGACGCGGTGATGGCACCGGTCAGATAGGCGGGGAAGATGCCGGGCAAGATGAAGCGCTTCCACCTCAGCCAGCCCTTGAGTCCCAGATTGCCGGCGGCGTCGCGCAGGTCGGACGGCAGCGACGACGCCCCGGAAATCACGTTGAACAGGATGTACCATTGGGTGCCCAGCACCATCAGCGGGCTGGTCCACACCTCGACGTTCAGTTGGAAATGCACGATCAGCATGACCACCACCGGGAACACCAGGTTGGTGGGAAACGCCGCCAGGAACTGCGCCACCGCCTGAAGCCGGCCGGCCATGCGTGGGCGCAGGCCGATCCACACCCCCACCGGCACCCATACCAGCGAGGCCAGGGCGATCAGCACGACGATGCGGGTGGCGGTGACGGCGCCGCGCCACAGGACGTCGAAGATCTCGGCCCAGCCCAGGGCGGAATGGACGAAGATGGAGACCCAGCCGACCGCTCCCAGCAGCATCGCCACCAGCACGCCGTTCCACACCGCGTCCAGCCAGCGCGGCAACAGCCATTCGCTGGCGCTGGCCCGCAATCGTTGCGGCCGGCGCGGCATGGCGTTGAGTACGCCGCGCCACATCCCTTCGGGCAGGCGGGCGGCGGCACGGAAGAAACGGGCGCGCTGCATCAGGGTCAGAAGCCACGATTCCGGGGCTTCCTCGCCGGCATTCTGTTCGAATTTGAATTTCTCGGCCCACGCCACCAGCGGACGGAAGAACAGTTGGTCATAGGCCAGGATGGCCGCCAGCACCGCCAGGATGGCGTAGCCGATGGCGGCAAGGTCGCGTTCCTGGATGGCCAACGCGATGTAGGAGCCGACGCCCGGCAACATGATGGTCTGGCCCGACACGGTGATGGCCTCGGACGCCACCACGAAGAACCAGCCGCCCGACACCGACATCATCATGTTCCACACCAGCCCCGGCACCGCGAACGGCAGTTCCAACCGCCAGAACCGCCGCCAGGGGCTCAGGTGGAACATGGCCGAGGCCTCGATCAGGTCGGTGGGAACGGTGCGCAGCGACTGGTAGAGCGACGTGGTCATGTTCCACGCCTGCGAGGTGAAGATGGCGAAGATGGCCGCGCATTCCACCCCCAGCAGATTGCCGGGGAACAGGGCGATGAAGCCGGCCACGGTGATCGACAGGAAGCCCAGGATGGGAATGGACTGAAGAATGTCGAGCAGCGGGATCAAAACCCGTTCGAGCGCCGGCACCTTGGCCGCCAGAAGCGCGTAAACCAGGGTGAAGCCCAGCGACAAACCCAGCGCCGCCAGCATGCGCAAGGCGCTGCGCAACAGGTAGTAGGGCAGGTTGGCGGGATCGAGCGACAGCGGCAGCGGCGTGCCGACGTCGTAGGGCGCGTCCATCTGCAACGCGCCCCACGCCATCAGCGCCAGGATGCCGAACACGATCGGCAACAAGGCGGCGTCCCACAGGTTGGGGCGCAAATCCTGGCTGACGGCGATGGTGGGCGGCAAAAACGGGCGCATGGGACGGCGTCCTCGTCGACGGAAACGCGACGACATTTACCCGCTTGTCGTGGCCGGCGCGAGCCCTAATGCCAAATCCCGACAATAAGATACCGGGATACGACGGGTGCTCGGGGGATGCTCATACCAAGTTTCGATGAGCGCGACTCATCGAGACTTGGTCGGGCGCAAGGCGCCCGCGCCGCCAATGCGGCGGGAGCCAAGGGTTTTGGAAAAACCCGCCCGGCGCTTGAGGGCGGCGTTGATCGGTTCAGATCAACGCGATTTGGTATCAGCCGCCCGCCCGCCGACGTTCGCGTTCGGCCAACAGCCGGTCGCGTTCGGCGATCATCACCTCAAGGCCGCCGTCTTCCAGGGCGGCCACGGTGCGTTGGCGTTCGGCGGCGGTGTGTTCGCGCAAGGCGCTGGTGCGGGCCAACGCCTGGTCCAACTGACCCCTGGCATCGACACAGGCACGGTCGACCACGTTGATGAAGGTGTCCACCGCGCGGACCAGCCCGCGCATGGACTGGGCTGCACGCTGCTGCTCGGCGGCGACGCGCCGTAACAGGAAGTGTTCGCACGGCACGACATTTGCCATCACAGGCCCCGCGATCTGATGTCCTAAGGGGCAGTCTAAAAGCGACGAATGATAATTAGGCAAAAAAGTTGCGAATGACATGCATCATAACAGCCATGCACAGCATGCACTGGTTGTCATTGATGTTTCTTCCTCGACCTTAATTATTGTGCCGGCAGCTTGGGCTGGGGCGGCGCCAGCTCCGCGGCCTTCTCGTCGTCGCCGACCTGCACGGATTCGATGCGTTCGGCGCGCTTGGTGACCTTGTCGGTCGAGATGCGGATTTGGCGCAGATCCTCGACCGCTTGGCCGAAATGCTTGTCCAGCGCGGTGACGCGGGTGTCGAGCCGGTCGATGTCGTCCAGCAAGAACCGCACTTCCTTTTGAATCTGGCCGGCCTGTTCGCGCATGCAGGCGTCTTTCAGCACCGCGCGCACGGTGTTCAGCGTGGCCATCAAGGTGGTGGGGGAAACGATCCACACCTTGGCGCGAAAGGATTTTTCCACCACGTCGGTGAAATTGGCGTGCAATTCGGCGTAGACCGCTTCGGATGGCAGGAACATCAGGGCCGATTCGGCGGTTTCGCCGGGAACGATGTATTTCTCGGCGATGTCGCGCACGTGCTTGAGGATAGCGGTGGCGAAGGCGCGGCCGGCGGCGACGCGTTCGGCGTCGTCGCGGGCGTTGCGCAACGCATGAAAGCTTTCCAGCGGAAACTTGGCGTCGATGGCGATGGCACCCGGTGGATTGGGCAGGTCGAGCAGGCAGTCGACGCGTCGGCCATCGCCCAGGGGGGCCTGGAACTTGTAGGCGTTGGGCGGCAGGATCGAGCTGACGATGTCGGCCAACTGGATTTCGCCGAAGGCGCCGCGCGCCTGTTTGTTGGACAAGATGTCCTGAAGGCTGACCACCTGGGCCGACAATTGGGTGATGTTCTTTTGCGCGGCGTCGATCACCGCCAGGCGCTCCCGCAATTCGTGAAGGGTGGTGGCCTGGCGGTGCGACGATTGCTGCAAACCGTCGTCCATGCGCTTGCCCAGGGCGGCCAGCCGCTCCTCGACGGCGCGGGCCAGGGCGCGCTCCTGGGCCTGAAGGCGTTCCGACATCTGCGCCTGGGCGGCGGCCTGGGTTTCCGCCAACTGCGCCAGCCGCCCGGTCAAGGCCGACTGCGCCTGGGCCATGGAATCGACGGTTCGCGCCATGAAATCCTCGCGCGCCGCGTTGCCGCGTCCGCGCAGCAACAACACCGCCGCCACCCCCAGCAAGGCCAGGATCAGTCCGCCCAACGCCGCCGCCATCATCGTCATGGAATCCAAGACTTGCTCCTTTGTCGCCATGCTCCCGCCGTTTTCATAACATAGAACGGCACCATGACGACCTTGCGGAGAATATTCATGAAACGGCGCCTGGCCCTGATCACCACCGCCGCCTTCGTGCCGCTGCTGGCGGCGGCCGGTTTCGCCGACACCGTGGTGACCCCGGCCGACCGTGGCGGGCTGGCCCTGACGGTGACCCAGAACGACACCGCCCTGGTGCGCGACCACCGTACCGCCACCTTCGAACGCGGATCCCAGGTGCTGGTGGTGGAAGGGGTGGCCCGTGCCGCCCGCGACGGCAGCGCCATGCTGTCGGGTGGCGGGCTGGTGGTGCATGAACAGGGGTTCCTGCCGGGCGGTGTCGATGCCGCCGGATTGTTGGCCGCATCGGTGGGCCGCGACGTGACCGTGGTATGGCGTGACGCCGTCGGCGCCGAACGCGAGGAACGGGCCCGTGTGGTTGCCGCCGGACAGCCGCCCCTGTTCCAGGTGGCCGGCAAGGTGGTGGCCGGCGAACCGGCCCGCATCCTTTACGATTCCCTGCCGCCGGAATTACGCACGGCCCCGGCCTATCGCGCCGCGGTGACCGTCGAACAGGGCGGCAAGCGCGGGGTCGAGCTGAGCTACCTGACCTCGGGCCTGTCGTGGCAGGCCGATTACGTGGCCGAACTGACACCGGCCGGCGACAAGCTGTCGCTGTCGGCCTGGGCGACGCTGGTCAACGTTTCCGGGGCGGACTTTCCGGCGGCCAAGTTGCAATTGCTGGCCGGCGACGTCGGCACGGTGGCCAACGACGCCCCGCCGCGCGCCATGCGCATGGAAAAGGTGTTGATGGCCGCCACCATGGCGCCCACGCGCGAGACGGCGGGCGGCGTCTATCATCTTTATACCGTGGCTCAGCCGGTGTCGCTGGGCGACGGCGAACGCAAGCAGGTGGCGTTGGTGGCGCCGCAGAACCTGACGGTCAGCCGTCAACTGATCCTTGATCCCTTGCCGGGTCAGGCATGGCGCGACCGCGCCGCCGATCCCGAGCCGCAACATCCCCAGGCGGTGTTGCGTCTGAAGAACGGTAACGAACCGCTGCCGTCGGGCACCATCCGGGTGTTCCAGCGGGCCCGCGACGGCGGCGCCACCTTCCTGGGCGAGGACCAACTGGGCGACGTTCCCGCCGGGGCCGAGGCCCGCGTCACCCTGGGCCGCGCCTTCGACGTCACCGCGCGGCGGGTCCAGACCGACTTCAACCGGGTCTCGGCCGAGATCACCGAGGCGCAATGGCAGGTGCGTCTTGCCAATGCCGGCGACACCCCCGCCCAGGTGGTGGTGCGTGAAAGCCTGGGCGGCGACTGGCTGGTGCTCGACGAGAGCGCGCCGCATAAAAAGGAGAACGCCTTCACCGCGACCTGGACGGTCGAGGTGCCGGCGCGTGGCGAACAGGTTCTGAGCTATCGCGTCCGGGTCAAGGGCTGAGAGCCAATGTAGGGCGGTTCTTCTTGACGCTTGCCGGAAGGTTCCATATTTCCCATGGGAATTCCTTGAAAGGCGACGCGTCCATGGCCCTCCTCCCTATCCTCACCGCTCCCGACCCCCGGCTGAAGCAAAAGGCCGCCCGTGTCGAGACGGTGGACCAGTCCGTCCGCACGTTGATGGACGACATGCTGGAAACCATGTACGCCGCCCCCGGCATCGGTTTGGCCGCGCCGCAGGTGGGCATGAGCATCCGCGTCATCGTCGCCGATATCGGCAAGAACGAAGAGGATCGCCAGCCCATCCGCATGGCCAACCCGGAAATCGTCTGGGCGTCCGACGACGACAACACCTACGAGGAAGGGTGCCTGTCGGTGCCCGAGCATTATGCCGCCGTGGTCCGTCCGCGCGCCGTCCGCGTGCGCTATGTGGACGAACACGACGCGGTGCGCGAGATGGATGCCGACGGCTTGCTGGCGACGGTGTTGCAGCACGAGATGGACCATCTGGACGGCATCTTGTTCATCGATCACCTGTCGTCGCTCAAGCGCAACATGATCCTGCGCAAGCTGTTGAAGGCCAAGAAGGAAGCGGGCTGACGCCATGCGCCTGTGCTTCATGGGGACGCCGGATTTCTCGGTTTCCATCCTCGCCGCGCTGATCGACGCCGGCCATGACGTGGTCTGCGTCTATTCCCAGCCGCCGCGTCCCGCCGGACGCGGCCACAAGGAACAGCTGACCCCGGTGCACGCCTTCGCCCAGTCCCGGGGCATCGCGGTGCGCACGCCGAAAAGCCTGAAGGGCGCGGACGAGCAACAGGCCTTTCGCGACCTCGGCCTCGACATGGCGGTGGTGGCGGCCTATGGCCTGATCCTGCCCCAGGCGGTGCTGGAGGCGCCGAAGCTCGGCTGTCTCAACGTCCACGCCTCGCTGTTGCCGCGCTGGCGCGGCGCGGCGCCGATCCAGCGCGCCATCCTGGCCGGCGACGCGGAAACCGGCGTCACCATCATGCAGATGGATGCGGGCCTGGACACCGGCGACATGCTGTTGACGCAAAAGGTGGCGATCACGCAGCAGACCACCGCCGGAATGCTGCACGACCAACTGGCCGAGACGGGGGCGCGCCTGATCGTCGAGGCGGTCGCGCGCTATCCCGAACTGGAACACGTCAAGCAACCCGAGCTTGGAATCACCTACGCCGCCAAGCTGGCCAAGGACGAGGGCCGCATCGACTGGACCCGGCCGGCCGTCGAGATCGAGCGTCAGGTGCGGGGCCTCAACCCATGGCCGGGCGTGTGGTGCGTGTTGAACGAGGAACGGCTGAAGGTGCTGGCGGCCGAGATGACTGATGGCTCCGGGGTGCCGGGCACGGCGCTGGATGATTGCCTTGCCGTCGCCTGCGGTGAAGGGGCGCTCAGGCTGACCCGCGTACAGCGCGCCGGCAAGGCGCCCATGGCGGCGGCGGACCTGTTGCGTGGTTTCGCGGTGCCCAAGGGCAGCCGGTTCGGCTGATGGCCCGCTACAAGCTCACCATCGAATATGACGGCCGCCCTTATCACGGCTGGCAGCGCCAGGACCACGGCCCCTCGGTGCAACAGGCATTGGAAGAGGCGGTCTTGCGCTTTTGCCAAAGCGAGACGCTGGTGCAATGCGCCGGCCGAACCGATGCCGGCGTGCACGCCACCGGTCAGGTGGCGCATTTCGACGCCCCGCGCGACTATCGTTGCGACCGGGTGCGCGACGGCCTGAATTTCCATTTGCGCCCCCATCCGGTGGTGGTGCTGGCGGCCGAGGCGGTGGCCGACGACTTTCATGCCCGCTTTTCCGCCATCGGGCGGTCTTATCTGTTTCGCATCCTGAACCGTCGGGCGCCGGCCGGACTGGATGCCGGGCGGGTGTGGTGGGTGCCGGTGGCGCTTGACGCCGACGCCATGCAACAGGGGGCCGACTACCTGTTGGGGCATCACGACTTCACCACTTTCCGCGCCAGCGAATGCCAGGCGAAAAGTCCGATGAAGACGCTGGACGCGCTGAGCGTGACCCGCGTCGGCGAGGAAATCCACGTCGCCACCTCGGCGCGGTCGTTCCTGCACCATCAGGTGCGCAACATGGTCGGCACGTTGAAGCTGGTGGGCGAGGGCAAGTGGCGGCCCGAGGACATGAAGCGTGCACTCGACGCCCGTGACCGTTCGGCCGGCGGCCCGACCTGTCCGCCGGACGGGCTGTATCTGACCGCTGTCCACTATCGCTGAGAATTGTCCCTTCCCGATGGCAGCAGCTTGATCCGGTAGGTCGCGTCGCCATAGCTGGCGATTTTCTCGCACGGCTGCGGCACATAGCCCAAGGCACCCCAGAAACCGTCGGAATTGTTCACCGCCGTCAGCGCGATGCGGTCGAAGCCGTGGGCGCGGGCGACGTCTTCCATCAGCCGGGCCAGCGCCACCCCGAGATGACGGCCGCGCGCCTGGGGCAACAAGGCGACGTCGTGGATGTAAAGACAATCGGCGGCCTTGGGCGGCGCCCCCAGCACGGTGTCGAGCGGCGGCGGGTCGCCGACGATGCCGGGATGGGCCAGGCAATAGCCCAAGGCCTGCCCGTCGTCGTCCTCGGCCATCAGGCAGCCGGGGGCGAACAGCGCCAGACGGTCGGCGAACACCGCCGGATCCTCGGGGTAATTGACGTGGACGACGTCGGCCACCCGCACCACTGTTTCCAGGTCGGCGACGGCCATGGGGCGCCAGCGGGCCACGTCTACACCCTCATCAATTGATCGCTGACGACGCGCAGGAAACCGGCCAGCAATATGTCCAACAACACGATGCCGGCGGCGGTGCCGAACCCCACCGCCAACGCCACATGGGCCACATAGGCGCGATAGACCAGCAAGACGATGGTGGCGGTCTGAGCCAACAGCAAGGTGGCGGGACTGGGGGCCGCCACCGCCAGCAGGGCGATGGGCAACAGCACCGCCATCTGCACCACCGCCGCCCAATTATAGGCGACGATGTAGCGGATGTAGTTGGGCCACTTGCCCAGGGAATCGACCACCGCGATCATCAGCACCGGAAAGGCGGTCCAGTCGATGACGTAGCCGATCAGCTTGATCGCCATCTGACGCGTGGTGGTCTCGTCGTTCAGGCTGCCCGACAGGACGTCGAGGATCAGGAAGGTGGGCGCCACCAGCACCGCCGCCCAGAACGAGTTCCAGAATCCGCGCGGGGTGGCGTCGAACCACACCATGCCGCCGGGATCGCGCCGGGCCAGTCGGAAGGCGCCGGTGATGCCGGCCATCATTTCTCCGGCGGTGATCATGGATGGCCCACCAGACGGTCCAGCACCTGGACATAGATGTCGGTCAGCGCCTGCATGTCGGCGATTTGGACGTGTTCGTCCACCTTGTGCATGGTCTGGGCGACCAGGCCGAATTCCAGCACCGGACAGAAGTTCTTGATGAAGCGGGCGTCCGAGGTGCCGCCGGTGGTGGACAGTTCCGGCCGCCGTCCGGTGACGGCGAAGGCGGCGTCTGCCACCGCGTCGCTCAGCAATCCCGGCTGGGTCAGGAAGCTTTCGCCCGACACCTCGACCGAGCATTCGATGTCTCCACCGACCTGGGCCAGGGTGTCGCGAATCCATTTTTCCAGCGACGCGCCGGAATGCAGGTCGTTGAAACGGATGTTGAAGCCGGCGCGGGCCTCGGCCGGGATGACGTTGGTGGCGGCGTTGCCCACGTCCACCGTGGTCAGCGCCAGGGTGCTGGCCTGGAAATGCTCGCTGCCGTCGTCGAGCGGCTTTTCGGTCAGCCGGCGCAGCATTTCCAACAGGCGGGGAATGGGGTTGTCGGCCAGATGGGGATAGGCGGAATGGCCCTGGGTGCCGAAGACGCGGATCTTGCAGTTGAGCGAGCCGCGCCGGCCGATCTTCATCATCTCGCCAAGATGGCGGGGGTTGGTGGGTTCGCCCACCAGACACAGGTCAAGCTTTTCGCCCCGCGCGGCCAGCCAGTCCAGCACCTTGACGGTGCCGTCCACCGCCGGGCCTTCCTCGTCACCGGTGATCAGCAGGCTGATGGAACCCTTGGCGGGGCCGTTTTCCAGGAACCGCGACACGGCGGCGACGAAACAGGCGATGGCGCCCTTCATGTCGGCGGCGCCGCGTCCGAACAGCCGGCCGTCGATCACCTGACCGCCGAACGGGTCCACCGTCCAGGTGCCGCCCGCCGGCACCACGTCGGTATGGCCGGCGAAACAGAAATTGGGGCCGCTGTCGCCCAGGCGGGCGTACAGGTTCCTGATGGTCGGACCGCCGGTGGCCGAATCCACCGCGTGACAGACGAACCCCAATCCTTCGAGGGTGCGGGTCAGCACGGCCATGGCGCCCGCGTCCTCGGGGGTGACGCTGGCGCAACGGATCAGGTCCTGGGCAAGGCTGATGGGGTCGAGCGCCATGCGGTCCTCTCGGCGAGATGGCGGATGCCCGGAAGGTGTCCGGGCATCCTTGTAAAAATCAGTCGCGCAGCAACTCGTTGATCGAGGTCTTGGAGCGGGTCTTTTCGTCCACCCGCTTGACGATCACCGCGCAATACAGGCTGGGGCCGGGGGTGCCGTCGGGCAGCGGCTTGCCGGGCAGCGAACCGGGGACCACCACCGAATAGGGCGGTACGCGACCGATGAACACTTCGCCGGTGGAGCGGTCGATGATCTTGGTGGAGGCGCCCAGGAACACGCCCATGGACAGCACCGAACCCTCGCCGACCACCACGCCCTCGGCCACTTCGGCGCGGGCGCCGATGAAGCAATTGTCCTCGATGATCACCGGGCCGGCCTGAAGCGGCTCCAGCACGCCGCCGATGCCGGCGCCGCCCGAGATGTGGACGTTGCTGCCGATCTGGGCACACGACCCCACGGTCGCCCAGGTGTCGACCATGGTGCCGGTGTCCACGTGGGCGCCGACGTTGACGAAGCTGGGCATCAGCACCACGCCCGGCGCGATGAAGGCCGAACGGCGGACGATGGCGCCCGGCACGGCGCGGAAGCCGTGGGCGCGGAACTTGCCGTCATCCCAGTCGGCGAACTTGGACGGCACCTTGTCGAACCAATGGGCGCCGCCGGGGCCGCCGGGGATGGGGGCCATGTCGTTCAGGCGGAACGACAACAGCACCGCCTTCTTCAGCCATTGGTTCACCACCCATTCGCCGTCGATCTTCTCGGCGACGCGAAGATGGCCGGTGTCCAGCATGCCCAGCGCGGTGTCCACCGCGTCGCGGATCTTGCCGCCGGTCTCGAAATTGATGGTGTCGCGCGCCTCCCAGGCGCTTTCGACGTCCTTTTGCAGATCGGCGAAGCTCATCGGGTCGTTCCTTGCGGGTGATGGTGTTGACGGGAACATAGCGCGCTGGCGGTCGCTGTCAACGCGCGCAAGGCATCACGGTGTGTGGGGTATGGCTTCCAGCCAGCCCACCAGATCCTCGGTGACGTGGTGGACGTGGGACAGGTCGTCATCGTCCTGGATCACCACCTTGAAGTCGGGGTGGTTGTCCTGGCGCACCCACACCGTGGTCATGCCGATGTCACAGGCGGGTTTCAGGTTGCGGTGGATGTCCTCGACCATGGCCGAGGACCGCGCCTCGATCCCGAACCGCGCCAGCATGGCGTCGTAACAGGCGGGCTGCGGCTTGGGGATGAACTGGGCGGCCTTGATGTCGAAGATGCCTTCGAAACGCTGGGCGATGCCCAGGCGTTCCATGACGTTCTCGGCGTGGCGTTCCGAACCGTTGGTGAAGATGAACCGCCGCCCCGGCAGCCGGGCCAGCGCCGCGTCCAGTCTGGGCGCCGCGTCCAGCACGGTGTGGTCGATGTCGTGGACGTAGTTCAGGAAGTCCTCGGGTTCGATGCCGTGCACCAGCATCAGGCCGCGCAAGGTGGTGCCGAATTCGCGGTAATAGCGCTTTTGCAGGACGAAGGCGTCGTCCAGCGCCATGTGCAGCCGTTCGGCGATGAACTGGCGCATGCGCACGTCGATTTGCGGGAACAGGCTGCTGGACGCCGGATACAACGTGTTGTCCAGATCGAACACCCAGGCGTGGACATGGTCCAGGCCCAGGCGGCGGGGGTCGGTGGGCGGTGTTTCGCTCATGCCTCAACCGATAGCCCCGGCGGCGCCGGAAGGCAAGGGCATGTGGCCGGGGAGGCTTCTCAATCCGGCTTGTGCGTATCGCCGTTTCGTCTCTCGTGGTGGCTTGCCGTCTATGCTAAGCATGAAGACGGAGCAGACCACGGAAGGATCATGAGCGCGTCGTCCGAGTTCAAGCGAGAGCCGGGTGCGGACATGCCGAAGCTGCGCTTCAGCTTGGGTTCTGTCGGCTTGTCGGCCTATCCCGGCGTGGCGGTGGTGCTGGACGGGGACGGCCGCGTGGTGGCCTCCAACGGCCGCGCCGAACTGCTGGTCCGCGCCATCGTCGAGGGCCGTCTGGTCCAGATCGATGCGTTGCGGGCGGGCGGCGGGCGGCCGGTGATCGAAACCCTGCCGGCGGCGGGGGGCGGGGCGGTGACCCTGGAACTTTCGGCGCTGCCCACCGATGACGGCCATCTTCTGTTGCTGGGGCGCGACGCCACCTTGGAACGCAATCTGCGTTCGGCGCTGGTGGAATCGCGCCAGCGCTACAAGGATCTGGTCGAGATCAGTTCGGATTTCGCCTGGGAAGTGGGCGGCGACGGACGCTTCGCCTTCGTCAGTCCCAAAGGCGCTCTGGGGTTCAGCTCCGACGAACTGGTGGGGCGGGCTCCGGCCGATTTCGTCGCCATGCCCGAACCCGAGGGAACGACGTCGCCCTTTCTGGCCTCCCTGGTGGTCGAGGACCGCGAAGTGTGGATGAAGATGGCCGATGGCGGCGAGGCCTGCGTGCTGTTGTCGGCCACGCCCATTTTCGGCGAGCACGGCGAATGGCGCGGCGCCCGCGGCGTCGGCCGCGACGTCACCCAGGAACGTCTGCGCGACGCGGCGTTGAGCCGGGCCAGCAATCGCGAACGCCTGCTGTCCTATGTGGTGCGCACCATCCGCGACGAGGTCGAGCCGTCGGACATGCTGCGTGCCGCCGCCGAGGCCACGGCCCGCGCGCTGGGGGCCACCGGCTGCCAGATCTTCCGCATTCTTCCCGATTCCACGGATTTCGTGCTGGCGGCGCAATTCGGCGAAGGTGGCGAGGGCGCGCCGGTTCTCGAGGCCCTTGCCGGGAGCGAGCATTTCGACGGCGAAACCGCTGGCTGGCACGTCCTGGCCACGGTCAGCCGTTATCGCCAGTCGGTCAACGGCGCGGTGTTGCTGTGGCGCGACGGCGACCGCGCCTCGTGGGGAGACGACGACCGACTGCTGATCGACGACGTCGCCAATCAGGTGGGGCTGGCCAACGAACAGATCGCCAATCACGAACGTATCCTCAAGCTGTCGCGCACCGATTCGCTGACCGGTCTGTTCAACCGTCGCGCCTTTTTCGAGGAAATCGCCCGACGGTTCCAGCGGTTGAGCCGCGAACACAGGCCGGCGGCGTTGATCTACGTGGATTTGGATAATTTCAAGCTGGTCAACGACGTGCACGGCCATTCCGTCGGCGACCAAGCGCTGTTGGCGGTGCGCGACCTGCTGTTGTGCCATACCCGTCCCACCGACATCGTCGCCCGATTGGGGGGCGACGAATTCGCCATCTGGCTGGAAGGCGCCGAGCAGCACATCGCCGTCCAGCGTTGCCGCGACCTGTTGACCGCCGCCCAAGGTCTGGGCGAGTTTTCGGGGGACCGCGAACGGCCGTTGCACATGTCGCTCGGCGTGGCGGTCCACGCCGGTTCCAGCGCCGAATCCCTGGACGCACTGATCGCACGGGCCGACAAGGCCATGTACGAGGTGAAGAAGGACGGCAAGGGGGCGTGGCGTCTGGCCCCGCCGTACGAGGACGGGAACTAGGCGCCATGTTGGAACTGATCCGGCGGTTGGTGGGCGGCGGGCGCAAGATCGATTATGAACAGGCGCGCGAACTGGCGGCCGACCAAGATCCCGGCGTGCGCGCCGAACTGGCGGCCCGCGCCGATATCCAGCCCGAGATCCTTTATTACCTGGCCGAGGATTCCGATGCCGAGGTCCGCCGCCGCGTCGCCAGCAACCACCACGCCCCGCCCCAGGCCAACCTGTTGCTGGCCGGCGACGGGGACGAGGGCGTGCGCAGCGAACTGGCGGCCAAGATCGTGCGTCTGGCGCCAGGTCTTTCGGCCAACGAACAAGATCGTTTGCGCCGCCTGACCTATGAGGCGCTGGAGATTCTGGCCCGTGATCAGATCGTCAAGGTGCGCGGTATCCTGTCGGACGCGCTGAAGAACGTGGTCGACGCACCGCCCGAGGTCATCTTGCGGCTGGCCCGCGACGCCGAGTTGGCGGTGTCGGCGCCGGTGTTGCAGTTCTCGCCGGTACTGTCGGACGAGGACTTGCTGGAGATCATCGCCTCTGGTCCGGTGCCCGGGGCACTCTCGGCCATTTCCAAACGCTCCGAGGTCAAGGCCCGCGTCGCCGACGCCATCGCCGCCACCGAGGACATCGACGCCATCGCCACGCTTTTGGCCAATGGTTCGGCCCAGATCCGCGAAGAGACGCTGGACCGGTTGGTGGATCGTGCCGCCGACATCGAACAATGGCATCAGCCCTTGGTCGAACGGCCGCATCTGTCGTCCAAGGCGGCGGGCAAGCTGGCGCGCTTCGTCGCCGCCAACCTGTTGCAGGGGTTGGCCGCCCGTCAGGACCTGGAACCCGACGCGGCGGTGGCGGTGGCGGCGGTGGTCAGACGGCGGCTGGACGAGATGGAGGCCACCGGGATCGCCAAGGCCGACGCCAAGAAGGCGGCGGACGAGACGGCAGCCATGATGCGTGCCCAGCAATTGAAGAATCAGGGAAAATTGGACGAAAGCACCGTGGACGCGGCCTTGGCCGGTGGCGACCACGCTTTCGTCATGGCGGCGCTGGCGGTGTTGTCGGGGGTGTCGCTGGCGACCATCCGCAAGACCGTGCACACCCAAAGCGCCAAGGGCATCGTCGCCGTGACCTGGAAGGCCGGGTTGTCGGCGGAACTGTGCGAACAGTTTCAAAGCAAGCTGTTGCGATTGCCGGCCAGCCGTCATCTCCATGCCCGCAGCGGGGTGTTTCCACTGACCGCCGACGAGATGGAATGGCAACTGGAATTCCTGGGGGCCTGAACGATCCCGTTTTCAGGCGGTGGCGCCCTGCGCTGTTGT